>JBEKWH010000005.1:0-173986 GCA_049513255.1 Solirubrobacteraceae bacterium
AGAGCACTCGAACTACTCGACATCAAGCTCACCGCGTAGACAGAACCCGCCAGCCCAAAACAGGGCCAGAGCCCCGCCACCCCGGGGAATTCAGCGCCCCGGCCTCAAAAACTTCCGACTAGCCAGTCACTCTTGGCGGTGACGACCTGGCCGCGCAGCCAGTCACCGAGCGGTGATCCAAACGCCGGCGGCGACGCTATCCCGAGCACCACAACATGCGTCGAGGGCGACCGGAGCCGTCCGGTGCTGCCCCTAGCTTGCTTGGAGGACTTGAGGAGGGTCCGTCTAATAGTTCCTTTGCTCGACCGCAACTTTTTCGCCTGCTCGGAGTCCCGAGGGGTATAGCCGTCTTTGACGCGCACAGCCGTTCTCGATCACTGCCGAAGTCTCGATAGGGAGGTAGCCGTGAGGTCCAGGGTCCGTGTTTCGTTCGTAGCGCTCGTTGCGAGCGCGCTCGCGCTCGTAGCCCTTTCGGCACCGGCTGCGCAGGCCAGTCTCGGAATCGAAAAATTCGTCGGGATCAACTGCAACCAGGCCCACGAAACCTGCGGCGAAAACGGCAAAGCGCCGTTCGGCGAAACAGTCGAACCGGAAATCGTCAAATCCGAAGCGGAAGGCTACACCCAGGCTGCTGGGCACGTTCCCTTCGGCGTGACCGACTTCACGGTCACACACGAAGGGAACATCGAAACAGGCACCGCCGTTCCGGACGCCGTCGTGACGCACGTCAGGGTTGATGTTGCGCCCGGACTCGCAACCAGCCCTGCAAACGTGCCTCAGTGCACGTTGAAAGAATTCGGCGAAGGGCCGCTCGCGGCGACGTTCGGCTTCTTTGAAGCCCCCAAATGCAAAGCGGGCGGACTCGGACCGCACGAAACGGGACCGGAAAGTACGGTCATCGGGGAAGAAAGGGCGATCGTGTTTGCCGGTGAAGCGGGCGACGTTCCGCTGGCAGGAGTGCTCTACAACCTCGAACCTCCGAAGCCGCCGGCGAAGGCGCGCTCGGCGCTCTATGGAGCAGCGCTAAAACTGCCGATACCGCTCACCAAAAAAGTGCTTGAAGCACATGGGGTAACCGGTGGGCTGGCTGCAGCGCAGTACTACGCCCACACTCTCGTCGAAGGCGACGTCGAATGGGGCAAAGAAGAAAAGGGCACCAACGTTGGCGACTATCACGACTACTTCGAAGTCAATGTCTCTCCCGCTCTTCCACTCATCAGGTCGCGCCAGCTCGACTATGGCCGCGCGGGCAATGGGGCGTTCATCACAAATGGCACGAACTGTCCGGGCAACCACACGACGACGCTGAGCCTGGAAGGCGTCCCGCTCGGTACCGAAGCAGAAATCGCTAAAAGCGTGGCGAGCGGCGCGCGAGAATTTGCGAGAAAATCCTACGAAACCAAGATCGGCCTCCAGGAATGCAAAAAAGTCCCCTTCAACCCGTTGTTCAGCCTGGAAGCGGGAGCGAGCGGAAGCGATCAGCCGGACCAGATCACCGCTGAAGTGAGCCTCAAGCATTTCACGGGAGAAGAAGAAATCGACAGCTCTCAGGCGAGGACTGGAACGATCACGCTACCGGAAGGCATGACGCTGAACCCTTCCGCGGCGTCCGGGCTCGAAGCCTGCACGGTCGCACAGGCGAGGATCCACAGCGAAACGTTCGGCGTGGCATGCCCTGCCGGCTCTGAACTCGGCACCGTGAGCCTTGAAGTGCCGACGCTGCGTCCGGGCTCGCTCACCGGCACGATGTACCTCGGGGGCCCGCTCCCGCCGGCCGCCGAAACGAGTCCGATCACCGGTCCCCCTTACATCGTGTACGTCGTCGCGAACTCAGCACGATACGACGTGTCGGTCAGGCTGAAAGCAGAAGTGGTTCCCAACGAAGCGACCGGTCAGCTGACGACGGTGTTCAAGGAAAACCCTGAACAGCCGTTCAGCAGCCTGACACTGCACTTCAACCGCGGTGCGTTGACGTCTGTGGCCAACCCGCTCATCTGCGGGACGCCTACCGGCTCCACCAGCTTCACGCCGGTGGCGACGGAAGGAGTCGCGACCGCCAACGCCACGTTTGGCGTGCCGATCACCGGTTGCGCGGCGTCGCTCCCGTTCTCGCTCAGCCAGAGCACGGAATACGAAAACACCACCGCCGGAGCGCACAACTCCTACACATTCAGCCTGGCACGGGCCGAAGGCCAGCAGTATCTGGAAAAGGTCACCACGACGCTGCCCTCTGGTCTGATCGGTGAGATCCCGGATGTGACCCTATGCGGTGAACCGCAGGCGGCCGAAGGGAAATGTGGCGCTGCCAGCAAGATCGGCACCGTCACCGTGACAGCCGGGTCGGGCAGCTCCCCGTACTCGTTCCCGGGATCGGTGTACATGACTGGGCCCTACAACAACGCGCCGTTCGGTCTGTCGATCGTCGTGCCCGCGGTGGCGGGGCCATTCAATCTCGGGCCCGTGAAGACTCGCTCGACGATCAACATCAACCCGACCACGGCTCGCGTCACAGCTCAAACCACGCTGCCCACGATCGTCGGCGGTATCCCGATACGGCTGCGGTCGATCAGCGTCAACGTCAACAGGCAAGGCTTCCTGATCAACCCGACGAGCTGCGCGACGGGCGAAACGGAAACGAGCTTGACGTCGACGTTCGGAGCGCTACAGACAGGGCTCAAGAGCCCGCTGCCGATCGAAGGTTGCAGTGCGCTTGCGTTCAAGCCGACGTTCACTGCGTCAACGAGCGGCAAATCGTCGAAAGCCAACGGTGCGAGCCTGGTGACGAAGATCACGATGGCGCCGGGACAGTCGAACATCAAGTCGGTGTTCGTGACGTTGCCGAAAGCGCTGCCCTCGCGCCTGACGACGCTGCAGAAAGCGTGTCTGGCGAAGACGTTTGAAGAAAACCCGCTCAGCTGCGCGAAAGTCTCTCCGGGGTCCGAAGTCGGCACCGCGGAAGCGGTCACGCCGGTGCTCCCGGCGGTCATGAAAGGACCTGCGTTCCTCGTCTCACACGGCGGCGAAGAATTCCCCGCCCTCGAGCTCGTGCTCGAAGCTGACGGTGTGCGCGTGATCGTCGAAGGTAAGACGCACATCAAAAAGGGCATCACGACGACGAACTTCGAGTCGACGCCCGATGTGCCGGTCTCGAGCGTCACCGTCAACCTCCCGCTCGGGCCGCACTCGGCGCTGGCGGCGGAAAGTCTCAAGACGAACCTGTGTACGGCGAAGCTCGTCATGCCGACGATCATCACCGGCCAGAACGGCAAGCAGGTCAAACAGAACACGATCATCGCCCCGACCGGCTGTGGCGTGCAGATCGTCGGTCACAGGGTCGTCGGCAACACCGCGTACCTGACGATCGAGACCTACTCCGCCGGCCGGATAAGCGGCAGTGGCCCAGGTCTGTCGACGGTGCGCCGCACGCTCAACAGCGCGAGCAAAGCCACAACGCTCAAGGTTCCGCTCTCGAGCAGCGGGCGCAGCAGGCGGCGCCCGTTCAAGGTGAAGCTCCGCGTCGGGTTCGTGCCCAAGAAGGGCGCCCACTCGTCCGCGACCGTGACGCTCAGGTTCGGCTAGCAGGCTCAGAAGGAGAACCCGATCACGTGGGGGACGGCCGGCGGCCGTCCCCCACGACGGGCGCTGCATGCCGTACATTGTCGCCATGGATGTCGTTACGGGTACGGATACCTCAGCGTCGTCTGCGGGCGTCGATCGCCTGCTGGCGGGCATCCGCCATCTGACCGCGCTGGCCGACAGCGCCGGCAACGCGGACTCCGTGTTTCGAGCGCTGGCGCGCGAGCTGCTGTCGGTGCCGGGGGCCGAGGAGGTGCACATCCAGCATCTCCTCGTCGACGGCGACGGCGAGGACGAGCTGGTGACGGTGTACATGTCCGGTGGCATCGGGCGGCTCAGCTACCTGCTGCCGCGTGTCGAGCGCCCGCCGGGCGTGAGCTGGGTGGCGAGCACGCGCACGAGCTTCCTGGCGCTCGACGCCGACGGGCTCACGGCCAGCATTCCGCGGCTCGCGGAGACCGGCCCGGTCACCAGCGCGCTGCTGCTGCCGCTGGCCGAGCGGGGGGAGGTCGAGGCGGTGGTGGTACTGGTGCGCCGCGAATCCGGCGTCTTCTCGCCGCCGGAGGTCGAGTTGGCCGCCGCGCTGGTTGAGCAGGCGGGGACGGCCTTGGCGCTGTCACGCGCTCGCGCCGAGGCGGGCACGGACGCGGTCACAGGCTGCATGAACCACCGCGCGATGCGTCGACGCCTGGACGAGGAGATCGGGCGCGCGACGCGCACGGGCGGCCCGCTGTCGTGCCTGTTGATCGACCTCGACGATTTCAAGCTCGTCAACGACCGTCACGGCCACCAGGCCGGCGACGCACTGCTGCGCGGCGTGGTGCAGGCGCTCGTCGGGGAGTTCCGCGCGTTTGACCGTGTCGCGCGCTACGGCGGCGACGAGTTCGTCGTGATCCTGCCCAACGCGGAGCTCGACAGCGCGGCCGCAGCGGCAACCCGCGCGCTCGAGCGGCTGCGCGCGATCCCGACCCACGATGGCGTCGGCGTGGGCGTATCGGCCTCGATCGGCGCCGCGCAGTGGCGGGCGCCGATGAGCACCGACGAACTGCTCGAAGCATGCGACGTCGCGCTGCTGCGCTCCAAGCGCCAGGGCAAGGGGCGCGTGACGCGCGCGTCCGCATCGTCCCCGTAGGGGGAGCGCGCCCGCTGAGCTCACCGCCCTCGGGTGGGCAGCCGCGGAGTCGTGACGCTGACTCTGCGAGACTGCGAGAAGTCCCTGTAGACCCGCGGATCGCACGGGAGATGCCCATGTCGGAGAACAGCTTTGGCGCTAAGGACACACTCGAGGTCGGCGCGCGCACGTATGAGATCTTCCGGCTGGACGCGCTCCAGCAGCGCTTCGACGTCTCGCGGTTGCCGTTCTCGCTGAAGGTGCTGCTCGAGAACCTGCTGCGCACCGAGGGCGCCGGCGCGGTCACAGCGGCGGACATCGAAGCGCTGGCCAGCTGGGACGCAAACGCGCAGCCGAGCAAGGAGATCGCATTCACCCCCGCGCGCGTGCTCATGCAGGACCTCACCGGTGTGCCCGCGGTCGTCGATCTCGCGGCGATGCGCGACGCGATGGCCGCCATGGGCGGCGACCCCGCGAAGATCAACCCGCTCGCGCCCGCCGAGCTCGTGATCGACCACTCCGTGCAGGTCGACGCGTTTGGCACGCGCGACGCCTTCCGCTTCAACGCCGAGCTCGAGTTCGAGCGCAACCAGGAGCGCTACACGTTCCTGCGCTGGGGCCAGGGGGCGTTCGACGACTTCGCCGTCGTCCCGCCCGACACCGGCATCGTGCATCAGGTCAACCTCGAGTACCTCGCGCGCGTCGTCTTTCCAAACGACAAGACCGGCCAGGCCTACCCCGACACGCTCGTCGGCACCGACTCGCACACGACGATGGTCAACGGTCTCGGCGTGCTCGGCTGGGGCGTCGGTGGCATCGAGGCTGAGGCGGCGATGCTCGGTCAGCCGATGTCGATGCTGATCCCCCAGGTGCTCGGCTTTCGACTGCACGGCCAGCTCCCCGAGGGCACGACCGCGACGGACCTCGTGCTGACCGTCACGCAGATGCTCCGTGAGCGTGGCGTCGTGGGGATGTTCGTCGAGTTCTACGGCGCCGGCCTCGTCGGTCTGCCGATCGCCGACCGCGCGACGATCGGCAACATGTCGCCCGAGTTCGGCTCGACCTGCGCGATCTTCCCGATCGACGCCGAGACGCTCACCTACCTCGAGCTCTCCGGCCGCGCGCCCGAGCAGATCGCGCTCGTCGAGGCCTACGCGAAGGAGCAAGGTCTGTGGCACGACGAGCACTCAGAAGAACCGACATTCTCGGACACGATCGAGCTCGACCTGAGCACCGTCGAGCCGAGCCTCGCCGGCCCCAAGCGCCCGCAGGACCGGGTCGCGCTGAGTGACGCCAAGAGCGCGTTCAGGCGCGCGCTGGTCGACTACGTGCCCAGTGACGGCGAGCAGCCCGACGCGCTGGACGAGGCGGTCGCCGAGTCATACCCAGCCTCCGATCCCGCGGCGAATGAGTCCCCCGGGCACGCGCAGCCGCTGAGCGCCGGCGCCGAGCACGCCGCCCAGCACGCGACGGCGACGCTCGAGCGCTGTCACGCCGCCACGCCGGTGACGGTCGGCGGCGAGAGCTTCGAGCTCGATCACGGCCACGTCGTGATCGCGGCGATCACGAGCTGCACCAACACGTCGAACCCGTCCGTGATGGTCGGCGCCGGCATCCTCGCGCGCAACGCGCTAGCCCGCGGCCTGCGCTCCAAGCCGTGGGTCAAGACCTCGCTGGCGCCCGGCTCGAAGGTCGTCACCGAGTATCTCGACCGCGCTGGCCTCACCGAGCCGCTCGAGCAGCTCGGCTTCAACCTCGTCGGCTACGGCTGCACGACCTGCATCGGCAACTCCGGGCCGCTGCCCGAGGAGGTCTCCGCGGCGATCAACGACGCGAACCTGGCGGTCGCCTCGGTGCTGTCTGGCAACCGCAACTTCGAGGGTCGCATCCACCCCGACGTGAAGCTCAACTACCTCGCCTCGCCGCCACTATGCGTCGCGTACGCGCTGGCGGGGAGCATGGACATCGACATCGTCGCCGATCCGCTCGGCCAGGACGAGCATGGCGAGGACGTCTATCTCGCCGATATCTGGCCTTCCGCGCACGAGGTTGCGCAGACGGTCGGCGAGGCGGTGCGGGCAGACATGTTCCGCCGCAGCTACGGCGAGGTATTCGCCGGCGACGAGCGCTGGAACGGCCTGCCGGTCCCCGACGGCGAGCGCTTCGCTTGGGATCCGGAGTCGACGTACGTGCGCCTGCCGCCCTACTTCGAGGGCATGCCGCCCGAGCCGCGGGCCGTGAGCGACATCGGCGGCGCGCGCGTGCTCGCGCTACTCGGCGACAGCGTCACCACCGACCACATCTCACCGGCCGGGTCGATCAAGCGCGACGGATCCGCTGGCGCCTACCTGCAGGCGAAGGGCGTCGCGCCGAGGGACTTCAACTCCTACGGCGCACGTCGCGGCAACCACGAGGTGATGGTGCGCGGGACGTTCGCCAACATCCGCCTGCGCAACCAGCTCGGCGGGGAGGGCGCGCCGCTTCCCGAAGGCGGCTGGACGCGCTACCTCGCCGACGGCTCGAACGAGCAGATGCCGATTTTCGACGCCGCGATGCGCTACATGCAGGAGGGCATCGACCTGGTGGTGCTGGCCGGCAGGGAGTACGGCACCGGCTCCTCGCGCGACTGGGCCGCCAAGGGCACCAAGCTGCTCGGCGTGCGCGCGGTGATCGCGCAGAGCTTCGAGCGCATCCACCGCTCGAACCTGATCGGCATGGGCGTGCTGCCGCTGCAGTTCCCCGATGGACAGAGCGCCCACGCGCTCGGGCTCACCGGCGCGGAGACCTTCTCGATGACAGGGCTCGCCGAAGCGATGGGCGGCGGTGGCGGACCGCCGCGCGAGGTGCGCGTGCGTGCCGAGCGCGACGGCGCCGCGCCGGTCGAGTTCGATGCGCGCGTGCGGATCGACACTCCCCGAGAGGCGGAGTACTTCCGCCATGGCGGCATCCTCCAGTACGCCCTGCGAACCCTGCTCGCCGAGTGAGTCCAGCCCCGCGCAAAGCGCCCAAAGCAGCCACCAAGCGCGCCCGCCCGCCCGGCCTGCCCCCGGTCCTGCGCGAGCTGCTGCTGGCACGCGGGCCGTCCGGCTATGAGACCGCGCCGGCGGCCGTGTGGTGCGCTGCCGCCGGCGACTTCGCCAAGGTCAGCACCGATGTGGTTGGCACGCCGCTAGCGCTGGTGGCGCCCAAGCACGGCTACGACGGCGCCCCGCGGCGCCTGCTCGTGATGGGGCACATCGACGAGATCGGGCTGATCGTCACGCACATCGACGATGACGGCTACCTGTGGTTCCGCGAGGTCGGTGGCTGGGACGCGCAGATCCTCGTCGGCCAGCGCGTCGTGCTCGACACGAGCGATGGGCCGGTGGCGGGGGTCGTGGGCAAGAAGCCGATCCATCTGCTGCGCGATGAGGAGCGCAAGAAGGTCGCCGACATCCGCGACATGCACATCGACATCGGTGCGCGCGACGGCAAGCAGGCGCGTGGGCTGGTGCGGATCGGCGACGTCGCCGTGATCGACGCCCAGCCGCTCGAGCTCCCCAACGGGCGGCTCGTCGCGCGCGCGCTGGACAACCGCCTGGGATCGTTCGTCGCGCTGGAGGCCGCCCGCCTGATCGCCAAGGCCGGCGGCGCGCAGTGGGAGGTCGCGGCGGTCGCCGCGGCACAGGAGGAGACCACGTTCGGCGGCTCGCGCACGAGCGCCTTTGCGCTCGAGCCCGACGCAGCGATCGTGATCGACGTCACCCACGCGACCGATGCCCCCGGGGTCGACGTCAAGGAGGCAGGCAAGCACGAGCTCGGCTCAGGACCCGTGATCACGCGCGGCTCCACGCTCAACAACGCCGTCTTCGAGCTGCTGTTCAAGGCCGGCGAGGCCGAGAAGATCCCCTTCACCGTCGAGGCCTCCGGGCGCGCAACCGGCACCGACGCCGACGCCGTGCACATCAGCCGCGGCGGTGTGCCGACCGGCCTCGTGTCGATCCCGATCCGCTACATGCACTCGCCCGTCGAGCTCGTCCAGCTCGACGACGTGCACGCCTGCGCGCGCCTGATCGCTGCCGCCGCGCTGCGCCTGAAGCGCGACACCTCGTTCGCGCGCTGAGCGTCTTGCAGCGCTCCGGTAGGCTTGCGCGTCGACAGACACACATAGTGACGATATGGGGGAATCGCATGATCTCGCACCGGCTTGTCCTGCACGCTCTCGTGCCGCGCGCCGTGCGCCGCACGGTGTACATCCTCGTCGTGCTGCTCGCCGTGGCGCTCGTCATCCTCCTCGCGAGGCAGCACAGTCAGTCCTCGCTGAGCCAGGCTCCGGCTAGCGCTCTCGCCGCCTCTCCCCATCAGCTCACCGAACTGCCGATCGCCGAGCAGGGTGCCGTGTCGCGCAACATCGGCGACCGCGAACGCGCATTCTGGGCTGGAACCGGTCCCGCCGGCCTCAGCGCATCCGGTGCGGGGCTGGCGACGAGCTTCCGAGCGACCGGGGCAGTGGTCCACGCGCAGGGGCACTCGGCCGGATTCACGCTGGCCGCGATCGGCCGCGGCACCGCGCTCGCGCCGCTGCCGTCGGTCGCACCGCGCGCAGCGCGCAACCGTGTCGTCTACCAACTCCCGGCGGTGCAGGAGTGGTACGCAAATGGGCCCGCCGGGCTGGAGCAGGGCTTCCGCGTGGCGCGCCGCCCCTCTGCGGGCACGGGAGCACTGACGCTCGCGGTGGCGCTGAGCGGCAAGCTGCGTGCGACGCTGAACCCCGACCGCCTCGGGCTCACCCTGCGCGGGCGCAACGGCAGCGCGGTGCTGCGCTACACGGGCCTCTCGGCGACGGACGCCCTGGGTCACCGGCTGGCGGCCCACCTCGCGCTGCACGGCGGCCGCGTGCTGATTGTCGTCGACGACGCTCACGCGCGCTACCCAGTCGTGATCGACCCGTTCGTGCAGAGCGCCGTTCTCAGCGAGACCAGCGAGCTTGGTGGAGAGCACATCGGCGCTGAGGTCGCGCTCTCGGCCGACGGATCGACGCTCGCCGTGGCCGGCCCGAACGCTGGGACGGGCAAGGTGTACGTGTTCCTGCGGCCGTCGACGGGCTGGGAAAACGTCGAAAACTCGACGGAGCTCTCCGCCGGCGGAGTGGTGAGCGATCCGCCCTACTCGCTCGCGATGTCGGCTAACGCCGAAACCATCGTGTATGGCCCGTGGGTCTTCACGCGACCGGCACAGGGTTGGGTCGGGTCTGTCAAAGCCCCGACGCCGGTGAAGCTCACGCCAGACACCGGGCACGTCGGAGAAGAAGCCGAAGGTCAGAGCTCCGTTGCGATCTCCGGCGAAACGATCGTCCTCGGGGAATGGCGCACCAAAGTCAGCGGACATCCGGACCAGGGCGAGCTGTTCGTGTTCGTCAAGCCGGTGGGCGGTTGGGAAAACACGAGCGTCGCAACCGCGCAGCTGACCGCGTCCGACGGCGCAGAAAACGACGCACTCGGCACGGCCGTCGCGATCGAAGGTGAAACGATCGTCGCGAGCGCGCCCGAACACGGTAGCGACGGGACCGTGTACGTCTTCACCCGTCCCGCCGGCGGCTGGAAAACCGAGACGCAGGCCGCGGAGCTCAGCACTACCGGCGGCACGAGCGTGCATCTCGGCCAGAATCACAATGCGCTTGCGATCTCCGGGGGCACGATCGTCGCGGGCGCCCCGTTTGCGACCGCGGAAGCGACCGAAAGGGCCGGCGTCGTCTACGTCTACGCCGAGCCACACGAAGGCTGGAAAACCACCTCCGCGGCGACCGCGCAGCTGACCGTGCTGCATGGTGAAGAAGACGACGAACTCGGATCCTCCGTGGCAGTCGACGCAAAGACGATCCTTGCGGGCGCCAGAGCGGTCCACGCCGGACAGCAGGGCGAGGTCTATCTGTACTCGGAACCGGCATCCGGCTGGGCGAGCGCGACCCAGACGGAAGAGTTCAGCCCGTCGACGCCTGAAAGCGGCGCGACGTTCGGGGGCGATGTCGCGATTGCGGGGAGCACGGTCCTTGTCGGCGCCGAATTCAAGAAAGTCGGCTCAGAAGGCGGCGTCGGCCAGGCCTACGTGTTCTCCGGGCCCGCGACGCCGCCCACGGTGGCAAGCGCTGCCGCAACTGCGGTGACAAGCACCCAGGCGACGCTCAACGGAAGCGTCAACCCGAACGGCTCGCCGATCAGCTCCTGCCGCTTCGAATGGGGCACGACCACCGCCTACGGCCAGATCGCGCCGTGCGGCGCATCGCCCGGCGCCGGCGGCGAACCGGTAGCGGTGTCCGCGACGATCACGGGGCTTTCGCCCAGCACCACCTACCATTTCCGTCTCGTCGCGACCAGCGCGGGCGGTACGATCGAAGGCGCCGATGAGCAGCTGCTGACGTCGGCGGCACCGTCGCCGCCCACCGCGTCGATCAGCTCGCCCGCCGCCGGCGGCTCCTACGCGCTCGGCGCGGTCGTCCACACCGCGTTCGCGTGTCAGGAGGGCGCCGGTGGGCCGGGGCTCGAATCGTGCACCGACTCCAACGGCGCCTCCACAGGCGCTGGAACGCTCGACACGGCGACGGCCGGCTCGCACGACTACAAGGTGACTGCGAAGAGCAAAGACGGACAGACCGCCACAGCTGAACTCACCTACACGGTGACGACCACCAGCAGCAGCCCGAAGCAGACCGAAGAAGTGCTGCACGGCTGCAGCTCGCGCGCGCTCGTGCTCAACGACGTGGTGATCCACGGCAGCCACGTGCTGCTGAACGGCAGTGCCGCGAGCAGTCTTGACGGCAGGCAGGTGAAGATCATCTTCGGCGCCAGCAGGCAGGTGGGCATCACGACGGTTGGCGCCAACGGGCTGTTCTCAGCAAGCGTGCCGCTGCCGCCGGCTCGGCTTCGCGCCAGCAACAGCGCCCGCTACACGGCCGAATCCGGCGGACAGCGCTCGCTTTCGCTGAAGCTGACCAGGCGCCTCAGCCTGGAAAGCCCGACGGTCGTCGGCGGCCGCGTGATCCTGGTCGGTCAGGTCGTGCCGCCACTGGCGTCGCCGGTTGCCGCGGTGACAGTCGAACAGCAGCTCAAATGCGGCAGCGCGAGCCGGGTGCTCAAATTCAAGCCGGCCGTCAACGGCCACTTCCGCGTAAGCATCAGTGTGCCCGCAGGCGCGAGCGCCGCCATCTACCGCCTCACGACCAGCGTCAGGGAGAGCACGCACTCGCGACGCAGCTTCGCCACGTACAGCCTGCCGCTGCCGGTCGCGCTCGGCTGACGCGGCGCCGGCTCGGCTACGCGGCGGCGCTGAGCTCGGTGTTCGGCGAGATCTTGTAGGCCTCGCCGGGGCAGCCGCCGATGACGAGCATGCGCAGGCCCTCGGGGCCCGAGTGGACCTTGCGCTTGGTCTCAGCGCCGACGCGCACGAGCGTCTCGGCGTCGAGATCGACGCGCTCGCCTTCGACGTCCAGCCAGCCGGAGCCGTTGAGGGCGAGGTAGACCTCCTCCTGGCCGCTCTCCGCGTGGTCGTGCTCGGGGTAGTCGTTGAAGTTCGGCGGGAGCTGGATCACCTGGAACCCGAAGGCCGTGACGCCCAGCTCGGCTCTCGCCTTGATGAAGCCGCCGCCGAAGCCAGCCTCCATCTGATCGATCTTCTTGGCTGTGTAGTCGGGCATGGCGGGCAGCCTATTCGATCCCCATCGGGATCAGCAGCGCGAGCTGGCGGGAATGAGCGAGCACGGTCCCGTCGGCCGCCCAGGTCATGGTGTCCTCCTCGAAGAAGCCGTCGCGGATGAGTCCGCCCTGCACCCGCACGAGGCACAGCTCGTTGGGGTCGGGGTTCGCTTCGCGCGGCATCGGCACGCGGAAGTGGACGGTCAGGTCGATCGTCGGGGCCGCGTTCGGCTCCGGGATGCGCATGAACGGCGCGGGGATGAGCGCGTCGCTGAAGAAGGCGAGCGACAGCGCGTCGATCGGCCGCGGCTCGGCGAGCCCCAGCCACCCGCCCAGCTCCATCGGCTGCTCCGCCCCCGAGAAGGGCATGCCGCCGAGCCGTGGCTGCAGGGTGATGTGGCGCGCGAACGGCGGGGCGCCGTGCTTGATCAGCGTCCCCGGCTCGCGCGTGTCGTCGGGTGGGGCGACCTGCGGCATCCCGAAGTCCGAGATCTCCGGTCCGCCCCACGGGACCGAGAACGCCGCGAGCACGAGCGCCGCCGGCTTGCCGTCCTGCTCCAGGCGCGCCGAGAGCGTGCTCAGCGACCGCCCCTCGCGCTCGATCACCGTGCGGATGCGCACGGGGCCGGGCACGGGCGCCCTGGCGTAGTGGATCGTCAGCGAGCGCGGCGCGCGCGCTGGGTCCGCGACGCTCTGCATCAGGGCGCGCAGCAGCATCGCCGCCAGATAGCCGCCGTGCGGACCGCGGCCGGCGCGCCAGTCGGGCGAGACCTCTGCGCCGAACACCGTCTCGGATCCCGAGCCTCCCTCGCGCCACACCGCCGTGTCGCGGTCGAACTTGCCGGGCGTGGACGCCGGCTCGTCGGCGACGGACGCCCCGTCGTGGTCGGTAAACGTCTCGCTCTGCTCGACGGACGTGCCGCCGGAGGACGGGTCAGCCACGGACCAGCCGCTTGTAGGTGATGCGGTGCGGCCGGTCGGCGGCGGCGCCGAGCAGCGCGTGGCGGTGCTCCTCGTATGCCTCGAAGTTGCCCTCGAACCACGTGACCTGCGAGTCGCCCTCAAACGCCAGCACGTGCGTGGCGACCCGGTCGAGGAACCAGCGGTCGTGGGAGATCACGATCGCGCAGCCGGGAAATTCCAGCAGAGCATTCTCGAGCGCACGGAGCGTGTCCACGTCGAGATCGTTGGTGGGCTCGTCGAGCAGCAGCAGGTTGCCGCCGCTGCGCAGCAGCTTGGCGAGGTGCACGCGGTTGCGCTCGCCGCCGGAGAGCTTGCCGATGCGCGCCTGCTGATCTGAGCCCTTGAAGTTGAAGCCGGCCGTGTACTGGCGCGAGTTGACCTCGCGCTCGCCGACCTTGATGTGGTCATAGCCTTCGGAGATCTCCTCCCACACTGTCTTCTCGGGGTTCAGCGAGTCGCGCGACTGGTCGACGTAGGCGAGCTTGACCGTGTCGCCGAGCTCGATCTTGCCGCTGTCGGGCGCCTCCTCGCCGGTGATCATCCTGAACAGCGTCGTCTTGCCCGCGCCATTGGGGCCGATCACGCCGACGATCCCAGCGCGTGGCAGGTCGAACGACAGCGACTCGATCAGCAGCCGGTCGCCGAACCCCTTGGAGACGTCGGTCGCGGTCAGCACTTTGCCGCCGAGGCGCGGGCCGGGCGGGATGTGGATCTGGACCTCGTCGAGCTTGACGTTGCGCTCCTCGGAGATCAGCTCCTCATAGCGCGCCAGGCGCGCCTTGGACTTGGTGCGTTTGCCCTTGGGGTTGGTGCGGACCCATTCCAGCTCCGCCGCGATCGTGCGCTCGCGCCCCTTTTCCGAGCGCTCTTCCTGGGCCATGCGCGCCTGCTTCTGCTCCAGCCAGCTCGTGTAGTTGCCCTGATAGGGGATGCCCTTGCCGCGGTCGAGCTCGAGGATCCAGCCGGCGACGTTGTCGAGGAAGTAGCGGTCGTGGGTCACGGCGACGATCGCGCCCTTGCACTCGGACAGGTGCTGCTCGAGCCACGCGACCGACTCCGCGTCGAGATGGTTGGTGGGCTCGTCCAGCAGCAGCAGATCCGGCGCGCGCAGCAGCAGGCGGCAGAGCGCCACACGCCGGCGCTCGCCTCCGGAGAGCGTGCTCACGTCGGCGTCCGGCGGCGGCAGGCGCAGCGCGTCCATCGCGTATTCGAGCTGGGTGTCGAGGTTCCACGCGTCGGCCGCTTCGATCTTGGCCTGGATCTCGCCGAACTCCTCGGCGGTCTCCTCGGAGTAGTTGGCCGCCAGCTCGTTGAAGCGGTCGAGCAGCGCCTTGGTCTCGGCGACGCCGTCCTCGACGTTGCCCTTGACGTCCTTGCTCTCGTCGAGCCGTGGCTCCTGCTCGAGCATGCCCACGGTCGCGCCCGGGGCGAGCGCCGCCTCGCCGCGGTACTCCTGATCGACGCCCGCCATGATCCGCAGCAGCGTCGACTTGCCCGCGCCGTTGTAGCCGAGCACGCCGATCTTCGCGCCCGGATAGAACGCGAGCGAAACGTTGTCGAGCACCGTCTTGTCCGGGGGATGCAGCTTGGACAGGCGGTGCATCGTGAAGATGTACTGGGAAGACATTCGCACGCAGGATAGGAGGTTGCCCCGCTCGCTAACGTTGTCGAGTCATGCCCACCACCGTCCTCGACGTCGAGCAGCATCTCCTCCTGCTGGAGCTGGAGGCGCCGTTCACCAAGCGCGACGTGCAGCTCGCGCGCCGGCGGATGGCCAAGCGCTGGCACCCGGACGTGGCTCCCCAGGGTCGCCAGTTCGAGCACGAGCGCCATCTCAAGGCGATCAACGAGGCCGCGGACCAGCTCGAGCGCCTGGCGGAGGGCTCGCGCGGCGGCAAGGTCTCGGCCAACGCCGTCAAGGTCAGCGCCGCCGCGGCGCGCCGCGAGCGCGAGGAGGCGGGCCGGCGCGCGTATGAGGCCGAGCAGCGCGCGCGCGCGGCGGCCAAAGATCGCGCCGAACACGACCCGTTCGGCAGCCGCGTTCCCGACCACTCGGTCGTGCACCGCTACGCGCGCTGCCTGTCCTATCCCGAGTGGGGCGTGGGGACCGTCGCCGGCATCTACTTCTCATCCGATCCCGTCGCCGCCGGCGAGGAGGTGCAGCAGTGGGCGCGCGTCAAGTTCAGCCACGGGATTCGCACGGTGCCCGCCGGCAGCATGAAATTCGTGGACTTCTCCAAACCCGACCCCGCCTCCGAGCGCGTCGAGCGCTTCCTGATCGCCGCGCAGCGCGCGATGGCCGAAGGCGAGTACCTGCTGGCCGCCCAGCGCCTGATCTACGCGCGCGATGCCGAGCCGCGCAACGTCGCCGTGCTGCGGCTGATGACGCTCGCCTTCTGGAACGCCGGCAAGCTCGACGAGGCGGCGCGCGCCGTGCGCGACTGGGCGCGCGTTGACGGTCGCCGCCCGGCTGCGCATCGCTTCGCGGCGCGGATCTACGAAGACATGGGCGCGATCGACCTCGCCGAGGAGGCCGCCGAGCGCGCCGCCAAGCGCGGTCCCTCAGACGCCGGCGCCTGGGAGCGCCTGGGGCGGCTGCGGCTGGCGTTGATGGACCGCGAGGGTGCGCTGGAGGCGCTGCGGCGCGCGCTCGCGCTCGGCGCCGGCAAGGACGTGCACCAGCTGGTCGCGCAGGCTCTCGCGATCGAGCCGAGCCTCGCCAACTAGAGGATGTTCACCGCGCGCGAGACGACAAGCCCGATCGTGACGAGCGAGACGATCGACTGCACGCCCATGATGCTCTTCGCGACCGGCGTCAGCGGCATCGTGTCCGTGGGGGAGAAAGCCGTGGCGTTTGTCAGCGACACATACAAGTAGTCGATGAACTGCGGTCGCCAGTAGCGCGGCTCGATGCGGTCATCCGACATCTGCGGGAACAGGAAGTCGGGCGGGCCGTCGTGCCCGGAGGCGCGGCGGCCGGGGCCGCCGCGGTCGATCTCCCAGTACCACAGCGCGAAGATCAGGAAGTTCGTCAGCCAGATCAGCATGCCCGAGACGATCAGCTCGTGACCGTTGGCCGGTTCTTTGTACAGCAAGTAGTGCGTCAGCTCGACGAGCGAGAACACGTTGGCGGCGCTGACGAGCGCGGTCAGCGCGATCGCCGTCCGCCGGCGTCCGGTGTGCTCGTGCTCGAGCTGGCGCGGCGTCGCCAATGAAAGGCCGATCAGCAGCACGCCCTCGAGCGCGGGGATCAGCCACGACGGCCCCACGGTGAGGCGCTCGGATAGCCCGACCTGCAGGCCGATGGCGACCAGCACCGTCGCCTGGATCGGCCAGAACGCCTCCGGGCCCGCCGGAGGCGGGTAGGGACGAGCGGTCTGGCTCGCGGGTTCGTCGGCCACGAACCGAGAGGGTAGGGCGCGCGTCGGAGGTGATTGGCCGTGGCGTGCCCGCGTGCGCAGAGTCGCGACTGCCGCGACTGGTAGCGTCAACGGCCGATGAGCGTCGTGGGCAAGGGCTCTCTCGCGGCGGTCGCGTCGCTCGCGGCCGCCGCCGTCCTGGGGCTGTCGGCCGCGGCGCACGCCAAGGCGCCGACTCGAAGCGACCCCTGCGATCTCTCAACCGGGACCGGCAGCCCCGCGTCGAACGGCGAAGCGCTGCCGCTCGAACTGTCGAGCCCGTTCGAAGCGGCGATCCTCGAAAGGTTCGGCGTGCTCCGCCGCGCCGCGCTTCCCAGCGACCGGTTTCCAGCGCTGAGCCCGGTCGGCATCCAGCTCGACAGCCAGCTCGTCAGCTTCTTCCCCGCCTACGTGCGCCAGGTGAAGACCACGCCCAAAGGGGGTCGATACTTCTTGATCCCGGGCTTTGCGCGAGCGCATGTCATCCCGCCGGTCAACTGCCTGCCGGCGTCGCTGCGACGGGACCGCCCCGAGCTGGTCGAACAGGAGCAGAAGCTGGCATCCGAGCCGGTCTACTGCATCGTGGACGTCGGCCATGAAGGCGCCGGAAGCGAGTGCGGGTGGTTCGCCCAGATCGAAGAATCGCCGCTGCTCTTTGCGCCGAGTCTCTCCAACGAAGAACCGATCGTCGAACTGGTGCCCGACGGCGTGGCATCGGTGCGCGCCACTTACCGGATCGGCGCCCCCGTCGTTGCCAAGACCGCCGAAAACGTCTACACGCTCGTGGCGTCTCGGGCGGTTCTGCGCCGAGAGCGAAGGCTCGCGCAGGAGATCGCGTCACGCACCGAGCACGAGGAACACGAGGACCACCACAGCCGCGCAGAGCAGCGACGCCTGTCCGAAGCGGCCCTCAAGGCGATCGAGAAGGTCGCTGCAGAAGCCACGCCGGTGAAGCTCGAATGGCTCGGCAGCGCCGGCGAAGTCGTGCGCAGTATCGCTCCCCCGAGTGCCGCCAGCGCCTTCCTCGCAGCCGGCGCCCCGATCGACCTCGAAGGCTGACCGGCCCGCTGCGAGCTGGGCGTGCTGCGGTCCGCCCGACCCGCTAGGTTCGCGCGGTGCGCCTGATCGTCGCCCGCTGCGAGGTCGCCTACAGCGGCCGCCTCAGCACCGTCCTGCCCGAGGCGGTGCGGCTGCTGATGCTCAAGGCCGACGGCACGTTCATGGTCTGGGCCGACGGCGGCGGCTCGAACGTCAAGCCGCTGAACTGGATGGTCGCGCCGACCGTGATCGAGGAAGAGGCAGGCGAGGACGGGCAGCTGCAGAGGCTGCGCGTGCGCAAGCACAGCCAGGAGGAGCTGCTGGAGATCTCGATCGCGGAGGTGCTCTCGGACGTCGAGCACGAGCTCGACACGCTCGCCTCGCTGGAGAAGGAGGGGATCGAGCGCGAACTGCAGGAGCTGCTCGCCGGCGCGCCGCAGTGGTGCGGCGAGGGGCTGCGGCTCGTGCGCCGCGAGTGGCCCACCGACATCGGACCCGTCGACCTGATGTGCAAGGACGGCGAGGACGAATGGATCGCCGTCGAGATCAAGCGCATCGCCACGATCGACGCCGTCGAGCAGCTCACGCGCTACCTGCAGCGCATCCGCCTGGATCCCGCGCTCGGCTCCTGCCGCGGCGTGCTCGCCGCCCAGACGATCAAGCCGCAGGCGCGCGTGCTCGCCGAATCGCGGGGCATCGACTGCGTCGAGGTCGACCTCGCGGTGCTGCGCGGCGAGCGCGAGCCCGAGCTGAAGCTGTTCGTCGCCTGAGCAGGCGGTCGCCGCCTGGCGCTCGATCGCAGGCCGGGTAGGCTGCTCGGGTCGATCGACCAAGGAGCCGCGTACATGACCGCCGATGAAGCCCCCTCAGAGGATCCCGTTCTCACCGAGCGACGCGGGAACGTCCTGCTGATCACGCTCAATCGCCCCGCAGTGCGAAACGCCGTCAACGCCGCGCTCGCCGCGGGCGTCGCCGGCGCGCTCGATCAGCTCGACGCGGACGGCGCGCTGTCGGTCGGCGTGCTCACCGGCGCCGGCGGCTTCTTCTGCGCCGGTATGGACCTCGGCGCGTTCGTCAAGGGCGAGTCGCCGTGGTTCGGCGACCGCGGCTTCGCCGGCATCGCCCAGCGCTCCGCGCGCAAGCCGCTGATCGCCGCGATCGAGGGCTTCGCCGTGGCGGGAGGCCTGGAGATCGCGCTCGCGTGCGACCTGATCGTCGCCGCCAAGGGCGCCAAAATGGGGATCCCCGAGAGCAAGCGCTCGATCGTCGCCGCCGGCGGCGCGCTGCTGCGCCTGCCGCGGCGCATGCCCTACCACCTCGTCATGGAGCTCGCCCTCACCGGCGATCCGTTCCCGGCCGATCGCTTCTACGAGCTCGGCGTCGTCAACCGCCTCGCCGAGCCCGGCACCGCCGTCGACGTCGCACTCGAGCTCGCCGCGCAGCTGAGCAGGAACGGACCGCTCGCGCTCGCCGCCTCCAAGCAGATCCTGCAGGAGCAGTTCGACTGGTCAAGCGCCGAGATGTGGGCCAAGCAGGGCGCCATCACCGGCCCGGTCATGATCTCCGAGGACGCCAAGGAGGGCGCCAGCGCATTCAAGGAGAAGCGCGAGCCCGTCTGGAAGGGGCGCTAACGCGGGCTGGCCGGCGATGGCTGGCGCGGACCCGACGCGGGGATCGTGTCCGAGCTGGGGATCGTGTCAGGCGCGGCGAGCGTGTCCGGGACTGGCGCCAGCGGCTGCGCGGGTAGCAGCCACAGCGCCATCAGCACACCTGCGCCGGCGACTCCCGCAGCCAGCAGATTGCCCGCGCTGAAGCCGTGGAAGAAGCCCGCGTTGGCGGCGTGGCGCAGGCCTGCAGCCAGCGCCGTCTCGCCGGCGTGCTGCAGGCGCCCGGCGACGATCAGCGCCGCGCCCGCCGAGCTGTGCGCAGCGCCTGCCAGCGGCGCGGGTAGCGCGCGCGGTAGCAGGCTGCCCAGCCGGCTCCCGTACAGCGACGCGTACACGCTGCCGATCAGCGCCACGCCGAGCGTGCCGCCGAGCAGGCGCGTGGTGTCGTTGACCGCCGAGCCCACGCCCGCCTTCGCCGCTGGCACGACGCCCATGATCGCCTCCGTCGCCGGCGCGCTCGTGAAGCCCATGCCGGTGCCGAACAGCACCATCTGCACCGCGATCGTCCCGTACGCGAGGCTCGCGTTGCCCGTCGACACCCACGCGTAGAAGGCGGCCATCATCAACAGCCCGGCAGCCACCACCAGCTTCGTGCCGAAGCGCAGCGCGAGCTTCGTGCCGAGCACCGAGGAGACGCCCACCGCGCTCGCCACCGGCAGCAGGTGCACGCCCGCCGACAGCGGGCTGTAGCCCTTGAAGAACTGGAAGAACTGCGTGATCAGGAAGATGAACCCGAACAGCGCGAAGAACGCGATCGTCACCGACGCGCTCGCGGCCGCGAAGCGCGGGTTGCGAAACAGGCTCACGTCGAGCATCGGCTCGTCCATGCCGCGCTCCCACGCGATGAACGTCGCCAGCAGCGCCGCGCCGGCGGCGAAGCCGGCGATGCTGCGCGCGCTGCCCCAGCCGTATTCCGGCGCCTCGATGATCGTGAAGACCAGCAGCGCGATCGCCGCCGTCGACAGCACGAAGCCGACGCGATCGGTCTTCGGCGCGTGCGGGTCGCGCGAGGTGGGCACGCTGTAGGCGACCATCGCCGCGCCCAGCGCCGCCACCGGCGCCATCACGAAGAAGATGCTCGCCCACGAGAAGCCCTCGAGCAGCCAGCCGCCGGCGATCGGCCCGAGCGCGATCGCAACGCCCGAGCTCGCGCCCCACAGCCCGATCGCCCGTGCGCGCTCCGCGCGCCCCGTGAAGATGTTCGAGATCAGCGACAGCGTCGCCGGGAACACCATCGCCGCGCCCAGGCCCATGAAGCAGCGCGCCACGATCAGCTGCCCAGCCGTCGCCGTCAGCGCGCCGCCGACGCTTGCCGCGCCGAACACCGCCAAGCCCGCCAGCAGCATGCCCTTGCGGCCCACGCGATCGCTCAAGCTGCCCGACACCAGCAGCAGCGCCGCGAACACCATGTTGTACGCATCCACGATCCACTGCAGCTGGCTGTTGGACGCGTGCAGCTCCCGCACCAGCGTTGGCAGCGCCACGTTGACGATCGTCGTGTCGAGGTTGATCACGAACGAAGCCACGAGCAGCGCCGCAAGAGCCATCGGCTTACGCCTCATCTCAATAAAAATAAAACATCACGACAAGAAAATCAAGTCCATACACAACAATTTCAATCTCCCGCTAGAATGGAGGCATGCGCTCATATGGTCAGTACTGCTCCGTAGCGAAGGCGCTCGACGTGATCGGCGACCGCTGGACGCTCTTGATCGTGCGCGAGCTGCTCGCGCAGGGGCCCACTCGCTACACCGACCTGCGCCGCGGCCTGCCCGGCGTCGCCACCAACCTGCTCGCCGAGCGCCTGCGCGAGCTCGAGCAGGCCGGCGTCGTCGCGCGCGAGGACGCGCCGCCGCCGATCGCCACCGCGCTGTTCAGCCTCACCCCGCGCGGCGAGCAGCTGCGGCCCGTGATCGAGGAGCTCGGGCGCTGGGGCATGCCGCTGATGCTCGAGACGACCCCCGAGGAGCAGTACCGCAGCTACTGGCTGCAGCTGCCGGTCGAGCTGTTTCTCGCCGACACCTCACCCGAGCACGTGCCGACCACGATCGAAGTGCGCGCCGGCGAGCAGCCGATGCTGATCGAGGCGCGCGACGGCGCCGTCAGCACCCGCCCCGGGACCAGCGAGGACGCCGACGCCGTGCTCAGCGGCCCGCCGCAGCTCGTGCTCGGCGTGCTCACCGGTGTGCTCGACCCAGACGAGGCGACCGAGCGGGGGCTGCGCTTCGACGGCGAGCGCGCGGCGCTGGCGCGGCTGCAGCGGTGCAAGCTCGGCGACGTGGCTCGCTAGTCGCCGACGTCTCAGGGCCGGCCTGTGATTCCGAGGCCCGCAATGAAGGATGCCGCCTATTGGGACTTGTCGCTGAGGTAAAACCTCCGAAGGGCCGTCTAAAGTCGCCGAGGGAATGGCACGAGCGACATTTCACACTGCCGCCGACGGGTACCCAGCGAGGGACGCTGCGTCGTGGACGGAGGAGAAGCTGATGATCCTCGACGCCTACCTCAACTCCTTTGCCAAGGCGTGCACGATGGCAGGCGGCTGGTATGCCCTTGACCTGTTCGCAGGGACTGGGCTGAACTGGTCCACGACCCGCGACCGGGAGATCAATGGCTCTGCGTTGATCGCCTTGGAGGCTCGGTCACCCGAGGCGATCAAGGTCGCGGTCGCTGAGAGCCATGCCGGCGCCTTTGAGGCGCTGGTGCATCGCACCGAGCGCTACGGCGGCCGGGTGCAGAGCTTCAACGAGGATGCCAACAAGATCGTCGCGAGCATGTTGGGGCTCATTCCTCGACGGGCTCCGGCGTTCGCGTTCCTCGATCCCGAGGGATCCGAGCTTGAGTGGCCGACGGTTGAGATCATCGCTGCTCACAAGCGCGGGCACAGCCCCAACAAGATCGAGCAACTCATCTTGTTCCCGACCGATATGGGGTTCGTGCGGCTCGCGCCCGACCATCCGGAGCTTGTGACCCGAATCTACGGGCACGAGGGCTGGAAAGACATCTACGCGCGGCGCGAGTCCAGCCAGATTAGCGCCGAGGAAGCCCGCAGCGAGTATGTGCGCATGTACGCGGAAGGCTTTGCGCGCCTGGGTTATGCGACCGTCCTTGACCGTCAAATCAAGAAGTCCAACGGTCAGCCCATGTACTTCCTGATCTTCGCTACTGACAACGACGCCGGCGAGAAGATCATGGACTGGGTGTTCGACCGCGTGCGCCTGCGCGTTCAGGAGGAGCTTGGACAGACAACGCTCTTTGACATGGAGAGCGGCCCACGTCAGCGACGGCTAAACGGCCGCGACAGCTAGCTCGCCGTGCCGTGCGCGGTCGGACGGCGAAGGCATAGCGTCGTAGGTCCGGTCATCGAGCAGTCGGCCTCCCGCCTTCGACGTGCGACCTCCCCACTGCTTGAAGAAGAACGCCACATCTTCCTCAGCACAGCGGGCACGCAGGTCGCGTATCCAGGCGACATCGCAGCGTCGATGCTTCGCCCCGGACTCGCCGCCCGCGATCAACCAGTCGATACCGCTGAGGTCGAGTCCTTCGAGAGGGCCCAATAGCGGCTCAGCAGAGATGAATCGCACCGCTGCACCGACTTCGCGCAGGTAGTCCGCGCGGTGTACGAAGCGGCGATTCTCGATGGTGACCCCCATCCAAACGTTCGGTGCCCAGGGCAAAGTCGGTGCTAGCTCGGCTAGTCGCTCGTGGCGCTTGGTCAGAATCTGGAACGTGTGTTGGCTTGCCTCCTCCATGACGCCGAACACCTGTCGTATGAACGACTCGGGGATGTGCTCGTGGAAAAGATCACTCATGGAGTTCACGAAGATCGTCCGTGGACGCTTCCAGCGCAGCGGCTGAGCGAGCCGGTTCGGCCACAGGCGCAGATCGAAGCCCTGCTGGTAGGGATGGGCGGGGATATCCCGCCAGCGCTCAGCGAATGTCTCTGCGTAGCAGTGCGCGCAGCCGGGCGAAACCTTGTCGCAGCCCGTCACGGGGTTCCAAGTCGCATTCGTCCACTCAATTGCGCTGTTGTCGGCCAAGGCACAGCTCCCTTCGAGCCTGCAAGCGTACTTCCTTTATGGAGCGAACATATGTTCGCTCCATGGGCGGACGAGCATTCCGCGAAACAGCTGCGGCTCAGTAACCGCGGCGCTTGCGCTTGCGCTGGCGGCGGATCGCCAGGAAGCGCTTCCACAGCGACCACATCTCAGCGCTCTCCGGGCGTCTTGCGCGGGTACTGCGAGATCGGCTGGCGCAGGTCGATAGCGGTCGTCACGATGCGGTTCTGTTCGTCCATGTGCGCGGCCGGGTAGCCCTCGCCCGGGCTCGCGCGCTCCGGGCGCCCGACGTAGCCGAAGTGCATCTGCTCGGGCATGATCTGCATCAGGCGCGGGAACATGTGGGCGCGCGCACCCATGTTGCGCGGCTCCTCCTGCACCCACAGCACCTCGCGCAGGCTCGGGTAGCGCGCCATCAGCGCCAGGATCTGGCCTTCGGGGAACGGGTACAGCAGCTCCACGCGCGCCACCGCCAGGCCCGTGTGCGCGGCGCGCTCGGGGTGCCCGACGAGGTCGTAGTAGATCTTGCCCGTGCACAGCACCAGCCGCGTGACCTGCTCGTCCTGCACGCCCGGCTCGGCCAGCACGGGGTGGAAGCTCGTGCCCTCGGCCATGTCCGCGATCGCGCTCGCCGCCTGCGGCAGGCGCAGCAGCGACTTCGGCGTCATCACCACGAGCGGGCGCTGCTTGGCGATGCGCGCCTGACGGCGCAGCAGGTGGAAGTACTGCGCGGGCGTCGTCGGGCTCGCAACGCGGATGTTGCCCTCGGCGGCGGCGCGCAGGAAGCGCTCCAGGCGCGCCGATGAGTGCTCGGGCCCCGAGCCCTCGTAGCCGTGCGGCAGCAGCAGCGTCAGGCGCGAGGTCTGGCCCCACTTGGCCAGGCCCGACGTGATGAACTGGTCGACGATCACCTGTGCGGAGTTGACGAAGTCGCCGAACTGCGCCTCCCACAGCACCAGCGTCTCCGGCGCCTCCTGGCTGTAGCCGTACTCGAAGCCCATGCACGCGAGCTCCGACAGCGGGCTGTTGTGCAGCTCGAGCGGCGCCAGCGCGTCCGGCAGGTTCTGGATCGGGCACACCGTCTGGCCGGTCTTCGCGTCGTGCAGCACCATGTGCCGCTGGCTGAACGTGCCGCGCTCGGTGTCCTGGCCGGTCAGGCGCAGCGGCGTGCCCTCGGTCAGCAGCGACGCGAACGCCAGCGCCTCCGCGTGCGCCCAGTCGATGTGCGGCTCCGAGCTCGCGCCCCCGGCGAGCGCCTCGTGGCGGCGCTCCAGCTGTTTGACGAGCTTCGGATGCACCGTGAAGCCGTCGGGCACGCGCAGCAGCTGCTCGCCCAGCGCGCGCAGGCGCGTCGCCGGCACCGCCGTCTCGACGTCAGGGCTCGGCGAGCGGTCGAGCTGGTACTCGCCCGTGATGTGCTCGCCCTCGTGCTCCACCGCAGCCGCGATCTTCGACTTCAAGCGCTGGTGCAGCAGCGTCAGGTTGTCCCACACCTCCTGCGCCTGGCGGTCGAGCTCCTCCTTGGAAACCACGCCCTCCGCCAGCAGGCGGTCGGCCCACAGTTCATACACGCGCTTCTTGGTCTTGATCTTCGCGTACATCTCCGGCTGCGTGTACGCCGGCTCATCCGACTCGTTGTGCCCGAAGCGGCGGTAGCCGATCAGGTCGATCAGCACGTCGTGGCCGAACTCCTTGCGGAACGCGAACGCCAGGCGCACCGCGCTGATGCAGGCCGGCACGTCATCGGCGTTGACGTGGATGATCGGCACGTCGAAGCCCTTCGCCAGGTCTGAGGCCCAGCGCGTCGAGCGCGCGTCGTCGGGGTCGGTCGTGAAGCCGATCTGGTTGTTAGTGATGATGTGCACCGTGCCGCCGACCTTGTAGCCGTCGAGCGCCTGCAGGTTGAACGTCTCCGACACCACCCCCTGGCCGGGGAACGACGCGTCACCGTGGATCACGATCGGCACCGCCGCGTTCGTGTCCTGGTGGGCGTGCGGGCCCTTGCGCGTGGTCTGCGCCGCGCGCGTCGCGCCCTCGACCACCGGCGAGACGTACTCCAGGTGGCTCGGGTTGGACTCCAGGTTGACGCGGATCGTGCCGCCGCTCGGCAGGTGGTAGGTGCCCTGCGTGCCGTGGTGGTACTTGACGTCGCCCGTGCCGCCCTGCGGGATCGTCGTCACCGCCTCCAGCGTCGACGCGCCCTCGAACTCGCCGAAGATCGTGTCGTAGGAGCGCCCAAGGTTGTGCGCGAGCACGTTCAGCCGCCCGCGGTGAGCCATGCCGATCACGACCTCCTGCCCGCCGTGCGCCGCCGACAGCTGGATCAGCTCGTCGAGCATCGGCACCGTCATGTCCAGGCCCTCGATCGAGAACTGGTGCTGGCCGAGGTACGCCTTGTGCATGAAGCGCTCAAGCGCGTCCACCTCGATCAGCCGCTTCAGCAGCGTCGTGCGCTCGTCGTTCGTCAGCTCGTGGCGGAACGCGCCCGACTCGATGTGCTCGCGCAGCCACACGCGCTGGCGGTGCGAGGCGATGTGCTCGATCTCATATGCGATCGTGCCGCAGTACGTTTCGCGCAGGTGCGGCAGCGCGTCCGCGAGCGTCGCGCCCGGCACGTACATCTGGAAGATCTTCGCCGGCAGCCGCGCCTGGATCTCCGGCGTCAGTCCCAGCGCCTCCGGGTCGAGACCAGGGTCGCCCTCGGGCTCTGAGCCCAGCGGGTCCAGGCGCGCCGCCAGGTGGCCGTGGCTGCGCACGCGGCTGACGAACGTGCTCGCCGCCTGCACCGCCTGCAGCAGCTGTTCGCCGCCCGTGTACGGCAGCGGCGCCGGGGCCGGAGCCGCCGGCGGGGGCGCGCTCGGGGCGGGCACCGGCAGCGGCGCCTCGAGGCCGAGCGCCGCAAACAGCTCCTCGTAGAAGTCGTTCTCGCCCTGCAGGTAGCCCTCGATCAGCGCCAGGAAACGCCCGGACTCCGCCCCCTGGATGATGCGGTGGTCATACGTCGAGGTCATCGTCATGACCTTCTCCGCGCCGCTTGACGCGCTCACCCCGACCGGGTAGGCGATCGAGCCCGTCGCCACGATCGTCCCCTGCCCGTTCATCAGCCGCGGCACCGAGGCCACCGTGCCGATCCCGCCCGGGTTCGTCAGCGTCACGTTCGCGCCCACCAGGTCATCCGCCGTCAACGTGTTCGTTCGCGCCTTGCCCACCAGCGCGTCGTAAGCCTCCACGAAGCGGTCGAACGGCAGCCGCCCCGCGTCGAGGATCACCGGCACCATCAGCGTGCGCTGGACGATCCCCGATCGGTCGTCCTTCTTCTCGACGTCCACCGCCAGCCCGAGGTTCACGCGCCCGTCCTCGATCCTGAATGGCTTGCCGTCGACCTCGGCGAAGTGGTTGGCCATCACCGGCATGTCCGTGCCCGCGCGGGCGATTGCGTACGCGATCACGTGCGTGAACGACACCTTGCGCCCGGCCGCCTTCAGTTCGCGCCGGCGCGCGTCGAGCACGCTCATCGTCAGCGTGCGGAAGCTCGTCGCCGTCGGGATCGAGCGCGACTCGTCCATGTAGCGCGCGAGCGCAGCCGCCGCGCCTCGCAGTGGCTGCGAGCTCGGCTCGATCGCCACCGCCGTGTCGTCGATGGCGGCGCCGTTGGCCATACGCGTGCCGTTGCCGCTCGCTGCCGAGAGCACGTCCGACTTCGTGATCCGTCCCGCCGGGCCGCTGCCCGAGACTGCTGTCAGGTCCACGCCCTCGATCGCCGCGGCGCGCGCGGCCACGGGGGAGACCTTCGTGCCGTCGGGTACGGCGGCGGGCGGGGGCGAGGTCTCTGCCGCGGGCGCAGCGTCGCTCACGGCGATGCGCGCGATCAGCTGGCCGACGGTGACGGTGTCGCCCTCCTCGACGAGGATCTCGCTGACCGTTCCACTGGCGGGCGCCGGCAGCTCGAGGTCGACCTTGTCGGTCGAGATCTCCACGATCGTGTCGTCGACCTTGATGAAGTCGCCGACCTTCACACGCCATTCGAGGATCGTGCCCTCGGTGACGGACTCGCCCGCGGCGGGGGTCAGGACGTCCACCGTCTTGACTGCCGCCTGCGGGCTCTCGCCCGTGGCCGGCGTCGCGGCCGTCTCGGCGGCGGGCTCTGGCGTGTCCTCGACCGGCGGCTGCACCGCGGGCGCGGCGCCATTGACCGACAGGCGCGCGATCACCTGACCGACGGTGACCGTCTCGCCCTCCTCGACGAGGATCTCGCTGACCGTGCCGCTCGCCGGTGAGGGCAGCTCGAGGTCGACCTTGTCAGTCGAGATCTCGACGATCGTGTCGTCGACCTTGATGAAGTCGCCGACCTTGACACGCCATTCGAGGATCGTTCCCTCGGTGACAGACTCTCCCGCGGCCGGGGTTACGACGTCTATTGTCTGCGCGGCCGTGGTGCTCGTCGCCATCGGTGTCTCACTTTAGCGCGGCCCGTGCTGCCGTACGCTCACGCTGCTCGCGGATGAACTGATAGCTGCCGAAGAACGGTCCGATCCCCCCAAGCACCGCCACCGCGACGGCCAGCTTAAGTGAGACAACTCTTAGGCGCGCTGCCGTTATGCACGCCAGCGACATGAAGATCCACAGCAGTCCGTGCGTCCATCCCAGCACGAAAGTCAGCGGTTCCGGCTTGCCGACCGCGAACGCGCTCACGAGCAGTCCGGTGTACACGCACGAGTGAGTGAACGATGTCCACTTCAGGCGCCTGAACGTCAGCGGACCGACGCCCGGCCGTGCTGGTCTGGCGCTCGGCTGTGGCTGCGCGTTCACTCCGACAGCCACTGTGCCATCCGCGGCAGGACGTCTCCCGCCTCCGGCGGCCACTCGGCGATCTCGCGCGGCCACCACGCGAACTCGTCGTGCTCGTGATCCGGTGTCACAGTCTCGTCAACCCCCTCCGCGAGCCACGCCTGGCCGACGAACATCACCATCCTATGCGGCAGGCGCACCAGCGCCTCGCCCTGCACGCGCTCGGGCGAGACCGCCCACTCCTCGTGGAGCTCGCGCACCAACGTGTCGGCGGGGCTCTCGCCGAGGTCGACCGCGCCGCCGGCGCCCAGCGCCCAGCGCCCGGCCCACGAGGAGACCCACGATGCGCGCCGCCCGGCGAGCCAGCGGCCGTCGGCCGAGCGGGTCACGCACAGGGCGGCCACGCTCTGCGACGCGTCGCCGTCGACCAGGCGCAGCGCCCAGCGCAGCGGCTGCAGCTCGATCTCGATTCCCTGCTCGTCCTGGTGGTAGGCGACCAGCCGCGCGGCCACGCCGTCGTGACTCGGCGAGCCGCGCTCCTGCAGCTCCCTGATGGCCGCGTCTGCAGCTTCGCTCTGCTCGGGAGAGGGCACGAACGGCTGCTCGCGCCAGTGCGCCGTGATGTGGTCCAGCGGCCACGGCCCGCGGGCGAGGATCTCGGGGCCCTCGGTGATGGGCTGGGCTTGATCGGACACTTCAACGAAAGGCTAGTGAAGTCTGTGAGGAGCACCGGTGACGGTCGCGGAACGCGGTGCGCATAGACTCGCCGCCGTGAGCGGCCGCCGGCGCAAGCACTGGGGGTGGGGCTTCGAGGACCAGCAGCCCTCGGCCGCGCAGCTGCGCGCCTCGGCGGCGACGCTCGCGGCGCATCTCGGCATCGCGCTCGGGGAGGTCGAGGAGGCGGTGGCGCTCGAGGCGGTGCGCCTGCGCGCGCCGCGCATCCAAGCGCCGCCGTCGCTCGCGGACATCTGTGCCGATGACGTGCACGCGCGCGCCTGTCACGCGCTCGGCAAGTCATACAGCGACGTCGTGCGCGGCTTTCGCGGGCGCTTCGACGATCCCCCCGACCTCGTCGTGCGCCCGCGCGATGACACCGACGTCGAGCGGACGCTCGAGTGGTGCTCGAGCGAGCGGGTCGCGGCGATCCCGTTCGGCGGCGGCACCTCCGTCGTCGGCGGCGTCACCCCGATCGTGTCCGATCGCTACAACGGCGTCGTCTCGATCGACCTCGGCGCGCTCGATCGCGTGCTCGAGGTCGACGAGATCTCCCGCGCCGCGCGCATCCAGGCGGGCGCCCTCGGCCCCCAGCTCGAGACCCAGCTCGGCGAGCGCGGGCTCACCCTGCGTCACTTCCCGCAGTCGTTCGAGTACTCGACGCTCGGCGGCTGGATCGCCACGCGCGCGGCCGGGCACTTCGCGACGCTGTGGACGCACATCGAGGACTTCGTCGAGTCGGTGCGCGCGATCACACCGGCCGGCGTGTGGGAGTCGCGGCGGCTGCCCGGCTCGGGCGCGGGCATCAGCCCCGACCGCGTGCTCGCCGGCTCCGAAGGGACGCTCGGCGTGATCACCGCGGCGTGGGTGCGCGTGCAGCCGCGCCCCGCGCACCGCAGCTCGGCGGGGGTGCGCTTCGCGAGCTTCCTCGCCGGCGCCGAGTGCGTGCGCGCGATCTCCCAGGCGGGGCTGCACCCATCCAACTGCCGCCTGCTCGACGCCGGCGAGGCTGCGCTGACGATGGCCGGCGACGGATCTCACGCGCTGCTGGTGCTCGGCTTCGAGTCCGCCGATCACCCGGTGGCAGAGGCGATGGCGCGGGCGCTCGCGCTGTGCGCGGAGCACGGCGGCGCCGTGTCGGAGAGCCGCGATCGGTCCGGCGGCGACGCGGTCAGCTCGTGGCGCGACGCGTTCCTGGGCGCGCCGTACGCGCGCGACTCGCTCGTGGCGATGGGCGTGCTCGCGGAGACGTTCGAGACTGCGATCACGTGGGAGCGCTTCCCCGCCTTCCACGAGCGCGTGAGCGCCGCCACCGAGCAGGCGGTGCGCGTCCTCTGCGGCGAGGGCGGGCGGGTCTTCTGCCGCTTCACCCATGTCTACCCCGACGGCCCGGCGCCGTATTTCACGGTTCTCGCTCCCGCGCGCCGGGGCGAGGAGCTCGAGCAGTGGGCGGCGATCAAGCAGGCCGCGTCCGACGCGATCATCGCCGCCGGCGGGACCATCACCCATCACCACGCCGTCGGGCGCGATCACCGCCCGTGGTATGACCGCCAGCGGCCCGAGCCGTTCGCCGTGGCGCTGCGCGGCGCGAAGCTGGCACTCGACCCCGCAGGCATCATGAACCCGGGCGTGTTGATCGATCCAGGCGCATGAAGGTCGCCGTCCTTGGCCCCGGCGGGGTGGGCGGGCTGCTTGCGGGCGCGCTCGCGCGCGCGGGCAACGAGGTCCTGGTCGTGGCGCGCGAGCGCACCGCCGCCGTGATCGCCCAGGACGGCGTGCGCGTGCAGAGCGTGACGCTCGGCGACTTCGTCGCGCACCCGCGCGCGCTCGCGCTGCTCGATGAGCCGGTGGACGCGCTGATCCTGGCCACCAAGGCGGCCGGCCTCGAGCCCGCGCTGGAGCGCATCGCGCTGCAGCCACCGCTCGTGCTGCCGCTGCTCAACGGCCTCGACCACATCGCCGTGCTGCGCGAGCGCTTTCCCGCCGACGCGGTGCTCGCCGGCTCGATCCGCATCGAGGCAGACCGGCCGCAACCCGGCGTCGTCGTGCACACGAGCCAGTTCCTGCTCGTCAGCATGGCGAGCGCCTATCCGGCCGTGCGCCCGGCGATGCAGGCTCTCGCCGACACGCTGTCGCAGGCGGGCGTGCCGGCGCGGGTGCAGGACTCCGAGGCCGATGTCATGTGGTCGAAGCTCGTGCGCCTGAACGCGCTCGCGTGCACGACCAGCGCGTATGACGTGCTGCTCGGAGAGATCCGCTCGACGCCGCACATGCGCGCCGACCTCATCGGCGCGATGGAGGAGGCCGCCGCCGTCGGCCGGGCGGAGGGCGCGCACGACGTCGACGCGGCGAAGGCGCTCGCCGAGCTCGAGGCCGCGCACGCCACACTCGGCAGCTCCATGCAGCGCGACATCGCCGCCGGGCGCGAGCCAGAGCTCGACGCGATTCCCGGCTCGGTGCTGCGCGCGGGCGCCCGTCACGGGATCCCGTGTCCGACGATCGAACGGCTGGTGGCGATGATCGCCGAGCGCGCCCGCCGCGCCGGCATACCCGTCGAGCTCGTCGCTCGCTGAGGGCGGGCCTCGGCCAGGCGGCCGCGCCGGCGCTACTGCTCTTCGAATGGCGAGCGGCCCGGTGAGAACACCGGGATCGCCTGCGTGGCGATCGCCTCGACCGCCTTCTCCTCTGCCTCGGTCAGCTCGTCCTCGTGCTCGCCGTCGCACAGCACGCGAAAGTTGCCGGTGACGCCGCCGTCGGCCTGGATCGTGATGCCCGGCAGGATCTGCTCGCCCTCCTCGAGTCCCAAGCGCTCCATGTCGAAGTGCGCGAGGCCGATGCCGTAGGCGGTGTGGGTCGGGTTCTCGCGGTCGTGTGCGGCGACCGCCTGCGCGAAGCGCTCGAGGTTCTTGGCGATCTTGCCCGTGTCCGCCATAGCTTGCAGGAGCGTAGCGCGAGCGCTGTAGATTGGGGAGCGATGGCCGGTGCCCAGCCAGTCGACGCCCCACCGCTCGCGCTCGAGGCCGGGACCGACGGCCGCGCCGGCGGTCGCGGCAGCGAGATCATCCGCACGGTCGAGCTGACCAAGGTCTATGCCGGTACGGACTTCGCCGCGGTGGACAAGCTCAACCTGAGCGTTCGCGCGGGCGAGATATTCGGCCTGCTCGGCCCCAACGGCGCCGGCAAGACGACGACCGCGGGGATGCTCACGACGCGCGTGATCCCCACCTCGGGCGAGGCGTTCGTGGGAGCGATCGACGTCGTCGCGCATCCGGCGCTGGCCAAGCAGCTGATCGGGATCGTCTCTCAGCAGAACACGCTCGACCGGCAGCTGACCGTTTGGGAGAACCTGTACTTCCACGGGCGCCTGTTCGGCATGTCCGCCGCGGATTCGCGCCGCACGGCCGACGAGCTGCTCGAGCAGTTCCAGCTCGCCAAATGGGGCAAGGCCTCGGTGTTCGCGCTCTCCGGGGGCATGGCGCAGCGGCTGATGGTGGCGCGTGCGATCTTCCACCGCCCGGCCGTGCTGTTCCTCGACGAGCCGACTGCGGGCCTCGACCCACAGGGACGCTTGGCGTTGTGGGAGATCCTCGGCGAGCTCAACCGCGAGGGCCAGACGATCCTGCTGACCACGCACTACATGGAGGAGGCCGACACGCTGTGCGACCGCGTCGCGATCATGGATCACGGCAAGATCCTCGCGCTGGACACGCCCGAGGAGCTGAAGCGGTCGGTCGGCGCTGACACGATCGTCACCGTCAAGGCCGGCGGGGACCCCGACGCGCTCGCCGCGCGCCTGGCGCGGGAGATCGTCGGCGCGACCCGCTCGCGCGTGATCGACGGTGGCGTCGAGCTGCACGTCAAGGGCGTCGAACGGCTCGTGCCAAAGGTCGTCAACGCCGCCGAGAGCGACGGCTTCGACGTCGTCGACCTGTCGGTGGCGGAGCCGAGCCTGGAGACGGTGTTCATCAACCTCACCGGCAAGGAGCTGCGCGACTGATGGCCGCCGCTCCGTCTACCGCCACGCGCCACGCGCAGATCGCGATCGAGCCGACGCGCTCGACGATGACCGCCAGCCGCGTGGCGCTGCGCGCGCTGGTCCTGCGCGATCTGGTCGTGCTGCGCAAGCACTTCGGCGAGTTCGTCGTGCGCACGCTGATCCAGCCGTTCCTGCTCGTGTTCGTGTTCCTGTACGTGTTCCCCTCGATCGGCCAGGGCATCGGCGGTGGCGGCGGCAAGCTCGCCGAGTCGCACTTCGCCTCGGTGCTGATTCCCGGGGTGGTGGGGATCTCGATCATGTTCCAGGGAATCCAGGCGGTCGCCCTGCAGCTGTCGACCGAGTTCGGCTACACGCGCGAGATCGAGGACCGCGTGCAGGCGCCGTGCCCGATCTGGCTGGTGGCGCTCTCGAAGGTGTTCTCCGGCGCCGCGCAGGGGCTGCTCGCCGCGGTGATCGTGTTCCCGATCGCGGCCGTCGTGCACGCCCCTGGGGTGCACGCGCATCTGACCGTGCACTGGTGGGTGGTGCTGACGCTGATCCCGCTGGCGTGCGTGACGATGACCTCGCTCGGGCTGCTGCTCGGGACCGCGTTCGAGCCGCGCAACATCGGGCTGATGTTCGGCTTCGTCGTGCTTCCCCTGACGTTCCTCGGCGGCACCTACTACCAGTGGACGAAGCTCTCGCCCGTGACGGTCGACGGCATCCACTGGCTGCAGATCATCGTGCTCATCAACCCCCTGATCTACGTCAACGAGGGCATGCGCGCGGGGCTGACCGAAGCTTCACACATGCACCTGTACGTCGTCTACCCGGTGCTGATCGGCTTCTGTGCGCTGTTCCTCGGGCTCGGGCTGCGCAAGTTCCGCGGGCGGGTGTTGTCGTGAGGGCGAAGCTGCCTCAGCTCGGAGACAGGACCGTGATGCCGTGCTCGCGGGCGCCGTCTGCGAGCCGCTTGTCGTAGGTCATCAGCGCGTCAAGCTCACCGGCCTTGGCGAGGTGCACCGCGGTGGCCAGATGGATGGCGTCGAGCGTGCCAACGGTCGTGGGGGAGATGGTCTCGGCGGCTGCGAGGATCTGCTCGTCTACGGAGACCAGCGAGATGTCTGCCAGGAGCAGATCGGCCCGCTCGAGCACGCCCTCTCTTGCTCCCACCCGTCGCAGCTCCACGCGCAAGAGGCGACTGGCGACGCGCTGATCGAAGTCCTCCACCTGTTGCTCGATCGCCGGCTTGTCGGGCTCGTCGAGCAGCATGCGCGCAATCGCGCTCGTATCGACATATACGCTCGAGGGCGAGTCCTCAGATTCTGTCACGACGATCTTCGGCGAGGATCGCGTCGGTCGTACCGGCAGGCGCTGGGTTGCGGCGCGGAGGGAGGTTTCTACTGGTCTCGACCAGATCGCCCTTCGGGATCGTCGCGCCGTACTTCTCGGCGAGTTTCAGGTAGTAAGGATCAATGCCGGGCCCCGAAGGGACGAGGCGCGCGACCTCGTGACCGCGCTCGGTGACCGTCAGCGTCTCGCCGTCCTTGACGCGCTCCAGGTAGCGACTGAGGTTCTGGCGCAGCTCACGCACGCCAACCGTCTTAGTTGTGGATACGGGGTGCGTAGCAGCCATTGTGCGTCACAATGTAGCACATGGCGGGCCGGAAGCGCGCCAGCTTGCCGTCGCCTGTCCTAACGGCGGCGCGATCCACGCACTACGACTGCTCGATCAGCTCGATTCTGTAGCCATCCGGGTCTTTGACGAAGCAAAGCCGCGAGCCGCCCTCGCGTACGGAGTAGGGCGGCTTCTCGGGCTCGATGCCCTGCTCGGCCAGGCGCGCGAGCGTGGCGTCGAGGTCGTCGGCTGTGATCGCGATGTGGCCGTAGCCGGTGCCGATCTCGTAGGAGTCCACGCCGAAGTTGTACGTCAGCTCCAAGCGTGGCATGTCGCCGTCGCCGGGCTGGTTCATGAAGACGTTGACGGCCTCGTCTTTGATCGGCAGGCGGCCGATCTCCTGGAAGCCGAGCGCTTTGTAGAAGGCGACCGAGCGGTCGATGTCGGTGATGCGGTAGCAGGTGTGGATTAGGGGCATGGGCGGAGTCTACGGGGCTTCGACGCTCGGGTCTCCAAGGCTGACGGCAAGAGGAGCGCGTCTCGGCCCCTATCGATATTTGTTCGGTGCAATAACTTTCGCGCCAGCCGCACACTTAGAAAGATGTTCGGTACAATTAGAAAGTGCCCCAGCCGCACAAAACCTCGCGAAGCAATCGCGGCCGGCCTACCCGCGCCGCCGTCTACGAGCGCCTGCGTGTTCAGATCGGCGAACTACGCGATCGCCTCGGCGGCCTGCCGCCGCCCGGCGACGCGGACGCCATCTGGCGCGGGATCTGGCTCGAGGAGGCTCATCACTCGACCGCCATCGAGGGCAACACGCTCGTGCTCAAGCAGGTCGAGCAGCTGCTCGAGCAGGGCCGGGCGGTGGGTAACAAGGAGCTCAGTGAGTACCTGGAGGTGCGCGGATACGCCGATGCCGCCAACTGGGTGTACGGGCAGGCGCTCAGCCCCGACGCATGGTCAGGCGGCAAGCTGCTGTCGCTGACCGAGCTTCGGCACATCCACAGCCTCGCGCTCACGCCCGTGTGGGATGTCGCGCCTCACCCGAGCGCTGGCCAGAAAGAGCGTCCCGGTTCTTTCCGCGAGCACGACATCCGGCGGTTTCCAGGCGGCATGCGGCCGCCGCCGTGGCCCGAGGTCCCCGCGCTCGTCACCGACTGGATCGGCGAGGTGCAGGCGCTGGGCCGGGAGGGTGCAGGCATCGAGCCTGAAGCGCTGGCCAAGCTACACGCGCGCTTCGAGCAGATACACCCATTTCTCGATGGCAACGGGCGTGTCGGCCGGCTCGTTCTCAATCTCCTCCTGGTTCGGCTCGGCTATCCCCCCGCGATCATCTTCAAGGGCGATCGCCGGCGTTATCTGGCAGCGCTCCAAAGCGCCGACCACGGCGATCACGGCCCGCTGGGAGAGCTGCTCGCGCGCGCCATCCTCGACAATCTCCATAAGTTCGTCGTGCCCGCCGTCGCCGGCCCATCGCGCCTGGTTCCGCTGCCCGCTCTGGCTTCTGAGCAGATCTCCGCGAACGCACTACGGGTGGCTGCGACGCGGGGACGCCTCAAGGCATCCAAGGCGGCCGATGGCACCTGGCGCAGCACGCGCGCATGGGTCGACGAGTACCTCGCTGGGCGCTACGAGCGCGAGCGTCGCCACACCCGCTAAGACACACCCGCCTTCTGCACGCCGCCCTTGCGTTCTTCGTGCCGCTGCTGACGCGCGGCTTCGCGCTGGGCGTGCGCGCGTTCCCTCTTCTCTTCGGTGTGTTCGCGCTCGCGCTGGCGTTCCGTCTCGATCTGTTCCCGCGAGCGCCCGCGGTGCTTCGGCTTGGTCGCACGGGCAGTTCGTTCCTTGGCCGGCTTCGTCTTCGCCCGGGGCTTGGCCTTCGTCTTCGTCTTGGGCTCGCTCGCCTGCCTTTGCACAGCCCGACTCTCGGCGGAATGCCTGCTGGCCTGTCGTGCGCGCACCTGCTTCCGCTTGGCTGCCACTGCAGCGGCGCGCGTGGCTGCCCGCGCGCTCTTCGCCTTTGCTTTGTGCGCCGCCGCGGTCGCCTGCCTGACCAGCTGTTCGGCTTCTCGCGCGTGCGCCGCTTCTTCCAGACGCTGCGTGATGGCCACCGACGGCGGCGCGGCCTGCGCGACCGCCAGGTGCTGCGCGGTGGGGCTGGAGTGCGGCTGCAGGCCGAAGAACAGCGCGGCCACGACGGCCGCGCCGTCCAGAAAGCTCACCGCGATCACAGTCCTGTGTCTCATCCGCGCAGCCTCAGTTGGTCAGCGTACACCCGCCCTGCCGGTCCCGTGCCGGTCGCTGCGCGAGCCGCGTTGGCGCCTGTCTAGACTTGCGCTCGTGCGAACCCTGATCGTTGGCCACGGCGGGCGCGAGAGCGCGCTTGCGCGCGCGATGGCCGCGCACAGCGAGCTGCACGCGTTCGTCGGCCATGAGAATCCTTCGATCGTCGGCTACGCGGCCGTCTCCGGCGGCGGTCACCACGTCGGCGACGTGTGCGACCCGCAGGCAGTCGCCGCGTTCGCGCGTGCGCAGGAGATCGACATCGCGATGGTCAGCGCCGACGAACCGCTGGCGGCGGGCGTCGTCGACGCGCTGCTCGCCCAGGGCACGCGCGCCGTCGGCCCGACCGCCGCCGGCGCGGAGATCGAGTGGAACAAGACGTTCGCCCGCTCCGTGCTGGCCGAGGTTGCCCCGGAGGCCTCGCCGCTGCTGCGCGTCATCCACGATGGCCGCGAGCTCGACGAGGCGCTCGCGTTCTTCGGCTCGACGCCGGTCGCGGTCAAGCCACCTGGCCTGACCGGCGGCAAGGGTGTGAAGGTGATGGGCCCACACCTGGCGAGCCACGAGGAGGCACGCGACTACGCGCTGGACTTGCTCCAGCGCGGCGGCGATCAGGAGGGTGTGCACATCGAGGAGAAGATCGTCGGCGCCGAGTTCACGATTCAGGCGATCAGCGACGGCAGCACGGTGATCTTCCCGCCCTCGACCTACGACTACCCCTACCGCTACGACGGGGACGAGGGACCCGGCACCGGCGGGATGGGCTCGCTGTCGATGGCGCAGGAGGCCTTGCCGTTCATGACCGTCGCGCACTACGAGCAGGCCTGCTCGATCATCGAGCGTGTGATCGAGCGCCTCGCCCAGCAGGGGCGGCGTTTCAATGGCGTCATGAACAGCGGCTTCTTCGCCACCGCCGATGGCGTCAAGGCGATCGAGTTCAACGCACGCTTCGGTGACCCCGAGTGCATGAACATCATGAGCCTGTTCGACGGCGACTGGCCGGAGGTGATGCAGCGCATCTCGGCTGCGAGCCTCACCGCGGACGACATGGCCCTGCGTGAGGAGGCCTCCGTGGTCCTGTACCTGGTCTCACCCGACTACGCACTGCGGCCGGGGCCCGCGTACGAGTTCACGCTCGAGCGCGAGCGGATCGAAGCGGCCGGCTGCAACGTGTTCTTCTCCTCCGCCGTCGCGGTCGGCGAGAACATGTACAGGACCGTCGGGACTTCGCGCGCGGTCGCGCTGACGAGCACCGCGCCCACGCTCGAGCAGGCGCGCCTGCGGGTCGTCGAGAGCGCGGTTTCGGTGCCCGTGCTCGAGTGGCGCAAGGATGTGGGCGACGAACGCTACCTTGAGAACTTGACGCGGCTGGTCGAGCCGCAGGCCGCGGCCGCCGGCTGACGGATTCGTGCAAGGATGGCGCGATGCTCGTCGAGCGCTCCTGTCATCCACAGTTCCTGTCCAACACCTTCCTCGTCGCCGACGGCGAAGGCGGTCCAGCGTTCTTCATCGACGCCGGCGGACCCGTGGCGCCGCTGATCGCGGCCGCTGAGCGTCTCGGCCTGGAGCCCACGCACGTGCTGCTGACCCATCATCACTTCGATCACGTCAGCGACGTCGGCGAGCTGCTCGAGCGCTGGCCGAAGCTCAAGGTGCTGATCAGCGAGCGCGAGCGTGAGCTGCTGAGGGCTACCGCAGCGAACGGGGGGGATGAGAGCGCGTCATCGGTGGGCGACGGATGGGGCTCGATCGAGGCCGGCGAAACGCTGAGCTTTGGCGCGCTCGATGTGCGCCCCCTGCACACGCCCGGGCACACGGCCGGGATGCTGTCGTTCGTCGTCGGCGAGCGTTCGCGGGCCGCCGGCGGGGAGGGGGCGCCCGTGCGCACGGTCAAGAGCGGCGCGCCCGGTGGTCTCACGGGCGCCGGCCTGGCGGTGTTCACCGGCGACACCCTGTTCAAGAACTCGGTCGGCGGCGTCAAAGCGCCCGGGCACACCACTTACACCGACCTGCGCGACTCGATCATGGGGACGCTGATGGAGCTGCCGCCCGACACGATCATCTACCCGGGGCACTCCGAGGAGACGTCGGTCGGGCGCGAGTGGGATACCAACGCGTTCATCCGCGTGTGGCGGGGTCTGGACCCGGAGGGCTCGCAGCCGTGCACGGCACTCGGACAGCCGGCCACGCTCGTGCTGCTCGGCGCCGACTACGACGGCGGCACGAAGGCCTGGGTTCGCTGGCGGGACGGCTCCGATGACATCGTTCCCGGGTCGCGCGTCGAGCAGTCGTCCTAGCTCGCGCGGCCCCGGTTACCCGCCCGCCGCGGCCAGCTCCTAGCATTGGGGACTATGGCGCGTGAGAATGAGAAGATCCCGACCTCGCGCGCGCGGCGCACGGCAACCGTCGCGACGCTCGCCGCGAGCGAGGCCGTAAAGCAGTTCGGCACGCGCGCCGCGAACGTCACCCGCGGCGAGGAGGCCTCCGAGGAGGCGATGGCGCGCCGCCAGCTGGAGACCGCCAAGCAGATCGTGGCGGTGCTCGGCACGATGAAGGGCGCCGCCATGAAGCTCGGCCAGGTGATGTCGTTCCTGGATGTCGGCCTCGTGGCCGAGGAGCATCGCGAGGAGTTCCAGCGCGAGCTCGCCAAGCTGCGCGACGCCGCGCCCACGGTGTCCTTCAAGCAGATGCGGCGCGTGATCGAGGAGGACCTGGAAGAACCGATCTCCGAGGTGTTCGCATCCTTCGAGGAGGAGCCGATCGCGGCCGCGTCGATCGGGCAGGTCTACCGCGCGACGCTCGCCGACGGCCGCGAGGTGGCCGTCAAGGTCCAGTATCCGGGCGTGGCCAGCGCGGTCAGGGCGGACATGCAGAACCTGGACATGATCCTGCGCCTGCTCAAGCGCATGACCCCCGCGCTCGACGTCAAGGCGATCGCCGGGGAGATCAAGGAGCGCATCGTCGAGGAGCTCGACTACGAGCTCGAGGCCCAGAACCAGCGCTCGCTGGCGCGTATCTTCGCCGGCCATCCATTCATCGTCGTGCCCGACGTGATCACCTCGCTCTCGCGCGAGCGGGTGCTGGTCAGCGAGTTCGTCGACGGCGTCGGCTTCGAGGATCTCAAGGGCCGCTCGCAGACCGAGCGCAACCGCATCGGCGAGATCATCTTTCGCTTCTTCCTCGGTTGTCTGTATCGCCACCGGCAGTTCTCCGGCGACCCCCATCCCGGGAACTTCCTGCTGCTCGGCGACGGGCGCGTGGCGTTCCTGGACTTCGGCCTGTTCAAGCGCCTCGACGCCGAGCCGGTCGAACTCGAGCTCGCGGCCCAGCGGGCGGTCACGGAGGGCGATGCGGCCAAGCTGCACGAGCTGCTCGCGATCTCCGGCTTCCTGCCCGAACCCGAGCGCGTCGACCCCGACCATCTGCTGGCGTTCATCAAGGACGCGATCTGGTGGTACACGACCGCCGACGAAGACGTGCTGCTGTCACCCGAAATCGCCACGCAGGTGATGATCGAGAGCTCGGACCCGCGCTCGAGCCACTTCCGCGAGATGCGCCACCAGACGATCCGCCCCGAGCACCTGTTCGGCCGGCGTATGGAGATGCTGACGCTCGCTGTGCTCTCGCAGCTGCGCGCGAGCGCCAACTGGCACAGGATCGCCCGCGAGTGGATGTACGGCGACGAGCCCGTGACCGAGCTCGGTCGCGAGGAGGCCGACTTCTACGGGCGCAGCGGCGTCGCCGCGCGCGGCTGACGCGGCGCCCCGGCACTGCCCAACACACGCAGCCGGAGCGCGGCGCCCAGGCTCAGACGCTCGTCTCGGCGGTGACGCGCCCCGCCTTGACGGCCGCTGCCAGTGCCCGGTAGTCGCGCTCGTTCTGATCGGCGTAGTCGGTCGCGAACGCGACGATTGCGCGGTCGAACTTGGCGCCTTCGCCGAGGTATGCCGCGATCGCGACGCGGTCGCCGCTGCGGGCGTGGGCGCGGGCGAGCGTCCAGCCGCACAGTCGCCCGTAGGCGGCCATGCCCGCGGGCGTCATCTGCTCGGTTTCCGCGGAGCCCTTCCAGTCGCGCAGCTGGCGCGCGTAGAAGTCACGCGGCGCGTCGTGCTCGCCCGCATCCCCGCGCAGCCAGCCGAGAAAGATGTCGCTGGCGGCCTGCATCAGGCGCTGGCCGGTGACGACCCGCTCGCCGTGGTTGGCGAACTCGCTCGCGCCGACGAACTGCTCGAGCACGGACGCCTCGGCCTCCTTCAGCTGCAACAGCAGCGGATCCCGGTCGTCGCGTCCGAGCAGCAGCGCGATCCAGTCGCTCGTGCCGACGCTGCCGACGCCGACGACCTTGCGCGCGAAGTCGACGAGGCGAAACTGCTCGATCAGCAGGCGCCGGGAGCGTTCGAGGCTCTTGACGTAGGAGCGCACGTGCCCGTGCAGGACGTCGAACGTCTCGCTGCGTTGCTCGCCTTCCAGGAGCTGGTCGATCGGCACGACCAGCGGCGGCTCGGCGCGGATGCGCGTCTCGCCTTCGACCGTCTCCGTGAGCTTGGACAGCGCCGACATGCTGCTGCGCGTGCGTGCCTTGGCGAACGTCTGCTCGGCACCCCTGGCCAGCGCCGGCGTGAGCTGGGAGCGCAGCTGCGCGAACGTGTCATCGACGTCCAGGTGCGCGTACCACACTTCGAGGTTGCCCATCGCGGCGAAGCGCCGCATCGCGCTGCGGTACTCCGCGACCGTGTCGAGCGTGATCCGCTCCTGGTGCTTGACCGAGAAGCCGTTGCCGCGCGCGGCGATCAGCATGCTCGTCGCCAGGCGCTTGACGTCCCACTCCCACGGCCCCGGCAGCGTCTCGTCGAAGTCGTTGACGTCGAACACCAGCCGGCGCTCGGGCGAGGCGAACACGCCGAAGTTCGCGAGATGGGCGTCGCCGCAGCACTGCACCGTCAGCCCCGAGCGTGGCGTGTGCGCCAGGTCGCCGGCCATGATCAGCGCCGCGCCGCGGTAGAACGTCAGCGGCGAGACCAGCATGCGCCCGTAGCGGATCGGCACGAGCTCCGGCACGCGCGTACGCGCCTGGCGCTCGAGCAGCTCGATCGGGTCGGCGCGTCCCGCTGCCGGCTCGAAGCCGGCGTGGCTCGAGCGCGGTGCCTGCGCGCGCGCCGCCTTGCCGCGCGCGACCCGCTCGGCCACGCTCAGGTGCGCCACCCGCTCAGGCACATGCGCGCGCGTCATCGCCCGCTCAGAAGCCGGTGTTCGTCTTGACGCGTTTGCGGTCCGCCGGGTGCATTTTGCCCTTGGCCGCCAGCGTCGCGCAGGCCTCCGCGATGTCCTCGCCCAGGCACACCGTCAGCGAGTGGCCGAGCGTCTCCTTGACGAGCACGCGCATGATCTTCACGTGTTCGGCATTGGGCGGCAGCGTGTACGCCGGCACCATCCAGCCGCGCTGGGCCGCCAATTGCGCCGCCACGTCGAACTCGTCATACGCATGCTCGCCCGCGAGTTTGAACGCGACCAGCGGCAGCTGCTCGTCCTGCTCGCCGCCGATCAACTCGAACTCACCCGTGGCCGCTATCTCTTTCGCCAAAACGCGCGCGTTGTACTTCATCGTCTCCATCACGTAGCGGTAGCCCGCGTGACCCAGGCGCGCGAAGTTGTAGTACTGCGCGAGCACCATCGCCGCGCCCGTTGAGAAGTTGAGCGTGAATGTAGCGTCGCGCTTGCCGAGGTAGTTCTCGTAGAACACGAGGTCCTCCGGCAGGTCGGCCTGCTCGCGGAACACCAGCCAGCCGATGCCCGGATACACCAGGCCGAACTTGTGGCCCGAGACGTTGATCGAACGCACCTGCTCGAGGCGGAAGTCCCACTCCGAGTGGGGGTACAGAAACGGCCACACGAAGCCGCCGCTGGCGGCGTCGACGTGCAGCGGCACGTCCAGTCCCTTCTCACGCTTGAGCGTCACCAGGTAGTCGTTGATCCCGGCGATGTCGTCGGCGTGCCCCGTGAAGGTCGTGCCGAGCACCGCGGCGACGCCGATCGTGTTCTCGTCGATGTGCGGCTCCACGTCCTCGGGGCCGATCGTGTACTTGTCGGGCTGCAGCGGCACGATCCGCGGCTCGACGTCGAAGTAGCGGCAGAACTTCTCCCACACCACGTGCACGTCGCCGCCGAACACCAGATTCGGGCGATCGAGCGACTTGTTCGCGGCCTCGCGGCGCGCGCGCCACTTCCACTTCAGCGACAGCGCGCCCAGCATGATCGCCTCCGAGGAGCCCTGCGTGCGGGCGCCCGTCGTCTCCCCCGGCGCGTTGAACAGGTCGGCGAGCATGCGGATGCAGCGCTGCTCGATCTCCGCCGAGCGCGGGTACTCGGCGTGGTCGATGAAGTTCACGCGCAGCGCTTCCTGGATCACCTGCTCTGCCTCCGGCTCCATCCACGTCGTCACGAACGTCGCCAGGTTGCGCGTCGGCAGGCCATCGAGCACCGTCTCCTGCTGGATCAGGCCCATCGCTTCCTCAGCGGTCATGCCCATCTTCGGCAGTTTGTGGTCGGGCGCGGGCTCGAGCAGGTAGCGGTTGCCGTAGATGCCCTCGAGCTTCTCGATCTGGCCGACGGTGAGCTCTGGTGGGGCGCTCGCGGGGCGCTCGCCGGCGCCGTGGTGCTCGGGTGGCAAGGTCATCCTCCTGTCGTCGCAGTACTGTGCCCGTCGAGCATGACCGATCGAGCGCTCGAGAGGCTGCACCTGCGCGATCGCGCCGCCGCGCTCGAGGCCGAGTTCGTCCCCGGCGCCGGCATGCTCTGCTGCTCGCTGCGTCACCGTGGCGAGGAGCTGCTCGCGCAGAACGCCGGCGTCGACGCCTACGCGCGGCACGGCAAGACGATGGGCATCCCGCTGCTCTACCCGTGGGCCAATCGTCTCGCCGGCTTCGACTACAGCGTCGGCGGGCGCAGCGTGCGTATCCCGCACGACCCGACGCGCGTGCACCTCGATGCGAACGGTCTGCCGATCCACGGCGCGATCGGCGGCCTGATGGCGTGGGAGCTCGTCGGCGCGCCCGATCGCCCACCCGCCGGCACCACCAGCTCGCTCACGGCGCGTCTGAGCTGGAGCGACGCGCAGCCAGAGCTGTTCGAGCTCTTCCCCTTCCGCCACGACCTGCGCTTGCAGGCGCGCCTGCGCGATGGACGTCTGGAGATAGAGCTGACGGTGCACGCGTGCGGCACGGATGCCGTGCCGCTGTCGTTCGGCTTTCACCCGTATCTGTCACCGCCGGGCGCAGCGCGCGAGCGCTGGCTGGTCGATCTGCCGGCGATGTGTGCGCTCGCGCTCGATGCCAAGCAGATCCCGACCGGGCCTGCGCAAGAGCTGGCGGCCGAGCAGTTCGAGCTCGACGGACGTGAGTTCGACGATGGCTTTGACGCGGTCGCCGCGCCCGCGCGCTTCAGCGTCGCGGGGGCGGGACGGCTGATCGAGCTGACGTTCCTGCAGGGCTACCCATGCGCGCAGGTGTTCGCGCCCGCCGGCGGGCAGTTCATCTGCTTCGAGCCGATGACCGCACCCACCAACGCGCTGCGCAGCGGCGAGGGCTTGCGGCTGCTGGCGCCGGGGGAGCGGTTCGCGGCGAGCTTCTCGGTCGCCGTCAGCGACTCACGCTGAACGCGTCACGGCACCCACGGGCCGTGCCACGCCCCGAATCCTGCGACCAGCCCGTCACCCTCTCGCGGACCCCACGAGCCGGGGGCGTATGGATGCACAGGGGTTGGATGGTGCAGCAGCGGTTCGAAGATCCGCCAGGTCTCTTCGACGCCGTCCTGGCGCGTGAAGCGCGTGCTGTCCCCGCGCATCGCGTCGAGTAGCAGCACCTCATACGGCGTCGGCGCCTCGCCGCCCTGCTCGGCGAACTCGACGTCGAGGTGCACCGCCTCCGGGCCGGCGACGTCGGCGCGGTGAGCGTCGAGGATCACGCGCGTGCCGGTCCCCGGGTCGAGCTTGACGACGAACTGGTTGGGTTCGGGGCGGCGGTGCCCGTGCTCCATGAAGCCCAGGCGCGGCGGGTCGCGAAACACCGCCCGCAGCTCGGTCTGCGTGAGCGGCAGCTTCTTGCCGGTGCGGATGAACCACGGCACGCCCGACCAGCGCCAGTTGTCGATCTCCAGGCGCACGGCCGCGTAGGTCTCGGTGGTGGAGTCCTTGGCGACGCCGTCGATGTCGAGGTAGCCGTCGTACTGGCCGCGAACGTAGTGCTCCGGCTTGGCATCGGCGATCGAGCGGAAGACCGCGAACTTCGCGTCCTTGAGCGTTTCCGCGTCGCGGCCGGCGGGCGCCTCCATCGCGGCGAGCGCGACCAGCTGCATCAAGTGGTTGACGACCACGTCGCGCAGCGCGCCGACGGGGTCATAGAAGTGCCCGCGGTCCTCGACGCCGAACGCCTCGGCCATCGTGATCTGCACGTAGGCGATGTGATTGCGGTTCCAGATCGGCTCGATCATGGTGTTCGCAAAGCGCAGGTACAGCAGCTCGTCGGTGCCCATCTTGCCGAGGAAGTGGTCGATCCGATACAGCTGCGACTCCTCGATGTACTGGTGGATCTCGGCTGCGAGCGCGCGTGCGGAGGCGAGGTCGTGGCCGAACGGCTTCTCCACGACCACGCGCGCGGTCTTCGTCAATCCCGCGCCCGCCAGCTGCTTGATCACCGGCCCGAACAGAAACGGCGGGATCTCCAGGTAGAAGACCGGGGTGCGAGCGTCGCCGACGGCGGCGGCCACGCGCTCATAGGTGGCGGCGTCGTTGAAGTCGCCGCTGACGTAGGACAGCCTGGCGGCGAAGCGCTCGAACACCGCCTCCTCGAGCGTCTCGCCGGCCCCTTCGATGCATTCGCGCGCGTGCTCGCGCAGGCGCTCGATGTTCCAGTCGTCGACCGCCACGCCCACGATCGGGCAGTCCAACAGGCCGCGACGCTCCAGCCGATACAGCGAGCGAAACGTCATCACCTTCGCAAGGTCGCCGGTGATACCGAAGATGACTAGGACATCGGCGTCAGCGGGCACGAGCGCTGATGATTCCAGATAGGTTGTGGCGATGCCCGACGAGCGTGTCGCGCAGGGCGAGCTCCACGACCTGGCGCCGATGGTTCCGCGCACGCGGCACCTGCTGGCGCTCGAGTTCGGCTCCAAGGCTCAGTTCGACGACCCACGCCTGGAGTGGCGCCGGCTGTTCTCGGAGCTGCTCGGCACGTTCATGCTGGTGCTCGTGGCCGCCGGTGGCGGGATCCTCCACGGCAAGGGCCAGATCAGCCTGGCCGCCGCCGTCGTCGCGCCGGGGCTGATGGTGATGGCGATCATCCTGTTCATGGGCGCGGTATCCGGCGCGCACCTGAATCCGGCCGTGTCGCTGGCGTTCGCGCTGCGCAGGGACTTCCCGTGGAAGCGCGTCCCCGGTTACATCGCCATCCAGCTCGTGGGCGCCACGCTCGCGTGCCTGTTCCTCGATGCGGTCTTCGGCGACGTCCAGCATCTCGGCGCCACGCTGCCCGGGTCTGGCTACGCCGACTGGCAGGCGCTGCTGATGGAGGTCGTGCTGACGGCGGCGCTCGTGAGCGTGATCCTCGGGACTGCCTCCACCGCCCAGAACGTCGGCCGCGTGGCCGCGCTGGGCGTCGGCGGCTACATCGCGCTCGCCGGCCTGTGGTCGGCGCCCGTCAGCGGCACCTCGATGAATCCCGCGCGCTCGTTCGGCCCGGCGCTCGTGAGCGGTGACTTCAGCGGCTACTGGGTCTACGTGCTCGGCCCGCTCGCCGGTGCGCTGATCGCGGTCGGCTGCGCTCACATCCTGCGCGGCGGCGGCGGCGACCCGATGGCCTACGCGGCCGGGTCCGGCAGCCTCGACGCCGGCGAGCGCTAGCAGCCGCCGGCAGACCAGACACCGCCTGGCTAGAGCACCTGGATCTGGAACAGGCTCGTCGTGCCGGGCCGGCCGGAGGGCAGCCCCGCGGTGATACCCACGCGCCGGCCACGCTCGCACCAGCCGAGCTCGACCACGCGTCGTGCCGCGTCGGCGATCAGCGCCTCGGTGGTCTCGTGGCGCGGGATCGACGCGGCCTGTACGCCCCACATCAGCCCGCAGCGCCTGACCGTCTCTTTGCCAGGCGAGAGCGCATAGATCGGCACCGTCGGACGGTGCGCGGAGACCAGCCGCGCGGAGCGACCGGACAGCGTGGGGATGACCAGCGCGTCCAGGCGCAGCTCGCGCGCGGCGTCACACAGGTTGTGGGCGATCGTGTACGCGGGGTCTGAGTGCGTGCGGCGCACGCGCGACTGGTTCCAGCGCTCATACGGGGCGATCGACTCTGCCTGTACGGCGACGGCGGCCATCATCGCGACGGCCTCGACCGGGTAGGCGCCTACGGCCGTCTCCTGGGAGAGCATCACCGCATCGGTGCCATCCAGGATCGCGTTGGCCACGTCGGCTACCTCCGCGCGCGTCGGGCGCGAGGAGCTGACCATCGAGTCGAGCATCTGCGTGGCGGTGATCGACGGTCGCGCCATCCAGCCGGCGAGCTCGAGCAGCTGCTTTTGCACGATCGGCACCTGCGCGATCGGCAGCTCGATGCCGAGATCGCCGCGCGCGACCATTACGTAGTCGGCGGCCTTCAGGATCTCGGCGGCGCGCTTGACGGCCTCGGGCTTCTCCATCTTGGCGATCAGCGGCAGGCGCGTGTGCTCGCGCACGGATTCGACGTCGTCCGGGGACTGCACGAACGACAGCGCGACCATGTCCACGCCGATCGACTCGCCGTGGGCCAGCAGGTGCAGATCCTCCTCGGGCACCGATGGCAGCGAGGACACCGGGCCGGGGATGTTCAGGCCCTGGCGCGAGGCGACGGCGCCCCCGACCTCGATCTCGACGTCGACCTCACTCGCGCCGGTGCGCACCTCGACCACCCGCAGCCGCACGGAGCCGTCGGCGAGATACAAGATCGAGCCCTTCTCGACCGCGTCGGGCAGCCCCGCCCAGGAGATGCTCATCGCGTGGGCGTCACCCGCGCGCTCGCCGTCGCCGCAGGAGAACGTCAGACGCTCGCCTGGTGTGAGCTCGACGACGTCCTCGCGCAACGGCCCGATGCGGAGCTTCGGGCCGGGCAGATCCTGCAGGATCGCGACCGGCCGGCCGGCGCGCTCGGCGGCGTCGCGCACGCGGCTGACGGTCTCCGCGTGCTCGTCGAGCGTCCCGTGCGAGTAGTTCAGGCGCGCGACATCCATCCCCGCCTCGACCAGGCGCAGCAGCGTCTCCGGCTCGCGCGAGGCTGGGCCGATCGTGGCGACGATCTTCGTGCGGCGCATTGTCGGAAGGTATCGACGCCGGGCCCGCCGTGCGTAACCGAGCTGTGGCCCGGCTGGCGGCGTAGCATCGAGGCGTGCTCGGCCCCTCGCGACAGCTGCCTCGTGTCGGCGCCCAGGCACGGATCGTGCACTTCGGTGGGAGCTTCGAGCGTGGCGTCGTGTTGGCGGTGCTGGAGGACGGCCGGCGTCTGCAGGTGCGCGGCGAGGGCGGAGAGGTGCTCGAGTTCGTGCTCAGCCCGGCGACCGCGCGGTTCGTGTCCGCCGGCAGTGCGCACGGGCCGCGACTGGAGCTGCTCGGAGATCGCGTCCGAGGCCCGCGTCGCGGACAGGCGTGACCCCGGGTCATGCTGGCAGAAAACAACTCGGCAGCTGTCAGCGCCCTTTAGAAGTTGGGACCTGACCACAACAGACACCACAAGAATTGTGATGCGTCACAGCGACGCGCCGGTTTGGGCTGGTTATGCTCGCTGCCAGGAGAGGATCGAGTCGACGGCCGTCCGCTGGTGCTCGAGAGCGGTCAGGGGCGATCGGCTACCCATTAAGGACAAGGGGAGGCATGATGAGGAATCGGAACCGGTTGCAGGCCGTCGCCGTGATGGCCGTGCTGGCGCTCGCGGCGCTGCTGTTCAGCGCAGCCGCGCAGGCGTCGTTGCCGGCGCGCGTCGGACGAGACGCCAAGCAGTCCGCCGTGCGCTCGCTGCGCGAGAAACTACCGCCGATCGACACCAGCGAAGCGGAAAACTGTGACTTCATCGCCGAGCCCGAAAACGGCCTGTGCATGCTGCCGTTCCCGGACAACTACTACACGGTGCCCGACCCCAGCAGCGCCACCGGCCTGCGTGTCGACTTCAAGACCGCGGGTATGCCCACGAACGCCTACGGCGAGCACATCGAAGCGGGGCCGTATGACGAATCCGATGGCTTCAGCCCGGGCTCTACGATCCTCGTCAAGATCCCCGGCATCCAGACCGTAGCCGACGTGCGCGCGACGGGCGCGGTGCCGATCAACCATCTCGCGGCCTACAAAAACCCGACCGCGCCGGTGATCGTGATCGATGCGCAGACCGGCAAGCGGTGGCCGATCTGGACGGAGATCGACTCGACCGCGTCCACCCCGTCAGAGCGGGTGCTGGAGATCCATCCCGCCGTCAACTTCGCGGCTGGCCAGCGCTACATAGTGGTGCTGCGGCACCTCAAGAACGCCGAGGGCGAACACCTCGAAGCACCGGCTGCGTTCCGCTACTACCGCGACGACGTGCCCTCCGAACAGGAAGCGATCAACGCGCGGCGCGGACACTACGAAGAAATCTTCTCGGAACTGGAAAAAGCCGGCATCGGGCGCCACAAGCTGTACCTCGCGTGGGACTTCACCGTTGCCAGCGACGCCAACAACACCAGCCGCATGCTCGACATGCGCAACGCGGCGTTCGCCCAGCTCGGCGACACCGACCTCGGCAACGGGCTCCCCGAAGGGGTCTCGCCGAGCTTCGAAGTGACGAACGTGGTGACGAATCCGAACCCGGGACAGATCGCGCGCGACGTCGAAGGCACGTTCGAGGTGCCCTGCTACCTGTTCCCCAGCTGCGGGCCGGGCGGCACCTTCCACCTCGACGCCAACGGAGCGCCGATCCAGAACGGGACGTGGACGGCCAACTTCGAATGCATCATCCCCGACTCGGTGACGAGCGGCCCCGCCGAACAGGCGCGGCCCTCGCTGTACGGGCATGGTCTGCTCGGCAGTGCCTCGGAGGTGAAGTCCGGCCCGCAGCGGAGCCTGTCGCAGGGACACAAGATCGTGCAGTGCGCCACCGACGAGATCGGGCTGGCGGAATCGGACGTTCCCGCGGTGATCGAAGCCCTGGAGAACGTGTCGAACTTCCCCACCATCCCCGACCGGCTGCAGCAGGGCCTGCTCGACGAGCTGTTCCTGGGAAGGGCGATGATCAGCTCCACCGGCTTTGAGACCGCGCCGGCCTTCCACCAGGACGGCACGCTCGACACCGGCTCGGTGCTCGACACGAACGAGCTGTTCTACAACGGCAACAGCCAGGGCGGGATCATGGGCGGCGCGCTGACCGCGATCTCACCCGACTTCACCCGCGCGTCGCTGGGCGTGCCGGGGATGAACTACTCGGTGCTGCTGCCGCGCTCGGTTGACTTCACCGAATTCACCGAGGTCTTCTATCCCTTCTACCCGAACGAAACGGCGCGGCCGCTCGTGCTCGACCTGATGCAGATGCTGTGGGACCGCGCGGATCCTGACGGCTACGCCGATCGCATGACCAACGACCCGCTGCCGGACACGCCGGCGCACCAGGTGCTGCTGGACGTGGCCTTCGGCGATCACCAGGTCACCGACTACCAGGCCGAAGTCGAGGCCAGGACGATCGGCGCCTCGGCGCACACGCCGGCGCTCTACTCGGGCCGCTGGCCCGAAACGAACGTGCTGTGGAACGTGCCCAAGATCAAGAGCTATCCGTACACGGGCTCGGCCATCTACTACTGGGACATCGGGCCTGTGCGTGAAAACCCGTCAGACCCGGGCTCGCAGATCGGCGTCGAACCGCCGCCCTACGAAAACATCCCGAACGAAACCGGAGAAGACCCGCACGAGGCGCCGCGTAACGCGCCGGCCGAGCAGCAGCTCGTGTCCGACTTCTTCGGCGGAGCGATACCCAAGACCGACAACTGCGGGGGCGGGCCCTGCTACGCGGGGAGCTTCACAGGCCCGTAGGCGATCACAGCCGCGCACGATCACCCAGCGCAGTGACCAGCGAGCCCTGTCCTTGCAGGGTTCGCTGGTTGCTGGGTGAGATGCGCACGTAGACTTGCCGACGATGACTGCCGCAGAGCAGCACGACCGCATCGCTGTGACCGATCACGAGACGTTCAGCCTCGTCGTGCGGCGTCTGGACTTCGAGCAGATCACGCAGCGCATGGTGACCGCGTTTCGCAGCAGCATCAACGGCTATCGCCGGCTGCCGGAGGTGCTGATCGAGGGCAAGGTCGTGGAGATCATCGAGTACAACATCGAGGTCTTCCGCAGCACTACGCTGGCAGGGCGCGAGCCGGCGGACATCGAGCTGGAGCCGTTCCGCGAGTCGGCGCGCGCACGCGCCGGCGAGGGCATGCCCCTGGAGGATCTGCTGCACGCCTACCGTCTCGGCGGACGCTTGGCGTGGAAGGAGCTCGTCGAGATCGCCGAGCCGGACGAGCGCGACGGCCTGCTGGTCGGCGCCGAGATCCTGATGCGCTACATCGACCTGGTCTCGGCCACCGTTGCCCAGGCCTACCTCGACGCTCGCCAGCACATGGTCTCCGAGGAGGAGCGTCGACTGCGGGCCCTGCTGCACGCTCTGTGCGAGGACGACGGCCCGCTCACCGCCGACACCTCCAGCCTTGCCTCGCGGGTCGGGATCCCGGTGGCAGCGCGCTATCGACCATTCGCACTGGCGATCCCGGGCGAGGGCGCGATCCGCCATGGGCAAATGGCCGCAGAGCTGCGCGCGCAGGGGATTCTCGCGCTGACGGAGGGCGACCGTGTCAGCGGGTTGCTGGCCGAGGGGCAGGAGCTGCACGCCCATCCTGGGACGCTGTTGGCGGTCGACGCGCCAGCGCCGCGCGGCGCGCTGACAAGCGTCCTGGAGCGTGTGCGCATGGTCATCGATCTCGGTCGCCGGCTCGAGCGCACCGGATATCTGACCGCGGATGACATCGCGCTCGAGCTGCTGCTGGCGGACAGCCCGGGGACGGCGGAGTCGCTGGTGGCGCGGGTGCTCGCTCCGCTGCGAGGCGCATCCGGGCGTCGTGCGGACCTCGAGGCGACGCTGCGGGCGTTCCTCGCATCCCACATGGATCGCCGCACGACGGCGGCGGAGCTGCACATCCATCCCAACACGCTCGACTATCGGCTGCGACGCTTCGAAGAGCTGACAGAGCTACAGGTCACCGACCCACGGGATTTGACGATCATCGTGCTCGCGTTGAGTCACGCGGCGATTTAGCTCAGGCGCCACCGCCGGGCCGCCTTAATTGAGGGCGGCCATCACGATCTCGCCCGCCGCCGATAGCCGTCCGGAACGCCGCGAATAGGAGGTAGCTCGGTGGCTTGCGTCGTGCGCCCCCTATGTGCTACGTTCCGATTGTTTATGACTGTTCTACCTCCTCACATCGCTGCGCTTGAGGAGGTCGGCCGGTGACTGTCACTGTCGCGGCGACACCTCCGACCGTCAGTGCGACGATTCTGCACCGCAAGAGCGTGACCAAGCTCGAAGCCGGCCAGCTGGCGGACTTGCGACGAGCTTTTCGCGAAGTCATCGCGCTCGCACCTTCGGATGATCGGGGCTACCAGTACTTCGCCGGCTGGCACGGCGTGCCGCTCGGCCTGTGCAGGCACCACGAAGCGCTGTTCCTGCCCTGGCATCGCCAGTACCTCTACTACTTCGAGCTCGCGCTGCAACGCCAGGTGCCGGGCGTGAGCTTGGCGTGGTGGGACTGGACGGTTGACCGCGAGATCCCGCCGGCCTTCGACGAAGCGGAGGTGGAGGGCGAAGCCAACCCGCTGCTGCAGGCGCCGATCCGCGTGGAACACGCGCGGCCCGAATGGCCGACCGAGAGCTCGCGTGCGCCGGGCAGCTTTCCTCAGCAGCCCGAGCTTCCGCAGCCGAGCGCTTATCAGGAAGCGATGGAAGCGGCGAACTTCAATGACTTCAACTCGCTGATAACCGGCGTCCACGACGAAGTCCACATGTGGGTAATGGGCACCATGAGCGACCCATCTTGGGCGGCGTATGACCCGATCTTCTGGGCTCACCACACAATGATCGACCGTGCGTGGGCGCTTTGGCAGGCGGCACACCCCGGAGCTAATCCGCCGAGCAACCTGCTCGGGACGAAACTGCAGCCGAACGGCATGACCGTCAGCGAAACACTTGACGTCAACCAGCTCGGTTACGACTATGCCGGCACGACCGATCACGTCCCCGGCACCAACGCGTGATGCACCGCTTCGTCTCCCAGCCCCTGAACGTACCCCACCACGAGCATCCCTACTATCGGGCGGATCTCGAGTTCGAGGGAGTGGAGCGCTTCGGCGCCTCCTTCGTGGGTCTGGTCTTCCTCGGAAATCCCGAGGCCGACGAGACGACCGCGCAGACCCCTGCGCAAGGGTACGCCGGGCGCTTCACGGTGTTCGGCCACTCCGTGTGCTTCGGCGACGCGGGCCACTGCGACGTAGCTGGGCGGGTCTCGCCGTTTGACCGCAACCCCGAGCATCCGCTCACTCCGGTCAACATCACGGTCCAGATCACTGACGCGCTGAAGCGCGTCGAGGAGACACAGGTGCCCGTGACGGTACTGGCGTTCTCGTCGAACCCAGACGACGCGGAGCGCCAGGACATACTTCGCTTCAGCCGGCTTACGCTCGTCACCTATGACTGACAGGCAAGGCGAGGCTATCTCCACCACTCTTTGCACGCACGCTCACCGCTGGCAATTCCCGTACACAAGACCCAAGGAGGCGAACCATGGCTGTAGTGCCGTTGTATGGAGTCACCATTCATCGTTGCTGCGCGCGCGGCGATCTCGACGAGATGCGCGAGCTCGAGCAGCAGGCGAAAGAGCACCTTGACACCTACGGCAACATGCCGGTGGCCTATGAGTTGCTGCAAGCCGAGATCGCGAAGGCCGAACAGGCGGCGTCGAGCAGCTAGGCGACAGCATCATCACCGCATCGACCGATGAGCGGCTTTCGCGTCCGGTGCGTCTGCGCTCGGAGCGGGACTTCGAGCGCCGTGTGCCCGTCCATGTGGTGTGGGAGATCACCCTGGCGTGCAACCTCAGCTGCAGTCACTGTGGCTCGCGCGCGGGCAAGCGCCGTCCCAACGAGCTGGACACAGCAGCTGCGCTCGATCTCGTCGACGCCCTCGCGCGCCTCGGCACTCGCGAGCTGACGATCATCGGTGGCGAGGCCTTCCTTCGGCCCGACTGGTGCCAGATCGTCGCTAGGGCCAGCAGCCATGGGATCTACTGTGCGATGCAGACGGGGGCGCTGGCACTCACGGACCGGAGGCTCCACGCGGGGGTGAACGCGGGTCTCAAAGGCCTTGGTGTCTCGCTCGATGGCTTGCAGCCTCTGCACGATCGCCTCCGGGGGCGCGTCGGCACCTTCGACAGCGCAGTTGGTGCGCTTCGCAGGGCGCGTCAACTGGGCCTGAGGACCAGCGTCAACACCCAGATCGGCCCGCAAACGCTCGAGGACCTCCCCGGCCTGCTCGACGTGCTCGTGCAAGCGGGGGTCGAACAGTGGCAGATCCAGCTGACGGTGGCCATGGGCAATGCCGTTGACAACCCCGATCTCCTGTTGCAGCCTTATCAGCTGCTCGAGCTGATGCCGCTGTTGGCCGAGCTCTCCCTCCGGGCGCGACGGGAGGGTGTGTCGATGGTCGCGGGCAACAACGTCGGCTATTTCGGTCCCCACGAGCATCTCTGGCGGCAGGGCGTCGATGCCGAGCGCCAGCATTGGAGCGGCTGCTCGGCGGGTGAGACGACGATGGGGATTGAGTCCGACGGCGCGGTCAAGGGATGTCCATCGCTTCCGACCGTCGGGTACGCCGGCGGCAACGTCCGTGACTTGGAGCTCTCGGAGATCTGGTCAGAGGGGGTGCCGGCGGTGGATCCCGGCCTTCGATCGCCCGACAAGCTCTGGGGCTTCTGCGGCTCGTGCTATTACGCGGATGTCTGCACGGCTGGGTGCACGTGGACGGCTGATGCGCTGTTTGGTCGTCCGGGGAACAATCCCTACTGCCACTACCGGACGCTGAGACTTGCCGAACAGGGCGTGCGCGAGCGGGTCGTCAAGGTGCAGGATGCGGCCGACACGGCCTTTGCAACTGGGCGCTTCGAGCTCGTGCAGGAGTCGCTGGACGGGTCTGCGCCGCTGGCTCCCGGGCTCTCACCGGGGGACACCGCCGCAACAGCTCGCCCGGGCGCAAGCTCCGCTGCCACACGCGTCACCGCGTCGTTGCGACTGTGTCGTGCCTGCTACCAGTACGTCAGGCCAGACGAGGTGAACTGTCCCATGTGCGGCGTTGAGCTCTCGCTGGCCGAGGAGGCATACGACGCGGAGAGGCGCCGGCGCAAGAAGATCATGGCCGATGTCCGGGATCTGGTCGATCAGGCGCAGTCGCGCTCGCGCGAACTGGAGGGCAGAGCTCACTAGCGGGCTCGGTTGACCCTTGCCAGCTCACGGCGCCTGCACATCGGGAAACCACTCCGCGCAATGCTCCCGCAGCGCTTCACGCACCCAGGCCCGCTCCTCCGCCGAGGCCACGCGAAAGCGCGCGAGCAGCTCGCGCTGGCGCTCGATCGGCGCGTCGGCGATCACCCAGCGCACGGCCAGGCGCTCGAACAGCAACTCGGCGGCGCGCTGCCAGGCGTCCTCCTGCGTCGCGGCCGGCCGGCCCGCCGCCCCGGCGAGCGCCCGCGCGTACTCGCGCCGGGATCCAGGCGTGAGCGAGCCGCGCAGGGTGAGCACGTTGCCGTGCGCGTCGGTGTAGTCGCTGCTCGGCGCGCTCAGGCGCTCGCGCCGGCGGCTGCGCTTGGCCACGCTCAGTCCGCGTCGGCGGCCCGTTCGAGCTGGCCGCGCACATCGCCGGTGACCGGCTTGGCGTGACCCGGCCACGCGGCAGCCGGCTCCAGCGCGGCGAGCTTGCGCAGGCTCGCGCGCGCCTGCTCGGTGTCGAAGTTGTAGATCCGCTCGGGCAGGTGCGGCGGGCAGTCGCGGCCCCACATGTCGAGCGTGTAGAAGCAGTCGCTGCTCAGCGCCAGGCGGTCTGACTCGCGCCACAGGGCGATCATCCCGGGCGCGTGCCCGGGGATCTCCACGACGTGGAATCCCGCCAGCTCGTCGCCCTCGCTGACCGTGTCCGCGATCTTCACGGGACCGCCGTCCCAGGCGTAGCGGTGCAGCAGACGATGGAACTGGCGCATCGGTGTCGGCAGTCCCGCAAGGCCCTGCGGCCAGTAGCGAAAGCCGCCGCTGCCTTCGGCGTCCTGGACCTCGTCGGGGTGGCACAGTACCGGTACGCCGAGCGCCGGCGCGACGCCGCGGTGATCGGTGTGCCCATGACCGAGCACCACCCGGCGGATGCCGCCGAGCTTCGCTCCGGCGCTTGCGACGGCGCGCGTCATCGTGCGCGCCCCCGCGTCGAACAGCGTCACGCCGCCCTCGTCCTCGATCAGGTACACGTTGCAGCGCCCGGGCTGGCCCTGCACGACCCAGACGCCTTCCGCGACCAGCTCGGCCGCGCCGGCGCCAAGGCGGGCGCTCAGGCGGGTCTTGGCGTTGAACGCCGCCATCATCCGCTGCTCGGTTCCTGAGCCCTGCGGCGGCATCATCCCGATCTGACGCGCGAACGTCATCGAGTCGCTGAACGCGTCGTTGCTGTGGATCAGCCCGTCGCGCACGGTCAGCAGGTCAAAGCCTTCGAGCACGACCGGCATGCCCGTCGGCGCGACGCCGCCGAAGCCCGCCGGGCCGGCGAACGTGCCGGTCAGGCGCCACTGCACACCGCAGCGCTCGCCCTCGCTGGTCGTGGAGATCACCTGCATGTTCAGGTCCGGCAGCGCGCCGATCAGCTCGCCGATGAACTCGCGTACGCCCTCCGGGGCGAGCACGTCCACCTGGCCGCGCACGTTCTCGCGGCCGCCCTCGGCCCACAGCGACACCGCCAGCTCGAGGTCGCGGGCGTCGATCGCGGCAAAGTAGCGTCGCGCGATGGCTTCGGCCTTGCTGCCCGAGATGCGTTTGCGCGTCGCCGCCGCCTGCTGCATGTTCGCGGCGACCTCCTGCACCTTCGTGCTCGCTTCGCTCGCGCTCTCCCGCTCCGCCATGCCGCCTCCTTTACGCCGCTGAACAGGCGTAGTCTAGTCTGCGCCCGATGCCAGATGTACTCCGCAAGCGCGAGCTGGGGCGCGGCGAGCGCGTGCTCCCGGGACTCTTCCGGCTGCGCCTGCCGCTGCCGTGGCCCGGCGTTCCGCATTGCAATGCGTGGGCGGTGACGTCGGGGGATGGCTTTGTGCTGTTCGACACCGGCATGCACGACGCCGACTCGATGTCGCACCTGGAGCGCGCGCTGGGCATGTGCAACCTGCGCCTTGAGCAGGCCACGCTGGTGGTGTGCACGCACGCGCACACCGACCACTGCGGGCAGGCCGCAGCGATCGTCGAGCGCGCCGGCTGCGAGGTGTGGATGCATCCCAATCACGAGCATCTGAACCGGATGATCGAGGATCCCGACGCGGTCTTCGCCCGGCGCGTGGAGATCGCCCGCCAGAGCGGCGTCCCCGAGGAGCCGCTGCGCCGCTACGCGGCCGAGCGCAGCTCGCGGGGATCCGGGATCGCCGGTCCGATCGAGCCCGACCGCGATCTGCTTACGGGCGTGAGCGTCGTCACCGACCTCGGCGAGTGGATCGCCTACGAGACGCCCGGTCACGCCCCCTCGCATGTCTGCATGTTCCAGCCCGAGCGCCGCCTGCTCGTGTCCGGCGACCACCTGCTCGGGCGCATCTCGCTGTACTTCGACTACGGCTACTCGCCCGACCCCGTGGGCGAATTCCTGAGCTCGCTAAACATCGTTGAGCGCCTCGGCGCGCGCCTGTGCCTGCCCGGGCACGGGCGCACGTTCGCCGACGTGCATGCGCACATCCAGGGCAACCGCGTGCTCGTGGACGAACGCCTGACGCGCGTGCGCGAGGCGCTGGACGGAAACGAGCTGACGGTGTTCGAGCTCGTCCCGCACGTCTACGGCGACTCGCTCTCCGAGCAGAACGCGCACTGGCTGCTGTCGAAGATCCTCTGCTACCTGACGCACCTGGAGGCGCTCGGCGAGGCGCGGCGCGTCGCTGGTGCATCGCCCCCGGAGGGGGAACCCGAGCGCTGGACTGCATAATCTCCAGATGCGCATCGACCAGATCCTCGCGGATCAGGACCCGCCCACCCCGGTGTTCTCGTTCGAGTTCTTCCCGCCGAAGACGGCCGCCGGCGAGCAGAACCTGTTTGCGGCGCTCGCCGAGCTGAAGACGCTCGAGCCGTCGTTCGTGTCGGTCACCTACGGGGCCGGCGGGTCCACGCGGGAGAAGACGATCGAGATCGTCAAGCGGATCCGCGAGGAGTACGGGCTCGAGGCGATGGCCCACTTCACGTGCGTCGGCGCGACCGTGGCGGAGCTGCAGGCGACGCTCGCGGAGATGCAGGACGCGGGCATCGACAACGTGCTCGCGCTGCGCGGAGACCCGCCGGCGGGGCAGGAGGCATGGACGAAGACCGAGGGGGGCCTCGAGTACTCGCGCGAACTGGTCGCGCTGATCGCCGGCGGCTATCCGTTCGCGATCGGCGCCGCCTGCTTCCCGGAGACGCACATCCACGCCACGAGCCCCGAGGCCGACCTGGAACACCTCGCTGAGAAGGTGCGGGCGGGCGTCGACTTCCTGATCACGCAGCTGTTCTTCGACAACGCCGTGTACTTCGACTTCGTCGCGCGTGCGCGTGCCGCGGGGATCGAGGTGCCGATCATCCCGGGTGTGATGCCGATCACGCGCGTCGGGCAGGTCGAGCGGATGGCGAGCATGTGCGGCGCCTCGATCCCCGACGGTCTGCGCCGCGAGCTGCACGCGCGCGGGGAGGACCCCGAGGAGGTGCTCGACTTCGGCGTCGCCTACGCGACGCTGCAATGCGCCGAGCTGCTCGCCGCGGGCGCGCCCGGAATCCACTTCTACACGCTCAATCGCTCGCCCGCCACACGCGCGATCCTCAGCGCGCTGAAGCTCGCCAAGCCGTGGGAGAAGGCCGTCTATCCGAGTTCGATCTCGAGTCCCTCGGCCACGCGCGGCGAGCCGTCGGCGGCCTCGTAGCGGACGTCGACCGAGTCGTTCTGGCGGTAGGTGCCGACGCCCCAGGCGCCCAGCAGCCAGCGCCAGCCGTTGATCCTGTCCTTGCGCAGCTCGCGCTCGAACACGAGCGCGCCTTCGCGCACCGTGTAGTCCACGCCGGGCCGCTGCGGCACGCCGTTGAGGTACACCTCGTAGGAACCGCGCACCCCGCGCGGCAGTTTGACCCGGGAGCTGCTCATCGTCGCTCGATTATGACCGCGTCCCGCCGTCCGTCACTGACCTGCGCCGTCAGCTCGCCGGATGGCCGCCGCGACGGCGCACGTGGCGTCCATACGCGCGCTGGCGCGCGTGGGCGGCGTCGACGATCGCGCACACCTCCGACGGCCGGTCGACCTGGTGCAGGACCTCGAGGTCCTGGCCGTCGATGCGGTGGTCGGCCAGTGCCCGCGCGCGCAGCCACTCGAGCAGACCGTCCCACTCGCCGTTGCCCACGAGGATCACCGGGAAATGGCGGATCGTCTGCGTCTGGATCAGCGTCAGGCACTCGAACAGCTCATCGAGTGTGCCGTAGCCTCCGGGGCAGATCACGAAGGCGCTGGCGTAGCGCACGAACATCACCTTGCGGGCGAAGAAGTGGCGGAAGCGCAGACCGATGTCCACATATGGGTTGAGCGCCTGCTCGTGAGGTAGCTCGATGTTGCAGCCGATCGACAGCGCGCCCGCGTCGCGCGCCCCGCGGTTGGCGGCCTCCATGATCCCGGGGCCGCCACCGGTGATCACCGCGTAGCCGGCGTGCCCCAGGCATGCTCCGACCGCACGCGCCATCTCGTAGTCTGGGTGCTGCGGCGGCGTGCGCGCCGAGCCGAACACCGTGACCGCGCGTCCGACCTCGGCGAACGTGTCGAAGCCGCTGGCGAGCTCTGCGGCGACGTCGCGGATGCGCTCGGAGTCCGCCGCGCGCACCTCCGGCGGCTCGTCGCCGAGCCACAGCAGCAGCTCCTCGTCGAACGTCTGCGTGTCGCCGTCTTGGTCCGTCTGCTCGATCGGGTCCACGCCGCAAGGGTATGCGCTCGGCATGCACAGCCGCTCGGGTGCGTACTCTCAGCGACAGATGACCGACCTGAGCGTCACCGAGATCCCGTACACCGTCCGGCGCTCGACCCGTGCGCGGCGCGTGCGCGTCAACGTGCACGCACACACCGGCGTCGAAGTCGTGCTCCCGTCGCGCGCGCCCGAGCGCGCCGCCGCCGCGGCCGTGAGCGAGCTGCGCCCGTGGATCGAGAGTCGCCTGGAAGATGCGCAGCGGGTGCTCGCACGGATCGCCGAGCGCGCCGGAACGGTTCCGTATCTGGACACGGTGCTGGAGCTCGTCCCGCAGCCCGGCCGCCAGCGCGTGCACCGCGACGGTGTGCGGCTGCTGGTGCCGGCGGGCGACGCGCGCCCGGCGCTCGAACGTTTCTACAGGCGTGCCGCCCGTGATGAGATTGCGCCGCGGCTGGACCGCGCCACCGAGCTCGCGGGCACCAGCTACAGCGCGCTGGACATCCGCGCGCAGCGCACGCGCTGGGCCTCGTGCTCGGCCGGCGGGCGCATGAGCTTCAACTGGCGCCTGCTGCTCGCGCCCGAGCGCGTGCTCGAATACGTCGTCTGGCACGAGGTCTGCCATCTGCAGATCCTCGACCACTCACCGCGCTTCTGGGCGCTCGTGGAGCGACGCTGGCCGAGCTACCGCGAGGACCGCCAGTGGCTCAGCCGCCACGGCGCGACGTTGGTGCTTTGATACCTGAGCCAAACGCAACGCCTGTATAGCCATAGTTATACAGGCGTTGCCGTGAGGGACATCGAGCCGGCGGCTACCCCCGCTCGCCGATCGGCACGTAGTCGCGGTCGCGCTCGCCGGTGTAGATCTGGCGCGGACGGGCGATCTTCTGCTCTGGGTCCTGCACCATCTCGAGCCACTGGGCGATCCAGCCGCTGGTGCGCCCGATCGCGAACATCACGGGGAACATCGCAACCGGCAGGCCGAGCGCCTCGTAGATCAGGCCGGAGTAGAAGTCGACGTTGGGGTAGAGCTTGCGCGAGGTGAAGTAGTCGTCGTCGAGCGCGCGCTTCTCGAGCTCTGAGGCGACTTCCAGCAGCGGGCTCCTGCCGCGCACCTCGAACACGTCGTCGAGATATTTGCGGATGATTCGCGCGCGCGGGTCGTAGTTCTTGTAGACGCGGTGGCCGAAGCCCATCAGGCGCTCGTTGCCGGCCTTGACGCCCTCGAGGAAGGCGGGGATGTTCTCGACCGAGCCGACCCGCGCGAGCATCCGCAGCGCCTGCTCGTTGGCGCCGCCGTGCAGCGGGCCGTACAGCGCGGCGACGCCGGCGGCGACCGCCGAGTAGGGGTCGACCTGGGTGGAGCCGACCGAGCGCACGGCGCTGGTGGAGGCGTTCTGTTCGTGGTCGGCGTGCAGGATGAACAGCACGTCCAGCGCACGCTCCAGGCGGGGATCGGGCTCGTATTTGAGCTCGGTCATTTTGTACATCATCCCGAGGAAGTTGCCCGCGTAGTTGAGGTCGTTGTCGGGGTACACGTACGGCTGGCCCATGTTGTGGCGGAACGCGAACGCCGCGAGCGTCGGCATCTTCGCGAGCAGCCGGATGATCTGCATCGCGCGCACGCGCTCCTCGTGGATCTTGTTGGCGTCCGGGTAGAACGTCGAGAGCGCGCCCACGGAGGCGACGAGCATGCCCATCGGATTGGCGTCGTAGCGGAAGCCCTGCATGAAGTCCTTGACGTTCTCGTGCACGAACGTGTGGATCGTGATCTCCTGCACCCAGCCGGTCAGCTCGGTCTGCGTGGGGAGCCTGCCGTTGATCAGCAGGTAGGCCACCTCGAGGTAGGTCGAGTGCTCGCACAGCTGCTCGATCGGGTAGCCGTGGTGCTGCAGGATGCCGGCGTCGCCATCGATGTAGGTGATCGAGCTGCGACACGACGCGGTGTTCATGTACGCGGGGTCGTAGACCATCAGCCCGAAGTCGTGATCGTCGGTCTTGATCTGCCTGAGGTCCATCCCTCGCACCGTGCCGTCCTGGATCGGCAGCTCGTAGCTCGCGCCGGTGCGGTTGTCGGTCACCGTCAGCGTGCCCTGTGCGGGCGCCGCGCCGTTGCCGGCCGCTTCGGCGGCGCCCGTCGAGGCGGTGCCTGCGGTGGCGGTGGCTTCGCTCGTCGCTCGCTCGGTGCTCATGTGTCTCTCCTGTCGCGGTTTCGGATGCCGGATGCTCTCACCCGATTATGAGCGACCTGGCACGCGCATCCGCCGCCGCCGGCGAATCGGCGCTTGCAGGCCACTTCGAACGGGGCTCAGCGGTGTGGCAGGCGCTGGCGCGAGGCGAGCACGCGCACGCGCCTGGGGGCGCTCGGCGCGGGATCTCCGTGCGGGCCCCGGCGCGGTGCTCGCGGCAGCCGGGATCCGCCCCCACCCACCCGGTGGGGGTGCAGTGGCAGCGAGCGAGGCCCGATGCCGCCGTCGAAGCCCGGCTCGGTCTCCGGGGTCTGGCGCACGGCCCAGCGCACGATCAGGAACAACGCCCCAATCGGGATCTTCAGGATGACCATCAGCCAGATGAACGTCCAGGTCGTCACTTCTTTCGATCGTATACCCGAAGGCGGATCCGTACAAGCCCCCGATGCGCGATCAGTAGGAGTCCACGATGCGCGAGCCGAGACGAAGTGCTAAGCGGGCCGGGGGTGCCGTGTGCCCCGTGCGCTCAGCCGCGCAGGGCAAGCGGCGCGCCGCTGAACTGCGTCATCGCGTGCAGTTCGTGGATGCGCGCGGCGATCTCGCTGCCGGTGAGGCGCTGCATGCGCTCGGTCCCGAACTCCTCGACGTTGAACGACGCCAGCACGGTCGCGTGCGCCATCGCGCGGCGCAGCAGCTCGTCGGAGAGTTCCTCGTCGGGGTGCGCCGCGATGTAGCCGACGAGCCCGCCGGCGAACGTGTCGCCGGCGCCGGTCGGGTCGATCACGGTCTCCAGGGGATAGGCGGGCAGCGCGAAGAAGCCCTCGCGCGTGACGAGCGCGGCGCCGTACTCGCCCTGCTTGGCGACAACCACGCGCGGGCCGCGCCCACCCTCGGACGGTGACCACGAGAGGACCTCGCGCGCGGCGGAGACGAGGTTCGGCTTGCCGGTCAGCTGGCGCAGCTCGGCGTCGTTGAGGATCACGCAGTCGCACTGCTCGATCGCGCGCACGAGCGAGTCGCGCGCGATGTCGATCCACAGGTTCATCGAGTCGAGCGCCACGAAGCGCGCGTCGGGCAGCTGTCCGCGGACGTCGAGCTGCAGGTCGGGCTGGATGTTGGCGAGGAACAGGACGTCGCTCGCGCGCGAGCTCTCGGACAGCTTCGGCGAGAAGCCCTCGAACACGCCCAGCTGCGTGTCGAGCGTCTCGCGCGAGTTCAGGTCCCAGCCGTACTCGCCCTGCCAGAAGAACGTCTTGCCGCCGCTCACGCGCTCGACGTCGGATACGTCCACGCCGCGGGCGCGCATGATTGCGAGCTGGCGCTCGCCGAAGTCCTCGCCGACGGGGCCGACGACGCGCACGTCGTCGAAGAACGACGCCGCCAGCGAGAAATGCACGGCCGCGCCGCCGAGCATTCGCTCGCGCTCGCCGAACGGCGTCTTGACGGTGTCATAGGCAATCGATCCGACCACGGTGATGGGCATGGGCGCGCACCTTAGAGCACCCCGGCGCTCCGAGGCGGGCGCCGCAGTCCGATAGGCTCGGATCAGTGCGCGCAATCCAGATGACCGAGTTCGGCGGCCCCGAGGTGCTGCGGCTCGCCGAGCTGCCGATGCCGCAGCCGGGTCCCGAGGAGACGCTCATCAAGGTCACGCGCGCGGGGCTGAACTTCGCCGACACGCACACCCGCACGAACTCCTACGTGCAGAAGGCGACGCTGCCGCTGGTGCCGGGCGCGGAGGTGGCGGGCGTGCGCGAGGACACGGGCGAGCGCGTGGTCGCGCTGGTCGGCAGCGGCGGCTATGCGGAGTACGCGATCGCGCCCGCCGACCGCGTGTTCCCGATCCCCGACGCGGTCGACGACGGCACGGCGCTGGCGCTGATCCTCCAGGGGACGACCGCATGGCACCTGTACCGCACCGCCGCGCGCGTCGCCGACGGTGAGAGCGTCGTCGTGCACAGCGCCGCCGGCGGCGTCGGCACGATCGCGGTGCAGCTCGCCCGTGCGCTCGGCGCCGGCCGCGTCGTCGCGACCGCCTCGAACGAGGACAAGCGCGCGCTGGCGCTGGAGCTGGGTGCGGACGTCGCGATCGACCCTGCGCCGGAGGGCCTGACCGAGCGCCTGCTCGAGGCCAACGCCGGCAATGAGCTGGACGTCGTGTTCGACATGTCCGGTGGCGCCGTGTTCGACGCCTCCTACCGCTCGCTCGCGCCGTTCGGGCGGATCGTCGTCTGCGGCATCGCCTCGAGCGAACCCAACGAGGTGCGCACCGGCTCGCTGCTGCGTCACTCGCGCGCGGTCGTCGGCTTCTACCTGTTCCACTGCCTGCAGCGTCCCGGCATGTTCGCCGCGGCGCTCGACGACCTGTTCGCCCGCGCCGCGCGCGGCGAGCTGCGGGCGATCGTCGGGCACACCTATCCGCTCGAGCAGGCAGCGCAGGCGCAGACCGACCTGCGCGCCCGTCGCACGACCGGCAAGCTGTTGCTCGACCCGGCCGCCTAAGCTCCATGGCTACCGTCATGGCCAAGTCATTTGCCGAGCTCGGGCTGTCCGAGCACACACTGCAGGCGCTGCGCGACGTCGGCTACGAGTCGCCCAGCCCGATCCAGGAACAGGCGATCCCGGCGCTGCTCGCAGGCCGCGACGTGATCGGCCAGGCGCAGACCGGCACCGGCAAGACGGCCGCGTTCGGGCTGCCGATCATGGAGTACCTGGACCCGAGCGAGCAGGTCGTGCAGGCGCTCGTGCTGACGCCGACGCGCGAGCTGTGCATCCAGGTGACGCAGGCGCTGCGCACGTACGGCTCGCATAGCGGCATCGATGTCGTGGCGGTGTTCGGCGGCGCGCCGATCCGCACGCAGCAGGCGCAGCTGCGCGCCGGCGGGCACGTGGTGGTGGGGACGGTCGGGCGCGTGCTCGACCTGATCTCGCGCCACTCGCTGGTGCTGCACGACTGCCGCTTCATGGTCCTGGACGAGGCCGATGAGATGCTCGACCTGGGCTTCCTGGAAGACGTCGAGAAGATCCTCTCGCTGACGCCCTCCAGCCGCCAGACGGCGCTGTTCTCGGCCACTATGCCGCCGCCGATCCGCACGCTGGCCGACCGCTACATGTACGACCCGATGATCATCCAGGTCGAGGCGGAGACGCTCACGATCGACACGGTCGCGCAGTTCCAGCTGCCGGTGGAGACCAAGGGCAAGCCGGACAAGCTCGTGGAAGTGCTGCGCGCCGAGGCGCCTGAGCAGGCGATCGTGTTCGTGCGCACGAAGATTCGCTGCGACCAGCTGTTCCGCACGCTGCGCGACCGCGGCATGAACGTGCGCGCGCTGCACGGCGACATGTCGCAGGGCTCGCGCGACGGCGTGATGCTTGCGTTCAAGGGCGGGCGCGTGCCGATCCTCGTCGCCACCGATGTTGCCGCGCGCGGCCTTGACATCTCGACGGTGACGCACGTGATCAACTACGACGTGCCCACCAGTCCCGACACCTACGTGCACCGCATCGGACGCACTGGGCGCGTGGGGCGCTCGGGCCGCGCGATCACGTTCGTCGAGGATCGCCAGAAGCGCGAGTTGGAGGCGATCGAACGCCACATCGGCACCGCTGTCAGCCAGTGGGAGCAGGGCGCGGTGGCGGCGCCGACGCCCGTGCGCGAGCGTCCGCGCAGGCACTCAAAGCCGCGCATCTCCCGGCGCGACGACAGCGAGGAGTACACCAAGCTGGTGCTCGGCGGTGGGCGCGCGGCGGGGCTGAGCGTGGCCGACATCGTCGCCTCGGTGACCTCCTCGGCGGGCCTCGACGGCGAGGCGGTGCGCGACGTGCTCGTGCTCGACCGCTTCTCGTTCCTGTCGGTCCCGACCGCGGAGGCCGACCGCGTGATCGAGGCGCTGAACGGACGCCCGATCGGAACCCACTCGCCGCAGGCGCTCAGTCTCGAGCGCGTGAAGGTAAGGTAGGCGCATGTCAACCGCCACCATGCAGACCGTTGTCGAGATGTCCCTATAACCGCTGATATACGACCGACAAGCGTGGGGCGCACTTTCACTTTGCGAGCTTGTAACGGACCCCCCGCCCGCGGGCTGCGCCTACGGGCTCGATCACACTCCGCTCGTTGTATAGCTGGCTGAGGATGCCCGACGCGCGGCCTTCTCCGACGCCCAGCAGCGTCGCGGCGTCGGCGCGGCCGATTTCCTCGTTGACGTCGAGGAACGCATGTATGAGATCCCATTGTTGGTCGGCAGCGGTACGCCATCGGTAAGTGATCCGAGCCTGGAGTGCTGCCCGCGACTTTTTCGTCAGGCGAAACGATCGACTTCCGTCGAGCAAGCGCTCCACCGCTCCGGCTTCAGCGAGGCGCACGAGAACCTCAAAGGCCTCATCCTCGCTGCACTGTGCCGCGCGTGCCAGACCCTCGGCGCGGAGAGGTGTTCTGCCGAGCAGCGCGGTGATGGCGATGTGTGAGCGGACGTCCTCACCGAAGCGATTGTCGCTCGCCACCAGATCGTCAAAGAAGCCTCGCACGTTAGGGTCGACGCGCCCACCGGGCAGACGGCAGACGACATCGCCTCCCTCGGGAAAGATGTCCGGGGCGCCGTGACCGTCGCGGAGCATCGTGCGATACATCGCCCCGATGCCGACGCCCTCGCGCTCGGCGAGCCCGAGCACGCGCATCGCCTCGGCCAGCGCCCGGTTGCGGGGCTGGGAACGCGTGGCCAGCAGGCGGTCCTTGTCGACGCCCTCGGGGAAGTCTCCGGGGGAGAGCACCTTGAAGGTATCCGCAGGCCGGCCGAGCGCCATGGCGATGATCGACGCCCGCGGCATACGGTAGTCACGGTGCATGATCGCGTTTACCAACGCCTCACGTAGCGCCCGCTCGGGGATGGGGCGCTCCGCTCTGCGTTGCGCGCCGATGATCACCGGGTGGGACGGGAATGCTTGATCGATCACCTTCCAGGCGGTGTCGAAGGCCGTGATGACGGGTGCCTTGAGAATCTCACGCCTGGCGGAGGCGGCTCCCTCGACGTCGAGGACGCGGACGTCGAGCCGCTCGACGTCCGTTTCGTACCGGCACAGCAGCACGGCGCCGGCCCGATTGAGCTGCGGATCGTTTTGGGCATCCATGGTCACGCCGAGGCGGCGCAACAGCTCGACATCGCTGCCGGCGGTACGCCCCTGCGCGGCCAGGTAGTGGCCGTGGGCCGATTCCAGCGCTGCGCGATCGCAGGTGCTGAGGCGCTCCGAGGAGGCTTCGGCCGACCAGTCGTAGCTTCGCCAACGCTCCAGGAACTCGCGTGCACGATCGCCGTCGAGCTCCAAACAGTCGGTGCCGAAGCGAGCTCGCAGCTTCCCGCCACTGCGGATCTCGCTCAGCGCCGGGGCGACGTTGATCAAATACAGCCGCTGGCCTACCTCGAAGAGCTCCTCCATGAGGTCGATTGAAAAATGTGGCTGCGTCAGGACGTAGATGCGCCGGCGGAGCCAGTCCAGATCGAGAAACGTGCCAACGAAGGCGGCCGCGCCGGCCGCCTTGTCGTTGACCCCTACCACGATCGCCCCCCCGCGCTCGCTCATCGCCATGCATGCCACCTCTGCCGCGAGCGCCTGAGCGGCCGGCTCGTGCTGAGCGTCGATGGCCACCCGTTCCCCGCCGGCGACTACGGTGCCGGCCTCCTCCTTGAAATCCACGATCTCGCTCTCAACGTCGGCCGCTCTGGCGCCGTTGGCAACCGCGGCGATTGCGTCGAGCGCAGCTTTGCGACGGGAATGTGCATCCATGGACGCGATAAATGTAGCATAACGTTGGTTCCACGCAATAGTCCTTTTATCTCGTAGCGCCCTTTACATTTGGCCGATGTGGCGTTGCAGTTGCTTGCGCTGCCACGGGTCGCCACCCATCGGCGCCTGCCCCAGTACAGTGGGCCGATGCCAACAAAAGCCACCATGCAGACAACGGAAGGCCCGATCGTCTTCGAGCTGTTCGACGAGGACGCGCCCAAGACAGTCGAGAACTTCCGCAAGCTCGCCGCCGAAGGCTTCTACGACGGGCTCACGTTTCACCGCATCATCAAGGACTTCATGATCCAGGGCGGCTGTCCGCAAGGTACCGGCACCGGCGGTCCCGGCTACACGTTCGAGGACGAGTTCAACGACCACAAGGTCGTGCGCGGCGCGCTCGCGATGGCCAACGCCGGCCCCAACACCAACGGCTCGCAGTTCTTCATCGTCACCACCAAGGCCGCGTCCTGGCTCGACGGCAAGCACACGGTGTTCGGCCAGGTGACCGACGGCATGGACGTCGTCGACAAGCTCGAGGCGGTCCCCACCGACGGCGGCGATCGCCCGACGGAGCCGGTGGGCATCGACTCGATCGAGCTGTCCGACTGACGCGCGGCTCGCTGGCGCACAGGAGTACTCTGTTCGTACCAGGTCACGAGCAGGGGAGAGTGCATAGATGGCGAGCGTTGAGCAGCACGTCGAGCAGGAGATCCTCCAGGCAGGCGATGAGGCCGCGCCGGTGAGCGCGGACGCGGCGCAGGCGAGCGAGGATACGGCGCAGGCGAGCCCGGAGGCCGCGGTCGAGACACCGGTCGAGGCACCTGCAGCGGCCCCGATCGAGGCCGCGCCCAGCGGCGAGATACCGGTTGAGAACCCAGCGACGGGGGAGACCATTCGCACCGTCCCCGACATGGACGCGGACGCCGTCGCGGCGATGGCGGCGCGCGGGCGCGCGGCGCAGCCGGAGTGGGACGCGTATGGCTTCGAGGGCCGCGCGCGCGTGCTCTCGCGGGCGCAGAAGTGGCTGATGGACAACGCGCAGCGCGTGACCGAGACGATCGTCTCAGAGACTGGCAAGACCTACGAGGACGCGAGCCTCGCCGAGATTGGCTACGCGGGCAACGCGTTCGGCTTCTGGGCCAAGGAGGGGCCGCGCTATCTGGCGGACGAGGCGGTCAAGTCGAGCCAGGTGCTGGTCAAGGGCAAGAAGCTGATCCTGCGCTACCGGCCGCTCGGGTTGATCGGCGTGATCGGGCCGTGGAACTACCCGCTGACGAACTCCTTCGGCGACTGCATCCCGGCGCTGATGGCAGGCAACAGCGTGATCCTGAAGCCGTCGGAGATCACGCCGCTGACCTCGCTGCTGCTGGCCGAAGGGCTGCGCGAGTGCGGTCTGCCGGAGAACGTGCTGCAGATCGCGACGGGCCGCGGCGGCACCGGCGCGGCGCTGCTGGAGCACGTCGACATGATCATGTTCACCGGCTCGACGAAGACCGGCAGGAAGGTGGCAGAAGCGGCCGCCAGGCGCCTGATCCCGGCGTCACTGGAGCTCGGCGGCAAGGACCCGATGATCGTGCTCTCCGACGCGGACCTCGAGCGCGCTGCGAACTTCGCGGCGTACTTCTCGATGCAGAACGCCGGCCAGACGTGCATCTCGATCGAGCGCGTGTACGTCGAGGAGCCCGTGTACGACGAGTTCGTGGCGAAGGTCTCCGCGAAGGTGGGCGCGCTGCGCGTCGGCAGCCCGGCCGGCGGCTTCGGCACGGTCGAGGTCGGCGCGATCACGTTCCCGCCGCAGCTGGAGACGATCAAGGATCACGTCGCCGACGCCGTGGACAAGGGCGCTCACGTGCTCACCGGCGGCAAGGAGGTGCCCGGAGCGGGGCGCTTCTACGAACCGACGGTGCTCGTCGACGTCGACCACTCGATGAAGATCATGACCGAGGAGACGTTCGGGCCGACGCTGCCGATCATGAAGGTCGCCGACGCCGACGAGGCCGTGCGCCTCGCCAACGACTCGCCGTACGGTCTCGGCGCATCCGTGTTCACGCGCGACGCCGCGCGCGGCGAGGCGATCGCACGGCGTATCGAAGCAGGCGCCGCCAACGTCAACGACGCGATGATCAACTACACCGTGCTCGAGCTGCCGATGGGCGGCGCCAAGGCCTCCGGGCTTGGCTCGCGCCACGGTGCCGGCGGGATCCGCAAGTACTGCTCCCAGCAGGCGATCGTCGTCACCGACAAACTCGCGATGAAGAAGGAACTGTTCATGTACCCGTACAAAACGCGGACGTCGCGAATGCTCGCGGGGCTGTTCAAGTTGCTGTACGGGCGCGGCAAGCGCGACTGACACTACGCGGCCAGCGACACGCCGAGCAGCCGTTCCAGCTCCGGAATAGTGCTCTCGGCGCTCGTGTGGTGAATGGTGAGCATCCCCAGCTCCTGGGCTGGGGTGAGGTTGAACGGCAGATCGTCGACGTACACACACTCGCTGGCCGCTGCGCCCGCACGCTCGGCGCCCAGCTCGTACATGCGGCGCGAGGGCTTGCGGATGCCCTCCTCGGCGGAGATCACGACGCCGTCGAACAGTTCCGCGAACATCTCGTGCGGGTAGCGGTGCACGCCCCACGAGTTCGACACGAGCGCCGTGCGCACGCCCGCCGCGCGCGCGCTGCGAACTGCCTGGACCATCGCCTTGTCGGGGTGAACGCCCTCGAACAGGCCGTCGATCAGGCCCTCAGGCTCGACCTCCAAAAGCGCCGCGAACTCCAGCTCGAAGGTCCGCTCTTCGAGCTGGCCCTTCTCGAGCGAGACCAGCAGCTCGCGCGCGGCCGGGTCGCTCCTGAAGCGCCCCATCAGCCGCTCCGGCGGGATCCCCGCGCGCAGGCAGTATGCGTGGAAGGATGCGAACAGGTTGGTCGTCAGCACGCCGCCCCAGTCGATCAGCAGGGCGGTGCGGACGTCGCCGTCGGGCGCGCCGGTCTCCTCGCGCGTGTCGGTCGTGTCGGCCGGCTCAGCCACCGAGCGCCACCTCCTCGGCGCGGCCGGCGAGCTCGAGCACGCCGTCGCCGAACTGCCGCAGATACGGGTCGTCGGTGGTGCCGGCGACGGCGCGCTTGTAGTTGCCCTCCATGAACACCACGCTCTTCCACAGCGCGAGCGTCGTGTACCAGCGGATGTCGCTGACCGAGCGGCCGGAGCGCTCCTCGTAGCGCGCGATCAGCTCCTCGCGGGTGTAGAAGCCCTCAGCGCGCGTGACGTTGCCGAGCGCCGCGCGCAGCCCCTCGTTGGGGTCGCCCGGCTGCGCCCACATCATGCACAGGTAGCCGATGTCGGCCAGCGGGTCGCCGATCGTGGCCATCTCCCAGTCGAGCACGGCCGTCAGCCGCGCGGGCGCATCCAGCGCGAACATCGTATTGCCGAGGCGGAAGTCGCCGTGGACGATCGTCGCGGGGCCGGAGCTCGGCATGTGCTCGGCCAGCCACGCGCCGACGCTCTCGACGGCCGGGATCTCGCGGGTCTTGTTCAGCTCCCACAGGCCGCCGAAGCGGCGCAGCTGGCGTTCGAGGTAGCCGGTCGGCTTGCCGAAGTCCTCGAGCCCGGCGGCGCGCCAGTCGACGGCGTGGATCTCGACGAGCGCGTCGATCAGCTGCTCGCCGATGCGGCGGCGCTGGGTGGGCGTGTCGAGCTCCTCCGGCACCTGCGCGACGATCGCCTCGCCCTCGACGCGCTCCATCACGTAGAACGGCGCGCCGATCGTGGTCTCGTCGTCGCACACGGCAAGCACCTCGGGCACCCGCGCCGGCGTGCCGCGCAGCGCGCGCAGCAGACGCGCCTCGCGCAATACGTTATGCGCGCTCGGCGGCAGCGGCGGGCGCGGGGGACGGCGCAGCACGACCTCACTGTCGCCGCGCTCGATCAGGTACGTGACGTTCGAATGGCCCTCGCCGATCGGCGTCGCTCGCAGCTCGCCTGCGCCGATGCCGTGCTCGTCGAGGAAGGCTCGCAACGGCTCGACCACGAGCAGCGGCGGGCGGCTGTTAGCCTCCCCCTCCGCTGGGGTCTGGACGATGTCGTCCGGTGCGATCGGGGCGCTCACGAGCCCGAACGCTACAAAGACCGCAACCTTCTCTGCGCTGAGGTGTCTCAAGCGACCATGCCCAGAATCCGCACGCTCCTCCTTTCACTAGCCGTCAGCGCCCTGCTGGTGGGCTCCGCCGGCGCCGTCCAGGCGCTCGCGTCGCAGGGCCAGATCAACTACTTCGAGGCCAACGCACTGCTGCTCAAGATGGCCACGCGCCACCACACGATCGAACAGCTGCAGCACCTCGGCGTCAAAGCCATCCGCGTCGAGCTGAAATGGTCGGAAGTCGCACCCGGCCCGACGAGCGCGACCAAGCCGAGCTTCGAAGCGACCAATCCCGCCAGCGGCTACGACTGGGGCGACTATCCGTCGCTGCTCGCCGAAGCCAAGCAGCTCGGCTGGCCGGTGCTGCTGACGGTGACCGCGCCGGCGCCGCGCTGGGCCACCGCCAACCGCCAGGCCCCCTACATCACCGATCCGAACGCCGAAGACTTCGGGAACTTCATGACCGCGGTCGCGCGCGAGTTCGGCTCGGAGGTCTCGGTCTACGCGATCTGGAACGAGCCCAACGAGTCGGTGTTCCTGCTGCCGCAGTGGAAGCCCAACGGCGAGCCCGCGTCGGGGCGCATCTACCGCGGCCTCTACCAAGCCGGCTACGCGGGCCTGCAGGCCGCGGGGCTGACGCGCCCGCGCGTGCTGTTCGGCGAAACCGCGCCCTACGGCTACGACACCGTCAACATTCACAAGGAAGGCGCGAAGGCCGCGCTGCGCCACCCGGTGGCGCCGCTCGAGTTCCTGCGCGAAGCACTGTGCCTGAGCTCGAAATACCGCAAGGCCGGCTCGTGTGAAGAGCTGCAGATGAGCGGCTATGCCCACCACGCCTACACGCTCCCCACGGGCCCCTACTCCAAGCCCAAGCAGAGCGACGATGTGACGATCGGCTCGCTCTCGCGCCTGACGAACGCGCTCAGCCTCGCCGCGCGAGCGCACGCGATCCCGGCCGGTGTGCCGATCTACCTGACGGAGTTCGGCGTGCAGAGCTTCCCCAACAAGGAACTCGGCGTCTCGGCCGCGCAGCAAGCCGAATACGACGCGATCGACGAGCACATCGCCTACGAGAACCCCGACGTCGCCGCGTTCTCGCAGTACCTGCTCAAAGACGATCCGCTCAGCAGCAGCGAACCGGGGGCGAGCTTCCAGACGGGTCTCGAGTACTACAGCGGCAAGGCCAAGCCACTGTACTCGGCCTGGCCGATCCCGCTGACCGTGACCAAGACCGCGCACGGCGTCGCGCTGTGGGGCCTCGTGCGTCCGGCGGCCGGCGCGACGAAGGTGACCGTGCTGGTCCGGCCGAGGGGCTCCAAGCGCTACCGCACGCTGCGCACGCTCACCACCAACAGCCACGGCTACTGGAGCTTCAACTCCTCCATGCCCGGCGAAGACTGGCGCGTGCGCTGGACGAGCCCCGCGGGCGTCAAGTACGAAGGACCGCCGATCGCCGCCTACTGAGCTCCAGGCGGCCGAGGACAAAGCTCCGCGCCGGTCCACGGCCGCCTGCCTACGATGATGGGCGATGCCGGAGCTACCCGAGGTCGAGATCACCGCACGCCTGCTCGACGCTGCTTTGGCGGGCGCGAAGATCGAATACGCGCGGGCGCCGGGGATCAACGCGCTGCGGAGCTTCGACCCGCCGCTCGCGGCGCTCGATGGCCGACACGTCACGGCCGTGCGCAGGCGCGGCAAGCACCTGATCGTCGATGTCGATCGGGGTGGTGGCGATGGGGTCGCGCTGGCGCTGCTGATCCACCTGATGTCCGCGGGCCGTCTGCAGCTCTACGACAAGCCGGCGGGGCCGCGCGATCGCAGCTCGCGGCTGCTCGTGGGGCTCGATGACGGCCGCGAGCTGCGCCTGCGCGAGTTCGGCTCCAAGCAGGCGGCCTGGGTGAAGCTGCTGCGCGCCGACGAGCTCGAGTCAGACGATGCGCTCGCCACGCTCGGGCCCGAAGCGTGGCCGCAGCCGGGCTCCTCGGCGCAGCTGAAAGAGCTGCTCGACGCCCCGCGGCCGCTGCACACGCTGCTGCGCGACCAGCACGTGATTGCGGGCATCGGGCGCTCGTGGGTCGACGAGATCCTCTGGCGGGCACAACTGTCGCCATACAAGCGCGGCGCCGACCTCGACGAAGACGACGCGACGCGACTCACCGACGCGGTCCGCGAGACCCTCGGCGGGGCGCTCGCCCACTATGCACAGGCCATCAAGCTGCCGATCCCCGACAAGCTGCCGATGCCGCTGCGCATCCACCGCCACCAGGGCGAGCCCTGCCCCCGCTGCGCGACCACGCTGCAGGCGGTTCACTTCGAGGACTACGTGATCGCCTACTGCCCCACCTGCCAGACAGAGGGGCGGGTGCTCAAGGACCGCCGCCTGTCACGGCTCTTGCGATGAGGACGCCTTGCGGCCCGGTCGCGCACAGCTCGCTAGCGCTGCGCCGGTAGCGGCCCGGTCAGATAACGCTGGATGGTGGGACCGACCGTGGCTGCTAGCCAGGCGGGGTCGGCGCTTGCAAGCGGCTCGATGCAGACGATCTTGCGGGCCATCGCCAGGCCGACGATCTGCGCGCCCGCCAGCGCTGCGCGGGTCTGCGGGGCGTCGGGTGCGGCGGCTGTGGCGAGCCGGCCGAGGATCTCGCGGGTGACGAACTCGCGCAGCAGGCGCGCGGCGTCCGCGTGTGAGACGGCGCCGCGGATCAGCCCGAGGAAGCCCTGGAAGCCGTCGGGACGGTCCCACAGCTCCACGAGCGCGAGCACCAGACGGGGGCCGAGCGTCTCGCGCTCGCCGGCCAGGAGCGCGGCGAGGAAGTGCTCCGGATCGAGCGGCAGCTGCGTAGCGGCGGCGAACAGCTGTGACTTGCTCTCGAAGAAGTGGTGCACGAGCGCCGGGTCCACCTGCGCCTGGCGGGCGATCGCGCGCAGGCTGACGGCGTCGTAGCCGCTTGCGGCGAACGCGGCGCGGGCCGCGTCGAGGATCTCCTCGCGCGTGCGGGTCGGGCCGGCCCGGCGTCCGCCCGGCATCAGTCGGTGCGCCGTCGCAGCGTGAGCGCCCCGAGGAGGATCGCGCCGACGGCGAACGCGAGCACGATCGCCAGATCGCCCACCGCCGCTGCGCTCGCGCCGCGTTCCTCGGCGACGTGGCGGATGCCGTCGACGGCGTAGGACATCGGCAGCGCGTCGGAGATCGCGTGCAGCACGCCGCCCATGCGTGCGCGCGGGACCAGCAGCCCGCACAGCAGCAGCTGCGGCAGGATCGTCGCCGGGAAGAACTGCACGACCTGGAACTCGCTGCGCGCGAACGCGCTCGCGAGCAGCCCGAGGCCGAGGCCCAGCAGGGCGACCGCGGCGGCCAGGACCACGGCGAGCGCGGTGCTGCCGGCGAGGCTCAGGCCAAGCGCGCCAAGGCTCAACGCCGTCACAACGCCAGCCTGCACGGTCGCGAGCAATGTGAACGCCAGGCCATAGCCGCCAAGCAGCGCGAACCTGCTCAGAGGTGTGGTCATCAGCCGCTCGAGCGTCCCGCTCGTGCGCTCGCGCAGCAGCGCGACGGAGGAGACGAGAAACATCGTCACCAGCGGGAACAGCACCATCAGCATTGGCCCCGCGTGCTCGAAGACGGCGTGCTCGTGGTCGTAGACGAAGCGGAAGATCGTCATCAGCAGCGCGGGCACGCCGAGCAACAGGCCGATCGTGCGCGGGTCATGGCGCAGCTGGCGCAGCACCCGCGTCGCGGTGGCCGCGGCGCCCATCACGAGCGCTGTTCGACCAGGCGCAGGAAAGCCTGCTCGAGATCGTCGGTTCCGGTGCGCTGCGCGAGCTGTGCCGGCGTCGCCTGCGCGAGGACGCGCCCGTCGCGCAGCAGCAGCACCTCGTCGCAGCGGGCCGCCTCGTCCATCACGTGGCTCGACACGAGCAGTGTCGCGCCGGCGCTGATGAGCTCGCGAAACAGCTCCCACAGCCGCTCGCGCAACACCGGGTCGAGGCCGACCGTCGGCTCGTCGAGGACCAGCAGCTTCGGATCGCCGAGCAGCGCCGTCGCGAGCGAGATACGCGAGCGCTGGCCGCCCGAGAGCGAGCGCACGAGCTGGCCGGCCGCCGCCTCGAGATCCACGCGTTCGAGCAGTCGATCGACCTGTGCGCGCGGGGCACCGACGATCGCGGCGAAGTACTCGAGGTTCTCGCGCACGCTCAGGTCGTCGTAGGCCGCCTGGGACTGGGTGCCGTACGCGACGCGGCGATGCAGCGCGGCGCTGCCGGGCGCCATCCCGAGCACTTGCAACTCACCCCGAACGTGACGCTGGACGCCGACCACCGCACGCATCAGCGTCGTCTTGCCGCCGCCGCTCGGCCCGATCAGCCCCGTGATCCGTCCAGCCGGCAGTGCGAACGTGACGTCGTGCAGAACCTCCCGCCCACCTCGCCACACGCTCAGATTGCGTGCCTGCACGGCGTGCTCGGGGGAGAAACTCATCAGCTGATGAGATACTACACGCCCGCTGCGGCCCGCGGCTCCAAGCTAGGATCCGCCGCATGATCGAGCCAGGAGACACAGCCCCAGACTTCACCCTCCCCGACCAGGACGGCAACCCCGTCAAGCTCTCGGACCTCCGCGGCCAGCCAATAGTTGTCTACTTCTACCCCAAGGCCGACACGCCCGGCTGCACGACGCAAGCCTGCGGGGTGCGCGACCACCACGCCGACTATGCAGGCGCGGGCGCGACCGTGCTCGGCATATCTCCCGACCCGGTGGCCAAGGTCAAGAAGTTCCACGACAAGCAGGCGCTCAACTTCGCGCTGCTGGCCGATGAGGGCCACCACGTCGCCGACACCTACGGCGTCTGGGCCGAGAAGTCGATGTACGGCAAGAAGTACTTCGGCAACGAGCGCACCACGTTCGTGATTGACGCTGGCGGGCGGATCGCCCGCGTGCTGCGCAAGGTCAAGCCGGCCCAGCACGACGAGCTGGTGCTCGCGGCGCTCAACGACCTCGGTTGAGCACCGCCGCCTCGCGCACCGTCGGGAAGCGGCAAAGGAAACATTAAATGTTTCTATCTACCGGGTAAGACACAAAGTTTGGAATCGCCGGTACGATTACTCCTAGGTCAAGATCGGTTTACTGAGGAGTCCAAGTGGCGGTGCCTGGCGAGCATGTCTTGGAGGAGCGGGGGGCGGATCCCGTCGGCAGCGGCGTACTGCGTTCGCAGGTTGCGTGCGCGGTGCTCGGTCTGGTGATCGAGAAGCCGAGTCACGGCTATGAGATCGGGCAGCGGTTCGATCGCCGCTTCGGCGGCTTTCTGAGCGTCGGTCGATCGTCGATCTACGCGGCTCTGGCGAGCCTGATGGAGGCCGGGCTGATCGAGAAGCTGTCGAGCCACTCGACGACTGGGGTCAGCCGCGGGGCCAAGGCTGGCGCGTCCTACCGCGCCACCGCGCGGGGTGCACGGGCATATCGCGCCTGGCTGGCAGAGCGTGTTCGCAATGACCCGCAGCGGGTGGAGATGCTGGGGCGGATGATGTTGGCGGGCGTGCACAGCGTTGAGGCGGCACTGGACTTCGTCGGTCGCTACGAGCGGGAATGCATTCGCGAAGCGCAGGAGCTCTCGCGACCGACCGCCACCACGGCCGCCGGCCGCGGTGGCGTGCCGAGGGTGGTCGAGCGGCTGCTGATCGAGGAGCGCCGGCGGATGATCGATGCCCAGCTCGCGTGGATCACCTACGCCCGTGCCGAGCTTCGCGCCGTGCGGGCCGGCCCGCCGCGGATGGACGAGCGGCAGTGAGCCTGCTGGCGATCGAGCGCGTCACCAAGCGCTATCGGCGCGGCCGGTTGGAGCGCGTCGCCGTCAGGGACGTCTCACTGAACGTCGAAGCGGGCGAACTCGTGGCGGTGTGGGGCGCTCGCTTCTCAGGGCGCAGCACGTTGTTGCGTCTCGCCGCCGGGATCGAGTCGCCGGAAGAGGGCAGCGTCTCCTTCGAAGGACGCGACTTGGCGCGCGCTCGCAACAACGTCCTGGGCAGAGGCATCGGCTACTGCCAGACAGGCTTCGCCACCTGGCAACGCGGGCTCGTCGTCGAGCAGGTCGCGGCTGGGCTGCTCGCACAACGCGCGTCGCCGAAGCAGGCGTGGCGCCGCGGGCAGGAGACGCTCTTCCGCGTCGGCGCTGAGGATTGTGCACGGCTGAGATGCCACGAGCTCGATGGCGCTGAGCTCGCACGCGTTGCGATCGCGAGCGCGCTCGTCACCGCGCCCGCGCTGCTCGTGATCGATGAGCCCACGAGCGGCGTCGACCTGCTCGAGCGCGACCCGCTGCTTGCGCTGCTGCGCTCGATTGCCAACGAAGGCACGGCTGTGCTGATGAGCGCGACCGACGCGCAGGGGCTGTCGGGTGTGGATCGTGCGCTCACGATCGACAACGGCGAACTGCAGGGAGAAGCGGAGCCCGCGCACGCGCACGTGGTGCCGCTGCGGCGCGCGGAGTCGGGAGCGCGACGGCGGTGAGCGGGCGCGCGCGCGGCGCCGTGCTCGAATTGGATGGGGTCGTCAAGCACTACAGCGCATATGCAGGGGAGGTGGTCCGAGCCGTCGACGGCGTGACCTTGGCCATCGCTCCCGGTGAAGTCGTGGCGCTGCATGGTCCCAGCGGCTCGGGCAAGAGCACGCTGCTGATGCTCGCCGCGGCGCTGATGGCTCCCGACGCGGGCGCCGTCCGCTTCGAAGGTCGGGATCTCGCGAGCCTCGGTGCGGGCGCCGCGGCCGACTACCAGCGCCGGCAGATCGGGTTCGTCTACCAGTCCTTTCATCTCATGGCCGGGGTGCCGGCGGTCGAGAACGCCGCGATCAAGCTGCTGGCCGACCACGTGCCATTGAGACAGGCACGCCGCGTCGCGACCGTGTGGCTCGAGCGTGTCGGGCTCGACGCACGGCTCAACCACACGCCCGACCAGCTCTCGGGCGGCGAGCGTCAACGTGTGGCGATCGCGCGAGCGCTCGTGAACGAGCCGCGGCTGATCCTCGCCGACGAGCCGACCGGCAGCCTCGACACCCAGCGCGGTGGAGAGATCCTGGCGCTGCTTGCGGGCATCGCGCGCGGGCAGCAGGCCGCCGTGCTGCTCGTCACCCACGACTCGCAGGCCGCGGCGTTCGCTGACCGGGTGTTCACCCTGCGAGACGGCCAGCTCGTCGACGGCGCGGCCGCCGCTTCCCCGGCGCGGCGAGCATGGGGCTGACGGCTTGCGACTCTCCGGACTGCTCTACCTGTACGCCAGGCGGCTTCGTACCCGCCCGGTCCAGGAGTTGCTGGCTGGCATCGGGATCGCCATCGGCGTCGCGCTCGTGTTCGCCGTGCAGGTCGCCAACAGCAGCATCACCGACGCGTCCAGCGCGATCGTCCGTGGCGTTACAGGCACCGCGAGCCTGCAACTGCGCTCGCGCGACTCGGGCGGCTTTGATGAGAGGCTGCTCGCGCGGGTGCAGCGGCTGCCCGGCGTCGCGCGGGCGGCACCGGTTCTCGACGAGAACGCATCGATCGTCGGACCGCGCGCGCGTCGCGTGGCCATCGATCTCGGGAGTGCGGCGCCGAGCCTGGTCTCGCTCAACGGGAGCATCACTCGCAGCATCTCGGTCCGCGGCGGGCGCTCCGCGCCCGGGCTGATCTTGCCGCTCGCCACCGCGCGCGCGCTTGGGCTGTCCTCGTCGATTCAGTCGCTCGGCTCGGCGCCCCGTGTGACGCTCGAGGTGCGCGGCCGCGCGAGCCGCGTGCCCGTCGTGGCGGTACTCGGCCCGGAAACGATCGGTGCCCTCTCGGGCGCGATGGCAGCTCTCGCTCCGCTCGCATTCGTGCAGCGGCTTACTGGCCTGTCCGGGCGGGTGACGCGCATCCTCGTCACCACGCGGCCCGGCCAGCGGGCGAGGGTGCAACGCGAGTTGACGACGCTGGCAGCCGGGCGCTTGACGGTGGCCGCCGCCGATCAGGACATCGCCCTGCTGCAACAAGCGGTCACGCCAAATGCCGAGGCGACGGGCTTCTTCGTGCTCGTCAGCGCGATCGTGGGTCTCCTGCTGGCATTCAACGCGATGCTGCTGACCGTGCCGGAGCGCAGGCGCACGATGGCCGACCTGCGCATGCAGGGGGTGCGGCCTTGGCAGCTGGCGAGAATGCTCCTGTTTCAAGCGGTGTGCCTCGGTCTCATCGCGTCGCTCGTCGGGTTGGCGGTGGGCGACGTTCTCTCGCGCACCATCTTCCATGCCACGCCCAGCTACCTGTCCGCGGCATTCGCGCTGGGCACGCAGACGGTCATCGGGCTGCGCCCGCTGCTGGTGTCCTTCGTCGGCGGCGTGCTCGCGACGTGCCTCGCCGCGGCACCGCCACTGCTGGATCTGCGTCGCAGCCGCGCCGTCGACGCGGTGCATTTCGAGGATGGCGAACCCGGCCAGGCGCTGGATGGCCGCGCGCAGCTGCGGCTATTCGGCGCCGGCGCGGTCCTGCTCGTCGCGACCAGTGCCCCGCTGCTGGTGTGGCCATCCGCGATCGTGCCCGCAACCATCGGCCTTGCGGTCGCGACGTTGCTCGCGATCCCGCTCGTCTTCCAGCTGGCCGTGCGGCTGGTCGAGCAGATCGCGACACGCTCGGCGCGGCTGAACATGCTGACGGTCTCGGTGCGCGCGCTGCGGGCCACGACCGTCCGCTCGCTTGCGCTCGCGGCGACGGGCGCGATCGCCGTCTTCGGCTGCGTCGTCGCCGAAGACTCCCACAACGATCTCCTCCACGGCCTGTACCGCGACTACTCCGAATACGTTGCTACGGCAGACCTGTGGGTCGTGAACCACGACGATGACCTTGCCACCAGCAGCTTCGTTGCCGGCCGCCTCCCAGCTCGTGTCGCGGCCGTGCCGGGGGTGGCCAGCGTGCGCACCTATCAGGGAGGATTCCTCGACTTCGACGGCCGGCGTGTCTGGATCATCGTGCGCGCTGCCAGCACGCCCGCGCCGATCCCCGCGAGTCAGCTGCAGGAAGGCAACATCGCCACGGCCACGGCGCGCCTGCGCGAGGGTGGCTGGATCACCGTCTCCCAGCAACTCGCCGAAGCCCACCACGCGCAGGTGGGCGGGGAGCTGACACTGCCGACGCCGACCGGCGCGGTCACCTATCGCATCGCTGCCACCACGACCAACCTCGGCTGGAGCGCCGGCGCGATCATCCTCGACAGCGCCGACTACCGTCGTGCCTGGGCGACAGCGGACGCGACGGCGCTGGAAGTGAACACGAGGCCCGGCGCGGACATCCAGGCGATCAAGCGCGCGATCCAGCATCTGTTCGGTCCCGGCAGCGCGCTGACGGTCCAGACGAGCGGTGAACGAGCTGCGCAGGCCGACGCGCTCGCACGCGAAGGACTCAGCCGCATGACGCAGATCACGCTCCTGCTGATGATCGCGGCAGCGCTTGCGATGGCCGCGGCGATCGGAGCGGGGATCTGGCAGCGGCGCGCGTCGCTGGCGTCGCTGCGCATACACAGCTTCAGCCCGTGGCAACTCCGCGGCGTGCTGACGTGCGAGTCGATCCTGGTGCTCGGCACGGGCGCGATCACGGGGGCGGCAGCAGGCGTCTACGGGCATCTGCTCTGCGATCGCTACCTCAGGCTCACGACTGGGTTCCCGGCGCCGTTCGCGGTCGAAGGCGTGCATACGATTCAGACGATCCTGCTGATCGTCGTCGGCGCGCTGCTGGTGCTGGCGATTCCCGGATATATGGCCTCGCAGGTCTCGCCGCAGCTCGCGCTCCAGGATTAGAACGCGCGAGCTCGAGGAGCGTCACGACTAGAACATTCGTCGAGAACATGCCGCCAGTACTAGAACGTCCGGCCCCCGGCACTAGAACATTTGATTTCAACATATAGGAACTAGGCCCAGCTCATACCAGGATCCTGGTATGTGGCGCAAACGTTCGAAGAGTTCGTCCTACACGCCCGAGATGATCACGCTCGTGGTCGCCGGCGTGGACTACTGGCTGACGATCTACCCGCGCGCCAGGCTGGAGATACGCCATTGGCGGCGGCGCGCCCAGCAGATCCCCGATCCGACGCTGCGCGCTCACGCCGTCCACAAGCTGACGCGAGAGCGCCTGAACCCCGAGGCGGCCGCTTTCTTCGCGGTGCTCGCACCGCGCCGACACAGGGCCGCGCTCGTGCGTCTGATCGTTGGCTTTCAGATCGCGTATGACTACCTGGACGCGATCAACGAGCAGCCGACGACGGCGGCTCTGCGCAACGGCCTGCAGCTGCACCGCGCGCTGAACGACGCCGTCAGCTCGCGGCCATACGACACCGACTACTACCGCTTTCACCCGCAGCACGACGACGGTGGCTATCTGGCTGATCTGGTGCGCGCGTGCCGTGCCGCGCTGCAGGTGCTCCCATCCGCGTCAGAGCTCGAGCCGCTGCTGCTGCTCGCGGCCGAACGCTGCGGCGAGGCGCAGAGTCGCAACCACGCGGTGCTCGTCGAAGGCGACGCGCAGCTGATCGAGTGGGCGGCGACCCAGCGCGACGCAGGCGAGTACCTGTGGTGGGAGCTCGCCGCAGCCGGTATCTCCTGCCTCGCGCTGCACGCGCTGTTCGCCGCAGCCGCCCGCGCGACCACGCTGGGCGAGGCCGAGCGCATCGACAGCGCCTACTACCCACCGGTGTGCGCGATCAGTGCGCTACTCGACAGCCTGGTGGATCGTCCCCACGACGCCGACGGGACGAATCACAGCTTCGTGAGTCACTACGCGTCCTCGACGCTTACGGCGGAGCGCTTCGCGGCGATCACGAGCGAAGCGCGCGCACTATCGAGCGCGCTTCGCAATCACCGTCGCCATGCGGTCATCCTCGCCGGCATTGCCAGCTTCTACCTCTCAGCCCCCGAGGCGCACAGCGAACTCGCTCGGCCTGCCGCGACGCGTACGCTCGACTGTCTCGGACCCTCCAGCGGGGCGATTCTGGCGGTGATGCGCCTGCGACGTCGAACCGCCGGCTGACCGTGGGGATACAGCGGCGTTGCGTGCCGCACGAGTGTTCGAGATCGCGCCGCTCGTTCAAAGCGGCAGCCGGTACTTACGCGTCACGGGATCTTGCACGAGCAGCCCGAACGCCACGAGCGTGGTCATGTAGCGATGGGTTGTGCTCGGGCTCAATCCCAACTGGCGCGCGACTTCGACGACGCCGCGGCCCTCTTCCCCGGAGATGAACAACGCGAGTATCAGCAGCCCGCGGAACAGCGAGTGCGACAGCCGCCCGCTCTCCAGCTCGGCGCAATAGCGGTCTTCGAGCGAGCCCTCCGAGATCGCCTCCTCGGTTATCAGCCCCGACAGCAGCAGATTGAGGCTCGGTCCGTGCGCGTCGGCGGTCGCGCGGATCACGCCCTCGACCTGAGCGTCGGTCAGCTCCAGGTAGACGAGCTCCTCGGGCCCGCCTCCCGCGACGGCGCCCGAGCGTCGGCTTGCACCGTTCAGTGCTGCTCGAACCTCGGTGGCATCGTCGACGACCATCACGCACCTCGATCATGGCGACTGTCGGCGCGGGCGATAAGGCGCGCCGTGAATATTCAGACCGTGGACTATTCACTGAGCCGATATCGTCCCGGGCCATGGAGACCGAACTCGCTGGCGAGCAGGACTGGCGACTGCAGGCCGAGCTCGAGGTCGCAGATCCCCGCGGGGCGCTGCGTGAGCTGCTCGGACGCCTGCGTGGAGGAGACGGAGACGTGGTCAGGGAGATCGAGGCGACGGTGCCGCACGACGTCGTGATCACGCACGACGGCAAGCTCCTGTTCGCGTATGCGGCGGAGGAGGCGACGCTCGCGGCGGCGCGCAGCGCGATCGAAGGCGTGCTCGCGCGCGATGGGATCGGCGCGAGCGTGCGGATCAGCCACTGGGACGAGGAGCTCGAGAAGTGGCGCCAGACGGATCCGCCGCCAACGGCTGCGGAGAGGGAGCTCGAGGTCGCCGCCGAACATGACGCCGACGCGATCGAGACGCGCACGCTGGTCGTCAGCTCGGGCAAGATGATCCGTGCGGAATTCGAGCAGAGCATCCGCGAATGGGCCGACAAGCTCGGCCTGGAGTGCTCGATCGTCGAGCACCCGCATCTGCTGACGACGCAACTCGCGTTTACCGTCACCGGCCCGAAACGCAAGCTCGACGAGTTCGCAAAAGGCCTCGCCGCGGAGGAGCGGGCGACGATCCGCACCGAGACCGTGGTCATGTCGAGCCCGCTGTAGCGACCTGGACGGGCCTGCGGTGGCGTCGCGAGCGCGCGAGGAGTGGGCTGGGGCGGCAGCGATCGTGGCGAGGATTCCGCAGTCCGAGGCGGCCCGCGAGATGGCCGGCGAGCTCGAGAAGCGGATGGCTGTATTCGAGCATCTCTCTGCCGCGTCGCGCGCCGACGTGCTCAGCGGCCTGCAGCGCACCAACCGGCGGTGGTCGCGCTTCGCCTCGACCGGGGTGATGCCCCCCGACAGCGACTTTGACCCGCTGCGGGAGTGGACGCGGGCGCGCGCGGCCGAGGGCGTGCGGCTCGAGGACCTGCTGCGCTCGTTCGGGCTTGCCCATCAGCTGGGCTGGGAGTTGTTGCGCCGCTACGCGCGCAGCGACGAGGCGGGGGTGCTGCTGGAGCTCGTCGCGCCGCTGGCTCGCTACGTCGAGGAGGTCTCGGCGATCGTCACCGAGACCTACCTGGCCGAGCGCGAGCTGCTCGTGTCCGAGGAGGAGCGGCGCACGCGGAGCCTGCTCGATCGGCTGTGCGCGGACGCGCCGCTGGACGCCGCCGACAGCGAGCTCGCCGACCGGCTCGGCGTGCCGGTCGATTGCACGTATCGCCCGTTCGCGATCGTGATGCCGGGGCGTCCGCCGCACAGCCACGCGACGCTCGCGGCGCGCCTGCGGCGCGGCGGCTGGAGGCTTGCGGTCACGCAGAGCGACTGCGTGGTCGGCCTGACCTGGAAGCCGCTCGACCTGCTCGACCTCGGTGAGGGGCCAGAGGTCGTGCTGGCAATCGGAGCGCCGAGCCCGCGCGGCGAGCTCGCCGCCGCACGCGAGGAGGTGACGCTGCTCGCCGAGCATGCGCGTCGCGTCGGTCTGCGGGGCCGCCTCGACGCCGAGGATCATCTGCTGGAGATGCTCCTCGACCGCTCGCCGCGGCTGGCTGCGCAGGTGCGCGCCAGGGTGCTTGCGCGGCTTGCCGCAGAAGACCACGCAGAGCTCGCGCTCACCCTGCAAGCGCTGATCGCTTGCCGTCTCGATCGCACGGCCACCAGTGCAGCGCTGCACATTCATCGCAACACGCTCGCCTACAGGCTCAAGCGAATCGAGGAGATCGCCGGCCTCGATCTCGCCAGTCCTCGTGATCTTGCGTACGTCTATCTGGCGCTTGCCAGCGAGCCGCCGGCGGCGCCCTCCTCCGCAGAGCCGCCATCCTCCTGAGCTCTTGTGCAACTGCACAAGCGGTGGCTGGCAAGTTCGGCGGAAAGTCATTGCGCGGACCATGTGGTCGGCGTACTGTCCGCATGGCAGTAGTGGAGCGGCGTGTTTCCGCGGACAGGGATCGAGCGAGGGGTGAGGAGAGAGGGATGTTTGAGGAGCGTATGGACGTGTTGCGCAACGGGCTGGGCCGGCTGACGCTGGCGACGATTGCGGTGCTGCTGGCGTTCGCCGCGCTCGTGTCGTCGGCTAGCGCCATGCACATGGCCCGTCCTCGCCAGGCGGTGGTCAAGCGGATCACCATGAGGGTGCCTGAGAGCCGCAGCGAAAAGAAGGCGGAAACGATCACCACTCCGCAGCTCGGGAAGGTGGCGCTGAACAAGATTGGGATCATCAAGATCCGCCCGAAGAACGAAGCAGCGCCGAATGTGCTGGTGCTGGAGCCGGGGACCTCCGCCGCTGCCGCGTACTTCGTGCCGTTCGCGAAGTCGCTCGTGCAGGCTACGCCTGGCTGGCAGGTGTGGGCGGTCGAACGCAGGGAGAACTTCCTCGAGGACCAGACCGAGCTGACGAAGTACAAGTTCGGCGAACTCGCGCCCGAGGAACTCAACCCCAACACCGGCAAAGACGAAACGCCGCCGGAACAGTTCTTCAACTACTACCTCGGCTATCTCGGGCAGGATCAGCAGGAGGCCACGAACGAAGTCATCACGAAATACGTTGAGACGGGACTGCTCGCCAAAGAAGTCGCCGAAAAATTCACGACCCAGATCGCCGAAGAAGCAATCAAACAGGCCGATAAAGAACTCGCCGAAGGGAAGATCACCGCTGAACAGCTCAGAACACGGATCGGCGAAGACGCGGCGGCGATCGGCCAGAAATACGGAGAAAGACTCGCCGCAGAAAAAGGCGAAGCGATCTTCGACGAACTGGTCGCCAAGTTCCACAACCACTACGAACCGGTTCCGAACTCGCTAGTGGAGTTCGCCAAGAGCTGGGGCATGAGCCGCACCGTCGAAGACCTGAACCTCGTGATCGAAAGGGCCAAAGCGCTCGGCGGCAAGGTCGTGCTGGGTGGCCACTCGCTCGGGGGGTCGGTCGTGACCGCGTACGCAACCTGGAACTTCGGTGGCCACCCTGGGGCCGAAGGTCTCTCGGGCCTGGTCTACGACGATGGCGGCAGCGGTCCGGCGTCGATCAAAAGCGGGGAAGAAGCCGAAGCGGCGCTCGCGAAACTCGACGCGCCAGGTGAAACCCCGTGGCTGGCCTTCGGAGGCATCCCTGCACCCGACCTGGGGCTGTTCTCGATCACCGGCTCGACGCTGACGACGGTGGAACCGAAAGGCCCATCGCTGCTCGAAAAGTTCGCGTTCCTGCCCGAAGACCTGAAAGCGCCGACCGCCGACTCGCCGGCGACGAACGAAGCTGGGTTTGGCTTCTCGGTCAACTACAAGACCTCGCCGGCGTCCCTGGCTGCCGCACAGATACACGGCGGCGAAGGCATCGAAGAAGTCGCCGAAGGCGATGGTCTGCACGGTTGGAACGGCGCCAAGGCGCTGACGCCGGTCAGCCGCTACGCGGAAATGCTGGCGGGGACGGGACTGCGCGAAGCGAGCGGCAGCGAGTGGTACTTCCCCGCGCGCCTGACGCTCGATACGGGGGCGGTCAACAACGGCCTCGGCGAACCAGACGGCGAACAGACTCCGGCGCAGAAGGCGCTGGGTCTGCAGACGACCAAGGGCGAAGAGCTGTCCTCGAAACTGCACATCCTGGCGATCGACACGGAACTGGACAAGCTCTTCGGCTTTGGAGGGCTGACCAGCCTCACCGGGGCGGAAGAACTGGCCAAACAGAACCACATCCCTGAAGCAGACGTGAAGCTGATCGACCGCTTGAACTCGTACTCCCACAACGACCCAGCCGGGGCGCTGCCGGAAGAACACGAAGGCGTGGAAGGCAACGTCTTCTTCAAGGAACTCAAACCGTTCCTCGAAAAAATCGCGAAAGGCGAAGAAGGCGCGTAGCGTCGAGCGAGGCTACGGACGCGTCATCCCGCCAACAAGCATGCCGGAGCCGAGGTGGGCGCCCAGCACGGGCCCCACCTCGGTGCAGAACAGCGGCTCGAAGCCGAACAGCGCGGTTCCCTCGGCCACCAGCGCCTCGGCGTCGGCGGCCGACTGGGCGTGCTGGACGATCCAGTCGGTTGCGCCTCGCTCGTGCAGCTCGTGCAGGTAGGCGATCATCCGCTCGAGCGCTCGGCGGTGCGTGCGCACGCGCCCGACGGGTGCGATCTCCGTGCCGAAGGTGAGGATCGGCTTGACCTTCAGCGCCGTCCCGACCAGCGCCTGTGCGGCACCGATTCGCCCGCCTCGGCGCAGGTACTCGAGCGTGTCGAGGCAGAACCAGATGTCGAGGCTTGCGCGGGCGCGGTGGACCGCGTCGGCGATGGCGGCGAGCGTGGCGCCCTGTTCGGCAAGTTCCGCTGCGAGCACGACCAGGCAGCCGAGGCCGCCGGCACCGGTTTGGCTGTCGAGCACCTCGACCGTGCCGGCGTGGCTCTCATCGGCGAGCAGCCGCGCGGCTTCGCGCGCACTCTCGCATGTGCCGGAGAGGCCGCTGGCAATGTGGATCGAGAGCACGTCACAGCCGCTGTCGAGCAGCGGCCGATAGCACGACAGGAAGTCGCCGACCGACGGCTGCGAGGTCGTCGGCAGCTGCGGGGAGTCGCGCAGCCTCGTGTAGAACGCGTCGAGATCCCGGTACTCGTGCTCGGGGTGCAGGTCCCCGGCCCAGCCGACGTACAGGCTCACCTGATGGATCCCGCGGGCGTCGATCAACGCCTGCGGGAGGTATGGGGTGCTGTCGGTGACGACCGCCACACGGCGGCCTGCTTGGCTTGACTCGACGGGCTCTTGTGCGTTCACAGGCTGGGTAGCCTACGACGCGCGCGCCGTGCGCGCCTAGCGAATGAGGCGATCGAGGCGGGTGGCGCTGATCGTCTCGCGCAGGGTGTCCAGCGCGTCGTGCGCCGGACGCCAGCCGAGCTCGCGTCGCGCCTTGCTCGCGCTCATGATCACCGGCTCGCGGAACGCTGCGATCCACTGCGCCTGCGCGGGCAGGAAGCCCAGGCGCCCGATCATGTCGGCCACGACGTCCACCGCCAGCTCGGGCACTGGGATCGAGTACCAGCCGAGCTCTTCGGCAAGCTCCTTGACCGTCAGCTGGCCGCTGGCCGCGAGGTTGTACACGCCGGGGGTGCCGCGACCGAGCACCGCCGCGCGCATCGCGCTGGCGACGTCGTCGTGGTGCACGAGCTGGAACGGCACGCCGGGGTCGGGGAGCACGGGCTTCAAGATCGGCACCCCGTCGAGCAGGCTGAGGACCGCACCGGGCAGTCGCTCGGAGATCTGCGTGTAGGGCATGCTGTCGATCAGCAGTGGCGCCTGCGGTCCGGCGACGATGCACGGGCGGAAGACATATGCGGCCGTGCTGGCGCCGGCCAGCGTGTCCGCCAGCAGCGCCTCGACCTCCGCCTTCTGGGCCGAGTAGTAGTGGGCGGCGGTGCCCCGCGCGGGGACCTCCTCGGTCAGCGGCTGGGGGTTGTCGCGATGGAAGCCGTACGCGGCCACCGAGGATGCGTACACGAGGCGCTTGGCGCCCGCGGCGACGGTTGCCTCGAACACGTTGCGCGAGCCGACGAGGTTGACCTCCCTGCTCTCCTTTGCGCCGCCCATGATCATGAACGCCAGGTGCACGACCACGTCGGCGTCGTGCACGAGCGCGGCGACCGCATCGCGGTCGAGCACGTCGCCGCGGCGATAGGAGACCTTCTTCCAGCCCCGCGCGTGCGGGTCGAACGGCCTGCGCGCCATGCCCAGGATCGATCCCACCTCGCGTGAGCGCTCCAGCGCGGCGACGACCGCCTGGCCGATCTCGCCGGTCGGGCCGGTGATCGCCACCGTGAGGCCCTTGCGGGCGCTCCCGCTCGCTGCCATCCACCCGTTGTAGCGCATCGCCCGTACGCTTGACACGTGCCCGCGCTCACCGCGTCCACCTCGATCGGCCAGAGCATCAGCTCGTTCCTGGACGCGGCGGGAAAGTTCTTCTCGGACCTGGCGGCGGTCCACTGGGGGGCGTTGGCGCTGGGGCTGGCGTTCTTCGGGCTGAACCTCACGCTGCGCTCCCGCGCCTTCTTCAACAGCCTGCGCGCCGCCTATCCGGCTGCTGCGTTCCAGTGGCGGCGGGTGTGGGGCGCGTACTTCGCGGCGGTCGGCTTCAACAACGTGGTCCCCGCGCGCGGTGGCGACGTGATCAAGCTGTTCTTGACCCGCTCCTCGATTCCCGGGTCGCGCTATCCGACCGTGGCTGCAGCCTTCTTCGTGGAGTCGATCTTCGACTTCTTGGTCGGTGTGCTCGTGCTGATCTTCGCCTTCACCCAGGGGGTCTTCCCGAAGCCGCCGGACTTCTCGAAACTGAGCTCCTTCGACATCTCCTACCTGGCCGAGCACTTCCATCTGACGCTGTTCCTGATCACCGCCCTGGGGGTGCTCGGGCTGGTGGCGTTTGCGCTGCTGGCCGAGCGCGCGAAGGCGTTCTGGGTGCGGGTGCGCCAGGGGGTGACGATCTTGAGCGATCGCCGCCGTTACCTGCGCGAAGTCGCCGCCCTGCAGGCCGTCGGCTGGCTGTGCCGCTTCACGGCGTTCTGGTTCCTGCTGGAAGCGTTCCGTGTGGGGGCATCGGTCGATAACGTGCTGCTCGTGTTCGCCGTCAACCAGGTCGCCGGCGCCGTGCCGTTCACGCCCGGCGGCCTCGGCGTGCAGCAGGCGCTGCTCGTGAAGGTCTTCGCCACGACCGCCCCCACGGCGGTGGTCGCCGCCTACTCGGTCGGCCAGCAGATCGCGATTGCGGCGTTCACGGCCCTGATCGGGCTTGCCGCGATCGTGTTCATCTTCCGCTTCCGCTCGTTCAGGGAGGTGCTCTACGCCGGACGCGCCTCACGCGAGGCGGAGCGGGCGGCCGAGCGGGCCGGCGCTTACTGAGCCGGCTGGAAGATCAGAAGTCCGTCCATGACGGCGCTACGCGCCGGCTGGACTACTGAAGCCCCTCGCGCGCCTCGCGCACGAGGGCGACGGCCTCGGGGAACACACGGGCGATGACGGTGCGGATCTGCTCGGCCTGGGCCTCGGCGTTGCCCTGGACGTTGACCCTGCCGACGGCGGCGACGGTCATGTCGACGGCGAGCTTGATCGCGTTGTCCGCCCACACGAGCCGCTGGTTGCCCTGCATCTGCTCGGCGAACTCCGCGAGGCGCCGCTGGAGCTCCTCGGGGTCACCGAACAGGTCTCCGAGTCCACCACTTTCCATGCTCGCATCATAGACTGCCCTGCTCATGCCCACGTCAGGTGAGATTCGCGAGCAGGTCGCCCGCGAGCAAGACCGCCGCAGCAGGCTGGCCGTGCCGGCCTTCGCCGGCGGCTTTCTGTACCTGCTGAGCGCGATCATCGTCTTCAAGACGCTCAACGGCGGGCCCACCGTGGGCCTGATCCAGGGTCTGGAACCGGCGTTCTCGGGGGTGGCCGACCCGGTGCGCAGCCCTGCCACGAACGAGCTGAAATACCTGAGCCACAACGGCTTTGCGCTGATCTCGGGGAGCGTGATCGCGGCGCTGGCGATCGGCGCGCTCGTGCTCGTGCTGCTGCTGTTGTGTGAGGCGGTCGCCTTTCGTCGTCCCCACTCATGGAAGCTCGCACACCCGCTCGTGCTGTACGGCGGGATCGCGTTCGCGATCTTGAGCGTCGTGCGCCAGATAACGAGCGCGATCGTTGCCCACAACTTCGCGGTCGGACACGACTTCTCGCTGCACGCGTTCGAACAGGCGACCACGAGCAACACCGCGAACGTGATCATCGGCGCGCTCGGCCCGCTCGCCGGCGTCGCCTTTGCGGCGGGCATGATCGGAGTGCTCGTCAACACCGTTCGAGTCGGGCTGCTGCCGTTGTGGATGTCGGTGCTCGGCAGCTTCTCGGCGCTGCTGTTGTTCTTCCCGATCGGCGGCGCCGACCTGCAGATCGTGCCGGCGCTGTGGCTGGCCACCACAGGCGTGCTGTTCTTCGGGAAATGGCCCAAGGGCGAGCCGCCCGCGTGGGCCGCCGGGGAGGCGCGGCCGTGGCCAACGCAGGCGCAGATGCGCGCCGAACGGGCTGGCGGCGGACGCGCGGCGGCGAGCAGAGGGGGCGCTGGCGGGGGCGCCGCGGTCGCTGCCCCGGCTCCCATGCTGCCGGCGGGCGGCGGCACCTCGCGAAAGCGCCGACGCAAGCGCGGCGGTCGGGGCTGAGCGATGTCGAGCGAGCCCGACTCTGTGGCGGGCGGGGAGCTGGACGCCGAGCTCGCGTCGCTGCTGGACGTCGAGAGGTTCGAGCCGCCGGCGGACTTCCGTGAGCGCGCGCTGCTGAACGACCCGGCCGTGTACGAGCAGGCGGCGGCCGATCCGCTCGGCTGGTGGACCGCCCAGGCGGAACGGCTCGACTGGTTCCAGAAGTGGACGAGGGTGCTCGACGACGACGATCCGCCGTTCTACAAGTGGTTCACGGGCGGCACGCTGAACGTCTCCTACAACTGCCTCGATCGCCACGTGATCGCGGGCAGGGGCGAGCGCGTGGCGTTCCACTGGCGGGGTGAGGACGGCCAGGAGCGCGAAATCAGCTACGCGGAGCTGCTTGGCGACGTCGAACGCTTCGCCAGCGCGTTGAAGGACCTCGGCGTGGGCAAGGGCGACGTGGTCGGGATCTACCTGCCGATGATCCCGGAGGTGGTCGTGGCGATGCTCGCTTGCGCGCGCATCGGCGCTCCGCACAACGTCGTCTTCGGCGGCTTCTCCGCGGAGGCGGTGCGCGAGCGCATGGAGTTCTCGGAGGCGAAGGTGCTGATCACGGTGGACGGGGCCGCGCGCAAGGGCAAGACGGCGCCGGTCAAGGATCGCGTGGATGAACACCTGGCTGGCCTCGAGAGCCTCGAGAAAATCGTGGTCGTGCAGAGCAAGGGCACGCCGTGCGAGATGCAGGAGGGGCGCGACGTGTTCTACGAGCAGATCATCGCGGCCGCCGATCCGGTGTGCCCGGCCGAGCCGCTGGACGCCGAGCACCCGCTGTACATCCTGTACACGTCTGGGTCGACAGCCAAGCCGAAGGGCATCCTGCACACCACGGGCGGCTATCTCACAGGAGTTTCGGCGACGCACCGCTACGTGTTCGACCTGAAGCCGGACTCCGATGTGTACTGGTGCGCCGCGGACGTCGGCTGGGTCACCGGGCACTCTTACATCGTGTACGGGCCGCTGTGCAACGGCGCGACGTCGGTGATGTGGGAGGGAGCGCCCGACTATCCCCACAAGGGCATCTGGTGGGAGCTCGTCGAGCGCTACGGCGTCACGATCCTGTACTGCGCGCCGACGGCGATCCGCGCGTGCATCAAGTGGGGCGCGAAGTGGCCGAACGAGCACGACCTGAGCAGCCTGCGCCTGCTCGGCTCCGTCGGCGAGCCGATCAACCCGAAGGCGTGGCTGTGGTACCACAAGGTGATCGGTGGCGAACGCTGTCCGATCGTCGACACGTGGTGGCAGACGGAGACCGGGGCGATCATGATCACGCCGCTGCCGGGGATCACCGCGACGAAGCCCGGATCGGCGACGCAGCCCTTCCCGGGCGTATTCGCGTCGGTCCTCAGCGAGTCCACCGGCGAGCCGATCGAGGAGGGTCAGGGACTGCTCGTGCTCACACAGCCGTGGCCGTCGATGCTGCGCACGCTGTACAAGGAGCAGGAGCGCTTCGTCGCGGCCTACTTCGAGCGCTTCGGCCGTGAGACCTATCTCGTGGGCGACGCCAGCCGCCGCGACCGTGACGGCTACATATGGGTGATCGGGCGCATCGACGATGTCGTCAACGTGTCCGGGCACCGCCTGTCGACGGCTGAGGTCGAGTCGGCGATCGTGGCTCACCCCGAAGTCGCCGAGGCGGCGGTGATCGGCCAGCACGATGAGGACACGGGACAGGCGATCGTCGCGTTCGTGACGCTGCAGGGCGACCAGGACGGCGACGAGCGCACGGTCGAGGGCATCCGCGAGACGGTCGCCGAGCGCATCGGCAAGTTCGCCCGTCCCAAGCGCATCATCTGGGCGGAGGACCTGCCGAAGACGCGCTCGGGCAAGATCATGCGCCGCCTGCTGCGCGACATCGCGGAGGGGCGCGCGCTCGGCGACGTGACGACGCTGCGCGACCCGGCGGTGATGGGCGCGCTCGAGGAGCAGGTCAAGCAGCTGCAGGCCGAGGAGGCCTGAGGACTTCCTTTTTATGGGGCGGCCTACCGGCCGCGGGCACCGCCGCCGCAGGCGGTGGTCGGCGTTGGCGCGGCGAGCGCTCGCGCGTAGGGGGAATCCCTTAGGTCCGCTTGCACCGCCGCTGCGATGATGCGGTGATGGTCTCTGCTCAGGCGCCACTCGGGCAGTCTCGCGCGCCCGGCTCGCCCCTTCGTCGCCGCATCGACCGCGGCCTGCTCGGCGGCGTGTGCGCGGGCCTGGCCGAGCGCATGGGCGTCGAGGTTCTGGTCGTGCGCGTGATCATGGTCATGCTGGCTACGGTGGGAGGCATCGGCGTGGCCGTGTACGCGCTCGCGTGGGCGCTGATCCCCGTCGATGCCGACAGCGAGCGGCTCGGCCGCCGGCCCGGGGCCTGGCGTGAGGCGGCGCTGATCGTCGTGGCCGTGGCGGCGCTGTTCGCCGGCGTGCACCTGGCCGGCTCCCACCTGGGCGAGGGCCTGTGGCCGCTGGTTCTCGGCATCTGCGGGATGGCGCTGTTGTGGCGGCCGACCGCCGTGGCGGGTGGATCGGGCCCGAGCCGGCGCAGGACGCTGCGCGAGTACCTGCGTCGTCCCAGCCAGCTTGACGCCCCGCGTCTGATCACCGGCGCTCTGTTGGTCGCGTTCGCCTCGGCCGCGCTGCTGCACGCGATCGGCGTTCAGCACAGCCTGGGCAAGGCGATCTGGGCGGTGGCGATCATCGCGACCGTGCTCGGCCTGGTGGTGGGGCCGTGGGTGGTGCGTCTCGGCCGCAGCCTGTCATTCGAGCGTGCGGCCCGAATCCGCGAGCAGGAGCGTGCCGAGCTGGCGGCGCACCTGCACGACTCCGTCCTGCAGACGCTGGCGCTGATCCAGAAGCGCGCAGGCGATCCCAGAGAAGTGGCCGGGCTGGCGCGCCGGCAGGAGCGCGAGCTGCGCAGCTGGCTGCTGCAGCGCCCGGGCCGCGGCGAGGGCGACAGTGTGGCGACGGCGCTCGAGCGCGCGGCGGCCGAGGTCGAGGAGCTGCACAGGGTGCCGATCGAGGTCGTGACTGTCGGCGACGGGCCGCTCAACGGTGGGCTGGAGGCGGTGGTTCAGGCCGCGCGCGAGGCGATGACCAACGCGGCCAAGTTCGCGAGCAGCGAGCGCGTCGATCTGTACGCGGAGGTGGAGCCCGGTCGCGTCGAGGTATTCGTGCGCGATCGCGGCGTGGGCTTCGATCCGCAGGCGATCCCCGCAGACCGGCGCGGCGTGCGCGACTCGATCGTCGCCCGCATGGAGCGTCACAACGGCCGCGCTGCCGTGCACAGCCGACCGGGCGAGGGCACCGAGGTCGAGCTGGTGATGGAGCGGCCGGATGCGTGAGCTCGCACGTGAAGCTGGGGCCGAGCGCGCCGGCGCCAAGCCGCGTGTGGCGATTGTCGATGATCACCATCTATTCCGCTCAGGGGTCCGCGCCGAGCTCGGCGAGGAGCTCGAGGTGGTGGGCGATGCCGGCGCCGTCGAGGAGGCGGTGGAGCTCATCCGCGAGCAGCGCCCGGACGTGGTGCTGCTCGACGTGCACATGCCTGACGGCGGCGGCGTCGAGGTGATCACACGCGTCGGCGATGAGGCTGCGCCGGTGCGCTTCCTGGCGCTGTCGGTGTCGGATGCGGCGGAGGACGTGATCGCGGTGATCCGCGCGGGCGCGCGCGGGTACGTGACGAAGACGATCTCCGCGGCGGAGCTGGCGGAGGCGGTGCGCCGGGTGGCGGGCGGCGACGCGGTCTTCTCGCCGCGCCTGGCGGGCTTCGTGCTGGACGCGTTCGCGCAGGACGCCGGCGCGAGCAGCTCGGACGCCGGCCAGCGGGAGGCGGAGGATCGCGAGCTCGACCAGCTGACGCCGCGCGAGCGCGAGGTGCTGCGCCACATCGCGCGCGGATACATGTACAAGGAGGTCGCGCAACGGCTCGGCATCTCCGTCAAGACGGTCGAGGCGCACGTGTCGGCGGTGCTGCGCAAGCTGCAGCTGTCGAGCCGTCACGAGCTCAGCCGCTGGGCCGTGCAGCGGCGACTGGTAAGCCTGGACGGACCCTAGGGACAATCCCCGATTGCGAATGGCGTGCTCCTGCCGATAACAATAGGTAGCTGATGGATCCAAGCTCCTCTCAGCCGGCGATCGAAACCGTCGGCCTGACCAAGCGCTTCGGCGAGCGCACGGCGCTCGACGGCATCGACCTGCAGGTGCCGCGCGGCTGCGCGTTCGGCTTCCTCGGCCCCAACGGCGCCGGCAAGACGACGATCATCCGCACGCTGCTCGGCCTCACGCACGCAACCGCGGGAACCATGCACCTGCTCGGGCACCCCGTGCCGGCGGAGCGAGCGCAGGCGCTGCAGCGCGTCGGGGCGATCGTCGAGGAGCCGCGCTTTCACATGCACCTCACCGGGCGCGAGAACCTGCGCATCGTCTCCGCCGTCCGCGGGCCGGAGACGTGGGACCGGATCGACCCGGCGCTGGCACGTGTGGGCCTCGCCGAGCGGGCGGGCGACAAGGTCAAGAGCTACTCGATGGGCATGCGCCAGCGTCTCGGTGTCGCGCGCTGCCTGCTGGCCGACCCGCTGCTGCTGATCCTCGACGAGCCGACCAACGGGCTCGATCCGGCCGGCATCCAGGAGTTCCGCGAAATGATTCGCGCGATGGTCGAGCAGGAGGGCAGGACGGTGTTCATCTCCTCGCACCTCCTGGACGAGGTCGAAAAGACGTGCGACGCGGCGGCGATCGTCGACCGCGGCAAGATCGTCACGCAGGGCGCGATCTCCGATCTCGCCGCCGGCGGTGGCGCGCGCCACGAGCTGATCGTCGGCGTCGATGACGTCGACCGAGCGTTGGGCGTCCTCGGCGCCAACGAGCTCGTGGCCGAAGCTCGCCGCGCCGACGAGGGCATTCGCGTGGTGCTGTCCGGGGAGCCGCAGACGGCGGCTGAGATCAACGCGGAGCTCGTGCGCGCCGGGCTGGCCGTCACGCGCCTGGAGCCCGTACGCCACAGCCTCGAGCAGCGCTTCCTGCAGGTCACGTCGAGGCTCGACGCGGACCTCGTGCCGGAGGAGGTGAAGGCGTGAACCCAACGATCGCGATGCGCATGGTCGGGGCGGACTTCCTGAAGCTGCGCAAGAAGCGCGGCACGCTCATCTGGGCGCTGGTGCTCGCGCTCTTGCCGCTGCTGATCTTCTTCATCGTCAAGGCCGTGCAGCACTCTTCGAGCCCGGCCGAACACTCGCCGGCTGGCGGTATCAGCGGCTACACGGACGCGATACGGGTGCTCGCTCTCTTCTTCGGGCCGCTGGCCGCGATCATGATCGGCACCGACGGAGGCGCCGGCGACCTCGCGGCGGGCGTGTTCCGCGATCTCGTCGTGACCGGGCGCTCGCGCGTCGCGCTGTTCAGCTCGCGCGTGCCGGCGGCGCTCGGCCTTTGCTGGCTGGTGGTCCTGGCCGGATATGCGTTGACGCTGGTCGGGACCTATGCGCTGGCCTCGGGGACGCCCACCCCCGGCGGCGCGCTCGTGGTCAACGGGCTGCTGTTCACGCTGTTCTCCACCGGCATCGTGTGCGTGGTCGCGGTCGGCTTCTCCTCGCTCGTCGGCTCGCGGCCGGCCGCGCTGACGGTGCTGATCGGCTGGCAGCTGATCGCGAGCCGCATCCTCGAAAACATCGAATCGCTCGGCAGCTCGCGCAAGCTGATCCTCAGCCAGGCGGTCGCACACTTCAGCCCGATCAGCCTCAATGACGGCGGCCACGGGCCGCGAGGCGGAGCGACCGTGACGATGTCGACGGGCACCGCCGTGATCGTCTCGCTCGGCTGGATCGTCGTGTTCCTGGCGCTCGGCGCGTGGCGCACGCGCACGATGGACGCCTGACCAGGGGACCGCTGGGCGGCGCGATGCCGCGTCCTCGATCGCTCGTGTGCGGCTGCACACTTCGCTCACTGCGTCCTTGCCTCGCTTGCCCAGCGGCCCCCTGGTCGGGTGTTCCTAGACCTTGCGGTGCTCCGGGACCCAGCTGCCGTCGTCTTGACGGGCGAAGTCCTGGAACAGGCCCGGCGCCTCGGCCTGCATGATGCGGGCGATCTCGTCGAAGACGCTGCGCAGCTCCTCCTCGGCGCCCTCGGCGGTGCGCATCTCGATCACGTGACGCAGCGTGCGCGCGTTGGCCGTCCACAGGATGTCCGTGCTGAGGCCGATCGGGGCGAGCCGGCGCAGCGCCGAGGTGACCTCCTTCTTGACGTGGAAGGGCACGCCGTCCTCGTCGATCCCCAGCTCCTTGGCGGCGCTGACCTGGAACTCCTCGAGCTGCTCGACGATCGAGAGCACCTGCTCGCGCACCGGCTCAAGCGCGGGCGGGACGCGAAAGCCGATGTCGGTCAGGCGCACGTAGCGCAGGCTCTCCTGGCTGAAGGCCGAGCCCGCGCGATGCCTTACAAGCTCATGAGTGAATACTCTCGAACAATTTCGAATGGCGAAACTGTAGTTCGCGTGCTCGAGCACGCTGCCGTGGGCCGAGCGCAGGATGTTGGCGAAGTACTCGCGCTGGTCGCTGCGGACCCTCGTGACGTTGGGGTTGAGCCCAGGCTCCCAGCTGCGGTAGCACGCGCGGCCGCCGAACTCGACGATCAGCTCGCCGCCGTTGGGGTCGCCGTCGGCCTCCTGCAGGCGCCGCTCCAGCCACGACTCGCCGCCGACGTCGCGCAGGTAGGCGCCCATCGCCTCGACGTCGATCGACGGGCGTGCGATCAGGAAGGCGCGTGGACTTGTCTCGTGCATGGGGCGGAGGATGCTAGGGCGTGTCCCGGACGGCGCAAGCGGGCGTCGGGCAGCGGCCTCACTCTGTCCTGCGCAGCAGGTAGTCGCGGAACTTCGGCGCGGTGTAGGCGTACTCGCCCTTGCGGATGCGGTACAGCGCGCCGGCGTCGACGAGGCGGCCGAGCAGCACGTTGACGTTGCCAGGGGTCTTTGCCGAGGCGCTGCCCAGCTCGGATGAGCGCAGGGGGGGATACGGGCATCTGGCGGAGCTGAGCAGCAGGTCCTGCTCGGCTGGAGTCAGCGTTGCGAGGCGCGGGTCGTGGAAGTCGCGGTCGAGTCTGCCGTAGATGTCCGGGCGTGTGGCGTCGAGCAGCTTTGGTGTGAGCCGGTCCACGCCGACGAGGTCGGCGGCGTCCCACAGCTCAGATCCCCACAGCTGCAGGAAGTAGGGATAGCCTTCGACCTCGGCGACGACCGTCTTGGCGAGCGCTGGGGCGGCGCTGCGCGCGGTCTGTTCGAGCGGCCTCGTGAACGCCTCCAGCGCTTGCGCGGGCTCGAGCGAGTCGATCTCCTCGCCGCGAAACAGGCGCTCGCTGTAGGAGCGCGCCTTCTGCAGGTTGCCCGTCAGCGTCGGCAGGCCGCACAGGACGAGCCCGAGCGGCAGCTCGCGGCGTTGCAGCGCGACGATCGGCGCGATCAGCAGCGACAGCGGGTGCTCGCCGTGGCGGTCGCGCCCGTCGTGGATCAGCTGCGCCTCGTCCAGGAGCAGGACGACGCCCTTGCGTCCTTTGGCGAGCGCGAGCTGGACGGTGGTGAAGAGCTCGCGCGCGAGCTCTTCCTCGCGTTTGGAGCCGAACGAGAGCGACAGCGACACCTCCTCCCAGCTCACCGACAGGCTCGTCGAGCGCACCGCCTTGGCAGCCGCCGAGCGCAGTCGTGCCAGGCGCGAGAGCCGCTGGCGGGAGCGCTCCAGCAGCGACCCGATCGCCGCCTGAATCGCCGTGTCGGTGTTGTGCGCGGGTTGCAGCTCGATGAACGCCGGCTCCCAGTCGAGCGCCTGCGCGTGCTCGGCAAACGTCTCCAGCAGCACGGTCTTGCCTACGCCTCTCAACCCCGTCACCCGCATGTTCGCCTGCTGCTCGGGCGCAGAGCGCAGCATCGCGTCGAAGCGCCGCAGCGGCGCGTCGCGACCGGCGAGATACAGCGGGCGCACGCCCACGCCCGGCCGGTAGGGATTCTTGCCCGGAGTGCCAGTCATTACACGATCCTTGTAATGACAAGCGATCTTAACAATTCTCTGTAATGAGCCGCGTGCCGAGCCCACCTCTACGTGGCGTCGTGGCTCCTGCAGTACGCCGGGGCGGCCCGATGCCACACAGGTGTGCCCGGCGCTGTGTCATGGTTAGCTGCGACCGAGGAAGACGCCGCCGATACTGTCTAAGCTGCCGTGGCGATGGCCGCCACAGTTCCCGCCGAGCCCACCGATCCCGAGCTCCAGGCCACGGCCTGGGACCTCGAGCCACTCGTCGAAGGCGAGGGCGAGGACGGCGTCGAGCGCCGCCTGGGCGAGGCGCTCACGCGGGCGCAGGCGTTCGCGGCAGGCCACGCGGGCAAGCTCGACGAGCTCGACAGCGCAGGCCTCCGCGAGGCGATGAGCGAGCTGGCCGAGATCTACGAGCTCGTCGCTCGCGCGGGCTACTACGCCGCGCTGCGCTTCTCCACCGACACCGCCGATCCCGCCAACGGCGCGCTGCTGCAGAGCGTGCAGGAGCAGGAGACGGCGATCCAGACGACGCTGCTGTTCTTCGAGCTGGAGTGGGCGGCGCTGTCCGACGAGCGCGCCGAGCAGCTGCTCGCGGGCGAGGGCCTCGACTTCTGCGCTCACCACCTGCGCAACGTGCGCCGCTATCGCGAGCATCTGCTGAGCGAGCCCGAGGAGAAGATCCTCACCGAGAAGTCGCTCACCGGCGCGAGCGCGTGGACGCGGCTGTTCGAGGAGCTCACCTCGGCGATCGAGGTCGACGTCGAGGGTGAGCAGGTCGCGCTCGACGTGGCGCTCAGCCGCCTGCAGTTCGCCGACCCCGACGTGCGGCGCACGACCGCCGAGGCCGTCACCGCCGCGCTCGCGCCGGGGTTGCGCACGCGCGCGTTCCTGTTCAACACGCTGCTCGCCGACAAGGCCACCGACGACCGCCTGCGCCGCTATCCGCACTGGCTGGCGGCGCGCAACCTCGCCAACGAGGCCAGCGACGAGTCCGTGCAGGCGCTGATCGAGGCGGTGCGCGGGCGCTATGAGATCCCGCGTCGCTGGTACCGGCTGAAGGCGAAGCTGCTCGGCGTCGAGCGCCTGGCCGACTACGACCGCATGGCGTCAGTCACCGAGGACGAGGTCAGCTACCCGTTCGCCCACGCGCGCGAGATCGTGCTCGACTGCTACTCGTCGTTCTCACCCGAGCTGGGCGCGCTCGTCAAGCGCTTCTTCGACGAGCGCCGCATCGACGCGCCGGTGCGCCCGGGCAAGCGCGGCGGCGCGTTCTGCGCGGCGGCGGTGCCGTCGGTGTACCCGTACGTGCTGCTCAACTACACCTCGCGCCGGCGCGACGTGCTGACGCTCGCGCACGAGCTTGGCCACGGGGTCCACTTCGCACTGGCCGCCCGTCAGGGCGTCTATCACCAGAGCACGCCGCTGACGCTCGCCGAGACAGCGTCGGTGTTCGGCGAGACGATCGTGTTCGGGCGCCTGCTGGAGGAGGACACGACGCCCGCCTCGCGCCTGGCGCTGCTGGCGGAGAACCTCGAGGACACGATCGCGACGGTCTTCCGCCAGGTCGCGATGAACCGCTTCGAGGATCTCGTGCACACAAACCGGCGCGAGCAGGGCGAGCTGTCGGTCGAGCGCCTGGGGGAGCTGTGGACGGAGAGCCAGTCGGAGATGTTCTGCGACTCGGTCGAGTTGACGGAGGGCTATCGCACGTGGTGGTCCTACATCCCGCACTTCATCGGCAGCCCCGGCTACGTGTACGCGTACGCGTACGGGCAGCTGCTCGCGCTGTCGGTGTACGAGCGCTACGAGCAGACGGGCGCCGAGCTCGTGCCCCGCTACCTGGAGATGCTCGCCGCCGGCGGCTCGCGCACGCCGGAGGAGCTCGGCGCGATCGTCGGCGTGGATCTGGCCGACCCGGGCTTCTGGACGGCCGGCCTGGACCTCGTCGAGCGCCAGCTGCAGGAAGCCGAAGCGGCGGCGGAGGCGTCCGGAAGGCTGTCGTGAGCTTGGCATTCGCGGGCAAGACGGTGCTGGTGACGGGAGCCTCGCGCGGCATTGGCCTGGCGGCCGCGCGCGTGTTCGCCGCGCAGGGCGCGCGTGTCGGCCTCGTCGCGAGCAACGCGCAGCTGCTGGCCGACGCCGCCAAGGAGATCGACGGCGAGCACCACGTCGTGGCCGCCGATCTGACCGACCCGGCGGAGTGCGCGCGAGCCGTCAGCGAGGTCAGCGCCGCGCTGGGGCCGATCGATGTGCTGATCAGCTGCGCCGGCGTCCTGCGCCGCGACTTCGTCGAGGACGTCAAGCCGGCGGACTTCGAGCAGAGCTATCGCCTTCACGTCGGCGCTGGCATCTGGCTCACGCAGCGCGTGCTCGCAGGCATGCGCAAGCGCGGCTACGGCCGCATCGTGCTCGTCTCCTCCGAGCTCGGGCTGATCGGCGGCCCCTCCTACGCCTCGTACTGCTCGAGCAAGTGGGCGATGGTCGGCTTGGGCGAGGTCCTGACACACGAGCTCGCCGACAGTGGCGTGCGCGCCACGGTCGTGTGCCCCGGCGACGTGCGCACTGACCAGCTGAACGAGGAGCACGAGTGGGGGCCAACGGGCGGCGTGACGCCCGAGAAGGCGATGTCCGCCGACTACGTCGCCCGCGCGATCGTGCGCGCCGCCGAGCGCGGCAAGCCGCTGGTCGTCGTCGACCGCCCGCACATGCGTGTCGCGTTCTGGGTCATGCGCCGCGCGCCGCGCCTGCGCGTGCCGCTGATCGCCGATGCGTACAAGAAGCTCACGCGCGAACGGCGCCAGCCCGCCGGGTGAGGGCCTGCTTGCGGCGGTAGGCCTGCCTGTCGGGGAGACAGGGGTCGTGGCCGCAGACACCGGGGCTTTTAGGCCGGCGTAGGCGGTTTCGTGGGCGGATCTGGCACCTCGGACTCGTCCGTCCGGATCTTCGATGAGGATCAACTCGAGTTGATCGGCTGTGCCGGCCGCTATATCGCCTCCGCAACCGGAGCACGAGAACTCGGTGTACTCAAGGTCCCCGACGGCCATAGCGAGAACACCCGGATCCAGGCGCTCAAGAATCGAGGGGGCGATGTTGAGAGGCATGTCTCGTCGTCGGCGTGTCGCTGCGATGATCTACCATGAGTATTGTGAGCGCTACGCGGACAGACCCGTCTCTCACGCCCGTCAGCGACAGCATTGGCGAGGCATCAACGCTGACCTTCGATCTGCCAGGTTTCCACGACTGGATCGAGAGCCTTGGCGGGGAGTCGGCGATTGCTGCATCTCCGGCGCTTGTCGAGCTGCTCCAGGTCGTTCGCAATGCGCTCGCCCATCACATGCGAGTCGTTGTGCAGATAGCGCCTGTAGGTCCGCGAGATGAGGACATCGGCGAGTGGCGCAGCCAGCTCGAGCAGCTCGTTGAGCAGATGACTCCAGAGCTCTCGCTTCCGAGCGAGCCGAAGCTCCGCCAGGCTCGTCGCAACGCCGAGGCCCGCACGCAGCTTCTTCAGGAGTTTGGAGCACTCACGGGCGACCAGATTGGCGAAGAGCACTCGCAGGCGCAGAATCGCCACGCGCTGGCTGCCCGCTGGCGTAAGGAGGGCCGAGTCTTCGGCGTTCCTTATCGAGGACAGACGCTCTACCCAGCGTTCCAGTTCGATGCCGTAAGCGGCGAAGTCAAGCCGTCCATCCGCGATGTACTGACGCATCTGCCGCGTGATCGCATGTCGGAGTGGGAGAGCGCCCTCTGGTGGACTGCGGCAAATGGATGGCTCGAAGGACGACGCCCTGTCGATGTCCTCGATGACGAACCCGAGGCCGTCGCTGCTGCTGCGGCGCGGCTTGGAGCACCGCGGGGGCTGTGACGACAAGCCGCCCGGCTGTTCCGCGCTCGGGGAGCGTTTCTCCGGCGATCGAAGGCCTCAAAGCTGGCTCTACGCTCATTCGCATCTACCAACGCCGCTTTGGCCCCCTTGATTTCAATGGAGGGGGCGCGGTGGCCCGGTTCCGGCCGATCAGAAATACGTCGGGCGAGGTCGTCCCAACTGCCTACGGCGCTCACGACCAGGAGACCGCTATCGCAGAGGCAGTCCTCCGCGGTGTGTCCGCACTAAACCGCGGCTCTCCGAGGAGACGCTTGTTCCGCCTGGAGGTCGAGGGCTTGGACATGGCCCGGCTGCGTACAACTAGGCCGCTGCGGCTCGTGCGACTGCACGGCCTCGGATTGACCCGCCTGAATCTCCTGCGAGAGCACGTGATCGATAGCCCAGAGTCCGAGTACGGCTACACCGCAGCCTGGGCGCAGACGCTCTACGGACACCGGAGCAGAGCCCACGGAATGGTCTGGACATCTCGACAGAACGACACATCTCGTGCCCTCATCCTGTGGGGAGGAACGCGGGTGCGTCCCGGGTGGCTGCAGTTGGAAGGTGACCCCGTGGCCCTGGATCGAGAACCGGGCCTCGACCTCATTCGGCAGGTCTGCGCGGATGCCGGAGTGGACTTCGAAGGCTGAGTCGGCCGGCGGGTCCATACGAGACATCCCAGATCGTGCGCGCTACCTTCTCGGTTGATGCCTGTCGCAAGTAAGTTGGCGATTTATGTCCGCGATGCCGGACGGCTCTCTCGCCACGCCAGATCGGCAGAGCCACCGGCACATCGCCTGGCACAGCGCGTCGCTGGCTTGCCCAGCGGAGCAAGTCCAGCGGGTGATAAACGCTGCCTATATGCCGATCTGGCTCGACGCGCCCATCCCTGCCCTCGACGACAAGAAGCCTCTCGATGCCATCGCTCAAGGCGACGGTCGGGCGGTCGCGCGCCTCGTCTCAGGGGTTCGCTTCTCGGTCATCCCATCCCCGCTGGGAGCTCGGCGGAGCGACGTGCTAGATCCTCAGAACAGCCCGCTGAGCGCGGCGCCCGCGTGGTGCACCAGGTCGAACAGCGGCTGCGGGATGATGCCGAAGAAGATCGTCGCCGCTCCGGCCAGCACCGCGACGAGCACCACCTCCGGTTGCAGGCCGCCCATGCGCGGCGCGGCGAGAGCGGCGCCGCCGGTCGCCGGTGTGAGGCCGCCCTCCGCGTCGAGCTCGGGCGAGCCGCCCGCCAGCGCCGGCAGCGGGCCGCCCGCGGGCGCGGTGGTGGGGGAGGGGGAGCGGCCCTTCTGCGGCTCGCCGCTGGGTGCCTCGCGCATCCACATCGCCGCGACCACCGGCAGGTAGTAGCCGAGCGAGATCATCGAGCCGATCACGATCGCCACTCCCAGCCACGCGTAGCCGCCCGCCACCGCCGCGTCGATCAAATAGAACTTGCCGATGAAACCGGCAGTCGCCGGGATGCCCGCCAGCGCCAGCATCGAGATCGTCATCGGCCACGCAAGCCACGGGCGCTCGCGGCCCAGACCCGCCACCGCGTCGAGCGAGTCGCCCAGGCCCGTTTCGCGTTCGCGCGCCACGATCACCGCGAACGACGCCATGTTCATCAGCAGGTACACCGCCAGGTAGAACACAGTCGCCGCGACGCCCAGCTGTGTGGCCACGACGATGCCCGCCAGCATGTAGCCCGCCTGCCCCACCGACGAGTACGCGAGCATGCGCTTCAGCGAGGACTGCCCCAGCGCGCCGACGTTGCCGGCGATGATCGTGATCGTCGCCAGCGCCGCCAGCGCCGGGCCCCAGCTCGACTGCGCGCCGATCAGCGCCACGTCGAAGAAGCGCAGGAACACGCCCAGCGCCGCCACCTTCGTGGTGACCGCCATGAACGCCGTCACCGGCGTCGGCGCGCCCTCGTACACGTCCGGCGTCCACTGGTGAAACGGCGCCACCGACGCCTTGAAGCACAGGCCCGCCACGCACAGCGCGATCCCCGTCAGCGTCAGCGGGTCCGTCGCCAGGCTGCCGCTAGACAGCGCGCTCGCGATCGCAGAGAAGTCCGTCGAGCCGGTCGCGCCGTAGATCAGCGCCAGGCCATACAGCAGCGTCGCCGAGCCCACCGAGCCGACGATCAGGTACTTCAGGCCCGACTCCAGCGAGTGCTCGCGGCGCAGTTCCGTCGCGCACAGCACGTACAGCGGGATCGACAGCAGCTCCAGGCCCACGAACAGCGCGATCGTGTTCTGCGCGCTCGCCAGCACCGACATGCCGCCCACCGACGTCAGCAGTAGCGCGTGGAACTCGCCGTGCGCCGCTTCCTGCGCCGCCAGCGAGCGCCACGCCAGCAGCACCGTGCACGCGCCGCCCGCGATCAGGATCAGGTTCAGCGCCAGGGACAAGTCATCAATGCGTAGTGCTCCGGAAACGATTGACTTGTCCGCGTTCCACTGCCAGATCGTCAGGCCCAGCGCCGCGCCCAGCGCCACCAGGCTCAGCGCCGGCACCACCTGCGAGCGCACCCAGCGCGAGCCCAACAGGCCGATCAGCAGCACTATCACCGCGCCGCCGAGCAGCGCGATCAGCGGCGACAGGCCCGCGAAGTCGACGTGCGGGCCTTTCAGGTGCGTCGTCGCGACGGTCGGCGAGAAGAGAGGCACGTAGTTCATCGCGTCGCCGCTCCCGAGGGTTCGCCCGTAGCGCCTTCGGCGGATTCGCCGGCGCTGGCTTCGGAGGGTGCGCCAGCGCTGCCTTCGGACGCTTCGCTCGCGCCGCGTTCGGAGGATTCGGGGACGGTGACCGCTCCGTGGACTGTCACCGTGTGGGCTTGGGTCGCGGCTGGCGCGGCCGTACTGGCCGTACCGTTGAAAAAATGGAACTGGGCGTTGGGGTTGCCTGCGAGCGCCTGCGCCTCGAACACGGCGGTCTTGACCGAGCTTTCGCTGCGGTGCAGCGCCAGCTGCGGGTACAGCGCCAGGAACACGATCACCAGCACCAGCGGCACCAGCACCGCGCCGTCCCGAAGGGTGATCTCACGCGAGCTCACGCCTGAGCCCACGCGGTTGTGCATCGCGCGGATGAACAGCCGCAGCGCGTACACGCTCGCCAGCACCACGCCGCTGAACGCGATGATCGCGATCGCCAGCTTCGCTTTGAAGACGCCCAGCAGGATCAGGAACTCGCCCACGAAGTTCGACGAGCCCGGCATCGCCAGCGTCGCCAGCGACACGATCAGGAAGATGCTCGCCAGCACCGGCGCGCGGAACGCGATCCCGCCCATGTCGCGAATGTCTTCCGAGCCGCCCGCGCGCCGCCCCAGCAGCGCCGCGATGAACAGCGCCGGCGCCACCACCAGCCCGTGGTTGACCATCTGCAGCAGCGCCCCCTGCGCGCCCTGCGGATTCAGCGCGAAGATCCCCAGCAGGATGAAGCCCAGCTGCGCCACCGACGAGTATCCGAGGATCAGCCGCGCGTTCGTCTGGCTGAACGCCTGCATCGAGCCGTACACGATCGACACCAGCGCGATCAGCAGCATCAGCGTCTGGAAGTGCACCGCCGCCTGCGGGAACAGCGGCAGCACGATCGCCAAAAAGCCGTACGCGCCGACCTTCGACAGCACCCCCGAGAACACCATCAGCACCTCCACCGGCATCGCCCGGTAGCCGTCCGGCATCCAGCCGTGCAGCGGAAACGCCGGCATCTTCACCAGGAACGCCGCCGCGAACAGCAGGAAGATCCACTCCTGCGTGCCCGTGCCGAGCGGCAGCGCCTGCAGCGAGCTCAGCACGAACGTGATGTGCCCGCCGCCCTGCTGCGCCGCCAGCACGCCCGTCGCCACAGCCCCCGCGAGCATCAGCAGCGAGCCCACCAGCGTGTAGATCACCAGCTTGATCGTCGCTTTCACTCTGTCCGGGCCCTGACCCCAGCCGCCGATCAGGAAGTAGAACGGGATCAGCATCAGGTCGAAGAACGCCACGAACAGCGCCAGGTCCTGTGCCAGGAACGCGCCCAGCACCGCCGACTCCGCCAGCATGAAGTTGAAGTAGAAGAGGCGCGGGCGATCGACCGCAGCGCTTTCGCTGCGCAGGTTCGCCGCCAGCGTCGCCGCCGCGAACAGCAGCGTCGTCAGGCCCAGCAGGAACACGTTCAGGCCCGTTACCGCCAGCTTGTAGTGGATCCCCAGCGTCGCGATCCACACCACGTCCGTCACGTGCTGCAGGGGTGGGCCATTAATCTTAAAGTCCGCGATGTAGCCGATCGCCAGCGCCAGCGCCGCCAGCGAGCCAAGCAGCGCCATCGCGCCAGGCGCGCTCCAGCCCGCGCGGGCAGCGCCGCCGGCCTCTTCGCCATCCGAACCCACGCCGACAGCGCCCGGCGTTTTGATCACGGCACCCAGCAGCGCGCCCAGCACGCCGCAGGCGAGGGGGAGCCAGATCAGGATCGAGAGGGGCGGCATATCAGGCCTGCAGCAGGAAGTAGAAGCCAACGCCCGCCACGCCCAGCACCAGCAGTGCCGCGTAGTAGCGCACGAAACCGCTCTGCGCCGCACGCACCGCCGCCGAGCCCGCGCGCACGATGCCCGTCGTGCCGCCGATCAGCGTCTCATCGACGAACACGCGCTCGAACGTGTCACGCGCGAACGCGCCCGTGGCGGCCATCGGGCGCACCACCAGCAGGTCGATCGCCTCGTCGAAGTACCACTTGTTCACGAACAGCTCATACAACGGCCGCGTGCGCAGCCTGATCGCCGTGGAGGTCTTGAGTTCCCGCCCGCCGACGACCCAGATGCGGTACGCCAGCGCGATCCCCGCCAGGCCGAGCAGCGTGCCCAGCGTCAGGCCGATCACCAGCAGCCCCGTTTTCGTGTGCGGTTCATAGCCCTTCGCCGTCGCGAACGACGGGCGCAGGAAGTCGTCGATCACGAAGTCCACTTTCGGGATCTGGATCAGGCCCGCGCCGACCGCGCCCAGCGCCAGCAGGCCCATCGCGACGCGCATCGGCAGCGCTCGCTCCGCGATCGCGTGCACCGGGCCCGGGAAGCCCACGTCCGTGTCCTCCTCCTCGCCCGTCGCCGGGTTGCGCGGCACCTCCGCGTGGTGTAGATGGCCGCCTTCCAGCTCGCGCGCCTCGCTCACCGGCTCGCCGTGGAACGCGCGGAAGATCATCCGGAACGTGTAGATCGCCGTCAGCAGCGCGCCCGTGTAGCCCGCCACGTACAGGATCCAGTGCCAGCCGCCGCGCTCGCCCGTCACCAGCAGGATCTCGTCCTTGGAGAAGAAGCCCGAGAACGGCGGGATGCCCGACAGCGCCAGCCCGCCCACGATGAAGCACACGTACGTGAACGGCAGCGCCTTGCGAAAGCCGCCCATCTTCTCCAGCGACTGCTCGCCGCCCATCGCGCCGATCAGCGACCCCGCCGCCATGAACAGCAGCGCCTTGAAGAACGCGTGCGTCATCAGGTGGAACAGCCCCGCCGCGTACGCGCCCACCGACACGCCCATGATCATGTAGCCGATCTGCGACATCGTCGAGTACGCGATCACGCGCTTGATGTCCGTCTGCGCCAGGCCGATCGTGCCCGCGATCAACAGCGTCGCCGCGCCCACCACCGCGCCCACGTCCTGCGCCGCCGGCGCGCGTTCGAACAGCGGGTGCATGCGCGCGATCAGGTACACGCCCGCCGTCACCATCGTCGCCGCGTGGATCAGCGAGCTCACCGGCGTCGGGCCCTCCATCGCGTCCGGCAGCCACGTGTGCAGCGGGATCTGCGCCGACTTCGCAAACGCCCCCACCAGCAGCAGGATGCAGCCCGCGACCAGGTCGCCCTCGTTCGTGCCGTGCCCGAACGCGCCCGTTTCAGCCGCGTGGAAGCTCTTCAGCAAGTCCAGCGTGTGCGTGTGCTTGAAGATGAAGTACGTCCCCAGCACCAGGCCCGCGTCGCCCACCACGTTGATCACGAACGCCTTGATGCCCGCCTTCGTCGCCGTCGTGCGCCGGTACCAGAACGAGATCAGCAGGTACGACGCCGCGCCCACGAACGCCCAGCCCACGATCAGCAGCAGGAAGTTGCCCGCCAGCACCAGCAGCAGCATCGAGAACACGAAGAAGTTCAGGTACGAGAAGTAGCGAACGAAGCCGCGGTCCTTCTCCATGTAGGAGATCGAGTACAGGTGGATCAGCGTCGACACGCCCGTGACCACCAGGATCATGAACACCGACAGCGGGTCCACCAGGATCGACATCTGCGCGTCGATGCCCGCCGTCGACGCGTAGTTCCACAGCGACGACACCATCTGACGATCCGCCGCCGCGTGGCCCTGCAGCGAGATCAGCGCGCCCAGCGCCGCCAGGAACGCCAGGAAGATCGCCGTCGTGCCCAGCCAGCCCGCCGAGTTGCCGGGCAGCACGCGATAGCCGAACGCCGTGATCAGCGTGCCCAGCAGCGGGAACAACAGCACCAGCCAGCCATAAGTGGTGGTGCTCATCTAACCCTGCAGCTCTCTCAGCTCGTCGACGTCGATCGGCAGCTGGCGGCGGTAGATCGCGACGATCATGCCGAGGCCGATGCACACCTCGCACGCCGCCACCGTCATCACCACGATCGCCAGGATCTGCCCGTCGCCGTTGCCCCACATGCGCGAGAACGCGATCAGCGCGAGGTTGCCGCCGTTGAGCATCAGCTCCAGGCACAGCAGCACCACCAGCGGGTTGCGCCGCGTCATCACGCCCACCGCGCCCAGCGCGAAGACGATCGCCGACACCGCCAGGTACCACGCGATGCTCATGGCGTGCGACTCCCAACGCCCTCGGCCGTCGTGCCCGTGCCCAGCGGGCGGCGCATGTCGAGCGGCACGAACCTCTCGTGCTCGTCCTCCTCGCCCAAGCCGCCGCGGCGGCGCGCCAGCACGACGCCGCCGACAGCCGCGATCAGCAGCAGGAACGACGCGAGCTCGAACACCAGCAGGAAGCGCGTCAGCAGCAGCTTGCCGATGTACGCCGGCGTGCCATACGCCTGCGGTCCCGGCACGTAGCCGGCGCCGTAGCCGCTCGTCGCCTCCAAGCCGGTCCCCAGCAGCGCGATCAGCAGCTCGACCAGCAGCGCCCCGCCGAGGATCGCGCCGCCGAGGCGCAGGCCCGAGCCCACAGCGGGCGGGCGCGATCCGTTGCCCCGCAGGCGCTCGCCGAGCTGGCCGATCTTCGATCGGTCGCCCTCGCCGCCCACGTACGCGACCACGAACACGTACAGAACCATCACCGCACCCGCGTACACCACCACCTGCACCGCCGCCACGAACTCCGCCCGCAGCAGCAGGAACAGCACCGCCAGCGACACCAGGTGCCCGACCAGCGCCAGCACGCTGAAGAACGGGTTGCGCAGCACCACCACGCCCACCGCGCCAGAGATCACGCCGATCGCTGCGAGGAAGAAAAGAACGGCACTCATCTTGCGTCTGATCCTTCGGTGTCCACGCGCAGCGATCTCGGCCGCGGAGCCGCGATACGGCGACGCTCGCCCGCCGCGTAAGCGGCCGCGAGTGGCGACGTATCGCGGCGGAGCTTCACTCGCCCTCGTTCCTCAGCGGCGTGCGCTCCAACGGCTCCGCCAGCAGCATCTCCTTCGTGAAGATCAGATCCGCGCGGTCGTAGTCGGACAGCTCGTAGTCGTGGCCCATCGTGATCGCGTCGAACGGGCACGCGACCTCGCAGTAGCCGCAGAAGATGCAGCGCGACAGGTTGATCTCGTACACCGCCGCATAGCGCTCCCCGGCCGACACGCGGTTCTCGGGGGTGTTCTCCGCCGCCACCACGCGGATGCAGTCCGCCGGGCATGCCGCCGCGCACAGCGAGCAGCCGACGCACTTCTCGAGGCCGGTGTCCTCGAATCGGTGCAGCTTGTGGCGGCCGCGGAAGCGCGGGTACACCGGCACCTTCTCCTCCGGGTACTGGATCGTGTTCGGGCCCTCCGCGATGCGCCCGAACGTCGTCTTCAGGCCGCGCGCCGTCTCCACGAACGTGCGCCACGCGCTGCGCGCCGCGCCCGGCTGGGGCGGGCGCCGGACCTCGATCACGTCCTCGCCCGGGCTCCACGCGGTCACGTTCAGGGTCGCCGTCGCCGTCGCGGTGGGCTGGGTGGTGGCGTCGCTCATCAGTGCGTCACCACCACGAGGATCGCCGTCACCAGCGTGTTCAGCGTCGCCAGCGGCAGCAGCACCTTCCAGCCGAAGCTCATCAGCTGGTCGTAGCGCAGGCGCGGCAGCGTCGCGCGCACCCAGATGAACAGGAACGTGACCAGCGACATCTTGAACAGCACCACGAACGGATCGACCCAGCCCGGCGGGTGGATGCCGAACGGCAGCAGCCAGCCGCCGAAGAACACCGTCGTGACGATGCCCGAGACGACCAGCACGTTGAGGTACTCGGCGAAGTAGTAGGACGCAAAGCGCCCGCCACCGTACTCGGTGTTGTAGCCGCCCACCAGCTCCGCGTCCGCCTCCGTCAGATCGAACGGCGCGCGGTTGGTCTCCGCGAAGCTCGCCACCAGGAAGATCAGGAAGCCGCCGAACTGGGGGATGAAGTACCACATGCCTTTCTGGGCGGTCACGATCCCCGTCAGCGACAGCGTCTGCGCGGTCATGATCACGCCCACGAGCGCCAACCCCTGGGAGACCTCGTAGGAGATCAGCTGCGCCGCGCCGCGCATCGCGCCCAGGAATGAGTACTTCGAGCCCGACGACCAGCCGCCGAGCATGATCCCGTAGAACGCGATCGCCCCGAACGCGAACAGGTACAGCGGCCCGATCGACACATCCACCCCGTACAGCCCGACGCGTTCGCCGAAGATGTGCTGGACGTTGCCGAACGGGATGATCGCGAACGCCGCCACCGCCGTCAGGATCGAGATCAACGGCGCCACCGCGAACATGAAGCCGACTGACGTCGTCGGTCGGAACTGCTCCTTCGTCAACAGCTTCAGGATGTCTGCCAGCGGCTGCAGCGCGCCATACGGCCCGACGCGGTTGGGGCCATAGCGGCCCTGCATGCGGCCCATGATCTTGCGCTCCGCCATCAGCACCACGGGGACCAGCTGCAGCCCGACCGCGAAGATCACGATCGCCTTCAGGATCTGGACCCACCACGCTTCGTAGAAGCCCACGAGCGCCAGCGTGGGGGCGAGCCTGGGGGCGAGCGTCATGCCCGCTCACCGCCGGTGTATAGCGATGGTGATACAGGCTTCTCAAGGAGACATGCGGCGGGCGCGGCGTTCATGTCTTCGCTCCGCCGCTGTATGACAATGGCAATACAGACTTCTCGCGGGGAAACAGGAACTCGAGCGCAGGCGAGAACTCGACCTCGGGCGCGTCCCACACCGAGCGCCAGCCCGCGAGCTCGACAGCGTCGGGACCCGGCTCGGCTGCGTGCGACCCGGGCTCGGCCGACTCGGTGGACGCCGGCTCGGGCGCGCGGCTCCGCGCAGCCGCGGCATCGATGCCAGGGAACGCCGACGCGGCGTCACGCTCGTGCCAGCGCACGCCCCGGCCGCCGATCTCCTCGAGCGTGAGGCCGGCGTAGAACGGCACGGCCTCGAACAGCCGCTGTGAGGCCATCTGGCCGCTGAGCACGTCGAGGTCGAGGCCGACGCGCAGTGCGAGCTCGGCCAGCACCTGCCACTCCCCGCGCACCTCGCCCGGCCGCGCGATCGCGGGACGCAGGCGCTGCACGCGCCCGTCGGGGTGGACGATCGTGCCCTCCTTCTCGGCGTACGCCTCGGCTGGGAACACGACGTTGGCGTGCTCGCGGATCGTGTCGGTCAGGAACGACGCGTGGGCGATGACGGTGCTCGCGCTCCCCAGCGCGCGCTCCCACAGCTCGCCGTCGGGCAGGTCGCGCAGCGGGTCGCAGTGCAGCAGGTACAGCGCGCTCAGCTCACCCGCCGTCAGGCCCTCGGCGATCGCATGTGCGTCACGCGGCGCGGACGGGCTCCCGTTCGTCGCGCCGGCGACGGCGGCTGGCTCGCCGAGGCCGGCACTCGCGTTGGGCAGCACGCCGGCCTCGCGCAGCCCGCGGCCGTTGGCGAAGGCCGGCACTTCCAGCAGCCCGGCACCATCGGTGCCGGCGATGCCGAGGGCGTCGGCGATGTCGAGCAGCGCCCGCGCGGCGGCGGCTCCGTTCGCGCCGGCCGTGAGCCGCTCGCCCCACAGGATCACGATCTCCTCGCCGGCGCCCCTGAGCAGATCCGCCAGCTCGCGCACGTCCGCGGGCGCGTCGCCGCCGGTGAGCGCGGCGGCGAGCGCGGCGGCGAACGCGCCGCCGGCGCCCGGCGCGTAGCGCACCGACAGCGCGGCGTTCGCGTCGAGCAGGCTCTTGTGCGGGGAGGCGACGGCCAGCTTCATGCGCTGGCGGCGCACGCCCTTGCGCAGGCGCAGGTCGAGGATCGGCGCGTCGTTGACCGGCTCGGTGTCGAGCACGAGCACCGCGTGCGCGAACTCGAGGTCTGAGACCTTCGCCTGCAGCTTCGGCTCACCGAGCGCGCGGTGCAGATCCAGCGGCAGGGTGCCGGCGCGGCGAGAATCGACGTGCGGGGAGCCGAGTCCGTCGCGCAGCAGCCGCGTCAGCAGCAGGCCCTCCTCGTTGGTGCTCGCGCCGGCGGCGATCGCGCCGGTGTGCGCGCCGGCGCGCGCCAGGCCCGTCGCGGCCTCCTGCAGCGCGCGCTCCCACGAGACCGGCCGCAGCCGGCCGCCGTCGCGCACGTGCGGCTCGGTGATGCGCTCGTCGACGTGGAAGGACTGGTAGGCGAAGCGTCCCTTGTCACACAGCCAGCCGTCGTCGACCTCGACGTTGTCGCGGGCCAGCACGCGCAGCGCGCGCTCGTCGCGCACGGTGACGGTGACGTTGCACTGCGCCGGGCACAGCGTGCACACCGAGCCCGCGCCCTCGATGTCCCACGGGCGCGCCCGGAAGCGGTAGGGCCGCGAGGTGAGCGCGCCGACGGGGCACAGCTCGATGATGTTGCCGCTGAACGGCGCCACGTACGGGTGCCCGTCGAACGTCGAGACGTAGGAGTGCGCGCCGCGCTCGAGCAGCACCAGCTGGTAGTCCTCGGCGACCTCCTGCGAGTAGCGCACGCAGCGGTAGCAGAGGATGCAGCGCTCGCGGTCGATCGCGATCAGCGGCGAGAGCTCCAGCGGCTTGACGAAGTGGCGCTTGGGCTCGATGAAGCGCGAGATGCCGCCGCCCCAGCCGAACGTGATGTCCTGCAGCGGGCACTCGCCGCCCTTGTCGCACACGGGGCAGTCGAGCGGGTGGTTGATCAGCAGGAACTCGACCACCGACTGCTGCGCGGTCTTCACGCGCTCGGTCTGCGTGTAGACGACCATGCCGTCCTTGACGGGCGTCGAGCAGCCCGTCTGCAGCTTCGGGATGCCCTCGATCTCGACCAGGCACATGCGGCAGGCGCCGACCGGTTGGCCGAGCTTGGGCTCGTAGCAGAACACGGGGATCTCGACGTCGCCGCGCTTGGCGGCGTCGACGAGCATCGTGTTCTCGGGCGCCTGCACCTCGCGGCCGTCGATCGTGAAGGTGATCGTGCGCGGTTGGGGTCTAGGCATCGAGCGCCCCCTGGGCGGCCAGCGCGGACTCGGACGCGGCGCCGGCGCCGAGGCCGTTACGGGCGCGCGCGGCCTCGATGTGCGCTTCGAACTCGTCGCGGAACTTGGCGATCATCGAGCTGATCGGCATCGCCATCGCGTCGCCGAGCACGCACAGGCAGTTGCCCATGATGTGCTCCTGCACCGAGGCCATGATCTCGATGTCCATCGGCGTCGCCTCGCCGGAGTCGATGCGTTCGAGCATCTTCACGGTCCAGTTGGTGCCCTCGCGGCAGGGTGTGCACTTGCCGCAGGACTCGTGGCGGTAGAACTTGGCGACCTTCATCGCGACATCGACGATCGGCGTGGAGTCGTCGACGACGATGATCGCGCCCGAGCCGAGCATCGTGCCGGCCGCGGCGAGCGAGTTGAAGTCATAGGCGACGTCGAGGTCCTCGGCCTTGAGCACCGGTGAGGAGGAGCCGCCCGGGAACCAGCACTTGACCTCGCGACCGTCGGGCGGGCCGCCGGCGAGGCCGTAGATGATCTCGCGCGAGGGGATGCCGAGCTCGATCTCGTAGTTGCCGGGACGCTTGACGTGGCCGGAGACGGACACGAGCTTGGTCCCGGTCGAGGTCTCCACGCCCAGCTTGGCGTACTCCTCGCCGCCCATCGCGATGATCGCGGGGACGGTCGACAGCGTCTCGACGTTGTTGATCAGCGTCGGTCCCTGGTAGAGACCCTGCAGGGCCGGGAACGGCGGCTTCAGGCGCGGGTTGCCGCGCTTGCCCTCGAGCGAGTCCAGCAGGCCCGTCTCCTCGCCGCAGATGTACGCGCCGGCACCGCGATGCACGACCAATGACAGCGAGTGTCCCGAGCCGAGGATGTTCTCACCGACGTAGCCCGCGTTACGCGCTTCGTGCAGCGCGGCGTCGAGCATGTCTGCCTGCAACTCGTACTCGCCGCGGATGTAGATGAACGAGCGCGTGGTCCCAGCCGCGTAGCTGGCGATCACGATCCCCTCGATCAGCATGTGCGGCGTCTTCTGCATCAGCTCGCGATCCTTGAACGTCCCCGGCTCGGACTCGTCGGCGTTGCACACGAGGTACTTGTCCATCCCGCCCTTGGGCAGGAAGGAGATCTTCGTGCCCATCGCGAAGCCCGCGCCGCCGCGCCCGCGGATGCCAGACGTTTTGAGCTGCTCGAGCACCTCTTCGGGCGTCATCTGGAGCGCTTTGCGCAGCGACTGATAGCCGCCGCGGCGCTCGTAGACGTCGAGCGTGTTCAGGCCAGGCTCGTCGATATCGGTGAACAGGAGGATCGGATCCCGGCTCACGCCGGAGGCAGTGGCGGCCATGCTCAGCTGCCCCTCCGTACCGGCTCGGCCGGGTGCAACGGGAACTCGCTGCTGTTGGCGTGCGGGTCGGCGACCAGCCGCCGCGCGAGCTGCTTCTCGGGCAGCACCGGGCGCCCTGCGCGGATGTCCTGCAGCAGCTGCGGCACGTCGGAGATCTCAAGCGGGCCGACGTAGACGCCGTCGACCGACGCCATCGGCGCGATGTCGCAGGCGCCAAGGCACTCGAACCCGCGCACATTGATGTCGGGGTTCTCGCCGACGCCCTGCGCCGCCGCCTCGCTGATCGCCGCGTACAGCTCGTCGGCGCCGCACAGCGAGCAGGAGATGTTCGTGCACACGTACACGCTGTGGCGGGGAACGGGCGAGGTCTCGAGCATGTCGTAGAACGTCGCCACCGAGTCCAGGTAGGCGGGCGTCAGGCGCATCACGCACGCGACCTGCTCGAGCGCCTTGGGCGAGCACCAGCCGTGCACGCGCTGGGCCGCCGCCAGCGCCGGCAGCGTCGCCGAGCGGCGGTCGGGGTAGTTGGCCATGTGCGCCTCGATCTCCGCGCGCAGGTCATCCGGCACGGGCGTGCTCGCCGGGTCGGGGATCTCCGCGGGGTCCTTCTCGAGGTCGACCGACTGGTCCCAGCCGGGCACGCGCGAGCCGTGTTCGAAGCGGCGGACCGGGCGCCGCCGGGTGCCCTCCTCGGCGGCCTCCAGTTCCAGCGCCTGCGTCGCCCGCTGACTGTTCTCGGGCGTACTCACCGGTCGATGCCACCCAAGATCGGATCGAGCATCGCCAGGGTGGCGATCATGTCGGCGATGTAGGCGCCCTTGACCATCGGCGAGGTTGCCTGCAGGTTGACGAACGACGGGTCGCGCATGTGCACGCGCGCGGGCTTGGAGGAGCCGTCGGAGCGCACGAAGCAGCCGAGCTCGCCGCGTGGCGACTCGATCGGGAAGTACACCTCTCCCGGCGGCACGCGCATGCCCTCGGTGACGAGCTTGAAGTGGTGGATCAGCGCCTCCATCGAGGTCGCAAGCTCATGGCGCGGCGGCAGCGCGACCTTGCGATCCTCGGTGATGTGCGGTCCCTCGGGCAGCCCGTCGAGCGCCTGCTGCACGATCTTCACCGACTCGTACATCTCCGCCAGCCGGCACGCGTAGCGGTCGTAGTTGTCGCCGTGCGTGCCGACCGGGATCTTGAAGTCGAAGTCCTCGTAGGAGCAGTACGGGGCCGCCTTGCGCAGATCCCATGGGTTGCCCGCGGCGCGCAGCAGCGGCCCGGTGACGCCGAGCGACAGCAGCGTCTCGGCGTCCAGCGGGCAGGTGCCGCGCAGACGGTGCAGGACGATCTCGTTGCCGTTCAGCAGCGCGCCGTACTGGTCGATGCGCCCGGGCATGTCCTTGAGGAAGCCCTGCAGCTTCTCGGTGAACCCGCGCGGGATGTCCTCGATCACGCCACCGACCTGGAAGTAGCGCGTGTGCATCCGCTGCCCGGAGGACATCTCGAACAGGTCGAGGATCTTCTCGCGCTCGCGGAAGCAGTACCAGAACATCGAGATCGCGCCGAGGTCCAGCGCGCTGGTGCCCAGCCACACCAGGTGCGACATGATGCGGTTGAGCTCCAGGTGGATCACGCGTAGGTACTGCGCGCGCTTGGGCACCTCGACCTCGAGCAGCGTCTCCACCGCCCCGCAGAAGGCCATCGCGTTGAAGTAGTAGGAGAGGTAGTCCATCCGCTCGATCACCGGGATGACCTTCCAGTAGGACTTGTCCTCGGCGGTCTTTTCGATGCCCGTGTGGACGTAGCCGATGATCGGTTTGACGTCGCGTACGATCTCGCCCTGGAGCGTCACCAGCAGCCGCAGCACGCCGTGCGTGGCCGGGTGGTGGGGGCCGAAGTTGAGCGTCAACAGCTCCTGCGTGGGTTCATCCTGCCCGCCGCCGCGCTGGCCCTCGAGCTGCTCCTCGAAGGGGGCGAGCGTGATGCTCTGCTCGCGCCGGCGGTACTCCGACATCGTGGGTTGCTCGGTCGGGCTCACTCGCTGCCCCCCAGGGCGTCGTGCTCGTTGTACGTGAAGATCACCGGTTCGCCGCCGATCGGGAAGTCGCGTCGCTGCGGGTGGCCCTCGTAGTCCTCGGGCATCAGGATTCGTCGTAGGTCCGGATGGCCGCGGAAGACTACGCCGAACATGTCGTACACCTCGCGCTCCTGGTGGTTGGCGGTGGGCCAGCCCGCGCCGTCGGCCGCGTCGGGGGTCACCGAGTCCAGCTCCGGCGCGTCGCTCGGCACGCGCGCCTTGACCGTGATGCGGTCCACGCGGGCCATGTCCAGCAGCTCGTACACGACGCCCAGTCGTGGCTCGTGCGGGTAGTAGTCGACGCCGTGCACGCTCGCCAGGAACGCGTAGCCCTGCGCGCGCAGATGCGCGAGCACGGCGCGGATGTGCGCCGGCTCGACGCTCAGCGTGGCGCGGTTGCGGAAGAACAGCGTGTCGCTGACAACGCTCGCTCCCTCTGCCTCGCGCAGCTCCTGGGCGATCAGCTCGAGGCCGGTCGCGTCAGGCACCGGGCAGGACCTCCTCGGTGCCGCGCGCGTCGTAGCGCTCGCGCCAGCCCATGTCGGGATCGTCCTGAACCATCGTGCGAAGCTTGAGCACGCCGTGCATCAGCGCCTCCGGGCGGGGCGGGCAGCCGGGGACGTGTACGTCGATCGGCATGAACTTGTCGGCGGGGACGAGCGCGTAGTTGTTGAAGACCCCCATCGAGCTGCAGCACGCTCCCATCGAGATCGCCCACTTGGGCTCGAGCATCTGGTCGTAGATGCGGCGCACGATCGGCGCCATCTTGATCGAGACGCGGCCGGAGAGGATCAGCAGGTCTGCCTGGCGCGGCGAGGCGCGAAACGCCTCGAAGCCGAAGCGCGCGACGTCCACGCGCGCGGCGACGATCGACATCATCTCGATCGCACAGCACGCCAGACCGAAGGTGGCGGGGAAGAAAGAGTTCGAGCGCGCCCACGCGACGGCCTTGTCGAGCGTGGTGGTCATGATGCTTTCTTCGACGTGGCGTTCGAAGTCGCTGCCCTGCAGGTGCACGGACGGGTTCGGGCCTTCCAGGTCCCCACCGCGCAGCAGCTGCCGTGCGTTCAGCGAGCGCACGCGCAGGTCGGTCGCGGCTCCCGGTGCCCCGGTGAGCTGCCCGCCTGCCCCCGGCCCGCTGAGCAGCTCGCGCTTTATCTCCACTCCAACGCCCCCCTTCGCCATACGTAGGCGAACGCCACGAACAGCAGCACGATGAACACGATCGTCTCGATCAGCGCGAAGCTGCCGTACGCGCGCAGCTCGATCGCGATCGGGTAGAGGAAGACCACCTCGATGTCGAACAGGATGAACAGCATCGCGATCAGGTAGAAGCTGATGCCGAAGCGCAGTCCACGCTTGACCTCGGACGGCAGGCCGCACTCGTACGGGTCCTGCTTGTGCGGCGTCGCACGACGCGGTCCGATGACCGAGTTCAACACGGCGAACGCGCCGCCCACGGCGCCACCGAGAACGAGGAAAACGATCGCCGGGAGATAAGTGCGTAGCACCGCGCGCTGTTATATCACTGCTTGTGGCAGGGTGTTACATAGTGGCAATCGACTCGAAATCAGCGCGGTGACGAACGCTGTCGTGGCGGGTGCACTGGCGGTCGCGGCGCTGAACGCGATCCCCGGCGTGCTCGGAGCGACGATCTGGTACCAGCAGCGCACGACCGACCACCGGCCGGTGCGCAGCTTCTGGGTGCTGCTGCGGGTGGGGCAGGGCTCGGCGCTGACGCTGGCGATCGCCGTCGGCTCGCTAGCCGCCGCAGGCAACTACTCGAGCGAACACCTCTTCTATCTGTACGCGCTGCTGCCGCTGGCGATCGCATTCGTGGCCGAGCAGCTGCGCGTCGCCTCGGCGCAGACGATCCTCGACCAGAGCGGACTCCAGGACGCCGCCGCCGTCGGCGCGTTGCCCGAATCCGAGCAGCACGCCGTGGTGGCGGCGATCGTGCGCCGCGAGGTCGGCGTGATGGCGCTGTCGGCGATCGTGGTCGTGTTCTTGGCGCTGCGCGCGGCGAGCACGGCTCACGGGTTTTAGATCAATGATCGGCCGGCGCTCCATGCCGGCCTCAGATCGACGATTCGGCCAGCGCTCCGTGCCGGCCTCGTCCCTATATATTCTCGGCGCATGAAGCGCGCAGCCATGATCATCGCCCTGCTTGCCTGCTCAACGGCGCTGGGCGCCTGCGGGTCGCAGGGAATCCAGGTCGCCAAGACGAGCCTCTATTACAAGGGTGCTGTGTTGTTCCGCGATCACTGCTCGGGCTGCCACACGCTTGCGGTGGTAGGCGCGGAGGGCTCCGCCACGGAGATCTCCAACCGCGTCAAGACCAACGGGCCGAACTTCAACATCCGCAAGGAGAACGTCGAACAGGTGCTCTATGCGATCCGCAACGGCGGCTTCTCTGGCGCGATCATGCCCGAGAACGTCGTCGTCGGCGAAGACGCTCAGGACGTTGCGGCGTTCCTTGCGAAGTACTCAGGGCTCCAGGCGGAAAAGGTGCCCTCGACGAACATCACGTTGTCCACGAAATAGCGCAGGTCGCGTCCTCGTCGCGCCCGCGACTTCGCGGCGGTCGCGCCGAGCACACGACCTGCTTTAGCTGGGTACGCAGCAGGCGCGCCGGCACGGATGGATAGGCTCTCAGCGTGCTCGACATCAAGCGCATCCGGGACGAAAGCCGTGACGTAAAGGCGGCACTAGCTCGGCGCAATCCGAACCTGCCGGCGATCGTTGATCTGATTCTCGCCAAGGACGCCGAGTGGCGGTCGGCAACGGCAAGCGCCGAGAACCTGCGCGCGATGCAGCGTGAACATTCGGAGAACGTCGCCGCCGGCAAGCGGGCTGGAGCAGACGTCGCGCCGGAGCTGGCGAAGCTCAAGCAGATGAGCGCCGAGGTCAAGGAGCTGGCCGCTCAGGCCGAGCTTGCCAGACAGACGCTCGATGAGCTGCTCGCGCCGCTGCCCAACCTGCCGGACCCGAGCGCCGCGCCGGGGCCCGAGGACGCGCTCGTGCGCGAGGTCGGCGAGATTCCACAGCTCGACTTCCAGCCGCGCGACCACCTCGAGCTGGCGGGCGAGCTGATCGACATGGATCGCGCTGCCAACCTCTCGGGGGCGCGCTTCGCGTACCTGAAAGGCGACCTCGTGATGCTCGAGCTGGCGCTCGTGCGCTGGGTGCTCGAGAAGCTCCGTGGCGCGGGGTTCGAGCCGGTGATACCGCCGGTGCTGGTGCGTGAACGGGCGCTGTACGGGACGGGCTTCCTGCCCGACACCGAGCAGCAGATCTACAGCCTGCCCGAGGACGAGCTGTTCCTGGTGGGGACCTCGGAGGTGGCGCTCGCGTCCCTGCACGACGACGAGATCCTCGACGCCGAGCGGCTGCCGCTGCGCTACGCGGGCTTCTCGCCGTGCTTCCGTCGCGAGGCCGGCGCGGCGGGCAAGGACACGCGGGGCATCATCAGGGTGCATCAGTTTGACAAGGTGGAGATGTTCAGCTTCGTCGCGCCCGAGCAGTCCGCCGACGAGCACGAGCGGATCCTCGCGATCGAGGAGGAGATCCTGGGCGAGCTGGGGCTGGCCTACCGCGTCGTCAACATCGCCGTGGGCGACCTCGGCAACTCGGCGGCGAAGAAGTACGACTGCGAGGCGTGGATCCCCAGCCAGGGTCGTTATCGCGAGCTGACGTCATGCTCGAACACGACCGACTACCAGGCGCGGCGCCTGAACATTCGCGTCCGCGCCGGCAAACGCGCGCAGGCGCTGCACACGCTCAACGGCACCGCGATCGCTGTCGGGCGCACGATCGTCGCGCTGCTCGAGAACGGCCAGCGCGCCGACGGGGGCGTGGAGTTGCCCCAGTGCCTGCTGGCCTACGGCGCGCCCGTGCGGCTCCCGCCCGCGCTACCCGGCTAGACAATAGGAGCTAGGCTCCCGGACCGTTGTCAAGCGGGGAGTGGCGGGGGCGTGGAGGAAGCTCAGCGAACGAGGATCCTGGAGGCGATGGCCGAGGCGATGGCCGAGCGTGGCGCCGGCGGCGCCAGCGTGACACTCGCCGAGGTGATCGCGCGCTCGGGCGTTTCGAGCGGTGCTCTCCATGAGGCATTCCCCGACCGAGAAGCGTGTCTGCTGGCGGCGATCGAGCTCGGCATCGAGCGCGCGCGCAGAGGGATGGTCGCCGCTTACGACGCGGAGTCGCGGTGGCTGGACGCGATCAAGGCCGCGCTCGTGGCGTTCCTGTGGTTTCTCGAAGAGGAGCCGGCGCTCGGACGGCTGCTGGTCGTGTACTCGCTGAGCGGCGGCGAGCAGGTCCTGCGCCGTCGGGTCGAGATCCTCGCTGCGCTTGCAGCAGTAGTCGATCGCGGGCGCATGGAGGCGTCCCCTGGCAGGCAGCAACCCCCTGCCGTGATCGCCGAGGGTGCAGTCGGCGCGGTGCTGGCGGTGCTCCACAACCGACTGCTGTCGAAAGAGCGCGAAGGGGTCATGGATCTGTTCGGATCGCTCGTCAGCATCATCGTCCTCCCCTACCTCGGGGTGGGGGTCGCCCGCCGGGAGCTCACGCGCCCGCCTCCGCGCGTGCGCAGCGGCGCTGGGATCGCGGCGCCGCATGTCGGGGTGGCGTTCGAGCACGGCGGTCGCCCGCGGCTGACCTATCGCACGACCCGTGTTCTGCGTGCCCTCGCCGACTACCCCGGGGCAAGCAACCGTGAGGTCGCCGATCGCGCCGGCATCGTCGACCAGGGCCAGGTGTCGAAGCTGCTGGCCCGCCTGCAGGATCGGGGGCTGGTCGCGAAGACGGGCGAAGGCCGCACGCGCGGCGCGCCCAACTCTTGGCACCTGACCGACCGCGGCGAGCAGATGCTGAGAGGAGCCGTCAGCCGATCTTGAGCGAGATCGAGCGTGCCGCCCCGTGCGCAGGGGTGAGCGTCAGGTGGTAGCTGCCGCTGCTCAGCACTCCGCGTCCGCTCAGGCGCCTGCTGTTGCGCCCCGTCACGGCGGCGATCGTGAGCGGGCGCGTGACCGCCTGCCAGCGTGCGTGTCCGTGGCTGGCGACCCGCTTTTCCAGCGACACGCGCACATGCGTGGCGAGGTTGATCGTGAACGTGAAGCCGAGCTGGTCGATCCGCGGTCGGCTCGTGTTCAGGGCGATCAGCGCCTTCGGCGTAAGCGCCAGTCCTGAGAGCTGTACGGACTGTGCGGCGGCGACGGCGCTCGTGGTCGCCGGGGGCGGCTTGGAGGTGGAGGTGCCGGCGCTCGAGCTCCCGGCTCCCGCTCCCTGCCCGCCGCCCGCGCCTGCTTCGCCGGGCCCCGCCGGTGGTTCGTGGGTGCCCTTTTCGCTTGAGCCCGGAGATGCTTCGCTCGTGTTTGGCTGGAAGGCGCTGAGCCCGTCGGGCGTTCCCACGCCGGTGGGGCCGTCGTAGCCCGTGCCGGCCAGGCAGATCAGCTGTGAGGCGCAGCTCGCTTTGGCCTCCGCGGCGGTCGTGCAGGACGGCAGGCCGGTCGCTTCATCGAACGGCGAGGCGCATTCGCCGTTGGACCCCGCGGTCACGTCGTGCAGCGACCCGGGCGACTTGGCTGCATTTTCGTAGAGCGTCTCGGCGGGATATTCGACGCCGTTGGCGCCCCCGGCCAGCGCGAACGTCGAAGCGATCAGCGGCGACGCGAGACTGGTTCCGCCGACGGTGCACCAGTGCACGACGTGTTCGACGACTTCTTTTTTCGCGTTCTCTTCTTCGTAGCTGGTTTCGCATTCAGGGCTCGAGTCGTAGATCGCAAGGCCGCTGTAGGGGTCGGCGTCGGCGGACACGTCGGCGACGGCGCGCTTGCTGGCGCAGCCGACCGCAGACCAGTCCGCGACGTTCAGCTGCCACGGTTGCGCTGCGAACTGGCTGCTGCAGCCACCGCCGGTGGCGCCGTGGCCGTCTCTGCGGCCGGCGCTCTTGCCGCCGTCGTTCCAGACGCTCTCGCCGGCCCATTCACCGTCGGATCCGAGCCCAAGGCGCGTTCCGCCAACTGCCACCACCTGTGGCGAGGAGGCAGGGAAGTTGGCGGCGGATGAGCGCGGTTCTTCGAGCCAGTTGCGGTAGCCGTCGTCCCCGGCTGAGGCCGTGATCACCACGCCGGGATGGTTGAAAGCCGAGCTGTCGCTCACACACTCGCCCTCGACGCATTCAGGGCCGCCCCACGAGTTCGAGATCTCATCCGCGCCGAGGCCCGCGGCAGCGTTCTCGGCGCTCTCCAGGTCCGCGTAGCTGGTCGACGCGGCCTCGACGAGCGCGATGTGGCAGTTCTGGCAGACGGCATGTGCGGTCTCGATGTCGAGCGAGATCTCCACCGACCATCCCTCGGCTTCTTCGACGGCGAAGCACGCTTCTTCGCGTTCTTCCTGTTTCTTGGTGGTTTCGTCCGCTTCGCTGCCGTCACAGAGTGTTTCCTGCGCCGTCAGGATCGTCGGTGTCTGCGGGAACGGCAGGTCCGACGTTTCGCCGTTCTGGTTGACCTTCTTGAAGCAGCCGCTTTCCGTGGTGCATCTCGGCAGCCCAAATTCCGTGGAGTAGGTTTCCAGGTCCGCTTCGGCGCTGAGGTCGTTGTACGCGTCGACCAGCGCGATCGTCTGCGTTCCCGTCGCGCTGGTGGGCAGCGCGTAGGCGCTGTGCAGGTCCTGCGGTCTCAGCCCGAAGTCGCCGGCCGCCGGCGACGGCGTCGAGCTCAGGGACGCGGCTGCGACGCCCAGCGGGTGGGTGTGCGCGCGTGCCTGCGCGGTCTGCGCAACGAGCGCCAGCGCCAGGCAGGTGGCGTGTCCCGGCGACGGCGACGGGCACACGGCGCGCGTGGTGTACGCGGAGGGCGGCAGCGGCGCGACCGTCGCCGCGGCAAACGCCTGCGTGCAGCACACGGCCAACGCCGCCAGGGCAGCGACGGTGAACAACGCGGCTGTGGGGCGCGGGCGTGCGGTCATCGGCTCGTTATGCCTACCTGGACGACGTCGGCGGGCACGCAGACTCGCTTTAGCGGACGCGGAGAATGCCGACGCACGAGTGGACGACTCGAAGTTACGAGATCGTCACAGGCTGGTCACCGGTGCGTCACCTGCCGCTGGGCGCGACTGTCGATGATGGCCATCGGGACGGTGGGACACGGCAGCGGACCGGACTCGCTCGAGGGGGAGCTCCATCCGCAACGCGCACCGAACCGCATAGGGCGCACCGAACGGGGCGGGAGGCGAGACCCGCCCCGTTCGCCTTACGCTGGTGTCAATGTCCTCACCGTTCGGATTCCTGCTCGCGGCAGAGCCGCCCCCCCGGCGCGTGGGCGTGCTGGTGGCGCTCGCCGCGGTGGCGCTGTGCACCCTGATCGTCTACCCGCTCGCGCACGTCGCGCCCGTGGTCTCGCTGAGCGTCGTCTATCTGCCCGCGGTGCTGGTCGTCTCGATCACCTGGGGCGGATGGCTCGGTGTCGCCACCGCCGTCGTCAGCGCGGCCGCGTTCAACTTCTTTCACCTGCCGCCGGTCGGGCGCTTCACGCTCCAGGACTCCGACAACTGGGTCGCGCTGGCCGCGTTCCTGGTGGTCGCGATGCTGGCCAGCTCGGTGGCCGAGGTCACGCGCGCGCGCACCCGCGACGCCGAGGAGCGCCGGCGGGAGGCCGATCTCGCGGCGGAGATGGCGAGGCTGCTGCTACGCGGCAACAGCCTCGCCGAGGCGCTGCCCACCGCCGCGGCGCGCCTGGCGCAGACGCTCGAGCTGAGCTCGGCGGCGATCGAGATGGAGGCGGTCGAAGGAGACGAGCGCAGGGTGGCGTTCCCTCTGCGCGAAGGGCCCAACCGGCTGGGGACGCTGCTGGTCGGCGCCGGCACCTCGGAGGCCAGCCTGCGCAGGTTGCAGGAGCGCGTCGTGCCGGCGCTCGAGGCGCTGCTGAGCGCCGCGCTCGAGCGCGAGACGCTGCTCGGCGGGGTCGTCGAGACGGCGGCGCTGCGACGGGCCGATACGGTCAAGACGGCGCTCTTGCGGGCGGTCTCACACGACCTGCGCTCGCCCCTGACCGCGATCTCGGCCGCCGGCGAGGCCGTCGGCTCGCCATCGCTATCGCCCGAGGAGCGCGCCGAGATGGCCGCGGTCATCCAGGAGGAGACCAAGCGCCTAGCGCGGCTGGTCGACAACCTGCTCGATCTCTCGCGCCTGCAGGCCGGCGCCGCCGAGCCCCGCAGGGAGTGGACCTCGATCGACGAGCTGATCCGCTCCGCCGTCCTCGACGTGGGCGCCGCGCCGGACGCGTTCAGCCTCTCGATCGACCGCGACATCCCACTCGTCAGCGTCGATCCCGTGCAGATGGAGCGGGCGCTCGTGAACGTGCTCGAGAATGCGCGGCGCCACTCCGGCGGGCACCCGGTGTCGGTGCGCGCCCGCGCAGTGCGGCGTCTGGCGGGCGCGCGCGTGGGCGGCCGCGCCGGCGTGCTCGAGGCTGAGCGTGCGGGCGCATCCGCCGCCGAGGGCGATGGCGGCGAGGCTCTCCAGCCGCATGCCGCGACCGGCGACCGCGTGATCGTGCGAATCGTCGACCGCGGTCCCGGCATCCCCCCGGCCCAGCTGGAGCGGGTGTTCGAGCCGTTCTACCGCGCCGGCACGCCCGGCAGCGGGCACCGCGGGTCCGGGCTCGGGCTGGCGATCGCGCGCGGCTTCACCGAGGCCAACGCAGGGTCGCTGCATGTCGAGTCGCTGCCAGGCCAGGGCGCGACGTTCGTGTTCGAGCTGCCGCTGTGAGTCCGCCACGCGTGCTCGTGGTCGACGACGAGCCGCAGATCGTGCGGGCGCTGAAGGTCGTGCTGCGCGAGGCCGGCTTCGAGGCCGTGCCGGCGGAAACCGGCTCGGAGGCGCTCGATCTCGCGGCGGTGCGCCCGCCGGACGCCGCGATCATCGATCTCGTGCTCCCGGACATCGACGGCATCGCCGTCACCCGCACGCTGCGCGAGTGGAGCGAAATGCCGATTCTCGTGCTCTCGGCGGTGGGTGAGGAGGAGCAGAAGGTCAGGGCGCTCGAGGCCGGCGCCGACGACTACATAACCAAGCCGTTCGGCGCGCGCGAGCTCGTCGCTCGCCTGAACGCCGCCCTGCGGCGCGCCGCGCGCGGGGAGGAGGAGCCGCGCATCGAGGCCGAGGGACTGGAGATCGACCTCGCCGCGCGCGTCGTCCGCCGCGACGGCGAGCCGATCCACCTGACCCCGATCGAGTTCGATCTGCTGCGTGCCCTGGCGCGCAACCGCGGCCGGCTGATGACCCACCGCAAGCTGCTCGCCGAGGTCTGGGGGCCGGAATACGTCGACGACATCCAGCCCCTGCGCACGCACATCGCGCGGCTGCGCGCCAAGATCGAGCCCGACGGCAACGACAGGCCACGCTACATCATGACCGACCCGGGGGTGGGGTACCGGTTCTCGGAGTGAGCGACCGTGATGGTGACGGTTCCCGTCGCTCAGATCGTTGGGGCGCGAGGTTTGTCCCGTCGCAAGATCGTTCCGCCTCGATAATCGTTACGGGGCGTAATCGTTACAAGATGTAGCGAACTCTGCGGCAGGCTACTGACTCTCTGGCAGTCGTTGCTGCGGATGCGGGGCGGGTACAGCCCAAGCAGGATCAGCACATGCACCGCCGGTCCTGCTCCCGCCACGCAGCGCACCACGTCGCGGGCGCCAGCAGGCTGTCGTCGTCACGAAATCGTTACGTGCCGGGTGGGATTCGTTACGTCGCTGTGACGCGCAAGCGCCCATAGTGTTGCCCATGGACGCCGTGTACATAATTCTCGGGATCGCGATGTTCGCGATCCTGCTGTTGATCATCGAGGGCATCGACCGGATATGAGCGCGCCGCTTCCCCTTGGGTTCTTCATCGCGCACATGGGCGGCGCCGACTTCTTTGGCCTGGTCGTCTCGGTGCTGGTGATCGCCTATCTCTTCTACGCGCTGATCCGCGGGGAGAAGCTCTAAGCATGACGTTCGCAGGCTGGTTCACAATCATCGCGTTCGTGGTCATCCTGACTGCGCTCGCCTTCCCGTTCGGCAGCTACATGGCGAAGGTCTACACCGGTGAGAGGGTGTTCCTGTCACCCATATTCGCCGGCCCCGAGCGCTTCCTCTACCGCATCCTCAGGGTCGACGAGGAGCGTCAGCAGGACTGGAAGGCATACGCGAAAAGCCTGATCATCTTCTCGCTCGCGGGTTGGCTGTTCCTGTACTTCATTCTGCGCACGCAGGACGCGTTCTTCGTGCCGCACGCACTCAACCCGTTGGGCTACCACTCGGGTCCGGCGGACGTGACGTTCAACACTGTGTCGTCGTTCATGACGAACACGAACTGGCAGTACTACAGCGGCGAGACGACCATGACCTACCTCAGCCAGATGATCGGGCTGACCGTGCAGAACTGGCTCTCGGCGGGGGTCGGGATCGTCGTTGCCGTGGCACTGATCCGCGGGATCATCGGGCGCAGCGGCAAGGGCATCGGCAACTTCTGGCAGGATCTGGTGCGCACGGTTCTCTATGTCCTCGCGCCGATCTCGGTGCTCGGCGCGCTCGTGCTCGCCTCCCAAGGCGTGATCGCCAACTTCTCCAACTACCTGACCGTTCACACCATCACCGGTCTCACCCAGACGGTCGCGATGGGACCGGTCGCCGCGCAGGAGGCGATCAAGGAGCTCGGCACCAACGGCGGCGGCTTCTTCAACACCAACTCGGCTCACCCGTTCGAGAACCCGACGGGGTTCACCAACTTGGTCGAGATGATGCTCGTGCTGATCATCCCAGCAGCGCTCATCTTCACCTACGGGCGCATGACCGGCAACCGCCGCCAGGGCTACGCGATCTACGGGACCGTGATGCTGATGTTCCTCGGTGCGGTCGTGGTCGCCTACATCGCCGAGGCCCACGGCTCGCCCGCCCAGCACGCGGCTGGCCTGCACACGCACGTGATCTCGGGCTCGGGCGGCGGCAACATGGAAGGCAAGGAGCAGCGCTTCGGGATCGCGGGCTCGGCGCTGTTCAACGTCATCACCACCGTCACCTCATGCGGCGCCGTCAACAGCGCGCTTGAGTCGTTCACGGGTATCGGCGGAGCCGTGCCGTTTGCCAACCTGTCCGCCAGCGAGGTGATCTTCGGCGGCGTCGGCACGGGCCTGTACTCGATTCTGGAGTACGTCCTGCTGGCGGTCTTCATCGGTGGGCTGATGGTCGGGCGCACGCCGGAGTGGCTCGGCAAGAAGCTCGAGGCGAGGGAGATCAAGCTCGCCGGGCTGGGCATCCTGATCACCCCGCTGACGGCGCTGTTCTGCACGGCGCTGGCCACTGCGAGCAAAGGCGGGCGTGCGTCGATCTCCGAAGTGGCGAGCTCCGCCAAGCTGGGTGTTCATACGCCACAGGCATTCTCCGAGACCTTCTACGCCTACCTCTCCCAGGCGAACAACAACGGCTCCGCGTTCGCCGGCTACACCGGCCTAATCCAGCCGAACGCCGGCAACCTCGGCGCTCACGGGATCAGCTTCGCCGACGTGCTCGGCGGCTTCGACATGGTGTTCGCGCGCTACGCGCCGATCCTGTTCGCGCTTGCCATCGCCGGCGCGCTGGCCGGCAAGCGCGTCACCCCTGCGGGCCTCGGCACGATGCGCACCGACAACGGCACGTTCGTGGTGCTGCTGATCGGCGTGATCATCCTCGTCGGCGCGCTCACCTTCTTCCCCGCGCTGCTCCTCGGCCCGATCGTTCAGGGCCTGACCGGACACCTCTACTGACATGAAACCCTGGCTGCGCGACACCATCACATCGGTCATCGGGATCATCGTCTTCGCGATCCTGCTCGGGCTCGTCTACCCGCTCGCGATCACGGGCATCAGTCAGGTCGCCTTTCCCGGCGACGCCAACGGGCAGAAGGTCTACGTCGACGGCAAGCTCGTCGGCTCGAAGATCATCGGCCAGAGCTTCTCCACGCCGGTGCTCGAAAAGAACGGCAAGCCCAAGGAAGTGAAGGGCGTGGTGGTGACCGAAGCGGACCCGCGCTACTTCCAGACGCGCCCGTCGGCCACCGAAGGCGGCGCCGACAACGCCGCCGCGAGCACCTTCTCCAACCACGGCCCGAACAGCGTCAAGACCAAGGAAGCCGACGAAGAAAACATCAAGGCATATCTCGAATTGAACATGAACCCCACCACCAAGACCGAATATGACCCCGGGCTGACCGTGGCAAAGATTCCCGTCGACGCCGTCAACAGCTCGGCCTCGGGGCTCGACCCCGAAATCTCGAAGGCGAACGCCTGGATCCAGGCCTACCGCATAGCGTCCGTGCGCCACCTCTCGCTGACGACGGTGAACGGCCTGATCGCCAAGTACACATCGGGTCGCGGGCTCGGCTTCTCCGGCGAAGAAGGCGTGAACGTGCTCGAGCTCAACCTTGCACTCGACCGTCTGACAGGAGCAACGAACTGATGTCCGCGCAGATGCCGGCAACCCACGAGCGCCAGGCGATCTCGCTGTTCCAGCGCGACATCGTCACGCGCGCGCTGATCGACAGCCTCAAGAAGCTCGACCCCCGCGTGCAGATCCGCAACCCGGTGATGTTCGTGGTCGAGATCGGCGCGCTGATCACGACCGTGACCTGGTTCATTCAGCTCGGCGGCGGCGAATCTCTCGGCGGCAAAGATCCTTCGTGGTACACGTTCACGATCTCGATCTGGCTGTGGCTGACGGTCGTGTTCGCGAACATGGCCGAGGCGTTCGCCGAGGGTCGCGGCCGCGCTCAGGCCGACACGCTGCGCTCGATGCGCAAGGAGACGGTCGCCACCATGCGTGACGGCTCCACCAAGGCGGCCGCCGAGCTCACGCGCGGCGACGTCGTGGTCGTGCCGGCGGGGGAGCTGATCCCCGGCGACGGCACCGTGATCGAGGGCATCGCCACGGTCGACGAGTCCGCGATCACGGGCGAGTCCGCCCCGGTGATCCGCGAGTCCGGCGGCGACCGCAGCGCGGTCACGGGCGGCACGCGCGTGACCTCGGATGAGATCATCGTCGAAATCACCCAGGAGCCCGGCCAGTCGTTTCTGGACCGCATGATCGCGCTCGTCGAGGGAGCATCCCGGCGCAAGACCCCGAACGAGATCGCGCTGAACATCCTGCTCGCGGCACTGACTCTGATCTTCGTGATCGTCGTGGCGACGCTGCGCCCGTTCGGCCTGTTCGCCGGGACCGCGATCTCGGAGACCACGCTGATCGCGCTGCTCGTCGCGCTGATCCCGACGACGATCGGCGCGCTGCTGTCGGCGATCGGGATCGCCGGCATGGACCGACTCGTACGTCGCAACGTGCTCGCGCTCTCCGGACGCGCGGTCGAGGCCTCGGGCGACGTCGACGTGCTGCTGCTCGACAAGACCGGGACGATCACGATCGGCAACCGGCTGGCATCGGAATTCGTGCCGATGCCGGGCGTGGCCGAGTCCGAGCTGGCCGAGGTCGCGCAGCTGGCCTCGCTCGCCGACGAGACGCCCGAGGGTCGCTCGATCGTCGTGCTGGCCAAGCAGTACGGCATCCGCGAGCACGACATGACCACGCTGCACGCCGAGTTCGTCCCCTTCACGGCGCAGACGCGCATGAGCGGCATCGACATCGACGGCCAGCAGCTGCGCAAGGGCGCCGGCGACGCGATCATCGAGCTGGTCAAGCGCGAAGGCGGCTCGCCGCCCCCCGAGTTGCAGGCCGCGCTCGACCGTATCGGCAACGAGGGCGGCACGCCGCTGGCCGTGTCGCGTGACAGCCAGGTGCTGGGCGTGGTCTACCTCAAGGACACGGTCAAGGAGGGCATGAAGGTGCGCTTCGACCAGCTCCGCGCGATGGGCATCAGGACCGTGATGGTCACCGGCGACAACCGCCTGACGGCGGCGAAGATCGCCGAGGAGTCGGGCGTCGACGACTTCCTCGCCGAAGCCACACCCGAGCGCAAGCTCGCGCTGATCCGCGAGGAGCAAGCCGAGGGTCGGCTCGTGGCGATGACCGGCGACGGCACCAACGATGCGCCCGCGCTCGCCCAGGCGGACGTGGGCGTGGCGATGAACACCGGTACGCAGGCGGCGCGTGAGGCGGGCAACATGGTCGATCTCGACTCCAACCCGACGAAGCTGATCGAGATCGTCGAGGTCGGCAAGCAGCTGCTGATCACGCGCGGCGCGCTGACGACGTTCTCGATCGCCAACGACGTCGCCAAGTACTTCGCGATCCTGCCCGCCGTGTTCGTCGCGACGTACGCGACGAGCGCAGGGGGCAAGGGGCCGCTGCACGTGCTCAACATCATGGGTCTCGGCACGCCGCAGTCGGCGATCGTCTCGGCGATCATCTTCAACGCGATCGTGATCCCGCTGCTGATCCCGCTGTCGCTGCGCGGCGTGCGCTACCGCCCGATCGGCGCCAGCGCCCTGCTGCGGCGCAACCTGTGGATCTATGGTCTTGGTGGGATCATCGCGCCGTTCATCGGCATCAAGCTGATCGACCTGATCGTGCACAACCTGCTCGGAGCATGAGCGGCGAGCGCGTCGCGGTGCCCGCGAGCGCGACTGCACAGCAATGGCCGTCTCCGTCGATCAGAGTCGCGGGCGCCTGAAGGTCTTCATCGGGATGGCGGCGGGCGTCGGCAAGACCTACCGCATGCTGCTCGAGGGTCACGCCGAGCAGGAGGTGGGCCGCGACGTCGTGATCGGCCTGCTCGAGACGCACGGGCGGGCTGAGACGGCGAGCCTCGCCGAGGGCCTGCCGATCATCCCCCGCAGGCGCGTGCGCTATCGCGAGACGGTCGTCGAAGAGATGGACATGCCGGCGATCCTGAGCAGGGCGCCCGAGCTGTGCCTGATCGACGAGCTCGCCCACACGAACGTTCCCGGGGTCGAGCACACCAAGCGCTTCCAAGACATCGAAGCGGTGCTCGACGCGGGCATCGACGTCCTCTCCACCGTCAACGTTCAGCACCTCGAGTCGCTCAACGATCACATCACCGAGCTGAGCGGCATCCGCGTGCGCGAGACGATCCCCGACGCGCTGCTCGGCCGCGCCGACGAGGTCGTGCTGATCGACCTCACCCCGGAGGCGCTGCTCGAGCGCCTGCGCGCCGGCAAGGTGTATCCGGCTGAGCGCATCGACGCGGCGCTCAACAACTTCTTCAAGATCGAGAACCTGTCGGCGCTGCGCGAGGTGGCACTGCGCCAGGTCGCCGAGGAGGTCGGCGCCAAGCGCCTGACCACCGAGCTCGTCGGCTCTCGCGAGGAGAGCCTCGCGGCCGACGCGCCGTACGCCGTCGGCGAGCGCCTGCTCGCACTCGTGGAGCCGCAGCCCAGCGCGCAGCGGCTCGTGCGCCGTGCGTGGCGCTCGGCGCAGCGTCTCGGCGCGGGGCTCGATCTCCTGTGGGTGCGCGGGCCGGGCAAGGAGCTCTCCGAAAGTGAGCAGCGCTCGCTCGCCGCGCTGCGCCAACTCGCGTCGGTGCTGGGCGCGAGGATGATCGAGGAGGAATCCGACGACCTGACGGCCGCCGTCGTCGAGGTCGCCGCGCGGCGCGGCACCACCTACATCCTGATCGGCGGCTCGCGCCCGCCGCGCGGCCTTGCCCGGCTGCGCGTGCCGCTTCCACAGCGGCTGATGCAGCGTCTGCCGGGCGTCGACGTGCGGATCGTCGCGGATCGCTCCCACCGCCCGACCGGTTCGAGCGGCACGGGGGTGGAGAGCCTATGAACGTGAGCGTGATCGTGGCGGTCGCCTGCGCCGGCGCTCTGTTCGGGATCGCCGCCGGCTACTGGCTGCCGCCGCATGGGCGCCGGCCGGCGCGCAACCGCCTGCCGGGAGGTCGTCGGATCCTCCTCCCATTCACGGGTGAGGAGATCTCTCGCCGCTCGTTCGAGGCGGCCGTGCGCCTGGCGAAGGCCGAGGACGCGATCATCATGCCGGCGTTCCTCGCGCGCGTGCCGATGAACCTACCGCTGGAAACAGCGCTGCCGGTGCAGTGCGCGCGCGGGATGCCGCTGCTCGAGGCGATCGAGCAACGTGCCACCTCGCAGGGCGTGCCCGTCGACTCGCGCGTCGGCCGCGGGCGCTCCGCGCGCGACGCGCTGCGCAAACTGCTCGAGCAGGAGCACTTCGACCGCATCATCGTCTCCGCCGACGAAGATCCACGTGTCGGCCTCAGCTACGAGGACCTGCGCTGGATGCTCGATCGCGTGCCGGCCGAGATCCTGATCCTGCGCCCTGCCCCGGAGGACACACGTCGAATCTCGACCGAGGCGGTCAAGGGGCACTTCTGAGGCGACCGCACGTGGACGCCGAGCGGCACCCCGGACAATCCGACATGAGCTCGCCCGAGCACCCCATCTCCCACGACCAGCGAGTCCTCATCGAGGTGTGCGGTCGCGGCGAGTGGATCGCGGACAGCCCTATGGGCGGACGCTCGCTGCACGTCTACCGGTTGGCGTCCACCGATTGGCTCGTCTCTGAGGTCGGGCGCGACAACGAGGGCCGTGGCAGCGATCTCAGGAGGGCACTCGCCGCGCTCTCGGCCGGCGTCTCCGCGCCCGAATGGTGGGAACTCCTCGTCGCCACGCTCGATCGCGGCGAGGAGTAGCGACAAGCGCACGGGTGTTCCGGCGCCGGTCTTCACAAAATCGTTATGGCGGCAGGGTCATTTGTAACGCGACCGTAATCGTCCTGGTGACACACTCAATTCGGGCAGCCTGGAAACGCTCCCCACCACCCACTGCCGATGCCTTCAGGTGAGTGTTCACCTGCTCCGTCGACACCGAGAGCCGGCATAGCCCGGCAGGAGCAATAGATGAGTACCTTTCACGTAGTTCCGCTGGACCGCCAAGGCCGATTCACTTCGGCGGAGGCCTCCCTGAAGCTGCGGCTCCGGGTATACGTCACGCGCGGAGCGCTCGACCGCCAGATCGCGGCCGGACGCCCGTACGAGTCGACCCCGGCGCTGGCGTTGCGCGCGCGCCAACTCACCAACGCGCGCACACGACAGCAGATCGCGCGCAGCCTCCGCGGGATCGTCGACTACGCCGACTACCGCAGGTCACATCGGATCATCTCGGCGAGCGTGGTCGAGCCCGCCGCGGTGCGTCGCGCCCGGCATCCGATCCTCGGGTTGGCGGAACGACTTGAAGGCGCGGCTCAAGTGAACGCGGCCGGCGTCGCGCGCGCTCAGGTGCTGCTTACGGATGGTCTGAGCCCGCTGTATAACCGGAACTGTCCGCGTACCGCCACCCAGGCGATCTACGAAGTGCAGGACGCGCTCGAGGCGGGCATCTGAGAACTGCCTCGAGCCACTCGACCAGTCGCTCACCCAGCATCTCTACTGACCCCCGCGGTCGGTAGCGGGTCCCCCACCAGCACGAGGTCAAGGCTCGGGTCGGCAGCGACGATCTCATCCACGAGCGTGCTCGACGGCCGGCCGAGTCGCTGGTGGGGGTGCGGTGTGCCCATGACCACGTGCGTCGCCCCGCACCGGGTGACGACACGGGTGACCGCCCTGGCGACGCTGCGGTCGGTCTCGACGATCATCCGTGCGCCGAAGACCGCGGCCAGGCGGCGCAGCTCGTCGACGCGCCGGTCGGTCTCTGGGTCGTCTGCCTCGTCGGCTGAGACGACCCACAGGAGGTCCAGCTCGCCACCCAGCCGCTCGGCGATCGTCCACGCGCGGCGGATGATGCGGTTGGCGCTCGGCTCGGGCCGCACGAGGCACAGGAACCTGTGCGAGCGCTCCGCCGCCACGTTGCTGATCAGGCGGTCTTCGTCGTTGAGCACCTCTGCCGTGAGCCTATGGGCCTCGACCTCCTCGACGACCTGCAGCAGAGCCATCTCGCGCAGCACGCCGAGGTTGTCCTTGGTGAAGAACCGCTCCAGCGCCACGGGCACGCTGCCGGCCGGGAACACCTTGCCCTCCGTGATGCGCGCCTGCAGGGCCTCGGGCGTCAGGTCCACGACCACCACCTCGTCGGCCTCGTCGAGCACGCGGTCGGGCATCGTCTCCCTGACCACGATGCCCGTCTTCTCGGCGATCCGCTCGCTGACGCTCTGCAGGTGCTGCACGTTGACCGTGGAGAAGACCGTTATCCCGGCCGCGAGCACGTCCTCGACGTCTTCGTAGCGCTGATGGTGCTCGAGCCCGGGCGTGTTGGTGTGGGCGAGCTCGTCGATCAGGCACACCCGCGGCGAGCGGCGCAGGATCGCGGGCAGGTCCATCTCCTCGATGACCGTGCCCTGGAAGGGAACGCGTCGCCGCGGAATCAACTCGAGCCCCACTGCCAGGGCAGCCGTCTCGGGCCGTCCGTGAGCCTCCAGCAGCCCGATCGCCACGTCCTGGCCCTCGGCGGCCACCGAGTGGCCCTCCTGGAGCATGCGGCAGGTCTTGCCGACGCCGACCGCCATCCCGAGGAAGACCTTGTGCTCTCCGCGGGGCATCGCCGGCTCAGGCTCCGAGCACGCCGTGCAGGAGCAGGTCGATCAGCTTGATGCCGACGAACGGCGCGATCAGGCCGCCGACGCCATAGATCGCGAGGTTGCGGTACAGCAGGGCACTGGCGCCAAGCGGTCGGTAGCGCACGCCGCGCAGCGCGAGTGGAACGAGGGCGGGGATGATCAGCGCGTTGTAGACGATGGCTGAGAGGATCGCGGACCGTGGGGAGCCCAGGTCCATCACGTTGAGCCGCGCGAGCGGGCCGCTGGAGGCACCGGCCGCAGCATAGGTCGCAACGAACACGGCCGGCAGGATCGCGAAGTACTTGGCGACGTCGTTGGCGATCGAGAACGTCGTGAGGGCGCCCCTGGTGATCAGCAGCTGCTTACCGACCTCGACGATCTCGATCAGCTTGGTGGGGTCCGAGTCGAGATCGACCATGTTGCCCGCCTCGCGTGCGGCCTGCGTGCCCGTGTTCATCGCCACGCCGACATCGGCCTGCGCGAGCGCGGGCGCGTCGTTGGTGCCGTCGCCGGTCATCGCCACGATCCGGCCCTGGCTCTGCTGCTCATGGATCAGCGCCAGCTTGCGCTCGGGCGTCGCCTCGGCGAGGAAGTCATCGACGCCGGCCTCGTGGGCGATCGCGCCGGCGGTCAGCGGGTTGTCACCGGTGATCATCATCGTCCTGACGCCCATCCGGCGCAGCTCGTCGAAGCGGCGGTGAATGCCCTCCTTGAGGATGTCGCGTAGGTCGATCACGCCGAGCACCGTCCCGTCACGGCAGACGGCGAGCGGTGTTCCGCCCTCGCCGGCGATGCGTCCGAGCTCCCGGTCGAGCTCGGGCGGCACCTGTCCGGAGCGGCGATGCACGTAGTCGATGATCGCGTCTCCCGCGCCCTTGCGCAGCTCCTGGCCATGCAGGTCTACCCCACTCATGCGGGTCTGGGCGCTGAACGGCACGAAGCGAGCCCCTGCCTCGGCGAGCTCGCGCTCGCGCACGCCGTAGCGCTTGGCCAGGATCACGATCGAGCGGCCCTCGGGCGTCTCGTCGGCCAGCGATGCCGCCTGGGCGGCATCGGCGAGCTCACGCTCATCGGTCCCCGGCATCGGGATGAACGCCGTCGCCTGGCGGTTGCCCAGCGTGATCGTGCCGGTCTTGTCGAGCATCAACAGGTTCACGTCGCCCGCCGCCTCCACCGCGCGGCCGGACAGCGCCAGCACGTTGCGCGCCACCAGTCGATCCATGCCGGCGATGCCGATCGCCGACAGCAGGGCGCCGATCGTGGTGGGCGCGAGCGCGACCAGCAGCGCGATCAGCGTGGCGATCGAGATCGCCGTGTGGGCATGCTCGGCGAACGGCCCCAGCGTGATCACCACCGTGAGGAAGATCAGAGTGAGACCGGCCAGCAGGATTCCCAGCGCGATCTCGTTCGGCGTCTTGCGTCGCTGGGCGCCTTCGACGAGGGCGATCATGCGATCCAGGAAGCTCTCGCCCGGATGCTGGGTGATCTCGACGAGAATCCGGTCGGACAGCACCCGCGTCCCTCCGGTGACCGCCGAACGGTCGCCTCCGGCCGACCTCACCACCGGGGCGGACTCGCCGGTCACAGCCGACTCGTCGACCGACGCGATCCCCTCGACGATCGTCCCGTCGCCCGGGATCAGCTCGTTGGCGAGGACCTCGACGAGGTCGCCGGGGACGAGCGCGGCGGAGGGCTTGGTGCTGCCGTCGCGCAGGCGCGCAGGAGTGTCGCTGCGCATGCCCCGCAGGGCGTCGGCCTGGGCCTTCCCGCGCCCCTCGGCGACCGCCTCGGCGAGGTTGCCGAAGTAGGCGGTCAACCACAGCCAGCCGGCGATCGACGCGGTGAACCACTGCGGGTCGCCGCCGGTTCCCCCCACATCGACGCCGCTCACCTGCGTGAGCCACAGCAGTGTCGTGAGCAGCGCGCCGACCTCGACGGTGAACATCACCGGGTTGTGCGCCATCCGTGTCGGGCTCAGCTTGCGGGCGGCCGACGCGAGCGCCGGCATGACGATCTCGGCTTTGATCACGCGCATCTGCGTCGACCCGGTCATCGTGAGCGCACCGCGTCGAGAGCGAGGTTCAGGGCGAGCACGTTGACCGAAACAGGCCCGAACAGGCCGCCGGACAGACCGTCGGTGTGCTCCGCGATGAGATGCATCACCGTGGCCAGGGGCAGCGCGCGGACGGCCGCGACCCGGTGCGCCTGGATGGCAGCGTCGGCCATCGAGATGTCGGGATCCACCCCGGATCCCGAGGCCGTCACGGCATCCGCGGGGACCGCCGCCGCGGTGAGGTCCGGGTCATACGGTCGCTCGCGGCGCAGGAAGGCCGCGAGGCGCGCATGGAGCTGGCGCGCGAGGGCGGCGGAGTTGGGCCCGAGGTTCGAGGCCTGGGTGGCGGCGGGATCGTCGGCGCTCGCCGAGGGGCGGCTTTGGAAGTAGCGCGTCATGCCCCGGAAGTCCTGGCCGATGAGCGTCGAGCCGACGAGCCGCCCGTCTGCCTCGACGCGGCTGCCGTTCGCCTGGTGTGGCCAGAGCACCTGCGCCAGGCCGGTCATCGCCAACGGGTATGCCAGGCCGAGCAACACGCTCAGCACGATCACCGCGACCACTGACGATCTGAGCTGGCGGAGCATCAGAACAGCCTCGGGGTCAGGGCTTGCACGAGCGGGCCTAGCATCAGCGACGGCACGAAGGTCAGCAGCGCGACGATCGTGATGGTGGCGAGCAGCAGCACCGCGAACACCACCGTGTCGGTGCGCATCGTGCCCGCGCCGGCCGCGATCGTGCGCTTGCCCGACAACGAGCCGGCCACGGCGAGTGCCGCCAGCATCGGCAGGAAGCGCCCGACCAGTATTGCGACACCCCCGGCGAGGTCGGCGAAGGGGACTCCGCTGGCGCCCGCGTTGCCGGGCGCGTGCGGCTGCAGAAAGCCGACATAGCCGGCAAACGCCGAGCCGTTGTTGTTGGCCTGCGAGGTGTAGGCGTAGAGCGTTTCGGAGAAGCCCTGGGGTCCGGCGTTGAAGATCGAGCGCAGCCCGTAGCGGGCGCTGATCGCCCAGGCGGTCATGAACAGCACGATCAGCGGCACGGCGATCGCGCCGATCGTGACGAGCTTGATCTCGCGAGCTTCGACGCGCTTGCCCAGGTATTCGGGCGTGCGTCCCACCATCAACCCGGCGACGAAGACGGCGAGCAGCACCATCAGCAGCATCCCGTACAGGCCCGAGCCGACGGCGCCGAAGATCACCTCGCCGGTCATGATGTCCGCCATCGGAATGGAGCCGCCGAGTCCGGTGAACGAGTCCAGCGCGGCGTTCGTCGACCCGTTGCCGGTGGTCGTGCCGGCAACGGCCTCGAGCACCGAGTCGGACACCTGCAGGCGCTGGTCCTTGCCCTCCATGTTCAGGCCGTGAACGCCGGCCGCGCGCATCGCCGGGGAGGGCCGGCTCTCGGCCGGGTAGGCGACGGCCGCGCCGCCGAGGAACATCACGACCATCACCGCATACAGCACCCAGCCCTGACGGCGAGAGCCGACGATCCGCCCGTAGGTCGCCGTCAGCGCCGCCGGGATCGCCAGCATCATCACCATCTCGACGAAGTTCGCCAGCCCCGTGGGATCTTCGAACGGCATCGCGGAGTTGACCGCATAGAAGCCACCGCCGTCGGAGCCCAGCAGCATGACGGCCTTCTGCGAGGCGGCCGGGCCGAGGGCGAGCGTCTGCGTGCCCCCGGCCAGGGTCGAGAGGTGGACGTCGCTGGCGAGCGTCTGGATCGCGCCCTGACTGACCAGGAACGCCGAGCCGACGATCGACAGCGGCAGCAGCACGTACAGCAGCGCTCTGATCAGATCCACCCAGAAGTTGCCAAGCTCTTTGCTCGTGCGATTGGCAAAGCCGCGGGCGATAGCGATCCCCGCGGCTATCCCCACGGCTCCGCTGAGGAAGCCCTGGACCGCGATTCCCGTCATCTGGGAGAAGTTCGAGAGCGTCCTTTCGCCTCCGAAGAACTGCCAGCCGGTGTTGCTGACGAACGACGAGGCGGCATTGAAGCTCAGATCCCAGGGAGCCGAGCCGAAGCCCTGGGGGTTCAGTGGCTGGATCGACTGCGTGCGCAGCACTAGATACAGCGCCAGCCACGAGACCGCGCTGAACATCAGCACGCTGCCCGCGTACCCCCTCCAGTCCTGGCCGGCGGGCTCCGATCCCGCCAACAGCGCAGAGCTTCGCCGCTCCACCGGTCCGAGGACGCGCGCGAGCAGCACCCGCTCCCCGGCGAACACGCGATGTATGTAGCCGCCGAGCAGCGGCGTGATGCCGGTGAGCACCACGAGCAGCAGAGCGATCTGAAGCCAGCCCGACGCCGTCATCTACAGTCGCTCTCCACGCAGGAGCGCGAACACCAGATAGATGAACAGCGCTACGCTCGCGACGAGCGCGACCGCTTCAGCGACGCTCATATCCGGTCGAAGCCCGCGATCAGCGCGCCGAGGAGCCCAAAGATCACTGCGGCGATCGCGATCGCTACGGCGTCCATCCCGGCTAACGATTGCACACGGACATGACCGTCACCCGGACAATCGAGGTCGAGCTTCGATGGGGCTTACCCGTCGCTTGCGCAGCGATCGGGGTCGAGAAGAGGCTGTTACTCAGGAATGCGGCGGCTTGGCGTAGAGCTCGCTCAGATGCTCGACGGGTACGTCGCCCTTGGCGCTGACCTCGTCCAGTCGGGCTCGCTCCGCAGCCGTCACGTCACGCTCGCTGCCGAGGTGGCGCACGATCGTGACAACTGCGGTCTGCAGTTCCCGCACGCGGTGCTCGAGCAACGTGATCCGCTCGTCATCAGTCATCGGTGATCCTCCGTCATCGCTTTCGTCGCTTCGCCGGCTTTGGCGCTAATCCGCAACCCCAACTATCGGGCAGCCAGCATCACGACCGCGTGACGATCGGTGCGGTGAGCACAACGATTTCGTTACGCCCCGGGCAACGTGGTCTGAGTCAGCGGAGTTCGTCGACCGACAGACGCAGTGCCGCTCGGTACGGCTGTCCCGGCCTTGCCACCGGGAACACGTCACGGCTCAGCGCATCCGGCGCGGCCGTGAGCGCCTCGACCATCACGTGTGGTTCGCCGGCGATGCTGCGCACCTGCGCAAACGGGAAACCGCCCAGTGGCTCAACCGTAAGTCGCCGCGCGTCTGACGCGACGGTCAAGCGGCGATCGGACCCGAGCAGAAACACCTCATGGAGGTCATCGACACCGAGCGTGGACGCGCTCATCTCAAGTGGCTTGGTCGCGCCCGTAGGCAGTAGGCGCTCGTCGGTGACGACACGCCGGCGTGCGGGCAGGACCATCGTGACATCGCCTTGTGGCTGCTCGCGCCGCAGGTAATGTCGCTTCGAGCGCATCCGGCGAATGCAGGCGCACCGTGTCGAAGCCGTCCTCGGTGATCTCCCGCTCGACGCAGGCACCGCGGGGCGCGACATCTAGTGGAAGAGCGAGGGCCGTGGGAAGGGTCATCGCATCGCAGCTCCCTCGACGTCAGCCACGCTTCACGATCGATAGGCGATCGCGACTGGCCTCGCCCTGGCGACCGTGTCGGCCCCGGCGTCGGGGGCGTTCTCGACGCCCGGGGGCCCGGCCGGCGATGCTCTGGACGCGTGCGGGCTGTGGGCATTCCTGCCCGCGATGTTCCTCGATGTGCTGGGTCGCGGCGCCGATGCCGTCCACGACTGCGCCGCACTTCGCGCACGTCCATGACCTTGGCTGATGCCCGCGTGCTGGGTCCGACCGTACGGGCTGCGCCGTTGCCCAAGCCGGGAGCGTCAGCGACCAGAAGGGAAGCGTCGCCGAGGTCTTGGTCCCGGGTGTCGTGCGGTGGTGGTGTGGAAATCTCATGCGGTGGCCTTTCGCGTTGCTGGCCTTGTGACGGTGGTGCAACTCAACTATGGACCGCCCGCCATCACACCCGCATGACGATCGGGGCCGGCGATACAACGATTTCGTTACGAGCCGCCGAAACGGCCGTTTCCCTACGCTAGCGTTGCCCGACTTTGACCACGCTGCGCAGCTACGTCCCCACGCGCGCCGCGCTCCGGCGGCCGCTTTCGCCGATCGACGTCGCCGTGCTGATCGCGGTGCTGGTGCTGCTGTACGCGGTTCTGCGCGTCGGCCACGGCGCCACCGCAACGTTCTCCCCCGCCGCGCTCGAGCGCGTCTCGACCAACCCGGCGCGGCTCCCCTACGATGCCGCGCTCAGCCTGCTGCGGATGTTCATCGCGCTGTTCTTCTCGACGGTGTTCACGCTCGTCTATGGCTACGCGGCGGCCCGCAGCCGCCGAGCCGAGAAGGTGCTGGTCCCGATCCTCGACATCTTGCAGTCGGTGCCGGTGCTCGGGTTCCTCACGATCACCGTGACGGCGTTCATCGCGCTGTTCCCGGGCAGCGAGCTCGGCCTCGAGGCCGCGTCGATCTTCGCGATCTTCACCGCGCAGGCGTGGAACATGACGTTCTCGTTCTACGCGTCGCTGAAGAACCTGCCGCGTGAACTGGACGAGCTCTCACGCTCACTGCGCCTGACACGCTGGCAGCGCTTCTGGAAAATGGAGGTGCCGAGCGGCGCGATCGGCCTCGTCTGGAACGGGATGCTGAGCTTCGGCGGCAGCTGGTTCTTCCTCGTCGCCTCCGAGGCGATCTCGGTGCACAACCACACGTACTCGCTCGCCGGGATCGGATCGTTCGTCGGCGCCGCGATCGCGAAGGGAGACCTCGGTGCGGTCGGGCTGGCGATCGCCACGATGATCGCGATGGTGATCGCGGTCAACGTCGTGTTCTGGCGTCCGCTCGTCGCCTGGTCCGAGCGCTACCGGTATGAGACGACCGAGGCGGCCGAGACGCAACGCTCGCTCGTGCTCGAGCTGCTCGCGCGCTCGTCCTGGCCGCGCGTTCTCGGGCGCCTGCGGGCGCGGCTCGCGGAGCCGCTCGGCCGCGCGATGCGGATCCTCGGCCGCGACGACGCGCCGCCGGCCGTGATCGCCGCCCGCCAGCGCGCCGGCGACGCCGTCTTTGCCGTCCTCGTGAGCGCGCTCGTCGCATACGGCGCCAACGCGGTGCTGCACTTCATCGCCACCAGCCGCGGGGCCGGGCTCGGCCAGATCCCACACTGCTTCGCGCTCGGGGCCGTGACCTTCGGCCGGGTGCTCGTGCTGCTCGTGTTCGCCACGCTCGTGTGGGTCCCGGTGGGCGTCTGGATCGGGATGAACCCGCGCGTCTCGCGTCTGGCGCAACCGGTCGTCCAGGTGCTCGCGAGCTTCCCGGCGAACTTCCTGTTCCCGTTCGCGACGCTCGCGTTCATCGAGCTCGGGATCAGCATCAACATCGGCGGGATCCTGCTGATGGCCCTCGGCGCGCAGTGGTACATCCTGTTCAACGTGATCGCCGGCGCGTCGGCGATCCCCTCGGACCTGCGCGAGGCGATGGACGTCCTCGGGGTGCGCGGTGTGCAGCGTTGGAAGCGCCTGATCGTCCCCGGGATCCTCACCTCCTACATAACCGGTGGCATCACCGCCGCCGGCGGCGCGTGGAACGCGTCGATCGTGGCCGAGGTCGTGACCTACCACCACACGACGCTGACCGCCACCGGCCTCGGCGCCTACATCGTCGCCGCGAGCAACGCCGGAAACAAGGCCAAGCTGATCTGCGGCGTCGCGGTGATGGCGATCTTCGTGGTGACCGTCAATCGCCTGTTCTGGCGGCGGCTGTACCGGCTGGCCGAGACCCGCTACTCGTTTTGAGGTCATGATGGCCGACGTGAGCGCGAACCCCCGTGCCGCCCGCCGCACGCTCGTCTCGGTGCACGAGCTGACAAAGACGTTCTCCACGCACGATGGCGGCGGGCTGCCGGTGCTCGAGGGCATCAGCCTCGACGTCCAGCCGGGGGAAATCGTCGCGCTGCTCGGCAAGTCCGGCTCGGGAAAGTCGACCCTGCTGCGGTGCATCGCCGGCCTCGTGCTGCCGTCGAGCGGGACCGTCACCTACCGCGGCAAGCCGCTGCACGGCATCAACACCGGCGTCTCGCTCGTGTTTCAGACGTTCGCGCTGCTGCCGTGGCTGACCGTGCAGCAGAACGTCGAGCTCGGCCTGGAGGCGCAGGGGATCCCGCCGGAGGAGCGCGCGTTGCGCGCGCGCGAGGTGATTGACCTGATCGGCCTCGACGGCTTCGAGTCCGCGTTCCCCAAGGAGCTCTCCGGCGGCATGCGCCAGCGCGTCGGGTTCGCGCGTGCGCTGGTGGTCGAGCCCGACCTGCTGCTGATGGACGAGCCGTTCAGCGCGCTCGACGTGCTCACCGCCGAGAACCTGCGCACCGAGCTGCTCGAGCTGTGGCAGGCGGGCGAGTTCCCCGCGCAGGCGATCCTGATCGTTACCCACAACATCGAGGAGGCCGTCGCGTTCGCCGACCGGGTGATCGTGCTGGGCACGAACCCCGGGCGCATCCGCGCCGAGCTTGCGTGCGCGCTCGAACGTCCGCGCGATCGCCGCGACGAGCGCTTCAGCGCGCTCGTCGACGAGATCTACGGGATCATGACCGACCGCCCGCAGGCGGCTGTCCCAGCCGCCCCCGGCCAGGAGGACGGCGGCGGCGTCCAGCAGGTGGTCCTCCCGCACGCAAGCGTCGACGGCATCGCCGGGCTCGCCGAGCTCGCGCTCGCCAGCGGCGAGGCCGCGGACCTCGCGCAGCTGGCCGCGGTCGTGGGATTCGCGATCGACGACCTGTTCCCGATCGTCGACGCGTTGACGATGCTCGGCTTCGCCACGGTCCAGGGCGGGCGCCTCGATCTCACCGAGGCCGGCGAGCGGTTCGCCGGCGCCGACATCCAGCGATCGAAGGAGATCTTCCGCGAGGCCGCGCTGCAGCGGGTGCCGCTCGTGCGTCGCATCCAGCGCGCGCTCGAGCATTCCAGCGACGGCGCGCTGCGCGAGGGCTTCTTCATCGACCTGCTAGCCAGCCATTACAGCCGCGACGAGGCGCGCGCACAGCTGGAGACGGCGATCGACTGGGGACGCTACGCGGAGCTGCTCGAGTATGACGCCGGTCGCGGCGAGGTCAGCCTGCACGTGCACGCAGAGCAGCCCGCGACGCATTAGCGCCGCCGAGTATCGTAGGCCGCCGGTGAGCCGGGAAGACTGGTCGGCAGCGCTTCGCGCTGCCCAAGACCATGTGCGCCCACCTTCAGCCCCCGATCCGCCCCTCCCGCGGCTGTCTCCAGCCGTGGCGTCCATACGTCGACCGTCCCTGCGGGGCGCGCCGGTGAGCCTGCACGTGCCGCTGCCGTCCGCGTGGCGCCGCGAGGCGCTGCGCACGAACCTGTGGCTGGTGCCGACGGTCGAGATCGCGGTCGCGGTCGCGCTGTTCGCGCTCACCTATGCGCTCGACCGGGCCTCGTACGACGGCTCGCTGCACTTCCCGTCGTTCGTGATCAGTGGCTCCGCCGACGCCGCCAGGCAGATCCTGACCGCGATCGCCGCCGCCGTGATCACGGTCGTCACGCTGGTGTTCTCGATCACGATCGTGACGCTGACGCTCGCCTCGACCCAGTTCGGGCCGCGCATGCTGCGCAACTTCATCCGCGACCGCATCACGCAGCTCACGCTCGGCAGCTACGTGGCGACGTTCGTGTACGCGATCCTCGCGCTCGTCTGCATCGGCCCGGGCAAGCACGGGGAATTCGTCCCGCATCTATCGATCACGGTGACGATGGCGCTCGTGATCCTCGATGTCGCGGTGCTGGTCGTGTTCATCGATCACATCGCCAAGTCGATCCAGCTGCCGCAGGTGATCGCCAGCATCGCACGCGATCTGTCGCGGGCGATCGAGGCCGAGGTCGCCGTGCCTGCTGACGGGCGCTCAAAGACCGGTCCGTCGCTGTCGGAGATGCTCGTGCGCCTGGACGAGGACAGCGGGGTCGTGCGCGCGCCGAGCAGCGGCTACCTGCAGTACGTGAGCATGAGCACGCTGATCGAGATCGCCAGCCGCAGCCACGCGGTGATCCGCCTGCTGCGTCGCCCCGGCCACTTCGTCGTGGAGGGCGAGCCGCTCGCGAACGTGTGGCCCGCGGCCGCCGCGCCCGAGGTCGCGCGGGCGCTTGGCGGCGCCCACGCGACCGGCCCGCATCGGACACTCACCCAAGATCTCTCCTTTGCGGTCGATCAGCTCGTGGAGATCGCGATCCGAGCGCTCTCGCCGGCCGTCAACGACACGTTCACGGCGCTCGCGTGCATCGACTGGCTGGGCGACGGCCTGGGCAAGATCGCCGAGCGCTGGCGGCCGGCGACGGTGCACCGCGACGCGACCGGAAGCGTGCGCGTGATCACCGTCACGGTCAACTTCGACCGCCTGCTCGAGCGCGCGCACGACAAGGTCCGCCAGGCCAGTCGCGGCATGCCCGCGGTGATGATCCGCCAGCTCGACGGTCTCACCAAGGTGATCGCGAGCACGACCTCCCACGAGCAGCGCGAACTGGTGCTCAGGCAGGCGGCGATGATCATGCGCGGCTGCGATGAGTCGGTACCGGAGGCGGCCGACCGCGCGGACGTGCGCCGCCGCTACGACGCGGTGCTCGAGGCGGCCTCGTCGCAGGAGGGCCCGCCCTTGCTGTAACCGCCCCGCGAGGTCACTGCGGTAGCGTCCCACACGCCTGCCATGACCGACGAGAAAGGACACCTGAAGGTCTTCATCGGCATGGCCCCCGGCGTGGGCAAGACCTATCGCATGCTCCAGGAGGGAGCGGCCGAGGCCGACAACGGGCGCGACGTGGCGGTCGGCTACCTGGAGTCGCACGGGCGCGCCGAGACGCTGGCGCAGGCGGAAGGCCTGGAGCTCATCCCGCGCCGCCACCTGACCTACCGAGGCACGCCGCTGGAGGAGATGGACCTGCCGGCGGTGCTCGCGCGCCGGCCCGAGCTGTGCCTGATCGATGAGCTCGCGCACACCAACGCGCCCGGCGTCGAGCACGAGAAGCGCTACGAGGACGTGCGCGACGTGCTCGACGCGGGGATCGACGTGTTCTCGACCGTCAACGTCCAGCACCTCGAGAGTCTCAACGATCAGGTGACGCATCTGACCGGCGCGCACGTGCGCGAGACGATCCCCGACGCGGTGCTCGCGGCGGCCGATGAGGTGGTGCTGATCGACGTGACCCCGGAGACGCTGATCGCGCGCCTGCGCGCCGGCAAGGTCTACCGCCCCGAGCGTGTTGAGGCGGCGCTGAACAACTTCTTCAAGATCGAGAACCTGTCGGCGCTACGCGAGACGGCGCTGCGTCAGGTTGCCGAGGATGTCGAGGTCAAGCGCCTCGTGCGCGTGCCGAGCCCGCTGCCGCGGCGCGACGAGGAAGGGCGCCCGGCGGTCGTCGAGTCCGGCCCGCAGCCGATCGCCGAGCGCCTGCTCGCGCTGGTGACGCTCGCGCCGCACTCCGAGCGGATCGTACGCCGCGCGTGGCGCTCGGCCCAGCGCCTGGACGCCGAGCTGGACGTGCTCGTCGTACGTCCGCCAGGCCGTCCGCCGAGCCCCGAGGACCGCAAGCGCCTGGAGGAGCTGCGGCGCCTGACGGCGATGCTGGGAGCGCGTCTGCGGGTGGAGGAGGGCGAAGACGTGGCAGCGGTGGCGATCGCGCTCGCGCGATCGCTCGGCAGCACGTATGTGCTGATGGGCACGCCGTCCGAGCGCCGCGGGCTGTCGCGCCTGGGAGGGAGCTCCGAGCGCTCGCTGCTGATGCGCCTGCTGCGAGGCCTGCCGGGGGTGGACGTGCGCATCGTCGCCGATCCGACGCTCCGTACGCACAATGTCGATGCGCTGGCGCTGGCCGAGCAGGCGCTGGGTGCCGACTGACGCGTCCCCGGCGCCGCCCGCTGGCCTAAATCTCGCCTAAAACTCGACCCGCGGGGCAGGGTGCGCGCTAAATGCCTCGTAAGACTGTTGGAGCGTACGCGACCCTGCACCGCGTACCCTGTTGCGTATTCGCATGAGAACACACACCCGCCTACTCTCGATCCTCGCCGTCTCGATCCTTGCCGCCGGGCTCGCGCTTGGCGCGATCAGCCAGGCCGGTGCGAGGACCAGCAGCTCTTCTGACGCTCCCAGCGCGCCCCGCGCGCATGCGGCCAGCTCGTTCCTGACGGGTCTCGGCAACGAGAACCCGAAGATGTTCGCGAACCCCCTGTACCAGCAGCTGCACACGAAAATCGTGCGCTATGTCGTGCCCTACGACGCCATCGCGCACCCGTACTCGCTGGACCAGGCGATCGCGTTCATCGATGCCGCCGAAGCCGCGCACGAGCAGGTGCTGGTCGCCTTCTACCATTCCGAATACACGCCCACGAAGCTGCCGAGCATCGCCAGCTACCAGCGCGACGTGCAGAAGTTCGTGAAGCTGTTCCCGCACGTAAGGCAGTACGAGTCGTGGGACGAGTCCAACCGCGGCAACGTGGAACATCAGTTCTCGAGCCCGTCGGCGGTAGCCGCGGCCAAGTACTACCAGGCGCTGCTGCGCGTCTGCAAGGGCTGCACGGTCGTTGGCCTCGATGTGCTCGACGCGCAGGTGATCGGCGGGACACTGCAGTACATCTCGGAATTCAAGCGCGAGATCAGCCGCCTGGAGACCGTGATGCCGACGATCTGGGGACTGCACAACTACTCCGACGTCAATCGTCTGGAAGGCTGGCGCACCCGCGACATCGTGAAAGCGTTCGGTGGTCAGGTCTGGCTGACCGAGACCGGCGGGCTCGTGCAGTTCGAACCGAGCTTCCCCAACAGGAGCGGAGCGGGTCTGACGCGGGCCGCCAGGGTGATCAAGTTCATGTTCGCCCTTGCCTCCTCGATACCGCAGATCAAGCGCCTGTATGTCTACGACTGGACGAGAGGCACGAGCCGCATCACCAGATTTGACGCGGGGCTGACGAACGCCAGGGAACAGCCCCGCGCGGGCTATGTGGTCGTGTGCCGCCAGCTGCATGGGGCCAAATGCGCCGTCAAGATCGCCAGCAGCTGATCAGCTGCTGAGCGCCGGCTGCGCGTGCGAGTCGGCAGCCGCGCCGGCGCCACGCCGGCGCTCGGATGGCCGGTCCGGCTGGTTGCGCGCCAGGCGCATCGCGCCGAGCGCGAGCAGCGCGGCGATCGCGGCGACGAGGGCGAGCGTCTTCAACGGGTATCTGCTGCCCGAGTGCAGCTTCAGGTTGAAGGCGGTGTGGTCACCGGCTTTGAAGATGCTCGCGAGGCCCGCGTGGTCGATCCCGAGCACGGTCGGCGCGAGCGCGGCGAACAGTGCCCAGCCGGTCAGCGCCGCGAGGCCCCACCCCAGCGTCGCCGATGACAGTCGCAGCCGCGGCGTTGCCCATACCGCCGCCAGCAGCGCTGCACCGGCCGCGAGCAAGAACGGCCAGATCGCGCCCCAGCCGCGCCCCAGACCATAGGCGGAGGCGATCGTGGGCTGGAAGAAGCCTTTCGAGAGGAAGCGCATCCAGGTGACCGTCTCGTTCTCGTAGCCGACCAGCGGGTGGGTGATCGTGGCGATCACCATCGTCGTGACCGAGATCGCCGCGAGCGCGATCGTGGGGCCGGGGAAGCGCTTCAGCGTCAGCGCGATCGGGAAGGCCAGGAACGGCAGCGTCGTGATCAGGAAGCGCGGGCCCACGGAGCCGCCGCCGAAGGGCAGGTAGTAGCCAGAGTTGTAGCCGAGGAAGCACAGGCAGATACCGCCGATCGTGAGCGCCTCCGCGCGCCTCCCGCGCCGGTAGAGCATCACGGTGCCGATCGCGCCCATGATCAGCACGGGCGAGAGCGTCAACAGGCCGCGTGAGTCGAACAGCAGCGTGCTCAACACCCTCAGGCTCGGTGCGCCGATCCCGAAGAAGCCTTTGTGCTGGCGTGGCACGTCGGAGTAGGCCAGGTGCGTCCATGAGCGAAAGGCGTAGTGGTTATAGAGCAGCAGCGGGATGATCCCCACGAGGCCGCCCGCCACGTATGCGCCGCCGCGCCGCAGGACGCCGGGCGGCGTGAGCGAGTCCCGGCGCGAGAGCAGGAACCCTCCCAGCACGAGCGCCGCGAAGAACGTCGGGTACTCTGATGAGAACGCATAGCCCATCGCCAGGCCGGCGAGTGCCAGCAGCATCGCGCTGGGGGGGCCCTCGCGCTCACGCAGCATCAGCCAGAAGGCCGCGAAGCTGAGGAACGCGGTGAACACGTGCGAGAACAGCATCTGCGAGAACGTCAGCACCATCGTGCCCAACGCGAGCACGACCGCCGTCGCGATCCCGTAGCCGGGCTCGTAGCGCTCGGCGACGCGCCACACGAGCAGCATCAGCAGCAGCCCCGGCAGCACGTTGCCCCACAGGCCGATCAGGTAGATCATCTCGTCGCCCGGATGATCCGGCGGCGCCACGTGCGCGTCGGTCCACGATTCGGCTCCCACGAGGTTGAGCGCGTTGTAGAAGGGCAGCACGAACAGCGCCAGGCCGGGCGCGCGCGCGGAGTAGTAGTGCCCCTTGTAGAAGACCTTGTCGCCGGTGTTCGCCTGATAGGCGTCGATCGTCGTCTGATCGTCGTTCAGCGCGCGCGTCAGGTCGTAGTGGGAGGTCTGATTCCAGGAGAAGCTCTGGATCATCACCGCGGAGGCCACGCCCACCAGCAGCACCGCCGCCAGCGCAAGTCGTGTGCGCGTCATCAATCGGTGCCGTGCAGGGCCTTGGGCCCAGGGCCGATCTCGTAGATGACGATCGAGCCGACCTGCCGTCGCGTGATGCCCAGGCCGGCGATCGGTTTGCGCGCGTTCGCGGCAGGGTCGGGCGGCTCGGGGAACACCCAGCCCTGCTCCGGCGGCAGCCCCTTGGGCAGAACCGTGTGCAGCACGACCGTCTTGATGCCGTAGTAGCGCAGCTTCTCCACGCTCGCCTGGTCGGGGAAGCCCGACATGCCTCCGCGCAGGTCATCCTCGGCGGGGATGTCGAAGGTGCTCTCGCCGTTGGCGATCTTGGGGAAGCCATCGGTCGAGAAGTACTGCCAGATGCGGTCGAGGGCGCCGTCGGTGGGCAGGTCGATCAGCGGCCCGGGCAGCCCGATCTCGGCGCGTGCCGGCTGCGGCACGAGCGGGTGGCCGAGATGACCGGCGCCTTCGCCGACGATGCCGATCAGCAGCACCGCGCCCGCGAGCGCCGGCAGGCTGATCGCCGGCAGCGCCAGCGCGGGCAGGCGCCGCATAGGCGAGCGCGGCGTGGGCGAGCCGGCCGGCCGGCGTTGCTCGCCCCACGCCCTGACCCGCTGCACGAGCCACTGCGCCCCCGCACCCGCGAGCAGCGCGTAGAAGAGCGTGGCCAGCGTGAAGATCCTGCCCGGCACGCGCACGCCGTCCCAGCCGGGCGCATAGTCGTAGAGCAGGCGATACGGATAGCCGGCGCCCGTCAGGCCGAGGCCGAGCGCGAGGATCGAGCACGTGACGATCCCCGCCAGCAAGCCGATGCGCAATCGTCGCGTGTACGCGCCCGCCGCGAGGCCGATCAAGGCCAGCGCGAGGATCAGCCCGCCGGGGAAGAAGATGCTCTCGTTCTTGGAGTTGACTTTCGCGCGCATGCCAGCGGTGAGCGAGCCCCACACGCGGTTCTCCGAGGAGGCGCCGAGCAGCGCGGCGGGACCGGCGGAGTAGGTCTCGACTTCCTTGATCGTGCGCTTCGCCGTCGGGTACAGGGCGGCGACGCGCAGGTACGGGCGGGCCTCGTAGACGGTTACCGCGCCGACCACGGCGATGCCGATCAGCGTGACCGCCAGCAGCTGGCGGGGGACGAGCGGCCCGCGCCCGCGCTCGGCCGTGTGGCCCCAGGCCGGGCCCGGGCTCAGCCGTCCGCGCCACCAGAACACGAGCGCCAGCAGCGCGAGCACCGCCAGGAGATAGGCGTACTGCAGGCCGAGTGTGAAGCCGAGGCTGATCTGCCACGCGGACAGCAGCCAGCCGGCGAGCACGAGTCCCCGTGAGCCGCGGCGGTAGCCGCGCAAGAGCAGGAACACGCCGAGCGCCAACCCGCCGGAGGAGATCACGTGCAGGTGACCCGCCTCGGTGACGCGGTAGGGCGCGTAGGCGAAGGCCAGGCCGGCGGCGGCGGCGCCCAGCTTGCGCAGGCCGAGCTCGCGCGCGAGCATGTAGGCGCCGACGAAGCAGAACGTCCACGCCCACAGGAACAGCAGGTTGTAACGGACGAGCGCGGCGACGGTGCCCGAGCCGAAGAACGCCGCCGGCCCGTAGCCGAGCAGCGAGTCGGAGAAGGCGAGGCTGAGCGGGCGCGGGTAGAAGGCGTTGGAGTCGAAGATGTGCAGCGGGTCGTGCAGCATCGCGTGTCCCACCCACGCGATCTGCCAGGCAGTGCGCACGGGGTCGCCGAGATCAGGGGCGATGCGGCTGGGCATGTGCAGCACGAGCGGCCAGCTCGTGAGGATCGCCAGCAGCAAGCCCGCCAGGGCGGCCAGCGCGATCTCTGCGCCGGTGAAGCTCGGGGACGGCGCCCAGCGGCCGGCGCGCGCAGCGGCGCCCGCAGCTGGCGCGTCGACGCGCGCCACGCGATCGACGTCCGTGGGGGCGGATGATCCGGGTGGCGTGCGCGGCGGGCTGGGGAGACCGGTGCTCATCCGGTGCTCATGGTCGGCTGGTGTTCGGGGCCGCGCGGATCGGCGCAGCATACGGGAGGCGCCTGCTGCATTGCGTAGCACGCGCGACTGATGCTTGTGACATCCCAAACTTGCGCTTTACGTCAGACTTGGGCCGGTGAAGGTTCTTGTCGTCGGAGCTGGTGGCGTTGGTGCGGCGTTCGCCGCGATCGCGCAGCGTCGCGAGGTGTTCACCGAGGTCGTGTTGGCGGACGTCGCGCTCGAGCGCGCTCGAGCGGCCGCCGAGCGCCTCGGCGAGCCCGATCGCTTCGCGGCGGAGCGGGTCGATGCTTCCAGTCGCGAGGATCTCGTGGAGCTGATCGGCCGTGTGCGGCCTGATGCGGTCCTGAACGCGTGCGACCCGCGCTTCAACGAGCCTATCTTCGCCGCGGCGTTCGACGCCAGGGTCACCTATCTCGACATGGCGATGACGCTCTCACACCCCCATCCCGAGCGCCCGTACGAGCTGCCGGGGGAGATGCTCGGCGATCTGCAGCTGGCCGAGCACGAGCGCTGGGAGCAGGCGGGACTGCTCGCGCTCGTGGGGATCGGCGTCGAGCCCGGGCTGTCGGACGTCTTCGCCTGCCATGCCGCCGACGAGCTGTTCTCGAGCATCGAGGAAGTGGGCGTGCGCGACGGCGCGGACCTGGTCGTCGAGGGCTATGACTTCGCGCCGACGTTCTCGATCTGGACGACGATCGAGGAGTGCTTGAACCCGCCGCTGATCTGGGAGCGCGAGCGCGGCTTCTACACGACGGCACCGTTCTCCGAGCCCGAGGTGTTCGACTTCCCCGAGGGGATCGGCCCGGTGGAGTGCGTGAACGTCGAGCACGAGGAGGTCGTGCTGATCCCCCGCTGGGTGACGTGCGAGCGCGTGACGTTCAAGTACGGGCTCGGCCAGGAGTTCATCGACGTGCTCGCCACGCTGCACAAACTCGGACTGGACTCGACCGAGCCGGTGTCGGTGCGCGGCACGAAGGTCGCGCCGCGCGACGTCGTCGCCGCGGCGCTGCCCGACCCGGCGACGCTCGGCGAGCGCATGAGCGGGCGCACCTGCGCGGGCACGTGGGTGACGGGCACCGGCAAGGAAGGGGCGCCGCGCTCGACCTACCTGTACCACGTGGTCGACAACGAGACCACGATGCGCGAGTACGCGAGCCAGGCGGTCGTGTGGCAGACGGCGGTCAACCCCGCGGTGGCGCTCGAGCTGCTCGACCGGGGAGACTGGAAGGGCGCGGGCGTGCTCGGGCCCGAGGCGTTCGCACCAAAGCCGTTCCTCGAGCTGCTGGCGGAGTACGGCGCGCCGCACGGGCAGGTCGAGGTGCCGCAGGGCTGACGAGACCGCCGATGGGCCGGGCCGCGCTGCTGATGCTGGCCGCCGTCGTGCTCGCTCTCGGCACGCCCTCCAGTGGCCTTGGCGCACCGGCGTCGGTCCAGCCGAGCGCCGCGAGCGCCGAAGCGGACGGTCTTCAGGCTGTGCTCGACAGCGCCCGCCAGCGCTCGGGCGCGCCGGGCGCCCAGGCGGCGATCATGCTGGACGGCAGGCTGATCTGGGCCGGCAGCAGCGGTTTCGCGATCCTCGACGGCGCCGCCCCGGTCACCCCGAGCACGCTGTTCGGCCTCGCCAGCGTGACCAAGACCTACACCGCTGCGCTCACGCTTCGGCTGGTTGAAGCAGGCCGGCTCGGCCTCGACGACACGGTCGGTCAATGGCTCGGGCGCCGTGTGGTGGCAGCTGCGCGCGAAACGACGGTGCGCCAGCTGCTGCAGATGACCAGCGGTCTGCCCGACTACCTCAGCGACCCCGCGCTCGCTCAGGCGCTTGAAGACCCCAACCACCGCTGGACGGAGAACGAGCTGCTGCGAGCCGTCAGCGCGCCGTCCCGGGTCGGCCGCTTCGCGTACTCGAACACCAACTACGTGCTGCTGGGAGCGATCGACGCGCGCGCCGCAGGAGCCTCGGTCGGTGCGCTGCTCTCGGCGCTGATCCTTCAGCCGCTGGGCCTGCAGGACACCTACATCGAACGCGTGAACAGCGTGGTCGCGCGTTTTGCACACGGCTATGAATTCGGCGCGAGCGGCATCCCGATCGACACCTTCGCGGGCGCGCGGACCGTCCCCACCTCGCTCTGGGGCCCGGTATTCACGGACGGCGGCATCGCGGCAACCGCCACCGATGTCGCTCGCTTCGCCGACGGGCTGTATCTCGGAGGACTGCTTGCCCCGGAAGAGCTCACGACGATGCTGACGCCCGGCCCCGACGGCAGCTACGGCATGGGCACCTACACGTACCCCTTCAACGGACATCTCTTCCAGGGCCACAACGGCGCCTTCGACGGCTTCAGCTCCGACGCGTTCACCGACATCGAACGAGGGGTGACGATCGTCGCACTCGCAAATGGCATGAACAGGCTCAGCGAAACCGACCCGGCAGACGTCATCTGGCGGGCACTGGCTCGAGCCTACGACGACGGCGCGCGATGATCGCCGGGTCGTGCCCGCTCCGGCTCCCGGACGCTACGGGGGCATGGTAGTACGATATACTACTTATATGAGTAAGAGGCTGCAGATCGTCGTCAAAGACGAGGAGCTCGAGCGCTTTGCGCGGACCGCGGAGGCGGCCGGGATGAGCATGTCCGAGTGGGCTCGCCAGGCACTGCGGGCGGCTGAGCGTGAGCGCTCGAGCGGCGACGTGGGGGCCAAGCTGGCTGCCATCCGCAAGGCGGTCAGCCTCGAGACCGACGGGCGCGAAGTCGATATCGACACGATGCTGGCCGAGACCGAAGCCGGGCGCTTGGCTGGCATCGAGGCGGGGCTCGCGAGTCCGGATGACGCGTGATCTTCATCGATGCAAACGTCCCGATGTACCTCGTGGGGCGCCCGCATCCCCGCAAGCTCGACGCGCAGCTCACGCTCGAGCGCCTCGCTGGTGAACACCGGCAGCTGGTCACGAGCAGCGAGGTCTTCCAGGAGCTCCTCTATCGCTACGCCGCGACCGGGCGATACGACAGGATCGAGTCCTCCTTCGAGGTGCTGCGGGGCGTCGTTGAGGAGGTGCTCGCGGTCGAGGAGGCAGACGTGTTCGCCGCCAAGGACCTGGTACACGCTCACCGGGGTCTGTCAGCGCGCGATGCGATCCATGCGGCGACCATGCGACGGCGGCAGATCACCGAGATCCTGAGCTTCGACGGCGGCTTCGACGAAGTCGCCGGCATCACGCGGCTTCCCGCCCCCCAGCTACACGGCTGAGCTCAGAATTCGACGCGCGCGGGAACGGGCCCGGTGGGCGGCGCTTGGTCGAGCAGATGCGGCGGCGCGGTTTCGGTCTTGCGCGAGAAGTACTCGCGAAAGTAGGGCCGCGATATGAGCATGACGATGAAGCCGAGGATCATGCCGCCGATACCCATCCACAGCGGCAGGGTGATGCCGAGGATCGGCTTGGACGACACGTTTTCCGCGTGCCCGTAGTAGAACGCCGCCTTGACCCCGACCCCCCACAGGATCAGCCCGCCTGCGAGCGGACCGACGCCCAGCAGGAAGAACTTGCGCACACTCTCGCTGAGCTCGTGTCGGAAGTACCACGGGCACGCGACGCCGGTGAAGCCGTAGTAGAAGCAGATCGGGAAGCCGATCGCGGTGATCGAGTCTTCGAGGACGCTTTCCGAGAGCAGCAGCAGCGGCACCGTGATGATGACCGAGAGCAACCCGAAGCCGAGCGTTGAGACGGTGGGGGTCAGGTAGCGTTTGTGCACGCGCGACAGCAGCGAGGTGACGGCTTTCCAGTGCGCCATCGAGAGCGTCGTGCGGGCGGTCGGCAGGATCGTCGTCTGCGTCGATGCCGACGCCGAAGTGAGCACGGTGATGATCAGCAGCTTGTCGAGCGTGCCGCCGAGGACGCCCTTGCCGAGCGCGTTGAGGACGTCGCTCTGGTTGGCTTCGTTGGTCAGGAAGCCAACGCCGTGGAAGCCCTGCGAGGCCGCGGACACGAGCACGTAGATCAGCAGCAGCAGCAGCGTCGAGACGACGGCCGCCTTGCCCGGTCCGTTGGCGGGATCCTCGGACTCCTCGTTGACGGCCACGCCCGAGTCCCAGCCCCAGTAGATGAACACCCCGAGCAGGATTGCGTCGAGCAGGTCGCCGAAGTTCATGGCGAACGGGTTGAACCAGGACAGCGACGGCTTGATCGAGCCGCTGGGCGGATGGCTGCCGTAGATCTTGACGAACGCGACGACCGAGAACAGCGCGAGGATGAAGACCTCGATCCCCAGCAGCGCCTGCTGGATGCGCGCGGAGAGCTCGATGCCGCGGTAGCAAATCCAGGTCATCAGGGCGATCCACACGATCGCGCCGATGATGATCGCGGCTTTGGATTCGCCGAGTTCGGTGAAGCCAAAGAGCTTGAACGTGTAGATCGCGGCGATGTCGGCCAGGGATGCCATCACGATCACGTCTGCGAGGAAGATCGCCCAGCCGTTCATCCAACCGGTGATCGGTCCCATCGCGCGTGTGACCCAGGCGAACGTCGTGCCGGCGTCGGGGTCGACGCGGTTGAAGTATTTGTACGCCGAGGCGACCAGCAGCATCGGAATGAACGAAACGAGCAGCACTGCGGGGGCGTGCACGCCGACGCCTTTGACGGCGACGACGAAGCCGAGTGTCGCCGCGAGCGAGTAGGCGGGCGCGGTCGAGGCGACGCCGATCACGATGTTCGAGAGGTAGCCGATGGCGCCTTTTTTCAGCCCCTTGTCCATCACGCCCGAGTACGCGGGCGGCTCGGCGGTACTCGATGGACCGGCACCTTTGATGGCCATCAACGGCTCCTCTCGTGGGATGCGGGGCACACGGCGCGCTCTTGTGTGGAAAGTTACGGTCCGGGCCGGCGGAGGCGCAATGGGCGTGATCTCCAAAACGTCAGCAAGGAGTTAGACGAGTCGTACAATGCCCTGGGAACTTGTTGACCACGCGGCGCATTGAGCGGCACATGACGAGCGGTTAGCGTTGTCCTCAGTGTCTAGTTCGGCTATAGAGGAGGCGGTCTTCGATGTCGGGTGATCTCCAAGAGCAGGCCAAGCGCCACTTGTGGATGCACTTCACGCGCATGGGGTCCTTCGCGGACCACGAGGTGCCGGTGATCGTGCGCGGCGAGGGCTGCTATGTGTTTGACGAGCACGGCAAGCGCCACCTCGACGGACTGTCGGCGCTGTACTGCGTGAACATCGGCCACGGTCGCCCGGAGCTGGGCGAGGCTGCGGCGGCGCAGTCTAAGGAGCTGGCGTTCTACACGAACTGGAGCTACGCGCACCCGCGCGCGATCGAACTGGCGACGCGCGTCGCGGAGCTTGCGCCGGGCAACCTCAACCGCGTGTTCTTCACCTCGGGCGGCTCTGAGGCGGTCGAGTCGGCGTGGAAGCTCGCGAAGGCCTACCACGCGGCGATGGGCGAACCGCGCCGGCACAAGCTGATCGCGCGCAACCTCGCCTACCACGGCACCTCGATGGGGGCGCTGTCGGCGACGGGCCTGACGGCGCTGCGCGTGCCGTTCGAACCGCTGACGCCGGGCGGCGTGCACGTGCCGAACACGAACTCCTACCGCTGGGGGGAGGATCGCGACCCGCTGTGGGCGGCGGACGCGATCGAGGAGGCGATCGAGTTTCAGGGGCCGGAGACGGTGGCGGCGGTGATCCTCGAGCCGGTGCAGAACGGCGGCGGCTGCTTCGTGCCGCAGGACGGCTACTTCCAGCGCGTGCGCGAGATCTGCGACCGCCACGGCGTGCTGCTGATCTCCGACGAGGTGATTTGCTCGTGGGGCCGGCTCGGGCACTGGTTCGGGTGCGAGCGCTTCGACTACCAGCCGGACATGATCACCACGGCCAAGGGCATCAGCTCGGCGTACGTGCCGCTGGGGGCGCTGATCGCGAGTGACGAGATCGCGGAGCCGTTCCTGCACGGCAAGGCCGCGTTCAACCACGGCTTCACGTTCGGCGGACATCCAGTGGCATGCGCGGTTGGGCTGGCGAACATCGACATCATGGATGACGAGCAGATGTGCGCGAACGTGCTCGCCAACGAGGGCGCGTTCCGGGAGATGCTCGACGGTCTGCGCGACCTGCCGATCGTGGGCGACGTGCGCGGCGCGGGCTACTTCCAGGCGATCGAGCTGGTCAAGGACAAAGACACGAAGGAGACGTTCGACCACGACGAAGCAGAGCACCTGCTGCGCGGGTTCCTCTCGGGCGAGCTGTACAACCGCGGGTTGATCTGCCGCACGGACGACCGCGGCGACCCGATCGTGCAGCTGTCGCCGCCGCTGATCGCCGGACCGCAGCAGTTCGAAGAGATCGAGGCGATCCTGCGCCCGGTGCTGAGCGAGGCCTCTGAGCGGATGGAGCAGTGGAGCTCACTGTCGCGAGCCTGATCGGCGAGCTCGGCTTGGAGCTGGCGTGCGGGCAGGAGTCCGCGCAGGCGCACGTACGCTGGGTGCACAGCACCGAGCTGCCCGATCCGACCCCGTGGCTGAAAGGCGGCGAGCTGCTGCTGACGACGGGCATCCAGCTGAACGGCCCGAAGGCTCAGCGCGAGCTGATCGACCGGCTCGCCGACCACGAGATCGCTGGTCTGGGGTTCGGCACGGGCTTCGCTCACAAGCGGCTGCCGGCGGCGCTGCTGACGGCTGCGCGCAGGCGCGAGTTCCCGCTGTTCGAGGTGCCGTACGAGCTGCCGTTCATCGCGATCACCGAGCGCGCGTTCGCGCAGCTGCTGGACGAGCGCTACGAGCTGCTGCAGCGCACGATGGTCGGCGACGTGCTGGCCGAGGTGCTCACCGGGCACCTGTATCCGGAGGACCTGCAAGCGCGCCTGCGCCCATTCGGGATCCGTGAGCAGGTGGCGGTGCTGGCGTTCAAGCAAGCGGACGCGAGCGCAGGGGCGGCGGTGGTAGAGCGGATCCTCGCGCGCGAGCGCGTGCCGAGCCTGGTGGCGATTCGCGCGGGGCTGCTGTGCGCGGTGATCGACCCGCACGGCGCGCCCGGGTCGGCGCCGCTCGAGCCGGTGGAGCTGGCGCGCAAGATCCGCGCGGAGCTGGCGGGGCGCTTCGGAGAGGTGCGCGCGGCTGCGTCACGACCCGCTGCGACGCACTCGCTGCGCATCGCCTTCCATGAGGCGCGCTGTGCCCTGGAGGCGGTGCGCCTGCGCAACGGCAACGCGCCGGAGGTCGCCTCGTATGAGGACCTGGGCGCGTTCCAGCTGTTGCTTTCCCTGCAGGACGACGAGGCGCTTAGCTCGTACTGCCGCAGCGTGCTCGATCCGATCGAGCGCGACGAGGGCGAGTACGGTGACGAGCTGGTGCGATCGCTGGACGTGTTCATCGAGCACAACGGACACTGGGAGAAGGCCGCCAACGCGCTGTTCTGCCACCGGCACACGCTGCGCTACCGCATCCGCCGCATCGAGCAGCTGACCGGACGCGACTTCTCCAACGCGCGCGACCGCATCGAGTTCTGGCTTGCACTGCGAGGAAGGGAGTTGGCACGATGAAGATTGGCGTCCCGAGCGAGGTCAAGACCGACGAGTACCGCGTGGCGATCACGCCCGCGGGCGTGAGGGAGCTGACGAGCCGCGGGCACGAGGTGCTCGTGGAGGAAGGCTCGGGTGCGGGCAGCGCGATGAGCGACGAACAGTTCCGCGTGCAGGGTGCGCGCATCGTCCCCGACGCCGACGCGGTGTTCGGTGAGGCGGAGCTCGTGCTGAAGGTCAAGGAGCCCCAGGCGGAGGAGGTCGGGCGCCTGCGCACGGGGCAGACGCTGTTCACCTACCTGCACCTGGCGGCCGAGCCGGAGCTGGCGCGCGGGCTGATGGCCTCGGGGGCGACGTGCATCGCGTATGAGACGGTCGTGGACTCCGAGGGGCGCCTGCCGCTGCTGGCGCCGATGAGCGAGGTGGCGGGCAAGATCGCGACGCAGGCGGGCGCGTTCATGCTCGAGAAGCCGCTCGGCGGGCGGGGGATCCTGCTGGGCGGGGTGCCGGGCGTGGCGGCGGCGACGGTGCTGGTGATCGGCGGCGGTGTGGTGGGCATGAACGCGGCCTTCATCGCGATCGGCATGCAGGCCGACGTGTTCGTGTTCGACCGCTCGATCGACCGGCTGCGCGAGCTCGAAGTGGCGTTCGCGGGGCGCGCCTCGACGGTGTACTCGTCGACGCTCGCGATCGAGGAGATGCTGCCGGCGGCCGATCTGGTGATCGGCGCGGTGCTGGTGCACGGCGGTCGCGCGCCGCATGTGATCAGCCGCGAGCAGCTGAAGCTGATGAAGCGCAACGCGGTGCTGGTGGATGTGTCGATCGACCAGGGCGGCTGCTTTGAGACCTCGCGCCCGACCACACACTCGGACCCGACGTACGAGGTCGATGGGATCACGCACTACTGCGTGACGAACATGCCCGGAGCGGTGCCGATCACCTCGACGTATGCGCTGACGAACGCGACGCTGCCGTATGTGATCGAGCTCGCGGAATCCGGCGTCGAGGACGCCCTGAAGCGCAGCCCGGGCCTGCGCATGGGGCTGAACGTGCAGGGCGGGAAGATCACCCACCCTGCGGTCGCGGAGGCGCTCGGTCTGCCCGAGCCGCCGGCGCTGGATGAGTAGAACAGACCCGAGACACCCCCGACGAGGAGAGCGACGATGGCAAGCACGACGGAGACCCTGAGCAACTTCATCGACGGCGAGCGCGTCGCCTGCAGCGGCGAGACCGAAGCGGTGCTGAACCCCGCGACCGGCGAGGAGCTGGCGCGGGCGCCGATCTCGAGCGCCGAGGATGTGGACCGCGCGGTCAGGGCGGCGCGCTCCGCATTCGACGGCTGGTCGAACACGACGCCGGCGCAGCGAGCGCAGGCGCTGCTCGCGATTGCGGACCTGGTGGAGGAGCACGGCGATGAGATCGCGCGCCTGGAGGCGCTGAACGCGGGCAAGCCGATCGAAGCGGTCAAGGGCGATGAGATTCCCGTGATGGCCGACAACCTGCGCTTCTTCGCGGGCGCTGCGCGCTGCATGGAGGGGCGCGCGGCGGGCGAGTACATGGAGGGCTACACGTCGTTCACGCGCCGCGAAGCGGTCGGTGTGATCGGGCAGGTGACGCCGTGGAACTACCCGCTGATGATGGCGATCTGGAAATTCGGGCCGGCGCTGGCGGCGGGCAACACGGTCGTGCTGAAGCCGGCGGAGACGACGCCGATCACGACGATCAGGCTGGCAGAGCTGGCTGCTGAGATCCTGCCGAAGGGCGTGCTCAACATCGTCACCGGACCCGGTCGCCCGACCGGCGAGGCGCTGATCAACCATCCAGACGTGGACATGCTGGCGCTGACCGGGTCGGTGGACACGGGCAAGCACTTCGCGCGCACGGCCGCGGACACGCTCAAGCGGGTGCACCTCGAGCTCGGTGGCAAGGCGCCGGTAGTGGTGTTCGACGATGTGAGCCTGGAGAGTGCGCTGGAGACGATTGCCGGCACTGGCTACTACAACGCCGGCCAGGATTGCACCGCGGCCACGCGCGTGCTCGCGTCGAGCAGCGTGTACGACGAGGTTGTCAGCGGCCTCGCCAGCCAGGCGCAGGGCCTCACAATCGGAGACACGCTGTCGCCGCAGACGACGCTCGGCCCGGTCAACTCAGCGCGCCAGCGCGAGCGCGTCGAGGGCTTCCTGGAGCGCAGGCCCGATCACGCTGAGATCATCACCGGCGGTAAGGCGGCCGACCGGCCGGGCTTCTTCCTCGAGCCGACGGTCGTCGCGGGCCTGCAGCAGAACGACGAGATGATCCAGCGTGAGATCTTCGGCCCGGTGATCACCGTGCAGCGGTTCGCCGACGAGGAGCAGGCGATCGCATGGGCCAACGCGACTCGCTACGGCCTCGCCTCGTCGGTGTGGACGCGCGACGTCGGCCGCGCGCTGCGCGTGTCAAAGGCGCTGCGCTTTGGCTGCGTTTGGATCAACGACCACATCCCGCTCGTCTCCGAGATGCCGCACGGCGGTTTCAAGGAGTCCGGGTACGGCAAGGACCTGAGCATGTACGGGGTGGAGGACTACACGGTCGTCAAGCATGTGATGGCGAACATCCAGTAGCGCCCGATCACATAGCCTTAGGCGATCGTGCTCTTTGTCCTGATCCCGACGGCGCTCGGCCACGAGAGCGCGTGCTCGCGATAACACAGAGCCTCTCGACCGGGATTCTCGCCAAGGGTTTGCGCCGCGCGATGGTCGTAATGGTGGTGCTCCTCGGGGCGCTGCTTCTGGCCGCAAACGCCAGCGCCGCCTCGTCGGCCGGCGAAGCGACTCCTGAATCGGTCCAGGAATCCTCGTCTGAAGCGGGGGTGCCGGTCGCGCCGGTGACTGAATCCGCTCCTCAATCCCCGGCTGAAGCTCCCGCGCCGGTCGTGCCGGTGACCGAACCGCCTGCTGAACCTGCTCCTGAAGCGGGGGTGCCGGTCGCGCCGGTCACTGAATCGGCTCCCAAATCGCCAGCCGAAGTTGTGGTGCCCGGCACGCCGGTCACTGAATCGGCGCCTGAAACTTTGCCGCCTGCGGCGCCGGTCACGGAATCTGTCCCGGAAGCGCAGGCGCCGGTCGAACAGCTCAAGGAAAAGGTCAAGGAAGTGCCAGCCGGCGAACCGGCCACGGAACAAGTTGCTGCGAGCGTATCGTCGCCGCCTGCTGGCGGGCCGCCGGCTGAAGCGGAGGTTGCGACCGCCGTGCTCAGCTCGCTCATCACGGATCCGCCCGCCGGGGAACCGGAAGAAGTGTCGGTGACCCCAGCGGCGAGCTCGGTCTCGATCGGCACGTTCACGCGATTGAGCGCCGCGCAGCGCGCCGGTGACTTGCGTTGTGAGCTGTCCGGGCTGGAAGGGCCGATGACGGACGACTGCACGGCTCGCTGGCTGGGAGAACAGAGTTTCCTCGCCGCGTCGCCGGCGGAGCTCGAAAGCGTGGTGGCGGCGAGGGCTGGCGCGCCTGCCGGGGGCGGCGGCAGCGACGACTCGGGCTCTGGCGGCGGGGGCCGCTCGGTTGCCCCGCCTCCTGTGCCCGCGCCGAGCGGGGCCTTCGGCGGCTCGGCGTCTGGCGGCGCCGGTGTCGCGCTGTCCGACTGCTCGACACTCGCCGCCTGCCTGATGCGGGCGGCCCCGCTGGCGATGCGTCGCCTGCGGCTGTCGTCTCAGCCGTGGCTGACGGCGTTCTTCGTCCTGATCCCAGAGCGGCCCGGCTAGCTCCTTCCGGCCGCTTCGCTCCGGCGTGGATCACGCGATCCACGCCATGGAAATCAATTCGAAGCCCTTGGAAGGAGCTGTAACTGATGGATCGTCATCTAACGACGTCGATAGTGAGCATTGGCACACGAAAGAAGGGAGATGCGGCGGGCATCGGCTCGAGCCGGGCCAGCATCGTCTCCGCCAGGAGCAGGCACGAACAGCCTGCACGGGACGAGCCGGCCTCGGCAGCGGCGAGTGTGCGCGCTTGGACACACACGCTGATCCTGACCGGCGAGTTGACGCATCGCTCGGCGCACGCGCTCGAAGTGGAGATCGAGCGTCTTTGCGAAAAAGGGGTCACGAGCATCACGCTCGATCTCCGCCAGCTCGCGCACATCGACGCGACCGGCGTGGCGGTGATCTCGTTCCGCTGCGGCCTGTGCACACGACAGGGATACGGCTTTGCCTTGATCCCCGGGTCGAGGTTCATCCAGCTTGCGTTCGAGCGGGCGGGCGTGATCGATCTGCTGCCTTTTCAGGTGGATGAGGTGGCGGCTCGTCGACTGCGCGCGTCGACGCCGGGCCAGCGATCGCGCAACGGTTGTGAGCCGTGACGCATACTCGGCAGGGCTCATTGCACGACCGGGCGCGGCGGCAAGGGCTGCTACGGTCATCCCACGGGTGGCGAAGTCATCCGTGAGGTTCTTTGTCTTTGTTGGCGCTGAAGGGCGCGGATGGGGTCAGTCGAATCTCCATCCGCAGCGGCGGCCACAGGGTCGCCAGAAGGAGCACCAACAACATGACGCATGCAACGTTCGCCGACCTCGGCGTGTCCAAGGTCGTCGTAGATGAGCTCGCCGAGCGCGGAATCACCGCGCCGTTCGCGGTCCAGAGCCTTGTCATTCCCGACGTGCTCGCCGGCCACGACGTGCTGGCGCAGTCACCAACCGGCTCGGGCAAGACGCTCGCGTTCGGGGTGCCGCTGGTCGAGCGGCTAAAAGACTCAGACGCACGCCCCTCGGCGCTGATCCTGGCGCCGACACGCGAGCTCGCGCTCCAGATCGTCGAGGACCTGCGCCCGCTGGCGCACGCCCGGGCGCTGTCGATCGCGGCCGTGTACGGAGGCGCGGGAATCGTCAAGCAGGCGCGGCTTGCGGGACGCGCCCACATTCTCGTGGCCACGCCTGGACGCCTGCTCGACCTGATCGAGCGCAGGGACGTAACGCTTCACCGCATCCGCATGCTCGTGCTCGACGAGGCCGACCGGATGCTCGACATGGGCTTTCGCCCGGTGGTCGACCGGATCGTGAAGATGACGGCAGCCGAGCGCCAGACGATGCTGTTCTCGGCGACGCTGGAGGGCGAGGTCGGGCGCATCGCCAAGGCCTACACGTCCAACCCGCGTCGTCACGAGCACGCGCATTCGGCGGAGCGCAAGGGCGACGTCGAGCACCGCTTTGTGACCGTCACCCACGAGGGCAAGGTCGCGCGCCTGGTATCCGAGCTGGGCGAGGCCGAGCGCGGTCTGACGCTCGTGTTCGTGCGCACCAAGCGCGGCGCCGACCGGCTCGTGAAGCGGCTCGCGTCGAGCAGCGTGCGGGCGGTGGCGATGCACGGCGACAAGTCCCAGGGACAGCGCGAGCGGGCCCTGGCCAACTTTGAGGCGGGGGTCGTCGACACGCTCGTCGCCACCGACGTCGCCGCACGCGGGATCGACGTCGCGGGCATAACGCACGTGATCAACTACGACATTCCAGCCACGCGCGAGGACTACGTGCACCGCATCGGACGCACCGCCCGCGCGGGAGCAAGCGGTGTCGGCGTGACGCTGGTCGCGCACGACCAGACACGCGAGCTGGCAGGGATGATCCGCGAGCTGGGTCTCGATCGGGAGCTCGAGCTGGCGGGGATCTCCGGCGGCGCGCAGCAGCGCGGCAGTGCGGCAGCAGATCGGTCGCGCGGCGGCGAGCGTCGCAGCGCGGCGCCTCGGGGCGCCCCCAAGCGCTCGGCAGGCGGCTCGCGTGGCTCGGCAGGCGGCTCGCGTGGCTCGGCAGGCGGCTCACGTGGCGGTGCCAGCCGAGCCGGGCGGGCGTCCGGCCGCTCGAGGTAGCCGTGCGTGCAGTTGTTTCGGCCGGGCCGTCAGCTACTGTCGCTGCGCATGACAGAGCCGCATGCGAACAACCCCGAAAGCGAGGCCGGGGCCAACGGCGACTCAGCGGAGGCCGGCTCGGAGGCCGACTTGCTGACGCACTACGACATCCTGCGCGTGCGCGCCTCCAACCCGGGGTTGCTGACACTGTCGGGCACCAACACGTGGGTGGTCGGGCGCGAGCCGACTTGGGTCGTCGATCCTGGGCCGCTGCTGGACGAGCACCTCGAGCGGCTGTTCGCTGCGATCGATGCTCGCGGCGGGCTCGGCGGCGTGGTGCTCACCCATGACCACCACGACCACACCGAAGCCGTCGGCGCCGTGCTCGAGCGCTACCCGGCGCCGCTGGCGGCCGGACGTGGGGCGGTCGACGTGCTGCTCAGCGAGCGCACGCGCTTCGGTCCGTTCGAGGCGGTCGCCACGCCGGGGCACGCTGCCGATCACTTCGCGCTGGTTGGCGACGGAGCGTGCTTCACGGGCGACGCGGTGCTCGGCGAGGGAAGCGTGTTCATCAGTCCATACCGTGGGGCGATGGCCGGCTACCTGCTCGCGCTCACGCGCCTGCGCATGCGCGAGGACTTCAATGTCTTGTGCCCGGGCCACGGGCCGCCCGTGTGGGACGCGCAGGCGAAGCTCGAAGAGTATGTCGCGCATCGCCTCGACCGTGAACACCGTCTGATCATGGCTCTGGGCGAAGGCAAGCGCACGATCGAGGAGCTGTTGGACACCGTCTGGCCGGAGGTGGCTGAGCCGCTGCGCCCGCTTGCCACGGCCACGCTCGCTGCGCACCTCGACAAGCTCGAGGAAGAGCAGATCCTGCCCGCTGGCGTGGAGCGCCCGAAGTTCGAACGGACCGAGTGGTGAGCGCGCCGAGCCCCCCGGCCGCAGGGCCGGCCGGCCGCTCCGCGTTGGGCACGCTCGGCTCGAGAGCGACGTCGATCGACTCGCCGTTCCCGCCGATCGCCGACTACGGCTTCCTGTCGGACTGCCACACGTGCGCGCTGGTCGCGCCGGACGGGTCGATCGAGTGGATGTGCCTGCCGTACTTCGACTCGCCGTCGATCTTCGGCGCGATCCTCGACCGTGGCGCCGGCAGCTGGCGGGTCGGTCCTTACGGGGTGTACGTGCCGGCCGGTCGGCGCTACATCCCCGGCACCAACATCATCGAGACGACCTGGATGACCCCGCAGGGTTGGCTGCGCGTGGTCGAGGCTTTGACGATCGGCCCGTGGCACGACAACAAGCACGGCTCGAGTCACACGCGCCCGCCCACCGACTACGACGCCGACCACTTGGTGGTGCGGATCGTCGAATGCATCCAGGGCCAGGTGCAGGTCGAGATCGTGTGCGAGCCGATGCTCAACTACGGATCCACGGCGGCGACATGGAGCGTGGTGCAGAGCGGCGAGGAGGGCGTGTGCATGATGGACGCCACCGACGACACGACTGCGTTCAGGCTGTTCAGCGACGTGCGCATGGGCATCGAGGGCAATCGCGCGCACGGTCGCCATACGATGAGCGAAGGCGAGAAGCGCTTCTGCGCGCTGTCGTGGACGGAGGGGCGGGGCGGCCCGCACACTGTCGAGCAGGCCGAGGAACACATGCAGCGCACGGCTCACTTCTGGCGCGAGTGGCTGGCCGAAGGCACCTACCCCGACCATCCGTGGCGCTTTCACCTGCAGCGCTCGGCGCTGGCGCTGAAGGGTCTGACGTTCATGCCCACCGGTGCGCTCGTGGCGGCGGCCACCACCTCGCTTCCGGAGACGCCGCACGGCGAGCGCAACTGGGACTACCGCTTCTGCTGGATGCGCGACGCCTCGTTCACGCTTTGGGGCCTGCACGCGCTGGGCCTGAACTGGGAGGCAGACGACTTCATCCAGTACGTCGCCGACATGGAGCGCAACGAGGACGGCTCGCTGCAGATCATGTATGGCATCAGGGGCCAGAAGGACCTCACCGAGACGACGCTCGAGCATCTCAAGGGCTACGAGGGCGCACAGCCGGTGCGCGTCGGCAACGGCGCCTACAACCAGCGTCAGAACGACGTCTTCGGAGCGGTGCTCGACTCGGTCTATCTGCACTCGAAGAAGCGCGATCACATACCCGAGCGACTGTGGCCGGTGCTTGCCGACCAGGTGCAGTGCGCGGCGGCGGCGTGGAAGGAGCCCGACCAGGGGATCTGGGAGGCGCGCGGCGAGCCCCGCCACTACGTCTCCTCCAAGCTGATGTGCTGGGTGGCGATGGACCGCGGCGCGCGCCTGGCGGAACGGCGGGGGCACGTCGACAACGCCGAACAGTGGCAGGCGCTCGCCGATGAGATCCGCGAGGACATCCTCGAGCGCGGCGTGGACAAACGCGGGGTCTTCCGCCAGCACTACGACACCGACGCGCTCGACGCCTCGACGCTGCTGGTGCCGCTGGTGCGCTTCCTCGGGCCCGAGGACGAGCGCGTGCGCGCGACCGTGATGGCGATCAGCGACGAGCTCACCGAGGGCGGGCTGGTGCTGCGCTACCGCACCGAGGAGACCGACGACGGGCTGCACGGCGAGGAGGGCACGTTCCTGCTGTGCTCGTTCTGGCTGGTGTCGGCGCTGTCGGAGATAGGGGCGCATCGCGAGGCCGAGCACCTGTGCGAGCGCCTGCTCTCCTACGCATCGCCGCTGGGCCTGTACGCGGAGGAGCTGGAGGCCTCCTCGGGGCGTCATCTCGGCAACTACCCCCAGGCGTTCACGCACCTGGCGCTGATCAACGCGGTCACCCACGTGATCGACGCGCAGCAGCAGCTCTGAGCGGCTCAGTACCCGGGCTCGCCGGGAAGCACGATGCGGGCGACCTCGCCTTCGAGCAGCACCTTCGGCTGCACGGGCTGGACCTCGCGTCCGCGGGCGTAGTCGATCAACGCGTCGACTGAGGAGAAGTCGCTCAGCTGTTCGAGGTGCTTGATCGTCGGGAACACCAGTTGGATCTCGCCATCGGCGTTGGCCTGCAGCGCCGCGCGCGGCGTGAACCAGCCGAGGTCGACGCACTCCTCGCCGTCGATACGCGGTTCCTGGCCATCCGGAAGCTCCGCGAGGAAGAAGTGCGTGTCGAAGCGGATCTGCACCTCCGCGGGGGTGATCCAGCGCGAGAACTTCACCAGCGCGCCAGGATCGTCGAGCGCGATCCCGGCCTCCTCCTGCAGCTCGCGCACCCCGGCGACACGGTGAGCCTGATCGCCGTCGCCCTCGCGAGCATCGACGGCGCCTCCGGGAAACACCCACACGCCGCCCATGAAGCGCGCGTGTGGGGTGCGCCGGACGAGCAGCACTTCGAGCTGCTCGGCGCCACCGCGCAGCAGGATCACGCTCGCGGCCTGGCGCGGCGGCGTGGGCGGGCCGGGGTTGAACGTCTCGCCCGGAGCTGGGCGCTGGCTGTCCTCGGATGCGCGCATCGGTTGCTGACCCTACCGGCCGCTAATCTTTGGCGCATGAGCGATACCACTGAGACCCCGCGAGCATGAGCACCGCCACCGAGACCCTCCAGCGCTGGATCTGCGAGTCCTGCGGCTACATCTACGACCCCGACGACGGCGACCCGGACGGCGGCATCCCCGCGGGCACCGCGTTCGAGGACATCCCCGACACCTGGTTCTGCCCGGTGTGCGGCGCGCGCAAGCGCGACTTCACGCTTTACGAGGACTAGGCCGGTCTGACGGACTGGGACCGACTGCTCGCGCTCGACGCTGAGCGCGTGTGGCATCCATACGGCGCGCTGCCGGCGGTGCTGCCCTCGCTGCCGGTGGTCTCCGCGGAGGGCGTGCGGCTGCGCCTGGCGGACGGCCGCAAGCTGATCGACGGGATGGCTTCGTGGTGGTGCGCGATCCACGGCTACCGCCATCCGGCACTCGATCTGGCTGTGAGCGAGCAGCTGGGGAGGATGGCGCACGTGATGTTCGGCGGACTCACGCACGAGCCCGCGGTGCTGCTCGCGGAGCGCCTGATCGAGCTAGCGCCGGAGGGACTCGAGCGGGTCTTCTTCGCCGACTCCGGCTCGGTCGCGGTCGAGGTGGCGATCAAGCTGTGCCTGCAGTACCAGCGGGCGCTCGGGCGCGGAGCGCGCACGCGCTTGCTGACGATCAAAGGCGGCTACCACGGCGACACCACCGGCGCGATGGCGGTGTGCGACCCGGTCACGGGGATGCACAGCCTGTTCGCCGGTGTGCTGCCGCGGCACGTGTTCGCCGAGCGCCCACCGGACGGCTTTGGCGCGGGCCTGGATGCAGGCTGGGCCGAGCAGGTGCGCGAGCTCGCCGAGCGCCACTCGGGAGAGTTGGCCGGGGTGATCGTCGAGCCGGTCGTCCAAGGCGCCGGCGGCATGCGTTTTCATTCGCCCGAGTGCGTCGCGCTGATGCGGAGCGTGTGCGATGAGCACGGTCTGCTGCTGGTGCTCGATGAGATCGCCACCGGCTTCGGGCGCACGGGCGCGATGTTCGCGTGCGAGCACGCCGGCGTGGCACCGGACGTGATCTGCGTGGGCAAGGCGCTGACCGGCGGCTACATGACGCTCGCGGCGACGCTATGCACGGCGGACGTCGCCGAGGCCGTCTCGGCGGGGGAGGGCGGCGGACTGATGCACGGGCCGACGTTCATGGCCAACCCGCTCGCGTGCGCCGTCGCGTATGCGTCGCTCGGGCTGCTCGAGGACGGCGGCTGGCGCGCGCGGGTGGCGGAGATCGAGGCCGGTCTGCAGAGTGGGCTCGAGCCCGCCCGGGAGCTGCCCGGCGTCAGCGACGTGCGCGTGCTGGGGGCGATCGGCGTGATCGAGCTGGAGCAGCCGGTGGACATCGCGGCGGCTACGGCTGCCGCAGTCGGGCACGGCGTGTGGCTGCGCCCGTTCGCGCGCTTGATCTACGCGATGCCGCCGTATGTGATCGGTGAGGAGGATCTTGCGACGGTCACCGCTGCGATGGTAGGCGCCGCGATGGCGACGGCCGGCTGATCAGCAGCGCGATGGTTCGAGCGCAAGCACTACCCATCGCGAAATGCCTGTAAACGTTCGGGTTTCTGTAAGCGTTCAGTTGGTAGGGGGACATAATCCCGCCGTGTCGAACTTGGGGGTGTGGAGCGCGCGGAGGCGGAGGCGATCTATGACGCGGGGCGCGAGGCTGTAGTCGAGGTGTTGCTGGCGATGGACCGCCGCATCCAGCAGCTGGAGGCGCGGGTGGAGAAGCTGGAGCGGGAGTTGGCCAAGAGCTCGCGTAATTCCTCGTTGCCGCCGAGCTCGGATCCCCCGGGCAAGCGGCGGCCTGCGCGGGGAAAGGATCGCTCCGGGCGTTCGCAGGGCGCCCAGCCTGGGCACGAGGGCCACGGCCGCGAGCTGCTGCCGCTGTGCGCGGTGGATGAGCTCGTCGAGTACTGGCCTGAGCGCTGCGAGTGCGGCCACGTGTTCGCTGCGGGTGAGCTGCTCAGCGTGGGTGAGCCGGTGCGCCATCAAGTCGAAGAGCTGCCGGTCATCTCAGCGAGGGTGATCGAGCATCGCTGTCCGCGGGTGCGCTGCCCGGGCTGCGGTGAGCGGACGCGGGCGCAGCTGCCCACGGATATCGCAAGCAGCGCATTCGGTCCGCGTTTTGAAGCAGCCGTGGCGGTGCTGTCGGTCCGCAACCGGATCTCTCGCCGTGATGTGGTGGAGCTCGGCGAAGAGCTCTTCGGTGTGCGCCTGTGCGCGGGCACGGTCGAGGCGATCCTCCAACGCACCGCGCAGGCGTTGGCAGAGCCCTACCTGGAACTGGGAGAGCGTGTGCGCGCCAGTGAGAGCCTGAACATGGACGAGACCGGCTGGCGCACCGCCGGGCAGCGGCGCGCGTTGTGGGGCGCCTTCACCGGCCGCCACGCCTTCTTTCACCTCGCGCCGGACCGTCACGAGGATCACGCCAAGCGGCTGCTCGCGGGTCACGCGGGGATCGTGACCTCTGATCGCTGGTGGGCCTACGCGCACCTGCCGCTGGCGCGCCGCCAGCTGTGCTGGTCACACCTGCGGCGTGACTTCACCGCGCACGCCGAAGGGCTCGCCACCGAGAAAGAGTTCGGCGAGACTGGCCTTGAGCTGTGCGAGCGCGTGTTCTGGGCGTGGGAGGTCTTCCAGCACACCGATGACCGGCCCGAGCTGAAGCGCACGATCCGCCAGCTGCAACGCCAGTATGAGTCAATCATCCGCGGCTACGCCTCAAAAAGGGCGCGCAACCGGCACTGCCGCGGCATGGCACGCAACCTGATCAAGGCCTGGCCCGCACTATGGACGTTCGCCGCCCACAACGACGTGCAGCCCACCAATTATGCCGAGGTCCCAGTTATGCCGATGTTCGCGGGGAGCATGGCTGCTGGGGTGGTGATCGGCTCGGCAAGCTCGGCATAATTAGACGGAAGTTTTTGAGGCCGGGGCGCTGAATTCCCCGGGGTGGCGGGGCTCTGGCCCTGTTTTGGGCTGGCGGGTTCTGTCTACGCGGTGAGCTTGATGTCGAGTAGTTCGAGTGCTCTGGCC
>JBEKWH010000006.1:0-172947 GCA_049513255.1 Solirubrobacteraceae bacterium
CGCCCGCGCGCAAGCACTGCCACACTGGATCGAGCACTACAACGAGCGCCGCACCCACTCAGCGCTCGGCAACCGGCCACCACGCGCCCGCGTTCGGGACGTCACCGGGCACAACAGCTAGCTCGCTGCTCAGACGTAGGCGCTCCATGTCCGCGTGCGTGAGCTTTCGCTGCCCGCCGAGCCAGAACCACACGGTTTCCTCGCTATTCCACACCTGCAAGAGCTGGTGATCGTCTGCTTTCAGGATTTCAAGGGCCTCCGTCGCCCTAGCACCCGTGGCGATCACCCCGACGTGCCAAGCATCGAACTTGTAGCCGAGTTCGGCAAGCTCGGTCCGGCTCACAGGCTCACCGTCGAGCAACCTCTGCACAAGCTCGACGCGGCGCTGTTCAGGCGAACGTGCGATCCGCTGGCGCTCCTGGTCGTACTCGTGTTCGATGGCGGCGGTGAGGTGTTCCAGCAGCGCTTCCTGCGTCTTGCGTATGTGGTGCAGCGCGGGCTCGTTGTTTGAGAAGCCGAGGCGTGCTGTCTCCTCTGCGACGAACTCGCCGAGCCGGCGGTGGCCGGCGACATAGCGGCGTAGTACCGCGCCCACGCTTACACCCGCGTGTGCCGCGCGGCGCGCCTGGGCGGCTGCCTCTACAGGAATCGGCTCCGACCACGCCGGACCGTGTTCGATGGCCTGGAGGCAGTAGTCGAGAACTGCGGTGACGGCTGCGAGCAGTCCCGCCTGGTACGCGGCGTCCCGTGCGCCCCCTGTGTCGGGCACGGCCTGTTGGATACGCGCATAGATCGCCTGTGCGATCTCATCGCGGCGCGATCGCAACCGATCGACCACGGCACGGACGCTCTCAATCGACCTAACTTGACCATGTTCGGCCCTCATTGAGTGTCCCCGCTACGGTTCCGGTGACGGATTGCGGGTATCGACACCCCCAAAATTGGGGGGGGGGGGCCTCGCCTCGGCGACAGCTCTCCGAAGCGCCGAACCGCGCCGTCAGAAGCCCTTTCGTGGTCATCGGCCCTTGAATTGCCGTTCTCATCACCAGCCGGTGTATTTTGAGAAGGTCCGCATAGCGGATTTGGGTCTGACTTTATACCCCCCGCGTTCCGCTCATCTCTAGACACGTCTCTGACCATCGTCACGGGGGAGCCGTCTGGACCATTCGATCCCCGCGAGGCGAGTTCAACCGGCGGTCGGCATGGGATCGTAGCCAAGCACAAACGCTCCGCCGATTCAACCGTTGGTTGCCGCTTTGCGCATCTGTGCACCCCGCTGGAAGGCTACCGGCGGTGCCGAAGCCAGGGGAAGTCCAGATCGCAAGTCGCGTCCGCGCTCGACGGACGGCTCTGAAGCTCACGCAGGAGGCGCTAGCCGTTGAGCTGGGCGTCACCCACCAGCACGTCTCACGCATCGAGGCGGGACATGCCGTGCCGTCTTTGGTGCTGCTGGTGCGGCTCAGCCAAAGACTCGGCGTGAGCACCGACTACCTGCTCACCGGCCGCCAGACGGCGCCACTGGACATCGCGGGAGCCATCCGCGGCGATGAGCGCTTGAGCCCGACCGCCAAGCGCCACCTAATCGGCATTGTCAGCGAGCTGGGCGGCACGGCGTCATAGACCCAGCTGGTCTTGACGTTGAGATACCAAGCGGCCTGCTCAGGGCGAAGGCGTCGATCCGCCGCCAGCGCGGCCGGCAGGTCTGCTGTTGTTGGTTCGTCCATCCCTGCTGCTAACCACCAGGGCGACACAGCGGCCAACTTGCCGGTTCTATCCGCCCGCCAACGGCGCTATCCTTCGTAGCGGCAGTGAACATCTCGCGTCCCGTGGACGCCGCACCCTGACCCAACGTCAGGGCCGCCATCTCTCTCCGGACTGCCATCCGGTAATCGACGCTTCGGCGTCTGAGCAGAGGGAGACCATCATGATCTTCGCAGCCAGTTGGGCAATCAGCACCCGCCTCCACAACCTATTCCGGCGCTTCGCGCCCAGCAACATCCTCATCCGGCGCGTGCATACCCGCACCGGCATCAAGTGGGGACCGCTCGTCGGCCTGGCCGCCGCCGTCCTCTACGGCCTGCTTACGCTGGCCACAGCCACAGTCGTCCGCAAAGGCGGGCCCGGCTGGGTCGATCTGATCGTGCTGCTCGCGTTCTGGAACACGGTCAAGTTCGTCTGCCTGATCCCCGTCTCGCTCATCCGGCTGGTTCGTGTGTGCCACCAGGAAAGGGTCCCCATGACCGAGCATTCTCGCCTGCCGTCCGACGCTCGGATCGCCGAGCGCGCCATCGTTTTGCAGCTCTTACGCGACGACCACGACAAGCAATGGTCGCGCGTCGAGATCGAAACCGAGCTCGACGACGTGGAGCCCTTGGCGCTGAGCGACGCCATCGCCGACCTCGAGCGCCACGACATAGTGGTGGCGCAGGGCGAGCACGTCGTGGCGTCGCCGTGCGCCCGGCACCTTGACGAGCTGGGGTTGATCGCCATATGAGACCGTCCGAGACGCAGCTGTACAGCGCGACCGGCAGCGCACCACCACAGCCGACGCAACGCCGGCCGGCACGATCCACGAACGCGCGGGTACGCCGGTCAGCGCGGTATAATAGGTAGGTCAGCTAGATACCCCCCAAGCGCATCCTCGGCTCGTCGAGGAACAGCACGGGCGGCTGCGTGACGAGCCCGGCGGCGAGGTCCAGGCGCCTGCGCATGCCGCCGGAGTACTCCTTGAGGATGCGCGCGGCGGCGTCGACGAGGTCGAACTGCGCGAGCAGCTCGTCCGTGCGCGAGCGCGCCCCGGCCCTGGAGAGGCCGCTGAGACGCCCGATCATGGTGAGGTTCTCGCGGCCGGTGAGGACTTCGTCGAGCGTGGCGTCCTGCGCGGTGACGCCGATGTTGCGCTGCACGGCCGCCGCCTCGCTGACGACGTCGTGGCCAGCGACGCGCGCGGTGCCGGCGTCGGGGATCGAGAGCGTGGTGAGGATCCGCAGCGCGGTGGTCTTGCCGGCGCCGTTGGGTCCGAGCACGCCGAGGATCGACCCGGCCGGGACCTCGAGGTCGACGCCGTCGAGCGCGACGGTCGCGCCGAAGCGCTTCTCGAGTCCGTGAGCTTCGATCATCAGATCGGTCATGGCGGCAATCATACAGTAACTGAAAAAATACTGCAACTGAAATTTTGATAGAATGATGCGGATGGTGGATGAGGGACCCCGCCGCGTCGATCGACCCGACGGCGGCGATGCTGCCCAGGAGCTTTCAGACGAGGGACGAATCGAGCTACTGCTGGAGCGCGAACTCGGCCCCGAGCTGGCGAACGCGTTCGCGGTCGCACGCGAGATGCAGGTGCGCTGGGAGCGCCGGCGCCACCCGCATGACGGGCTGCGCGAGCGCAAGAAGCGCCGCACGCGCCAGCAGATCTCAGACGTGGCGACGTCGCTGTTCGTGGTACGCGGCTTCGATCACGTGAAGGTGTCGGAGATCGCGGAGATCGTTGGCGTGTCGGAGAAGACGGTCTACAACTACTTCCCCACGAAGGAGTCGCTCGTGTTCGACCGCGCAGACGAGGGCATCGCGCGCGTGGCGGCGGCGCTGCGCGAGCGCGAGCCGGGAGAGTCGCCGGCGAAGGCGATGCTGCGCGCGCTGAAGGACGACATGGAGGACCTCGAAGACCTGCCCGATGAGATCTACCGGTTCCTGCCGCTGTTTGCCGAGATGGTCGCCGCGACGCCATCGCTGCGCGCCGCCCTGCGCGATCTGCAGAGCCGGCTCGTCGAGGTCGCAGCCGAGGAGCTGGCGGCGCTCGCCGACGTCGACCCGCGCGACCCCGAGCCGCTGATCGCCGCGCACGCGATCGTCGGCCTGCAGGAGCTGGCGCTCTCCTCGCGCGTGCGTCACATCGAAGCCGGGCTGCGCGGCAGCCGGCTGCTGAACGCGGTGGTCGGCGACCTCGAGCGCGCGGCGCGCCTGCTGGACGCCGGGCTGTGGTCCTTCAACCTGCTCACCCAGGGCGCGCGCACCCGCCAGCAGCTGCGCGAGGCGGCCGCCGCGGCCGAGGATGCTCGCAAGCAGGTGTCCGATGCGCTCAGAAAGGCGCGTGCAGCCTGGCGCGAGATCCGCCGCAGCGAGCACGACGAGTGCAGAGCCAAGCGCCCGCGCCGCACGGGCTGAGCTCGACCGCCTACGCGCCCGGCGGGTTCTCCGGCTTGAGGCGCTTGCGCCCCTTCTGGTCCTTGCGCCCGGTGCCGATGCACTCGCGGCAGACGATCCACCTGCTCTCCCCCGCGGCTTCGCCGTCGCCGGACCACGGCGTCCATCCCACCCCGTCGCAGGTCGCGCAGCGGGCGTTCTCGGGGATGTGGCGGTCGCTTTGGGTCATGGCCTATGAGCATATCTGGCGAGCTGTGCCTGAGGATCGATATACCACGGTATACTCGCGGTATGGCGAAGGTCATGGTGTCAATGCCGGACGATCTCTTGAGCGAGGTCGACGCTGAGGCCGCTCGTCTCGGCACATCCCGTAGCGCGGTGCTGCGCGAGTTCGCCGACACCGCGCTGCGCAGGCGCCGCACGGATCGCGCAGCGGCCATGGACAGCCTGCTGCGTCAGACAGCACCCCATGGCGGTGCGGCCGCCGAACGGGTGAAAGCCACAAGGCCATAGCGTGAGCACGCTGCTGCTGGACGCCAGCGTGATCCTCGCGGCGTTCGATTCCGACGACGAGCTACACGGACCATCCCAGACGCTTCTCGCCGATCCCGAGGCCACGCTCGCCACGCTCGATCTCGCCCGTTACGAGGTGGCAAACGTGGCAGTTCGAGGCTGGTGCGAGCTCGCCCGCGTCGCTCCACTGCTGGAAGCCATCGACCGGATCTCTGGTGACGGTGGGGTCATGCCATCTACGACTGCTTTGCTCAACCGCGCCGCGAAGCTCGCTGAGCAGCACACGATCTCCGTGTACGACGCGGCCTACGTAGCGGCGGCTGACCAAGCCGGTGGCACGCTCGTCAGCTGCGACATCCGCGATCTCGTGGGTAAGGGACTCGCGACCAGTCCCGCGAGCGTGCACGAGAACGAGTCGCCCCCTCCCGCCGACAGCGGCGCCGAAGTCCAGCCATAGCCAGCGCCACAGGTCGGTGCGGGGCGCAGCTTGCCTACTTCAAGCCACACGCGATGCCACGCGATCGTGCAAATTTCGTCACAAATCTGGCCCCGGTTGCAATTAGAAGTAGTCAGATGCTGAGCGACGAGCACCTCGAGCGCATCGACAGGTTGGCCGCGACGCCACGACCTGGCGCGGCGCCACGACTGGACTCGCTGTCGCTGCTCGACGCGCTCCCGGCCGAGCAGCGCGCCGCAGTGCGAGGTCGCGTGATCGACCGACGCGGCTACGAGGAGCTCGCACGCGAGCTCGGCTGCACCGAGCTGGTCGTCCGCCAGCGCGTCAGCCGCGGCCTGCGCACGCTGCGCTCACTCGCCGGCTATACGCGCTGAGTGCCGCTTCACAGACGGCAATCCGCGACCAGTCCGGCGAGCGCCTGCTGGGCGTGTCAAGCTTGCCGTTGATGGCGCATCGCGAGATCCGCTCGTGGCTGATGGACATGGACGGCGTGCTCGTGCGCGAGGAGCAGCCGATCCCGGGCGCGGACCGCTTCCTTGCGCGGCTGCGCGAGCTGTCAACGCCGTTTCTGGTGCTGACGAACAACTCGATCTACACACGCCGCGACCTGGCGGCGAGGCTCGCCGCGAGTGGGCTGGACGTGCCCGAGGAGGCGATCTGGACCTCGGCGCTGGCCACAGCGCGTTTCCTGCGCGACCAGCGGCCCGGCGGCTCGGCGTTCGTGATCGGTGAGGCGGGGTTGACGACGGCGCTGCACGACGCCGGCTACACGCTCACCGAGCGCTCGCCGGACTATGTGGTGCTGGGCGAGACGCGCACGTACTCGTTCGAGCGCATCACGCGCGCGATCCGCCTGATCGCGGGCGGTGCGCGCTTCATCGCGACCAATCCCGACGCCACCGGCCCTTCACTGGACGGCCCGCTGCCGGCGACCGGATCGGTGGCGGCGCTGATCAGCCGCGCGACGGGCGTCGATCCGTACTTCGTGGGCAAGCCCAACCCGCTGATGATGCGCTCGGCGCTCAACGCGATCGACGCGCACTCCGAGACGGCGGCGATGATCGGCGACCGCATGGACACCGACATCGTCTCCGGCCTGGAGGCCGGCATGGAGACCGTGCTCGTGCTGACCGGCGTGACGACGCGCGAGGACGCCGAGCGCCACCCCTACCGTGCCGCGCGCATCGTCGACTCGGTCGCGGACCTGCTCGACGAGCTCGCCTGAGCCGCCGGCGGCTACTCCTGCTCGACCCAGTCGAACGAGCGCGTGACGGCCTTCTTCCACTGGCGGTACTCGCGCTCGCGCTTGGACGCGTCCATCTGCGGCTCCCAGCGCTTGTCCTCGGACCAGCGCTCGCGCAGCTCATCGCGGTCCGACCAGAAGCCGACCGCCAGGCCGGCGGCGAAGGCGGCGCCGAGCGCGGTGGTCTCGGTCACGGCGGGGCGCACGACGGGCACGCCCAGCACGTCGGCCTGAAACTGCATCAGCAGCTCGTTGGCGGTCATGCCGCCGTCGACCTTCAGCTCGCTGAACGGCACATCGGCCGCGGCGTTGGCCTCGTCGACGACCTCGCGGCTCTGCCACGCGGTCGCCTCCAGCGCCGCGCGCGCGATGTGCCCCTGGTTGGCGTACGCGGTCAGGCCGACGATCACGCCGCGCGCGTCGTCGCGCCAGTAGGGCGCGAACAGGCCGGAGAAGGCGGGCACGAAGTACACACCGCCGTTGTCCTGCACGGTGCGCGCCAGATCCTCCACTTCGGCGGCGCTGTCGATCAATCTCAGGCGATCGCGCAGCCACTGGATCAGCGCGCCGGTGACGGCGATCGAGCCCTCGAGCACGTACGTCGGCTCACCGTCGCCGAGCTTGTAGCCGAGCGTCGTGAGCAGCTTCTGCGAGTGCACGATCTCCTGGCCGGTGTTCAGCAGCAGGAAGGAGCCCGTGCCGTAGGTGTTCTTGGCCTCGCCGCGCTCGAAGCACGTCTGCCCGAACAGCGCCGCCTGCTGGTCGCCGAGGATGCCGGCGATCGGGCGGCCGCCCACGGCCGTCCCCGCCGCCTCGCCGTAGACCTCGCTCGAAGAGCGGATCTCGGGCAGCATCGAGCGCGGTATGCCCATCAGCTCGAGGCTCGGCTCATGCCAGTCGAGGCTCTCGAGGTCCATCAGCATCGTGCGGCTGGCATTGGTCACGTCGGTCACGTGCACGCCGCCGCGCGTGCCGCCAGTCAGGTTCCACAGCACCCACGTGTCCATCGTCCCGAACGCGAGCTCGCCGCGCTCGGCGCGCGCGCGCGCGCCGTCCACGTTCTCCAGCAGCCACGTGAGCTTGGGCCCGGAGAAGTACGTCGACAGCGGCAGGCCGACGCGCTCGCGCAGGCGGTCCACGCCCCGATCGCCGGCGAGCTCGCGCACGAGCTGGTCGGTGCGCGTGTCCTGCCACACGATCGCGTTGTGGATCGGCTTGCCGGTCTCGCGGTCCCACACGACGGTGCTCTCGCGCTGGTTGGTGATGCCGATCGCCTCGACGTCGCCGGCCTCCGCGTCGGACTTCGCGAGCGCCCCGCCGATCACCTCGCGCGTGCGCGTCCAGATCTCGCTCGCGTCGTGCTCCACCCAGCCGGCCTGCGGGTTGATCTGCTCGTGCTCGCGCTGATCGACGGCGACGATCCTGGCGTCCTTGTCGAACAGGATGAAGCGGGTGCTGGTGGTTCCCTGGTCGATCGCGCCGACGTACTTGGCCATCCGTCAGGCGTCCAGCAGCCGCGCGAGCTTCGCCGGCGTGTCGATGTCGGGCAGCGGTGAGTACAGGATCAGGCGCTGCTCGCTCGCCTCCGCGGGGTGGAAGACCGCGTGCGAGAAGGCGAGCATGCCGGCCACCGGATGGCGCAGCTCGCGCCGTCCCTCGCCGGCGCGCGCGACCTCGTGGCGCTTCCACGCCCTGCAGAACTCGGGGCTCGTGTTGCGCAGCGCCTGCACGAGCTCCTCGAACCGCGGGTCGCCGAGATTGCGCGCGGTGTCGGCGCGGAACTTCGCGACCATCAGGCGCGAGGTGCGCTCCCAATCGGTGAACATCTCGCGGCGGGCCGGGTCGGTGAACATCAGCCACGCGTGGTTGCGCGCGGAACGCGGCACCTCGCCGAGGTCGCCGAACAGCGCAACGGCGGCATCGTTCCACGCGAGGTAGTCCCAGCGACGGCCGAGGATGAAGGCGGGGTTGGCGCCGAGGTTGGCGATCAGACGCCGCAGGGCCGGCGAGACGCGCTCGGCCGGCGACTTGCACGGCGGCGGCTCTTCGCCGCGTCCGAGCAGCACGAGGTGCGTGCGCTCGGCCTGGCTCAGCCGCAGCGCCCGCGCGAGCGCCTCGAGTACGTCGAGTGACGCGCGCACGTCGCGCCCCTGCTCGAGCCACGTGTACCAGGTGGTGCCCACGCCGGCCAGCTGCGCTACCTCCTCGCGGCGCAGCCCGGGAGTGCGCCGGCGCCCGCCGTTCGGCAGCCCCACGTCCTCGGGTCGCAGGCCGGCGCGGCGGTTGCGCAGGAAGTCGGCGAGCTCGTCGCGGCGCAGCGCTCCAGACAGCGCGCGCGAGCCGACGGCGGCGGTCGCGCGATTCGCGCCATTTGCGCCGTCCGCGCCACTCACCGCCGGAACGGCGCCGTTTGTCGTTGGCATGACTGATTCCTTGGGGGGCATGTTTGATACCAGGATAAGTCCCTCTCTTCTACCTGGATAGAGATTGTCGCACACTGCTTGTCGATGAGTCCCGGACCGACACCCTATGGCCGCCGACCTCACGTTTGCGCGGCGGGGCGCGTTTGAGAACGATGAGCAACCGACTGTCTCACCTTCACACGTCAAGACGAGCGCTGCTGGTCGTCGCGTGCCTGGCCCAGTTCATGGTGCTGCTGGACGTGTCGATCGTCAACATCGCGTTGCCGTCGATTCACAACCACCTCGGCTTCTCGACGACGGGGCTGCAGTGGGTGGTGAACGCGTACACGCTGACGTTCGCGGGCTTCCTGCTGCTCGGCGGTCGCTGCGCGGACCTGCTCGGGCGCCGGCGCGTGTTCCTGGCGGGGACGGCGCTGTTCGCGCTGTCGTCGCTGGCGTGCGCGCTCGCGAGCACGCGTGGCCTCTTGATCGGCGCGCGCGCCGTGCAGGGCTTTGCCGGCGCGGTCCTCTCCCCCGCGACGCTGTCGGTGATCACGAGCTCGTTCACCGAGGGGCATGAGCGCAACCGTGCCCTGGGCACGTGGGGCGCGACGGGCGCGCTCGGGGCGTCCTCGGGGGCGCTGCTCGGCGGGATCCTGACCGAAGCGTTCGGGTGGCCGGCGATCTTCGCCGTCAACGTCCCCCTCGGAGCGCTCGTGATCGTCGCCGGCAGGTACGTGATTCCGGCATCGATCGGCGTCAGCGAGAAGCGCCACTTCGATGTCACCGGCGCGGTGCTCGTGACGGCGAGCTTGATCTTCGTGACGTTCGGGATCGTGCGCACGGACACGCTCGGCTGGGGCGCGCCGGGCGTGCTCGCGCCGATCGCGGCCGGGGTGCTGCTGTTCGCCGCGTTCGTGCTCGTCGAGGCGCGGTTCGCGCGCGCGCCGCTCGTGCCGCTGTCGATCCTGCGCGCCGCCGGACAGCTGCGCGCGGCGAACCTGGTCGTGACGCTGCTGTACGCGGCGTTCTTCCCGGTGTGGTTCTTCCTCACGCTTTACATGCAGCAGGTGCTCCACTACGACCCGATCGAGGCGGGCGTGGCGTTCCTGCCGATGACGCTGTCGATCTTCGCCGCGTCCAAGCTCGCGCCGCGGCTGGTCGCGCGCTTCGGGCCGCGTTCGGTGGTGACCGCGGGGATGCTGACGGCGACCGTCGGCATGGTGCTGCTGAAGGGCATCGGCCCGGGCGACTCATACGTGGGCGCGGTGCTGCCCGGAGCGCTGCTGTCGTCGATCGGCATGGGCTGCTCGCTGGTGCCGGCGACGATCGTGGCGATGCAGGGTCTCCCCCGCTCCCACAGCGGGCTCGGCTCGGGCCTGCTGAACACGTCGCGGCTGATGGGCGGGGCGCTCGGCCTGGCGGTGCTGAGCACGATCGCGGCGGCGCACACGCGCGGCGAGTCAACGCTCGGCGCGGCGCGGGCGCTGTCGGACGGCTTCGATCTGGCTTTCGTGATCGGCGCGCTGTTCGCACTCGCCGGCGCGCTCGTCGCGGCCTCTCTGCTGCGGCCTCGTGTGGCCGCGGCGAGCGAGCAGCCCGCGCCGCGGCCGCCGGCAGAAGACGAGCTGCGGCTGGCGGACGACGAGCGCGACGCGCTCGCGGCCTAGCTCCCGCCGCACCTCTCTGGTGTGAGATAGTTCGCTCGTGAGCGCCGCCGAGCCGTCCGCTGTCCGCCTGATCGCCGTCGAGGATCTCGGTAGCTCCCAGGTCGCCGTGGTAGAGCAGACACCACACGGCGCCCTCGCCGTCGGCATCAGCACGGGCAAGCCGTTCGCAGTGTCGAACCGGTGCCGCCACCTGTTCGCCTCACTGGGCAAGGGACACGTGACCGAGGACGGATGCCTGCAGTGCCCAGCGCACGCGGCACTGTACGACGTCGGCTCGGGAAAGATGGTGCGGGGGCCTCAGGGCGCGTTCAAGCCCCTCGCTGGTGCCGTGAAGGCTACCGCCGGTGCCCGCGCTCTGAAGACTTTCCCGGTCGAGGTGCGCGACGGGGCGATCTGGCTCGTCGGCTGATGCGCTCCGGCTGCGCCGGCTACGGTGGCGTGGCTCGGCCGCCTCGTCGGATGACGGGCTTGGTGGCTCCCTGCTTCCATGTGGCGGTCTGCCCGGCTTTGACGGTCCACTTCTTGCCGTAAGCCCGGGTGCCCTTGAGTCCTTGCATCCACATCGAGTCAGTGTCTACGTGCAGGGTGGTGGCGGTGCGGGTGTTCGTGATCCAGAAGGTGGTGCCGCGGACGCCGTTCACCGTGCGTTCGGTCTTGATTTCGTAGCCTTGTTCGTTGCCGTTGAGGGCGTGCGTGACTTTGGCCCAGATCGACCCGAGCAGCAGTTCGAATTTGATTTTGGCCGGTGTCTCAGGCGTAGGACCACCCGGCTCCTTGCAATCTTCGACCTTGAGGCTGGAGCCCTTGTCCATCCTGATCACCGAGCGGTCCCCGAGTTCGAATTCGACCGGCTGGTCAGCGCTGATCGTCTGCCCGGGGTAGAAGCTGGTTCCCTTCAGGTTGCCAAGGCTTGTCGACTCGCCGTTCGGGGTCGACACGTCGGTGATCTGGCTCGCCTTGCTGGTGCACGGCTTCTTCAACGGCGGTTCGAGGGTCCAGCTCGCGGAGAACGCCGCGTCGGTGACGCTGCCGGTGAGGGTGGCGTGGATAGGCGCCGCCCAGGGGTTGAAGTGGCTCGGTTCGGGACCGCCGGGCAGCGTCGCGGGCCACCACGGCACGGGCGGCAGATCTACTTCTTGAGGGCCGCCTTCGGGACACGTGATCGTGTACGGCAGCGGCTGACCCACCGGTTCGCTCGTCCATGTGTAGTAGAAGGAGCTTCCGTTGCTGCGCGCCTTGTCGATCACGATCTTGCCGCTGCCCGGCTGCAGATCGAACGTCGAATCGGCCGCCAAGCTGCAACCGCCGGACCCCGACCCCGACGCAGACCAGTGGTGCGAGCCGGACTCAGCTTCGTAGACGGCGCTGTTTGCATCGTCGCTGGTGAGCGCGAGCGTGACCGTCGTGGCCAGCTTCTCATTCAACAAGATACCGTCCGTGGTCGAGTTCACTTCGTAGGACACGGTCCCCGTGAGCGTCGCGGGTAGCGGTTCCGACGGCGTACTCCCCGCGGCTTGGGCTGCCCCGACCAGGGGGAATGCCGCACTGGCGCAAACGAGCAATGAGCGAAGCAAACGAGGCATCACCGAGCAGCCTAGTCACGCGAATCGGTCGCAAGTCGGTAGAGACTACGGCCCGCAGCGCGTACGAAATACCTCCGTGAAGGCGAGCGGGATGGATGCCATCGCCGCTTCAACCATGCTCCGTTCAGGCGAACAGCAAGGCCCAAGACGAGGCGAAGCGAAGGTGTCCGCGTCGGCGCTCTGATCCTGCGAGCGGCTTGAGTTCGGGAGCTGCGAACCGGTAGCGTTAGCGCGATGGGCCGCGAGCCGATCAAGGACGATCTGCTGAAGGCTTCGGGGGTCGGTGACCGCCGAAGGCGCTGGCTCGCCCGTGTCGCGAGGGCGCCCCGCAGAGTTGATGCGAACCCTGCCCTGGTGGAGGTGACGCGCGCGACGCGGGAGGTGCTCCTTCCGGGCGACGCAAGGTTCGGCGACGAGCTCTCCACCACCGGCGATCGTCTCTCGCAGGTCCTCGCGAGGCACCTCGTGGAGGTCGGCGCCGAGCAGCCGAGCGCGACGCGCGAGCTCAGTCTCGGCGCGCTGCAGGTCTGGCAGGCGATCTCCGAATCGGTCGGCCGGGGAGTCGGGGTGGAGGAGGTCGCGATCCTGTTCACCGATCTGGTCGGCTTCTCTTCGTGGGCACTCGAGGTCGGAGATGAGCTTGCACTTGAGCTGTTGCGCGAGGTCGCGTCGGTCGTCGAGCCGGTGATCGAGGCGCACCAGGGTCGTATCGTCAAGCGCCTTGGCGACGGGCACATGGCTGTCTTCCCGGACGCACAGAGGGCCGTCGACGCTGCGTTCGAGGCCCAGCGCCAGCTCGCCACGGTCGATGTGGACGGCCACGGTGTTCTGCTGCGAGTGGGCGTGCATCTAGGGCGGCCGCGCAAGCTCGGCGCCGACTACCTTGGCGTCGACGTCAACGTTGCCGCTCGCGTGACCGAAGCAGCCAGGGGCGGCGAGGTGCTGGTGTCCGGGACCGCGCTGGCGGAGCTCGACACCACGACACTCACTGCCAGGCGGCGGCGGCGCTTTCGCGCCAAGGGCACGCCGCGAGGCCTCGACGTCTACGTGGTGGCCCCTCGAGTGTGACCGCACACCCCGCGGTGTGCGGTCGCCGCGTCGAGGCGCTGCCCGGGGCGCAGGTCGCCGGCGACGATCATCGCGCGCAGCGCCTCGACGGCGTGCTGCTGGGCGGCGGCGAGCGTCGCGGTGGCAGCGCTCACCGGAACGCCTGGATGCCGGTGAGCGCGCCGCCGACGACGAGCGCGTGCACGTCGGCGGTGCCCTCGTAGGTGACGATCGACTCGAGGTTGTTCATGTGGCGAATGACCGGGTACTCGAGCGTGATGCCGTTGGCGCCGAGCATCTGCCGGGCGGTGCGGGCGACGTCGAGCGCGGCGTTGACGTTGCCGAGCTTGCCCATGGAGACATGCTCTGGCAGCAGGCGGTGCTCGTCCTTCATGCGCCCCAGGTGCATCGCGAGCAGCGTGGCGCGGTTGACCTCGAGCGCCATGTGCGCGAGCTTGTACTGCTGGATCTGGGTGGCGGCGATCGGGCGCCCGAAGGCGATGCGCTGCATGCTGTAGTCGAGCGCCGATTCGAAGCACGCGCGCGCGGCGCCGGCGGCGCCCCAGACGATGCCGTAGCGCGCCTCGTTGAGGCACGACAGTGGGCCGCGCAGCGAGGTGGCCTCGGGCAGCACGGCGTCCTCGGGCAGACGCACGTCGTCGAGCAGCAGCTCGGAGGTGACGGACGCGCGCAGCGAGAGCTTGCGATGGATGTCCTGCGTGGTGAAGCCGGGGGTGCCCTTGGGCACGAGAAAGCCGCGGGTGCCCTCGTCGGTGGCGGCCCAGACGACGGCGACGTCGGCGATCGAACCGTTGGTGATCCACATCTTCTGCCCGTGCAGGATCCAGTCGCTGCCGTCGCGGCGCGCGCGCATGCGCATCGAGCCGGGGTCGGAGCCGGCGTCGGGCTCGGTCAGGCCGAAGCAGCCGATCGCCTCGCCGGCGGCCATGCGAGGCAGCCACTCCTGCTTCTGGCGCTCTGACCCCCAACGCCAGATCGCGTACATGGCGAGCGACCCCTGCACGGAGACGAGCGAGCGCAGCCCGCTGTCGCCGGCCTCGAGCTCCAGGCACGTGAGCCCGTAGGCGGTGGCGCTGGCGCCGGCACAGCCGTAACCGTCGAGGTGCATGCCGAGCACGCCAAGCTTGCCGAGCTGTGGAGCGAGCTCGCTGGTGGGGAAGCGCGCCTCCTCGAACCAGTCGCCGACGTGCGGCAGCACGCGGTCGCGCACGAACGCTCGCACGCTGTCGCGGATGTCGCGCTCCTCGTCGGAGAGCAGATGATCGATGCCGAGAAAGTCCTTGGGGCTGACCGCCGGGGACGCGGCTGCAGTGCTCGCCATGCCTGTCCACTCCTTTGCCGCGTGAGTTTTCGAAGATCTGAAATATAGATGGATGGCGTGCCGCCGAACGCAGCCAGCGCCGATCGGAGGAGGTTTCGTTCTCGCGGGGCATCCCCGTCCGTGAGTACGGTCAGAGGTCGTGGTTGACGAGCATCCCGACGCAACCGATCCTGACGGCCGGCTCGTCGCGTTCGATGCGGGCACTCACCTGCATCTCGCTCGTCGGCGCCCCTGGCTACTCGATCATGTCGACGTGATCATGGGGACCGATCGCACGGCTCGATCATCGCGCCCTGGACGCGATTCCCGATCTGGAGCGCTTCTATCGCCAGCACATCGAGCCCAACCGCTGGCTACGAGTCGTCGTAGACTTCAGCGAGGATCCAGCATGGGTTGTCACGGCCGCCGTACAGGACAATGATCCGCGTGGATAGCACGACGACGATCACCATCGCCGGCATAGGCTTCGACTACCACGACTACGACGAGCGTGGAGATGTTCTCCACCTGCACCTTGGGCGGCCGAATGGGCCACCGGCCAAGGCCCTGGAGACTCCAGAGGGGCACACGGTCGAGTACGACGAGCACGGGGCGATTGTTGGCCTGGAGCTCATGGGTGTGCGCGGCACGCTCGAGCGCGATGGAGAGCTGATGCTGACCTGGCCGCCGGCTCATCTGGAGGCGAGCATGCTGAGTGGAGCGTTGGCCGCGTAGCTCGCCGCTCAGAGCGACGCCGCAGTCCACACGTCCATTTGCGGCAAAGTCCTATCATGTTGAACCACCCAGTGGATCCCTGACGGCCAAGCCAGCGACGATCCTTCGCCACGTCGCTAAACCTGCGTAGCCAAACGCTCGTGCACCGAGCGCACCGCGCTGGACCCCTCGCCGACGGCGGCGGCGACGCGCTTCATCGAGCCCCGGCGCACATCGCCCGCGGCGAACACGCCCGGCACGGACGTCTCGAACGGCAGCGGGCCCGATGCGCCGGCACTCTGCGCCGTGGGCACCTGGCGATCGGTGAGTATGAATCCATCCTCGTCGAGCAGCACGCTGCCGTTCAGCCAGTCCGTCGCGGGGCTGGCGCCGATGAAGCAGAACAGGCCCGAGCAGGCGATCGTCTGCTGCTCGCCGGTCGCGGTGGCGGCGAGCGTGGCCTGCTCGAGATGCGCCTGGCCGGCCAGCGCCTGAACTTCCACGCCGGTCATCAGCGTGATCTTCGGGTCGGCCTCGATCCGCTCGATCAGATAGTGCGACATCGTCTGCGTCAGATCCTCACGCCTGATCGCGATCGTGACCGCGCAGTTGCTCTGTGCGAGGTAGATCGCGGCCTGCCCGGCGGAGTTGCCGCCGCCGACCACCACGACGGGCGCGCCGTCGCAGACGCGGGCCTCCAGGTCGGTGGCCGCGTAGTACACGCCGGCGCCCTCGAAGCGCTCGAGATCCTCGACGGCCAGGCGCCGGTAGCGCGCACCGGAGGCGACGATCACCGCGCGTGTGGGGATCTCGCTGCCGTCGCGCAGGGTGATCACGTGAAAGCTGCCCTCGGCGCGCAGGCCGACGACCTCGCACGGCGCGTTCAGCCGCGCTCCGAGCCGCAGCGCCTGCACGGCCGCCCTTGACGTGAGATCTCCGCCGGAGATGCCGTTGGGGAAGCCCGCGTAGTTCTCGATGCGCGAGCTCGCGCCGGCCTGGCCGCCGACGGTGACAGCGTCCAGGCAGACCGTGCTGAGGCCCTCCGACGCACCGTATACGGCCGCCGCCAGACCGGCGGGGCCGCTGCCGACGACGATCAGATCGAAGATGTAGCCGGGTTTGGGCTGGAAGGTCAGGCCGAGGCTCTCGGCAAGCGTCTCCGCGGTCGCGCGCCGCAGGACCCCCATCGGCGTGATCACCACAGGCGTGTCCTGGGGGCGCAGGCCCATGCTCGTGAGCACCGCGTCGACGTCCTCGGCGTCCTCGAGGTCGATCCACGTGTGCGCCAGACGCGAGTGCTCGGCGAACGTGCGCAGGCTCATCGCCTCGGAGGAGTAGCGCGAGCCGATGATCCGGATCGTCTCAGCGCCCTCCCCCGACCGCAGCGACTGGCGACGCGCGACGAGCGCGCCGAAGATGATGTCGGCGATCGCCGGGCGCACGCTCATCAGCCGGCGGAACTCGTCCTGCTCGATCGCCAGCACGCGTCCCGCGCGCGACACGCGGCCCGTGAGGAAGCGGCGCTGACCGGTGAGCAGCGTCAGCTCGCCGATGAAGTTACCCGGCCCGAACGTCGTGACGACGGCCTCGCCCGCGCCGTCAGCACCGCCCGGTCGCACGATCTGGACCTCGCCCTCGAGCACGACGAACAGGTCAAACGAGGCGTCCCCGGCCTCGAACAGCAGCTCTCCGACCGCCACCGCGCGCTCACTGCCGAACGCAGCCATCTCCTGCAGCTGGGACGCGCTCAGCACCGGTGCGAAGGCTGGATCCGTGGGCGGCTGAGCGCTCATCGAGTGAGCGTAGATCATCGTTAGATCGTCAAGCGCGCACGCGTTGTTGACCTGCACGCGACGCTCGTGGCGCTCAGCGACGGGCTCGGCAGCGCGCGGCAGTCGAAGTCGTCGCGCACGCGACGCTCACCCGGTGAGCACCGCGGCGAGCCGGCGCCACTGCTCGCGCGCGAGCCCGTCGCTGGCGAGCGCCTGCACGCAGACGTGGTCGGCGCCAGCGTCGTGGTGCTCGCGCACACGCGCGAGGATTGCGTCCTCGTCGCCCCATGCGACCAGCGCGTCGAGCAGCCGCTCGCTGCCGCCGCCGGCGAAGTCGGCCTCAGTGAAGCCGAGCCGCAGCAGGTTGTTGGTGTAGTTGGGCAGCCGCAGGTACAGGCTCACGGCGTCGCGCGCGAGCTCCCGCGCACGCGCCGGATCGGACTCGAGCAACACCATCTGCTCGACCGCGAGCAGCGCATCCGGGCCGATCGCCGCGCGGGCGATGCGCGTGTGCTCGGTGGTCACCAGGTACGGGTGCGCGCCCGCTGATCGCTCGGCCGCGAGCGCTAGCGCCTTGGGGCCGAGCGCGGCAAGCACGCGATGCGAGCGCGGCACCGACGGCCGCTCGGCATCGAGCTCGTCGAGGTACGCGCGCAGCTTCGACAGCGGGCGCTTGTACGCATCGCCGACCAGCGGCGCATGGCTCGAGCCGAGGCCGATCAGCAGGCGGTCCGGATGCTTCGACTGCACGCGGTTGAACGCGGCGGCGACCTCTGCGGCCGGGTTCGCCCAGATGTTGATGATCCCGGTCGCGAGCACGATCGTGCGCGTGGCGTCGAGCAGCTGCTGCGGCAACGCCAGATCGCCCGCGGCCATGCCAAGCCACAGCGCTCCGTAGCCGAGCTCGTCGAGCTCGGCCGCCGCCTCCGCGCGCTCGCTCTCGCCGGCGTCCGTCCATGCGGACGAGCGCACCCAGATGCCGACTGCTCCCACGTTCGGGGTCATGCGGGGCTCCTGTCGCGTCGATGATCGGCGCACTCATCGTACGACGCACATCGAACAATTGGTTCGCCATCGCGGCCGATACCGTGTGCGCCGAATCCATGGACGCTGACCCGCGAACGCCCGTGCACGTGCGCGACGCCGACCCCGAGCTCGACGGGCAGGCGTGCGCGGCGATCTACGCGCCGTACGTCGCCGGCACGGCGTTCACGTTCGAGTACGAGGCGCCGTCGGCGCACGAGATGGGAAGGCGCATCGCAGCGGCGTACGCGTGGCTGATCGCCGAGGTCGACGGCCGCCCGATCGGCTACGCCTACGGCGGGCGCCACCAGGCGCGCGCCGCCTACCGCTGGGCGGCCGACGTCAGCGTGTACGTCGAGCGCGAGCACCGCGGCGCGGGCGCCGGGCGCGCGCTGTACACGCAGCTGTTCGAGCGGCTTCGCGCCGCCGGGCTGTGGACGCTGTGCGCAGGTGTCACGCAGCCGAACCCCGCCAGCGACGGCCTGCACCGCGCGATGGGCTTCGTGCAGGTCGGCACGTACCGCCGCATCGGCTGGAAGGCCGGCGCGTGGCACGACGTGCTCTGGTGGCAGCTGGACCTGCACCCCGGCGAGCCGGGGCCGCCGCCGCCCGAGCTGGACCTGCCTCGAAGGTCGTAGCCCCGGCCGGCGCTACGAGGCCGGCGGGACGACCAGCAGACCCTCGATCAGGCGCTCAAGCGTCGCGGCGACCGCGCTGGCCGTGCTCGCCATCTGCAGCACTCGTCGTAGGAAACTTGACAGGCTGGCACTTAGATTTTATACTGTGCATGTCATTTTCAAACGACCCGCGTTCTGTTGGAGGTACGCAAAATGGCACTCATAAGATGGGAGCCCGCTCGTGAGTTGCAGTCGCTGCAGCAGGAGGTCAACCGTCTCTTTGGCACCGCCTTCGACGCCCAGGCCGGCGGCAATGGCGCGGTCGGGCGGCGCTGGATCCCCGCGATGGACCTCGTGGAGGAAGGCGAGCGGTATGTGCTGCGCGCCGACCTGCCAGGCCTGAGCGAGAGCGACGTCAATGTCGAGCTCGACGACAACGTCCTCACGATCTCGGGGCAGCGCAGGTCCGAGCACGAGGACCGCAAGGACGGGTACTACCGCATCGAGCGCGCATCAGGCAGCTTCTCGCGCTCGCTGACGCTGCCCGACGGCATCGATCCCGAGAGCATCAACGCCCACTTCGAGAACGGCGTGCTGGAGGTCAGGATCCCCAAGCCCGAGGAGCGCAAGCCGCGTCGCGTCGCGATCAACGTCGCCGACAAGGCGGCCGTGATCGAGGGCGCCGCCAGCGCAGGCAACGCAAGCTAGCTGCGACCAGCGGGCCTACACGGGCGTCGACTGACGCTCGGGCGCGGGCCGCGTGCGCGCAGGTGCCTCGCGCTCCTGCAACGCGCGCGCGGCCGTGCCCTCGATGTTGACGTGCGGCAGGCGCGCGTCCAGCCAGCGCGGCAGGCGCCACGTGAGCGTGCCCAGCAGCTCGAGCACCGACGGCAGCAGCACGCAGCGCACGACCAGCGCGTCGAGGAACACCGCCGCCGCGAGCCCGAAGCCGAACTCCTTGATCGTGCGCTCGTCGCCGAGCATGAACGACAGGAACACGCACACCATGATCGCCGCCGCCGCGCTGATCACGCGCCCCGTGAACGAGATGCCACCGGCCACTGCGGCGGACGCATCGCGGTGGCGCACCCACTCCTCGCGCACGCGCGAGACGAGGAACACCTCGTAGTCCATCGACAGGCCGAACACGACCGCGAACATCAGCACCGGTATCCACGGCTCGATCGGCCCCTTCTGCACACCGAGCAGACCACCCAGCCAGCCCCACTGGAAGACGGCCACGGTGACGCCGAGCGCGCCGCCGATGCTGAGCAGGTTCATGAGCGCGGCCTGCAGCGGGATCACGACCGAGCGGAAGATCACGAGCAGCAGCAGTGCCGAGAGCAGGACCACGATCGCGATGAACAGCGGCAGCTTGCTCGACAGCACGTGCGAGAAGTCGATCGAGCCCGCCGTGAAGCCGCCGACGAGGACCGTCACACCGGTTCGACGCTCCAGCGGCGGCAGCACGTCGTTGCGCAGCCGATTGACCAGTTCCGTCGTCGCCAGCGCCTCCGCCGCCGAGCGCGGGTACACCTGCATCACCGCGACCGTGCCCGACGGCCCCAGCCGCGGCTGGGTGACGGCGACCACGTCGGGAATGGCCGCCGCAGACGCGCGCAGCGCCGGCAGCGCCTGCGGTGCCGCGGCGCGATCGCGAGCGGGCAGCTCGGCGACGAGCAGCAGCGGCCCGTTGAATCCCGGCCCGAAGCCCTGCGCGAGCAGGTCGAACGCGTGGCGGGAGCTGAGGTTCGCGGGGTCGTTGCCGGCGTCGCTGTTCTCCAGCCGCAGCGCCACCACCGGCGCCAGCAGCGCGATCATCACCGCCAGCGAGACCAGCGCCAGCGGCCACGGCCTTGCCTGCACCATCTCGCTCCAGCGCCGCCAGGCCGAGCGCTGCGGCACGCGCTGCGCCGCGCCCGCGCCGTCGCCCCGCTCCGCGCCGCTGGTCCCCGCCGCGGCGCGGCGGCCGAACACACCCCGCCGGGCGCCGCGCGGGCGCACGATCCGCGGGCCGAAGCGCGAGAGCAGCGCCGGCAGCAGCGTCAGCGAGGCCGCCAGCGTCAGCAGCACCGCGAGCACCGAGGCGATCGCGAGCCCGTACATGAAGCTGACGCCCGTCGCGAACATGCCGAGCAGGGCGATCACGACGGTCGTGCCGGCGAGCAGGATCGCCCGCCCGGACGTGTCCATCGCCTCCAGCACCGAGCGCTCGACGTCGCCGAAGGCTAGGTAGTTCTCGCGAAAGCGCGTGACGATGAACAGCGCGTAGTCGATCCCGACGCCGAGGCCGATCATCAGCGCCAGCTCGGGCGACACGTTGGACATGTCCGTGACGTGCGTCGCCAGGCCGATCAGCGCGACCCCCGTGATCAGGCCGAGCCCCGCCGTGACCATCGGCATCCCCGCGGCGGTCAGCGAGCCGAACGTGATCAGCAGGATCACGAGCGCCGCGATCACCCCGACGGTCGTCGCCGGGCCGACGCTGAAGCCCTCCGCCTGCTCGACGACCTGGCCGCCGGCCGCAACCTGCAGCCCCGCCACATGCACCGCTTTGACTGCCGCGAGCAGCGGCGTGCCGGTGTCGTTCGGCAGCAGGTTGGCGCGTTTGTCGTAGTTGACCGTCGCAAACGCCGTCATGCCGTTGGCGGAGACCTGCACGGCGCCGCGGGGGCTGTAAGGGCTGACGACGCCCGCCACGTGCGGGAGCGTCTGCACGCGGCTCAGCAGCGACGCGATCGCGCTGCGCACGGCCCGTGCCTGCACCGTGCCGCGGGAGACGTGAAAGACGATCTCCTCGACGTCGCCGCTCTGTGTCGGGAACTCGCGCGAGAGCAGGTCGGCGGCCCGCTGGGATTGGGTGCCGGGAAGGCTGAAGTCGGTGGAGTACTGACGCCCGATGACCTGTGCGGTCGCGGTGGCGAGGATCGCAAGCGCCACCCAGGCCACGACTACGCGGCGGCGATGGGCGATACACCAGCGGGTCAGGCTCAGCATCGGCGGACGCCTCCTTGGGGGGACTCCGAGGCTAGTACATGCGCGTCAGTTCGGCGCCACAGACGCGAGCGCCTCGCTCGCCCCGCGAACCCCGCGCTTTGCGATCGCGACGTTGGGCGCGGCGCTGCGCTCCAGCACCTCCACCGTGTCGCCGACGCTGACGATCGCGCCCGGCGTGTACACGTGGTTCAGGTTCTGCGCGAAGAACACGCCCGTGTTCGTCTCGTCGTGGGCGTTCACCCCGCGGCGCGTCACCAGCGCCCTGCGCACGGCCTTGCCCACGACGGCGGTGCTCTGATCCACGTCGGGAACGACGCATCTGTCGCTGGCCTTGACGACGAATGCGCTCAGCGAGCCGATCCGCACGTGCCTCCAGTAGTCCTCGTCGTATGGCTCGAGCCCCTTCCCGTCAACGACTACGTTGGGGCGAAAGCGGTTCATCGGCACGGGCTCGTCCATCTCCGTGTTCAGCTGCGCAAGCGACCGCTCGCTCGCCAGCAGCATCGCACCGCCATCGGCAAAGCCGACTTGATTCGACGCCCCCGCGCGCTGGTAGAGAGCCTTTATGAAACGGGGCAGATCCTCGCGCACGCGCAACAGGCGATAGCTTCGATTCTGCTTGTAGCGCGGCAGGAATGTGGTGAACCACTCGTTGAGCTCCGGCCCGACGATCTGACCCGCGACGGGCTTGTTGTGAACTGTTCCCACCACCAACTGGTCGTCGGCCGGCTGAATCTCGAGCGGGACCTCGATGCTCTCCATCCCGGGCGCCTCCAAGGTAATCGCGGTCTCGCCGATCGTCGGCACGATCAGGGCGAGCTCGGGAACCTTTCTCTGAGAGACGAAGTCGTCGTCATCGTCGACGAGCATGTATTCCCGATCGTGCTCCAGCCCGCGCGGCGTGAGGCGCGCCTGCTGCAGACCTATTCCGGCGCATGACTTGATCGGGTACGTGGTCAGGGCAGTTACCTTTATCGCGCCCACGGCACGGTATGTTAGTCCGATCGCTTCACCGCCGAGACCATGTTCACTCCCACCGCCGCAGTTCCCGCGGAGGCCGGCTGGTGCAAGACATGTCCGGGGGCGTGCAGGTGGTGCTGGTGTTCCTCCTCGCTGAGCGCGATCTCGTGTGCCGAGGCATCGAGCGCGCGTTCGAGATCACGCTGGATTCCCGACAGCGATGCAGGCTGCGTGCGGTGCATCCAGTACAGCCGCGCTCCGCCGAGGAGCATGTAGCCGAGGAAGATGTAGGGGAACAGGTTGATCGGCCATGCCGGCGCCGGGTAGAAGCTGCCCACGGTCGGCACCATCAGGCACACGAACGCCAGCACCGCGACCAGCACGTTGCGCCCGCGCATCTCGCCAAGCTTGCGCATGTAGACCGGCGCGGCCACGGTGATCATGAAGTACGCGAACAGGAAGCCGAACGCCGCCAGCGTGCCGGCGTCGCCGAAGATCGTCAGCGGGCCGGTGCCTGTCGCATGCAGCACCAACGCGATCACGAGGATCACGGCCCCGTAGGCGGCGAGCGCCACGTGCGGCGTCTGATTCGTGGCGTGCACCGCGTGCGCCTTCCTCGGAAGGAAGCCGTGCCCGCTGAGCGGGAAGATGATGCGGGCGCCCGCGTTCAGGCAAGAAAGCGACAATGAGAAGAAGCTCACCATCGCGCCGAGCGCAACGGGAACCTTGAAGAAGCTGACACCGTAGGCCGCGGAGATCTCCGTCAACGGTGTGCTGAAGGAGCCGAGCGAGCTACCCATGTGGTTGGTCGCAAACACCTCGACGTAGCTCATGAACACCATGAACGCGCCTGTGATGAGCAGACTCCAGATGACCGCACGCGGGACGTTGCGAAGCGGGCGCTTCGCCTCACCGCCGAGCGTCGTGGCGCTCTCGAAGCCGACCAGGCTGAAGATGCAGATCACGATCGCGAAGTCCATGCCTTTGAGGCTCACACCCTGCAGCTTGAGCTGGCCGCTGTCGACGGAAAGCCCGTGCTTGAACAGGACCACTCCCGCGAGGGCGAGGATGATCGTGACTGATATCGCCTCGAGTGCAAGTGTCAAAAGCGACGAGATGCGGATGTCCTTCCAGGCGATCGTCAAGCAGATGGCGCCGCTGATCAAGAAGAACACATACGGGCTGACGGTGCCGTGCACGCCGATGCCGGACAGGAACTGCTGCGCGAAGATCGCAAACCCCGCCAGACCCGCCGTCGCGATGCCCCAGTAGGACCAGACCAGCGACCATCCGGACAGCACGCCGGCAGACGGTCCGAGCCCCCGAGCGGTATAGGCATACATCGAGCCCGCGGTCGCTGAGCGGCGCGCGAACTGATTGAGCCCGAGCACCACGAACAGCAGCATGATCGTGCCGAACAGGTAAGCCGCCCAGGTTCCCTGACCGGAGTCGCCAAACGCCAGCGCGATGATCAACACGGCTGTCATCGTCGGCGAGATGACAGCCACCGACTGAGCGAGTAGAGGTGGAAAGCCGAGTGCGTGCGGTCTCAGGCGAGGCGACGAGGAGGTCCCCACACTCCCCGATGATTCGGTCGCGGCGGTGGTCGTGCTCATACCGTTGGTCCCCCTTGTGGGCTATATGTGAAAGGGCCCATCGCAAGTTAGCGCGCGCACCGTGTCACTCCATAGCCACACGGCCGAGATCGCCTGCGCCTCGTGTGACAAATGGCCTACACGACGGCGTGCGTGTGGCCAGTGGTCCGAGGCCGCAGGAAATCGTTTGACCAGCGGTCCATGCGGCAAGTCATATTTGACACATTCGCCGCGCAGGGCGTGGCTCTCAACATGCCAGCCCCGAAACGCATGTGTGATTAACACATACTGGCCGCGCGGCCAGCGGGGCGCGGTCAGTGCTCGGGGCTCTGCTCGCGCCGGTAGTCGCTGCGTCCACCGCGCTTCTCGAGCAGCACGATCTGCTCGATCACGACGCCGCGCTCGATGCCCTTGACCATGTCGTAGACCGTGAGCGCGGCGACCGCGCAGGCGGTCATCGCCTCCATCTCCACACCCGTGCGCCCCACGGTGCGCACCTCGCTCACGAGCTCCACCAGCCCCTGCTCGGGATCGACGCTGGCGCTCACCTCCACGAACGTCAGCTGCAGCGGATGCGCGAGCGGGATCAGCTGCCCGGTCTGCTTGGCGGCCTGCACACCGGCCAGGCGCGCCACCCCCAGCACCTCGCCCTTCGGCCCATCCCCCGCCTGGACCGCGTGGGCGCTCGCGACGGACATCCTCACTCGCGCCTGCGCACGCGCGACGCGCTCGGTGACCTGCTTGGCGCCGACGTCGACCATCCGCGCGCGGCCGTGCTCGTCGAGATGGGTCAGACGCTCGGGACTCACCGCGGCGGCTCCGTGCCAGGCGCCCAGCGAGCGGGCGCGCCGGCGGCGTGCTCGCGCTTCCAGATCGGCGCCTCGTCCTTGAGCCGGTCGATCGCCTCGCGCGCGCCGGCGAACGCTTCGGCGCGGTGCGCCGCCGAGACCGCGACGATCACGCTCGGCTCGCCGAGCGGCACGCTGCCGACGCGGTGCTCGACCGCGGCCGCGCGCAGGTCGTGCGCGGCGACGCACTCGCGCATGATCGCCTCGATGCGCTCCCGCGCCATCGCCACGTAGGCCTCGTAGTCCAAGCGCTCGACCTCGCGCGTCACGCCCTGGAAGATCACGATCGCGCCCGCTCCCGGGTCGCCCACTGCCTCGGACAGCGCCTGCAGCGACAGCGGCTCGTCGCACACCCGCACGTGCACGGGCGCCTCAGCGCTTCGCTCGTCGGCAGGCGGCGCGCCACCGCTGACCGGCGGGATCAGCGCCAGCTCATCCTCGGGCGCAAGCGTCGTGTCCAGCGTTGCGTAGTCGCGGTTGACGGCCATCCGCACAGGCAGGCGCGCCAGCAGCTCGGCCAGCGACTCGCGCTCGGCGAGGGCGCCCAGCGCGTCGGCGACCGTCGCCTGCGGGCGCAGCCGCAGCTCGACGCGGTCGGTGCCGGCGCGTTCGCGCAGGATCGCGAACAGGCGCACGTGGACCAGCATCTCGCCGCCGTCGGGGCCAGTCACGCCGGTGCTCCCGCCCACAGCCGCAGCGGCTCGATCTCGACCCGCTCGCCGGCGCGCACCGCGACGGTGTCGGTGGGGATGATCGCCAGCGCGTCCGCGCCGAGCATCGACGTGAGGATGTGCGATGCCTGTGCCCCGGTCGGCTCGGCGTGCCAGCCGTCGCCGCGCGCACTGAGACGGCAGCGCACGGCGTGCGCGCGGCCGGCGGGCTTCTCGTAGCCGCGATCGATCACCGCCGTGAGGCGCTGTGACGGCTCTGGCACACCGAGCAGCGCGCGCAGCGCCGGGCGCACCAGCAGGATGAAGGTGACCATCGCCGAGACGGGGTTGCCCGGCAGGCCGAACACGAGCGTCTCGCCCAGCGTGCCGAACCACGTCGGTCGCCCCGGCTTCAGCGCGAGCCCCCAGAAGGCGGTCTGCGCGCCGAGCGCCTCGAGGCTCGGCCTGACGTGGTCGTGCACACCGACCGATACGCCGCCGCTGACGACAACCACGTCGACATCCTCGACGGCTGCCGCGAGCGCCGCTGTGGTCGCCTCGGCCTCGTCGGACACCGTGCGAGCGTTCACCACCTCGGCGCCGGCACAGCGCGCGAGCGCCGCGATCGTGAGCGAGTTCGAGTCGCGGATCGCGCCCGGTCGGGACGGCTCTCCAGGTGCGAGCAGCTCATCGCCGCTGACCAGCAGCGAGAGGCGGACCCGGCGCGCGCACTGCACCGCGACGCGCCCGAGCGAGGCCAGCACCCCCAGCTCGGCCGGCCCGATGACCGCTCCGCGCTCGAGCACCGTCTGACCGGCGCGGACGTCCGCGCCGGCGCGCCTGACGTGGTGCCCGGCGGGCGCGGCCACGAGCACCTCGACGCACCCGTTCTGAGCACGCGCGTCCTCGATCGGCACGATCGCGTCGGCGCCCGCTGGGAGCATCGCCCCGGTGGAAATCGCGATCGCCTGACCGCCGCCGAGCGTCGCATCCGCCGGCGAGCCCGCCCGCGACTCGTCGACGACACTCAGCACGGCGGGGCTACGCTGATCGGCAGCCACGACATCCTCGGCGCGCACCGCAAAGCCGTCCATCGCGGAGCTGTCGAACGCCGGTACCTGCTCCTCGGCGTTGACGTCCTCGCCGAGCACCCTCCCAAGCGCCGCCGGCAGCTCCACCGCCTCCGATGGCAGGGGTTTGACCGCGGTGAGGATCAGACGCCGCGCGTGCTCGATCTCCAGTAGTCCACTGGCCGCCATCGCCTGGCCACTGTAGTGCGACACTCACGCGATGGCTGAGCGGCGCGCGACGGCTGAGCGGCGGGCAATGGTCGCCGTCCTGGCCGGCGGGCGCGGCGAGCGGCTGGGGGGAGCGAAGGCGACCGTGCTCCTGGGCGGACGGCCGCTGATCTGCCGCCCGCTCGCGGCCGCGCGCGAGGCCGGCCTGGAGGCGATCGTGATCGCCAAGCCCAGCACCCCGCTGCCCGCCCTGGACGAGCGCGTACTGTACGAGCCGGAGAGCCCCCGCCACCCGCTGTGCGGGGTGATCGCGGCGCTCGAGCTGGCCGCGGCGCGCGCGCCCGCCCCGGCGGTGCTGCTGCTGGCGTGCGACATGCCGTTTCTCACGAGCCCGCTGCTCGCCTGGCTCGCAAGTCTCGAAGGTGCCGCGATGGCAGAGGTGGATGGCCGGCGCCAGCCGCTGCTCGCCCGCTGCCTGCCCGCGCAACTGCCCGCTCTGCGCGTGGCGCTCGCGGCACAGCGATCGCTGCGCGTGGCGATTGCGTCACTCGCTCCGCGGATCGTGGACGAGCGCGAGCTGTCGCGCTTCGGTGAGCCACAGCGGCTCTGCTTCAACGTCAACGACGCCGAGGATCTGCGGCGCGCCGAGCGCTGGCTGTAGCTCGGATCAGCCGGCGCCGACGAAGGCGCCGGCGCGCGTCACGGCAGATCGCCGACGCGCTCGGCGATCGCGCGCAGCTCCTGCAGCGGGACCCCCGAGCGCCCCGCGATCCAGCACGCCAGCGGCGCGGCGGTCCGTTCTGAGGCGTGCGCCGCGGTGCCTGCCAGCTCGAGCAGTTCGCGAACCTCCTGCGCGGACGGACGCTCGACCCCCGCCTGCGCGGCGAACGCGGCGATCCATTCGTCCCGAGTCATTGGTGGTCAGAGACGCGCTGCCGTGACGGCCCGTTTCCCCATTCTCCTTTCTATCCGTGCGTGCGAGTTTCCAGCACACGGCTTACCGATGGCATCAGAGCCCAAGTTTGCGAACGCCTGCCTCGTCGAAGCCGAGATGGTGACCAACCTCATGTCGCACCGTCTGGGTGACGTGCATCCGCAGGCGGTTGGGATCGTCCCCGAAGTCGCGCACGAGCGTGTCGCGAAAGATCAGGATCTCGTCTGGCAAGCCACCGCCGCCGAAGTAAGCGGTGCCACCCAGCTTCGAGCCGACGTACATCCCGTACGCGTGGTTCTCGGCACCGCGGTCGGAAACGACGATCGCCACGTGCTCCAGCGCTCGTTGGAACTCGATCGGGAGCTCGTCGAGCGCGGAGCTGACGAGTGCCTCGAATTCCTGCTCGCTGTAGTGTCGGGCTTTGCTCATGGCTTCGTGATCGCGCCGAGCGACTCGTCGCTCCGGCATGATCCCAGGTCGGAGCGGGCGACACCTTCGGTCATCGTCATCGCGTAGCCGTCGAGCTCATCCGCCGGCTGCGAGAGGACCGAGCCGCTGAACGGCAGGCAGCTCAGGTGATTCTTGAACGCGGCAAAGCCGGCGACCAGGACTCCGGCCCGCGAGCGGCCGTGACGCCGTTGGCGTAGGCTTTGTCTGTACCGCACCGGCAGCGGCTGAACAGGCGATTCGACTAAAGGAGCGACCTACCGTGCCTGCTGCCATCCGTCCGTTCGAGCGTCGCGACCGCGACCAGCTGACCGCGCTCGCAAATTTGCACGTCGGCGCCGTGATCCCGGGCGTCATGCTGTCCGTCAACACTGTGCTCGGACAGCTCGAGCGTGAGCCATACGAGAACATGGTCGACCCATGGGTCGCAGAACGGCTGTGCCTCGTCGCCGAGCAGGAGAGCGGGATCGTCGCCGCGACGCTCCTTCATCGCTTCCGCACCGACGACGACGTGTCCGCTGGCTACCGTGGCGCCGGCGGTATACGCTGGCTGCTCTGCAAGGTTGACGCCGAACCAGCCGGCGCGCTGCTGCTCGAGCAAGCGCTGGCGCAAATGCGGCTCTGGCAGGTAACGATGGTCGGCGCCGAGAATGACCTTCCTGCGATCGCGTGCTACGGCGTGCCGAACACGCTGCCTCACATTCGACGCCTGCTCCTCGATGCCGGCTTCGGGCAGCCAACTCGAGCCGAGCTGGTACTCGCGGCCAGATGCGAGGCGTTGACCGTGCACCGGCGTGACGGCATCTCGGTGACTCGCACGCTCGGGCTGTTGGGCGCACGCTTCACCCTGTCAGCAGACGACGCGGAGCTTGGGTTCATCGAGGTCTGCGAGGCTCCGGCGGAGATGGCGCGCAGCTCGATCGCGGCGCGCTGGGCCGATATCGGCAATCTCATCCTGCGGGAGGGCGTCGATCCCGCTGACGCGATGCCCGCCCTGCTGTCGGCGGCAGCCGATTGGCTGCTGCTCGGCGGCGTGACACGACTTGTCGACTATTGGGCTGAGGACGTTGACTCGCCGAGCTACCTGGAACACCTAGAGCGAGCCGGGTTCCACGTTCTCGTTCGAAACGAGCGCGGGTTCACGCGCGCAGTCTGAGGGCACCCACAGCAGCGGTCTCGCTTATCGCCACGAGCGCGATCGACGAAGACATGGTCGCTGCCGACACGACCAGCGTCGAATGACGCTCCACGGCCACCGCGATCGCCGCCATCGTGGTGACCATCGCATTCGCAATCTGGGGGACTGATCGTCGGCGTGGCCGTCGGCGGCGGCGGGATCACGATCGCGCACATCACCGCACTCGCCGTCCAACTCGCCTTCTTCGACAGCCTCGCCCCGTTGGTCAGCGCCATCAGCTGGCTGAAGCATCGAACGCCGCGACCTCCGCGCCTAGCCACAGCCCCGCGAGCCGCGCGCACCGGGTCCGGGCGCGCCGGTCGGGTAGAACAGTGGACATGCGCGACCTGCTCGAGCGGCCCCTGCGCGACCTGCGCATCTCGGTCACCGATCGCTGCAACCTGCGCTGCCGCTACTGCATGCCGCGCGAGGTCTACGGCGCGGAGCACGTGTTCCTGGCGCGCAGCGAGCTGCTCAGCTTCGAGGAGATCGCGCGGCTCGCACGCGTGTTGGCCGACCAGGGCGTGGACAAGCTGCGGCTCACCGGCGGCGAGCCGCTGCTGCGCCGCGAGCTCGAGCGCCTCGTCGAGCTGCTCGTGGCAATCGACGGGATCGACGACGTCGCGCTCACAACCAATGGCCTGCTGCTCGCCGGCAAGGCACGCTCGCTCGCGGACGCGGGGCTCAGCCGCGTGACCGTCAGCCTCGACGCGCTCGACGACCAGACGCTGCAGTCGATCGGCGACGCGCCGATCTCAGCGACGCGGGTCCTGGAGGGGATCGATGCCGCCGTCGCTGTGGGGCTCAGCCCGGTCAAGGTCAACATGGTCGTGCGGCGCGGCTTCAACGAGCGGTGCGTGCTCGCGATGGCCGAGCGCTTCCGCCACCGCCCGCAGGTGCTGCGCTTCATCGAGTTCATGGACGTCGGGCACACCAACGGCTGGACGAGCGAGCAGGTCGTGCCGGCCGCCGAGATCCTCGCGGCGATCGGCGCGCACTGGCCGCTGGAGCCGGTTGCGCCGAATCGCACCGGCGAGGTCGCCACGCGCTACCGCTATCGCGACGGCGGCGGCGAGATCGGCCTGATCCACTCGGTCAGCGAGCCGTTCTGCGCCAGCTGCTCGCGCGCGCGGCTGTCGGCCGACGGCAAGCTCTTCACCTGCCTGTTCGCGCGGCGCGGACACGACCTGCGCGCGCTGCTGCGCGCAGGCGCGAGCGACGTGGCGATCGCCGAGCGCACGCGCGCGATCTGGAGCGGGCGCGGCGACCGCTACTCGGCCGAGCGCGCGGCGGGCGAGCTGGCGAACTCGTGGCCGGCGAGCGCACAGGACCTCAAGGTCGAGATGTCCTACATCGGCGGCTAGCGCCTCCGGCCAGCGGCGCCGGGCGAGTGCTGCTCGTCCCGAGCGAGAGCTTGGCGCGTCGGGCTGGATGCTCCCGCTCTTGGTCGGCGGCGGCAGTGAGCCGCGCGGCGGTCCCAGCCATGATCCTCGGCACGGCAGGAGTGGCCCTGCCTCTAGAGTTGGCCCTACTGGGGTGGCGGTGATCCGCGGCCTGAATGCGAGGATTGTCGGATGGACGCTGACGAGCGACTGCGTGCTGGCCGCATGGCGGCGCAGCGGCTGACGCCGGCAACGGCGTGCAAGAGCGCCGAGGAAGCGGCGTTGGCTGTAATCGGCGTCCAGGCTCAGGATCTGCGCGCCGCGGCTCTTGCACTGCGCTCGCGCGTGCCCGGCCTCACCCGAAGCGCCGTCCGCGCCGCGCCGCTCCTGCGCACGTGGACGGTCCGCGGCACGGTGCACCTGATTGCGGCGTCCGATCGCCCCTGGCTGCACGCGCTATTCGCCAGGCGGAATGCCCGCGTGTTCGGCGCGCGCTTCGCGCGCTTCGGCATCGTGGAGGAGGTAAACGCCATGCGCGGGGACGTCGTTGAGCTCTGCGGCGAGCGTCCCCGCGACCGGCCGTCGCTGCTGCGCGCGCTGGTCGAGCGCGGCCACCCGTCGCTCGAGCAGGGTCCGATCAACACATTCGTTCCGTGGCTCTCGACGCAGGGGCTCATCGTCACCGACACTGCCGGCCTGCTGCACGCGGCCGATCCGCCCCCGGCGGTCGACCTCGACGAGGCACTCGCGATCCTTGGCGCCCGCTACCGCGCAGGCTACGGCCCCTGCGACGCAACCGACCTCGCGAAGTGGTCCTCGCTGCCCATCACACAGGCGCGCCGGGCGCTCGAAGCCGCCGGACCGCCGAGCGACGTTGACCCGTTGCCCACCGATGACACACCGCTCTGTCTGCTGCTCGCCGCCTTCGACACGCTCATGCTCGGCTACCGCACTCGCGAGCCATTCGTCGTCGCCGAGGACGACCATCACATCCTGAGGGGCGGTGGGATGCTCAAACCCGTCGTACTCAATCGCGGAGCAGCAACGGGTACCTGGTCCATCAAGAAGGGCCGTCCCGAGCCGGCGTGGTTCGCGCGGCCCACGCCCGCTCCGGCGCTCGCCCGCGAGACTGCGGACATCGAACGCTTCCTTGCATCTTAGCTGCGGGTAGCTCCATGGAGCAGGTCGCGCGGCTCCCGCTTTCGGCTGCGAGCAAGCGCCTTGACGAGGGCCCGGAGGCAATGCCGTGCGTGCCCACTCGATGTCGCTTCGTCCGGGTACGTTGGGTGCCGTGTCGGTCACAGCCTGCTCCTTGGCTCGTAGATGAGTATGTGCGGGTGGGAAACGACGAGGACGCAGTCTTGCTGGGGAGCCGCGACCCGAACGATTTCGGGCGCTTCTACGAACGCCACGTCGGGGCAGTCGTCGCGTTCCTAGGACCGCGCGTGCGCGGAGCCGACGTCATATTCGACCTGACCGCGGAGACGTTCGCTCGAGCGTTTGAGCGCCGCGGGCAGTACGACCCCGCGCGCGGCCCCGCAGTCGCGTGGGTTCTCGTGATCGCCCGCAACCTGCTGATCGACTCGGTACGGCGCTCGCGTGTGGTTGACGAAAGCCGCCGGCGTCTCGGGGTGGCACCGGTTGCAGTCGACGATGCACAGCTCGAGTTGATCGAGACCCGCAGCCAGGTCGACCTTCGAGCGGTTCTCGGACGCCTTCCTCCAGAGCAGAGCGAGGCGATCATCCGGCGCTTCCTGCTGCAGGAGTCATACCCCGAGATCGCCGAGCAGCTGTCCTGCTCTGAGCAGGTCGTACGCAAGCGCGTTTCACGCGGACTCGCAAACGCCCGCCAAGCCGTGGAGGAGCAACCATGATCGACCCATTCGATGACCTGCGCAATCACCTCGTGCACGCAATCACGCGCCTGGAGACACGCCCGGCGCGCACAAGCCGCTGGGCCGGTCTCCGGTCGCATCCGCTTGCCGCCATCGTGGCAGCACTCGTGTTCGCGGGAACGGCGACCGCCGGGGTGATCTCGATCACCTCCGAGCGCTCGGCGCGCCTGGCTGGCCAGGTTCCGCAGCAAGCCGGACCGGAGTCACCTCACGCGTGGGGGCTCGAAGGAGGCGAGCGCTACCGCATCACGGTCTGGCCGGTCCTTCAGGGCGGTGTCTCAGGTGTGTGCGGGATGATCGTGTTCGAGGGACCACATGGTTTCGGTTACGGTGGCTGCGGAGCGCCCTACCCGACCACCGCGATGCCGTACCTCGCGCCGGGCGGCAGGATCGCCTACCCCAACGGGATCATCACCAAGGGAGGGGCCCTAGAATATTTCCTGACCGGTCCCAGCGTCGCAGCCGTTCGCATCGGCACGCATCTGGCCATCACGCCTCGCCGCGAAACTGGCCTGCCCGCAGGCGACCGCGCGGTCGTGTTCTATCTGCCCGCAGGCTCGCCCGAGATCGATCCGCCCTGGTTCCCAGCTGAACAGCTCGGCCTCCCGCGCGGTGCCAGGACCCTCTCCGTGGTCGCCATCGCGCGAGACGGAGCGCCCATCCCCGTAGGCCAGAGTGCTCGGCCGTTCCGTCTCCCTGCCCGGTACTGGGAACGGCCCCAGAAGGCGCCGCGGGGAGCGTGCGCTCTGGCGGCGCCGCCCAGCTACCGCGCCTACCGAGGGACGACGGCTGTACGGCTGGAGCCGGAGACAGACGTCGAAGGAGCTGCACTTATTTCGTGCCTGAGCGTGGACTACAAGGTTGCCGGCACGACGCTCACAGCGGCCGTGCTCGTCAACGCCAAGTCGCCGACGAGTGCGCCGCCCGCCCTATTCGGCGCGTCACCAGTGGCTGGCCAGCCGGGGCTCGTGAACCGCGAAGAAGACGCGGGGCTGCACTCGAGCACGCTGATCGCGTTCACCGCGCGCCGCGACGGAGACGCATGGATTGTCGTGGAGGGAGGTCGCGGGCTCGCTCAGCGCATCCAGGCGGTCCGCGCTCTCCGAATCGCGCGGATCGACGTAAGTCCCGCTCGAGGGTCGTCTGGCTGACGGTCCGGATCCTCGGGCGCGTCCAGCGACCGTCGACGCCGCTCGTCAGTCTGTTGCGGCTCGCCGGCGCAGCGCGATCCTCGCGCACAGATGGCGCAGACCTTCTATGCGACCCCCGTTGACTGATCCAGGCTGCTCCTTCGCGCGGAAGCAGAATCGTTGGGAGCGGCGGCTGGCGGCACCCCTGGCTGCTGCCCCGGACGGCTAGGAGGACCAAGCCCGCCGATACAGCTCAGTTCTGCCTTCGCGATTCCGCGGGGGTGCGGCGATCGGCGGCGGTGGCGAGGGTGCCTGCTGGCCCATCGGGTGGGTGACTTGGTCGTGATTGCTTAGGCGCGGGTGTTGGGCCAGCCCGCGGCGTCGAACACGGCGGTCGGGTCGAGGTAGTCTCGCCAGTGGGTCACCTTGTTGTCCTTGACCGTGATGATCGAGATGAAGCGGTTGTTGTACGGCCGACCGGTCTGTACCGATTCGCCGTGTACTTCGTACTCAAGGACGACGACCGAGGCTTCCGGGTCCCGGTAGACGCGGAGATTGTCAGCGGTGTGGACCGTCATGTAGTCGTCGTAGTTGCTGTACAGGTCGATGATGTTTTGTCGCCCCTTGACGTGCCTGGGGTAGCCGGGCACGGAGATGACGTACTCGAAGGTCACGTCGTCGGCCAGAAGGTCGAAGTAGTCCTCTCCGTCCGCGAGACCCTCCAACCCTTCGCGGATGATGCGGAAGAAAGGCCCATCGGCTCCGAAGTTCGACTTTTCGTTTGTGTACCTGGTCATTTGTCCTCGGTGGTGGTCCAGCCGACGGCGTTGCGCTCTGCGAATGAAACTGGTCGCTGCCGGCCGGCCGATGATGGTTTGGACATCGTTGCTGGGCGTGACGGTTGAGGGGCTGAGATGGCCCCTTTTCGCCGCATTCACCACGCCCAAGCGCCCGTGCTGTCGCTCGGCCACGAGCATCTATAGCGGAAAGACGACCGACCCTCCTTCGCGCGGACACGAGGGCAGTGTGCCGCTGATTCCGTAGAAAACCGTGCGCGACCCGCGAACGGTTTTCTACGGATGAACGTTGCCGCCTTCGGTGAGAGCCTTGCCGCGGTGGCAATGAACGAGCTTGGGAGAGGAGACGGCCTGCTGGCGAGCGAGCGCCAAGCGGATGACGCGGTGGCGACCAGGCCGGAAGCCTCGAACGACGGTCTCAGCCCGACCACGAGCGCGGCGGATCTGACACCGACCTCGGCGTGGTCGAGGCGGGTGCGGTGGATCGGGGGGCTGATTCAGGCGGCTTTCGCCGCCTTCTGGCTTGTGCGTGGAAGCGTGGTGGTCGGGGGTCGTGCGGCGGATGTGCTGATCGCGGTGTTTGGGGTGATCGTGATCGGCGTGTTCTCCTACGCGATCACGGCCACCCGCGGCACCGCCCCCCGGCCGAGAAGCGAGGAGGGCAGGCGGATCGAGCGAGTCGTGACGATCGCCACGGTGATCGAGTTCGCCGCCGCGATCGTCTTGCCGATCATCGTCACCAAGGCCGGTCACTCGGATTGGGTGCTGCCGTCGATCGCGATCACGATCGGACCGCTGTTGCTGTGGCTCGACCACCGCGTGCACGTCCCGCGCTACCGGCCGGTCGGATGGGCCCTGACGGGCGGACCGTTCATCCTCGTCGCGACGATGTCAGGCACGCCGCTGGTCGCGACCATGGGCATCGCCGGCGGCGTCCTCTTGCTCGGTACCGCGGTTGCCGGCTTCCACGATCTCGCGGGCGTCCGGCGCGCAGCGAAGCAGGAGCTGGACCGATGCGGGCGGTGATCGTCTACGAGTCGATGTTCGGTAACACGCACGCGATCGCCGACGCCGTTGGCAAGGGCCTCGAACCGATGCTCGAAGTCGTGGTGGTTCCACTGGCTGAGGCAGGTCGCGAGCGGTCGGGCGACGCCGACCTGCTCGTGGTGGGCGGGCCCACCCATTATCACGGCATGAGTCGCCCACGCTCCCGCAAGAGGGCGGCCGCCACTGCGCAAAAGCCCAGCAACGATCTGGTGCTCGATGGCGACGCCGACGGCCCGGGCGTGCGTGACTGGCTCGGGTCGCTCGGCCACGGCCACGCAAAGGTTGCCGCCTTCGACACCCGCTTCAACGGTCTGGCGGGTTTCACAGGTAGGGCGTCAAAGGCAATCAGCCGAAAGCTTCACAAGCACGGATTCGAGGTGGTCGCCAAGCCCGAGAGTTTCTTTGTCGATTCGAAGCATCACCTCGAACCGGGCGAGGAGGCCCGAGCCCAAGAATGGGGCAAACGCCTCGCGGCAAGCCTTGTATCGAGTGGCGTCACCATTGCGGACCGTCCGGGACGACTACCCGCGTCCGAGGAGACGTGATGGCCAACGTGATGATCCCCACTCGGGGTGAGCTGCCGTCCTACCTGGCGACACCTGCCGGCGAGGGCCCCTGGCCGGGTGTCGTCGTCATCCACGACGTAATGGGGATGAGCCAGGACCTGCGCAACCAGGCTGACTGGCTCGCGGGCGAGGGGTACCTCGCCGTAGCGCCGGACCTCTTCCATGGGAGAGGGAGGGCGGCCTGCATGATCTCGGTCATTCGCGACGTGCGCGCCGGACGGGGAAGGTCGTTCGAGGAGATCGAGGCGGCACGCGTCTGGCTGGAGGCCCGGGAGGACTGCACGGGCAGGATCGGTGTGATCGGCTACTGCATGGGAGGCGGGTTCGCCTTGCTGCTCGCAGCTGATCGCGGGTTCACGGTCTCGAGCGTCAACTACGGCACCGCTCCGAAGGACGCCTATACGGCGAGCTTCCTGAGACGGGCTTGCCCGATCGTGGGAAGCTACGGCGGCAAGGATCGTTCACTGCGAGGGGCCGCCGATCGCCTCGACCGGGCATTGACGGCCGTCGCAGTCGAGCACGATGTCAAGGAGTACCCGGAGGCCGGCCACGCCTTTCTCAACGACCACGAAGGAGCCGGAGACAAGACGCCGCTCCCGTTCTCCGTCTTGGAACCCGTCTTCGGAATACTCTCGCCAGGATCGGGCTACCACGAGGAATCTGCCCGCGATGCACGCCTGCGCATCCTCGCGTTCTTCGACGCGCACTTGAAGCCGTAGAGCCGCGAGACCGCTGCCCCCTCGCGACGAGACGTGCCACAGAGGGCGGGGAGTGGCCGCAAGTGTTCCTTGACGAGGACCAGCATCGACGCCGGGTCGCGTCGGCGCTGCGGCGACCGGCAGTACGCCGTCCGGGCGCTGAGGTGCTACTGCCTGGCCCCCCGGCAGCGCTCGATTGTCCTTGCCAGCCGTGACGCGGCAGTGCGAGCGATGCCCTTGGACGCTCGGCCGGTGAAGGCGGCGGGCGCCTGGTACCGAGTATCGAAGGCCGCGGCCGCGCCAGCGTGAAACTGGCTGAAGGTGTCAAGCCACAAAGGGACAAGCCACTTCAGGAGCACCGCACGCACTAGGAACTTGCCGCCGCCGCTCGCGGTCCCGGCATCCGCAGCTCCAGCTGGCGCTGGCGGCGAAAGTGCTCGAGGATCAGCACACTGACGAGCGCCGCGTACACGCACCACACCGACGTGAGCTCGGCTTCGCGAACGCTGAACGCGATCGCGACGCCGACGATGTTCACCACGCCGAACCACTGCAGGTAGCGGCGGCTGGAGAGCAGCGCTGGCGCGCACGTCGCGATCACGTACGCGACCGCCGCCTGGTCTCCGAGCGGTGTGTAGGTTTCGTAGGCGATGCACGACGCGTGTTCCTGGGCGTAGATCGGGTACTGCGTGACCTGCCAGAGCATGTAGCCGCCGACGAGCAGCCCGAGCGCGACGAACGGCAGCACCCAGCGGCGGTGCGTGCGGCTCGGCTCGATCAGATACAGCCCGATCGGCACGATGACCGGCAGCACCGCGTACGCATAGATCACGTATATGTCGGTCGCTGTGTGACCCAACGCGCCTGACACCTCGCCGCGCAGCCCGAGCCAGACGAACGCCTCGGTGAACTGGTGCAGCGCGAACAGCAGCGGCAGCCCCCCGACGATCAGCTCGCGCCTGGTGCGCACGCGTCGCAGCGTGGCGACACCGACGACACCGACGACGGCGGCAGCGGTGAAGTCGGCGTCGGGCGAGAAGCACATGCGCGGCTGCCTGCTACCCAGCGCGCAGGAACTGCGAACCGCCGGGCGCTCCTCGCTCGTCGTGCTGCGATCGCGGGAGCGGCCACACGGCGACGTCCTCGGGCGCGAGCCGCAGGCGCAGCTGCGCCCCAATCGCCAACTCGATCGTTTCGGCTGTGCGCACGGTCAGCTCCAGCGTACCCGCGAGGGCGACGGTCAGCTCGCGCGCGGAGCCGAGGTCGACGTCGTCGCGCAGGGTCGCTTCGTAATTCCCGCGCGGGTCCAGCGAGATGCGCTCCGGGCGCACGCACCAGATGACCTCGCTGCCCACAGCCACGCCATGCGTGTCGACCTGGATCTCGGCGCCGTCGCTGCGGATCAGGTCGCTCGCGACGGCGATCCCGCGACGCGCGTTGGCGATCCCCAGCAGCGCTGCGACCTCGGGGGAGCGTGGCGCGCGGAAGACCTCCTGGCGCGTACCCGACTGGAGCACGCGTCCGGCGTCGAGGACGACGATCTCGTCGGCCAGCAGCGCCGCCTCCTCGGGGTCGTGCGTGACGATCACGGTGCACAGCCCGGCGTCTCGCTGCAGCGTGCGCAGCTCGCGGCGCAGCCGGTCGCGCACGGGTGCGTCGAGCCCTGTGAACGGCTCGTCGAGCAGCAGCACGCGCGGTTCGATCGCCAGCGCGCGCGCGAGCGCCACGCGGCGTTGCTGTCCGCCGGAGAGCTCGTCGGGGTAGCGATCCTCGAGCCCCTCCAGCCCCAGGCGCGCCAGCCACCAGGCAGCCAAGCCGGGCTGGGCGCCGGCGGCGAACGTGACCTGGCGCCAGACCGTGCGCCGCGGCAAGAGCGCGGGCTGCTGGGGCACGTAGCCGATCTGGCGCCGCTCCGTCGGCAGCCGGTCGAGCGCGCGCGACCCCGCCCGCACGTGCCCGCCTTCGCTCGCGAGCAGACCGGCGAGCAGGCGCAGCGTCATCGTCTTGCCGGCTCCGGACGGGCCGAGCAGCGCCAGTCGCGGACCGGCCGCGCGGTGGGCGATCTGGAGCGAGAAGCCGCCCAGCCGCTTGCTCAGCGCGAAGTCGAGCGCCGCCGGCACGCCGGGCGCGACGGGCACGGGCGTGGGCACGGCGAGCTTTCCCCGGCGTCGTCTCGGCCCCGGCAGGCCGGCTAGCAGCAGCACCACGAGCGCCACAGCCAGAGCCGCGGCGACGGGCAGCATCGTGCCGGGCAGCCCGGTCTCGTCGAACTGCACGAACGTGAACACGGGCAGCGAGAACGGGTGATAGGCGAGGATCACGGTCGCGCCGAACTCGGCAAAGGCGCGCAGCCAGGTCAGCAGGATCCCGGCGGCGATGCCCGGCAGCGCCGCCGGCACGGCAATCCGCGCGAAGCGCGCGACGCGCCCGAGCCCGAGTGTCGCCGCCACCTCCTCCAGAGCCGGATCGACCGCGGCGAACGCGGCGCGCGCAGCGATGATCAGGAATGGCGCGGAGACGAAGGTCTGGGCAAGGACGATCCCGGCCCTGGTGTCGGTCAGCCTGCCGTCGAACAGCCCGCCGAGCAGCGTGAAGGGACCGACGACGTACAGCAGCAGCACGCCGCTCATCAGCGCCGGCAGCGCCAGCGGCAGCGCCACGACCGCCAGCAGCAGCCTCGCCGGCACGCCCCGCTGGCGCGCCATCAGGTAGGCCAGCGGCGTCCCCAGCACGGTGATCACGGCGGCCGAGATCGTCGCGGTCAACAGCGACGTCGCAAGCGCCGAGCCGAGCCCGGGGGCGGCGGGAGCGCCGCCCGCCAGGCGCACGGCGAAGGCGACGATCGGGACCAGCAGGTAGAGGGCGAGCAGCCCGCCCAGCCAGGGCAGCGGGCTGCTCGCCCGGGCGCGCATCGGCTTAGCCCGCGCCCACGATGCTGCGCAGGCTCGCGGGCACGGCGGCTGCGTCGCCGGAGAATTTCGGCTTGATCGGGTTCAGGCCGAACTCCTTTTCCACTCCCTTGCGCTTGGGGCTCAGCAGGAACGACACGAGCGCTTCCGCGCCGCTCTGGTTCTCGTTGTTGTTCAGCAGCGTCACCGTGTAGTCGGCGTACTTGTAAACCGGCGTCAGCGGCACCGTCGGCACGTGTGCCGTCTTCGCCTCGACCACGTAGAAGAAGCCCGCGTCGAGCTGTCCCGCCTGCAGTCGCCCGAGCATCGAGGTCTCTTCGAAGATCGGGAAGCTCTTCAGCGCCTTCGTGAGCGCCGGGTCGTGCAGCTTCTTGGCGGCCGCGTCGACCGCTTCGACGGTCAGCTTGCCCTTGGGGTCGGCCTTCGGTTCGGTGCGCCCGACGATGATGCCCGGCTCGGTGATGACCTTGTACCACGGCTTGCCGGCGGCCAGCTGCTTGCCGAACTTCGTCTTCGGGTCATACCCCAGCACGAGGTCCGAGGACGTGAACGTCGAGTACCACGACACCCATTTCCCGTTGGCCGCGCCTTCCAGTTCCTGGTCGGCCGACGCGGACGCGCTGACGAACACGTCCGCCTGGCGCACCTTGCCCTTGATCGCGGCCGCGTCTTCGTTCGAGCCGCCGCCGAAGCCTTCGAACGGGTAGCCGGTGGCCGACATGAATTCGGGGCCCAGCGCCTTTTCCATGATGTCAACGAGCGAACCCGCGTAGATCGCGGTCACCTTTTCCTTCGCCGCGGCCGTGCCTGCGACCGGTGCCGCCGCGCCGGAGGACACCGCGATCATGCTGGCGGCGACTGCGCTTGCAGCGGTCACGGCCAACGTCGCCGCGAGCCGTCCCCTCCCCCACCCACGGCCGCGCCGTGTCCTTTCACCAATCCTCATAGCTGCTCCTTCTCTCCCTCAAGTGGGAGTTCGTTCGACCATTACCGACGTCGCCTTCACGGTCGCCGTCGCCTCGACCCCCGGGGCGAGGCCGAGCTCGTCGACCGAGTCGCGCGTGATCGCCGCGGTGACCATGAAGGGACCGGCCTCGATCTCCACGAGCGCCATCACGCCGTCGACCTCGACCGAGCGCACGACGCCGGCGAAGCGGTTGCGGGCGGAGCCGCGCGTGCCGGTGCGATGCCGCTGCGGACGGCTGGCCAGGCGTTGGACCTCGGCTGCTGATACACGACGGCGGTTGCGCTCGTCGCGGTGGGTGCGCAGCTTGCCCGAGCGGTCCCAGCGACGGAGCGTGTCGACGCTCACGCCGATCGCGGCGGCCGCGTCGCCGAGAGGGAGATCTGAAGGTTTTTGCCCAGGCAATGCCTAGGCAGCATATCCGGTGACGATCGCCGTGGGCTTTGCCCGCAGCGGGGAGGTAAGGTCCGGGGCGGGCGATGAGGAATCCGATTCGTGATTGGCCGGTGCTGCGCCAGCTGCAGGGCAGCGACTCGCTCGCGCGCGGGGCGGCGGTCAAGTCGCGCCGCACGGAGCTCCTGCGCAACCGCGCCGCCGACGCGGACGCGGTGGTCAAGTCGGTGTGCCCCTATTGCGCGGTCGGGTGCGCGCAGAACGTGTACGTCAAGGACGGCAAGGTCGTCCAGATCGAGGGCGACCCGGACTCGCCGGTCAGTCGCGGGCGGCTGTGCCCGAAGGGCTCGGCGACGCTGCAGCTGACCACCGGCGCGGCGCGCGAGCAGCGCGTTCTGTATCGCCGCCCCCACGCTGCGGAGTGGGAGTCCCTGGATCTCGCGACGGCGACGGAGATGGTCGCCGACAAAGTCATCCAGACGCGGCGCGAGACCTGGGAATGGGAGAGCGAGGGCGAGAAGGTGCGCCGCAGCCTCGGTATCGCGAGCCTCGGCGGCGCGACGCTCGACAACGAGGAGAACTACCTGATCAAGAAGCTGTGGACGGCGCTCGGGGTGGTGCAGGTGGAGAACCAGGCGCGCGTGTGTCACAGCTCGACGGTCGTCGGGCTCGGCACGTCGTTCGGCCGCGGCGGCGCGACCACGTTCCCGGGCGACCTGCAGAACTCCGACTGCATCGTGATCGAGGGCTCGAACATGGCCGAGGCGCACCCGGTCGCGTTCCAGTGGGTTATGGAGGCGAAGGCGCGCGGGGCGACGGTGATCCACGTCGACCCGCACTTCAGCCGCACGAGCGCGATGGCGGACGTGTTCGTGCCGTTGCGCGCGGGCACCGACATCGCCTTCCTCGGCGGCATCATCAACTACGTCCTGCAGCACGAGCGTTGGTTCCGCGAGTACGTGCTCGCCTACACCAACGCTTCGACGATCATCGAGCGCGAGTTCCGCGACACCGAGGATCTCGACGGGCTGTTCTCGGGCTTCGACCCGATCGGCGGCAGCTACGACTACGGCAGCTGGCAGTACGAGGGCGCGCCGGTGGCGGCCGCGTCGGGCAACCGCGATCGCTACGAGGAGACCCACGGCGGCGGCGACGCGATCCGCGAGTCCAGCTACGGCGAGTCGGCGGGCGCGGGTGGACCGAGCGTGCAGGGCGAGCCCCGTCGCGACGAGACGCTCGCGGACCCCCGCTGCGTGTTTCAGATCCTGCGCCGCCACTACTCGCGCTACACGCCCGCGCTGGTCGCCGAGACCTGTGGCGTGCCGGAGGACGTGTTCCTGCAGGTGTGCGAGACGATCTGCGCCAACTCCGATCGCGAGCACACGAGCGCGTTCGTGTATGCGGTCGGCTGGACGCAGCACACGGTCGGCGCGCAGTACATCCGCGCGGCCTCGATCCTGCAGCTGCTGCTCGGCAACATCGGGCGTCCGGGCGGAGGGATCATGGCGATGCGCGGCCACGCGAGCATCCAGGGCTCGAGCGACATCCCCACGCTGTATGACCTGCTGCCCGGCTACCTGCCGATGCCGCGCGCGCACGACTACGGGGACCTGCAGTCATACATCGAGGCGGACTCGGCCGAGAAGGGCTACTGGGGAAACATGAGCGCCTACGTCGTCAGCCTGCTGAAGGCCTGGTGGGGCGCGGCGGCGAGCGCGGAGAACGACTGGTGCTTCGACTACCTGCCGCGGATCACGGGCGCGCACGGGACGTATGACACGGTGATGGCGCAGCTCGAGGGCAAGTGTCGCGGCTACTTCCTGATGGGCCAGAACCCCGCGGTCGGCTCCGCCAACAACCGCATGCAGCGCACGGCGATGGCGAAGCTGGAGTGGCTGGTTGTGCGCGACTTCTCGCTGATCGAGAGCGCCACCTGGTGGAAGGACGGCCCGGAGATCGACACCGGGGAGCTGCGCACCGAGGACATCGCGACCGAGGTGTTCTTCTTCCCGGCGGCTGCTCACATCGAGAAGGACGGCACGTTCACGAACACGCAGCGGCTGCTGCAGTGGCACCACACCGCCCAGGAGCCCGCCGGCGACGCGCGCTCGGACCTGTGGTTCATGTTCCATCTCGGCGAGTTGATCCGCGCGAAGCTCGCCGGCTCGAGCGAGGAGATGGACCGCCCGGTGCTCGAGCTGACGTGGGACTACCCGACGGCCGGAGCGCTGCGCGAGCCGAGCGCGGAGGCGGTGCTGCGCGAGATCAACGGCGCCGACGCGCACGGCGCGCCGCTGTCCGGCTACGAGCAGCTGCGCGATGACGGCTCGACCTCGTGCGGCTGCTGGATCTACTGCGGTGTGTTCGCGGACGGGGTCAACCAGTCCGCGCGCCGCACCCCCCGCGAGCAGCAGAACTGGACCGGCGCGCAGTGGGGCTGGGCGTGGCCCGCCAACCGTCGCGTGCTCTACAACCGCGCCTCCGCCGATCCCGACGGCAGGCCGTGGAGCGAGCGCAAGGCGCTCGTCTGGTGGGACTCCGAGCAGGGCCGCTGGGTCGGGCACGACACGCCTGACTTCCAGGCCGAGAAGCCCCCCGACTTCCTCCCGGCGGAGGGAGCGCGGGGCCCCGATGCGATCGCGGGGACCGATCCCTTCATCATGCAGGCCGACGGACGCGGCTGGCTGTACGCGCCAGCGGGTCTCGCGGACGGCCCGCTACCGACCCACTACGAGCCGCAGGACTCGCCGTTCGAGAACGCGCTGTACAGCCAGCGCGCCAATCCGGCGCGCAAGACCTTCTCGCACCCCAACAACCGCTATCACCCGAGCGGCGATGAGCCGGGGGCGGACGTGTTCCCGTTCGTCGTCACGACGTACCGCCTGACCGAGCACTTCACCGCCGGCGGCATGACGCGCTGGTCGCCATATCTGTCAGAGCTGCAGCCGGAGTTCTTCTGCGAGGTCTCGCCCGAGCTCGCCGCCGAGCGCGGCCTGCAGCACGGCGGCTGGGCGACGATCGCGACGGCGCGCGGCGTGATCGAGGCGCGCGTGCTGGTGACCGATCGCATGACGCCGCTGCAGGTCCACGGCCGCACGATCCACCAGATCGGCATGCCGTTCCACTGGGGGCCGAACGGCTACAGCCGCGGCGACTCGGCCAACGAGCTCTCGCCGATGTCGCTCGACCCCAACGCCCACATCCAGGAGGACAAGGCGTTCACGGCCGACATCCGCCCGGGGCGCCGCCCGCGCGGGGCAGGGCGCCAGCGGCTGGTCGAGGACTACCAGCGGCGCGCCGGCGTGACGGCCGCCACGGGAATCAAGCCGTGAGCGATCCCGTCAGCGATCCGCCGCGCGTCGGCTTCTTCACCGACACGTCGCTGTGCATCGGCTGCAAGGCGTGCGAGGTGGCGTGCAAGGAGTGGAACCGGGTGCCCGAGGACGGCCTGAACTTCACGGGCATGTCGTTCGACAACAGCGAACGGCTCAGCGCGGACACCTGGCGACACGTGGCGTTCATCGAGCAGCGCAAGCCGGTCGGCGGTGAGTTTCGCTGGCTGATGGCCTCGGACGTGTGCAAGCACTGCACCGACGCGGCCTGCCTGGACGTGTGCCCGACGGGCGCGCTGTTTCGCACGGAGTTCGGCACGGTGGTCGTGCAGGAGGACGTCTGCAACGGCTGCGGCTACTGCGTGCCGGCGTGTCCGTATGGCGTGATCGACAAACGCGAGGACGACGGGCGCGTGTGGAAGTGCACGCTCTGCTACGACCGCCTCGGCGCGGGCATGGAACCGGCGTGCGCGAAGGCGTGCCCGACCGACTCGATCCAGTTCGGCGAGCTGGAGGTGCTGCGCGAGCGCGCGAGCGGGCGCGTGCAGCAGCTGCAGCAGGCGGGCGTGCTCGACGCGCGGCTGTATGGCCACGACCCCGACGACGGCGTCGGCGGCGACGGCGCGTTCTTCCTGCTGCTCGACGAGCCCGAGGTCTACGGGCTGCCGCCGGACCCCGTGGCCACCACGCGCGATCTGCCGCGCATGTGGCGTAACGCCGCGATCGCCGCCGCGGGCCTGCTCGGCGCGGTCGGCGCGAGCTTTGCGGGGCGCAGGTGAGCTACTACGGCCGCCCGGTCGTCAAGGAGCCGACGTGGGCGGCGCTGGACATCGCCGGCTACCTGTTCCTGGGCGGGCTCGCGGGCGCCTCCTCGACGCTCGCGGCGGGCGCCGAGCTGAGCGGCCGCCCGGGCCTCGCGCGCCCGTTGAAGCTCGGGGCGGTGGGCGCGATCTCGCTGTCGCTGGTGGCGCTCGTGCACGACCTCGGCCGCCCGGCGCGCTTCCTGAACATGCTGCGCGTGTTCAAGCCGACCTCGCCGATGAGCGTGGGCGTGTGGCTGCTGTCGGCGTACGCGCCGGCGGCGGGCGCGGCGGCGCTCGGCGAGCTCGCGCAGCTGGGCCGCGCGCGCCGGCTGAGCAGGCTCGGGACGGCGGGCGCGGCGCTGCTGGGACCGGCGGTGGCCTCCTACACGGGCGTGCTGATCGCGAACACCGCGACGCCCGCCTGGCACGCGGGCCACCGCGAGATGCCGTTCGTGTTCGTCGGCTCGGCGGCGAGCGCGGCCGCGGGCCTCGGCCTGCTGGCGGCGCCACTGGCCGAGAACGCGCCCGCGCGGCGCCTGGCGGTGATCGGGGCCGTGGCGGAGATCAGCGCGGTGCGGCTGCTGGAGCGGCGCGTGGGGATCGTCGCCGAGACCTACCACCGCGGCCGCGCGGGGACGCTGATGCGCGCGGCGGAGGCGCTGACGGTGCTGGGCGTCGCAGGCGCGATGCGCGCGGGACACCGCAGCCGCGTGGCGGCCGCCGCGTCGGGTGCGGCGCTGCTGGCGGCGTCGGCGTGCGCGCGCTTTGGCATCTTCGAGGCCGGTCGCGCGTCCGCACGCGACCCGCGATACACGGTGGCACCCCAGCGCGAGCGCATGCGAGCCGAGCGGCGGTGAGCGGGCCACCGCCGGCGAACGCCGCCGCGACCGGGACATCGCCAGCGCTGAGGCGCGTGCTGCGCGACGGCGAGAGCGATCTCGTGGCGGTCGAGGAACCACTCGAGATCCGCGTCGACGGCGAGCCGGTCGCGGTGACGATGCGCACCCCGGGACACGACGAGGAGCTGGCGCTCGGGTTCCTTCACGGCGAGGGTCTGCTGGAGCGCGCACCGGCGGTGGGCCTGACGGACGACCTGGCTGCGAACACGATCGAGGTGCGCGGGCCGCTGACGCGCGCGCCCGCCGCGCGGCGCTTCTACACCACGTCCTCGTGCGGCGTGTGCGGCAAGGGCGCGCTCGAGGAGGTCGCGGTGCTCGCCCCCGCGCTTGCGCCCGGCCCCTACGTGGCGCGCGAGCTGCTGGCGAGTCTGCCCGACAGGCTCGTGCAGCCCGGCTTCGCGCGCACTGGCGGCCTGCACGCGACCGGCCTGTTCGACTGCGACGGGGAGCTGCTGTGCGTGCGCGAGGACGTGGGGCGCCACAACGCGATGGACAAGGTCATCGGCTGGGCGCTGATGCGCGGGCGCCTGCCGCTTGGCGATGCGCTGCTGTGCGTCAGCGGGCGACTGTCGTTCGAGCTCGTGCAGAAGGCCGCGGTCGCGGGCTGCCCGATACTCGTGGGAGTCGGCGCGCCGACGTCGCTCGCGGTCGAGCTGGCCGCCGACCGGCAGCTGACCCTGTGCGGCTTCGCGCGCCGCGGCAGCGTCAACGTGTACACGGCCGCCGAGCGGGTTGTCACAAGATCCGGCGTCGGCGGAATATGTAGCTGATGGACGCGAACCGCTACTCGAGCCTCAGCGACGGCGAGCTGCTCGAACTGGCCGTCGAGGACCCGGACGCGTTCGGCGCCTTCTACGACCGCTTCGAGGAGGATCTGCTGGCGTTCTTCATGCGCGCGACGCGTCGCCCGGAGGTTGCGGCGGACCTGACCGCGGAGGTGTTCGCGGCGGCGCTGTCCTCGGCGAGCCTGTACCGGGGCGAGCTGGGCTCGGCGCGCGCGTGGCTGTTCGGGATCGCCAGGCACGAGCTGGCCGACACGTGGCAGCGGGGACGCGTCGAAGATCGAGCGCGACGGCGCCTGGGACTGGAGCCGATGAGCTTGAGCGACGACGCGCTGGAGCGCATCGACGAGCTGGGGGCGCTCGGCAGCGGCGTGCTGAGGCTGCTGGAGGACCTGCCCGACGACCAGCGCACGGCGGTCAAGGGACGCGTCCTCCACGAGCGCAGCTACGACGAGCTCGCACGCAGCCTTTCGTGCTCGCAGAGCGTCGTGCGCCAGCGCGTGAGCCGCGGGTTGCGTAGCCTCAGGCAACTGATGGAGCAACGGCAATGACCCATCTCCCCGAGTTGAGGAACTCGCTGGTGGACGCCGCCGACCGGGAGCACGCCGCGGCGCACCGCGCGCACGCGGTCGCCGGCCCGTTCGAGCGCGCGCGCAAGATCAAGCCGGCTCGCTGGCAGCGCTCGGCGCATTACGGGCGGGCGATCCTCGCGAGCGTCGTGCTCGGGCTCACGGGCACCGCGGTCGGAGCGATCCACGTCGGCGCACCGCTGGGACCGGAACAGCCACAGTCGCCATCGCTCGCCAGGCCGGCGACGGTGCCGGGAAGCGCAGCGCAGCGCCCGTGACACAAACCAAGTCGCGCCGCGGCACGATCGTCGAGCTGGTCGTGATCATCGCTGTTGCGACCGGGCTCGCGTTCGGCGTCCAGGCGTTCATCGTGAAGCCCTATCGGATTCCCAGTGGCTCGATGGAACCGACGCTCGCGATCGGACAGCGCGTGCTCGTCAACCGCCTCGGCATGGACTTCGGCGGACCGCATGTCGGCGAGATCGCCGTGTTCCATCCGCCGGAAGCTGCCGAACAACAAGAATGCGGACCGGTACCGCACACGATCAGGTACGGCGGCGCTGCCTGCTCGCAGCCGGTGCCGAAGGAGGCGAGCGTCAACTTCGTCAAGCGGATCGTCGCCGGACCAGGAGACGAAATCTACGTCAAGGCAGGACACGTCTACCGCAAGGCGGCCGGCACGAGCCGCTTCGTCGCGGAGCATGACTCCTACATCAAAGCCTGCGGCGAAAGCCCCGAGTGCAATTTCCCGACTCCGATCAAGATCCCACCGGGTCACTGGTTCATGATGGGCGACAACCGCGGCAACTCCGACGACAGCAGGTTCTGGGGACCGGTCCCCACCTCGTGGATCATCGGCCAGGCGATCATCACCTACTGGCCGCCGGACCGGATCGGGATCTTCTAGGACCTGCGTTCGCGGTCGACGAGCAGCGCGAGCGTAGGACACGCGCGCGCCGCGCGCAGCGCATGCTCGACCTCGCGACCGTCGAGCGGGGTCCCGTCGAGGATCGGATAGCCCCACTCGTCGAGGCTGATGCGCTCAGGGAGCAGCTCGGCGCACATCCCGTGTGCCTCGCATGCGATCGGGTTGACGCGCACGCGGTGGCTCACGAGGACGCCCCGTTGGCCCGCTCGCTCACCGGCCGGTGCGCCAGCGCCAGCTCGGGGGCCCGCGCGCAGTCCTCGCACGGCCCGTGGCGCGCGTGGTCGGCAAACTCGGCCTCGAACGCCTCCAGCGCGCTCATGATCAGGTTGACGGCTCCGTCGGGATGGCCGCAGGCGCCGCGCCGTGCGGTGAGCGAGGCGAGGCGTTCGAGCCGGCGTGCGACCTGCGGCGGCGCCGCGCCCGCGGCCACCTGCTCGACGGTGCCCGCCAGCGCATCCAGACCATGAATGCACGGTCCGCACTGGCGGGTGCTCTGGCCTGCGAGCCAGCGCGCCACGCGCGCCGTTTCGGCCACGGGACACGCCTGCTCGGAGAGCAACACCACGACGCCGGCGCCGAGCGAGGCCCCGTGCGGGGCGAGGTGTTCGTTCGACAGCGCCACGTGCCGTAGCGACTCGCCGCGGATCCAAGCACCCGCGTAGCCGCCCATGAGCACGCCGCGAACCCCTGCCGTGGGTCCGCCGGCGGCGTCGATCAGCGAGCTGAGCGACGCGCCGTGCTCGATCTCGTAGACCCCGGGATGCCTGACCGGGCCCGACAGCGTCACCAGCGCAGAGCCGGGATGGGTTGGCGTCCCGAGCTGGCGGAACCAGCGCGCGCCGTGGCGCGCGATCAGCGCGATGTGCGCGAGCGTCTCGACGTTGTCGATCAGGGTGGGCCGGCGCCTGAGGCCCTGTTCGAACGGCATCGGCGGCGTGAACGTCGGGCGCGCCGGGCCCCCGCCGAGATAGTTGACGAGCGCTGACTCCTGGCCTGCGACGTAGTGGCTGGGCACGCGCGTCACGTGCAGCTTCGGTGCGCGCGTCGCGGAGCGATCGGCGGAGCGCTCCTCGATCGCCGCTTCGACGCTTGCGATGCTCGCCGGCGCCGACTCGCAGACGCACACGATCGCTTCCTCGGCGCCGACGGCTTCGGCGGCGACGACGGCCCCGTCGAGCACCAGCTGCGGGAGCATCTCCAGCAGCGTTTGATCCTTGTGGCTCGCCGGCTCGCCCTCCGCGCCGTTGGCAACGACGATCGCCCGCCCGCGCGCAGCCGCGACCGCGCGTAGCTTGAGGGCGGTCGGGAACGCGGCGCCGCCGCGGCCGAGCAGGCCGGCGCGGCCGATCTCCTCGATCAGCATCGTCGCGCGCTCGCGCCCGCGCCGCCGCGCACCGCGAACTTGCGGCAGCGGCCCATGCAGCGCGATGTGCTCGTCGAGCGTGACCGAGCCGTGCCGGCGCACGCCGGCGAGCAGGCGCGGCAGCGCGGGGGCCTGCTCGCGCGGAGCGTCGCGATCCTCGCGCGACTGGACGTCGGGCAGCAGCTCGGTGGTCGCCGACGGCGCTTCGCTCATCGGGTCCTCCCGGACGCGGCCGCCGCGTGGGCGTGCGCCAGCAGCGACGAGGGCGTGCCCGAGCGACGCGCCCATTCCGAGCCGAGCGGGCCCTGTGGCAGCCACAGCACGAGGAACAGCGCGAAGGCGCCGACACCGCCGAGAGCGGCGCCGCGCAGCCGCATGTCGCCCGGCCAACCCGAGATCACCCGTGCGAGCACCGCGCCCACGACCAGCACGACGCAGATCGCGCTCAACGCCAGCAGCCATGTGCCTTTGGCGTCGCTGCCCGTGCCGAAGCCGTGCAGCAGCGCGATCGGCCAGCTCGCGTACGTGAGCCAGTGCACGGCGCGCCAGCTCGCATAGCCCATCCGCGCCCGCAGCAGGCTCGTGGCGATGACCGCGAGGATCAGGTCGAAAGCGACCGCGCCCAGCCCCAGCCAGAACGGCCGGTATGAGCCCACGAACGGGACGATTGCGTCGATCAGCCCGATATGCGCGAAGCTGTCCAGCACCGAGGTGAGGATGTGCACGACCAGGAACGCGAGCGCCAGCAGCGAGACGTTGCGGTGCAGCGAGTCGATCACGAAACGCGGCCACCGCGGCGTGCTCCAGCGCTGCACGTCGGCCACGCCGAGCGCGATCGCGACGGACAGCAGCAGCAGCGCGACCGCACCGGTCGAGCGCGTCAGGTACCAATCGAAGCTCGGCCCCGCGGCTGCCAGCGGCGTGATCACGACGCGACCCCCTGCGGCCAGCCTGCGACGGTCGTGACGTTGCCGGCCCAGTCGAGCAGGCGTGCCGGCAGGCCCACCGCGGCAAGCCAGCGCGGAGCTGACTGGCCGCGGACGAACGCGGCCGTGGCGGCGATGTTCGCGTCGGCGCAGCTCGCCGCCGCGATGCTGGCCGTGCGCCAGCTCTCGCGCACGGGCGCCCCGGTCGCCGGGTCGATGATGTGGTGCATGGTGTGGCCGCCGTGGCTCCAGCGCCGGACCGCGGTGCTCGAGGTCGCGATCGCACCCGAGTGGATGACGATCGTCTGGCCCGGAGCCGAGCAGTCGCTGCGGTGATCGTCGGTCACGTGGATCTTCCATCCGCCCGCGGGCGCCGGCCCGCAGGTGGCGATGTCGCCGCCGAGACTGACGAGCGCACCGCAGCGGCCCGCGCTCGCCGCGGCCGCGGCGGCTCGATCCGCGGCCCAGGCTTTCGCCGTCGCGCCCAGGTCGAGCCTGATTCCCGCCGGCACCCGGACCGTGAGGCGCTCGCGATCAAGCGCTATCGCCTGCCAGCCGGCGCGTACCCGCGCCTTGATCGCCACCCGTGGCTGCGGCTGTCCGGTTGCAGGAGCCAGCAGCGACCAGTCGCGGTCATAGCCGGCCAGCTCGAGCGCGCGGCCGAGCGTCGGATCGACGTCGCCGCTGGTCAACTCGGCGGCGCGGAGCCCGAGCTCCAGCGCTTGCGCCAGCAGCGGGCTCACCTGCGTCGATCGGCCCGCGCGCGCGTTTACGCGGCTGAGCTCGGAGTCGGGGCGGAAGCGACTGCACGCGCGGTCGATCGCGTCGAGCTCGCGCTCGACGGCCACGCGCGCGGCCTCGATCCGCGTCGAGCCGGCCAAGCGCAGCACGACGCTCGTCCCGAGCGCCTCCCACTTCGCGACCGCGAATGGCGCCGTGCGCAACGGTTTCGATTCGAGTATCGACGGATGCATCTCAGGAGCCCCCGGACACGACCGGTTCGGGAGCCGGTTCCGGGGCCGATTCGTGCGATTCGTGGGCTGGTTCGGGGGCCGGTTCCGAAGCGGGCGCCGATTCGTGGGCGGGCGCCGATTCCTGGGCGGGCGCCGATTCGTGGGCGGGCGCCGATTCGTGGGCGGGCGCCGATTCCTGGGCGGGCGCCGATTCCTGGGCGGGCGCCGATTCCTGGGCGGGCGCCGATTCCTGGGCGGGCGCCGATTCCTGCGCCTGCGCCGACTGCTGCGGGGAGGTTGATTCCGTCGAGGTTGCGCGAGGGGCTTCTGCGGGGGGCGCGAGCGGCTGGCTCGGGGCCTTGGCGGTCGTCCCCGACGGGTCGCCGGCTTTGGTGTGCCCCGCCGCGGCCAGGGCTTTGCTCGCCGAGGCTTTGCTCAGCGCCTTGCCCGGAAAGGCGTGCGCGGCCGCATCGGTCAGCGCTCCCGTGAGCAGCACGCTGCCGGCGATCAGCCAGCGGTTGATCCGGTGCAGCTCGCGCAGCGCCGCGTCGCGTGTGTGGGTGGTGTGGATGCGCATGCCGGGTTCGATCGTTGCGGTCGCGTCGGCCAGACGGCTGGAGCCAGGGAACGAGTGTGTGAATTTTGGCTAAGGAATGGGTAACCCCTTGATGAGAAAGCTCATTGGAACGCTCTGACGGCAAAGCGCCCCGGCGCCCAACGCCTATCCTTGCTGGCATGGGAACTGCCGCGGACTCGCGCGCTCAGGGCGCGGTAGCCCTGCCGGCCGATCGAGCCGAACAGGACGTTCAGGCCGGCGCCGGCGGTGAGCGGGTGCTCGTGATCGAGGATGAGCCCGGGATCGTCGATTTCGTGCGCCGCGGCCTTGAGGCCGAGGGCTTTGCAGTCGAGGCGGCCACCGACGGGGTCCAGGGCGAACGCCTGGCGCTGGGCGGCAGCTTCGACGCGATCGTGTTGGACCTGATGCTGCCACGTCGCGGCGGCCTGGAGGTGCTCCAGTCAGTGCGGCGGGCGATCCCCAACGTGCCGGTGATCGTGTTGAGCGCGCGCGGTGAGATCGAGGATCGCGTCGAGGGCCTGGAGGCGGGCGCCGTGGACTACCTCGTGAAGCCGTTCTCGATGGCCGAGCTGGTGGCGCGCGTGCGCGCCCACCTGCGCGTCGTCGCGCAGGCATCCGCCAGCACGCTGTCCGCCGAGGGGATCGAGGTCGACCTGCTGAGCCGCAGGGTGCGCAGGGACGGGCGCGCGGTGACGCTCTCGACGACCGAGTTCGAGCTGCTCGTCTACCTGCTGCGCCACCACGGCCGCGTGGTCTCCCGCGAGCAGATCCTCAGCTCGGTGTGGGGCTACGAGCACGATCCGGCGACCAACGTGGTCGACGTGTACGTCGGCTACCTGCGGCGCAAGCTTGGCCAGCCTGGCCAGCCTGCGCCGATCTTCACGGTGCGCGCCGTCGGCTATCGCCTCGGCAGCGCCCGGTAGTGCTCTTTCCAGATGATCTTGTAGATCGGGATGCGCCGCGGTATGTCACGAATGCCGGGAAGCAGCGGGACGCAGATGAACGCGAGGCTCAGAACAGCCATGACGAGCATCACGAGCAGGTCGCCGCTGGCCGATGCCTTGAACGGTTCGATCTGGTACCAGAACGTGTACAGCCACAGCCACACCTGGCCCGGGTAGCTGCCGGTCTCGTTCATCATGCCCCACTGCTCGCCGAGCAGGTGCTCCTTTTCGGCGCGTTTTTCGAGCAGTCCGCCGTCGGCCATGAACAGCAGCGGCTTGGTGTAGTCGGTCTGGAAGAACTGGCTGCTGGTCAGCAGGGCGCCGTCCAGTCCGCCGCTCTTGGCGAGGCTCAGCTCGCTGGCCATCATCGTCGGGACGGGCCCGGCGCCGCTCGCCTGCACGCTCACCGTGCCGGTGCTTTCATTGACCGTCACGGTCTTTGGCAGCGGCTTGCTTTCTTCTTCCGCAGCGGCATATTCTTCCAACGGCTTGGCGTACGCTTCATCCCATGCCTTCTGCGTCTTTTCTGGCGCTGACTGGTATTCGGTGAGCGCGCGTCGCAGTTCGGGGTCGTTGGGAACGGTTTCGAGCGGCCCGATCACGTAGTCCTGGGCGGTGTTGATCGGGTGGCTCACGCCGAGCCACCGCTGCGGGTGCAGGAACAGGAAGTGCTGGACGCTGCCCGATTCGTGGTTGTAGGGCGGGCCGTATTCGGCCGTGCCGCTCTTGCCGTCGAGCTCGCTGACGGCGGTGGTGACGAAGTTGACGGGTAGCTGGCGCGACCACTGCCCGATCGTGCTCGACGGCTCGTCGGGCGATGAGAACAGCACCGTCAGCACGATCGCCAGCAGCGTGATCACGCCGACCGCGATGCACGCCTCTTTGACCAGGTCATAAGGCGCGTAGCCGCCTTTCCACGGCTGCGTGTCGTCGTGTGAGCGCAGCAACCGGCTCAGGCGACTCATGACTGGGCTCCGGTCGGCACGGGCGCGTCCGGCGCTCCGTCGGGCGCGGGCACAACCGCGAGAGCTCGGCCGTCGAGCTCGAATGGGGGCACGACACCGTGGCGGCGCACGAGCAGCACGTGCGCGACCACCAGCGCGACGACCGCAAGCGGCAGCAGCAGCACGTGGAAGCTGTACATCTGCCCGAAGTTGGTGAGGTTGAAGAAGGCGCCGATGCCGACCGAGTTCATCGCGTCCTTGGCCTGCGTGGAGATCCACTGCGCGTCGAAGTTCTGCTGGGAGACGTAGCCGGTGAGCGCGCACGGCACCGCGATCAGGAACGTCACGGCGCCCGTGACCCACACGCGCGTGCGCCCGCCGCGCCAGGCGGCCATCCAGTACTTGCCCCACAGGTGCACGACCATCACGAAGAAGAACAGCTCGACTGCCCAAAGGTGGACGCTGTTGAAGAAATGTCCGACGCCGGTGTAGTGCCACCAGGCGGGACCCTTGAGGGTGAGGATCATGCCGGAGCCGATGATCACGGCCAGCGAGGCGAGGCTGGCGACGCCGAACACGTAGATCCACGAGGCGACGTACGTCGGCTGGCTGTCGGGGAGCAGCTTCTCCGGCGGCAGGGCGCCGACTCCGGCTTCGCGCACGCGCACGGTCCACGAGCGCTCTGGCGAGTGCGTGCTCATGAGGCACCTCCCCGCCGCCGCAGCGCGCCTGGGAAGGGCACGGTGATCGCCACCGCGAACACGATCAGCATCAACGCCATCACGACGACGTTCGACACCGACAACGAGATGAAGTGCCAGTGCACAACGTGTGCGGGGTGATTGAGGTTGAACACCGCGCCCATCACACCCGTGCCTGTGGGGTCCACAACCAGCCTCCTTCGATCGTTATGCGCACCATTTGTCTGCGGGCAGACTACGGGTTTGGAAGCAAACGTCACATCCGTAGTTTTCACAGGAGGCCGTGCGGCACACCCGCCGGGTCGCATGTGCTGCTCTCTCGCCGGTGGGTTCTACCTAGCCGCCGTGGGCGCCTGATCGGATCGCCTCTGAGCTGGTGGGCGTTTGCTCAAGCTGGCGCCCCACGGCGTCGAAGCTATTTGACATAGCGAACCACTGCCGAGCGCTGGAGTTAAGCGCCGCCTTGCCGAAGGACAGCACCTTGCCAAGACCACACCTGCGCGCGCATTCACGGCCCGACCGCCGGCGACCGCCGATCTCGCTGCCGTGGCTGCTCGTGTTCGCAGCGGTCGCGGGATACGGCGTCCTGACAGGGCTGCACGCAGGCGACTCGCCGAGCTGGACAGCCTTTGCCGACATCGGCGAAGTGCTCGCCGCGGCGCTCGCGACCGTCGCCTGCGCGATCCGCGCCACGCGCGTGCGCCGCGCCCGCGTGGCCGCACCGGCGCACGCGCAGGAGCGCCACGCCGGCGAGGAGCCGCGTCGCGAGCACCCGCGGCCGGCGTGGTGGCTGCTGACCCTGGGGGTCGGCTCGTGGGCACTGGGCCAGCTGTGCGTGTGCGTGTACGAAATCGGCCTCGGCACGCGCGTCCCGGAACCCTCGATCGCCGACGCCTTCTTCCTGCTCAGCTACCTGTTCGTGATCTCCGGCCTGCTCGCCTTCGTACGGACACCCGCGGGGCTGCTCTCGCAGGTGCGCGGAGCGGTCGAGGGGCTGTGCATCGCCTGCGGCTTCCTGCTGTGCACCTGGACCCTGGTGATCGGCTCGGTCGCAAGCCGCAGCGGCGCGCTGGACTTCGGCGGTCTCGTGAACCTCGCCTATCCGGTGCTCGATGCTGCGGCGCTTGCGGGCGTGTTCTTCGTCGCGCTGCGCCGGCGCCGGGATCCACCGGCGGGGCTGGGCCTGCTCGCGCTCGGTCTGGTGCTGTGGACGGTGTCGGACTCCGCGTGGTGGTACATGATCGAAGTCCAGACGAGCCTGCCGAGCGTGACGCCGTTCGAGACCGGCTGGGTCGCGGGCTTCGTGCTGATCGCGTTCGCCGCGCTGAGGACGCCTCGGCCGCGACTGCGAGCCGAGCGCCCTGCCCACAGCCGCTTGGTCCTCTCGCTCCCGGCGCTCCCGGGTGCCATCGGCGTGTTGATCGTGCTCGCGGGCTGGCTGCTGCGAGGACACCCGGAATCGAGCGACGTGCTGCTGGGCATCATGGCCGTGTTCATGCTGCTCGCGCTCGCGCTGCTCGTGATCGTCACGCTCGAGAACTATGCGCTCACCAGCAATCTGGAGCAGCGCGTGCGGGAGCGCACCGCCGAGCTGGATCGCGCCGAGCGCTACTTCCGCGCGCTGGTCGAGCACTCCTCGGACCTGGTGATGGTGCTCGACGCCGATCTGCGGATCCGCTACGTCAGCGATTCCTCCGAGCGGGTGTTCGGCTTCACCCAGCGGGAGCTCACGGGCCGCGGCCTCGACGTCTTCGGCGCACAGGCGCCGGCGACGCTGACCGATGCTCTGGAGCGCCTCGGCAGCGACCAGGACAGCTCCGCGCCGGTCGCGTGGAAGCTGACCGACGCGAGTGGCCGCACGCGCTGCGCCGAGTCGACGATCACGAATCTCCTCGCCGACCCGCTCGTCGGCGGGTTCGTGCTGAACACGCGCGACGACACCGACCGCGCGGCGCTCGCCGAGCAACTGCAGGACCGCGCCTTCCATGACCCGCTCACCGGCCTGCCGAACCGAGCGCTGCTCAGCGACAGGGCCGCGCAGGCGCTCGCCCGTTCGCGGCGAACGGCCAGCGTGGTGGCGATCATGGCGATCGACCTGGACGCGTTCAACCTCGTCAACGACGGGTTCGGGCACAGCGTCGGCGATCTGCTGCTGTGCCGGGTGGCCGAACGGCTGCTGGCGACGCTGCGCCCCGCGGACACCGTCGCACGGCTCGGCGGCGACGTGTTCGTGGTGCTGCTGGACCCCGCTCCCGATCCCGAGACGGCTCTGGCTCTGGCTGAGCGCATCCGCGAGGAGCTGAGCCGGGAGCTGACGATCGAGGGGGTCAAGCACCGCGTCAACGCGAGCGTCGGGGTTGCCGTCGGCTCCAGCCCCCACACGAACTTCGAGCAGCTGCTGTGCGACGCCGACCTGGCGCTGTACTGCGTCAAGCGCGACGGACTGGGCGGCGTGCAGATGTTCGACGCGAGCATGAACCGCAACGCGCGCGAGCGCTTCAAGCTGCAGACCGATCTGCGCAAGGCACTCGACGGCGACGGCCTGTGCCTCTTCTATCAACCCCAGTGCGCCGTCGGCAGCGGGCAGCTGGCCGGGTTCGAGGCGCTCGTGCGCTGGAACCACCCCGAGCACGGCCTGACGCTGCCCGACAGCTTCATCCCGCTCGCCGAGGAGACTGGGCTCGTCGTGCCGCTCGGGCGCTGGGTGCTGAACGAGGCGCTGGCGCAGGCCGTCCGCTGGGATCGTGAGTACGCGCGTGCGCGGCCGCTGAGCATCTCGGTGAACGTGTCAGCGGTGCAGCTGAAAGCGCCGACGATCGTCGCCGACGTCGCGGACGCGCTGCGCGGCTCGCAGATCGATCCCGCGCGTGTGGTGCTCGAGGTGACGGAGAGCTCGTTCATCGAATGCTCGGTCGAGACGATCGAGACCCTGCACGCGCTCAAGGCGCTCGGCGTGCGGCTCGCAATCGATGACTTCGGCACCGGCTACACCTCGATCGGCAACCTCCGCAGCATGCCCGTCGACATCCTCAAGGTGGACAGGAGCTTCATCGCCGCCAGCAACGACGGCGCCCGCGGCGGCGAGCTGCTCGAGGCGATCGTCAACATCGGGCACGTGCTCTCACTTGTGACGATCGCGGAGGGCGTCGAGGAGCTGGAGCAGCTCCAGACCGTGAGAGACCTCGGCTTCGACTTCACCCAGGGCTACCTGCTGGGCCGACCGGTGCCGCCCGATCAAGCCGCGCTCATGATCGCGGCTGTCCCCCGCTCCGCGCCGGCGGCGCCGTCGCGCGGTTGACGCGCGTTGCACGTCAGAGCTCGAACGCCAATGCCGTCAGCCGCCGAGCGGCGACGGCGGTATCCGCGTTTCGCCCTGCACCTCGGGTATGACCATCGCGACCTCGTCGACGTAGCACCACGACCACACCTCGCCAGGCTCGAGCGAGCGGATGATCGGGTGCCTGGTCTCGTGAGCGTGGGCGGTGGCGTGGCGGTTGGGAGAGTCGTCACAGCAGCCGACGTGTCCGCACTCCAGGCAGATGCGCAGGTGCAGCCAGGGATCGCCGGTCAACAGGCACTCGGCGCAACCGTCGACGGCCTCGGGCAGTTGCGTGATCACGACCTCATCGAGATGCGTACAGGCGGCCACGGCTTCGCTCCAATCGGCGCTCGCGGGGCACCCAAATCGTACCGTTCAGATGAGTGATCCGTTCAGACGAGTGATCCGTCCGGACGTTCAGACGAGTGATCGTTACAACTTGTAATCATTCCGACCGAAATCATTACGGAGCGTAACGATCGCTCAAACGCGAGCTCGGCGCCAGGCGTGGACCGGCGCCAGGCGTGGACCGGCGCCAGGCGTGGACCGGCGCCAGGCGTGGACCGGCGCCAGGCGTGGACCGGCGCCAGGCGTGGACCGGCGCCAGGCGTGGACCGAGTCACGCATGGAGTCGCTAGACGCCGCTGAGCGGCACGCTGACGACGGGCACCGGCGAGGTGTCGAGCAGCTCGGTGGTGACCGTGCCGAGCACCCGGCGTAGCGGCGAGCGCTGCTCGTGGCCGATGACGATCGCCCCCGCTTCGTGACGGCGCGCCGCGTCGATCAGCGCGGTGACGGGATCGCTGTCCGAGACGTCGGCTTCGACCTCGATGTCCAGGAGCGGGCCCGAGTCCTCCAGCAGCAACTCGTCGATCAGGGCGCGCCCGAGCTCGCGGCGCTCCTCGTGGCTGGACAAGACCGACGGCGGGGCGTGCAGCGGACGGCACGCGTGGACGATCACGAGCTTGCCGTTCGGCTGCAGCTGGCGGGCGGCCCAGTCGGCGGCGTGCCGTGCGCTGTCGGTGCGGTCATAGCCCAGGATCAGGCAGGAGCCGTCGAGGCGCCCGGGTGCCGGGCTCGGCTGCTCAGGTTGTTGCTGGCTCATGTGCTCGCGCTCGCGCTTTCTGTTAGGGAAACGAGGTGCAAGCCTTCCACACCCTCGAGCGAGAAGCCCATTGCCGCCCCCGGCGAGACGTCGATGATCAGCTCGGGTTCCCGCCAGCGCCGGTCCTGGCCGGCGTCGACATAGACCGGGGTCTCGCCGACGGTGCCCAGCAGGATGTCGTCGGGCCCGGGCGGCAGCTCTGCGGCCGGCAGGCAGATCGGGGAGCTGCCATCACAGCAGCCCCCCGACTGGTGGATCACGAGCGGGCCGTAGCGCGCCGCCAACCGCTGGAGCAGCTCCAGCACGGGCGGCGTCGCGCGGACCCTCGTGGTCATCTCAGAAGAAGCCGAGCGGCTTCGGGTCGTAGCTGACGAGCAGACACTTCGTCTGCGTGTAGTGGTCGAGCATCATGCGGTGGTTCTCGCGCCCCACCCCGGATGCCTTGTAGCCGCCGAAGGCGGCGCCGGCCGGGTAGAGGTGGTAGCAGTTGGTCCACACGCGGCCCGCCTGGATGCCGCGGCCCATGCGGAATGCGCGGCTGCCGTCTCGCGTCCAGACGCCGGCGCCGAGGCCGTACATCGTGTCGTTGGCGATCTCCAGCGCCTCCTGCTCGTCGCGGAAGGTGGTCACGGCGAGCACCGGGCCGAAGATCTCCTCCTGGAACACGCGCATCGAGTTGTGGCCCTTCAAGACGGTCGGCTCGAAGTAGTAGCCGCCCTCGAGCTCGCCCTCCATCGTCGGGTGGTGACCGCCGATCAGCAGCTCGGCGCCCTCGTCGAGGCCGATCTTGACGTAGCTTTCGATCTTCTCCAGCTGCGCGGCCGAGACCTGCGGCCCGATCATCGTCGAGGGATCCAGGGGGTTGCCCTGGCGGATCGCGCGAATGCGCTCGAGCGCGCGGCCCATGAACTCGTCGTAGATCGACTCCTGAATCAGCGCGCGCGACGGGCACGTGCAGACCTCGCCCTTGTTGAACGCGTACAGCACCAGGCCCTCGATCGCCTTGTCAAGCAGCTCATCGTCTGCCGCGAGGATGTCCTCGAAGAACACGTTCGGCGACTTGCCGCCGAGCTCGGTCGTCGAGGGGATCAGGCTCTGCGCCGCGTAGGACATGATCAGGCGCCCGGTGACGGTCTCACCGGTGAACGCGATCTTGGCGATCCGCTTGCTCGAGCCGAGCGCGCGGCCGATCTCGGCGCCGGGGCCGTTGACGACGTTCATGACGCCCGCCGGGACGACGTCCTGGATCACCTCGCAGAGCTTCAGCAGCGACCACGGCGTCGGGCTGGCCGGCTTGATCACCGTGCAGTTGCCGCCGGCGAGCGCCGGCGCGAGCTTCCACGCGGCCATCAGCAGCGGGAAGTTGAACGGGATGATCTGCCCGACGACGCCCAGCGGCTCACGGTAGTGGTAGGCGTACGTCTGATCGTCGATCTCGGAGATCGCCCCTTCCTCGGCGCGCGCGGCGCCGGCGAAGTAGCGGAAGTGGTCGATCGCGAGCGGCAGATCGGCGGCGAGCGTCTCGCGGACGGGCTTGCCGTTCTCCCAGCTCTCGGCGACGGCGAGCATCTCGAGGTTCTCCTGCATGGCGTCGGCGATCGCGTCCAGCACCGCGGCCCGATCGGCGGGCGACTTGGCGCCCCAGCCCGCCTTCGCGGCGTGCGCGGCATCGAGCGCGCGCTCGATGTCCGCGGGCGTGGAGTGAGCGACCTCGCAGAACGGCTCGGCTGTCGCAGGTGTGAGGTTCTCGCGGTATTCGCCGGTGCTCGGCGGCACCCACTCGCCGCCGATGAAATTGTCATAGCGCGACTTCAGGTCGACAACGCTCCCGGGCTGGCCGGGCGCGGCAAAGACGGCAGGGGTATCGACTGCGACGGCCATCAGAATCCTCCTGGGAGTAGTGGTGCGGGTGGGTCAATCGAAGATCACACAGCCGCCGCACGGGGACATCCGCAGAAGGCGCGCGAGCCGGTCAGTAGTCGTCACGGAGCGCCGGGCGCATCGTGGCCGGGCGCTTCGTGGCCGGACGCCTCGTCGCCGGGCGCTGCGCTACTCGGCGAGCCGCGCGTAGGCGTCGGGACGGCGGGTGGTCAAGAACGGGAACAGCTCGAGCCAGTCACGGCGCTGGTCGAGGTCGAGGTCGGCCACCAGCACAGCGGGCTCATCGCGCGGGGCCTGTACGAGCTTGCGCCCGTACGGGTCGCAGATGAACGACGAGCCGTAGAAGCGCAGCGGCGGCTCCTCGCCGACGCGGTTGACCGCGACCATGAACACGCCGTTGGCGATCGCGTTGCCGACGATCACCTTCTCCCACAGCGGCTGCGTGTCGAACTCCGGATGCTCTGGCTCGGAGCCGATCGCGGTGGGATACACGAGCACATCCGCGCCCTCGAGGCTGTAGGCGCGCGAGACCTCGGGGAACCACTGGTCCCAGCACGTCGGCAGCCCGAGATGCGCTCCCGCGAGCTTGACCAGCGGGAACGGCTGCGCGTCACCAGGACCGGGGCGGAAGTAGCGGTCCTCGTGGTAGCCGGCGGTCACCGGGATGTGCAGCTTGCGCGTGCGCGCGATCAGCTCGCCGTCCGGCGCGACGATGATCGCGGTGTTGAAGCCGAGCCCGTCGTCGGCGTCGGCGCGCTCGTACAGCGAGGCGTGTATGTGCACGCCGGTCTCGCGCGCGATCCGCGCGGCGAAGCTGTGGGTGGCGCCGCCGGGGAGCTCCTCCGGCTGCACCCCGCCCGCCTGCGGACCTGCCGGATCGGCGGCGAAGTAGCGGCTGAGCGTGAGCTCCTGCAGGCACACCAGCTGCGCGCCCTCACCCGCGGCGAGCCTGATCCCGGCGGCCAGCGCCGCCTGGTGCGCGCCCGCGTCGGCGCGCCAGCGCTCCTGCACGGCGGCGATCCGGAACGGCGCGCGGCGGGGCGGGCGCTTGCGCGCCGGCGAGGCATGCATGGCAGGCGCGAGGATCAGGCGGATCTGCTGCACCCCACGACTGTAGGCCGTCCCTCGTGTCGCTGCTCGCGCAGGCACGCAACTGCGGGTACCCGCTCGCTTGGCGCGCGCGCAGTACGTAGTTTGCCCGGAGGCGTGTGTGCGGAGGGCGACGGATGGTGAGCTTGCCGAGCGCAAGCAGAATGACGCACGTGATGAACTTCATAGACACCCAGGACTTCTCGCGGCAAGAGCTCGAGGAGCTGCTCGGCTTGATCCGGCTGCTCAAGGACGCCGACCGCGACGCGGCCGTGCCGCAGCTGCTCAGCCACCGCTCGCTCGGGATGATCTTCGAGGAGCCCTCCACGCGCACGCGTGTCTCCTTCGAGGTCGCGATGGCGAAGCTCGGCGGGCACGCGCTGTACCTGAAGCCCGGCGAGATCCACCTCGGCGGGCGCGAGTCGCTCGGCGACACCGCGAAAGTGCTGTCGCGCATGTGCGACGTGATCGAGGCGCGCACGCTCAAGCACGAGACCGTGCTCGGGCTGGCCGCCGCGGCCGAGGTGCCCGTCATCAACGGCCTGACGGACTTCAACCACCCGACCCAGGTCGTCTGCGACCTGCTGACGATGAGCGAGCATCTGCCGCAGGGCCGCCGTCTCGAGGACTGCACGGTCGTGTTCGTCGGCGACCGCACGAACGTGTGCAGCTCGCTGATGTTCATCACCACGCAGTTCGGCATGCGCTTCGTGCACGCGGCCCCCACCGAGTACCAGGCCCCGCGCGAGTGGGTCGCCGTCGCCGAAGCGAACGCGAAGGTCTCGGGCGGCTCGGTATCCGTCACGACCGAGGTCGAGGACGCCGTGGCGAGCGCCGACTTCATCTACACCGATCTGTGGTGGTGGGTCGACCAGGAAGATCAGATCCCCGAGCGCAGAGCCGCGTTCATGCCGCGCTACCAGGTCAACGCCGGGCTCATGGCGCGTGCGCCGGCGCACGCCAGGTTCATGCACTGCCTGCCCGCCTCGCGTGGCGTCGAGGTCACCGACGAGGTGATCGACGGCCCCGCCTCGATCGCCTTCGACCAGGCTGAGAACCGCCTCCACACCGAGAAGGGAATCCTCGTGTGGCTGACCTACCCGACGCTCAAGCAAGCCAGCGAGCAGCAGCTGCGCCTGCACGACGGGCGAGTCCGGGCCTACCTCCACGAGGTGGGTTGGGAGCGCGCTGCCTCCGCGCAGGTCGAGGACCTCCCCGCCCCCACACAGCAGCCCGCAACCCCAGACCACGGATAAGGAGAGCCGAGATGGCCAGCGAGATCACCGAGACGTCACCTGTGGCGGACAACGAGGAGCGTGTGCAGCGCCGGCGCGTGATGGGCATCTTCGACGTGACGTTGTTCACGGTCTCGGCGATGCTCGTCGTCGAAACGCTCACAGCATCGGCCGCGATCGGCACCGACACGATCGCGTGGTGGATCGTCGCGATCCTGTTCTTCCTGATCCCCTATGGGCTGATCACCGCGGAGCTCGCGACCGCGTATCCCACCCAGGGAGGGATCTACGTGTGGGTGAAGCATGCGCTGGGCGCTCGCTGGGCGGCGCGCACGACCTACTGGTACTGGGTCAACGTGGCGCTGTGGATGCCCTCGGTGTTCGTCCTGTTCGCCGGGGTCTTCTTCCAGCTGTTCGACCACCACCTGGCCGAATGGCCCGCGGGCAAGTGGTGGCAGGTGCTGATGGCGATCGCGATGGTGTGGCTCGTCGTGTGGGTGGGGATCATGCGCCTGGAGATCGGCAAGTGGGTCAACGACCTCGGGGCGATCCTGAAGGTCATCATCATCTTCTCGCTGGGCGTCGGGGGCATCGTCTTCGCGATCCGCCACGGCGCGGCGAATACGATCGACGGCTCGAGCTTCGTGCCGTCGTTCAGCCTGGCCAAGAAGTTCCTGCCGGTGATCATCTTCCTGCTGCTCGGCTTCGAGCTCGTCTCCAGCATGGCCGGCGAGGTCCAGGGCCCCGAGAAGAAGATCCCCCGCGCGGTCTTCACCTCGGGCGCGGTGATCGCGTTCCTCTACATGTTCGCCACGATCGGCATCCTGCTGGCGCTGTCGCTGTCGAAGCTGACGCTCGTGGAAGGCCTGGTCGAAACGTTCAAGGCGATCTTCGGCAGCAAGGGCGTCGGCGACGTGATCGTCTACGCGCTCGGGATCGCCGCGCTGTACACCTATTTCACGAACATGACCACGTGGACGATGGGCGCCAACCGCTCGGCGGTCGAGGCGGCCGCCGAAGGCGAGCTGCCGAAGGCGCTCGGCCGCGAACACCCGACCCGGCGGACCCCCGTCGGGGCGCTCGTCGCGACCGGCGTGATCTCGACGCTCGTGCTGGTCGTCACCGCGCTGTTCATCAACAAAGAGAACTCGCTGTTCTTCGGCATCTTCGCGGCCTCCTCGGTGATCTTCCTGCTGCCCTACCTGCTGATGTTCCCCTCCGTGGCCTTCCTGCGCTACCGGGATCCCGACCGCCCGCGGCCGTTTCGGATCCCGGGCGGAGACCGCCTGGTCATCGGCCTGGCGGTGATCACTTGCATCTTCATCGCCGCCGGGGTCCTGCTGTTCCTTTGGCCTGAAATCCCGAACGCCCCGAAGGAATGGTCATACACGGGCCCGCTCGTGGGGATCGTGGTGGTCACGCTCGTCGTCGGCGAGGTGATGCTGTGGCGGATGGCCCATCCGCCGGGTCGCCATCTCGATCTGCTGCACCGCGGCCGCCACCCGCGGGTGCACGCACGACGGTCGAGCGTCGAGGGCCAGCGCCCGTGAGCGCGACCCTCAGCTCCACTCCCGCCGCCGACGGCTACCGCATGCCCGGCGAGTTCGAGGCGCACTCCGGCTGCTGGATCGCGTGGCCGGAGCGCCCGGACAACTGGCGCCTGGGCGCCAAGCCCGCGCAGCAGGCCTACGCGGCCGTCGCCGAGGCGATCAATGCGTCAGAGCCGGTGACCGTGGCGGTCTCGGATGCCCAGTTCGAGCACTGCCGCTCGGTGCTCTCCCCCTCGATCCGCGTCGTCGAGATCTCGACCGACGACGCGTGGATACGCGACATGGGCCCGACCTTCCTGATCGACGGCAACGGCGGCCGGCGCGGCGTCGACTGGCGCTTCAACGCCTGGGGCGGGCTCGACGGCGGGCTGTACTTCCCGTGGGATCGCGACGACCGTGTGGCCGCGAAGGTCCTGGAGATCGAACGCGCCGATCGCTACCGCGCGCCGATCGTGCTCGAGGGCGGCTCGATCCACGTGGATGGCGAGGGGACGGTGATGGCCACCGAAGAGTGCCTGCTGAACCGCAATCGCAATCCCGAGCTCTCGCGCGAGCAGATCGAGCGGGTGCTGTTCGAGCATCTTGGCGCGGAGAAGATGATCTGGCTCGGCCAGGGCGTCTACAACGACGAGACCGACGGGCACGTCGACAACCTCGCGTGCTTCGCGCGACCGGGCGTCGTGCTGCTCACCTACAGCGACGACGAGTCCGACCCGCAGCACGCGATCTCACGCGACGCTCAGGAGCGCCTGGAACGCGCGACGGATGCTCGCGGCCGCGCGATCGAGGTGATCCGCCTGCCCTCACCGGGCCCGATCACGATCACCGAGGAGGAGGCCGGCGGCGTGGACGCGGTCGCCGGCAGCCTGCCGCGCCGCGCGGGCGATCGCCTGGCGGCGTCCTACGCCAACTTCTACCTGGCCAGCAAGCGGATCGTGTTCCCGCTGCTCGACGAACGCTACGACGAAGCAACCGCGCAGTTGCTGCGCGGCTGCTTCCCCGATCGTGAGATCGTCGGCGTGCCCGCGCGCGAGATCCTGCTCGGGGGCGGCAACATCCACTGCATCACCCAGCAGGTCCCGGCGCTGGCTTGAGCAACCGCCGCGCTGAATTTGCCTTTGACTGAAGTTCCATACCGCGCTACGGTTCGCGCATAGTGGAGGCCCACGGCAACAGGCCGACGGAAGCACAAGCACGCCAGCTCGCCGCGCACGACCAGCAGGCTGGCGTGATCAACAACATCGCCCGCGACCAGTACAACCAGCACTCGCTGAGAATCGACCCGATGCGGCGGCGAGCGCGTAACGTGATGCGCGCGGGGTTCACCCTGATCTTCGCCGGTTTTGCCGCGGCCGTGGTCGGGTTCGCGATGTTTGCCGGGTCGATCAACGAAGGCTTCAGCCATCCCAACGCCCAACCCAACCTCACGGGCTGGGCGATCCTTGGCGCGGGGAGCGCGATGATGACCTTGGGGGTGCTCGTGGTCATCACCAGCCTGTTCATGAAACGCGGCGTGCGACGAGAGGAACGACAGCCGTGACCGATCAGGCCGGCGGCGGCTCGCCGTTTAACATCGGCAGCCAGCAGGCCGGAGTGATCAACAATGTAGCCGGTGACCAGATCGTCACACATGGCGAGGGGACGCTGACGATCGGCCTGCTCGACGCGGTGTCTGAGGTTCGGTCTGTGCTCGCCACCACGCCGGCGCTGTCTGCCACCGAGCGCGAGCACGCTGACAGCTCACTCGACGCGATCGAAGCCGAGCTACGTCGGCCCGAACCGGACAGGGCGCGCGTCGCCCACGGGCTCACCCACGTGACAAAGACGCTCCAGCAGGCTGGCGCGCTGGCGGCCTCGGCGGAGGCGCTCCACCAACTCGCGACTTGGCTTGGGCCGTTGGGACTCGGTGTGCTGCAGGCGCTGCTGTAGACGGTCGACTCGTGGCGATGTGTGACCTGAAGAAGCCGCGGGCTAAAATGGTGTTACGTGGCATCGCCACCCGCGAAGCCGATAGGCAGTCCCCAGCCATGGGTCGCTGGGCGTGTAGCCGCTTACCACATCACGCACATCGACAACCTCGAGTCCATCGTCGAGTCCGGCGGCCTCGACTGCGACAACGGCTGCGCGCAGGCTGGGCGTGTGCCGGTCAGCATCGCCTATGCAAGCCTCAAGAAGCAGCGAGCCGAAACAGTTGTGGAGGTCGCTGCGGGGGGAACGCTCGCCGACTACGTGCCGTTCTACTACGCCCCCAGGTCACCCATGCTCTACACGATCTGGCGCGGAAACGTCATGGAGTACGAGGGCTCGCAGGACGAGATCGTGCATCTCGTGTGCGAGGTCGAGTCGTTGGCTGAGCCGGGACGCTTCGTCATCATCAATCGCCACCCGATCACCGCCCTGGCGGAGCAGTTCGACGATCTAACCGCGCTCGAAGGTCTTGATTGGCCCCTCATGAAAGCGACCAGGTGGCGCGACACGGATGCGGACGGGGACCGCAAATTCCGTCGCCAAGCTGAGTTTCTCGTGCACCAGCACGTGCCGATCGAGGCCATCCGGCTAGTCGGAGCCATGACAGATGCCGTCGCTCAGCGAGCGGCTACAGCGCTCGCAACATTGCCGAATCCGCCTCGCGTCATCGTCCGACGGGGTTGGTACTACTAGAAGATGTCTGTGATCAAGCACCGCAAGGGGGACCTTCTCGCAGCTGACGCCGAAGCTCTCGTCAACACCGTCAATACGGTCGGCGTGATGGGCAAGGGCGTTGCTCTGCAGTTCCGCAAGGCCTTCCCGGACAACTACGAGGCGTATCGTCGCGCATGCAAAGCGGGCGAGGTTGTCCCTGGGCGAATGTTCGTTTTCGAGCGAGGCCAGCTCACCGGCCCGCGCCTGATCATCAACTTCCCGACCAAGCGCCACTGGAAAGGTAAGGCACACATCGAGGACATCGAAACCGGCCTCGTCGACCTGATCGACGTACTACGCCGGTTCGACGTGCAGTCGATCGCCATCCCGCCGCTTGGCTGCGGGAACGGCGGTCTGCCGTGGTCGGAAGTTCGCCCGATGATCGAAGCGGCTCTTGCCGAAGTAGAGGGCGTCACGGCGCTGGTCTACGAGCCGAGCGGCGCGCCTGCCGTCCACTCGCAACGCGTGGCGACCAGGCGTCCCGCATTGACGCGCGTCAGGGCCGACCTGATCGCCGCCTTCGACTCATACCTACGCGATCCCAGCGCCACCCTCACAAAGCTCGTCGCGCAGAAGATGGCGTATCTGCTTCAGACCGCTGGCGAGCCCCTCAAGCTCGACTTTGTGAAGGGCAAATACGGTCCCTACGCTGAGAGTCTCAATCATGCTCTACAGGACCTCGAGGGCCACTACATCGTGGGATGCGGCGACCGCACGAGCAAGGCCGACATTCGCCTCAAGGATGCCGCCGCCGCCGAAGCGAAGGATCACCTCGCGAGCGTCGAGGGTGCCCAGCAGCGTCTCGATCGAGTCAGCCAACTGATCCAGGGCTTCGAAAGCCCGCTTGGCCTTGAGCTTCTTACGACGGTCCACTGGGCTGCCGTCAGGGATGGAGCCACGACACCCGCGGAGGCACTTGCGATCGTTGCGAACTGGACTCCCCGCAAGCGTGAGGTGTTCCAGGAGCGCGATGTCGCTATCGCATGGGACCGGCTCGAGCGCGAGGGTTGGCTCAGCTAGGACTTCGTAGCGCGGGGTGGCCGCAGGCGTAAGGCGACGCGACAAGCAGTCGCGCGGCTCCGTGGAATCTACGGACCGCGATCGCGGCAAGCACCGATGCGCCGAGGGCTGCGGGCATCTACGTTGGTTGAGTGCCAGGTCGCAGTTTCCGCATAGCGCGCATCGCCGGGATTCCCGTCGGGGTGAGCCCCTGGTGGCTCGTGATCGTCGTGCTGTTCACCTGGGTGCTGGGGGCTTCCTACTTCCCGGAAGTGGTGCACGGCATCAGCCCCGCCGCGTCCTACGCACTCGGCCTGGCGAGCGTGCTGCTGCTGTTCACGAGCATCCTCGCGCACGAGTTCGGCCACGCGCTGGTGGCGCGCCGGCACGGCATCGAAGTGGAGGAGATCGACCTGTGGCTGCTCGGCGGCGTCTCGCGCATGCGCGGCGAGGCGCACGATCCGAGCGACGAGCTGCGCTACGCGCTCGCCGGCCCCGCCGTCACCGCTGTGATCGCGGCGATCTTCGGCGCCGCGCTGGCGCTGCTGCCCGCCTCCACGCCCGCGGTGATCCACGCGCTGGTCGAATACCAGGTGTACGTCAACTGCGTGATCTTCGTCTTCAACCTGCTGCCCGCGTTCCCGCTCGACGGCGGGCGGGTGCTGCGCTCGCTGTTGTGGCGCCGCAGCGGCGCGATCGGGCGCTCCACGGAAACCGCCGCCGGCGTCGGGCGCGCGTTCGGCTACCTGATGATCTTCCTCGGCGGCGTGGCCTTCCTGCGCGGCGCGCCGGAAGGACTGTGGCTGGCGCTGATCGGCTTCTTCCTGGTGACGGCGTCCGGCCAGCAGGCGGCCGGCGCGCGGGTGCAGGCCGCCCTCGCGGGCGCTCACGCCAGCGACCTGATGTCGACACCGGTCGTGAGCATCCCCGGGCAGAGCTCTGTCGCGCGCGCGGGCAGCGACTACTTCCTGCCCTACCGCTACACGGCGTTCCCGGTCGTCGATGAGCACGGCCGCGCGGTCGGGCTGGTGAGCCTGTCGCAGATCGAGGCGCTGACGGCGCAGCGGCGCGCCAGCGACCGGGTGATCGAGATCGCGGCCTGCGATCCCGAGCTGATCGTGACGGCGGACGCGGATGTGGCGCGGCTGCTGGAGCGTCCGGCGTTTGCCAGGTTCGGGCGCGCCGTCGTCGTGGACGGGTCGGGCCGGCCCCTCGGGCTGCTTTCGATCACCGACGTTCAGCGCGCGGTGCGCACCGCGCCGCTCGCCGAGCGCGCGAACGGCGCTGCGGCTTTTCCCGGTTAAGCTCAACGGAAGGCTGCGGATCTCCCGGCCGGAGCGTCTCGGATAGCTTTCAGGTATGCCCAACACCGACGCCGCACACTCAAGCCCGCACGACGCAGCACCGGAGCAGCAAGGCTTCACCGCCTCTTCCGAGAAGCTCTTCTCGAACATCCTGTGTGCCGTGGACGGCACCGCCGCGAGCATTGCGGGCGTGAAGGTGGCTGCCTCGCTGGCGGGAGCGGACGGTCACCTGACGCTGCTGGCCGTGACGGCCGTGACCGAGGACGGTCACCATGCAGCCGCGATCAGCCCCACCCGCGCCGAACGTTTCCTGGAGCGCGCCAAGCGCATCGCCGACGATGCCGGCGTGCCGGCGACCACGATCGTCGACCCCGACGGCCCCCCGGTCGAGGTGATCCTCGCGCGCGCCCACGACCATGACCTGCTGACGCTCGGAGCGCCCGCAATATCGTGGCTCGGCGGCATGATCATCGGCGGCGTCTCCTCGTCGTTCGGCGGGCTGCTCGTCGGCGGTGTGACCGCGCCTGTGCTGAGCCGGCTCAGCACCCCGATGCTCGTCGTTCGCGACACCGACGCCGGCTCGCTGCGAGGCCACCGGATCCTGGTCGCAAGCGACGGCGCGGAGGGGTCCGATCGCCTGGTCGAGCTCGCGGGCAGGCTGGGACAGAGCCAGGGCGCGCAGGTGACCATCGTGAACGCCCTCGTTGGCGAGTCCAACATGAATCCCCGCGCGATCCAGGCGCAGGCGCACGCGTTGGAGCTGATGCTGCCCGATTCCGAGAAGCCCCGCATCGAGCCGGGCAAGCCCTGGGATGTGATTCTGGACGCTGCCAAGAGCACCGGCGCGGCCCTGATCGTGATCGGCAGCCGGCGGCTGAGCGGCATACGGGCGCTCGGCAGCGTGAGTCGGCGAGCGGTGCATGACGCGCCCTGCTCGGTGCTGGTTGTGCCGCCCGAGACGCCCGAGAGCTAGCAAGACCGCCCGCGAACCCGCAAGACGACAAGGAGAGCACCCGATGTTCAAGAACGCGCTTGTGGGAGTGGACGGCAGGCCGACCGGTCGCGACGCGATCGCGCTTGCAGGCCAGCTGATCGACCACGACGGCAAGCTGACGCTCGTGCACGTGCACCACGGCGAGCTTGCGGAGGAGCTGGAGGACTCGCACAAGCTGCTCGAGCAGGCGCGCGCTGAGGCAGACGTCAGCGCCGAGCTGCTGAGCATCGTCTCGACGAGCCCCGGTCGTGGCCTGCATGAGCAGGCCGAGGAGCTGGGCGCGGATCTGCTCGTCGTCGGCTCCTGCGGCCACAGCACGTTCGGGCGCGCGATGCTGGGCGACGACACGCGCGACGCGCTCAACGGCACGCCCTGCGCTGTGGCGATCGCCGCACGTGGCTACAGCGCGCACCCGACGGCGATCGCCAGCGTGGGCGTGGCCTACAACGACTCCCCGGAGAGCGCTGCGGCACTTGCGAGCGCGCGCGAGCTGGCAGCGGCGAGCGGGGCGAAGGTCAAGGCCCTGGAAGTCGTGTCGATCCCGGCGGTCGCCTACGGCGGGCTGATGGCGCCCGCGATCGGCGACAGCATCAACACGATGGTCGACGAGGCGAACGCTCGCCTGGCGCAACTTCCCGGCGTGGAGGGACGCGCGGTATACGGGCTGACCGGCGAGGAGCTGGCGGCGTTCGGCGACGAACTGGACATCCTCGTGGTCGGCTCGCGCGGCTACGGGCCACTGCGGCGCCTGGTGCTCGGCAGCACCTCCAACTATCTGGAGCGCCACGCGCGCTGCTCGCTGCTGGTGTTGCCGCGTGTGTAGCGTCAGATGGTCTCGGCGATCATTTCGATCGCTCCGCATGGGCACTCCACGACGCAGATACCGCAGCCCTTGCAGTAGTCGAGGTCAAACGCGTAGCCGTCAGCCTCGTCAACCTTCAGCACCGCGTTGTCAGGGCACACGCCGTAGCAGTTGTCGCAGCCGAAGCAATTACCGCAGCTGAGGCAGCGGCGCGCCTCGAACAGCGCGTTGGTCTCGTCGAGGCCCTGCGTGACCTCGTCGAAGCTCGACTGCCGGCGCACCGTGTCCAGCTGCGGCGCGACGGTCTTGGGCGCGTCGGCGTAGTACCAGGTGTTGAGCATGTCGAAGCTCGCGAGCTCGGGCTCGCGCGCGTGCACGAACTCCGCGCCGCGCAGCCACGCGTCGATGTTGCGCGCGGCCTGCTTGCCGTGGCCGACGCCGACGGTGACGGTGCGCTCGGCGGGCACCATGTCGCCGCCGGCGAAGATGCCGGCGTGGCCGGTCATCATGCGCTGATCGACCTTCACGACGCCGTCCTCGATCTCCAGGCCGGGCACGCCGTCGAGCAGCGACAGGTCCGCTTCCTGGCCGAGCGCGAGCACGAGCGAGTCCGCCTGCAGCTCCTCGGTCTCGCCGGTGGGCTGCGGGAAGCCGCTGTCGTCGAGCTCCATCTTCTCGAGCACGAGCTTGCCCTCGTCAGCGTGCTTGATCGTCGACAGCCACTTCATCATCACGCCCTCCTGCAGCGCCTCCTCGACCTCGAAGTCGTGCGCGGGCATGCGCTCGCGCGTGCGCCGGTAGACGACGATCGCCTCCTCGGCGCCGAGGCGCTTGGCGGTGCGCGCGGCATCCATCGCGGTGTTGCCGCCGCCGTAGACGACCACGCGCCGGCCGAGCAGCGGGCGCTCCTCGCCCTCCATGCTGTGCAGCAGCGTGACCGCGTCGAGGATGTGCGCGGCCTCGCCGGCGGGGATGTAGGCGCGTTTGCCGATGTGCGCGCCGACGGCCAGGAACGCGGCGTCGAAGCCGCCGTCGCGCATCGCGGCGAGGATGTCGGTGACCTTGGAGTCCAGCTCGAGCGTCACGCCGAGGTCGACGATGCGCTGCACCTCGGCGTCGAGCACGTCGCGCGGCAGGCGGTAGCGCGGGATGCCGAAGCGCATCATGCCGCCGGCCAGCGGGCCGGCGTCGCGGATCGTGACCGCGTGTCCGCGCCGCGCGAGGTGGTAGGCGGCGGACAGCCCCGACGGGCCCGCGCCGACGACCAGCACGCGCTTGCCGCTGGGCTCGCCCTCGACCTGCAGCTGCCAGCCCTGGCGGATCGCCTCGTCGCCGAGGAAGCGCTCGACGCCGTGGATGCCGACGGTCTCATCGAGCTGTGCGCGGTTGCAGGCGGTCTCGCACGGGTGGTAGCAGACGCGTCCCATGACAGCCGGCAGAGGGTTGTCCTTGACGAGCTCGCGCCACGCGGTCTCGTAGTCGCCGGACTCGGCGTGGTAGAGCCACTGCTGGATGTTCTCGCCGGCCGGGCAGCCGTGGTTGCACGGCGGCATCCGGTGCACATACACGGGTCGCTCCTCGCGCCACGAGCCGGTCTTGTTGGCGAGGCTCGAGCCGACGTCCAGCGTGATCGCGAACGGCTTGTCCATCAGGCCCTCGCCTCCCGGGCCGCGGCGGTGTCAGCGGTCGCGGCGGCGGAGAGGATCGGCGCGGGGCTCGCGTCGCCGAGCAGCCCGAAGCGACGGATGTTGCGGTCGGCGCCGGCCTGGATGCGGGCGATCACGTCGGTGCGCGGCTCGGGCTTGAACAGGTGCGCGAAGCGCTTCTGCGGGCGCAGGTAGTCCTCGACGGGGACCTGGCGGCGGATCTTGGAGACGCCGGTGAGGACGCCGTCGCGCGCCTCGAACACGGGGAAGATGCCCGACTCCTTGGCCAGGCGCGCGATGCGGATCGTGTCCTTGGAGGCGCTGCCCCAGCCGAGCGGGCAGGGCACGAACACGTGCAGGTAGCGCGCGCCGCGGATCTCCATGGCGGTCTGGACCTTGGCCTCGAGGTCGCGCAGCTCGGCGACGGTGGCGGTGGCGACGTAGGGGATCTCGTGCGCCATCGCGATCAGCGGCGCGCTCTTGCCCTGGCCGAAGACGTTGCCGGGCTCGGGGCCGACGGCCTGCGTGGTGGCGGTGCGGGCGGCGGGCGGCGTCGAGCCGGAGCGCTGCACGCCGGTGTTCATGTAGGCCTCGTTGTCGTAGCAGATGTACAGCACGTCGTCGTTGCGCTCGAACATGCCCGACAGGCACGCCATGCCGATGTCGACGGTGCCGCCGTCGCCGCCCTGGCCGACGACGCGCACGTCCTCGCGGCCTTTGGCGCGCAGCGCGGCGGCGATGCCGGTGGACACGGACGGCGCGTTGCCGAACAGCGAGTGGATCCACGGGATCCGCCACGAGGTCTCGGGGTATGGCGTGGAGAACACCTCCAGGCAGCCGGTGGCGTTGGCGGCGATCATCTGCCCGCCCGTGGCGCGCATGGCCGCGTCGAGCGCGTAGCGCGCGCCGAGCGCCTCGCCGCAGCCCTGGCAGGCGCGGTGCCCGCAGGTGATCGAGTTGGTGCGCTCTTCGCCGGACTGCACGGAGCGCTGCTCGGGGTCGAGCAGGCGGTTTCCGACCGCGAAGCTGCCGGTCTGGTAGAAGCGGATCGCGGGCGCCTTCATGCGCGCACGCTCCCCGGCGCGTCGTCGGGCATGCGATTCATACCGGCCCCGCGGCGACGGTTCCGAGTTCGCGCAGGATGTTCTCGGCGTGCGGTCCGGACGCGCGCGAGGAGCCCATCCGCTCGAGCTCGCGGTTGACGACGTCCCAGTCCATGTCGAGGAAGGTCAGCGGCTGCAGGCGATCGGCGGCCGCCTCGGTGAACAGCCCGAGCAGCGAGGCTTTCGTGATCGGCCGCCCGCCGAGACCGGCGATGACGGTGTAGCCGTGCACGTGGATGCCGGACAGCGCCATGCGCACGTTCATCGAGACGATCCCGCCGATGCCGACGGCGAGCGCCTTCTCGAGCACGACCACGCGCTTGGCCGCGCCGAGCGCCGCGCGCACCTGCTCGAGCGGGAACGGCCGGAACGACGTGATCCCGACAACGCCGATCTTGAGGCCCTGCTCGCGCAGCTCGTCGACGGTGTCCTTGATCGTGCCGAGCACCGAGCCGAGCGCGACGACGATCGTGTCGGCGTCCTCAGCCTGGTAGCAGCGGATCAGGCCGCCGGACTCGCGGGCGAAGGCATCGTTGAAGTCCGCGGCGATCGCGGGGATCAGCTCGAGCGCGTGCATCTGCTTGGCGTGCGCGAGGTACTTGACCTCCATGAACGCCTCGGGCCCGACCATCGCGCCGATCGAGATCGGCTCGTCGGGGTCCAGCAGCTGCCGCGGCTCGAACGGCGGCAGGAACGCGTCGACCTGCTCCTGCGTGGGCATCTCGACGCGCTCGACGGCGTGCGTGAGGATGAAGCCGTCCATGCACACCATCACCGGCGTGGACAGCTGCTCGGCGAGCCGGAACGCCTGGATGTGCAGGTCGAGCGCCTCCTGGTTGGTCTCGGCGTACAGCTGGATCCAGCCGGAGTCGCGCTGCGACATCGAGTCGCTGTGGTCGTTCCAGATGTTGATCGGCGCGCCGATCGCGCGGTTGGCGACGGTCATCACGATCGGCAGGCCCAGGCCGGAGGCGTTGTAGAGCGCCTCGGTCATGTACAGCAGCCCCTGGCTGGCGGTGGCGGTGTACGCGCGCGCGCCGGTTGCGGACGCGCCGATGGCGACGGACATGGCGGCGAACTCGGACTCGACGTTGACGTACTCGCACGGCGCGAGCTCGCCGCTCTTGACGAGCTGTGAGAGGTTCTCGACGATGTGCGTCTGCGGCGAGATCGGGTACGCGCAGATGACCTCCGGCCGGCACAGCGCCACCGCCTCGGCCACCGCGCGCGAGCCCTCAAGCTGACGTGGCACCGCTCAGCTCCCACAGCTCGTCGGTGACCCACGCGTGGGCGGCCTGCGCGGCGGCGACGTTGCCCTCGGCGACGGCGCACTCGAAGCGCTCGCGAATCGCGTGTGCGACGGCATCGAGCGAGATCAGTCCGGCGAGCGCCGCGAAGCCGCCGAGCAGCGCCGCGTTGGCGACCGCGCGCCCGGTGTATTCGCGCGCGATGTCAGAGGCCGGCACCGTCAGCAGCCGGTCGTGACGGAAGTCCTGGACGAACTCGCCGAGACCGAGATCGTCGAAGCTCTTGGCGGAGTTGATGAGGATGTAGCCGTCGGGCTTGAGCCCGCCGAACACGTCCACCTGATGCAGCAGCGTCGGATCCTGCACGATCAGGAAGTCCGGCTCCATGACGGGCTCGCGCGTGCGGATCTCGTGATCGTCGATGCGGCAGAACGCGACCACGGGCGCGCCCATGCGCTCGGAGCCGAAGCTCGGGAACGCCTGCGCGTAGCGGCCCTCGTCGAACGCCGCCAGCGAGAGCATCTCGGCGGCGGTGACGACGCCCTGGCCGCCGCGCCCGTGGATGCGGACCTCGAACATCGCTACACCTTTGCACGCGCGGCGACACCCTCGCGGGCGGCGTCCAGCAGCACGCGCCGCTCGGCGGCGGCGACGAGCCGGCGGGTGCGATCGACGACGTCGACGCTGACGGAGATCGCGTCGATGCCGGCGCGCACGAGCAGCTCGGCGTACTCGGGATGCACGGACGGCGCCTGGCCGCAGATCGAGGTGCGCAGTCCCAGCTTGTGCGCGCGCGGGATCAGCTCGCGCAGGTAGGCGGTGACGGCGGGGTCGCGCTCGTCGAAGGTCTCGGCGAGCACCTCGTTGTCGCGGTCGGCGCCGAGCAGCAGCTGCGTGAGGTCGTTGGAGCCGACGGAGATGCCGGTGACGCCGAGCGCGGCGTAGTCGGCGAGGTTGAACAGCACGGAGGGCACCTCGGCCATCACCCACAGCTCGAAGTCGGGGCGGTCGAGCAGGCCGGACTGCGCGATCAGCTCGCGGCACGCGCGCAGCTCGCGCGTCGAGCGCACGAACGGCAGCATCACGTGCAAGTTGTGCAGGCCGGTGTCCCACACCTGGCGCAGCGCGGCCATCTCGAGCGCGAACACGTCGGGCTCGCGCGTGTAGCGCAGCGCGCCGCGATAGCCGATCATCGGGTTTGACTCGTGCGGCTCGAAGCGCTCGCCGCCGCGCAGCCCGGAGAACTCGTTGGTGCGGAAGTCGATCGTGCGGTAGGTGACCGGCCGCGGCGCGAAGCCGGAGGCGAACGTGGTCAGCCCCTCGGCCATGCGCGCGACGAACTCATCGCCGCGCCCCTCCTCGAGCAGCGTGCGCGGGTGATCGCCGGCGAGCGCCTCCAGCACCATCATCTCAGCGCGCAGCAGCCCGACACCGTCGACCGGCAGGTCCTTGACGCGCTCCACCTGCGAGGGCTCGGAGAGGTTCAGGAGGATCTGCGTGGCGGTCACCGCGGCGCCTGGGCTGGAGCCGGCGGCCGCGCTGGACAGCGCGCCGGCGGCCTGCGCGCCTGGAGACCCCTGCGCGGCCGCGCGGGCGGGTGGGCGGGCACCCTCAAACACGACGCCGCGCGTTGCGTCGACGGTGACGATCTCGCCGTCGCGCAGCTTGCGCGTCGCTTCGCCGGTGCCGACGACGCAGGGGATGCCGAGCTCGCGCGAGACGATCGCCGCGTGGCAGGTCATGCCGCCGGAGTCGGTGACGATCGCCGCGGCGCGACGCATCAGCGGCAGCCAGTCGGGCGAGGTCATGTGCGTGACGAGCACGTCGCCGTCGTTCAGGCTGGCGGCGTCGGCGAGCGTTTTGAGCACGCGCGCGGCGCCGCTCGCGCTGCCGGGCGCGCCGCCGAGCCCGCGCAGCAGCACGGCCTGGGCCTCGGCCGCCTCGCCGGCGCCGGCGGCCGCAGCTCCATCCGTCGTGGCGGCCGCCGTCGCGGCGGCCGCGCCGGTGTCCTCGTGCAGCGTGGTGATGGGGCGGCTCTGCAGCATCCACAGCGCGCCATCGGGGTCGAACGCCCACTCGGTGTCCTGCGGGAAGTCGTAGTGCTGCTCGATGCGCCGGCCGAGCTCGGCGACGGCGAACACCTCCTCGTCGCTGAGCACCGGCCGCAGCGCCTCCTCCTCGGACAGCGCGCGCTGGCGCGTGCCGCTGCCGTCGGGGTCGTACTCGATGACGAGATCCTTGTGGTGGACCTCGCGGCGGCGGATCGCGAGCGTGGCCTTCTCGACGACGTAGCGGTCGGGCGACACAGAGCCTGAGACGACCGCCTCGCCGAGGCCGAAGGAGCCCTCGATCACGAGCTCGTCGCGCTGGCCGGTGGCGGGGTTGACCGTGAACATGACGCCCGCGCGCGTGGACTGCACCTGGCGCTGCACGACGACGGCGATGTCCATGGCGGCCTGCTCGAAGCCGTTGACGCCGCGGTAGTAGATCGTGCGTGAGCCGAACAGCGAGCGCCAGCAGCGGCGCACGGCGTCGATCACGGCGTCGGCGCCGCGGATGTTGAGGAAGGTCTCGTTCATGCCGGCGAACGACGTCGCGGCGGTGTCCTCGGCGGTGGCCGACGAGCGCACGGCGACGGGCAGGATCGGATCGCCGCCCGCCCTTTCGCCGGACCCACCGGCGAGCTGCCCGTAGTGCGTGCGGATCTCGTGCGCGAGCGGCTCGGGCAGCGGCGTCTGGTCGAACAGGTCGCGTGCGGCGGCGCTGGCGGCCTGCAGCGCGGCGGTGTCCTCGACGTTGACGCTGTCGAGCAGCGCGGACAGGCGCCCGCGCAGCCCGGTCTGCTCGAGGAACGCGGCGTACGCAGGGGCGCCGACGACGAAGCCGTCGGGCACTGGCAGCCCGGCAGCGGTCAGCTCGCCGAGGTTGGCGCCCTTGCCGCCGGCGTAGGCGACGTCGCCACGGCGCAGGCTCGCGAACGGACGCACGGCGTCGGTGATGGGAGAGGCATCGGACTGGGTGGCAGCGCTCATCGGCTCACAGCTCCTCGGCTCGTTCCTGTGGGATCCTCGGCTGGTTGCTTCGCGGTTCCTCGTGCGCGGCGGTGTTCACTCCACGCTGTACGAAACAGTCAAGCGTCCCGCTGGCCGAGCGCCCACCGCACTCCCCCGTGAACCCCGTCAGTAGTTCTCACTGAGCGCGCGGGCCTCCCAGCCGAGACGGCGCGGCGGCGACCGCTCGGCGCTGCTGAACGCGTGCGATGCTGGGAGCCGTGGCCGTCCCCCCACCTCGCGCCGTACGCGTGCTGCTTACCGAGGGCTCGAGCCTCACCGCGCGCGAGGTCGTCAGTTGCCTCGGGCCTCCCGGTTATAGGTTGGAGGTCCTCGACGCCGACCCGCTGTGCATCGCTCGCGCCAGCCGCTGGGTGCGCAAGGTTCATCGCTGTCCGCCCGCCGGCGCGGAGCCGCTCGCGTACGTGCGCAAGCTCGAGCAGGCGGTCGCGGAGCGCGGCATCGACGTGGTGCTGCCGACGCACGAGCAGGCGTGGCTGCTGGCCAGCGCGCAACCGGCATCGGCGGCAGCGCCGCGGCGCGCGTGAGCGTCGATCACGCCGCCCCGCGCGCGCACATCGCGGCGCTTGGCGAGGCGCTGCAGTGGCACGGCGGGCTGACGCTCGACTACATGCACGAGCACGACGCTCCGCGCTACATCGAGTGCAACCCGCGCACGGTCGAGCCGGCCAACGCGGCTGCAAGCGGCGTCAACATCGCCGAGCTGCAGGTGCGCCTGACGCTCGGCGAGCAGCTCGACAGCCCGGCGCGCGTGGGCCGCGCGGGCGTGCGCACGCACGGCACGATCGCGGTGCTGCTCGGTGCCGCGGCACGCGGCGAGTCGCGCGGCGCGCTGCTGCGCGGGATCGGCGAGGCGATCGCCCACCGCGGCGTGTACGCGGGCAGCAGCGAGCAGCTGACGCCGCTGCTGCGCGACCCGCCGAGCGCGCTCGCCGCCGCGTACGTCACGGCGCGCGTGCTGGCGAACCCCGGCGAGGCGGCGCGGATCGCAAGCCACGCCGTCAGCGGCTACGCGATCGGTCCTGAGAGCATCGCGCGGGTGCAGGCGCAGGCTTGACGTTCCTCTAGCTATGCCGTACATTTGTACGGAGTAAGGAGGATCACGTGGCAGCGAAGGCGGAGCGCCTGGAGGCGCGACTCACATCGACGGAGCGCAAGCAGATCGAGCAGGCGGCGGCGCTCGCGGGTGAGTCGGTGTCGTCGTTCGTCGTGCTCGCGGCGCTGGACCGTGCCGACATCCTCGTGCAGCAGCAGGTATCGACAGTCGTGCCGGCCGCGTACTTCGACCAGCTCGTCGCATCACTCGATGAGCCAGATGAGGCGCCGAGTCTCGCACGGGCGGCCGCGAAGGCTGGGCGGCGCAAGCGCATCAAGCCGGCGTGAGCTATCGCGTCGAGCCGCTTGCCGCCGGCCACGCCCTCGACGCATTCGACTGCGGACGTGACGCCCTCGACGTCTGGCTCCAGCAGCATGCCCTGGGCGCCACACGGCAGGGCACGCGCACCTATCTGCTGATCGAGGAGGCTACGGGCGTCGTTGCGGGCTACTTCGCCGTCGCGCCACATCTGCTCGAGCGCGACGACGCCCCGCGAGGCGTCGGCCGCGGGGCGACCCGGCGGATCCCCGCGATCCTCCTCGGCAAGCTCGCGCTCGACCGGCGCGTGCACGGGCAAGGTCTCGGCGCCGAGCTGCTGGTGCACGCCCTGACCACGATCATCGGGGCCGCGCGCTCAGCCGGCGGCCGCCTCGTCGTAGTCGACACGATCGACGAGAGCGCAGCAAGCTTCTATCGCGCTCACGACTTCCAGCCGTTGCCGACGGACCCACGCCGCTTGATCATGAAGCTCAGCACCGCGGCGCGGGCGCTCGGCCTCACCTGGCCATGACATGCCCGAGACAGACCGAGCCGTACGGTTCCGTCCCCTTCCTATTGGTCTGTCAGGATCAAGCCAGCCTAACCGTGGCATTCGACGGCCACGTCGAGCGCCGCGCACACCTCTCGCATACGGTCGTCGCTGAGTCGTCCGACGCGCTCCACAAGGACCGCGACGGACACGCTCTCGACAGAGTCGAGGTTTATCGAGGATCGGCGGGGGATCGGATCGCCGTCGGGCTCCAGGACTACCTCGCTGGCCAAGCCGCGAACGGTGGTCGTGCACGGCGCGACCAGCGCGCGCCTCAGTCGCGGGATGGCCGCATCACGCGACAGCACAACGACAGGCCGCCGCCCGATCTCCGGCAACTCACACCACCACACCTCTCCCCTCGCGGGAATAGGGCCACCGCTCACGATGCCGCGGCCGCCTCTCGAAACGACGCCAGATCGCCCCACGCATCGGGCTCCCCGAGTGGCTGCTCATCGTAGACCGCGTATGCAGCGTCGATCTCGGCCGCACGATGGCGGTCCAAGAGCGCCGCGAGCGCCTGGTCGAGGACCGCGGCATCTGGCAACGGCGCGAGTGCCTGCCGGGCGCTCTCCAAGAGCTGTTGGTCGACAGTCGTGCTTACCCTTGTCCTTGCCATGCCACTATTATGCCACAGCAATGCCATAATCGCACAGCGCATAGCTGTTCCGGATCGGTTGAGGATGCTGATCCGATTTGGTCAAGATAGCTATTCCGGATCGGTCGGCTATGCTACTCCGATGTGGTCGGATCTGTTGGCTCGTCGGGGGAGCAGCCTGTGGCGCTGATTGCTCGGGGGATCGAGCATGAGCTGCGCGACATTCTCAGCGTGAGTCGCGCGGCGGCGATCGTCGGTCCGCGGCAGGCTGGCAAGAGCACGCTCGCCAAACAGCTGCAGGCGGCGGGTGTCGTGCCGAACTACTTCAGCCTCGACGACGAAGCGCTGCGCGCCGCGGCGCAGGCGGACCCGGACGGGTTCGCGCTGTCACTCGCGCGTCCGGCGGTGGTCGACGAGATCCAGCGGGCACCGGAGCTGATGCTCGCCATTAAGCAGATCCTCGATCGCGATCACACGCCTGGCCAGTTCCTACTCACCGGCTCGGCTGACCTGGTCACGGCCAAGGTCGTCGCCGACGCACTTCCAGGTCGGGTGGAGTACGTGAATCTCTGGCCACTGGCTCAGGCCGAGATCGCGGGCAGAAGAGCCTCGATCATCGACGCACTGCTCAATGAGAGCCCGCCCCAGATCAACGGCGCGCCGAAGGGTCGCGCGGCGAGCGCGGAGGTCGTTCTCGCGGGCGGCTACCCCGATGCGCGCACCCGCGACCCGCGTCAGCGCACGCGCTACTTCCGGTCCTACGTGCAGAGCATCCTCGGCCGCGATCTACCTGAGATCGGTGAGGTACGGAGCGATCACTCAAAGCTCGAGCAGCTACTTCGGCTGCTGGCGGCCCGGACGAGTGGCACGGTCAACTACGCGGACCTCGGACGGGAGGTCGCGCTCGACGACAAGACGGTCAAGGCGCACGCAGAGCTGCTGAGACAGCTTTTCCTGGTGTATCGGCTGCGTCCGTTTTCGAGAAACCTCGGTTCCCGGCAGGTCAAGACGCCCAAGCTGTTGCTGACTGACACCGGCATGGCCGCCGCGCTAATCGGCGTGGACGCATCCCGCTACTCCGCGCCCGATCAAGGATTCCTTGCGGGCATGCTGTTCGAGACGTTCGTGCTGATGGAGCTCGTCAAGCAGGCGACGTGGAGCGCCATTCCGGTCGAGCTGTTCTTCTATCGCGACACCGACAAGCGCGAGGTCGATCTCGTCATCGAGTCTGCATCCGGTGAGGTCGTGGGGATCGAGGCGAAGGCCGCAGCAACCGCCACCGCTTCAGACGCACGCGGTCTGCGGCTGCTGCGCGACAAGCTCGGTGCGCGCTTCAAGACGGGCATCATCGTCTACTCAGGAGAGCACACCCTGCCGATCGGCGAGCGGATCTGGGCAGTGCCCATCTCCGGGCTGTGGCAGTGACGCGCAACGTCAGGAAATGGACCCGACCGGACTCGAACCCGGCCTCCTCCGCGCGATCCGTAGTTATCACCACCTAGACATGGGGCTGAGCACCCATGACCCGGCCGCAGCTCGCGCTTAACGTCCGTGCTGCCTGGGGTTGAGTCCCCCAAGCCCCGGGCAACTTCTTCCAAGACACGAGCAACAGGAGAGCTCAAGATGCCCACTCGAGTCGCCATCAACGGCTTTGGCCGCGTCGGACGCAGCGTGCTTCGGATCGCATACGAACAGCGCGCCGACATCGAGGTCGTCGCGATCAACGATCTGACCGACGCCGACACGCTGGCGCATCTGCTGCGTCACGACTCCGTCTACGGTGCCTTCCCGGGCGCGGTGAAGGCGATCGAGGGCGAGCTGCTCGGCGCCGGCGGCCCGATTCGCGCGCTCGCCGAGCCGTCCGTCTCGAAGCTGCCGTGGCGCGAGCTCGAGGTGGACGTGGTGATCGAGTCCACCGGTCGCTACCGCACGCGCGCAGCCGCCGCCGAGCACCTCACCGCGGGCGCCCGCAAGGTCATCATCTCGGCGCCGGCGAAGGGGTCGGAGCCCGTCGACGCGACCGTTGTGATCGGCGTGAACTTCGATCAGGCGTACGACCCCGAGCGTCATCACATCATCAGCAACGCGTCGTGCACGACCAACTGCCTGGCGCCCGTCGCGAAGGTCCTGCACGAGGCGGTCGGCATCCGCCACGGCCAGATGACGACCGTCCACTCCTACACGGCCGACCAGAACCTGCTCGACGGCCCGCACAAGGACCTGCGCCGCGCGCGCGCGGCCGCGCTCAACCTCGTGCCGACCTCCACGGGCGCGGCCAAGGCGCTCGGTCTCGTGCTCCCCGAGCTCGACGGCCGGCTCGGCGGGATCGCGATCCGCGTGCCGACGCCGACCGGCTCGATCGTCGATCTGACGGTCGAGGCCGAACGCGCGACCAGCGCCGAGGAGATCAACGACGCGTTCCGCGCCGCCGCCGAGCACGGCCCGCTGCACGGGATCCTCGCCTACAGCGACGATCCGATCGTCTCCAGCGACATCGTCGGGTCCCCGTTCTCTTCGATCTTCGACTCGGAGCTGACGAGCGTGATGGACGCCACGCAGGTGAAGGTGATCGCGTGGTATGACAACGAGTGGGGCTACGCGAGCCGGCTCGTGGACCTCGCCGCGAGGGTCATGGCACCGGTACCAGTCGAGGTGTAGAGACGATGAGAGTGATCTCCGAGCAGCAGCTCGAGCAGGCCCTCGGGGCGCTGACGGCGGCGGAGCCGCGGGTGGTGGCGAGCGGCAACCACGGCACGCCGCTCGCGCTGCTCGACGCCCTGGAGCGCGCCGTCGAGCGCTACCGGCTGTTCATGCTCGCCGCCCAGGCGCCGCTGTCCGCGCGCGACGGCGTGATCTTCGAGACGCCGTTCGTCGGCCCTGGGATGCGCGACGCGGGCGAGCGCCTGGACTACCTGCCGATGCGCCTGTCGCTCGTGCCGCGGCTGTTCGCGACGGTGCGCCCGCCCGACGTCGTGCTGCTGCACACCTCCACCCCGCGCGACGGGCGCGTGTCGCTGGGGATCGAGGTGAACGTGCTCGTGGCAGCCGTCGAGCACGTCCGCGCGCGCGGCGGCCTGGTGGTCGCGCAGATGAACCCGCGGATGCCCTACACGTTCGGCGACGGCGAGCTCGACGAAGATCTGATCGACCTTGCGATCGAAGTCGAGCACGAGCTCCCCTCGCCCGCGGTCAGCCCCACGCACGAGCACACCGACCGCATCGCCGAGCTCGTCGCGGACCTCGTCGAGGACGGCGCCACGCTGCAGCTGGGCATCGGCCAGGTGCCGGACGCGACGCTGCTCGCGCTCAAGAGCAGGCACGAGCTCGCGATCTGGTCGGAGATGATCAGCGACGGGGTCATGGCGCTCGACCATGCGGGGGCGCTCGAGCCGCGGCGTCCGATCGTGTGCTCGTTCATGTTCGGCTCGCCCGAGCTCTACAGCTGGGTCGATCAGAACCCGAGGGTGCGGATGACCCGCACGGAGGTCACCAACGACCCTGCGCGCATCGCCGAGCACTCGGCGATGGTCTCCGTCAACACGGCGATGCAGGTCGACCTCTCAGACCAGGCCGGCGCGAGCCACATCGGCGGACGCCTGTACTCGGGCTTCGGCGGCCAGCCCGACTTCGTCTCGGGCGCGCTGCACTCGCCGGGCGGACACGCCGTGATCGCGCTGCGCTCCTGGCACGAGCGCAGCGACAGCTCGACGATCGTGCCGCGGCTCGAGCAGCCGGTCACCTCCTTCCGCCACTCCGCCGTCATCACCGAGCAGGGCTGCGCGCAGATCTTCGGGCGCAGCGACCGCGCGCAGGCACGGCTGATCATCGAGCAGGCCGCGCACCCCGATGCGCGCGAACAGCTGCGCGACAGCGCGGCCGCGCTCGGCCTGGCGCCACGCGGCGCAGCTGTGTGAGCGCCGGCCGGCCGCGCAGCTTTGGGAGCGCCGCGTCGCCGCTCAGGTCACGTCGCGGCGGACGATCAGGTCACGTCGCGGCGGACGATCAGCGGCAGGCCGATAAGCGCCAGCACGAGCACCCACGCGACGAGCACGAGCCCGCCCGCGGCGGGCGAGAGCAGGTGCTTGGCGGTGATCCCGATCAGCGCGTCCTGGGCGCGGGTCGGCGTGAAGCGCCCAACCGACGGCACGAGGCCGAACAGCAGGTTGTCGACGATGAAGCCCCACGCGAGCAGGCCGATGATCGCGCCCACCTGGTTGCGCACGATCGCGCCGAGCGCGACGCCGATGCCGCCCCACAGCGCGGTGGCGGCGAGCGTGCCCAGCATCAGCAGCGCGACTTCGCCGCCGCCGAGCGCGAACGAGATGCCGCGCCCGGCGAGGATCGCGTAGCCGAGCGCGAAGCCGACGCCCTCGCCGACGGCGCCAAAGGCGAGCCCGGCGAGCAGGCCGGCGATGAGCTTCGCGGCGAGCACGCGCGGACGCCCGGCGGTGAACAGGAACGTCGGGCGGATCGTCCCGAAGCGATACTCGCTGGTGATCAGCAGCACGCCCGCCAGCGCCGAGAAGATGCCCGACAGGCTCGCGAGACTGAGCAGCCCGCGCTGGTCTTCGGCCGTGGACAGGCCGCCGGCGCCGCTCAGCAGCCCTGTCAGCAGGCCGAACAGCAGGATCAGCGCGATCATCCCGAGCAGCAGGCCGAGCGTCGTGCGCGTCGAGCGCACCTTCAACAGCTCCGCCTTCGTCTGCGCGATCACGGCTGCCCCTCGGCGGTCAGCTCGAGGAAGATCTGCTCCAGCGAGGAGCCTTCGGTGACGAGCTCGTGCAGCGGGATGCCGGCGGCGAAAGCGACCTCGCCGACGCGTTGACTCGTGGCGCCGTGCACGAGCAGCGCGTGGTCGTTGCTGGTACTCGCCTGCAGTTGCGCCTGCTCCAGGGCCTGCTGCAGTCGCGCTATGTCGGCGCTGCGCACGCGCACGGCGCCGCCGACGCGCGCCGTCAGCTGCTCGAGCGAGGACTCCACCACGAGCCGCCCGCGGTTGATGATCAGCACCTGATCGACCGTCTGCGCGACCTCGGCGAGCACGTGGCTTGAGATCAGCACCGTGCGTCCCTGCGACGCGAACGCCCGCAGGAAGTCGCGCAGCCAGCGCACTCCCTCGGGATCCAGGCCGTTGGCTGGCTCGTCGAGGATCAGCAGCTCGGGATCGCCCAGCAACGCCGCAGCCAGCCCCAACCGCTGGCGCATGCCCAGCGAGTAGCTCTTCACGCGGCGCCTGGCAGCGTCCTGCAGCTCGACCAGGCGCAGCACCTCGTCGGCGCGCGAGTCGGGCAGCTCGGCGGCCAGCCCGAGCGTGCGCAGGTGGTCGCGGCCCGAGCGCCCGGGATGGAAGTCGGTGGCCTCGAGCACCGCGCCGATCCGCAATGCCGGCTGCTCGAGTTCGGCGTATGTGTTGTCGAACACGAGCGCGCGTCCGCTCGTCGGCGCCGCGAGACCCAGCAGCATCCGCAGCGTCGTCGTCTTGCCGGCCCCGTTGGGGCCGAGAAAGCCCGTGATCGTGCCGGCGCCGAGCTCGAACGACAGATCCTCGACGGCCATCAGCTCGCCGAAGCGCTTGCACAGCGACTCGGCGCGAACGACAGGCGTCACGCGCCCAGACGCTCCCTGACGACGGCCGGCTCGACGCCGAGCGTCGCGAGCAGGCCCGCCGCCGGGTCTGGACGTTGCAGCTCGAGGATCGCCGCAAGCACGTGCTGGGGGCCCGGGTGACGATGCCCGCGGCGCATGCCCTTGGAGGACTCGCGCAGCACGTTCGCCGCGGACGGCGTCAGGCGCAGGCGTTTATTGAGCACCGTCCTGATTGTCGGCCGCGCGGGCACGTCGCGGGGATCGCCGGCCGGCAGCGGCGGCACCTCAGGGGGTGCGGCCATGCCGATCGCGACCAGCGCCTCGCGATCCATCTCATCCAAGGCCGAGCGCGCGCGCTGGGCGTCCGAGCCGACGGCGCCGGCGAGCACGGGATCGTCCAGCAACGCCACGAGCAGATGCTCGGTGCCGACCTTGCGGTCGCCGCGGCGCCGCGCTTCCTCGCGCGCCGCGATGTACGTCGACCACGGGTGATACTCCTCACCCGATCGCTGGCGCTTGGCGGGCTCGCCCATCACAGCTCCTTTCCGTGCTTGGCGTGCACAGACTGCCGTGTGACGCCGAGCGCGTCACCGATCTGCTGCCACGACCACCCCTGACGTCGGGCAACCGCGACCTGGCTGGCCTCGACGCGCTCCGCCAGCCGCCGCAGCGCGAGCGCCGCGCGCAACCCCACCAACGGGTCCTCCGAGGTGACGGCCGCCGTTATCTCGTCAATGTCCACGCTGTCAGCCTAGCCTGACAGTGGGCGGCTGTCAAGACAGACTGACACCATATACTTAACGCACCTAAATACAGCCACGAGTTCAGCGACCGCGCCGAGGCATACATGAATGGCCGTGTGCACACGAACGGGATCCAGAACTTCTGGAGCCTGCTCAAGCGCGGCCCGCGTGGACGTACGTCAGCGTGGACCCCGAGCACCTGTTCCACTACATCGACAAGCGCTTGTTCACGTTCAACCTGCGCGACCTGACTAACTCCGAGCGCTTCTCGGCCGTTCTCGCTGCCGTGAGCGGCCAGCGCCTGACCTATGGCGCGGTCGCCGGGCAGGATCGGAGGGGACGGTCCGACTGGAGCGGCAGCCGGCGACCGCCACCGCGCGGCGCAGAAAGGCAGCCTCAGCGAGCCGAAGGCATCAGGGCTGGGTCCGCCACAGCTTCGCCGATGATCGGTCGCGTAGCCCAAAGCCCAAGCGTCTCGCCGGGCTCCCCCCAGGCTATCTGCGCAAGCTCCGCTCGCATCAGCGCGAGCGTAAGCTGCGCTTCCGGCCCGAAGGTGCGGTCGATGTCTATGTCGGTGCTACTCGGAGCTTCCGCTTGCGTCATTTGGGCCTCCCTCCGGATGGAAAGCGTCGAGCTGCTTCTGAAGCTCTGCGCTGGTGATCGACCGGAACCCGTCGAACATTAGAGCAAGCCGGTCAAGATCGTCGTTGCTTAGTCGTTTGAGCCCATCTCGGCTAATCACGGCCATCTCCGTGTCACGGCCAACACCGGGGGCTACCTCTGCCCCGCGCTTGGCGGCGTAAACCCGGAAAAGCGTCTGCTTGTAGTCGGCGGTGGCGCTGTGGACGTAGCCGGCCATCGTCGAGAGCACATGCGGCGCTCCGATGCCGATCGCAGCCCAGCCGATGGGATCGTGGTTGGTGTTGCCGCCACCAGGATTGCCGTTGGTATGGATATGGGCGCCCGACTCATCGACGCCAGCTAGGAGCAACTCCACGCCCAAGTTGAACTGCGAGAGCTGGTTCTCAAGCAGCATGACGACCTGTTCGTTGAGTGCACGGTGCATCCCATGGAACGATTCGAGCGAGAGTCCATGCGGGTTTAGGACGGTCTGCGCGGCCCGCCAGGTTCTCGCGGCGGCGTAGCGTTCGCCTAGCGCAACAGCGATGGCGGCAATGTGCTCGGGCAAATCATCGGCAGCCGCGTCATTGACGAGCCTCATGCCGTCGAGCGTGTTCCCAGCGACCATGACGGCGGCCTTCGGGGTGAGCTGCACCATCTTTGAGCCCGAGTGCTCGAACTCTAGGAAGTCGCCCGCCGTGACCATACGATCGGTCGCAACCACGGCTCGTGGCTCTCCATCCTCCCCCTTGCACAAGGCGGCAATACATACGGTCACGCAGTCCCTCCCCGATCGGTGTCATGCGCGCATTCTCCGCGCGCGGCGCTCAGATCATAATGGTTGGAACTTCGGCCGTGGTGTTCCCGACTAGCGGCCTTCCCCGCGTTCGATCTCTTCGGGAGCTGTTTGAGCGTCGCCCCGTAGACGCGCAGCATGGCCAGGACCTGGACACGGCCTATTTCGTGTTCGGAGGCCTCGGCGTCTGAACGAGCTGGCGCGTCAGCGCATCGAATCGAACGAACTCGTCGTTCTTCGCGGTAGTCCTTGCCGACGCGTTACGCAGCGGCGGCTGTGACGCTGCCTGTTCGGCGTGCCACTGCTCGTCCCATTCGCGACGCTCGTCCTGCGCCTCGTCCGTCATCAGGGCCTCCCATACGTAATCGCTGCTGAGGATGACGCCGACCCCGTAGCGGCTGGGCAAACCCTCGGGATTGGCGTCCTCGTCGGTGTAGTGCGCCGTGAAAAGGCCTGCAAACGTCGCCGTCCATGCAAGCGCGCGCAAGGTCGGTGGCGTACCATTACGCGCCTGCAATGGCCGGTCGGAAGCAACGGCCGTATCCGTGGCATACAGGGTCTGGACGAAGCATGGCGAGCCGCTGAACCCGTCATATGAGCGACAGTCAAGAAGGTGCCCGGTATAGCGGTAGGTGTGGGTGTCGTATGTTTTCTCGATCGGCACTTCAAGGTTCCCGATGTTCCCGGCTCGCGCCATAGGCACATCGTGGAGAGGCGCGAAGATTCCGATGTAGTAGACGATCGCGCCCAGCATTGGGACCACGCCGTGGGGGAGGATTTCGTCGATACGCACGGCCTGGAAGCGCCTCGCCAGATCATTCGGGTAGGGCGCAACCGCAAGATCAACCTCGGGGAGAGGCTGACGCCAGCCCCGCACTGGCACCGGCTCCGAAAGCTCGTGCGGCGCAAGCGGGTCGGGCACTTCGACCGCCAGCTCCACCTGGTTGCGGACATTGTGATCTGCCGTGAGCAAGTACGGCCACCATCTGCCCCGCCGCCCCGGGGTTGGCGGGCTGGGCGCGCTAATGATGAACGCCGTACCCCGCAGTTCGCCCGCGCTCGTGAGTCGCACGGCCGCGTTGAGTGCCTCGGCTTCTAGCGGCATCGCACCGGGCTGCTGAACACGCCATCGGGGGAGATCGCACAGGCTGCACCCATTCGCGCGCATGCTACCGCCCTCCTTCCGACACGTCTGGGGCCGTCTCCGAAGACTTGGCCGGTCGGGAGACGGCCCCTTTTCCGATTCCAGGACGAAGCGTGATCCAACCTATCCGCTGGCCCCGACAGCTATTCCGACCGGCCCAAGGTCTAGCTTCATTCAGCACAAAGGCTCGCCAAACCGGCCGGTCGGGTGAGCGCCAATTCCAAGACGAATGGAGATCACCCAATGGCTATCCAAATAGTTGCTGTGAACACGTCACACGAACTGACGACCAAGGGCGCCGGTGCGATGCACAAGCACATCACCGAAGTCAAGACTGCCGGAGGTCGCGTGCTCACTCGCGCAGAAGTCGTGAGCAAAATCAAAGGGGGGACCGAGAGCTTCTGCACCAAGGTCGACGGCAAAGAACCGCTCGTCGTCGTCGTGACGTGTCCGCACTGCGCCAATGGCAGCTACATCCGCACGACGGAGGACAGCACGACTGCCGACAACCTGCTGAGCCTGCCGTCCTTTACGTCGTAGAGTCCTCGCCGCCCGCGACCGAGGCGCCAACCAGGCTGGTGATGCGTCTCGGTCGTACCGGCGGAAACGGAGCCGGGAGAATCGCAGTGTCCGGTCCGGGATGGCACCCGTAGCCGAGCGACACGGCGATGGCGTCAGCGATAAAGGGAATCAGGCGCTCGGCCTCCAGCACGGAGAACTCCGCGCCTAGCCGTCGATCGAGCACCAAGAGCACGCGGTCTTCGCCTTGCGGATGAGCCTCCAGAAACGGCACTTGCCAGCCGTTGACGACCACATCATGGTGCTCGCGTGGGCCACTGTAGGCGACTGCCATGCTCGGCATATCTGAGCACTCATGCTCTTGCATGACCCGTCCTTTCCACGACGGGTCGCTGTGTGCCTGCGCGTGAAACCGGGCTTGCGCGCCCAGCCGCAGACAACTAGCGACAAATGTCGGTCAGACTGACAAACCACCAACCCCTCCGGTGGGCCGGCCGTGCCACCGGATGCTGCCCGGCGACACCGGTCGGCCCATGCGCTCAGACCGCTCAGGATGCGGTCGGTGTGATCGTGACCGCTTCCTTCTTGGCCTCCTTCGGCAGCGGGATCGTCACTTCGACCACGCCGTCGTGGGTCTTGGCCTTGATCTTCTTGGCGTCCACGCCGGATGGCAGCGCCATCGAGCGGGAGAACGACCCGTAGCGACGCTCGCGGCGCAGGAAGTGCTTGTCCTTCTCCTCCTTGCGCTCCTCGTGCTGGCCAGAGACCGTGAGGATGTCGTCCTCGACCTCGATCTTGACCTCCTCGGGCTTGATCCCCGGCACGTCAGCGCGCACCACGAGATTGCCGTTGTCGCGCTCGACGTCCACAGCCGGCATCCAGGCGCGCTCGCGCCCCTCGGCCAGCTCCTCGAACATGCGGTCGAAGCGACTGCGCAGCTCGCCGAGCTCGGCGAAGGGTTCCCAACGGGTAAGTGCTCCAGGCATGATGTCTCCTCAGGTCGTGATGGAAGCTGTTGATTGACGCTAGCCCGCGCCGCATGCCGGCACATCGGGGAGCAACCTCAAGGCGCATCAGTGGAACGCCGCACGGCGCTCGGAGGCACACGGGCGCTACGTGCTCGACAGCGCTCTCAGCGGCCGCATACGGGTGACCCGCCATGCCGGGTAGATGCCCCCGAGCACACCGATCGCCACACCTACCAGCAGACCGCGTCCCAGGCCCCAGGCGGTGACCGACGGCGAGACGTAGGCACTGACGCCGAGCGCGTGCACGAGCAGGCTGCCGCCGATCACGCCGATGAGCAACCCGACCGCCGCGCCCAGCACGCTGACCGCGACGCCTTCTCCGAAGATCAGACTGGCAACGCGCACGGGCGACCACCCGACGGTGCTCAGCAGCCCGAGCTCGCCCTGGCGTTCCATGATCGACATCGCCATCGTGTTGGCGACGCTGATCGCACCGACGATCAGCGCGATCACGACGATCACCAGGATCGCCTTGGAGATCAGGATGCCGTTGGCCCCCACCCGCAGCGCCTGCTGCGGGTCGGAGATCACCTCCGTGCCGGGCAGGGCGTGTTCGATGCTCTTGCCCGCGCGGCTCGCCCGCACGCCCGGCGCCAGCTGCACGACGACGTCGGTGACCTCGGCAGGTCGGCCGGCGAGCTGCTGGGCCTGCGTGAGCGCGAGCACGGCGCCGGAGTCCTCGAACAGCACGCCCGAGTGGTAGATGCCGGCGATGCGATAGGAGTGTCCCGCCACCGTCAGGGCAACGCCGGGGTGCAGGTGCAGCTGCGCAGCCAAGCGGTCGCCGATCAGCACTTCATGCGCTCCGGAGAGCGGCTGGCGGCCCGCGGTCAGCACCAGGTTGTGCGTGAAGAAGCCGGCCGGATCGGCGCCGAACACGATCGCCGCCGGGGCGGCCTTCAGGCCTTCGACAATCAGCAGCAGCGGCGTCGCGCGCGCCACCTCGGGGCGGGCGTCCAGGCGCCCGACGATCGATTCCGGCAGCACGGACGCGGTTGGTTCCGAGGCGTTCGACTGAAACACGCCCAGCTCCGAGCCGCCGAGATGGACGAAGCCGGCGGCGGTTTCCCTCAGCCCCTGCGTGAACGACAGCAGCGCGACGATCGTCGCCACGCCGACCGCGATCCCGAGCGCGGTGAACAGCGTCCGCGCGGAGCGCCGCATCAGGTTGGTGATGATGATCGCCGACATCGCCCGGTCTCCCCTACTGCTGCCCGACCGCAGCCTGCACAGCGTCGATCCTGCCGTCGATCAGCGTGAGCGTGCGGTCCGCGCGCGCGCCGACGGACGGGTCATAGCTGACCACGACGAGCGTCATGCCGAGGTGGTCGCGGAGCTTGAACAGCAGGTCGAGCACGCGCTCGGAGGTGTGCGAGTCCAGGGCGCCTGTCGGCTCGTCGGCGAGCAGCAGGCGCGGCTCGTTGGCGAGCGAACGGGCCACGGCCACGCGCTGGCTCTCCCCGCCTGACAGCTCCGACGGGAGGTGATCGGCGCGGTCGGCCAGCCCGACCTCCTCGAGCAGCGACAGCGCGCGCCGGCGGCGCTCCGCCCGGTGCACGCCGGCGCCGATCAGCGGCACTTCCACGTTCGCCCGGGCAGTGAGCGCCCCCAGCAGCAGGTGGCGCTGAAAGACGAAGCCGACGAGCTCGCGGCGGGCACGGGCCGGATGCGGCTCCGTCCAGACGGCGCGGCCATCGATCTTGACCTCGCCCGTGTCGGGCTGCTCGAGGCCGCCGATCAGCGACAGCAGCGTGCTCTTGCCAGAGCCGGAGCGCCCGGTGATCGCCACCGCCTCCCCCGCCTCGACGCCCATCGTGACCTCACGCAGCGAGCGGACACGCCCGAAGCTCTTGCTCACACCCTGGACGAGCACCTCCGCGCCCGTGCGGGTGCTCACGTCCTGACCTGCACCGGATAGTCGAGGTTGATCGTCACACCGCCCGAAGCTATCACCGCGCGAAACGTGAGCGGATAGCCGACAGCCGTCGCCGGCCACTTGAACACATCTGCGAAGTGCCCGTTGAACGTGTAGTGAGAGCGGCGCGCCACGACCTGCCCGCCGAACAGATACTCGTAGCTCACGCTCGCCGCGGCCGGACGCCCGCCGCGCGTGACCGTGAACTGGATCGGCCATCGCACGTTCACCTTTGGCTGATGGGTGCCGGCGCTCAGCGTCGCGGTGATGCCGCCGGCGCTCGCGCTGACCGTATGCGCGCTGGTCGGCGCCGTTGCGATCACGGGCTGCGGCGCGGTGGTGGCCGTAGAGGTCGTGTGACTCGTGGTGGTGGCCTGGGTCGAAGAGCTGTTGGAGGAGGAGCCGCCGCAGCCGGCCAGCAGCAGTGCAGCGGCAAGCACCGCGATCGGCCACGGAGACCTGCGGCTCGCCATGACGCTCTGAATGCTCGAACTCGTCATCGCCCCGCTCCTCTCTCGTTGGAAGGTTGCCCCAGCCGCGGTGCCCAGCTTCGCTCTCCAAGGTACAAAGGTCATCGGTGTATCTCCGCTGTGGCGCAGGCGTGTTCCCGGCCGTGGCTGCGGGATTTCACGGATGGCTCGGTCGCCTGCATGGGGCACCATTCCGGCATCGAGTCGGCACTCCTCTGCGCGCTGGCGGATCCCGCCACCTATGGCGGTGTGCCGGTCACCGTGCACGAGACGCACGCGTCATGGGTGTTCGTGGCGGGGGAGCGTGCGTACAAGGTCAAGAAGCCCGTCGCCCTCGGCTTCCTTGACTACAGCACGCTCGCGCGCCGGCATCACGCCTGCATCGAGGAGGTGCGCGTCAACCAGGAGCTCGCGCCGGGCATCTACCTCGGCGTGTGCGCGGTCGTCAAGACCGACACCGGCTTCGCGCTCGCGCCCGATGACGGGTCACTCGAGGCCGTCGAGTACGTCGTCGAGATGTGCAGCTTCGACGAGTCGCACACGCTCGCGGGCGTGATCGCGGACGGGCGCCTCACGGACGCGCAGCTCGATGCGGTCGCTCATCGCCTGGCCGCGTTTCATCGCGACGCGGCGGTCGTCGCGGGTGGTAGCGCGCAACAGGTACTGCACGTCTGGCAGCGAAATCTTGGCGAGCTGGAGGCCAACGCCGCGCCGCTGGAGCTGCCGGTCGCGCTCGCCTCGAGTTTCGCCGACACCTTCACGCGGGTGCACGCGCACGAGATCGAACAGCGCCGAGACGCCGGGTTGGTGCGCGACGGGCACGGCGATCTGCGCTGCGAGCATGTGCTGGTGATCCCGGACGTGCGCGTCGTCGACCGCATCGAGTTCGACCCCGCGCTGCGCCACATCGACGTCGCCAGCGATCTGGCGTTCCTGACGATGGACCTCGAGGCCCACGACCAGCGCTGGGCCGCCGACAGGCTTCTGTCGGCCTACCGCGACAGCGGGATCGACGCGGGCAGCGACGCGCTGCTCAGCTTCCACGCGGCGCACCGAGCGCTCGTCCGAGCGAAGGTCGCGCTGATTGCGGCGGGCGAGCACGAAGACGAGCGCCGCACCGCGCTGCTCGCGCAGGCGCGGTCGCTGTGGGCGCTGTCCGAGCGCCTGTGCTGGCGCGCGCGAGCACCCGTCGCGGTCGTCGTGTGCGGACCGGCGGGCAGTGGCAAGTCGACGCTCGCGATCGAGCTCTCGCGCCGCTCGGGTCTCGAGGTGCTGTCCTCCGACGCGATCCGCAAGTCGGCCGCAGGCTTGCAGGCCACCGACCGCGGGGGTCCAGACCTCTACAGTCACCGCGTCACGCATCACACCTACGAGCTGCTCGCCGGGCACGCGCACGCGCGCATCGACCGCGGCGACGGGGTGATCGTGGATGCGACCTGCCGCTCGCGCAGCGAGCGCTCGACGCTGCTCGGCCGCCTGGCGCGCACCGGTGCGCCGCGCCTGGTCGTGCGCTGCGAGGTCCCGCTCGCGGTCGCGCTGGCGCGCGCCGCGCAGCGCGCTCACGACCCCGCGCGCGTGTCCGACGCGAGCCCGGCGATCGTCGCCGAGCAGTACCAGGAGTTCCAGCCGCTCGAGGAGCTGCCGCCGGGGGACGTCTTCGGTTTGGACACGCGGCTGCCCCTCGACACCCAGGTCTGCAAGGTGACGCTCGCGATCGACCGCCTGCTGGCGGCGCGTGCCGGCGTTCCAGCGTGCTCTCAGGAGGCTTAGGCCATTGAGTTCGGAGGCGTCCGCATGACCAGCTCTCAGTGGAGCACGTTGTCCGCGGTGCTCATCGGCGTCTGCTGGGGCGTGGCGGCGACCGTCTGGCTGGTCGGAGCCGCGTACAACCTGCGCCGAGCGCCTGAAGTCGGCAGACGATCGGGGCGGACGGTGCTGCTGGTGGGCGCCGCGATCGCACTGCTGATCGTCAAAGTGCTGCCCGCGAGCGCGTGGAGCTGGGGCAAAGTGCACAGCTGGGAGGCGCGGGCGCCCGGCCTGGCCCTCCTGCTCATCTGCACCGCCTTCGCGCTCTGGGCACGGGTCACGCTCGGCACGATGTGGTCCTCGACCGCCCTCGTGAGAGAGCATCACCGCCTGCGCACAAGCGGTCCATACGCGGTGACGAGACATCCGATCTACACCGGACTGCTGGGGATGATGCTCGGCACCGCGCTGGCCAACGGTCTGGGAGCCTGGCTGATCGTGTTCGCCATAGCGGTCGCGCTCACCGAGTTGAAGATCGCAACCGAGGAGCGCCTGCTCAGCGAGGCGTTTCCTGACGACTACGAGTTCTACCGGCACGGGTGCCGCAGCTCGTTCCCGGGCTGCATCTCCACGCCCGCCCGCGACACACCGGATGACAGCGGCTCATGAACCGCGCGGTGGAGCCCCGCCGCTCAGCCCGCCAGCTCGGCCAGCAGCAGGCGGTGCCCGGCGATCCAGGCGATGACGGCGTGCGTGCCAGCGCCGCTGAGCGCGGCATTGCGCAGCACCCCTGTGCCGAGCGTTCGCGGCGAGGAGAACGAGGCCCCGGCGGGCCGTACGGAGTAGACGAGTCGCTCGCGATCGAATCGGCCCTCCCCCCACGCGACGATCGCGCTGTCGCTCGTCGCCGCGGCCACCGGGTATTGCGAGACCGTGCTCGGCGGGCTCAGCTGCTCGGGCGCGGAGAAGGCGCCGTTTGCCTGCTCGCCGGCCGCCTCAAGCGCGCCGGTCACGGGCGACTCCGCCTGCGCTGAGGCATCTCGGCCAACCGTCCACGCGGCGACCGGGCCGCCTTCGACCGGCAGCGCGACCACTGGCCCGTTGTACGTCGTGATGCTCGGCGGCGGGTTGGGCACCTCCCCAGCCGTCTGCGATGCCGCGTAGGACAGATCTGGCTCGAGCGTCGAGACCTGCAGCAGCCAGGGCAGCGTTCCCTCGACGCTGTAGCCGACGGCGACGCCGCCCGGTCCCGAGAACACGGCGTCGCCGTCGCCTTCCGAAGATGGGAGCGACTGCTGGGTGCCGGCCGACAGCACCTGCGGCGCATCGAACGTGCGCGCTCCTGCTGGCAGCACGGCGGCGGCGACCTGAGCGTTGACGGGTGTCGGCCCGAGCACCAGCGGCGTTCGATAGCTCACCGCGACATCGCCGGCGGCGTCCACGCCGGCGCCGCCCACACTCGCGTAGTAGGCGAGCGCGAGCGTGCGCGGTGCACCGAAACGGACCGAGCCGGCGGCGATCGCATACCTGATCTCCGCGCTCGTCGCCGCTTCCAGGCCTGGGACGTCCTGCCCCCAGACCGCGACAACACGTTCGTCCGTCGCGACGATCGACCAATCGGGCACGTTCGCTGTGACGGACAGCAACCGCTGGGGCGTGCCGAACGGCTTCCCCGCAAGCGCGATCGCGCCGAGCAGCAGGCGCCGCCCATGCCCACCGCTCGGCATCGCCTCCCAGATCACCGCTGCGGTGCCGTTGGCGGCGATCGACACCTCGGGTCTGAAGCCCGGGCCGAGATGCTGCGGCGCCCCCAGACGTCCGCCGGCACTCACGTGTCGCACCACGATGCCGGTGAGCGCGTTCCACGCAACCACCGAGCTCCCGGCGGCGTTGACGGCAACCGCCGGCGGCGCGCTGAGTTCGGGCACGCCCGCCGAGGCGACCGTGATCGCCCGCCCAAAGCTCGGCGCGACCGAGCTCGGCGCGACCGTGGCGGCGACGGCCTGGCGGCAGCCGAGTCGCCGCTCGGGCCCTTCGTCGGTCAGCCCGCCATGCGAGCGTCGCAGCGACACCGTGGCGCGCAGAACGCTGGCGGCGCCATACACATAGACGCGCAGCTGCAGGCTCTGGCCGACGTGTGGCGCCGGAAGCAGCTTTGTCCCGGCAGGTACTTCCAGCTCCTGTGTGTAGCACGGGGCCGCTCGTCCGGCGCCGACTATTCCCCAGCCTTTGTCCTGGCCGGGATGCGGTGCAGCCGGGAAGCGCGTCAGGCCGAACCGGTCGAGGCCGACCCCGGCGAGCGGGCTGCCGTTGCGCAGACGCGGCACCCTGCGATTGAGCCGCAGGTATACGTAGTAGGAGTCGCCACCCGTGTGAGGCTCGAAGGTCACTATCGGGGACCCCACCAGACGAAAGGCCGCTGAACCGGCCGACGTCGCCGCGTCCCGCTCGACGCGTCCACTCGCGGGCATCGTGAGCAACGCGAGGCACACGAGCGCGCTCGAGCAAGCGATCGCGAGCGGCCGCGCAGGACCTTGGCGCAACCTCATCGGTGCTCCAGCTCGTAGAGGCGCGCACCCAGGCGCAACGCGCGGCGCTGGAGCTGCCTGCGCCGACGAGCGATCAGCCGCTGCAGAGCGCTCTGCTCGGCGCGGTCGGCGAAGCAATCCGCTCGTTCTCGGACACGCTGGGCGAGTATCGCGAGATCGTGATCGTCGCCCGTGAGGTCCGAGATGCGGTGGGCGAGCAGGATGAGTGGCTCCATCCGCTGAGGCGCGACCTCTCCGAGGATCTCGGCCGCGTGCCAGAGCTCCTTCGATCGCTTGCGCACCTCGTGCAGGCGCTCATCGCTGGGTTCTGCGGCGGCGGCTCGCACCGCTCGCCTGCCATTGCGGTAGATGCGCTGAAAGCCACTGTCGAGGGCCTCGACCTCGTCGTGCTCGAAGCGCCATCCCGGCAGGCGCTGACGCGCGCGGGCCAGCTCCTGGAGAACCGCTTCATCGGCCGTGGTGGTTCGTCCGGGGCCGCCCCCGGCGGCTTGCAGCTCGCCCACGAGCGTCTCGCGCAGCGTCGAGAATCCCGAGGCCGGCAGGTGCTGCGCGTAGAGCACGCAGAGGCTGTCCAGCGTGTCGATCAGAACCTCGCTGTCGCGAGCGCTGGAGAGTTGCTGCCCGGCGTCTCGGAAGCTGGCGAGCTCGTGCTCATAGACGGACGGCTGCAGCTGGCCTCGTGCCAGCCTGAGCGCTGCGCGTATGCGCTTGAAGCTCTTGCGAGCCTCGTGCACAGCCTCGCCGGGATCGCTTCCAGCCAGGCCACTGAGTTGGTCGGTTGCCGAGTCGATCTGCGCGCGAACCAGGCGTCTGAGACCGTCACCGACGGGCTCACCCACCGCAAGCGTGAAGCTCGGTGTCTGCGCACGCACCGACGGAACCCCTTCATCCGCCAGTTGCTGATTGGCATAGCGACGATCGCCGGTGACCTCCGGACCGAACCATCCTGGCGGCTTGAAGCGCTGCGCCTGTGCTTCGGAGTCGAACTCCACCTCGGCGATCGCGAGGCCGTCCAACGCGCCGGCGTAGACGTCCAGCTCGATCATCAGAGCTTCCTCGCCGGGGATCGTGTAGCGCACCTTTTCGAGTTGGTGTCCCTCGGTCAGAGGCCACAGACGCTCGAAGCGCTCCGGCTCGATTGCATGCTCGTACTCCTCGCGAGCCAGCCCACCTCCCTGCTTGACGGTCAGCAGGCCGTGGCCGTCGCTGGCCCGCAGGCGCACCTCGAGGTCCTCGCCGGCGCTGAGCAGATAGCCCTGCGCCAGGTGCCGGTGCGGGTAGCTCTCCAGCCCGGGCGGGGGGTGCGCGACGAGGAACTTGCGCTCGATCTCCATCGCGAGCACCGTCCGCGTCAGGCCGTCTGCCAGGAGGCGACCGCAGCGAGGTCGGCCGTCGGGCGCTCCTCTTCGAGCTCGACGGCTCCGGCGAAGACGCGCCCGGTCGCACCGTCGATGCTGATCTCCTCGCCTTCGGCGAGCTCGTGGTCGCCGATCGTCACTCGGCGTCGATCGAGATCGATGTCCATGTCGGTCGCGCCCACTACGCACGGCCTGCCAAGCTCGCGCGCGACGACGGCGGCATGCGAGGTGCTTCCGCCGCTGCTCGTGAGCAGTCCCGCCGCGACGATCAGCCCGGCGAGATCCTCGGTGCTGGTCTCGCGCCGCACCAGAACGGGACTGCGGCCGGCGCCGGCGAGGCGCTTGGCGGCTTGAACGTCGAGCGCGATCGGACCGCTTGCGACGCCGGTGCTGACCGGCTGCGCTCGGCAGAGCTCGTGAGCTCCGTCATTCTCGCGCACATGCGTGCGATGGATGCTCTGCAGGTCGAGGCCCGCGAGTCGCTCGCGCGCCTCGGTCGTGGAGAGCAGGGATTCGCGGACCTGATCCACAGCGATGTGCAAGCTCGCCCACGGGGTGCACTTGGCGGGCCGTGTCTGCAGCAGGAAGAGCTTGCCCTCCTCCAGGGTGAACTCGAACTCCTGGGCGTCGTGGAACTCTCGCTCGAGCACACGACAGATCTCCAGCAGGCGATGGTGGACCTCGGGTGCCAGCAGCGCCAGCTGCCCGACCTCGTCGGGCGTGTGGCGCCCACTGACGAGATCCTCGCCTTGCGCGTCGCGCAGGAACTCGATCGAGGGACGGTGCTCGCCGGTGACAGGATCGCGGGTGAAGCCGACGCCGGAGCCGGATAGGCCGCCGGCGTTGCCGAAGACCATGCGCTGCAGGATGACCGCGGTGCCGAGCGTCTCGGGAAGATCGTGCAGGCGCCGGTAGTCGCGCGCCTTGGGCGCATCCCACGACTCCAGCACCGCTCGCACGGCTGCCTGCACCTGATCGATCGGGTTCTGCGGGAACGACTTGCCGGTTGCGGCGCGAAACAGCCCCAGGTGCTCAGCGGTGAGCTCAGCGAGCGTGCCCGCGTCCAGGTCGCGCGGGCGCTGTACGCCGGCTGCCTGTATGCGCGTGGCGGTGGCCCGCTCGAACGACTCCATCGGGCAGCGGGCGACGACACGGGCATAGGACTCGACCAGCCGTCGATAAGAGTCCCAGGCCAGCCGCGGGTTGCCGGTCAAGGCGATCAGGCCCTCGACGCTCTCATCGCACAAGCCGACGTTCAGCACCGTCTCGAGCATGCCCGGCATCGACGCGGGAGCGCCCGAGCGCACCGACAGGATCAGCGGGCGCCGCGCGCTTGCGAGGCGCAGGCCGCTGCGCTCCTGCAGCGCGCTCAGCGCAGCGGAGACGAGCGTCCGCACCCGCGCCTCGCCATGACCCGACGCGAAGCTCCGGTATGCCCCGGTGCCTAGAATCGCCGCGTCGGGAACGGGCAGCTTGGCGCGCGCCATCCGCGCGAGGCCGTAACCCTTGGCGCCGATCGACGCCGCATCGGGGACCTCGCCGTCCCCGCGCCCGACGACATACAGCTCATCGATCGCGCTGCTCTCATCGCGCGCGGGCAGCACTCGCGCCGAGGACGGCTCCGGCTGCGCCGCGAGAGGCTCAGAGCGCACCACGTTGCCGAGCACCTGGCGCCGCAGCAGCTGCGCGGCGCGCATCAACGCGTCCGCCGCTTCCTCACACGCCTGCGTCGCCTGCGCGAGGACGAACAGCTCCCCAGCCGCCTCGACCTCCCGCACGAGCGCCGCCTGCACCTCGCGCAGCCCCTCGTCGGCGTCGCGCTCCAACTCCACGATCCGATGAGTGGTCTCGAGGAACACGCCCATGTCCTCGCTGGGACCGCCGCGGTGGATCTCGCGGGCGAGATGCACCGCACGCAGATGACACCGGGCCGCCTCGAGCACCAGCGCCATCATCTGTCGTGACTGGCCCAGCACGGCCCCCGCAACGCGGCCTTGAGGCAGCAGCGACCACGAGAACGCAGCCTCCTCGAATGCGTCGGCCACGTCGTCCGCCTGCTGCACGAGCTCGAGGAAGAACGCCGGCTCCTCCGCGCGCGCACAGGCTCCACGGACGTCGTTGACCAGTTTGTCGGCGCGCTGCTCCCACTCGCGCGCGAGCCGCGCCATCTCGCCTCGATCCTGGCTTGGACGCTCGAGCGCCGCCTGCTCCAGCGCGTCGCGCGCCGCCTCACCGAGCGATACGACCAGCTCGGCGTGCGCGGCGATCAGCTCGAACAGCTCCTGGCGAGCGGTGCGCACGTAGCCGATCAGCTCGGCGCGCACCTCATCGGCCACCAGCGATGGAGACTGTCCCGCGAGCAGGCCCTCGGAGCAGATCCGCAGGACGGCACGCAGATACGAGACGGCGGCAGGCGCGCCGAGCACGTCGATCAGCGAATCGCCCGCCCGCGTGCTCCGCCCACCGGCGAAGGTCAACGCGTCGTACACGAGCTGATCGCCGCCGGCAAGCAGAAACGCCATGTGCCCGAACTCGCGCTCCGCGGCCCAGTCCAGCAGCTCGACCGCAGCCCGGTTCCCGACGAGCCGGCGAAGCCGCTTGCGCGCGCGGTTCCAGTCGATCAGGAAGACCATGCGCGACCCGAGCAGCTCCAGAAACGCGACGAGCTCGGCGTCATCGCCCGCCGTGAAGCAGCCGACGGCGAGGTGATAGACACCCTCGCCCGTGGCGCCCTCACGACGCGAGCGCGTGTCCTGCCAGCGCAGCTCCTGAGCGGACAGCATCCGCTGGAAGAACAGCAGCCGAGCCAGGTGCACGTCCGTGTAGATCACCGTGACCTCGCGCTCGATGATCTTCACCACGACCACATGCACGTCGGTCTCGCCGATGTCGTTCTGCACGACCAGCGCATCGCCGCTGCGCGTGGCCACGGTCGCAAGGCCGGGATGCGCGAAACGCAAACGCTGGGTGCGCTCTACACCACGCGCGAACGCTCCCACCAACGGACGATCGGCCGCCCCGATCCCGTACGCCAGCGCCCCCGAGATCGATTCGCTCGCCAGGCTCCCCGCGAGCTGGTTGAGCTCGCGATGAGCGTCCATCACGACGAGGTGAAGGCTGTCGTGATCACCCCGCCGGGCGCTCGTCAACCGCGAGATGTCCTGCGCCGTGATCGCGTCTGCGGCAGGCTGCACAGCGTCCCCAAGCTGGCGCAGGCGCTCGTCGAGCTGCTGAGCGGCGCCGATTCCGGCTACCTCCAATGGGACGAGCATCGTCCGCACCTCCTCGAACGCCATGCGAACCAAGCCCTCGGCCCCGGGAATCAGGTAGTCGCCATCCTCGCCTCGTGCGCTGGAGCGCACGACGCGATCGAGATCCGCGTCCGAGACACCGCTGGCGAGGCGCTCCTCACGCAGATCGGATGCCCCCGCATCACCGTCCGCTGCGGCCTGCGCGTTTTGCAGAAGCGTGAGCAGATACTTGACCCGGTCGTTTGCCGCAAGCGCCTTGCCCACCAGCCCCGGCAACAGCAGCTCGTGCTCGCCAAGCGTCTCGATGATGCGCTCCTTCGACATCTGCCTCCCCTCCGGGTTCGATGTGTGACCAGTTGCGCGGCGACATCGACGCTAGCTCGCGGCGCCGACGCGCGCATCGGATAAATCCCGCACGGCGCTGCGGCAAATGCCGGACCCGGCCGTCCTCGCGCGCCTGACTCTCCCCAATCGCTGTCAGCTGCTCACGTCCTTCATCCGCCGCCCGTCCTCGAGGTAGACGCAATGCTTGCACGCCGTCGCCGCCAGCACCCGACGCCGAACCGGCCCGCTCAGCAGCGCGGCGGCCCCTGTCGCCTCGACGAACCGGTGCTCGTCGATCTCGACGCCGTCGACAGCGATCCTCGCCAGGGTCTCGTCAGGCAGGCGCCCGCAGTCGAACAGGAAGCGCACACCGCCGGGACGACCGGGACGCGGTTTCAGGAAGTCGACGCAGGCGAGCCGGCTGCGTTTGATCTCGAGGCGGCACTCCTCGAAGGTCTCGCGCCGGCACGCCTGCCAGGGCGACTCGCCGGCTTCCTCGATCTGGCCGCCGGGGATCGTCCATCCCGCCTTGTAGGTGGGCTTCAGGATCAGCAGCCGCCCGGCTTCGTCGAAGATCAGCGCTCCCGCCGAGGCGGGAATCCGCGGCAGCACGCGGGGCGGCTCGGCAGACATCCCGGTCAGAGCGTAGAGCAGCTCCGTCCAACCGGACCCCGAGCGTGAGGTCCGTAGTCCTCACGGAGACGCCCGCGCGGCTTACCCCGATGTGCGCCCGGGCTCCACCGGAATAGCTTGGAGGGGTCCCGATGGATCACATCTGCAACCGGGCCCAACAAGGAGTCAGCATGAACGTCACAACTCAAGAGCTCGCTGCCGAGAGATGGGCGGAGTACTTCGACTCAATCGCCCCCAGCGTCGAAGGGCTGCTGGTCACGATCGAGGTCATGAGCGAGGAGCTGGGTGACCAGACCGACGTCGAGCGGCTGCCGCTGCAGACGATCGGCTACGACCACAAGGACAACGTGCTGGAGGTCGGCGTCGGTGGGCGCACGCCGCGCTTTCCGGTCGTGCTGCGGCACTTCATCTCCAGCCCGCAGACGATCGCGGTCGAGGAGTCAGGTCAACCAGCCCCGAGTGCGATCCTCGTCACGGACGCAAGCGGCGATCGCACGCTGATTCGCCTGTTCAAGCCCGCCACCATCGAGGCATTGACATGAGTGACACCGAGCCGAGCATCATCCAGCACAGCGTCGAAAAGACACACATCTGGCTGAACGAGGTCGCCGCGGCGCTGGGCGATGACGACCGCCAGTACGCCTACCGCGCGCTGCGCGCGGTGCTGCACGCGTTGCGGGACCGTCTGACCGTCGACGTGGCGGCCAAGCTCGCCGCCCAGCTGCCGACGCTGATCCGCGGCGTCTACTACGAAGACTGGGATCCCAGCCGCACACCGCTGGCCATCCACGACGTGGGGACGTTTCTCGACCATGTCGCCGAGGAGGGCCACATGGCTGGAGAGACCGAGGCGTCGCTCGCGGTCACCGCGGTCGCACGGGTGCTGCGGGCGCACGTCTCCGACGGCGAGATCGACGGCCTGCTGGCGGTCCTGCCCGACAGCTTCAAGCCGCTGATAACCGCTTGAGGAGGTGACAGCCGATGTTCAAGAACGTGCTCGTGGGAGTTGATGGGAGGGCCAATGGCCGCGACGCGATCGCACTGGCCACGCAACTGGTGGATCCCGATGGGAAGCTGACGCTTGCGCATGTGCACCGCGACGAAGCGGCAGAGCGCGAGTACTCGCACAAGCTGCTGGAGCATGAGCGCAGCGGGGCCGCCGTCGAGGCCGAGCTCGTCAGCGTCGCCTCGACGAGTCCCGGCGCCGGCCTTCACCAGCAGGCGAGGGAGCTGGGCGCAGATCTGCTCGTGGTCGGCTCCTGCAGTCACGGAGTCCTCGGACGCGTGCTGCTGGGCGACGACTTGCGCGACGCCCTGGACGGCGCTCCCTGCACGGTCGCGGTCGCGATTCAGGGCTACGCCGGGCAGTAGCGCCGAAGCCAGTCGATCGCCAGGCGGCTGACCTCTTCCAGCGCGCCGGGCTCCTCGAAGAGATGCGTTGCTCCCGGCACGACGGCGAGCTCGCTGGGGCAGCGCAGCTGCCGCTGGGCTTCGCGGTTGAGCTCGAGCACCTGATGGTCGGCGCCACCGACGATCAGCAGCGTCGGCGCGCTCACGGCGCCAAGGTCCTGTGCGAGATCGGGACGTCCACCGCGCGAGATCACCGCGAACACTCGATCTCCCAGCTCTGCGGCGGCCGTCAGGGCGGCTGCCGCGCCCGTGGAGGCGCCGAAGTAGGCGAGCTCGAGACTCGCGGACACGCTGCGCTCTGAAAGCCAGGTGCTTGCCGCGACGAGCCGTGAGGCGAGCAGCGGGATGTCGAAGACGTTGGCCCGGTCGAGCTCCTCGCGCGGGGTGAGCAGGTCGAGCAGCAGCGTCGCGTAGCCAGCTTCGTTCAGCGTCCGCGCCACCGCCCGGTTACGCGGGCTGAGTCGGCTCGAGCCGCTGCCGTGAGCGAACGCGACGATGCCCTCGGCGCCTGTCGGGATGTTGAGCTCGCCGGCGAGCGACACGTATGGATCGAGCGCGATCGTGACCTCATACGAGAGCGGCGCAGCACCCGCTGGCGGGCGTGCAGCGCGCTTGACCGCGTCGTCCAGCAGCGCGGCCACCTCCTCGTCGGTGGTCGGCTCGAAGTCGTCATACCAGAGGCCGACCGCCCACAGGTCCTCCGGCATCTCCACGCAGACGATCTCATCTGCCTCCTCGCGCAGCGCTTCCACCGACGCCGGCGCCGCGACGGGCACGGCGAGGATCACGCGGGCGGCGCCGCGCTCGCGCAGCGACCGCAGCGCCGCCCGCGCGGAGCGGCCTGTCGCGAGGCCGTCGTCGACGAGAATCGCGGTGCGCCCGGTCAGCTCGACCGCCGCGCGGCTCGCGCGGTAGCGACGAGTCCGCCCGGAGAGCTCGCTCGCGACCCGTCCGATCAGCGCTTGCAGTTCGGCGTGGGAGAGGCCGATCGCACGCACGGTCTCATCGCTGAGCACCTGCACGCCACCCTCCGCGAGCGCACCGATGGCGTACTCGGGATTCTGCGGCGCCCCGATCTTGCGCACTACCACCACGTCGAGCGGCGCACCGAGCGCGCGTGCGACCTCGGCGGCCACCGGTACCCCGCCGCGAGGAATGCCGATGATCACCGGCTGCTCGTCGCGGAACCGCTCGAGTCTGGTTGCCAGCCGTCGTCCCGCATCCTGCCGGTCCTTGAAGCGCGCCCCGGATGGGGCGAGCAGCGGCGGGTCGTCGAGACAGGTGACGGCGCCCGTGCGGTGGGGGATCGACCGTGCAGCCATGGTCTAAGCACCGTAGGGCTTCGCCGGCGCCCTCGCATCGGGGTGGATCACGGCGATCGCCGCGGCCTTCTACCGAGATGACGCTCAATCGAGGTCGACGATGCGTCCGTCGTGCAGGAGCGGTAGCGAGCGTATGCGCACGCCGCAGGCGTCGAAGACGGCGTTCGCGATCGCCGGCGCGATCGCGATGATCGGCGTCTCGCCGGCGCCCGCGGAGGGGATCTCCGGCCGGTCGACGAGCACGAGCTCGATCGACGGCACGTCGCTGAAGCGTGGCACCCGGTAGTCGCGCAGCGACGCGTTCGTGATGCGCCCGTCGGTGAAATGGACGGACTCGAACAGCGCGCCGCCGAGGCCCATCACGAGCGCGCCTTCGATCTGGCTCTCGACGTTGGCGGGGTTGACGATCGCCCCGCAGTCGTACGCGGTGACGATCCGTAGGATCTCGAGCCTCCCGCCCTCCACCAGCACGTGCGCGCAGGTGGCGACGCGGCCCTCCTTTTCGATCCCGCCCGCGATCCCGAGGCCGTAGCCCTCCTGGGCCTGGCTGCGCGTGCGGGCCCACTGCACGCGCTCGGCCGCCGCACGCAGCACCTCGGCGAGGCGATCGTCGGCGACGTTCTGCAGGCGCAGCTCGAACGGGTCCCTCCCGAGCGCGTGGGCGATCTCGTCGACGTGCGACTCGCGCGCGAAGTTGTTGGCGGTGGACGCCAGCGCGCGGTATGCGCCCTGCGGCAGCGGCGAGTCGGCGGGCTGGAAGGCGAGGTGCGTGTCGGCGATCGCGTACGGCGGCCACAGGCCGGGCGAGCCGGCATTGAGGTCGCGGAACTCCCATGCGCAGATCGTGCCGTCACGGCGGGCGCCGCTGCGCACGTCGACGACCGCCGCCGGGCGCACGAACGTGTGGCGAAACTCCTCCTCGCGGGTGAGCGCGACGCGCACCGGCGCGCCGGCCGCGCGCGCGAGGCAGGCGGCGGCGACCGCCTCGGCCTCGGTGTGCTTGGAGCCGAAGCCGCCGCCGAAGTCGGGCACGATCACGCGCACCTGCTCCTCGGCGACGCCGAGGGCGGCCGCGAGCTCGTAGCGCACGAAGAACGGCTGCTGCGTTCCCGTCCACACCGTCAGGCGCTCGCCCTCCCACTCGGCCAGCGCGACACGCGTCTCGAGCGTGGCGTGCGCGACGTACGCGGTGGTGTAGGTCGCTTCGAGGCGAACGTCAGCGGCGGCGAGCGCACGCTCGACCTCGCCGCTGCGCTCCTCGACGGGCCCCTGCCAGCCGAGCGCCTCGGCCGGATGCGACCGCAGGTGGGCGACGAGCTCGGACTCGTCGGGCTGGCGCGCGCAGCTCCAGTCCGCGTCGATCGCCGCGAGCGCCCGGGCGGCGGTCTCGCGCTCGGCGCCAGCCACCGCCACGAGCTCCCCCTCGTGCACGGCCGTCACGCCGGCCACTTCCCGCGCGCGGGCGAGGTCGACCGACTTCAACACCGCGCCGTAGGCGGGTGCGCGAAGGATCAGCCCGTGCAGCATCCCCGGTCGGCTGACGTCCGAGGGAAAGCGGTGCGTCCCGGTCACGAGCGCGAGCCCTTGCGCGGGCAGGGTGGGGCGGCCCTCCAGGCGCCTGCCGGCGGGCGCGGTCGCCGGCGTCCCCCCCGCGGCGCTCGCCACGCGACGCAGGCCCCGCACGAGCTCCCCGTAGGGGAGCGCCTCCCCGCTGCCGTGCACCGCGCCGTCGCGCGCCTCGAGCTTCTCCGCTGCCTCGCTCGCACCGGTCGTCCCGGACAGCCGCCCGGCGGCCAGCTCGACCAGGAGCTCGCGGGCCGCGGCGGCGATGGTGGCGAGGTCCTCGCCGGCGTCGGGTAGCGAGCGGCTCCCGAACGTGCCCGGGTCGGACGGGCACAGGTCGGTGTCGCCCATCGCCAGGCGCACGTCCGCTAAGGGCACGCGCAGCTCCTCGGCGACGAGCATGGACAGCGCCGTGCGGTTGTCCTCGCCCATGTTGATCTTCCCCGTGAAGGCCGTGATGACACCGTCGGCGCCGACGTGCAGCCAGGCGCCGCCGCTTTCGCTCCCGGGGCCGTATCCAGTGCGCGCCGCAGGCTCGAGGACGACGGCGAGCCCGTCACCCAGCAACTCGAAGTACTCGCGCTCGTGCGCGGGCGTGCGATCCCATGGACGCGCGGGACGAAAGTCGCTGAAGATCGGGGCGGGCGAGGGGGCGTCCGCCCGCGCGGGCGCGCCCCCGGGCGCGGACGCGCCCGCCTGCTCGCCCGCGCCCGCGGCGCGGAGCACCGCGCGCTCGATGCGGGCGTATGCGCAGCAGCGGCAGACGTGCCCCTCCAGCGCGGATCGCACCTCATGCGAGGTGGGGCTGTCGTTGTGCGCCAGCAGCGCCGCGGCGGAGAGGATCATCCCGGGCGTGCAGTAGCCGCACTGAAAGGCGCTCTCGGCGATGAAGGCGCGCTGCAGGCGGTGGAGCCGTTCGGCGGTCGCGATCCCGGCGATCGTGGTGACCGACCGCCCCGCCGCCTCGGAGGCGGGCGTCACGCACGCGCGGACCGGCGCGCCGTCGAGCAGCACCGTGCACGCGCCGCAGGCCCCTTCGCCGCAGGCGGGCTTGGGGCCGGTGAGATCGAGGTCGTGGCGCAGGAGCTCGAGCAGCGAGCGTCCGGAAAGCGACGCGCGCTGCTCGATGCCGTCGACCGTGACGTTGTCCATCACTGGACGCTACTAGCTCGCGATCGCCGCGAACGCATCGAGCATCAACCCGCCGGCGGGGAGCACCTCGACGATCTCGCCGCCGCGCTCGCGGGCCGCGGGGAGGCTGTCGGTGGCGTAGATGCGCCTCACTCCGAGCGCCGGCAGCTCGCGCCAGCGCTCGCCGGTGAAGAGCCCGTGGGTGACGAAGACGTCGATCTCCCGCGCGCCCGCCCGTCGCAGCGCGGCGCACGCCGAGACGAGCGTGCCACCGGTGTCGAGGATGTCGTCCACGATCACGGCCCGCGATGAGATCGCGCCGGTGAGCGAGCTGTGCGCGACTCCGTTCGCGTCACGTCGCTTGTGCAGTCGAGCGAGCGCAGAGCCATTCATGCCCGCCGCGCGGATCACAGCTTCAGCTCTCTCCACTGCGCCGTCATCCGGCGCCACGACGCTGACGCCGGCCAGCCCGCGCCCGGTGAGTACCTCGGCGAACAGCGCCGCCGGCGAGAGCGAGTCGAGCTGCATCGGAAAGCACGCCGCCGCCCGGCTGCTGTGCACATCGAGCGTCAGCACCCGATCGACGCCGCCGGCGCGCAGCAGATCGCCGGCCCAGGCGGCGCCCAGGCTCTGACCGTGCTCGGCCCGGTCCTGGCGCGCATAGCCCAGGTACGGCAGCAGCGCCACGACCTGCCGCGCACCCTCGCGCTTGAGCGTATGGGCCAGGGCCAGCACCGACAGGATCTGCTCGTCCGGTGGCGCCAGGGAGCCCCAGATCGCGCAGATCCGGCCCGCTGCCGGATCGCCGACGCGCACGTACAGCTCGCCATTGGCGAAGCGGTCGAGCTCGCAACTTCCCAGGACGGACGTTGAACGCTCGATCAGCTCGCCCGACAGCAGCGGGCGGTACTGCGGGAGCGGGAAGATGATCGACATGCGATTTACGTAGTTCGCCCCAGCGCAACCCGTTCCCTGTGCGGATGCGCGAGCCGGATGCAGCCAAGAGACTAGACGGGCGATGACACGAGCTCTCCTACACCGATCTGGCCGTCGCCGAGCGCCGACCGTGCTGCCCCGCTCCGGCAGCTACGTGACAGACGGCCGCAGGCTGTTCCGCGTCGTCTCGCAGTTCGCCTTCGCCGGCGACCACGTCGTCGCTTCGCTCGAGGACTGCCTAACGCTCGACGTGCGCGCATACTCTCCCGACGAGCTGCACGCAATGGGGCTGCGAGCGGTTCGAACTGGCCGATGAGCGCACGCGGCGCGAAAGCGCCAGACTCGCCTCGCGCAGCGCGGACGGTCCTCGCCGCGATCGCCGACGACGCGGCGGCTGCCGGCGTGCTCTCGGCGGCCGGCGCGATCGCGACCCTGTACTCCGCGACGGTGGAAGCGGTGCACGTGGGCGAGGCGAGCCCGGCGCTCGCCACGAAGGCGCGAGGTGCGGGCGTTCCCGTGAGAACGGTCCCGGGTCGGCCCATCGAGGCGCTCACACAGGTGGCTGCGGACGAGCGCGTGGTTGCAGTGGTGATCGGCGCGAACGGCAGCGCCGCGGGCAGCGGTCGCGCAGACCACACCGCGATGGCTCTGTTCACCTCGCTCGAGAAGCCGATTGCCGTCGTGCCCGCCAACGCGCCCGTCGCGCACCCCATCCGGAGCATGCTCGTGCCGCTCGACGGGACTGCAGCGAGTGCGGCGGCGCTGCAGGAGATCGTCGCGCTGGCTTCGGACGCCGAGGTGCAGATCGTCGTGGCGCACGTGCACCAGGAGCGCTCGCTGCCTGCGTTCAGCGATCAGCTCGCCCATGAGGTGCGCGCGTGGAGCGATGAGTTCATCGCGCGCCACTGCCCTTCGGCAAGCCAGGTCACACTCGAGTCGCGTGTCGGCGAGCCGCACGAACATCTGCTCGACATCCTGCGCCGCAGCGGCTGCGACCTCGTCGCGCTCGGGTGGAGCCAGGACCTCGCCGGCGGACGCGCGGCGGTCGTGCGCGGAATGCTCGCCGAGTCACCCGTGCCCGTGCTGCTCACACCCGTGCACAGCGATTCCGTGTTCGCGCTCGCGGCCGCTGCAACCGCCGCCGGCGCGGCTGACATCCCGCCGGCATGACGACCGTCGGCCGGCGCACGCTCTTGGCGATCGCCCTCGGCGTCGGCCTGGCGGGCGGCGCGCTGGCGCTCGCGCTGGCGCTGGCCGTCGGCGCGCTGCACACGGGCTCCGGCGTCAGCGCGAGCGCAAGGGCGACAACGGTGATCGAGCCTGTGCCGCAGAGCGTGAGCGCGAGCGGCTCGTCCGCGGTGAACTGGGCGGCCGCGTATGCGCAGGCCGCGCCGGGCACGGTCGACATCACCGCCCAGACGGTGACGAGCGAGAACACGCCGTTCGGGCCGACGCAGCAGCCGGTGACCGACGAGGGATCGGGCTTCGTGATCGACAGCGAAGGTCGCGTCCTGACCGCCGCGCACGTAGTCGCGGGCGCGAGCTCGGTGACGGTCACCTTCCAGGACGGCGCCACACGGGGCGCGAAGGTGCTGGGCGAAGACGACTCCTCCGATGTCGCGGTGCTGCGCGTCGCTCCCGCGGGCCTGACGCTGCACCCGCTGACGCTCGGCAGCTCAGCGTCGCTGGCCGTTGGGGATCCCGTGGGCGTGATCGGCGACCCGCTCGGGTTCGACCGCAGCCTCAGCACCGGTGTGGTCTCCGCCCTGGAACGCACGATCGAAGCGCCCGACGGGTTCGTGATCCCCCACGCCGTGCAGACCGACGCGGCACTGAATCCGGGCAACTCCGGCGGCCCCCTGCTGAGCTCCCAGGGTCAGGTGATCGCGATCGCCGATCAGATCGCCACCGGCACGAACGCGTTCGGCCGCTCGAGCTCCGACACGAACACCGGGGTCGGCTTCGCGGTCCCGATCGACCTCGCCAAGGCCGAGCTGTCCAAGCTCGAGCGCGGCGAACACGTGACACACGCCTACCTGGGCGTGAGCACGGCCACCACGACGAGCACACCCACCGAACAGGGAGCGCTCGTCGAAGCGGTGCAGAAGGGGACGCCTGCCGCCAAGGCGGGGCTCCGCGCCGGTGATGTGATCGTCTCATTCGACGGCACCACGATCCACGGCGCCAGCGGCCTGATCGACGCGCTCGCCGCCGCCCGAGTCGGGGAGAAGGTCCAGCTGACGGTGCTGCGCAGCCACAGTCGCTTGACGCTCACGGTCACACTTGCCGCGCAGCCCACGCAGGCCGAATAGGCTTGTAGCGATCACCGACGACGGCTACAAGTGGGTCGCCCTGTCGAATACGACGCTCGGCGTGCTGCTGGCGACGATCGACGCCTCGATCACGCTGATCGCGATGCCGGACATCTTCCGCGGCATCCACCTGGACCCGCTGGCGCCTGGCAACAGCTTCTACCTGCTGTGGATGATCCTTGGCTTCCTGGTGGTGACGAGCGTGCTGGTCGTCAGCCTGGGCCGGCTGGGCGACCTGTTCGGGCGGGTGCGCATGTACAACCTCGGCTTCGTGATCTACACGACCGCGTCGCTGTTCCTGGCGGTCGACTGGCTCACCGGACGTTCGGGAGCCACCTACCTGATCGCCTTCCGCGTCGTGCAGGGCGTCGGCGCGGCGTTCCTGCTCGCCAACTCCGCCGCGATCCTGACCGACGCGTTCCCCTCCCACCAGCGCGGCCTGGCGCTCGGGATCAACAACATCGCCGGCATCAGCGGCCAGTTCATCGGGCTGCTGCTCGGCGGCCTGCTCGGACCGATCGACTGGCGCCTGGTGTTCCTGGTGTCGGTGCCGATCGGACTGTTCGGGACGGTCTGGGCGTATCTGAAGCTCGAGGAACGCGGCGTCCCGCACAGGGCGCCGATCGACTGGCGCGGCAACATCGTCTTCGCGGTCGGCTTGATCCTCGTGATGGTCGGCATCACCTACGGGATCCAGCCCTACGGCACCCACGCGCTCGGCTGGAGCAATCCGCGCGTGCTCGCCGAGCTGATCAGCGGGGCGGCGCTGCTGGTCGTGTTCGCCGTGATCGAGCGCCAGGTGCCCGAGCCGATGTTCCGCCTGCCGCTGTTTCGCATTCGCGCCTACACGTTCGGCGTGATGTCGAGCTTCCTCTCGGCGGTCGCGCGCGGCGGGCTGATGTTCATGCTGATCATCTGGCTGCAGGGCATCTGGCTGCCCCGCCACGGCTACAGCTTCACCGAGACGCCGCTGTGGGCGGGCATCTACATGCTCCCGCTCACGCTCGGCTTCCTGATCGCCGGGCCGGCATCCGGCTACCTGTCCGACCGCTACGGCGCGCGTCCGTTCGCCACCGGCGGGATGCTCATCGCTGCCGTCAGCTTCCTGCTGCTGGAGCTGCTGCCGATCGACTTCCCCTACCCGGCGTTCGCCGCGATCCTGCTGCTGAACGGGCTGGCGATGGGCTCGTTCGCCTCCCCCAACCGCGCAGGGATCATGAACAGCCTCCCTCCCGCCGACCGTGGCGCCGGCGGCGGCATGAACCAGACGTTCCAGAACTCCGCCCAGGTGCTGTCGATCGGGATCTTCTTCACGCTGATGATCTCCGGTCTGGCCTCCACGCTCCCCGCCAGCCTCTCCACCGGCCTGCAGGCCCACGGCGTGTCGGCGAGCCTCGCCTCGCGGGTCGGCCACCAGCCCCCCGTCTCGATCCTGTTCGCGGCCTTCCTCGGCTACAACCCGATCCAGAAGCTGCTCGGCGCCCACGCGCTCAGCCTGCTCTCGCCCGCCAACGCCGCCACCGTCACGGGGCGCTCGTTCTTCCCGCAGCTGATCTCCAGCCCGTTTCACTCGGGCCTGCACGCCGCATTCGCGTTCGCGATCGTCGCCTGCCTGCTCGCGGCGGCCGCCTCGTGGTCGCGTGGCAGCCGCTACGTCGCCGGCGAGGTGCCCGAGCACCTTCACGCCGAACACGCACGGGTCTCGGCATCCGGGCCCGTGCCGTAGCAGCCCGATTCAGCGCCGGGAAGTCCCGGCGTCGGTCGAGACCTGCAGTGTGGTCACGCCGCCCACGATCACCCCCGATACGACGAGCGCTTCGCCGCTCAGCGGCTGGAAGGCCACCAGGCCGGAGCCGCCGGTGACGTCTTCGCCGGTGAGCCTCACCGCGAGCTCGAAGCGCCCGCTGCCGCGTCGCAGCGAGGCGTAGACGGGACCGATGGCGGACGTCGCGTGACGCACGTCGAACCACGACACGAGCAGCGCCCCATCGGGCCCGGCGGTCGCGTCGTCGAGCGCGCCACCCACGAGGGAGTCGGAGAGCGGCGTCCAGAAGCCGATCCCGCTCGCGGTGAGCTCGGCGAGCTTGACGATCGGTGAACCCTCCAGCCCGCCCGTCCAGGCAAGGTACACGTGGCCAAAGCTGTCCACGAGCGGAGCGATGCCCGCCAGGCCTGCCGCCACGGCCCCACCGGGCGCGTCGGCCGCGATCGATGAGCGCTCGACAGTGAACACCCGCCACGACGCGCGAGTCGACGCAGCGCGTGCGACCGGTGCGTGCCAGGCGGCGCCTGCACGCAGGACGGTCGCACAGCCTTCGCAGCTGCTGGCGCTCTCCCACGCGAGCACGATCGTCCCCGCCGGTGTGATCGCGGCGCGCAGCTTGCTCGTGGGGACGGGCCTGGCGGGAACGGGCAGGCGCGCGACCAGCTGCGACGGGCCCCACGGACCCCGCGCGGGGCGAACTCGCGCATACAGATCGCGGCCATCGACCCAAGCCAGCAAGCGCTCCCCGCGCGCGTTCAGGGCGACCGTGAAGGGCTCGCCGGCCAGCGCCGGTCCGGGGAACGTGAGCGGCTTGCCGAAGGCACCCCCAAGGCTGCGCCCGGCGACGCGAAAGCGCCTGCCGTGTACCCACGCGACGATCGCGTCGCCACGCTCGTCCGCCGCCGACACCGGCGTGCTGCCGTTCTGATCGAGCACCCTGACGGGACCGAAGCTGCCGTCGGCAGAGCCGTCCGCGTAGATCACGCGCACACGCAGGACCGTGCCCGGATAGCCGGCGCAGCACGGCAGAGTCCCCGGCGGCCGTGCGCCGCCCGACGCGGTCACCGCTTCGGAGCCCACGAGCATCGCGCGCCCGCTGCCATACAGCTGCAGCTGCTCGATCGCCGTGAACGGCAGTTCCGGTGTCTGACCCCAACCACCGCCCGCGACGCGGGTCTCGCCACCGTCGAGGAGCCGCGGCGACTGCAGCGCGTACGGGTTGCCGGCCCACACGAGCAGCCCGTCACCGGCGGGGTCGAAGGACAGCGCGGTCGGGCCCACGACGCCGGCGGGCGACAGCGTTTCCGTCCGCCACCCCGCTTGCGCCGCCGCCGGCCCAACGTGCAGCGCCATCCCCGCGAGCACGGCAGCCACGGCCCCCGCGCCGATGCGCCTGCGGGGCGCTGGGTGTCGGCGCAGCTCGCGCGCGATCCCTCCAGCGCGGGTCATACAGCCGCGCTACGCGCCGATCGAAGCGGCGGGCTCATCGGGTCCTCCGCGGTGGCCCCACTTGCGTGCGGACAGCGCCATCGCGGCCAGACGCTCCTGGACGCGGGCGTGCAGCGTTCCCGCTGGATAGGCGCCATCGGTCCCGCGCTCGCCGGCGGGCAGGCCCGTGAGGATCTCGATCCCCTGATCGATGCTGTCGACCGCCCAGATGTGAAAGCGACCGTCCCTGACCGCCGCCAGCACGGGCTCGTCGAGCATCAGGTGACGGCGGTTTGCGGCAGGGATGATCACGCCCTGCTCGCCCGTGAGCTCGGCGCGCTCACAGGCCGCGAAGAAGCCCTCGATCTTTTCCGTCACCCCGCCCACGGCCTGCACGCGGCCGTACTGGTCGACCGAGCCGGTGACCGCGATGCCCTGGTCGATGGGCGCGCCGGCGAGGCTCGAGAGCAGCGCGTGGAGCTCGCTGCTGGATGCCGAGTCGCCTTCCATGCCGGCATAGGACTGCTCGAAGGTCAAGCTCGCGGACAGCGACAGCGGCACGTCATCGCCGTAGCGCTGCTCTAGATAGCCGCGCAGCGTGAGGAACCCCTTGTCGTGGATCGGCCCGCTGAGCTTGCTCTCGCGGTCGATGCTCACCAGCTCGCCGCCGCCGGTCGCGGTCGTCGCTGTGATGCGCGCCGGGTGCCCGAAGGCGTAGTCGCCCAGCGCGACGACGGCCAGTCCGTTGACCTGGCCGACCGCGCTGCCGCACAGCTGGATGTGCAGCGTTCCTTCGTCGACCATCTCGGCCAGGCGCTGCTCGAGCAGGTCCGAGCGTGTGCGCCGCTCGCGGATCGCCTGCTCGACGTGCTCGGCTGCCACCACCTTCGCCCCGGCTTGCGCGGCCCAGTGACTGGCCTCGGTGACGACGTCGGCGACCTCCTGGAAGCGCGTGGAGAGCTTGCCCTGGTGGGCGGCGCGGCGGGCACCGTCCTCGACCACGCGCGCGACCGCGCCGGCGTCGAAGTGCAGCAGCCCCTCGCGCGCGACCTGGGTGCTGATGAACGTGGCGTAGCCCGAGGACCCCTCATCGCTCCACGGCATCTGCGTGTCGAAGTCGGCCTTTACGCGGAACAGCTCGCGTACGTCCTCGTCGAGCGCGTGCATCAGCTCGTACAGCTCGCCCGAGCCGACGAGCACGACCTTCACCTCGACGGGGACGGGCTCCGGCGTGAGCGAGGCGGTCGGGAACAGCATGAACTGCTCGCCGAGGTTCTCGACCTGCGCGAGGCCGGAGCGCAGCACCTCCTTGAGCTTCTCCCAGGCGAACGGCTGGCGCAGCACGTCGGCGGCGCGCAGGATCAGGTAGCCGCCGCTCGCCGTGTGGATCGCGCCGGCCCTGATGTGGCGGTGGTCGGTGATCGCCGCACCGAGCGTCGTCTCGAACTCGATGCGCCCGAACAGACGCGGGTACGTCGGGTTGCGCTCCACCACCACCGGCGCACACTGCGCGTCGCTCGCCACGAACACGTTGACTTCGTAACGGGCCCGGAACGCGTCCGCGCCCCGGCCGAGCACGATGCCGAGCGGCGCCGTGAGCTGGCTCTGCTCGGCACCGGCGAGAAAGCCGCCGTAGTTGTCGATCACATCCTCGCGAACACGCTCGAGCCAGCCGGCCACCGCCTCCACCCCACCGTGCTCGCGCTTGACGTCGTCGATCAGGTGCCCGACCGCGAACAGGACCACCTCCCTCTCCAGCGCGCGCACCCGCTCGCGTACGCGCGATTCGATCTCGCGCATCTGGGGGATCACGCCGACCATCCGCTGTTCGACCTCGTGGCTCGCGGCGTCGAGGTCCCGGCGTGTCTGCTCTGGCAGCCGCTCGAACTCCTGGGGCGTGACGGGCCGTCCGTGCACGAGCGGGATCGTGACCGCACCGGCCGGCGTGACCTCGAGATTCAGCCCGCGTGAGCGCGCGAACGTGCGCACCTGCTCGAGCAGCTCCTGGCGCTCGCGCTCGAACGGCTCGACGACCTCGCCCCGGCGGCGCTGGTAGCTCTCGCTCTCGAACGCGTGCGGGATCTCCGTGCCGGCCTGCTGAACGAAGGCGCTCATCGCCCGCTCGAGACGGCGCCCGTCGCCGGGTGCCAGCAAGGCGCACAACGGCTTGGTGGGCTCATCGAAGTTGAACAGGAACACAACGTCGCGTGAGGCTGGACGAGCGTCGGCGTGCGTGCGCACGCGCGCTTGCACCGTCTCGCGCTTGCCCGTGCCATCGGGGCCGGTCGCGAACACGTTGTATCCCCGCTGTGGCACCTCGACCGCGAAGTCGATCGCGCGCAGCGCCCGCTGCTGGCCGCTCGCGCCGTCCGCCGGCTCGATCTCGGCGGTCGTAGCGAACGGCAGCGCCGCAGGATCGCAAAACCGGCGCAGCTCCTGCGGCGCAAGCCTCAAGTCGACGCGCGAGCTCACCGCACGGATGCAGCCATCAGCATTTGAGCGAGCCGTAGGCCTGCTTGTAGCTGGTGGAGAGCTGCGCCAGCGCAGCCTTGATCTCGGGGCCGACGGACTGCAGCGCCGCTTGGATGCCCCCGGGCACCTTGGCAGCCAGCGCGAGGCCCCCGTCGATCGTCGTCATCTCGGCCTGGAAGCTCTTCGTGCCCGCTTCGACCTGCTGCTTGACCGCGGGTTCCAGCTTGGGCTCGGCGTCCTTGATCTTGGTGACGCTCCCGTCGATCGCTTCGACGCTCGCCTTGGCCTCCGTGAGCAGGCTCGCCGAGATCGGCAGCCCTTCCAGCTTGGCCACCTGCGCGGCGATCTCGGTGCGTGCCGAGCACACCTGCGCTTTGGCCTTCGCCTGGGTCGATTCGCCGCAGCCGGCGAGCAGCAACGGCGCGAGCGCGAGCACGGCTACTGCGGATGGCCTGCGAAGGATTCTGTACACGGGGCACCTCTCCTTTGGAATGCGTTGAGCGCGAGGCTACGCTTGCGGCGCACGCGGGGCATCCGGTCCTGGCCCACCGGATACAGCGGGAAAGTACTGAACCGGCGACGGCGTGCGATGCGAGGTGGAAAAACCACTGCCTCAACCGTGATTATCCCTGATGACAAGTGACTGGCCAGGCGTAGTGTGATGACACCATGCGCGTGCCAGTCCGATCCGAGCCAGACGCCTTCCGCTTGACCGTGGCCGGCGCGCTGGCGGTTGCGGTCGCGGTGCTGGTCGGCTGGCTCACCAAGCCGCTGGTTGGCGCAGCGGTGTTCGTGGTGGTGCTGATACTGGCCGCGATCGCCTACCTGCGCGCGGCCAACCCCGATCGCCGCACGCCGCTGCGCGAGGCGAGCGTCGCGGTGCATCCTCACGGCGCCGCGCCCGGCAAGCGCCATGTGCTGGTCGTCGCCAACGAGACGCTCTCAGGCGCGGCGCTGTGCGAGCGGATCCTCGGAGATGATCACGAGCGCGTCGAGGTCGACGTCCTCGCCCCGGTGCTCACCTCGCGCCTGCATCAAGGAGTATCTGACATCGACCGCGAGCTCGAGCACGCCCGCGCGCGCCTGGAGCGCTCGCTGGCGTGGGCGCACGAGCAGGGCATCGTCGCCCGCGGCGAGGTCGGCGATCCCAGCGCGACGAGCGCGATCGAGGACGAGCTGCGCGACTTCGGCGCCGACGAGGTGATCGTCGTCACGCATCCGCGCGAGCGTGAGACCTGGCAGGAGCATGGAGAGCTGGAGCGTCTGCGGCGTGAGCTGGACATACCTGTCACGCACGTAGTGGTCGGTGACGGCGGCTCGTAGCTCGTCCGACATGAAGCCATGCCGCCGTCGAGCAACCAACGGTCGGGCCTGACAGCGGCCGCCCGCGGCCCACGGTGGCTGGCGGCGCTGGTCGTCCTGACTGCGGTGATCGCGAGTGGACCGGCGGCGTCGCCGGCTCTCGCGAGCAGGCCGCGCGCGGCGGTCGCCGCCCCTACCGGGCGCCAGGCCGCGGCGAACCTGAGCCTCGGCTCGCACGGGCCGGCGGTGCGCACGCTGCAGAGCGCGCTCGCACGCTTGACGTATCTGCCCTCCGACGGCGTCGACGGGGTCTTCGGCGAACGGACCTGGCACGCGGTGGTCGCGTTTCAGGGGTGGAGCGGGCTGGTGCGCGACGGCGTGGCGGGCCCGCTCACGCAGCGGGCGCTCGCGCACGCGCGGCGGCCGGTGCCGTGGTCCACAGCCACAGGGTTCGAGGTCCACATCGCTCAGCAGGTGCTGCTGCTCGTGCGCGACGGGCGGGTGCAGCGCGCGATTCACGTCTCGACCGGGCGCCCGGGCTGGCCGACGCCGGTCGGGCACTTCACGATCCTGGAACGCGATCTGATGAGCTGGTCGGCGCCGTTCCAGGTGTGGATGCCGCTTGCGCAGTACTTCTACGACGGCTTTGCCCTGCATGAGTTCTCCGAAGTGCCCGACTACCCCGCCTCGCACGGGTGCATCCGCGTGCCCGAAGTGGAAGCGCCGACCGTGTGGCAGTTCGGGCGTGTCGGGATGCGCCTGTGGACAAGCCCTTGAGCTGGAGGCGCCAGGCCGCGACGATCACGGGCAACGTGCACCCTTCGACGCTCCCCGTGCCGGCGCCCGCGTCTCAGCGCCTCAAGGACGCGAGCCGGGCTGCGCGCGGATTGGCGGCGCGTGTCGCGCGCGGGCTGTGCGTGCGCGTGCCGGGGACCGCGGCGGGTCTCGCCGCGGCGATCCCCGTGATCAACTCGACGATCAAAGCCGCACATGCGGGATGGGTGCCGGCGGGGGACGACGGGATCATCGCCACGCGCGGCTGGGACGTGCTCACCTCGCACACGCCGCTGGTCGGCCAGTACTCCGAGGCCGGCCTGGTGATCCGCGGGCAGGTCATGCACAGCCCCGGTCCGATGCTGTACTGGCTGATCGCGCTGCCGGCGCGCTTCGGCAGCGTCACGAGCATCGCGGTGACGATGGGCATCGTCAACACGCTGGCGATCATCGGCTGCGTCGCGCTCGCGCGCCGCCGCGGCGGCCTGGTCCTGATGTTCGCGACGGCGGCCGGGATCGCGCTGATGTGCCAGTCGCTGCCGACCGAGGCGATGCACGACATCTGGAACCCGGCGGCCGGCCTGTTCGGATTCCTGCTGCTGATCTTCCTCGGCTGGTCGCTCGCCTGCGGTGAACACCGCCTGCTGCCGATCACGGTGTTCGTCGCGAGCTTCGTCACGCAGACCCACCTGATGTACGCGGCGCCGACCGCGGTGCTGCTCGCGGTCGGCTTCGGCGGGCTCTTGATCGGGTCGCTTAGGCGCCGCCGCGTACGCGCCGCCGGCCGCGGGCCGCACTCGCAGCCGCAGCCGCAGCCGCAGCCGCCAAGGAGGATCTGGCCGTGGGCGCTGGCGGCGCTCGTGGTGGCCGGCGCGTGCTGGACCGAGCCGGCGATCGATCAGATCGAGAACAGCCCTGGGAACCTCTCGATGATCGTGCGCACCGCGGAGCACCGCGGGCCGACGCTCGGCGCGACGGCTGGTTGGCACGCGGTGGTCCGCTCGATCGGGGTGCGGCCGTGGTGGCTGTACGTGCCCGCGTCGGAGTGGGAGCGCAAGGCGGACGTTCGCGCCACGCCGAGCAGCCGCGCCCTCGATTCGACGATCGCGCTGCTCGCGGCGCTGGCGCTGGCCGGGCTGATCGGCGCCGTCCGGCGACGGTGGGATCTCACCGCGGCGACGCTGATCGGCCTGGGGCTGTGTGCGGCGATCGGCGTCGAGGCGGCCTCCAACCCGTCGACGAGACTGCTTGCGGAAACTCTCGGCTACACGATGTGGTGGGGCTCAGAGCTGGGCCTGTGGGTGTGGCTGATGCTCGCGTGGGCGCTGTGGCTCGGGCTCATCGGCATGTCGCGCCCGCCGCTGCGGGCGCTGCGCCGCCGCATCCGCGGCGACCGCGGGGCGCTGCCCGCATGGGTGCGACCGGCTGCGGTCGTGCTCGCCTCGCTGGCGAGCATTGGCGGAGTGGCCGCTGTGGGCAGCGCGGTCGCGGCGACCGCGAAGCCGGACTCCCACGTGTACGAGTACCGGCCGATCCGCGCGGTTGCGGCGGGCATCGAGCGCCTGATCGAACCAGGCCGGTCGATCGAATATCGCCTCGGACCGCTCGACGTCGGCACGCAGCCGATGGAGCCCGCGATCCGCTTCCTGCTCGTCCGCCACGGAGACCGCGTCCTGGCGGAGGGCTCGTACCCGCGACTCGGCTCCTACTACGAGCTGTATCACCGTCCGGTGCAGTGGACCGTGTACCTCCGCGACGGCACCCGGCGCCAGCCGCACATGACGCTCGCGGCGCGCGTCCGCTTCACCGACCCCTGGGGCACGGACGTGCTCAGCGCGTGGGTGGCCCGCGCGAGGCGCGCACGGGCTCCGTAAAAGACCGCAATGCGCGTGGTAGCTACCGCCGATGCGGGCGCTTCGGCTGATGCCCTACGGTTCGGACGTGTCCTCCACGGGTGAGAGAGCCGTGACCCAAGCTCGGGGATCCGGGCATGCGGATGCGAGCTCGCACGCGCAGGGCGTTCCGCCGAACATGGTGGACTACGACGAGGCTCGCTCGACGTTCTCGTGGACGGCGGCGCGAGCGGAGCTCGCGGGCCTGCCCGGCGGCGGCTTGAACATCGCGCACGAGGCCGTCGACCGCCACGCGGATGGGCCGCTGGCAGACACGACCGCGTTGCGCTGCCTCGGCAGGCACGGGGGCGCGCGCGAGATCACCTACGCGGAGCTGCGACGCGAGACCGCCCGCTTCGCGAACGTGCTGGAGACGCTCGGCGTGCAGCGCGGGGAGCGCGTGTTCGTCCTCAGCGGGCGGATCCTCGAGCTGTATGTGGCCGCGCTGGGGACGCTCAAGCACGGCAGCGTGTTCTCGCCGCTGTTCTCGGCGTTCGGGCCCGAGCCGATCGAGCAGCGCCTGGCGCTCGGCGACGCGCGCGCGCTGATCACGACGCCGGCGCTGTACAAGCGCAAGGTCGCGCAGCTGCGCGAGCGCCTGCCACAGCTCGCGCACGTGCTGCTGGTGGGAGACGAGGCGGAGATCGCGGCGATCCCGGACGTGCAGGACTTCAAGCGGCTGATGGGCGCGGCCGGGGACACGTACGAGATCGCCGTGACGGCTCCGGAGGACATGGCGCTGCTGCACTTCACCAGCGGCACGACCGGGACGCCGAAGGGGGCGGTGCACGTGCACGAGGCGGTCGTGGCGCATCGTGCGACCGGGCGCACCGTGCTCGATCTGCGCCCCGGCGACGTGTTCTGGTGCACCGCCGATCCGGGCTGGGTGACCGGCACCTCCTACGGGATCATCGCCCCGCTGACGCTGGGCGTCACGAGCGTCATCGACGAGGCCGACTTCGACGCCGACCGCTGGTACACGATCCTCCAGGAGCAGCGGGTGAGCGTGTGGTACACGGCGCCGACGGCGTTGCGGATGCTGATGCGCATCGGCGCCGAGGTCGCCCGCGAGTACGACCTCAGCTCGTTGCGCTTCATCGCGAGCGTCGGCGAGCCGCTGAACCCCGAGGTGGTCCTGTGGGGCGAGGAGGCGTTCGGCATGCCGATCCACGACAACTGGTGGCAGACGGAGACCGGCGGGATCATGGTCGCCAACTACCGCTCGATGGACGTGCGGCCAGGGTCGATGGGCCGCCCGCTGCCGGGGATCGAGGCGGCGGTGGCGCGACGCGACGCCGAAGGCCGGCCGGTGCTCGCCGATGACGGTGGCCTCGAGCTGGTGCGCGCGCCGGAGGAGCAGGGCGAGCTGGTGCTGCGTCCGGGCTGGCCGTCGATGTTCCGCGGCTACCTCGGCGAGCAGGAGCGCTACGAGCGCTGCTTCGCCGGCGGCTGGTATCTGAGTGGCGACCTCGTGCGACGCGACGCCGACGGCTACTTCTGGTTCGTCGGGCGCGGCGATGACGTGATCAAGTCGGCGGGACACCTGATCGGCCCGTTCGAGGTGGAGAGCGCGCTGCTCGCCCACCATGCCGTCGCCGAAGCGGGCGTGATCGGCAAGCCCGATCCGGTGGCCGGGGAAATCGTCAAGGCGTTCGTCGCGCTGGCCCCGGGCCAAGAGCCGGGCGAGGAGTTGCGCAAAGAGCTGCTGGGCTTCGCGCGCCAGCGGCTCGGCGCGGCGGTCGCGCCGCGCGAGATCGACTTCGTCGCGAGCGTGCCGCGCAATCGCTCCGGCAAGATCATGCGCCGGCTGCTGAAGGCGCGCGAGCTCGGCCTGCCCGAGGGCGACGTCTCGACGCTGGAGCCGGACGCATGAGCGCCGAGGAGCCGCTGCAGCGCGACCACGGACTGCACCTGCTGCATCAGATGCTGCGCGTGCGCCGCTTCGAGGAGAAGTGCGTGGAGCTGTACAGCGCGGCCAAGATCCGCGGCTTCATGCACCTGTACATCGGCGAGGAGGCTGTGGCCGCGGGCGTGATGGAGGCTCTGGGGCCCGAGGACGCGATCGTGGCGACCTACCGCGAGCACGGCCACGCGCTCGTGCGCGGGGTGTCCGCGGGCGCGATCATGGCGGAGATGTACGGCAAGGTCGAGGGCTGCTCGCGTGGACGCGGCGGGTCGATGCACCTGTTCGACGCGGCCACGCGCTTCTACGGCGGCAACGCGATCGTCGGCGGCGGGCTGCCGCTGGCGCTCGGCCTGGCGCTGGCGGACAAGCTGCAGGGGCGCGAGCGCGTGACCGCGTGCTTCTTCGGCGACGGCGCGGTCGCCGAGGGCGAGTTCCACGAGTCGATGAACCTCGCCGCCCTGTGGCGGCTGCCGGTGCTGTTCTGCTGCGAGAACAACCTCTACGCGATGGGCACCGCGATCGAGCGCTACGAGTCCGAGACCGAGCTCGCCCTGAAGGCCGCGAGCTACGAGATGCCCGCGTGGAGCGTCGACGGGATGGACGTGGTCGCGGTCGAGCACGCCGCGCGCAAGGCCGCGGCCGAGGTCCGCGGCGGGATGCCGTGCTTCCTGGAGCTGCGGACCTACCGCTTCCGCGCGCACTCGATGTACGACCCGGACCTGTACCGCTCCAAGGATGAGATCGAGCACTGGAAGGAGCACGACCCGATCGCCGTGCTGACCAGGGCTCTGCAGGAGGGCGACATGCTCAGCGACGACGATCTGGCCGGGCTGGAGCGCGCGGTCGCGCAGGAGGTCGAGGACGCGATCGCCTTCGCGGAGTCGGGCACGCTGGAGCCGGTGGAGGACCTGGAGCGGTTCGTTTACTGGGAGCCCGCCCACTCGGAGCCCGCCCACCCCGAGCCGGCCCGGGCATGAGCAGCCCGGCGGCGGTCACGCTGACCTATCGCGAGGCCATGCGCCAGGCGATCCGCGAGGCGCTGCTGGGCGACGAGCGGGTGTTCCTGATGGGCGAGGACGTCGGCGCCTACGGCGGCTGCTTCGGCGTCTCCAAAGGCCTGCTCGAGGAGTTCGGGCCCGAGCGCATCCGCGACACGCCGCTGTCTGAGTCGGCGTTCGTCGGCGCGGGGATCGGCGCCGCGATGGGCGGCATGCGCCCGATCGTCGAGGTGATGACCGTCAACTTCTGCCTGCTGGCGCTCGACCAGATCATGAACAACGCCGCCACGATCACGCACATGTCCGGCGGCCAGTTCTCGATCCCGCTGGTGATCCGCATGACGACCGGCGCCGGGCGCCAGGTCGCCGCCCAGCATTCCCACAGCCTCGAGGGCTGGCTCGCCCACATCCCCGGGCTGCGGCTGCTGACCCCGGCGACACTCGCCGACGCCCGCGGGATGCTCGCGCCGTCGCTGCAGGATCCCAACCCCGTGCTGATCTTCGAGCACGGTGGGCTCTACAACCTGGAGGGCGAGCTGCCCGCCGACGCGGGCGCCGTCGACATCGAGCGCGCCGCCATCCGCCGCGCCGGCGCCGACGTGACGCTGATCGCCTACGGGGGGACGCTGGCGACCGCGATGGACGCCGCCGATGCGCTCGCCGGGGCCGGCATCGAGGCCGAGGTGATCGACCTGCGGGTGCTGCGCCCGCTCGACGACGCGACGGTGATCGAGTCGCTTGCGAGGACCCACCGGGCAGTGATCGTCGATGAGGGCTGGCGCTCGGGCAGCCTCGCCGCGGAGGTCAGCGCGCGAATCATGGAGCAGGCCTTCTACGAGCTCGACGCCCCTGTCGCCCGCGTCTGCTCGGCGGAGGTCCCGATGCCATACGCCCAGCATCTCGAGCAGGCGGCGCTGCCGCAGGCGAGCACCGTCGTCGCCGAGGTCCAGCGGATGGTGGGCGCCGGTGGCTGATTTCCTGATGCCCTCGCTGGGAGCCGACATGACCTCCGGCACCCTGCTCGAATGGCGCGTGAAGCCCGGCGATGAGGTCAAGCGCGGTGACATCGTCGCGGTCGTCGACACGAGCAAGGCCGAGATCGAAGTCGAGATCTTCGAGGACGGCGTGATCGACGAGCTGCTCGTCCCCGAGGGCACCCGCGTGCCCGTCGGAACGCCGCTCGCGACCGTCCGCGCCGGCGCAGAGCAGGAGGCGCCGCCCGCACCGCCCGTACCGCCCGCGCCCGCGCGGCACGTCGCCGTGCCCGCGTCGCCGCAGCCGCTCGAGGAGCACCGTCTACGGGCCTCGCCGCTGGCGCGGCGCGTGGCCGAACAGCTCGGCGTCGACCTGGCGACGGTCGCGGGCAGCGGACAGGCCGGGGCGATCACCAGGACCGACGTGGAACACGCCGCGGCGGGTGCCGTCACGCCGGCCCCGCCGGCGCCGGCGGCTGCACCCTCGCCTGCTGCGTCTGCACCGGCGGCACCCGCTCCGGCCGCGAGCGGCGCGCTCGCCCCCCCACCCACGCCACCGGCCCCACCAACCGGGGAGCCCGGCGACCGTGCGCTGGCGATGCGCCAGGCGATCGGGGCGCTGATGGCGCGCTCGAAGCGAGAGATACCGCACTACTACCTGCAGACTCAGATCGACATGAGCGGAGCGCTCGCGTGGCTGGCGGAGCAGAACCTCGAGCGACCGATCGCCGAGCGCCTGCTGCCATCGGCGCTGCTGCTGAGCGCGGCGGCCAAGGCGGCCGCCGCGACGCCGGCGCTGAACGGCTTCTGGGTCGACGAGGCGTTTCGCCCGTCCGAGGCTGTCCACCTCGGCGTGGCGATCTCGCTGCGCGGCGGCGGCCTGGTCGCGCCGGCGCTGCACGACGCCGACCGCAGCAGCCTCGACGAGCTGATGGCCGGCCTGCGCGACCTCGTGACGCGGGCTCGAGCGGGCAGGCTGCGCGGCTCGGAGATGTCCGATCCGACGATCACCGTGACGAACCTGGGCGAGCAGGGAGTCGAACTGGTGCACGGCGTGATCTACCCGCCGCAGGTGGCGCTGGTCGGCTTCGGTGCCGTGCTGGAGCGACCGTGGGCCGTGGACGGGATGCTCGGCGCGCGGCCGATCGTGACCGCGACGCTCGCGGCCGACCATCGCGCGAGCGACGGCCACGCCGGAGGCCGCTTTCTCACCCTGATAGACCGCCTACTGCAGAAACCGGAGGAGCTATGAACGAGCAGGAGCTGCGCGACGTCGTGATCCGGGCGTTGACCGAGGTCGCACCAGATATCGACCCGGCCGCGATCGATCCCGCGGCCGATCTGGCCGAGCAGCTGGACATCGACTCGATCGACTTCCTCAACGTGCTCGTCAACGTGCACGAGCAGACGGGGATCGAGATTCCCGAGCGCGACTACCCGAAGCTCTCCACGCTCGACGACGCGGTCGCCTATCTCCTCGCTGCACAGCCGCGAGGCGCCGGCACGGACGCGTAACCTCCCTGCCGATGACACCCCTGGCCGAGCTCCTCGACCGGCTGCGACGCCGCCGCCAGCCGCCCGGGCGCGCGGCTGCGGCGGTGGGTGTGCCCGCGGTCGAGCCCGACGTCGCCGCGGAGCTGGCGCCCCTGTTCGGCCGGCTCGACGAGATCGACGCCGAAGCGGCCGCGATCGTGCAGGCAGCCCGGTCGCAGGCGGCGGCGATCGAGCGCGACGGGCAGCGAGAGGCCGAGCGAATCCTGGAGCTGGCGAGGAGCGAGGCAGGGCTCGAAGCGGATCGCGTGCGCCGGGAGCGGCGCGAGGCGGCCGAGCTCCAGGCGCGGGCGATCCTCGCGAACGCCCGCTCCGAGGCGACGCGCCTGCGCGAGCGGGCCGCGCAGCGCGCGCCGAGCGTCGTCGAGGACGTGCTGGGGCTGCTCGTACGGGGGGCCGGTTGAGCGCCGAGTGGATCGCGGGCACGGTGCGCGGCAGGCTGCTGCTCGAACGCCGCCTGGGCGAGGAGCCCGCTCGCACGCTGGCCGCGCAGAGCTCCCTCGCCGCGGCCCAGCGCCTGCTGCTGGCAAGCGCTTACGGCCGTGACGTCGGCGCTGCGCAGGAGCTCGCTCCCGCGCAGCGCGCCGTCGCCGCGACCGCGCTGTGGCATCTGCGCATCTTCGCCGGCTGGCTGCCGCCGGACGGCGCCGTGCTGCTGCGTGCGCTCGCCGCCTGGTACGAGCTGGTCAACATCGAGCACCACATCGCCTGGATCGTCACGGGGGCCAGCCCACCGCCGCCGTTCGAGCTCGGCGGCCTCGCCACCGTCTGGCCCCGCGTCGAGCCGACGCGCAGCGCGGCCGAAGTCCGCGCGGCGCTCGCAGCGTCGCCCTGGGGAGAGCCGGCCAGCGAAGAGCCGCTCGCACTGCATCTGGCGCTGCGCGCCGGTTGGGCGCGGCGCGTCATCGACCATGCGGGTGCGGCGAGCGAGTGGGCGCGGGCGGCGGTTGCGCTGCTGGTGGCGCGCGAGCTGCTGCTGGGCGACGGCGAGGACCAGCGGCGCCTGCTGGCGCTGCCGGGGGTGAGCGCGAGCTGGCTGTCGGCGTCGAGCGTGCCCGAGCTTGCCGCGCGCCTGCCCGCGAGGATCGGCTGGGTGTTGCGCGAGGTGGAGCGGCCCGAGCAGCTGTGGCGTGCCGAACTGGACTGGTGGCGGCGCGTCGAGGACGACGCGCAGGCGCTGATGCGAAGCCCGGTCGGGTCGCCCGCGCTGGTCGTCGGGACGGTCGCGCTGCTCATGGCCGACGCGCGGCGAGCGGGTCAGGCGCTGGCGATCGCGGCGCTCGGCGGCAGCCAACGAATGCGAGAGCGCGCGGATGCCGCGGTCTGAGACGCTCGTCCCCGCGCGCATGCGGCGCGTCGCGATCGTGGCGGCGCCGCCACGGCTGCGCGACGCGCTCGTCGAGGTGGCGGACGCCGGCACCGTCGAGTTGAGCGGCGCGCTGGCGCCGGCCGCCGGCGAGGCGGTCGAGGCGTTGCGGCGCCTGGAGCGCACGGCGGGCAAACCGGATGAGGCGTCGCGGCCGCGCCTGCGCCGGCGGGCGCCGGCGGTAGCCGAGCTCGAGCGCCGCGGAGCCCGGGAGCTGCTCGCAGGCGAGGTCGCCCTGCGCCAGCGGGCCGAGCGGGCGGTCGCGCACGGCAGCTTCGCGCTGCTCGCCGGGTGGACTCCTCAGCATGAGCTGAGCGCGCTGCGCGAGCGACTGTCCGCAGTTGGCGCCGGCCTCGTCGAGCTCGCCCTGCCGCGCGGCGAGACGCCGCCGACGCTGCTGGAGCCCGTGCGCGCGGCGCGTCCGTTCAGGCTGCTGGTCGAGACCTACGGGGCTGTCCCCTACGGCGACATCGACCCGACGGCGTTCGCCGCGCCGGTGTTCTTCCTCATGTTCGGGATGATGTTCGGCGACGCCGGCGACGGGCTGGCGCTGATCGCCGCCGCCCTGCTGCTGCGCCGCGCCCGCCATCCGCGCCTCGCCGGCGCGCGGCGGCTGTGGCCGTTCGCCGCTGTGGCGGGCGCCTGCGCGGTCGTGTTCGGGCTGCTCTACGGCGAGTTCTTCGGGCCGACCGGGATCCTGCCGGTGCTGTGGCTGAAGCCGCTCGATCACCCGACGACGCTGCTGCTGATCGGCGCCGCGATCGGGATCGTGCTGCTGCTGGGCGCTCACGCGCTCGGCGTCGTCAATCGCCTGCGCGAGCACGGGCCCCGTGCGGCGCTGCTGGCCCCATCCGGCATCGCCGGCCTGGCGGTGCTGATCGGCGGCGTGCTGCTCGTGCTCGGACTGGCCTACGTCCCATCCCTCGCAGTGGCGGGTGCGGCCTTCGTGACAGTGGGAGCGCTGCTGCTGTACGCCGGCTTCCGCGCCGACTCTCCGCGCGGAGCCCTGGGGGTGCTGCAGCGGCTGATCGAGCTGTTCGACGCGCTGCTGCGCACCGGCTCCAACGTGCTGTCGTTCACGCGCCTGGCGGCGTTCGGACTGATGCACGCGGCGATCGGCGAAGTCGTCGTCGACGGCACGCGCGCGCTGGCCGGGGGCGCAGCCGGGTATCTGGCGGCGGCCGTGCTGTTCGTAGTCGGCAGCACGCTGGCCTTTGCGCTGGAGGCTCTGGTCGTGGGCGTGCAGGCCATGCGCCTGGAGTACTACGAGCTCTTCTCGCGCGTGTTCGTCGAGGAGGGACGTCCGTTTCGACCCTGGAGCATCCCGCTCCTGGCTGATGAGGAGGCACCATGACGATGTTCCTAGTGCTCGGGCTGCCGGTTGCGACGGCGGGCGCCCTGCTCTGCCAGATGATCCTGCGCAGGGATGTCGCGCGCGGCGCGCGGCGGCTGATCGCCTTCAACGGGCTGCTGGCCCTCAGCGCGCTCACGATGCTGGGGCTGCTCGCGCTGGGGGTCGCCGAGCCGGCGAGCGCGGCCACCGTGACGTCCGCCAGCGGCCAGAGCGGCGCGTTCATCGGCGCCGGGATCGCCGTCGGGGCGTCCTCGATCGGGGCCGGCGTGGCCGTCGCCTACACCGGCTCGGCGGCGCTCGCCGCGATCTCCGAGAAGCCGGAGATGTTCGGCCGCACGATGGTCATCGTCGGACTCGCCGAGGGGATCGCGATCTACGGGCTGATCATCGCCGTGATCCTGATCGGCAAGGTATGAGCACGGTCGTGGCGATCGGCGAGGAGCAGCGGGTCCGCGGCTTCGCGCTGGCTGGGGTCAGCGTCATGGCGGCGACAGACGAGAGCGCGGCACGCTCCGCCTGGGAGGCGCTCGATGGGGACGTCGGCCTCGTGATCCTCACGCCCGCCGCCGCCCAGAGTCTGCGCGACGAGCTCGCAAGCGCCCCGCGACGGCTGTGGGTGGAGCTGCCCCGATGAGACGCTCCCCCCACCGGCGGGCAGCCGCGACGCGCCGGCCCGCGGAGGTCGATCGCTGGGCGCCGGTTCGCAGCACGACACTGGCCGACGCCCACGCGGAGGCCGAACGACTCCGCGCCCAGGCAGGGGAGCGTGGAGCGGCCGCGCTCGCCGCGGCCCACGCGCGCGCTCGGGAGCTGCACGAGGACTCGATCGCGGCGGCCCGCCGCGCTGCCGACGACGACGCCCGGCGGGTGCTCTCGGCCGCGCGCAAAAGCGCACACGAGCTGCTGCTGTCGGCGCGCCGGGAGGTCTACGCCGGCGTCGCCCGTGACGTCGCCCAGCAGGCGTCGAGCCGCCGCGCGGACTACCAGGCGGTGACCGAACGGCTGATCGGCGACGCGCGGCGACGCCTGGGGGCGGACGTGCAGATCACCGACGCGCCGGACGGCGGGATCATCGCCCACGCTCCGGGACGTCAGATCGACTACTCGCTCTCGACCCAGGTCGGGCGCTGTCTGGCCGAGCTGGACGACGAGGTGGCGGCGTTGTGGAGTTGAGCAGCGGCACGGTCACCCGCGTGAACGGGCCGATTGTCGAGGTCGCGGGACTGGGCGGGCTCGGCGTCGCTGAACTCGTGACCGTCGGACCGCGCCGGCTGGCGGGTGAGGTGCTGTCGCTGGCGGGCGAGACCGCGACCGTGCAGGTCTACGAGGAGACCTCCGGGCTGCGCCCGCGCGAGGCGGTGCTGGCGAGCGGGCATCCGCTCAGCGCCGAGCTCGGTCCCGGCCTGCTCGGCGGCGTGTTCGACGGCATGCTCCGGCGCCTGCAGGACGCCGGCCCGTGGCTGGAGCCGGGCGTCCTCACCGGGGCGCTCGATCCCGACCGGCGCTGGCGCTTCACTCCGAGCGTTCGCGCCGGCGATGACGTGGAGGCCGGCCAAGTCCTCGGCACGGTGCCCGAGACCGGCGCGATCACCTACCGCGCGCTCGTCCCGCACGACCTCGCCGGCAGAGTCGAGACGATCCTCGACGAGGGCGAGGTCACGGTCGGCGAGACGATCGCGACCGTCGCCGGGCACGCGATCACGCTGGCCCACACATGGCCGGTGCGCCGCCCGCGGCCGGCCGCCGGGCGCCTGTCCTCCGGCCGGCCGCTGGTCACCGGGCAGCGCGCCGTCGACCTGCTGTTCCCGCTCTGCCAGGGCAGCACCGCGGGCGTGCCCGGCGGGTTCGGCACGGGCAAGACGCTGCTGCTGCAGCAGATCGCGAAGTGGTGCGACGCCGACGTGATCGTGTATGTCGGCTGCGGCGAGCGCGGCAACGAGCTCGCGGAGCTGCTCGAGGACTTCGCCGAGCTCGAGGACCCGCGCAGCGGCCAGCGGCTGATGGAGCGCACGGTCACGATCGTCAACACCTCCAACATGCCGCTGCTGGCGCGCGAGGCGAGCATCTACACGGGTGTCACGGTCGCCGAGCACTACCGCGACATGGGCTACGACACCGTCGTGATCGCCGACTCGACCTCCCGCTGGGCCGAGGCGCTGCGCGAGTCGGCGGCACGCACCGAGGAGCTGCCCGCCGAGGAGGGCTATCCGCCGGAGCTGTCCTCGACGCTGGCCGCCTTCTACGAGCGCGCCGGGCGCTTTCAGACGCTGACCGGCGCGCAGGCGTCGGTCACGATCCTCGGCGCGGTCTCTCCCCCCGGCGGTGACCTGGCCGAGCCGGTCACGGCGCACACGCGGCGGTTCGTGCGGGCCGTCTGGTCGCTCGACCGCCAGCTCGCCTATGCGCGCCATCACCCGGCGATCAGCTGGACCGACTCCTCCTCGCGCGACGCCGAAGCGATCGCGGCCTTCAAGGCCGCCGAGGGGGATGACGACTGGGCACAGCGCCGGCGCGAAGCCCTGCAGCTGCTGATGGACGCCGACCGGATCGAGTCGGTCGCCCAGCTGACCGGCGTCGAGAGCCTGCCCGGCCCGGAGCGCGTGACGCTCATCTCCGCGCGGCTGCTGCGCGAGGGTGTGCTGCAGCAGAGCGCGCTGAGCCTCAACGATCGCTACTGCGCCACCGCCAAGCAGGGGGCGCTGCTCGCGCTGGTGCTCGACATCCAGCGAGCGCTGCTCGCGTCGGCAGATGGGGGCACCGCGATCGAGCGCATCGAAGCGCTCGACCTCTCCGACGTCGCGCGCATCCGCGACGAGTGCCCCGCCGACGACGTCGATGCGGTCGCGCGGCTGGGCGCCGAGATCCAGAGCCGAATCGCACGGCTGCGATGACAGCGGCGCGCGTGCCGATCGAGTACAGCTCGACGGCCTCGATTCGCGGTCCGTTGATCGTCGTCGAGGGCGTGCAGGACGTCGGCTGGAACGAGGTGGCCGAGATCCGGCTGGCCGGCGGCGAGGTGCGCCACGGCGTCGTCCTGGACGTCTCCCTCGACCACGCGATCGTCGAGGTGCTCGAGGGCACGGCCGGCATGCGCCTTGATGGGGTGCGCACCGCCTTCGGCGGTGCCCCGATGAGCGTGCCGATCACCGAGGAGTGGCTCGGCCGGGTGTGTGACGGTCGCGGAGAGCCGCTCGACGGAGGCCCCCCGATCCTCGGCAGTCACCGCCGCGAGATCAACGGCACGCCGATCAACCCCGCCGTGCGCATCCCGCCCAGCGAGCCGATCATCACCGGTGTCAGCGCGATCGACGGGCTCGCGACGCTCGTGCGGGGCCAGAAGCTGCCGATCTTCTCGGTGGGCGGTCTTCCACACCTGGAGCTCGCCGCCCAGATCGCCGTGCAGGCGAACGTGGCGGGCGAGCCGTTCGCGGTCGTGTTCGCGGCGCTCGGGGTGACCCACGCGGACGCGGCCTCGCTGCGGGAGACGCTCGAGACGCGCGCCGGCGAGCGGGAGACGGTGATGTTCATCAACACCGCCGAGGACCCGGTCGTCGAGCGCGTGATGACGCCGCGCCTGGCGCTGACCGTCGCCGAGCACCTCGCGTTCGAGTGCGACCGGCACGTGCTGGTGCTGCTCGCTGACATGACCAACTACGCCGAGGCGGTGCGCCAGGTGTCGGCCGCCCGCGGGGAGGTGCCCACGCGGCGCGGCTACCCGGGCTACCTGTACAGCGACCTCGCCTCGCTGTACGAGCGCGCCGGTCGCATGCGCGGCCGCCGCGGCTCGGTGACGCTCGTGCCGGTGCTGACGATGCCCGCCGGCGACATCACGCATCCCGTGCCGGATCTGACCGGCTACATCACCGAGGGCCAGCTCGTGCTCGCAGCCGACCTGCACGCCCGCGGCGTGTACCCGCCGCTGGATCTGATGGGGTCGCTGTCGCGCCTGATGCGCAGAGGCGCCGGCGCGCAGCTGACGCGCGAGGATCATCTCGAGCTGTCCGACCAGCTGTACTCGCTGATGGCCCGAGCGCTGCAGGCGGCCGACCTCGCGGAGATCGTCGGCGCCGATGCGCTGCCCGCCGCCGACCAGCGCCTGCTGGCGTTTCGCACGGCGCTCGAGCGCGAGTTCCTCAGCCAGGGCCAGCAGGAGGCGCGCACCGTGGAGGCGACGCTCGACCTCGGCTGGCAGGTGGCCTCGCGCCTGCCTGCGTCGGAGCTGACGATGGTCAGCCGCCAGACCCTCGCCGCACGCTACCGAGGGGAGGAGACCGATGCCGAGCACGGGCACGTCGGGTAAGGCGGCGCGGCTCGTGCTGCGTCAGCGGCTCGCCGTCGCGCGCCGCGGCGCCGACCTGCTCTCACGCAAGCGCCAGGCGCTGCTGGCCGAGCAGCGCCGGCTGCGCGACGCAGCCACTGCGGCCGCCGGCGAGTGGGCGCAGGCGATCGCCGAGGCCGAGCGCTGGCTCGCCCGCTCGGCCCTGCTCGACGACGCCGGCGAGATCGCGCGAATCGCCTCCTATGCGCAGCACGCGCCGGAGCTGACGGTCGCCTGGGAGCCGCTGATGGGCATCGTCCGGCCGCGCATCGCCGTCCTCGAGCAGGGCCCGGCGCCGCCGATCTCCTCGCTCGGCGGAAGCTCGGCTCTGCACTACGCAGCGCTCGCCTACCGGCGCGCGACCCGGGCGGCCGCCGCGCAGGCCGCCGCGCAGATCGCGCTCGAACAGGTCTCGCACGAGCTCGCCACCGTCGCCCGCCGCGCACGCGCGATCGAGCGACGCCTGATCCCCCGCCAGGAGGCCGAGCTGGCCACGCTCGAACTCAGCCTCGAGGAGAGCGAACGCGAGGAGGCCGCCCGCCTGCGCCTGCTGACCCGCCGCCGCGGCCAGCCCTGAATCGCGCGCGGGCCCACTTGAGATCCCGCGCGGGCCCATTCGAGATCCCGCGCCGGCCGACTCGAGATCCACGACCGGCGCCTACACGCGAGCCTCCACGAGGCGCTTGATGGCGTCCAGCGTGCCCATCACTTCGCTGTCTGACGCGTCCCCGTGGGCGGTTGCGAGAAACAGCGTCAGGTGCGAGCCATCCGGCTCGGGGCTGATCTGAATCCAGCCGTGGTAGGCGCTGTCGGGGGCGCCCCATTCGATCCGCTGCTCAGCCTGATTTGCCCGAAACCATGCCTCGCCGCGCTGCGTGTGGCCGTCATAGCGCGCCTCGATCGTGAGCTTGTCGCCCTCCCCGCGCTCCACGGCGGTCAACTGCGCCACGTACTGCGGCAGGTTCTCCGGATCGGCGAGGGCAGCGAAGACCCGCTCGGGCGGCGCGCTTACGTGCTCGGTGTGCTCGTGCTCCATCTCTCATGTCCTTTCAACGGTGCGGTGCGAACGCACGCCACCAACACGCGGGAAGCGACTCGAATTGGCCGTGGCCAGCCCGACCGCTCGGCATCTCCATCACCAAGCCTATGTGCTGCCCGCTGTGACTGCTGTCGCGGTTACGAGGCCGGACGCGTGCGTCTGCTCACCCGCCGCCGCGCGGCGGCCTCAGTCGGCGCAGGCGCGCCAGCACCCGCGCGCGGGACTTGCGCCGTCTCAGCTTCAGCGGCTCGACGATGCCGAGCAGGTGCGTCTCGGCTCGCGCCCGGCGCCGAGCAAGCAGGCCGCCACCGAGCCCGATCGCTGCAAGCGCGGCCAGGATCAGGCCGGGACGCGCGAGCTCGCGCCCGTACTCGCGCTGGACGGTCGGCCACAGCTCACGGTCGACCAGCTGGCTGAGCGCGTCTGGGTGATCTGCGACCGGGGCGGGGTCGATCGCCGGCAGGAACGCGACCTGCACCCGGCGGGGCTTGGGCAACGGCCCGAGCCACAGCCGCTGCGTGCCCGCGATGGCGGCGGGGATTATGGGCGCACCGGTCATCAGCGCCAGCCTCCCGGCGCCATGGTGGGGAGCGCCGAGCGCGTGGGGATCCTCCACCCTGGTGCCCTCGGGAAAGATCACGAGCACGCCGCCCTGCTCGAGGATCACCCTCGCGGTCTCCAGCGCTTCGGCGTCCGCCTCGCCGCGGAGCACGGGGAAGGCCCCCAGGCGTAGGAACAGCCAGCCGACCGGGCCTTTGAACAGCTCCGCCTTGGCCATGTAGCGCACATGGCGGCGCGTCGAGATGCCCACGAAGAACGCGTCGAGGAAGCTCTTGTGGTTGGGCGCGATGACCGCCGCACCGCGCGCCGGGATGTGCTCGCTGCCGGAGATGCGCACCCGAAACCAGAGCCTGAGCGGGGGCGTCAGCAGGAACCGGACGAGCGTGTACAGCGGGGCCACGACGCCGCGCTCGCGCGCTCGTTGATGCGCGGCGAGCCTGCGGCGATCGCTCGGGCGTGTCCCGCGAGACTCATTTCGGCGTGTCATCAGACCGGACTCGCGCGGGACGTTCGGCGGCTCGCTCGAACATCCCGCGCACGCGGTTGACAGCAAACGCGGCTCGCGGCTGGGATCCGCGCCGGCCCGAACCCGGCGAGCCGGGTTCCCAACGGAACGTGAACAGCGCAAACGTGGCCGCCACGACGCCCCATATGAGCAGGACCTCCAGGTGCTGCCAGTGCAGCGCCGAGCCTCCCTGGATCGGGTTGAACAGGCTCTCGAGGTCGTCGGCGAACGGGCGCAGCGGAAAGAACGACGCGGTCTCCCGCAGCCAGTGCGGGGCGCTGTCGATCGGCATGAACACGTCGGATATGAAGCACAGCGGCAGGATCGTCCCCCACGCGACCGGGAGCGCCGAGTCGGCCCTGGGCACCAGCGCCGTCACCGCAAGCCCGAGCGCGCTGAAGCAGAACATGGCGACCGCTAGGACCAGCAGCGCTGCCGGCACGGCGCTCCAGATCACTTCGAAGCCATACACGCCCGCACCGACGGCGACCACGACCACGGCCGAGATCAGCGCGACGAGCCCCGCCGAGACGAGCCGGCCGCTCATGTAGATCCACGGCGGCAGCGGTGTCCCGCGCAGCCGCTTGAGGATGCCTTCATCGCGCGCGAGGCTCGTCGCGGAGATCACGCTCATGTAGCACGCGTTGACCACCGCGAAGGCGACCATCGCCGGCGTGAAGAACTGCACGTAGGCGATCCCGCCGCGGCTGGAGAGGTGGGTGCCGCGGTACAGGAGGTTGACCGCAAGCAGCACCATCAAAGGGATCACGAGCGTGGCGAACGATCCGATCGGAGAGCGCACGAGCACCCGCAGCTGGTAGACGACCTGCGCCGCGAGCAGCCGCCCCACGGACGGCCGCCGGGCAGGCGCGCGGCGCTGCTCAGCCGCCGCCATCGTCGCCGGCCTCCGTGAGCTGCAGGTAGACGTCTTCGAGCGAGGGGCCCACGACCTCCAGCCCGTGAAGCTCGATCCCGCAGCCGATCGCCCAGTTGCACAGCAGCGCCAGCACGTGCGTCGGATCCGCCGTCCGCAGGACCAGCTCGCCGTCACACAACTCGACCAGGTCGCGCACCTCGGCCGGCAGCTCAGCAACGCCGTGCGGGCTCGCCAGGCGGAACTTGATGATCGTCTCGTGCGGCGCGCTCCCGCCGAGCATGTCCGGGCTGCCCTCGGCGACGATCCGCCCGCCCGCGAGCACGACCACCCGGTCGGCGAGATGCTGGACCTCATCCATGTAGTGCGAGCTCAACACGATCGTGCGACCGAGCGAGCGCAGGCTCTCGATCAGCCGCCAGGCGCCCTGCCGCGCCCCGGGGTCGAAGCCCGTCGTCGGCTCGTCGAGGAAGATCAGGTCGGGGTCGCCGACGAGCGCGAGCGCCAGGTCGAGGCGACGACGCTGACCGCCGGACAGCGTCTTCACGCGCGCGCCGCGCTTGTCCTCGAGGCCGACCAGCTCGATCACGTCATCTGCCGGCAGCGCACGCGGATAGCACCCGCCGTACAGCGCCAGCACCTCGTGCACCGACAGCTCGCCGTCGAGGCCGGCCGACTGCAGCACGATCCCGATTCGCTCGCGCAGCGTGCGCCCGCCGAGCTCGGGATCGAGGCCGAGCACCGACACGCGTCCGCCACTGCGGCGGCGGTGACCCTCGAGGATCTCGAGCGTCGTCGTCTTGCCCGCCCCGTTGGGGCCGAGCAACGCGAGCACCTCTCCGTCCTCCACCCGAAAGCTCACACCACGAAGCGCGTCCACAGACCCGTAGCTCTTGAAGAGGCTGTCAACCTCGATCGCCGTCATCGCGCAAGCAGCGTAAGCCCCTCGCGCGCGCGGGCTCTCCCATCCGAGCGTCCGCAGCGTTCAACGCTCTCCGGCCGCGCACGCTCGGCAACCGCTCGCGCGATCTCCTGCGCGCTCGCCTCACCGAGTCCGAGCTCCACGAGCCCGGTCAGACGCCTGCGCAGATCACTCTGCAGGGCTGCGTCGACGATGGGCCACAGCTCGCACGGGCTGACGACCACGAGCTGGTCGAAGGCGCGACGCCGGTCGGCGCGCAGCAGCAGCTCGGTGACGCGCCGCGCGCGCCTGCGGTCGCAATCGTCGTGCACGGTCGCGAACTCCACGAGCATGCGCGATGAGCCTCGAAACAGTCGCGCCGCGCACCGGTCGACGACGGCGACGGCGTGGTCCCCGGGGCTGAAGATGCCCGCCAGCGGCTCGAGCCACGGCGAGGTGTCGATGACCGCCATCGGTCCGACCGGGCTCGGCAGCGGGACGGCGGCGACCGCGGTCCCTTTCGCTGAGGAGAACAGGGCGAGGCTCCGCGTGCCGTAAGCCAGCCCCGGCGTGCAGCGCAGCATCGCATGCAGACGGCCTACGTCGGCCTCCACAGACCGCCGCTCTGTGTCAGCCATCAAGCGCTCGAGCGCATGCTCCCGCGTGGCTGCGCTTGAAGATCCCGTGCAGTCGAGGCCGAGGTAGACGCTCAGCACGGGATCGCCACCGGTCTCGAGCTCACCGAGCCGGCGCAGCGTGCCGATCCCTACCGCGGGCGCTGCCATCACGCCCGGCCCTCCTGCGATTCCGCGGCGGCGGCCATGACCGCTCAGCTCGCCGGCTGGAGGATCGACGCCCGCGCGGCGCGATGTGGCGTCGGATCGATCGCCTCGGCGCGGGACGCTGGCTGGCCGTTGCGAGTGAAACGTGGGACTGCGCCCGCCTCTGGGCGGATCGCGCGGTAATAGACGTCCTCATAGCCTGCGGCGACGATCGCCGCGTCGTATCGGGAGGCGACGCTTCGCCGGCAGCGCGCCGCGTCGATCTTCTCGAGCGATCGAGTCGCCTCGGCCATTGCCTGCACGTCGGCGACGTGAAAGCCGTTCTCGCCGTCGAGCACGATCTCGCCGGCGGCGCCTTCGGGGAAGGCGATCACCGGGGTTCCGCAGGCGAGCGCCTCGACCATCACCATCCCGAACGGCTCCGGCCAGCTGATCGGCATCAGGAACGCCTTTGCGCGCGCGAACAGATCCTTGCGGCGCACCCCGCCGACCTCGCCGGCGAACACGACGTTGCGGCCATCGACGTGCGCCTCGATCTCACTGTGGAAGTACGTCTCCTGCCCAGGCTGCACCGGCCCGGCGAGCACGAGTCGCATGCCCGCGGCCCGGGCCGCCGCGATTGCGCGGTGGGCGCCCTTGATCGGGTCCATCCGCCCCATCCACAGCAGGTAGTCGTCCTTGTCCTCGCGAAACGGCCAGTCTTCGACCCGGATCGGATTGGGTACGACGTCGGCGACGCACACGCCGGACGGTGCGTGCTCGAGCTGGAAGTGGCTGATCGCGACGAGTCGCGCCTTGTGGCCGTGTCGCTCGTAGAACGGGCACATCTCAGGGCTGAAGGGGCCATGCAGGGTGTGAACCACAGGCACCGAGACGCGGTCCGCCATGGCCAGCGCGGTGAAGCCCGAGTGGTCATGTACGACATCGAACGGTCGAGCTTCCGTGGCGGCGCGATCGATCGCGTCATACGCGGCGGCGACGTGGTCTGACTCGTACAGCGACGAGCCGATCTCGTCAGGATGCGTGCCTTGCAACGGTGAGCACACGCGGGCGGCCGAGTGCGAGCCGGGAGCGGCGAACAGGGTCACATCGTGTCCTCGGCTGACCAGCTCCTCGCACAAGAGCGCGACGACGGCCTCGATCCCTCCATAGCCCGGTGGCGGCACCGTGATCCACGGCGGCGCGAGCATGGCGACCCTCAGCGCCCTCCGCTCCGCATCACGGGGGAGAGTCGTGATCTCGTGGAGGGAGGGCGCGGTCATGAACTTGAGGGCTGCTTGCGCGCCGTCCCGGCTGCAATATCCGCCGACCAGCGCATTTTGCGTCTGCATGACAGAAATTAATACTCTTGCGCGATCGGGGCATCCGCAGGCCGCCACCGGGATCGAGCCGGAAACTACGGAGCCGGCCGCCCCCCGGGGGTCTACGATCGGCGGTTGATGATGAGAGCGTCGTCGCGGTGAGTCAGCAGGGAGCAGCGGGGCCGACAGGCGACCGGCGCCAGACGACGCGCCAGCGCGTCACGCCCACGACGACGGCGGCGAGCGAGCGGGCGATCCTCAGCCCGCGCGGCGAGCAGTTCGAGGTGCTTGGCCGCGCGGGACCGATCGAGCTCCGGGGCGCACCGGAGATCCCGGCGGAGGCGCGCGAGGAGCTGCTCGTGATCAAGGACGGCGAGCTGTTCCTGTGCGCGCGCACGGACGGCGACGTCGCGGCGCCGCGGGTTTCCGGCGAGGGCCTCTACGCCCAAGACACGCGCTACCTGTCGGAGATCCGCTTCGAGGTCGGCGGTGCTCCTCCGGTGGCGCTGTCCTACGCGGCGGTCGATGACCACGCGATCGTCGACTCGACCAACGCCAGCCTGCCGCGCAAGGCGCTGGCGCCCGTGCCGCAGCAGTCGTTGAGCATCAGCCGCGAGCTGATGATCGCCTCGGGCCGGCTGTACTACCTGGTGCGCGTGCTGAACTTCCTGCGCGAGGCGGTCACCACGAGCGTCTCGCTCGCCCTGGCAGCCGACTTCGCCGACATCTTCGAGGTGCGTGGCGGCCTGCACAGAGAGGCGCGGGGACATGCGCTCGCCCCCAAGCAGCTCGAGCGGGGTCTGGTGCTGGCCTATGTCGGCGAGGACGAGACGTTCCGTGAGGCGGTGATCGAGCTCGACCCTCGGCCCGACCGCGTCGAGCTCGATGCGGACTGCGTGCGCGCGCATTGGGAGGTGACGCTGGAGCCAGGGGTTCCGGTGACGATCTTGATGACGGCCGAGCCCTCGATCGGCGGCAGCCGGCGGCCGCGGCGGCGCATCGAGACGGCAGCAGCGGAGCTCGCGCAGGCGGGCTCGGAGTGGGAGTCGCGCTGCACGCGCATCAGCAGCGACAACGAGCTGTTCGGCGGACTGACGGCCACCTCCAGCCGCGACCTGCGCGCGCTCGTGACGCCGGCGCCCGGAGGACGCATCCTGTCCGCCGGCATCCCCTGGTATGTCGCGCCGTTTGGACGCGACGCGCTCGTCACTGCGAGCGAGGCGCTGATGCTGAATCCCGACCTGGCGCGCGACGCGCTGCGCGTCCTCGCCAAGCTCCAGGCGAGCGAGGACGACCCCTGGCGCGACGCCGAGCCGGGCAAGATCATGCACGAGCTGCGCGTCGGCGAGCTCGCGCAGACGGGGATCATCCCGCACACCCCGTACTACGGAACCGTGGACGCGACGCCGCTGTTCCTGATGTGCGCCGCCGACTACTACGCGTGGACGGGCGACCTGCAGACGCTGCGCGCGCTGCGCCCGTCGCTCGACGCCGCCTTGAGGTGGATCGACGAGTTCGGCGATCGCGACGGCGACGGGTTCATCGAGTACGAGCGCCGCTCGCCGGGCGGCCTGCAGAACCAGGGGTGGAAGGACTCGCACGACTCCGTCGTGCACGCGGACGGCAGCCTCGCCGAGGGCCCGATCGCGCTGGTCGAGGCGCAGGGCTACGTCTATCGCGCGAAGCTCACGATCGCCACCGTCTACGCGGCGCTCGGCGACACGGACACGGAGCTGCGGCTGCGCGGCGAGGCGCAGCACCTGCGCGAAGCGTTCAACGAGGCATTCTGGAACCCGCAGGAGGGAACGTTCGCGCTCGCGCTCGACGGACGCAAGCGCCAGGTCGCGAGCGTCACCTCCAACCCCGGCCATTGCCTGTACTGCGGGATCGTCGAGCCGGAGAAAGCCGCGGCCGTGGCCGAGCGCCTGATGGCGCCGGACATGTTCAGCGGCTGGGGCGTGCGCACGCTGTCGAGCGACTGTCCGGCGTACAACCCGATGAGCTACCACAACGGCTCGGTGTGGCCACACGACAACGCGATCATCGCCGCCGGCCTGAAGCGCTACGGCCACGATGGCGCCCTGCGACAGATCGCAGGTGCACTGTTCGACGTCGCCACCGGCGCCCGCGACTTTCGCCTGCCCGAGCTCTACTGCGGGTTTGCCCGATCGGAGCGTCCGGCGGTGGTCGCCTACCCGGTTGCGTGCATCCCGCAGGCGTGGGCGGCAGCGGCGCCGTTCCTGCTGCTGCAGACGATGCTCGGCATCTCACCCGATGCGCCCGACCGCGCGCTGAGGATCGAGCGTCCGATCCTGCCCGACTGGCTCGAGCACGTCCGGCTGCAGGCGCTGCACGTCGGCGACGCCACCGTCACGCTCGACTTCAAACGCGACGGCCGCGTCACGAGCTTCGCGCTGCCCGAGCAGCACGGCGAGCTGAACGTGACGATGGCCGCCGCCCCGTGAGCGCTCCCACCGCGCTGGGAGCCCAGCTGGACCGGCGCTTCGAGGCGCTGATCCTCGACTGGGAGCGCACCGCAGCGGCGGAGCGCTCCGCCGCTGCGGGCGCCCTACGCGCCGCTGTTGAATCCGCATCGACCCTCGGCCTGGACATGGCGGTGCTCAGCGCGACGGGCGTGGCGAGCATCGACGACCAGTTGGGCGCGCGACCTTGCGGCCCTGGAGAGCTCCATCTGCTGCTCGCCGGCGACTCGGAGGTGTATCGCGCGTCGACGGAGGGCGTCGAGCTCGTTGCGCGAGGAGAGATCGACCTGATCCGCTGGTATCTCGAGCATCTGTGGCGGCGCGGGGTGTCCCACGAGCAGGTCCTGGTCGCGGGCGAGGAGCTCGGGACGCTCGGCCCCCTGCGACTACTCGACCGGCAGCTCGCGCTGCGCCGGCGGGGCGCCTTGCCGATCGTGCCATCCGACCCCTGCTGGACGCTGGCGGTCGATGGCGTCGAGCACGCGCGCGAGCGCACGCACGAAGCGCTGCTGACGCTCGCAGACGGCCGCGTCGGCACCCGCGGCAGCGTACTCGCGCCGGCCCCCGGTTCGGCGCCGGCGGTTCTGATGGCGGGCGTCTACCGTGGCGAGGGCGAGCTCTCGGAGCTGCAGCCGGCGCCGCTGTGGAACCGCCTCGCTGCGCTGGCACCCGGCGGTCGCGTGCGCCGCGTTCTCGATCTGCACGCCGGCGTGCTATGCCAGGAGATACCCGACGAGCTGGGCGCGTTGCAGTTCTCCTCGCTCGCCGAACCCGGAGTCGCGGTCCTGCGCGCACGCGCGCCACGAGCGACGCTCGAGGCCAGCCCGCCGCTCGTCGCGCCGCCACACGCGCACGCCGAGCGCCACGACGGCGGCACCGTGATCAGGATCGCCGTGGCGGACGGCAAGCTCGAAGCCGCCGTGGTGCAGTCGATCGCTGGAGCCGGTGAGGACGCGTCGCTCGAGCGCATCGCAGCCTACGCGACGACCTCCGCCGAGGATTCGAGCAAACCGGCGCTGAGACGTGTGCAGCGAGCCAGGCAGGCCGGGCGCGAGCGGCTGTTGAGCGAGCATCGCCGCGCCTGGGCGCAGCGCTGGGAGCAGGCCGATGTGCGGATCGACGGCGATCCCGAGCTGCAAGCCGGGATACGGCTGGCGCTGTTTCACCTGATCGCCTGCGCAGGCGATCACGGTGAGGCGGCCGTCGGCGCTCGCGCCCTGACTGGCCGCGGCTACCGCGGCCACGTGTTCTGGGACAGCGACGTGTTCGTGCTGCCGTTCCTCGCCGCGACCCACCCCGCGTCCGCGCGGGCGATCCTCGAGTACCGCGTCAGGCGTCTGGGAGCGGCCCAGGCTGCCGCGCGCGCCGCCGGACGCGCCGGCGCCCGCTTTGCCTGGGAGTCGGCCGCGAGCGGCGAGGATGTCACGCCGCGCTCCGCGCGCGACCGCGCCGGGCGCGAGGTCGCGATCTACACCGGCCAGCGCGAGGAGCACATCGTCGCCGACGTCGCCTGGGCGGCCGGCTACTACCTCGACTGGACCGGCGATGAGACATTCCGCGAAGGCTCCGGACGGCAGCTGCTCGTCGAGACGGCCCGCTACTGGGCCTCCCGTGCGGAGCGCGACAGCGACGGCAGCGCTCACATTCGCGGCGTGATCGGCCCCGACGAGTACCACGAGCTCGTCGACGACAACGCCTACACCAACGTGATGGCGCGCTGGAACCTGCGCCGTGCGTTCGCGGAGACGACGGACGGCGCTGTCGAGCGGACGGAGCGGCTCGCCTGGCTCGATCTCGCCGACGCGCTCGTGGACGGCTATCACCCGGACAGCGGCTTGTATGAGCAGTTCGCCGGGTTCTTTGCGCTGGAGCCGCTGGTCATCGCCGAGATCGCGCCGCGACGGCCGATCGCCGCCGATCTGCTGCTCTCGCCCGAGCGTGTGCATCAGGCTCAGGTCGTAAAGCAAGCCGACGTGCTGATGCTCCACCACCTCGTCCCGAACGAGGTCGTCCACGGCTCGCTCATCGCCAACCTGGCGTTCTATGAGCCACGGACCGCGCATTCCAGCTCACTCTCACTCGGCGTTCACGCCGCGCTGCTGGCCCGTGCCGGCCGGCTCGCCGAGGCACGGGCGGCGCTGGCCTCCACGACAAGGATCGACCTCGACGACGTATCCGGGTCGACTGCGGGCGGAGTGCACATCGCTGCGATGGGAAGCGTCTGGCAGGCGCTTGCATTCGGCTTCCTGGGAGCCCGTCCCCGCGGTGACGTGCTCGAGCTCGAACCGCAGATCGCCCCCGACTGGGAGCTGCTCGAGCTGCGGCTGAGCTTTCGGGCTGCGCGACTGCGCGTGCGGGTGAGCGCGGACAGCATCGACGTGAGCAGCGATCGGCCGACGCTCCTGTGCGTCGCCGGCGCGGAGACAGTGAGCGTCGGGCCGAGTGGCCGGCGCTTCCAACGAGCGTGAGTCTCGCTCAGCGCGCGACCGGCACAGCGTGACCCGAGATCTCCTCCGTGCCGGCCTCGGCCAGCAGCGCCGCCACCTGCTCATCGGAAACAGGCGCGAAGTCGCGGTAGGACATGCCCACCGCGAACATGCACGGCGGGGCCTCCAGGCAGACGATGCGATCTGCCTCCCCGGCTAGCGTCGACGCAGCCTTGCCGGAACATACGGGGGCGGCGACGACGATCTGCCGGGCGCCGCGCCTGCGTATCTCGCGGACAGCGGCCAGGGCGCTCAGCCCGCTCGCCAGGCCGTCATCGACAGCTATCACCGTTCGGCCGCCAACGGGAACTGACGACGCTGCTGCGAGGACGTCGAGCGGCGCATGCAGTGCACGCGCAACCTCCAGTGCCACGGGCACGCCTCCGCGCGGCAGAGCCAGGATCACCGGCCACTCCTCCGTAAACGGCTTCAACTCAGATGCCAGGCGCCGACCGGCGTCAGCGCGATCGAGAAACTCCATGCGCGGATCCTCTTCGCCCGCGACCGCCAGCGCGTCCGGGAGATGCCCGCAGCCGGCGGGGGCGGACTACTGAGTCAGCGGCCGCGAGATCGTTACAGCCAATGATCATTACACCCGTAAACGATTACTCCCGTCCGTAGCTTGCCTGGTGGCGGTGTGCGTATAAGTACCGATGCTCAGCGCGCGCGTGCACGCGAGCCTTGCTTACGTGGCACACGCGCCGATCTCAGCTCCGCCGCCCGCGATCGCCCCGCGGCGAGGCGGACATGCGACGGCTGGCACGCCGCCGCGTCGCTGGTGGGCGCTCACGGTCTTGTGCGTTCCGCTGCTGATCGTCTCGCTGGACACCACCGTGTTGAACGTGGTGCTGCCGACGCTCGTGCGCAAGCTCCACGCGACCACCAGCGAGCTGCAGTGGATCGTCGACGCCTACGTGCTCGTGTTCGGTGGGCTGATGCTGGTCTCGGGCGCTCTCGCCGACCGCGTCGGGCGCAAGCGCACGTTCCTCGCCGGCCTCGCGGCGTTCGCCGTGGGCTCGACCTGGGCGGCGTTCTCGGGCACCGTCGGGGTGTTGATCGCGGCGCGCGCGAGCATGGGAATCGGTGCGGCGCTGATCATGCCCTCGACGCTGTCGATCATCACGAACATGTTCGCCGACCAGGGCGAGCGCCAGCGCGCGCTCGGCTTCTGGGCGGGGACCAGCGGCGCCGGGCTGGCGCTCGGCCCGATCGTCGGCGGCCTGCTGCTCGCGCACTTCTGGTGGGGCTCGGTGTTCCTGATCAACGTGCCCGTGGCGCTGCTCGGCCTGCTCTTCGCGATCCCGCTGGTGCCCGACTCCAAGGATCCGCAGGCGACGCGCCTGGACTCGGCCGGCGCGCTGCTGTCGATCACCGGCCTCGGGCTGCTGCTGTGGGCGATCATCGAAGCACCCGTGCATGGCTGGTCCTCGGCGCTCGTGCTCGGCGCCGGCTGCGGCGGACTGGCGCTGCTCGCCGGGTTCGTGATGTGGGAGCGCGCCAGCGCGCATCCGCTGCTCGAACTGCGGTTCTTCACGGCTCGCAGGTTCTCCGCGGCGATCCTCTGCAACGGCCTGCTCGCGTTCGGGCTGTACGGCTCGCTGTTCGTGCTCACCCAGCTGCTGCAGTTCCAGCTCGGCTACACGCCGCTGCAGGCCGGCGTGCGCGTGCTGCCAGCAGCCGGCGCAATCGCCGTGATGGCGCCCCTGTCCACGGTCCTGGTGCGCCGGCTGGGCACCAAGCTCACGGTGACAGGCGGCCTGCTGATCGTCGCCGCTGGCCTGTGGCAGATCTCAGGCGCTTCCGTCACCACCACCTACGGCGGCGTGGTTGCCGGCATGGTCATGCTGGGCATCGGCGCGGGCCTCGTGATCCCACCGTCGACCGGAGCCGTGATGGGCTCGCTGCCCGCCGCGCACACCGGCGTCGGCTCGGCGACCAACGGCGCGTGCATGCAGGTCAGCGGCGCGCTCGGCGTGGCGGTCATCGGCAGCCTGCTCTCGACCCGCTACCAGCACCGGATCGACAGCACGCTGGCGCCCCTGCAGATCCCCCACGCGATCCAGGAAACGATCCGCGGATCGCTCGGAGGCGCGCTCACGGTAGCCAAGGAGATCGGCGGGATCAGCGGCCAGCTGCTCTCGCAATTCGCGCGCTCGGCGTTCATCAGCGGGATGGACCTCGGGCTGCTCGTGGCCGCCGTCGTCGCCCTCGTTGGGGCGGCGCTCGCGCTGCTCGCGCTTCCCGCGAGGCCCGCCAGCGCGAGGGACGACGCGGCGAGCTCCGCCGAGTGACGACCCGCCCGCGATGGCCCGCCCGGCGCGCTCGCCGCACTGTGGTTAACCACGCATGCGCCCGCGGAGCTTGCCGCGATGACGGACAGCCAGCGGCACGTCAATATTGATCTCAGAGAGCGTGGGTGGTTCCCGCACAGGAACGACCGCCAAACCGGCCGGCGGCTTCGGCCGCAATGTCGTACGGCACTCACGCTCTCTTTCTTCGTCACAAACGCGCCAGCGTGCGCTAATAGCTGTCGATGATGCTGCAAGACACGGGCGATGGGCGGGCGCTGCTGAGCGCTGCGCGCTCGGACGCCCGGGCGTTTGCCGCCTTCTATCGACGCTTCGAGCGGCCCGTGCTCGGGTTCTTCATGCGCGCCACGGGCCGGCCCGAGCTCGCCGCGGATCTCACCGCGGAGACCTTCGCCCGGGCGCTCGAGTCCGTGGGAGCCTACGACCCTGCAAGAGGACGGGCCGACCAGTGGCTGTTCGGGATCGCCCGCAACGTCCTCGGCTCCAGCTATCGCGAGGGTCGGGTCGAGTCGGCCGCTCGCGAGCGGCTCGGTCTGCCGCGCTTGGTCCTCGACGATCACGCGAGCGAGACGATCGCGCGGCTGACGGAGCACGACGACCAGGCGACGATCGCGCTGGCCGGCCTTCCCGAGGAGCAGCGGCGCGCGATCCACGCGCGCGTAGTGCACGACCGCGAGTACGCGGAGATCGCCGGCGAGCTGCGCTGCTCGGAGGCGGTTGTACGCCAGCGGGTCAGCCGCGGGCTTCGAACCCTACGAGCAAGATTGGCTGGTGAGCAATGAGCATCCTCCCGCAGCTGGAGCGTGACCTTCACGAGGCTGCCGAGCGCAGGCTCCGCGCCGCCAGCGAGGGCGTCGGCGACAACGAAAGCGACGGCAAGGCGTGGCGATCCGCGACGCGAACGGGCCTTCGCGAGCGGGCTCGCCGCCTGCGCGTGCCCGCGCTCGCGTTCGGCTGCCTGCTCGCCACCACCACGATCGCGCTCGCCGCCACCGGCGTGATCCTCACCGGCGCGCCGGTGCGCCCGCAGGGGCCGCTGAACCCAAACGCCGGCGAGGGCGTGCCCGCAGCGGGCGCCTCGCAGCTGCTGCCGTTGCGCGTTCCCGACCCCGAAGGCGGCCTGCCGTGGGGCGTGCGGATCGTGCACACCACCCGCGGCGAGGTCTGCGTGCAGATCGGCCGCGTCGCGAACGGGCAGCTCGGCGAGCTGGGCATCGACGGCGTGTTCCACGACGACGGGCGCTTTCACCCGATCTCCCCAGCCGTGCTGCCTGAAACCAGCGGCGTCGGCAAGAGCGTCGAAGACGACGCCGCGACCGAGAGCGTCAGCTGCGAGCTCGCCGGTCACGCGATCGCCGGCGAGCACGTGGGCGTCGACCGCAGCGCCGGCGCCGCGAACGGCGATGCGCGGGCGATCCCGAGAGGCGACCTGCGTGACCTGTACTACGGGCTGCTCGGCGCGGACGCCGTGAGCGTCAGCTTCCGCGAGGGCACCGAGCCTCGCAGCGAGGCCGTCCTGCCCCCGCTTGGCGCATACCTGCTCGTGCGGCGCATCGCTCCCCACCAGCACGTGGGCGTCGGGGAGGAAAGCATCGGCACCGAAGGCGACCTCGCGCCCGAGCCGCCGATCACCGCGATCACCTACCGCCTCGACGGCAGGCTCTGCCAGCGCGGGCCGACGTTGCCCCCGTGGGTCACGAGCCGCCTCGCAGACCCCTGCCCCTTCCCGCACTGGCCATCCAGCCGCTACGTGGCGCCGCGCGACCTGCGCCAGCCGCTGCGCGTGCGACTGCAGATCAGTCACCGGCTGATCACCGCAGTCGAGCTCAGCTTCACCGCGCCGCTCGCCGTCACGAGCGCCAATGCCGACTACGACATTCGCATCCCGAGCGTCTCGTGCGTGCCGCCCGTGCCTGGTCGCGGGCCCGGGGCCCGGGCCGTGGGAGCCACCGGCTACACCGGGCAATCGATCGAACGCGACATCGCGCGCGGCGCGATCGTGACGCAGTCGCTGTCCGCTTACGGGCTGTTCGCCGGCGTGTGCGGAGGCCCCCGGGAACCGCGGCCGTGGACGCGGCGCGTAGCAACTATCGAAGTGCTCTACGCGCATCCCGATGGAGAAGTCCCGGTGCTCGTGGGTACGGCCACCGTGCGCGAGCCCGCCGGCGCCAGCCCGGCGCCGCCGGCGGCTGGACCGCTGCGCCGCCACCGCTGACTCCGCACTCGCCGTGCGGGATTGCACGGATGCGCAAAGCCCTGAGATGCGGGACGCTGGCCGATGCCGTGACGATCTCGCCGGGAGCCGCACAGTCGTGAGCGCTGAACACCTATCGAGCGCCGATGTCGCGTGGCTGCACATGGATCGCCCGACGAACCTGCTCGTCATCAACTCGGTGCTGGTCTTCGACGAGCGTCTTGACTGGGAACGCCTGACAGATGTGGTGCGCACGCGCCTGGTGGATGCCTATCCGCGCTTTCGCCAGCGTGTCCTCGACAGCCTGCTCGTGCCCGGCGGCCCGCGCTGGGTCGAGGACCCGCACTTCGACCTCGCGCGGCACATCCATCGCCGCGGCCTGCCGGCGCCGGCACAGGAGTCGGCGCTGCGTGAGCTGATCGGCGACCTCGCCTCGACCCCGCTCGACCGCAACAAGCCGCTGTGGGACATGTACCTGATCGACGGCCCCGCGCAGGGCAGCGCGGTGATCGTGCGTATGCACCACTGCATCGCCGACGGCATCGCGCTCGCGCAGGTGCTGCTGTCGCTGACCGACGCCGCGCCAGGCAAGGCGCGTCACGGCGAGCCGCCGGCGAACGGCGGGCTCGCCATCAGCAGCGAGCCCGCGGCCGCGAGCGCCCGCGGCGGCGCTGGCGTGCGGGCGCTCGCCGGCATCCCGCTGGCGCTCGTGCGCGAGGGCGTCGAGATCCTCACGCGCCCGCGGCGCGCGCTGGAGCTCGCCGACGTCCTGGTCGCCGATGCGCGCGAGCTCGTCAAGCTGCTGCTGATCCCGCGCGACTCATCGTCGCTGCTCGAGCTCGGCGACGGCGCCGTGCGCTGCGTCGCCTGGAGCGAGCCGCTGTCGCTCGAGCAGGTCAAGATGATCGCGCACGCGCAGGGCGCGACCGTCAACGACGTGCTGCTCGCGGCGCTCAGCGGCGCGCTGCGTGGCTATCTCAGCGCGCGCGGCGAGGAGCCGCACGCGCTACGCACGCTCGTGCCCTTCAATCTCCGCGACCACGACCGGCCGGTGGCGCGCGAGCTCGGCAACGAGTTCGGGCTCGTGTTCCTGGAGCTGCCGGTCGATCGCTCCAGTCGACGCGAGCGCCTGCGCGAGCTCAAACGCGGCATGGACGGGCTCAAGAGCTCGCCCGAGGGCCAGATGACGTACGTCCTGCTCGAGGCCATGGGGCTGGCTCCGGCACAGGTCGAGAGCCGCGTCCTGGACATCTTCTCCGCGAAGGCGAGCGCCGTCACGACGAACGTGCCCGGCCCGAGACAGATCATGTACCTCGCCGGCAGCCCGTTGCGAACCGTGCTCGTGTGGGCGCCCACGGCTGGCAGCGTGGGCATGAGCGTGAGCATCTTCAGCTACAACGGCAAGATCACCGTCGGCGTGCTCACGCACACGCAGCAGGTGCCCGACCCGCAGGCGATCGTGGATCGCCTGCAGCGCGAGCTCACCGCGATGCTCAGGCTGGCGCCGGCGGGGTACAGGGGTGCCGCGTGAGCGCGCCCGCGGTGGCGGTGTTCGCCCCCAACCCGCTGCTGACGGTGACGCTGGAGCTGGAGGGCACCGAGCATCAGAGCATCCACTTCCACGCTGGTGGCCAGGGCGTGTGGGTCGCGCGCATGGCCCTGTGCATGGGCGCCGAACCGGTGCTCTGCGGGCTGCTTGGAGGCGAGCCCGGCGAGTTGCTGCGGCCACTGATCCGCAAGGCCGTCGGCGCGCGCGCGCAGCTGGTACAGAGCGCGAGCGCGAGCGGCTGCTACGTCACCGACCGCCGCTCCGGGGAGCGCGAGCTGCTGGCGATGAGCCTCAGCGACGCGCCGTCGCGACACGAGCTCGACGAGCTGTTCTCGCACACGTGCGCGCAGGCGCTGGCGTGCGGCTGGCTCGTGGTCACCAACCCGCTGCCAGGCGAGTCACTGCCGTTGGAGGTCTACCGCGATCTCGTCGCCGACACGCGCGCGAGCGACTGTCGCACGCTCGTGGATCTGTCCTCGCCGCGCCTGGACAGCGCGCTCACGAGCGAGCCGGACCTCGTGAAGATCAACGACTGGGAGCTCGCGCAGTTCGTGCGCGGCCCCGTCTCGACGCCGGAGCTGCTGCTCGCGGGCGCGCAGCGGCTGCGCGAGCACGGCGCGCACAGCGTGATCGTCACCCGCGGCGAGCTGCCGGCGCTCGTGCTGCACGAGGATCGCGTCTGGTGGCTGACGCCGCCTCGCTTCGAGCACGGCTTCCGCGAGGGCTGCGGCGACGCGATGATGGGCGGCCTGGCCGCCGCCTGGGCGCGCGGCGAGAGCTTCGAGCGCGCGGTCGTCATCGGCGCCGCCGCCGGCGCGGCGAACTTCCTGCGCCGCGGGCTCGGGAACGCATCCCGTGACGTGGTCGAACAGCTCGCCCACGCGGTCACGCTCGAGCCGTGGGAGAGCGCTTCGGCGGCGGATGGCGACGAGCGACACGGCGCGGAGCCACACAGCGCGGAGCCAAGTAGTTCTCCGCAGTGACCGGCCGGTAATCGCCCGATGGCGATCGGCTGGGTGGGCGTTAGCGTGATTCATACGATGACCGTCGCCAACTCCGCACTCATGTCATGACCGCTCTGGGCATCGTCCTGATCGCCGCGGCGGTCGCGCTGCTGCTGGCCGAGGCGCATCTGTCGAGCGGCGGGCTGATGGCCGCGTTCGCGAGCGTCGCCGCGGTCGCTGGCGTGGTGGTGCTGCTCCTCGCCGCCGGCGCCGGCGCGGTGGTCGTATTGATCATCGGGCTGTGCGCCGCGGCGGCGGCTGCGTCGCTGCTGATGCTCGCCAGGCGGCGCATCCTGCAGCCGCTGCGAGCGCGGCCCCGCACCGGCAGGGAGGCGCTCGTCGGCCACGTCGGCGTCGTTCGCTCGATCGCCGGCCCCGAGGCCGAGGTGTTCGTCGACGGGTCGCTGTGGCGCGCGGAGCCGAGCCCGATCCATCACGAGACGGAGCTGCACAACGGCGACCGCGTGGTCGTCGAACGCGTCAACGGCTTGACCTTGTGCGTGCGCAAGGCCGAGGAATGGGAGCTGAATCCATGATCGTCACGATCGTCATAGCTGTCGTCGTAGTCCTACTGCTGCTCGGGTTGGTCCTCGCCTCTGCATCGGTGCGCATCCTGCGCGAGTACGAGCGCGGCGTGGTCTTCCGGCTGGGGCGGCTGCTCGACCAGAAGGGCCCCGGCGTCGTGCTGCTGATCCCGTTCGTCGACCGCCTGGTGCGCGTCAGCCTGCGCACGGTCACCCAGCAGATACCGCCGCAGGAGGTGATCACCCGCGACAACGTGCCGGCGCGCGTCACCGCCGTCACCTACTTCCACGTGGTCGATCCCAACCGCTCCGTCGTCGAGGTGCAGGACGTGCTTGCCGCCACCTCGCAGATCGCGCAGACGACGCTGCGCTCGGTGCTCGGCAAGGCCGAGCTCGACACGCTGCTGGCCGAGCGCGAGCGGCTCAACGAGGACCTGCAGAAGATCATCGACGATCAGACCGAGCCGTGGGGCATCAAGGTCACCGCCGTCGAGATCAAGGACGTGGAAATCCCCGAGGACATGCAGCACGCGATCGCCCGCCAGGCCGAGGCCGAGCGCGAGCGCCGCGCGAAGATCATCAACGCCGAAGGCGAGTTCCAGGCCGCCGCCAAGCTCGCCGATGCGGCAGACGTGATCGCTCGCAACCCCGTCACGATCCAGCTGCGCTACCTGCAGACGCTGCTGGAGATCGGCAGCGAGCAGAACTCGACGATCGTCTTCCCGCTGCCGATCGACCTGATCGGACCGCTGATGCAGGCGGTCAGCGCCCGCGGCGGCGAGCCGCCGGCACACGACGAACCACCGGCGCGCGACGGAGAGCTCACGCGCGGCGAGCCGGTCACGGTTGGGGGCTGAGCTCTCCTCCGCGCACGATCGCATGCGGCGCGAGCTCGGCTGACCAGGCGATCTGCGCCGGCGTGAGAACGCTGGCCAGCCGCGCGAATCCCGCCGCCAGCCGCACGGGGCGACCAGCCAGCGAGGAGTGCGCGTCGCTGCCGAGCAGGTGCACGAGGCGTCTCTGCGCGAGCACGAGCGCGAGGTCGCCCGGGGCGGCGTCGGCGACGAACTCGGCCGTCCACTGGATCAGGCAGCCGCGGCTGGCGAGTCCCTCCAAGCGCTCGGTGAAGTCGGCGCCGGCATGACGCTCGGGATGCGCGAGCACCGCGCGATAGCCGCGCGCGGCAAGCCTTTCGACGAGCTCCTGCAGGCCTGACGTAAGCGGCCCGGGGGCGGGCTCCAGCAGCAGCCACGCGCCGGCGCCACCGAGCGTCACCAGTCGCAGCTCGGCGTCCGTCAGCCGGTCGGCCTCGGTCTCCGCCAGCTCACCGCCGGGGAGCAGTCTCACAGGGATGCGGCGCCTGGCCAGCTCCTGCTGCAGCGAGGACACGCGCGCGGCGATCTCGCCGATGTGAACGTGGTGATCGTGTCGTATGTGCGGCGTCGCGCACACGACCGCGATGCCGTCGTCCGCGGCCTGGCGCGCCATCGCGACGCTGTCGTCGAGGCTCAGCGCGCCGTCGTCGAGGCCCGGCAGTATGTGACAGTGAAGGTCGATCATCGCTCGGCGCCCGCCGCCAGCCACATGCTCGCGCGCGCGGTGAATGCGCTCATCCGCAGAAAACCCCGACGATCCGCGGACATGCCGCACAGACTTGGACAACTGTCCAATGCCAAGCGCCCGGCGGCGTAGGAGAATCGCCCCGCAGCAGCAGGGCAGCCAGCATTCGTGCCAAGCCATTCACGCCAATTCCGGAGGTCTCAATGCCGCAGGTAATCGTCTCCTACGACGGCACGCGTAACGACCGTGACGCGCTCGCGCTCGGGCGCCTGTTCGCCCACGCGGGCGCCGCAATCACACTCGCCTACGTGCGCCACGCGGCGGAGTCCGACCCGCAGCGTGAGGCGGCGGCACAGGCCGACGCGGAGCACCTGCTCGCGGCGGGCGCCGGCCTGCTCGGCACAGACGCGGTCGGTCAGCGGGTGATCCTCGCCTCCTCGACCGCCGAGGGCCTGGCGACGCTCGCGAACGAGCTGGGCGCCGATGTGATCGCCTTCGGATCCAGCTATCGCACCCCGCCCGGGCATGTGGATGTGCCACATACGGCCGAGCAGCTGCTCGATCGCGCGATCTCGTGCTCGCTCGCGCTCGCGCCCGCGGGTCTGCGGCGCGAGCCGGTCGAGCACAGCATCGGCACGATCAGCGTCTACGACGAGGACGACGACCCAGCCGCACAGGCGACCGCGGCGAGCCTCGCCCATGCGCTCGGCGCGGTCGTGACCGGCAGCGAGGCCGACCTGCTCGTGATCGCCTCGCGAACAGCGGCCGCAGCCGGACAGCTCTTGCTCAGCGCCACCGGGCGCGAGCGCATCGAGCGGGCGTCCTCGCCGGTGCTGCTGCTCGCACGCGGCGCGTCGCTGACGTTCTAGCGGCGGCAAGCCTCACTGCTGCGCGTCCTTCCTCAATGACTTCGGCTTCCTCTGCAGCTCGCGCACGTGCGCCAGCAGCCGGCGATTCTTGACGCGTCGCTCCGCCGCCCGGCTACGGTCGTCCGCCGGCTCCCGGCCGGCAGGATCGCTGCGAAGCGTCGGCGCCCCCAAGCCGATGGCGCGCAACCGCGGGCGTTGCGGGTGATCGTTCCGGTGAATGGCATCTGCGCCCATAACCGGAATCCTGACCCTCAGCGTCGAGCAAGTCATCGCGGCGAACTGCGCGACCGGCTCCGGGATTCTCCACAAGCGCGCCGGACCTAGGATGCCGCCGTCAAGTGTTCAGGACACAGCCTCGCGAGCATCCGCGGACTGACGCCGATCGGCGCCCTCGCGCTTGCCGCGCCAGACCGGCAGACGAACCGACAGCAGCGTTCCGCCGTCGCCGGACTCGATGCTCAGGTCGCCGCCGCTGAGAGCGACGCGCTCGGAGATGCCGGTCAGCCCAAAGCCGCCGGAGACCGATGCAGTGTCGAAGCCGTCGCCGTCATCCTGCAGCTCGATCAGCAGCTCGCCCTGACACTCGCGCATGGCCAGCCGCACTCGCGCGGCGTTGGCGTGCTTGACGACGTTCGTCAGCGCCTCCTGGACGATCCGATAAATGGCGGTCTCGAGATCCTCGTCGAGACGCCCGTCTCCGTCTGCCGGGCTGCGGATTGCGAGCTGACCGTCGATCGTCAGCCCGTGCTGGTCTCGATGGCGGTCGAGCAGCGCTTCGATCGCGGCGCGCAGACCAAGCTCGTCGAGCGCAGCCGGGCGCAGGTCGGTGATGATCGAGCGCAGGTTTCCGATCTCGATCTCGACCTGCCGCACGGCGTCGCCCATCGACTCGTGGACCTGCGGGAGCTCGTCGCAGCGCAGCGCCGCCGCCATCAGCATGCGCAGAGCGCCCAGGCCCTGCAGTGTCTCGTCGTGCAGCTCGCGCGCCCAACGCCGGCGCTCTGCATCCGCGGCTGCCAGCGAGCTGCGCAGGCGGTCGGCCCTCACGCTCTGCGCCATCGCCACCGCCGTCGCGGCGCTCGCCGCAAATGCGCGCAGCATGCTCTCGTCGTCCTCGCTGAACGTCGCGCCGTCCGCGCCGCGATCGAACGCCGCGAGGACTCCCAGCGCCTCGCCGCGATACAGCAGCGGCACCAGCAGCGCGGTGCGCGCGTCCGGCACGCCAGACGCCTTCGCAACGACCCGCAGGCGCGCATCAACTGCGATGACGCGCTCGGGACGCCGCCGTTCGAGCACCTGCTCGGATGCGGACCCGAGGATCGCGATGCGCACGCCACGGTGGTCCTGAACGTGGCCTGCGCCGGCGTGAACGACCAATTCCTCCCCCTCGCGGAGCATGATCACGAGACTGCGGGCGCCCACCAGCGCGCGCCCGCGCTTGGCGATCAGCTCGAGCACGTGCTCGAGCCCGATCTCGCCACCGATCGCCACGGCTATGTCGCGCGTGACCTCCAAGCCGCGCACGGCCTTCTCGGCCTCTTCACGGCGAAGCTCGCTGATCCCGTACAGCCTGGCGTTATGGATCGCGACGGCCGCCCACTCGGCGAGGATCACCGCGGCTCGCTGATCCTGGTCGCTGAACTCGTCGCCGCCGTGCTTCTCGGCCAGGTAGAGATTGCCCCACGCCTGCCCCTGCACCATCACAGGCACGCCCAGGAAGCTGCGCATCACCGGGTGCCCAACGGGAAAGCCGAAGCTGTGCGGGTGATCGCCGACGTCAGCGAGGCGCAGCGGCTCGGGATGCTCGATCAGCACGCCCAGCACCCCGCGCCCGCTCGGAAGCTCGCCGATCGACTGGTGCGTCTGCTCGTCCACGCCCAGGGTCAGGAACTCCGCGAGCCCTGTGCGGTCCTCGGTGAGGATCCCCAGCGCCGCATACCGCGCGCCGGTGAGCTCGCGCGCCGTCGCCAGCACGCGGTCGAGCAGCGCCGTCAGATCCAGCTCGGTCACGAGCGAGCGCCCCACCTCCAGCAGGCGCGCGCTCCACTGCTCCCGTAGATGGTCCACGGTCATCGCCCGCCGCCGGCCGGCGCGCTGGTCCGGCGGGTGGCGTAACGGACTCGGGGAACCACGTCGGCCTCTTCCGGAGGTCGAGCCCGACAGCCGAGGAGGGCATTGATGCCCAGCGCGCACCGTCATCTATCGAGGAACACCGAGGCCACGCCAAGCGCGCCCCAGCATCAACTGCGACGCTAGCACCTGCGAGTGCCGCGCACAAGCGCGGTGAGGCCCGGCGATGCGACTACACTGGACGCACCTGTTCGCTGGGTCCTCTAACGGCCCGCTCTCTATCCGCCGCACAGGAGCACGCAAACCCGAGAGCGCCGGGCAGGGATGTGAACGATGGCCGGCGACGGTCGTGGCGCATGCACTTCGCGAAGCCGGCAACCCTCGCCGCTGCGCTTCGGCGGGTGTGGCTGATGCCAGCGGACGACAGGCTCACCGGAGGCGAGTTGAACGCGGCCGTCACCAGCGCGCTGATCGGCATCCACAACGAGTACCTCGGCCGCGGGCCCAAGAGCGCCTCGTCCTTTCACCACAACAACGTCGTCGTGACGCTCATGCACGACGTGCTCACGCCGGCGGACAAGGCGGTCTCCCTGGCGGACCGCGACGACGCCGTGATCGGCATCCGCCACCTCTACCAGCAGGCGATGCAGGCCGACTTCACGGCGGCCGTCGAACGGCTGACCGAGCGCAAGGTGATCGCCTTCATCAGCGGCAACCACATCGAGCCGGACATCGCCGCCGAGGTGTTCGTGCTCGACGCGCCGATCTGAGCCGCGCGCGCACGTTCAGCCAGCGCGCGGTCGCCGCGCGCGCTTACTGCGTCCGCGAGAAGCCGCGGATCGCCAGGGCGATGAAGATCGCGGCGAACACGACGACGATCCCGATCTCGGTGCCGATCGAGAGCGTGTGGCCGAACACCTCGACGGTCGCGGGGAAGCGCTTGCGGGCGGCGGGCGGCATGTGCTGCGCGGCGAACACGACCTGGCGCAGCGGCGCGACCGCGTAGGTCAGCGGGTTGACGCGTGTGAGGACCGTCAGCCAGCCAGGCAGCCCGTTCAGCGGGAACAGCGCGCCCGACAGGAAGATCATCGGGAACAGCAGCATCTGCATGACCACCTGGAAGCCTTCCATGCGTTCGATGTGGCTCGCGACGAACACGCCGAAGGCCGTCAGCGCGATCGCCATCAGCAGCTCCAGGCCGATGATCTCGAGCACCAGCACCGCGGTCAGGTGCACGCCGATCAGCGGCGCGAGCACGAGCATGATCGAGCCCTGCACCGCCGCGACGCTGGCGCCGCCGGCGGTCTTGCCGAGCGCGATCGACGCGCGGCTCGTGGGCGCGACGAGCATCTCGCGCAGGAAGCCGAATTCGCGATCCCACACGATCGACATGCCGGAGAAGATCGCGGTCGTGACAACGCTCATCGCCATGATCCCGGGGAACATGAACTTCTTGAAGTCGAAGCCTGCGGTGCTGCCCACCAGTCCGCTCATGCCGTAGCCGAGCACGACCAGGAACAGGATCGGCTGGATCAGCCCGCTGAGGATGCGCGTGCGCGTGCGCTCGAAGCGGATCAGCTCGCGCAGCCACACCATGCCGGTCGTGCGCAGCTCGTCGCGCAGCACCGTGTCGGGGCTTTCGGCGAGCTTCGACGGCAGCGCCGCGCTGGCCATCTCAGCGCCTCCTGCCGTGCCAGGCGCGCACGCGCGCCGGGATCGCATCGGCGTGGGACTCGCGGATCTCGCGACCGGTGTAGTGCAGGAACACGTCGTCGAGCGTCGGCTGGTGGACGTGCACGTTGAGGACGGGCACGCCGACCGTCTCGATCAGCGCCGGCACCGCGTTCTCGCCATTCTCGACGAACACACGCGCTTCGCCGGACACGGGCTCGACACGGTAGCCGGCGCGCTGCAGCGCGGCGATCGCGGCGGCGTCGTCGGTCGTGCCGAGGTCCACAGTGTCGGCGCCGATCTCGGCCTTGAGCGCCTGCGGCGTGTCGAGCGCGACGATCTTGCCGTGGTCGATGATCGCGATGCGATCGGCGTACTCCGCCTCGTCCATGTAGTGCGTGGTCAGGAACACCGTCACGTTCGACTCCTCGCGCAGCCGCAGCACGTCCTCCCACATCAGCGCGCGCGTCTGCGGGTCAAGGCCGATCGTCGGCTCGTCGAGGAACAGCACCCTGGGGACGTGCATCAGCGCCCTGGCGATTTCCAGGCGGCGCGCCATGCCGCCGGAGAACTCGGACACGAGGTCGTAGCGGCGGTCGCTGAGGTCGACGAGCTCGAGCACGCGCGCGATGCGCTCGTTGACCTCGCGGCCGGGCACGCGATAGAGCACCGCGTGGAAGCGCAGGTTCTCCTGCGCGGTGAGCCTGTCGTCGAGCGTCTGATCCTGGAACACCAGGCCGATGTTGCGGCGCACCGCCTTCGGCCGCGCCGCGACGTCGAAGCCCGCGACCGTGACCTGCCCGGCGGTTGGCCGCGCGAGCGTGCAGAGCATGTTGATCGTCGTCGACTTGCCCGCGCCGTTGGGCCCCAGGAACGCGAACACCTCGCCCTCGCGCACGTCGAAGCTGATGTCGTCGACGGCCGTGAAGTCGCCGAACCGCCGCGTGAGGTCGCGGACCTCGATCACATTCTGGCCAAGCGAGGCGGCGACGTCGCGCATCGCCTCCGTGGTGACCGTGCTTGCCATGTATCCATCCTCGCTGGCGCACGGCCGTGCCCCATCGGGGCTGAGGACGGACTTGGCGTCAGTACTATTCCGGCGCGCCCGCGCGCGCCGCGCGTCAGTCCTTCGGCGGCAGCCCGACGACCTTGCCGGCGGCGCGATTGGCTTCCATGTATCGATGCGCGTCGGCGAGCTCGCTCATCCCGAACACGCTGTCCAGGTTGACCGTGTAGCGGCCGTCCTCGATCGCGCGGATGATCTCGGCGAAGATGCCCTCGTAGCTGGCGCGGTTGATCACGTTGCTGCCGAAGCGGCGCAGCTGCACGCCGAGGCGCTCGGCCTCGGCTGTGGCGGCGTCGGTCTCCCAGTTGCCCTCGAGAAAGCCCGTGATGCAGGCGCGTCCGCCGGGCGCGAGCGCGTGCAGCGCCTGTGCCAGCGCGCCCGGTCCGACCAGCTCGCACAGCCCGTGCACGCCGTCGGGCAGCAGCGCGCGCACCGCCGGCGCGACGTCGCCGTCGGCGACGATCACATAGTCGGCGCCGGCCTCGAGCAGCGCCGCGCGCTTGGACTCCTGGCGCGTGGTCGCGAGCACCGTCAGGCCGCGGTCCTTGGCGATCGTGATCGCCGCCATCCCGACCGAGGAGCTGCCGCCCTGCACGAGCAGCGCTTGGCCCTCCTGCAGCGCGAGCTCCTCGAGCGTCCCCCAGGCGGTGCCGAAGCTCTCGGGGATCGCGCCCAGCTGCGGCCAGTCGAGCGTGGTCTCGACGGGGATCACCTGGCTGCTCGGCAGCAGCGCGTACTGCTCATAGCCGCCGTCGAAGTCGCGGCCCATGCCGCCCATCGCCGCGAGCATCCGCTGCCCCGGCTGCAGCGTCGTGCCCGGCGCGTCGACGATCTCGCCGACGCACTCGATGCCGAGCACGCGCGGGAAGCGCACCGCGTCGCCCGAGCCGCCGGCGCGCGTGATCAGCTCGGAGCGGTTCAGGCCGAACGCCCACACGCGCACGAGCACCCACCCCGGCTGCGCCTCGGGGATCGGACGCTGCTCGAGCTTCAGCACCTCCGGTCCGCCGGGCTCGTGGACGACTACAGCTTGCATCGTCATACAGCTTCCCAAAATGCCCGCACGGCCAACCGGTCCCCGATGGAATCACTCATCGTGGGATCGTTCAAGGTTGTAATCATTCAAGCTTGTAATCATTCAAGGTTGTAACGATCTCGTCGGTGGACATCTCGTCGGTGGACATCTCGTCGGTGGACATCTCGTCGGTGGAGCCGTTCATCGTTCAATAACCGCGGACACGCTCGGCACGGGCGCTTGGACGCCTTCGGCGACGATGTGCGTGCCGGCCCTGCCGGCGAGGATCGCGGCGGCGTCCGACAGCGCGCCGATCGCGGCGATCCTGCCCGTCTCGGAGGCGAAGCGGCAGGCAGCTTCGATCTTCGGGCGCATCGAGCCGGCGTCGAACGCGGACGGGTCGAGCTCGCGCGCGGAGGCTTCGCGGATCGGCTGCGCGTGCGCGGTGGCGTAGCCGCGCTCGACGTAGGGGACGTCGGTCAGCAGCAGCAGCGCGTCGGCGTCGAGCTCGCTGGCGAGCAGCGCGGCAGAGTGGTCCTTGTCGATGACCGCCTCCACACCGTGCAGCGCACCGCGCGCGTCAACCACGACGGGGATCCCGCCGCCGCCGACGCAGACGACCAGCACGCCGGCGTCGACAAGCGTGCGAATGGTCCGCAGCTCGACGATCCGCTGCGGCGCGGGCGAGGCGACGACGCGACGCCAGCGCTCGCCGTCGGGCGCGACCGTCCACTTGCGCTCTCCGGCCAGGCGCGCGGCCGTCTCACGGTCATACACCGGGCCGATCGGCTTGCTCGGAGCGGCGAACGCGGGGTCGCCGGCGTCGACCACCACCTGCGTCAGCAGCGTCGCGATCTGGGTCGCCGGCAGGCGGTTGCCGAGTCCCTGCTCGAGCAGGTAGCCGATCATGCCCTCGGACTCGGCGCCGAGCACGTCCAGCGGGTACGGGGCGACCTGCGGGTAGGCGTCGCCCTGCAGCGCCAGCAGCCCGACCTGCGGCCCGTTGCCGTGGGTGACGACCACGCGATGGCGCTCTGCGAGTTGTGCGATCGCGTCGACCGCGAGCGCGACGTTGCGACGCTGGTGCGCGTCGTCAGCTGGCTCGCCGCGGCGCAACAGCGCGTTTCCGCCGAGTGCCACGACGACGAGCATGCGCGCAATCCTCGCGCCTGCCGCGGCGGCCGCCATCGGCAGATGCCACTGCAACACTTGCGTGGTATCTACGCAGCCGCGATACGTGATTTCTACGGATCGGTGTCACAAACTGCGCTCCTGCCGCCAATTAAATAAATATGAGGCCGACGCGCGACTCAGACCGACGGCTGCTCGAGCGAGCGTCTGTGGCACCGGACGCGTTCGCCGCGTTCTACCGCCGGCATGAGGCGGCGGTCGTGGCGTTCCTGGGGCGCCTGTCGGGCGACGCGCAGCTGACGGTGGATCTGACGGCGGAGACGTTCGCGCGCGCTTACCGCGCACGCGCGCAATTCGACCCCGCTCGCGGCAGCGCGCGGGCTTGGCTGCTGGGCATCGCGCGCAACGTGCTCGCGGCGAGCCTCGAGCGCGGACGCGTGGAGTCCCAAGCGCGCGCGCAGCTCGGCATGGAAACGCTGCGCGTCAGCGAGCACACGATCGCGAGCGTCGAGCGCACGGTGCTCGAGAGCGGCGACGCGGTCGTTCGCGAGTGGCTCGCCGGGCTGCCGGAGAGCGAGCGCGACGCGGTGCGCAGACGCATCCTCGACGACGCGAGCTACGCGCAGATCGCGGCGGAGCTGTCCTGCTCGCAGGCGGTCGTGCGCCAGCGGGTCAGCCGTGGCCTGTCACGGCTGCGCCGCGCGGCGATGGAGGAGCGATGACGCTGATCCCGGAGCTAGAGCGCGAGCTGACACGCGCGATCCGCCTGCAGGCCCAGCGCTCGCACGCGGAGTGGTGGCGGCGCGTGCCGCTGCTGGCGCCGCTCGCGGCGCTGCTGCTGGGGACCGCCGTGGCGCTCGCGGCGACCGGTGTGATCGGCTTCGGCGCACCCGAAAGCGCTCCCGGCACGCCGCGCGTACGACCGCCGTCGCCGACATCCGGGTACGGGATCGTGCGCGCCGGTAGCAGCCGGCTGTTGACCGTGCGCGTCGCGGATCCAGCGGGCGGCCTGCCGTGGGGCATGCGTGTGGCGGAAACGACCCGCGGCCTTGGCTGTGTGACAGTCGGCCGCGTGCTCGACGGGGAGCTCGGCACGCTCGGCATCGACGGCGCGTTTGCGAACGACGGGCGTTTTCACCCGTTGCCCGTCAGGCTCACAGACGGCCCCGTCGCGTGCGCGCCGCTGGACGCGCAGCGCGAGCTGTTCATCAGCGTCAGCGAAAGCGACGTGCCGCGCAGCGCTTCAGTGTTCCGACGCTGCTATCCGCCCGGCGAGATCGTCGGCGCGCGCGCCAGCGAACTGTGCCCTGAGCACGACGAGCGCAACATCTACTACGGGCTGCTCGGGCCACAGGCCACGAGCGTCACTTACGAGTACGCCAGCACAACGCACACGGTCACGCCACAGGGGCCGCAGGGCGCGTACCTGATCGTCCTGCCCGCCGCCGGCGGCGACGACTTCAACGGCGTGACTTCGAGCCTGCTGCCGACGAACTCGGCGATCACTCAGGTCACCTATCGGAGCGGCCTCGTGTGCCACTTCTCACGCGCGGAAGTCCCAGCGCCAGCCGGCAGCTGCAGGACCCCGCCCGGATACATCGCCGCGCGCACGCCGCACCCGACCACCGCGCAGCTGCGCACCCCGATCACCGCCACCGCCTCGCGCAGCCCGCACGCCGCGTGGAGCATCACCGTGGCGTTCCGCGCGCGCGTGGCGATCAAGAACGCGCTCAGCCAGTACACGGTCGAACTGCACACTCCAGGCACACCGCAGGCGATCGCGATCGGCTCCACGTCATCGGACCTGCGCTCCGGCCAGCAGGCGCAGATGATCTTCTCCAACCTCACCCGCCCGGGGCTGTACACAGGCACCGTCACGTTCAGCGCTTCCAGCAGGCCCGGCGGGCGCGGCTTCGGCGGCACGCTCGTCGGGCGCTTCAGTGCGCGTATTCCGTAGGCGAGCGGGCTTTCTCAGACGTTGCGTTCAAGGAACACGATTTCGCCGTAGACGTGCATGGCGGCAATCGACGGTTGGAAGCTGTCTCGGAACCGGCACAGCGTGTCGTCGACCAACGTCTTGATGAGCTCGGCCGCGGTGCCTGGCGTTCCAGGAGGACCGCCCTCCCACTCGGGGTGGTAGGCGGTGCCGAGGTCCTCGATGACGTAAAGACCTCCCGGCCTCACCCCGCTCCACAGGGCTTTGAAGCTGGCGGCAACGTGGCGACCGATATGGCTGCCGTCGTCGATCACGATGTCGAACGGCCCATACTTCTGGACGAGTGATGCGAGAAACGTCTCGTCGGATTGGTCGCCCTGCTCGAAAAGGATGCGAGGCCCCGTCACGCGCTTGGGGTGCAGGTCGACGCCCACGATGGTGGCGTTGGGGAAGTACCTGCTCCACATGCGCAGCGATTGGCCTCCGGCGTCGGTCTCGTAGCCCCCCCAAGACGAGATGCCACCGACGCCGATTTCGAGGAGCGAGCGCACGGACTTACGCCGAGGGCCGAAATGCCGCCCGTAGAGGGCCATGTAATCATGGAAATCTGAGGATTTGTCCGTGCCGTAGTAGAGCGCCAGGCGGTTCAGATCGCCAGCTTTCCGTGTCCGCAGGAGCAGCATTGACCGACGCAAGCGGGCACGCAGCAGCCTGGCCCGACGCCGCTGCTCCTTGGTCAGACGCCGCTTCGCGTAGCGGCGCACAGCCGACGGCTCGAGCATGGGCGCACAGCCTATCCGACGACCGGCTAGCGTACGAGGCACTCATGGCGCAGCCGGTACACCACCCGTTCTTCGCCCGCGTCTACGAGCGGATCGCGATCGTCGGCGAACGCCGCGGCACGACCGAGCACCGGCGCACGCTGCTCGCCGGCTGCGAGGGTCGCGTGATCGAGGTGGGCGCCGGCAGCGGCACGAACTTCGCGCACTATCCGCCGTCGGTGAGCGAAGTGCTGGCCGTCGAGCCCGAGCGCTACCTGCGCGAGCAGGCGCGGCGCGCCAGTGTCACTGCACCGGTTCCCGTGTCCGTCGTGGACGCCAACGCCGAGCTGCTGCCCGACACCGGTGAGCCGTTCGACGTTGGCGTCGTCTCGCTGGTGCTCTGCTCCGTCCCCGACCAGCAGCGGGCGCTCGCGCAGCTCTTCAAAGCGATCAGGCCAGGCGGAGAGCTGCGCTTCTACGAGCACGTGGTCGCCCACGCGCCGCGGCAGGCCCGAATGCAGCGGCTCGCGGACGCGACCTTCTGGCCGCGCGCGGCGGGCGGCTGTCACCTCGCGCGCGACACCATGAGCGCGATCGAACAGGCGGGCTTCGAGGTCCAGGCGTGCGAGCGCTTCGCGTTCAGCCCAGCGCCACTGACCCCACCGACGCCGCACGTCCTCGGCACGGCCGTACGCTCGGCGGCCACAGCGGCGCCGTAGCGAGCCCGGCGGCGACCTCGCGATCGCTGACCGCGCGCCGCGACCTCACACGGCGACCGTCTCGAGCTCGCCGCCGCGGGCGGCCGCGGCCTGCTCGCGGCTGTCGTGCGAGGAGATCAGGACGGTGGCAAGGATCGCGCCGACGATCGCGAAGCCCGCGCCGACGAGAAAGGCTCGGTCGAAGCCTTTCGTCAGAGCGACCGACGAGCTGTGCACACCGGCGCCCAGCAGGCTTTGGGTGCGGCTGTTGGCGACGGTCGCGAGGATCGCGAGGCCGAGCGCGCCGCCGACCTGCTGGGAGGTGTTGATCAGTCCCGACGCGAGCCCGGCCTCGTGCGGCTTGGTCCCCGTCATCGCTCCGATCGTCACCGACACGAACGAGAATCCGAGGCCGAACGCGGCGAGCAGCGACGGGCCCAGCACGTCCGCGCTGAAGGACCCGCCGGGCGCCGGCACGCGTGAGAACCACACCAGGCCGGCCGCGATCAGCAGCAGACCGCCGGTCAGGACCGGCTTGAAGCCGACGCGTGTCACCAGCTGCGAGCCGACCCCGGCGGAGATGATGATGCCCGTCGCGAGCGGCAGGTAGGAGAGGCCGGCTTTGATCGCCGAGAAGTGCAGGACGTCCTGCAGGTACAGCGAGATGAAGAAGAACATCGAGAACAGCGACATGCCGATCAGCAGGCCGACGACGTCCGCTCCGCGCAGCGTGCGCAGGCGGAAGATCGAGAACGGCAGCAGCGGGTGGCGCTGGCGGCGCTCGATCGCGACGAACGCCGCGAGCAGGACGACCGAGCCGGCGAGCCGGAGCAGCGTGCCCGTCGAGCCCCAGCCGACGTTGACGGCGTCGACGACCGCGTAGACGAGCAGCGCGAGGCCCGCCGTGACCGTCACGGCGCCGGGGATGTCAAAGCCTTCGGTGCCGTCTTCGGCGTGGCTCTCGAGCAGCAGCCGGGGCGCGAGCATGGCCGCGGCGATGCCGATGGGGACGTTCACGAACAGCACCCAGCGCCAGCTCAGTCCGCTCGTGAGGATGCCGCCGAGCAGCACGCCGGCAGCGCCGCCGGCGCCCGCGACGGCGCCCCAGATGCCCAGCGCGCGATTGCGCTCGGCGCCCTCGGCGAACGTCGTCGTGATGATCGACAGCGCCGCGGGCGAGACGATCGCCGCGCCGAGGCCCTGGATGGCGCGCGCGCCGATCAGCCACGCCTCCGACTGCGCCAGGCCGCCGCCGAGCGACGCCAGCGAGAACAGCACGAGGCCGAGCATGAACATGCGCCTGCGCCCGAGCAGGTCGGCGAGCCGCCCGCCGAGCAGCAGGAACCCTCCGAACGTGAGCGTGTACGCGTTCACGACCCACGAGAGGTCGTCGCGGGAGAAGTGCAGGTGCGCGCCGATCGACGGCAGCGCGACGTTGACGATCGACGCGTCGATCACGATCACGAACTGCGTCATCGCCAGCAGCACCAGCGCGAGGTCCTTGCCGCGCTTGGAGCTGAGGTCGGGAGTCGCACGCGGCGACGGCGAGGCGCTCGTCGCCGGCTGTGTCTGTGTGGTGCTCATGTCGTCCTCTTTTCGCTGTGCGGGCGGGAAGTGAGACGCTCTCGGGGGCGAGCTGCGACTCGACTGAAATACCGGAAGCGGAAGTACGGTTCCTCTTGCATTGCGCATCATACGGAGCTAAGATTCCGTTTGTCAAGGTCATGTCCACAGACGAGCGCACACTCCGAGCCGACGCACAGCGCAACCGCGAGCGGATCATGTCCGCCGGCCGCGAGCTGTTCGCCCGCGAGGGCCCTCAGGCGCAGATGGACGAGATCGCCGCACACGCCGGCGTGGGCATCGGCACCGTGTACCGGCACTTTCCCACCAAGGACGCGCTGCTGACCGCGATGGTGCGCGACCGCTTCCAGGAGTTCGCGCAGATCGCCACGCTCGCCGAGGACATCCCCGATCCGCTGCAGGCGCTCGAGAGCGTCATGCGCAGCTCCGCCGAAGCGGTCGAGGGCGACATGGGCTTTCAGCTCGCGATGATGGGCGCGAACCAGCTCGAGTGGGAGGGCATCGAGGAAGAGAAGGCGGCGCTCGCAAAGATCGTCACGCGAATCATCCGCCGCGCGATCGCCGCCGGCGCGGTCCGCGAGGGGCTCAGCTTCGACGACTTCGCGATGATCATGTGCGGGATCACCTCGACGATGTACTTCCAGCCCGGCAGCGCCAACTGGCGTCGCCATCTCGAGCTGATCCTGCACGGCTTGTGCGCCCCGGCGCGCGACCGCGAGCCGCAGACCGTCTAACCGCTCGCGTCCAGCAGCGCGTTCCTGGCCAGACTCTGCGGCTGGCCCACCGACATGCCAGTCGAAGAGGTTGGCGGCCCGTGACGCGACCTGCACGTAGGCTTCCTTTGAGTGGAGGCCTACGAGGCGACGCGCCGGCGTCATATTGAATACCTGCTGCCCCAGATCGGCGAGCATTTTGAGCGGGTGGCGTGGTCTGCTGAGCGGCTGCACGCCGAGCGAACGGCGCAGCTCCGCGCGCTCATCGCGATGGCGGTGCGGCGATCACCGTGGCACCGCGAGCGGCTCGGGGACGTCGAGGAGACGACGCTCGACGCCGATGACCTGCGGCATCTGCCGGTGATGACGAAGGACGATCTGATGGACAACTTCGACGCGGTCGTGACCGACCCCGAGGTTCGCCTGGCAGACGTGAACGCTCATATCGCGAAGCTGGACGGTGACGCGTATTTTCGTGACGAGCTGCATGCCGTGGCGTCGGGCGGGTCGAGTGGCGTGCGCGGAGTGTTCGTGTGGGGTTGGCAGGCCTGGGCGACGGTGCAGCTGACGGCGATTCGCCGCTCGCTGCTGGACCGCATCGGCGACCCGGCCCTCGCGTCGCGACCTCCCGTGGCGATGATCGTCGCAGCGGACAACGCGACGCATTTCACGACCGCACTGTCTGAGACGTTCGCCACGGGCGCCATTGAGACGCACAGGTTCAGCATCGGCCTGCCAGTGGCTGAGGTTGTCTCAGGGCTGAACTCGGTCGGCGGCGATACGCTCGCGACTTACCCGTCGATGCTCGCTCATCTGGTAAGGGAGGCGCGCGCGGGCCGGCTTCGAATCCAGCCGCGGCGGATACTGACGATGGCCGAGCCGCTGCTACCCGAGACGCGTCAGGCCGCGGAAGAGACTTGGCAGGCGCCGGTCGCGAACATGTGGGGAACCTCGGAGGCGGGCGTCACGGCCATCGGCTGCTTCAAGGGCACCGGGATGCATCTCACCGACGACCTGGTGATCGTCGAGGCCGTCGATGCGGACGGACACTCCGTCCCGGCGGGAGTGCGCTCGCATAAGGTGTATGTGACGAACCTCTTCAACCCGCTGATGCCGCTCATCCGCTATGAGATCAGCGATGAGGTCACGCTCCTGGACGAGCCGTGTGCGTGCGGGTCAGCGCACCAGCGCATCGCCGACATCGAGGGACGCAACGACGACACCTTCGTCTACGAGGACGGGGTGAGCGTGCACCCGCATCTGTTCCGCTCGATACTCGGACGCGAGCCAGCCATCTCCGAGTATCAGGTGCAGCAGACCAGGGCCGGAGCCGAGATCATCGTGTGCGCAGAGGGACCGTTCGACGTCGAGGGTCTCAGTCGCGAGCTCCAACATGCACTCACGCGCTCGGGATGCCCCGAGCCGACCGTCACGCTCACCGTGGTTGAGGGCATCCCGCGTCTAGCCACCGGCAAGCTCAAGCGCTTCCTCGTGCTGTAGCCGCTCCTGGTCTCATTCCTCCTCGGCCATCTCCAGCAACTCCTCAGCGGTGATCACCGCCGCGATCGCGGGATGGTTGGCCTGCATGTGCTCGCGCCCGAGCGCCACGACCTGTTCGTCGTCCTCGCCCCGTATGACGTAGCCGCACTCACAAACGATCCGCTTTGCCATGTCGGTATGTTCGCTGATGTGGTCGTGCAGCTGTGTGGGCGCCTCGTGGTGAGATCCGAAGGAGCTGAGCTGGCGGGTCAGCTTCCCGGAGCGCAGGGCCGGATCGCATTCGCGTGGCTCGTCTGTAACCGGCACCGCGCTGCACCGCGAGAGGAGCTCGCGATGGCGATCTGGGGAGAAGAGCGCCCGGCGGCATCGGGTCAGGCAATGCGCGCGCTGCTCTCGAAGCTCCGCTCCGTGATCGGACGCGAGTCGCTCCCGGCAGATGGGCCGTTGCGTCTGCGGCTCGATGACGGCGCGACCGTCGACGTGGAGGTTGCCGCACGAGCGATCCACGACGCTGAGTCGGGGGTCGCACGGAAGGAATGGGAGCGGGCCTGGATCGCCTCCCAAATCGCGATGAACGTCACGCGCCGTGGCTTCCTGACCGGGCACGACGGCGCATGGGTCGAGGAGCGCCGCAGGGAGCTGGGCTCCCTATACACACGCGTCCTGGCGACGCTCGCCGCGGCCGCGCTGGCGCTCGGCGAAACCGAGCTGCTGACCGCCGAGAGGGCGGCGCGCGAGTTGGTCGCCGCCGAGCCGCTGAGCGAGGGCGCGACCGCGCTGTTGATGCGAGCGCTTGACGCGCGCGGCGAGCGGCCGGCCGCGCTTGTCGTCTACGACGAGTTTCGCCTGCGGCTGCGCGAAGCCCTCGGAGTCGCGCCGGGACCGCAGCTGCTGGCGTTGCACTCCGAGCTCGTCACGCGCTGACGCGACGCCAACGGCGCGCCAACGGTCTAGCGGGATGATCCGCCCATGACCGCGACGGATGAGCAAACCGGCCTTCTGCAGCTCCTGGCGATCCGCGACGGCACGGCGCCGCCCGCGCCGATTCAAGAGTTGCTCAATTTCGATCTCGTCGACGTGACCGAAGGCACGGCCACATTTCGCTATCGACCGGATGCACGACACCTCAATCCGCTCGGCACCGTCCACGGCGGGGTGGCGATGACGCTGCTCGACTCGGCGGCCGGCGCAGCAGTGCACTCCACGCTCGGCGATGGGTGCGGATACACGACCCTCGAGACCAAGGTCAACCTGGTCCGGGCGGTCCGGCCGACAACTGGACCCCTGCTGGCCGAAGGGAGCGTCGTCCATCGCGGGCGCACGGTCGCGACCGCGGCGAGCCGACTGGTCGCCGAAGACGGCACGCTCTACGCGCACGCAACGTCGACCTGCCTGATCATGAACGACCCCGAGCGCAGGCAACCCCCAAGTGCGCCCGTCGGCTCTGCCCGAGCTGACGCGTCAACGGTCTGAGGCGTCGAGGCGCACGTGCATTCCGAAAACGCTGACGTTCAGTACGCAACCGCAGCTGTGAACGGGATCGAGTTGCACTACGCCCACGCAGGCACAGGGCCATTGGTCGTCTTCCTGCATGGCTTCCCCCAGTTCCACTATGCCTTCCGTAGCCAGTTGCGAGAGTTCAGCGCCGACCACCTCGCCGTTGCTCCCGACCAGCGAGGCTACAACCTCTCGTCCAAGCCCGAGGGCGCGCACAGCTACGGGGTCTGGCCTGCGGTCGAGGATCTGCGCGCCCTCGTCGAACATCTTGGCTATGACCGCTTCGTGCTCGTCGGCCACGACTGGGGCAGCCTCGTGGCATGGGCATTTGCGCTCCATTATCCGAAGATGCTGCGGGCGCTGATCAGCCTTGGCGGTGCCCATCCTGGTGTCCTGGATCGCGCGCAACGCGAGGATGACGAGCAGATCAAGGCCAGCCAGTATCTCCTCGGCCTTCGCCAGCCGGATGCAATCCAGGCGATCGCTGCCAACGACTTCGCCGCGCTCGAGCAGGCGCTCGATCACCCCTTCTTCTCTGAGGAGGATCGCGACGCGTACCGCCGCTCCTGGCGCGTTCCGCGAGCGATCGAGTCGGCGCTGCACTGGTACGAGGTCGAGGGGATCGCCCCGCCGGATCGAGACGGCACACCCGGCCGCGGCAACTACTGCCCAGACGTGGCGCCCCTGTACGTCGATGTCCCGACGATGGTCATCTACCCCGAGGCGGACCCATATGTCAGGCCCGCCTCCCACGCCGGCCTCGAGCACTTCGCCCGCAACCTGACATTTCGGCCGGTGCAGGACGGCACGCACTGGATCGCCGAGCAGCACCCCGAGCTCGTCAATCGCTACATCCGCGAGTTTCTGGCCGCTCAAGGCCTCGCTCCGCGAACTGACTCGCGCTAACGTTGCTCGGCGTGGGAGAGCCCGCATCGAAGATCGCCCAGGAGGAATCCGGCGAGGGTTCGGTCGACGCGCAGTCATCGGGGGCGAGCCGACGCGTTCTCGCCGTCTTCGAGCCTGGCCGCTCGGGCGTAGCGACGCTGAGAGAGGCGGCCGAACTGGCCGAAGCAGGCTGCGAGCTGTCGGTTGTGACCCTGGCGCCGCAGGCACGTCCTTCCCGGTGCTGCGGGAAGGGCGGAACCGGTCCCTACAACATCGCGGTGCGCGAGGAGGCTGAGATCGAGTTGCGCCAGGCGAGGGACATGCTAGGAGCTGCCGCCGGCCGCGCCAGCTTCACGGTGCTCGTCGGTCATCCCAGCCCACCGCTCGCAGCGTGGGCGCAGGAGCACGCTTTTGACCTGATCCTGCTTCCCTCTCATCGATTCGCGCGTAGCGGTAACCGCCATGCGATGACTCTGCGGCGGGCTATCTCCGCTGAGGTTCGTCTCGTCCCGTAAGAGGATGTCCGGATCGTCGTGGAACTTTGGCGGCGGTCCTCACGGTTTGACGGTCAGACGGTAACGGGCTCGCGGGTCTCCTGCCGCTTGGGGTTCTCTGGTGAAGCGGCGAGGGCATGGCG
>JBEKWH010000007.1:0-171705 GCA_049513255.1 Solirubrobacteraceae bacterium
TACCTTCTTCATGGCGGTTCCTCCTGTCCTCGCGGACTTGGTTGGCGCCTGTCACGCTCGCAACACGAGCGGACGAGGCGGGAGGACCGCCTTCAAACTTCTACGAGAACCCGGACAACCTCGAGAGCGTGGATCGCCTCGCCAACGTCGTCGTCACGGTCGTGCCCGTTGCCCTGTTGGGCTTCGCGATCTGGCTGGCGTGGGGAGGGACGCTCCACTGGCAAGACCTCGTGGTTCTGGCGGTCAGCTATCTCATGACCGGCGTCGGGATCACCGTCGGCTACCACCGTCTATTCACCCACCGAAGCTTCAAGACCGGACGCCCGCTACGCGCGCTGTTTGCCGTGTTGGGATCCGCTGCGGTGGAGGGGCCGGTGATCGAGTGGGTATCCACCCATCGCAAGCACCACCGCTTCAGCGACCTTCCCGGTGACCCCCATAGTCCCCACACCGACCACGGTGTCGGCTGGCGAGGGGCACTACGCGGGCTTCTCCACGCGCACGTCGGATGGATGTTCCGCGGCGTAGACCGTGCCAGTGAGGAGCGCTACGCCAAGGATCTCCTCGCCGACCCACTGATTCGCGCCGTCGATCGCACATTCCCTCTTTGGGTTCTGGTTGGGCTTGCGTTTCCGTTTGGTCTCGGCGTCGCGCTGACCGGCTCGCTGGTCGGTGGCCTGACCGGCATGCTCTGGGGTGGGGCCGTCCGCATCCTCTTCCTTCACCACGCGACCTTCTCGATCAACTCCCTGTGTCACTTCTTCGGCCGGCGTCGCTTTGCCACCGGCGATGAATCGCGCAACCTCGCCTGGCTTGCGCTGCCGACCTTTGGCGAGGCGTGGCACAACAACCACCACGCATTCCCGACCTCCGCACACCACGGCCTCACCCGCCGGCAACTGGACCCAGGCGGGTGGCTGATCGATGGTCTTGAGCGACTCGGGCTCGCGTGGGACGTCGTGCGAATCACCCCGAGCGCGCAGCACGCAAAGCTCGCAAACAGCGCCAGAGGCTAGCCGGTCTGGGCAGAGTCGGCTGACGGTCGGCAGCGATGGCCCGGATGTAATTCAGCGCTAGATCATGGAGGCCTGTGATACGGCGGCGCGGCCGCGCGGTCGCCGCGTGGCAGGCGAATGGTGGTGGTGCCGATTAGCAGTTCGCCTGGCGTCCTGCCGTAGGAGCGTTTGGCCTCCGGCCCAGAGGAGTCGTAGATGACTTCGACGGAGACCGAGTGGCGAGCGCAGCGCGCAGCGAACGGATAGGCGACCACCATGTGCACGATCGCGCCTCGGGCCACGTTGTGATCGAGGACCGCTCCTACGAATCCCGCTCCGGCGAATCCTCCTCGGCCCGTGACGCATGAACGACCCTCCAGCGAGTACCCCTCTGCCGCGCTCGTCACCGGGAAAGGCGCTGAGAAGGAGACTTCGGCCGCGGTGACCGCGCCGTGGTGGACCTCGAGCGCCACGGTTGGGTGGCGGACGAAACTGCCCGGCGGCGTGACCCGCAGCGACTGCGGATAGGGGTTCGGCGGCGGGCACGGGTGCTGAATCTTCACCTTCTGGCCGGTCGCCGCGTTGTAACCGTTTTCGCAGATCTTGCCGTCGCGCTCGTAGCTGATAATGGTGAGCACACCCGACGTGCCAGGGCCTTCACCGGGCGTGTCCGTTCCGGGTGCCGCCCCTTGGCCCTGTTCTCTCGAGCCGGCCGCCACCCGTTGCACGATCAGGTAGGCGCCAACTCCGGGGGCGACGCGCTCGGTGCGGATCGTGTTGCCTTCGCGGTAGCTGACGCTCACCGCGTGCGGGCCGAGGATGCCGTAAGCGATGTCGCGCAGGCTGTGCGGCGGTCGGGCCGAACCCGGCCGGCGGTTGAGGGCGAACGCCGCGTTTTCGCTGACGCCCGTGAATTCGGCCGCGACCGCGCTGCCCCACGCTTCGCCGTTGCCCGTGACGTCGCCGTCAGCCAGCACGCAGCTGCCGCGTTCGCTCGTCACGCCACCCTCTGTTGCTCCGCCGGCATAGGCTGGCAGCACTCCAGGGCCGACAGGATGGAACCTGCCGTCGTCGTGATAGGCCCCATCGATGCCGAGCTCACCGAGCGTGCCGTTCTGGACACGCCCGATCTGCACACACACCAGCCCCCGCGTCGTGTGGACGACGCGCATCCCCCACGGCAGACCCCCATACGGGTCGGGGACCTGGAGTGGAAGAAGCTTAGACTGGCCGGGCAACGGCAGTCCGGCGCCCACGTAGGGGTTCAGCACAGTGGCCGGCCGCACGGACGAGCCGGTGAGAATCACGCCCGTGGCGGCCAACGCTATCGTGCTCGTGACGATCAGCAGAGCAACCCCGCAAAGCGCCGCTGCGATACGGCCCGCGTGTCCAGCGCCGGCGAAACGCCGCGCGAGACGAGCCCGGCCCTCCCCAGCCTGCTGGTGAGCCGTGACGCGAACAAGCTCCGCCTCGAGCTCTTCGAGCGCGCGGAAACGGTGGCTCACGAGACACCTCCATCGACGGCGGGCTCCACGGCCAGTGCGCGCTGCAGCGTACGAAGCCCCCGTGAGACGCGCGCCCGCGCGGCCTGCTCGGAAACGCCGAGGCGACGCGCTACCTCCTCGTAGGGCATCTCTTCGACGACCCGCAGCTGCAACGCCTCGCGCTGCTCGTCGCTCAGGCGCCCCAGCTCCACCTTCAATCCAAGGCGAACATCGCCAAGACCCGCGGCGTCCTCGATCGCGGCCAGATCATCTTCATGCACGCCCGGGGTGCGGATTCCGAGGCGACGAATCGCCGTGCCCTGCGCATGGCCGCGCCGCAGATAGCGACCGAGCTGGCGACGCGCGATCGTGAACAGCCACGCGCGCATCTCCTCACGACTTTCTTCGCGGACCCCAGGCCAACCTCGCCACGCCTGCGCGAACGTCTCCGCCGTCAGATCGAGTGCCACCTCGCCATCAAGCGTGCGCCGCGTCAAGAACAAAAGCACCGCCTCGGCCTCCTGTCGATAGAAAGGCACAAAGCCCTCGGGATCAGCCATCACCCCTAGATTGGTGGCAACGCCAATTCTGTGACGCAAGGCCACCCGAGCGAGACCGAGCAAAGCACATGCTCAAGCTGGTCGAGGACCCCCGCTCGCTGAGGACTGCTTCGTCGAGCGCAGGCGCGGCCGATCGACGCTCGCCCGCGCCGGCGCCGCCAAGGGGCTCGACGAATGGTCAGTACCGCAGCGTGGCGGCGATGCTCCCCAGCGGGTCGAGCTCGGGGCGGTCGCGCAGCGGCAGGATCTCCGCGGACTGGCCGACCGCCGACCGGACGGCGTCCTCGACGATGTTCGCGCGGGGCTCGAGCGGACCGCCGTCGAGCGGGCACGCCTCGCCGCCGGCGCCCATCCAACCGCAGCGAGGACAGAGCACCCCGGGGCGCGTCGTGTCGGCCTGGTAGAGAAGCGTGACGACGCGTCGCTCGAGCAGCGCCTTCAGGACGTCCTCGAGCCCGACCGCCGCTCGCTCGCCGCCGTCGCGGCCGCGGTCCTCGCGGAGCTTCGCAAGCGCGGCATCCACACGCGCGCGATGCTCGTCGGCAAGCACCGCTGCCGTCGCCTCCACGACGTCCTCGATCCCGACGTCGCCGACGTCGAGCGAGAGGCGCTCGGCGTGCAGCCGCGCGCGCACGTCTGGGTGCAGCTCCTCCACGACCCGCGGCCACAGCTGCTCGGTGCACGCGATCAGCAGGCGATCGTAGGGCGCGGCCGTCAGCAGCTGGTGCAGCGTGTTCGCGACGTGGCGCAGGTGCGCCTTGACGTCTTCGTGGCGGGAGCGCTGGTAGCGCGCCTGGGACCAGCCGCCCTGATCCTGGCGGCCGGGGACGTCGTCACCGAAGGAGAGCGCCTCGTGCAGGCGCTCCGGTGAGCCGCGCAGGATGCGCGCGAAGCGCTCGCCCACGAGCGCCACGCACACCGCGCCCACGGGCCCGGACTCGGTCAGCGGCGCGATGAACGGAGTGTCTGAGATCACGACCGTGCTCGTCACCGGGTGGGGCAGCCGCAGCATCACCGACAGTTCGAGCGGCGCGCACAGAAACACGGCGAGCGCACGTGCGCCCTTTGCCCACGCCTGCTCCGCGAGCAGCCCGCGGGCGCGCTCCAGGCTGCCACGAAGCGCCATGAGCTCTGCGTGCGAGCGCTCGCCTGACTCGATCTCGCGATGGGCGCCGTCCAGCAGCGAATCGATCTCGCTGGCGCGCGCCGGCGCCGTTGCGAAGCGGTGCGGGTCGAGATCGAGATACAGGCTGAGAACCGTCTCCTCCTCGGCGCTCGTCTCAGCCAGCGTTCTTAGCGTCTCCTCGCTGAGGTCGTTGTCCGCGCTCATCGACCTGAAAGCTACTCCGTCACGGTCGCGGCGGCGATGCGCTCGCACAAAGACCGCATCGAGCTCGCCACAGCCATCCGCGACTACATCGAGATCCCGCAGAGCGAGGTGACCTCGAGCAGCGGCGCCGGAAACCGTTCACGCTAGCCTCTGGCCAATGTGCGGAATCGTCGCCGTTCTCTATCAGCGACCGGCGGGCCCTCCGCCGGACCTCGAGCGTAGCCTGCTCCGCCTCGACGAGGCGATCAAGCGGCTGCGTGCCAGCGCCACGCATCTCGATGCTGGCGATCTGGTGTCGATCGCCACCGAGCTCGAGGCGCTGGACGCCGAGCTGCGTGGTCCGCTGGGGATGGTGGCGCTGCTCGCCGCGCCGGGTCTCGCGGGTGTGCTGAGCATCGAAGAAAGGGCCACGACCCTCAAGTCCCTGCTCGTCGAGCTCGAATCCGCGCTCGACGCAGGCGAGGCGAGCTGGGCTGCTGACGAGCTGGAGCCGGGCAACGCGGTCATCGTGCGCCTGAACGACGTCATCTGGGCGCTCGGTCGCGACCGCACATCCACCGCCCGCGGGGTTGCCGAGCTGGCGCAGGACGTGACCGGCCTGTCCGTGCCCGCGATCGCGGCGTACTGGTCGATACAGGTGGCGCTCTCGGCGCTCGACCGGCTCGAGGTGCGCGGCCGCGACTCCGCCGGCCTGCACGTCCTCGTCAGCGGCCACGGCATCGACCTCGACGAGCCCAAGACCGAGGCGCTGCGCTCGGCGCGCTCGGACGAGCTGTTCACTTCGATGGCCGTCCGCACGCCGCGCGGGCAGCTGAGCTTCGTCTACAAGGTCGCCGCCGAGATCGGCGAGCTCGGCGACAACACGCGCGCGCTGCGAACGGCGATCCGGAACGACGTGTTCCTGCGGCGCGCGCTCAGCGGCCCCGATGTCTCGGTCACCGCCCTCGGCCACACGCGCTGGGCGAGCGTTGGCGCGATCTCCGAGGCCAACGCCCATCCGCTGAACAGCGAGGAGCTCGACGTCAAGGGCGATCCGTACGTCGTCGCCGCGATCAACGGCGACATCGACAACCACCGCGAGCTGCGCGAGCTCGAGCAGCTGCGCGTCGCCCCGGAGATCACCACCGACAGCAAGGTCCTGCCCGTGCTCGTCGCCCGTCGGCTCGTGCGCGGCGAGGGCGTCGACGAGGCGTTCTGCGCGACCGTCGCCCGTTGCGAGGGCTCGGCCGCGATCGCGCTCAGCGCCGCCGCCACTCCCGACCGTCTGCATCTGGCGCTTCGCGGCAGCGGGCAGTCGCTCTACGTCGGGCTCGCCAGCCACGCGTTCGTCGTCGCCAGCGAGCCCTACGGAGTGGTGCAGGAGACCGCTCGCTACCTGCCGATGGAGGGCGAGGGCGCCGCCGACGCCACGGCCGGACAGGTCGTGGTGCTGGAGCGCGACGGCGCCGGGACGCTCGCTGCGGTCCGCCGGCTCGGCTACGACGGCGCGCCGCGGCCGACCCACGACTCAGACGTTCGCGTCGCGGAGATCACCGCGCGCGACATCGATCGCGCCGGGTTCCCGCACTTCCTGCTGAAGGAGATCTCCGAGGCGCCGCGATCGTTCATGAAGACGCTGCGCGGCAAGATCGTCGACGCCGGCGACGGGCATCTGCGCGTGAAGCTGGGCGCCGAGACGCTCCCGCCCGCGATCGTCGAGCGCCTGCAGGGCGGCGACATCGCGAAGATCCACGTGATCGCACAGGGCACGGCCGCCGTCGCCGCCCAGAGCGTCGCCGCCTCGATCACCGCCGAGCTCGGCTCGCTGCCAGTCCGCGTCGATGCCGTGCTCGCGACCGAGCTGTCGGGCTTCGACCTCGCCGACGACATGAGCGACACGCTCGTCATCGCGGTCAGCCAGTCGGGGACGACGACCGACACCAACCGCACCGTCGACCTCGTGCGCAGCCGCGGCGCTCGCGTCGTGTCGATCGTCAACCGGCGCAACAGCGATCTCGTCGACAAGTCCGACGGCGTGCTCTACACGTCCGATGGGCGCGACGTCGAGATGAGCGTCGCCTCGACGAAGGCCTTCTACGCGCAGGTCGCGGCCGGGCTGCTGCTGGCGCATGCCCTCGCCGAGCATCTCGGCTGCCGCGACGAGCGCCGCGCCGATCGACTGCTGCGCTCGCTGCTGGCGCTGCCCGAGGCGATGGAGGAGGTCCTCGATCAGCGCGAGACGATCGCGGCCGCCGCAGCGGAGCTCGCGCCATACCGTCGCCATTGGGCCGTCGTCGGCAGCGGCCGCAACCGCATCGCCGCCGAGGAGATCCGCATCAAGCTGTCCGAGCTCTGCTACCACTCGATCGCCTGCGACGGAACCGAGGACAAGAAGCACATCGATCTCTCCTCCGAACCGCTCGTGCTCGTCTGCGCCACCGGGCTGTCGGGTCCCACCGCCGACGACGCCGCCAAGGAGGTGGCCATCTTCAGCGCGCACAAGGCCGCCCCGATCGTCATCGTCGATCGCGGCGAGGAGGGGCGCTTCGGCGTCACAGCGCACGTGATCACGGTTCCCGCCGTCGAGCCCGAGCTGGCCTTCGTGCTGTCGGTCATGGTCGGCCACCTGTTCGGCTACGAGGCCGCGCTGGCGATCGACGCGACCGCACGGCCGCTGCGCGAAGCGCTCTCGGCCATCGAAGGGCCCGCGGACGGACGCTGGGTGTCCGCGGACGCGATGCTGCGCGCGCTCGCGCCATCGCTCGAGGCCTCGGCCGCGCAGTTCTTCGCGCGGCTGCGGTCCGGCGCCTACAACGGCAATCTCGAGGCGGCCACCGCCGTCCGCGTCGCATCGCTGCTGCGTTACGCCACCGGCGCGTTGCCCGTCGAGGGATACGAGCTGGAATACCAGCGGGTGGGCACGCCCGAGGCGATCGTCGAGGACCTCGCCGAGGCGCTGACCACCGCCATCGGCGAGCTGACCCGTCCCGTCGACGCGATCAAGCACCAGGCCAAGACCGTCACCGTCGGGATCTCCCGCAGCGAGGACGAGCTGCTCGGCGTGCCGCTCGTGGCAAGCGCGCTCGGGGCGGGTGCGTCGGTCGAGCACCTGTCCTATCGAGGCCTGCGCACGCTCGCGCGACTCGACCCGGCGGTCGTCGACGTCGAAGGCTTCACGCGCTACAGGATCGAGGGGGACGTCGTCGCCGGTGCCACGATCGAGATCGTCAGCCGCGGCGGCATCGCCGTTGATCTGCCCTCGCGAACCGAGTCCGACAGCCGCCTGCTCGGCGCCAAGCACCGCGCGGCGCAGGAGCGAGAGGTGACCGTCGCCGTCGGCGCGCGCGACGGGCGCAGCCTGATCCTCGTCCCGGAGACCGAAGCCGGCACCGTCCGCGGCATCACGCTCCTGCACGTGCAGTTCCGCGAATCGCTGCCGGCGGCCGAGACCCGACGCGTGCTCGAGGGCTATCGCGACCGCTACGCCGCGCTCGTCGACGCCGTCACCGAGACCGAGGCGACGTTCAGCGACGAGCGCTTCGAGCAGATCCGGCTGCTCGACCTGCTGACGCTGCCGGTGCGCGTGCTGGCCGAGCACTGGGCTCAGCAGGGAAGCCAGCTGGTCCGCGAATAGCGCCGTGCCTCACGAGGCCGCCTCGAACAGCTCGACCAGCCGCGCGCGGCTGTAGCGCCACTGCTTGCGATTGCGCGCGTCGCCCGGGTGCAGCGTGTCCAGCAGCGCCAGCCCGCGGATCGTCGAGACGGCAAGCTCGATCAGGCGATCGAAGTCGGGCTGCTCGGCGATCGCCGGGAACAGCCGCCTGGTGATCTCGAGCGTCTGGCGATCGAGTCGGCGCTCGACGGGAACCAGTCGCTCGCGTAGGTCGGCATCGGTGCGCGCGTGCGACCACAGGTCGAGCGCCGCCTGGAACAGCGGGTTCGCGTAGCTGGCCCACAGCAGGTCGAGGCCCTGCACGAGGCGCTCGCGCCCGTCCGGGAGGTTCTCGGCGGCGGCCAGCAGCTCCGCGCCGCGCCGTTCGGCCAGCCGCTCCATCGCCGCCGCCACGAGCGCCTGGCGCGTCTGGAAGTGGTGCAGGTGCGCGCCGCGGGAGACGCCCGCGCGTTCGGCGACGCGGCTCGTCGTCGTGTTCGCATAGCCGTCGTCGACCAGGCACGCGATCGTCGCGTCGAGCAGCGCGTCGCGCGTGGCCGCGCTGCGCTCGGCCTGGCTACGGCGTGGGGAGGGGTTGGCGCTCACGGCCACGACGGTGATCTTAGACATATTTGCGTTCACGCACGAACGTTTCTGTGGTAGCGTTTCGCCGAGTTTTCATCCGGACCCGCGCCAGCGCTGAGGTTCGACGACACAGGAGGTCTCACTGATGGCAGCGACCGACGCACTGGTCTTCGATGCGATCCGCACGCCGCGCGGCAAGGGCAAGTTCAACGGCTCGCTGCACGGCACCAAGCCGGTCGATCTCGTCGTCGGACTGATGCACGAGACGCTCGTGCGCAACGAGAAACTCGACCCCGCGCGGATCGACGACGTCGTGCTCGGCTGCGTCTCGCCGGTGGGCGACCAGGGCGCCGACATCGCCAAGACGGCTGCCATCAAGGCCGGCCTTCCCGACACCGTCGCCGGCGTGCAGCTCAACCGCTTCTGCGCGTCGGGCCTGGAGGCCGTGAACATCGCCGCGCAGAAGGTCGCCTCCGGCTGGGAGGACCTCGTCTTCGCCGGCGGCGTCGAGTCGATGTCGCGCGTGCCGATGGGCTCCGACGGCGGCGCCTGGGCGATGGACCCCGAGACCAACTACGACACGTCGTTCGTGCCGCAGGGCATCAGCGCCGACCTGATCGCGACGATCGAGGAGTTCAGTCGCGAAGACGTCGACGCCTACGCAGCCCGCTCGCAGGAGCGCGCCTCGACCGCCGAGGCCGAGGGCCGCTTCGCCGGCTCGGTGATACCGGTCAAGGACCTCAACGAGAACGTCGTGCTCGATCACGAGGAGTTCATCCGCCGGGGCACGACCGTCGAGACGCTCGGCGGCCTGAAACCCTCGTTCGCCGCGATCGGCGACATGGGCGGCTTTGACGCGGTGGCGCTGCAGAAGTACCACTGGATCGAGAAGATCGAGCACGTGCACACGCCCGGCAACTCCTCGGGCATCGTCGACGGCGCCTCGCTGCTGACGATCGGCAACGAGAAGACCGGCAGCGAACTGGGCCTGACGCCGAAGGCGCGGATCCTCGCCACCGCGGTCTCCGGCGCGGACCCGACGATCATGCTCACCGGCCCCGCGCCCGCGAGTCGCAAGGCGCTCGAGAAGGCGGGCATCACGGTCGACCAGCTCGATCTCGTGGAGATCAACGAGGCGTTCGCCGCGGTCGTGCTGCGCTTCGTCCGGGACATGGGCCTGGACATGGAGAAAGTCAACGTCAACGGCGGCGCCATCGCCATGGGCCACCCGCTCGGCGCCACCGGCGGCATGATTCTCGGCACGCTCGTCGACGAGCTGCACCGCACCGGCGGACGGTACGGCCTCGCCACGCTCTGCGTCGGCGGCGGCATGGGCATCGCGACAGTCGTGGAGGCGATCTAGTCATGGCAGGAAGTGAGGCAACGCCGAACGGGCAAGCGAGGCTGGAGGCCGAGCATCAGGATCAGAACGCGGGGCTGGATGCCCCGCGGAGCGTCAGCACAATTCGCTGGGAGAAGGGTGAGGACGACATCGTCGTCCTCACGCTCGACGATCCCAACCAGTCGGCGAACACGATGAACGCCGCCTACGCCGAATCGATGGCCGCGACGCTCGACCGCCTGGAGGCGGAGAAGGACCAGATCGCGGGCGTCGTCATCACCTCCGCCAAGAAGACGTTCTTCGCGGGCGGAGACCTCAACGACCTCAAGCGGGCGACCCCCGAGAACGCGCCCGAGCTCGCCGAGATGGTGCGCGCCGGCAAGGCGCAGCTGCGCCGCCTGGAGACGCTCGGCAAGCCGGTCGTCGCCGCCATCAACGGCGCCGCCCTCGGCGGCGGCCTGGAGATCGCGCTCGCGACCCACCACCGCATCGCCGTCGATGACCCGAAGGTGCAGATGGGCTTCCCCGAGGTGCAGCTCGGCCTGCTGCCCGGTGCCGGCGGCGTCGTACGCACGGTGCGCATGCTCGGCATCGTCGACGCGCTCATGCAGCTGCTGATGCAGGGGCAGCGCCTGCGGCCGGCGAAGGCGAAAGAGGTCGGCATCCTCGACGAGATCGTCGCCACGCGCGAGGAGCTCGTCCCGGCCGCGAAGGCCTGGATCGCGTCCAAGGCAGGCGAGGAGGTCGCGCAGCCGTGGGACGTGAAGGGCTACAAGATCCCCGGCGGCACGCCGTCGAACCCGAAGCTCGCGCAGAACCTGCCGGCGTTCCCGGCGAACCTGCGCAAGCAGCTGAAGGGCGCCAACTACCCCGCCCCGCACCACATCATGGCCGCGGCCGTCGAGGGCGCGCAGGTGGACTTCGACACGGCGATCGAGATCGAGGGCCGCTACTTCGTCGACCTGCTCATCGGGCAGGTCTCCAAGAACATGATCCAGGCGTTCTTCTTCGACCTGCAGCAGGTCAACGGCGATCGCGGCCGGCCCGAGGGCATCGAGCCGTACACGGCCAAGAAGGCCGTCGTGTTGGGCGCCGGCATGATGGGCGCGGCGATCGCCTACGTGTGCGCCAAAGCCGGGATCGAGGTCGTCCTCAAGGACGTCTCGCTCGAGGCGGCCGAGCGCGGCAAGGGCTACTCGCAGGGTCTGGTCGAGAAGGCCGTCTCGCGCGGTCGCTCGACACAGGAGCAGGCCGACGAGCTGCTCGCGCGGATCACGCCCACCGACGACCCGGCCGCAGCCGCGGGAGCCGACCTGGTGATCGAGGCCGTGTTCGAGGACCCGGCGGTCAAGGCGCAGGTGTTCGCCGAGATCGAGCCGCACCTGGCCCCCGACGCGCTGCTCGGCTCGAACACCTCGACGCTGCCGATCACCGACCTCGCCGAGGGCGTCAGCCGTCCCGGTGAATTCATCGGGCTGCACTTCTTCAGCCCCGTCGACAAGATGCCGCTGCTGGAGATCATCAAGGGCGAGAAGACAAACGAGGAGACGCTCTACCGCGCGCTCGACCTCGCCAAACAGATCAAGAAGACGCCGATCGTCGTCAACGACAGCCGTGGCTTCTTCACCAGCCGCGTGATCGGCACGTTCATCAACGAGGGCGTCGGCATGCTGCTCGAGGGCATCCCCGCCGCCTCGATCGAGCAGGCCTCGAGCCAGGCCGGGTACCCGGCGCCGGTGCTGCAGCTCAGCGACGAGCTCAACCTCAACCTCGCCCGCAAGATCCGCGACGCCACGAAAGCGGCCGTCGAGGCCGAAGGAGGCACGTTCGAGGAACGGCCGTCGTTTCAGGTCGTCGACCGCCTGCTCGCGGAGGGCCGCGGCGGCAAGCTCGAGGGCGCCGGCTACTACGACTACCAGGATGGCAAGCGCACGGGCCTGTGGAAGGGGCTGAAAGAGCTGTTCCCCGAGACGAACGACCCGGCGTCGATCTCGCTGAAGGACCTCGAGGAGCGGATGCTGTTCGCCGAGTCGCTCGAGAGCGTCAAGTGTCTGGACGAGGGCGTGATCGAGTCCGTCGCGGACGCCAACATCGGCTCGATTCTCGGCATCGGCTTCCCCGGCTGGACCGGGGGCGTGCTGCAGTACATCAACGGTTACGCCGACGGCGTCGCCGGCTTCGTTGCCCGCGCGCGCGAGCTGGCCGCCAAGTACGGCGAGCGCTTCGAGCCGCCCGCGTCGCTCGTCGAGAAGGCCGAGCGCGGAGAGAGCTACAGCGACGAGCAGCTGGCGGTCGCGGGCGCCTGAGCGCACCCGCTCACGGGCGATGGCGCTGCCCGGCCAGCGCGATCGCTCGCCGCCAGGTTGATCGCGCCCGCGGGATCGACGATCGGCCGATTGATCGTTAGAGCTCTTTCATGCCTGCCTTAGCTGACCCTCAAGAATCGGCGCAACTGTTCCGATGGGGGCTCGACAACCGCAGGCTCAACCCAGGAGACATTCCATGGCCAGGATCATCGTCACCACCGATCAAGCCGAACGACGCGACGCCCCAGTACTGCTCGAAGAGCGTGTCTACCCGGTGCATCTCTCAAGCGATCACTCCGCCGCTCAGCTGATGGAGCGCCTGGCGTGGGCGATCAGCGACGCCGAGGGCGCCGAGCGCGCGCAGCGGGCTCTGTAGCAGGCCCGCTGCTAGCCGGCGGTCGTCTGCGGCTGCGGCCGCGCCGGCGTCTCGGCCGTTTCGAGGAACGCCTCGATCGCGTGCGCGTCGAGTGGGCGCGAGAACAGGAAGCCCTGGCCCTGGTCGCACTGTTCGCGCTGCAGCGCCTTGAGCTGCAGCTGATCCTCGATGCCCTCGGCGAGCGTCTCGATCTCGAGCGTCTTGCCGAGCTGCACGAGCGTGCGGATCAGCGCCGCCGACTGCTTGGAGGCGGCGATGTTGCTGATGAACGAGCGGTCGATCTTCAGCGCGTCGGCGGGGAACTCGCGTAGGTAGGCGAGCGAGCTGTAGCCGGTGCCGAAGTCGTCGATCGCGATGCGGATGCCGAGCTGCTTGAGCAGGCGCAGCCGCGTCGCCGTTGCCTCGGGGTCGCGCATCAGCGCCGTCTCTGTCACCTCGAGCGTGAGCGTCGCCGGGTCCAGGGAGTGCTCCGCGAGCGCCTCGCGCACGTCGTCGACCAGCTCGTTGGTGTCGAGCTGGCGCGCCGAGACGTTGACCGACATCCCCAGGTGCTGTCCGCGTGCGTGCCAGATCGCTGCCTGGCTGCAGGCCTCCTGCAGCACCCAGCGACCGATCGGTACGATCAGGCCGGTGGTCTCGGCGATCGGGATGAACTCGGACGGCGGCAGCACGCCGCGCATGGGGTGGTGCCAGCGCAGCAGCGCCTCGACGCCGATCACGCGCTCGGATTGCAGGTCGAACGTCGGCTGGTAGAGCAAGAACAGCTGGTCCTGCGCGAGCGCCTCCACTAGGTCCATCTGGATCGTGAGGCGATCCTGCAGCGCCGTCTGCATGTCCGAGCGGAACATCACCTGGCGGTTGCGGCCGGCGGCCTTCGCCTCATACAGGGCGATATCCGCGTCGCGCAGCAGCTCATCGGCGCTCCCGCGCAGGCCGAAGGCGATGCCCACGCTCGCGGTTAGCGACAGCTCGCGTCCGATCTCGCCGGTCATGTCATACGGCTCGCGCAGCACCTCGAGCAGGCGCTCGGCGACGAGCTCGGGACCCGCGTCAAGCGTCGAGCCCTCGACCAGCACCACGAACTCATCGCCGCCGAGGCGAGCCGCGGTGTCGCCCTCGCGAACGACGCTCTCCAGGCGGCGTGCGACGATTCGCAGCAGCTCGTCGCCGGCGGCGTGGCCGAAGCTGTCGTTGACGCTCTTGAAGCCGTCGACGTCCACGTACAGCGCCGCCACCGGCAGCTGCTGGCGCCGTGCGCGCGCGAGCATCTGCTCGGCGCGGTCGAGCGCGAGGATGCGGTTGGGAAGACCGGTGAGGTCGTCGTGCAACGCCTGGTGGCGCAGCTGGCCGGTCTTCTCCCTGACCATCACCATCGCGTGCTCGCGCGAGCGCGCCAGCACCAGCACGAGCGCGGCCAGCAACAGGCTCGCGACCAAGCCGCCCAGCAGCACGGCCAGCGCCTGGACGTTCGCAGACGGTCCGCTGAGGAGGGCGGTGCCGCTGACCATCACGGTCCAGGTGCCGTCGACCTGCAGCGTCGCCTGGTGCGTGTATGCGTGCGCGCTCGCGCTCGATCCCGTGCGACCGATGAATTCAGGGCCCAGCCCCGGATTGGCGTGGTACAGGGTCACAGCCAGGCCGCGCATACCACCCAGGGCGGAGTGCATCAGCGAGCCGATGTCGAACGAGCCGAGCACCCAGCCGAGCACCGCCGCACGGCGGTGTGCCGCGTTCGTCAGCGGCACGCCCTGCCGGTAGGCGGCGGCTTCGATCAGCAGGGTGCTCACCTTGGCGAGCGTGATCGAATAGACGCCGTACTGGCCGCTGTCGGTGATCGCCTGCGTGAACTGCGACCGCGTGGTGCCGTTGTGGTGGTACCCGCCGATCAGCGAGGCCGGGTTGCACCAGTCTCCCTGCAGCAGCAGCGCGATTTCCGGGTTGTACAGCAGGTCCGTGCTGCCGCCCGAGAGCAGGCAGTAGTGCGAGCGGCCGGACGGGGGGATCAATTCGATATGGCCGCCCACGAGCTTGCGAAACGCCGGGTCGGCGTCGCGCCGCGCCTGGAAGCTCACGAGCTGCGCCGCCGGGACCGACTTGACGATCAGCGCGCCGTAGCCAGCGGGCTGTCCCTGCTTGTCTTCGAGCAGCGCGAGCCAGCGATTGAAGCCGCTGGCGCTCAGATCTGGCTGCACGCTGAAGACCGCCTGCACCGACCTGACGAAGTCGGTATCGCGCCGCAGCAGCGTCTCGAGCGAGCCGCTGACATTCGCGGCGGACGTCTCGAACGTCTGCTTTTCACGCGCCCGCACGCTCGCGCGCCAGATCATCGCCGCCGTCAGCGATGCCGCCACTCCCAGCAGCACGATCGCGCAGGCCGCCACCAGCCAGCGGCGTCTGCCGTCGTGTCCTGCGATCGCGCGCACGGGCTTGTATCGGGCGTGCCATCGGGCGGCTTTAGGCGTGGCAGCGACGCCCGTCTTGGCGATGCCGCCGTCGCTGTATCCTCCTGTCAATGGAGGGGAGATGAGCAGCCGCGGGCTGGTCGCCGTGCTCGCTAGCTGGGCCGTCGCAGGCCTTTGCTCGGTCGCGGTGCTCGTGCCTGCGAGCGCGAGCGCGGCATCGCAGCCGATCGAGATGGCCGCCCCCTACGAGTACCTCGGCTGGGGCGACCCGCAGCCGCCGGCGAGCGTGATCGCTGCGACAGGCGTTCGGGACCTGACGTTGGCGTTCATCCTCACCCACGGCAAGTGCAACCCCGAGTGGGACGGCGAACGCCCGCTGCTCGGAGGCTCCGACGAGGCGGCGATCGAAAGCATCCGTGCGGCCGGCGGCGAAGTCGACGTCTCCTTCGGCGGCTGGAGCGGCAAGAAGCTCGGCAGCTCATGCAAGACCCCCACCGCGCTCGCAGGCGCCTACGAGAAGGTGATCGACGCGTATTCGCTGCACGCGATCGACATCGACATCGAGCACACCGAGTTCACCAACAGGACCGTGCGCAAACGCGTGATCGAAGCGCTGGCGATCGTGCACGGGCAGGACCCGACGCTGGAGATCTCGGTGACGCTCGGAACCGAAGAAACCGGACCCGAAGCAGACGGCAGGAGCCTGATCGCGGACGCCGCCGCGATCGGCTTTCAGCCGAGCGCGTGGACGATCATGCCGTTCGACTTCGGCCGCCCGCTGACCGACATGGGCCACGCCTCGATCAAGGCCGTCGAAGGCTTGCAGCGCGACCTCGTCGCCGCCTACGGGATCACAGCGGCCGCCGCCTACGAACACGCGGGCATCTCGTCGATGAACGGCGAAACCGACGAAGCCTCCGAGCTCGTCACCGTCGAAGACTTCGAAACGATGCTCGCGTTCGCCCAGCAGGACCACCTGGCGAGGTTCACGTTCTGGGCGGTCAATCGCGACCGGGAGTGCGCAGGCGGCGAGAATGCCGGCGAAGACTGCAGTGGCATCGCGCAGTCACCGTTCGCGTTCACCGACGTGATCGCGCGCTACCACGCCTGAGCGCGCTCAGGCCCGCGCGCTCGTCTGCGGGTCGAGCCGCGACATCGTCACCGCGGCCGTCAGCTCTGACTCCGCGCCGCCCATATACAGCCCCTTGACCGGCGGGATGTCGGCATAGAAGCGCCCGTGGCCGATCTTCACGTGCGTCTCGCCCGCCAGGCGCCGGTTGGTGGGGTCGGCGCTCACCCACACGGGCTCGCCGCGGCCGTCGCTGCTCGGCAGCAGCGCCTCGAGCCACGCGTGCGTGTCGACCTCGACCGAGTCGGTCCCGTGATCCTCGGGCGCCGCCCACAGGTAGCCCGAGACGTAGCGCGCGGCGATGCCGCGGCGGCGCAGCAGCACCAGCGACAGGTGCACGAAGTCCTGGCACACGCCCGCGCCGAGGTCGAGCAGATCGCGCACGCTCGAGCCCACGTACGTCGCTCCCGGCCGGTATTCGAAGCGGTCGGGGATCAGCTCGCACAGCAGTTCCAGCGTCTCCAGCGGGCTGCCCGCCGCGAGCGCATCGTGCAGGCTCTCCAGGCCCGTGAGCGCCGGCTGGTCCTGCCACGGCAGCGCGAACTCGCCCGCCGCGTCGACGTACGCCAGGCTCGTGAGGCTCTCCCACGAGCCATCCGGCGGGTCGGGGGGAGCGGAGGTGACGACGCGCGCGCGCACGTCGATCGTCAGCTGCTCGTGGCTCGTGGGGATGCCGAACTCGAGCACCTCGGTGCCGAAGTAGTCGAGGTGGCGGCTGACCCGCGCCTCGGGCTCGATGCGCGTGTGGAACTCGTCGCAGCGCTGCGTCGAGGTCGTCGCCGGGCGCACGCGCAGCGCGTTCAGGTTGTCGGTGACCGCCACGTCATAGCGGTACTCGGTCAGGAAGCGGATCGCGAAGTGCACGGCGCGCTCACCTCCTCAGGCCGGCGGTCGCGGCGCCCGCGAAGTAGCGCTCGGCGACGTCCTGGTCGATGCGCGCGAGCTCCTGCTGTGTCTGTTCGCAGATACCCGTCAGCTCGGCCCCGTCGGGCAGGGCCCTGCGCTGGAAGTCCAGGTCGGCCGCCAGCCGGCTCACGCGCAGCACCGGCTTGGAGTTGCGCGGACCCGCGTCGGCGGTCGTGAAGACCTCGTGCAGGGAATCGACGCACGCGGCCACGCTGTCGGGGTAGGCCCGCTCGAACAGCAGGAAGCGTGCCACCGGGCGGGCGTTCGGCGGCGCCGTGACCGCACGCAGGTACGCGTGAAAGCCGCCCACCGCCTGCAGCAGGATCAGCGCGTGGCCGTCCGACGGCGCCGCGTCGCGGGCGCCGTCGCCGGAGGTGGTGGTCGGCAGGGCGACGCGCAGCATCCGCAGCACCATGTCGGAGATCTCGATCAGGCCGCCCGCATCGAGGAAGCACTTGGCCTCGTCGCGCAGCATCGAGCGGTTCGCCACGCCCCAGATCAGCGCCGTGCGCTCCTTCACATACTGCGAGGCCAGGTACGGGCCCGCCGCCGCCGCCCAGCCCGGCTGGCCGCCGCCGCGCAGCCCCAGCGCGGTCGTGTTGATCGCCTCCCACATCTCCGCGCTGATCACGTCGCGCACCGTGCGCGCGCCCTCGCGCGCACGTTCGATGCTGGCGAGCATCGAGCCCGGACGCTCCGCGTCGAGCGTGAGCTGCCCGAGCGCCTGCCCGCCGAGCGCCTGGCCCGAGCGCTGGCCGGCGGGACTCTCATCGACGTCGCCGAACATCGCCAGCAGCCCGCCCGAGCCGAAGCTGACCCCCGGCGTCGTCTCGGAGGTGCCCTGCAGCTCGGCCTGGAAGACCGCCTCGACCGCGCGCGCGGTGAACTCGGCGCGCGCCAGGTTGCGCCCCAGCCAGTACAGCTCGTGCGCGATCCGGGCGAGCATCAGGAAGTTTGCTGCTGCTGCTGCTGCTGCTGCTGCTGGTGTTCCGCTTGCTGCTGTTGCTGCTGCTGGCCGGTCCACGCCCCGTAGCGCAGATCCGGCAGCGCCGGCGGCTGCGTGTCGGCGATCGGCGGCCCCGCGCGGTCGGCGTCGTCGCCGTCCTCGAGCACCCACGTGTCCTTCGAGCCGCCGCCGCGCGAGGAGTTGACGATCAGCGAGCCGTCCTCCAGGGCCACGCGCGTGAGCCCGCCGGGGACGATGTCGATGCGCTCGCCGAACACCGCGAACGGTCGCAGGTCGACGTGGCGGGGCTGCAGCGTCGCGTCGGGACCGACGGTCGGCACCGTCGACAGGCGCACGACGTCCTGCGCGATCCAGCGTTCGGGGTGCGTGCTGATCACGCGGCGCATGCGCTGCAGCTCGACCTCGTCGGCGTGGGGGCCGATCATCACGCCTTTGCCGCCGGACTCGCCCGTGGGCTTGACCACCAGCTGATCCAGGCGGCCGAGCACGTGCTCGAGCACTTCCGGGTCTGAGAGCAGGTAGGTCTTGACGTTTTCGAGGATCGGGTGCTCGCCCAGGTAGAAGCGGATCATGTCCGGCACGAAGCAGTAGATCGCCTTGTCGTCGGCGACGCCCGTGCCGAACGCGTTCGCGATCGCCACGCTGCCCGCCCGGTATGCGCGCACCAGCCCGGGAACCCCCAGCAGCGAGTCGCCGCGGAACTCGAGCGGGTCGACGAAGTCGTCGTCGAGGCGGCGGTAGACCGCGTGCGCGCGCTCCAGCCCGCGGGTGGTGCGCATGTACAGGACGTCGTCGCGGACCACGAGGTCCGAGGCCTCCACCAGCTCGACGCCCATCTGGCGGGCGAGGAACGCGTGCTCGAAATACGCCGGGTTGGCCGGTCCCGGCGTCCACACGACGACCGTCGCCTCGCTCTCCGCCGACGGCGCCACCGCGCGCAGCGCGCTCAGCAGCAGCTGCGGGTAGTGATCGACCGGTCGCACCCGGTAGGAGGCGAACAGCTCGGGCACCAGGCGCGCCATCGCGGCGCGGTTCTCCAGTACGTAGGAGATGCCAGACGGGATGCGCACGTTGTCCTCGATCACCTTCCACGCGCCGTCGCTGTGGCGCACCAGGTCGCAGCCGGCCACGTGCGTGTAGACCCCGCCCGGCGGGCGGATGCCGTGCACGGCGCGCGCGAAGTGCGGGCACGACGCGACCAGGCGCCACGGCACGAGCCCCTCGCGCACGATCTCACGCGCGTGGTAGACGTCGTCGACGAAGTGGTTCAGCGCGCGGATGCGCTGCGCCAGGCCGCGCTTGATGTCCCGCCATTCCTGCCCGCTGAGCACGCGCGGCACCAGATCCAGCGGAAACGGTCGTTCGTGCGTCGGCCCGCCGCCGCCGCTTGTCTCGAACGTGATGCCCTGCTGCATGAAGATCGCGTCGCGGCGGCGGCCCGCCTCGATCAGCCCCTCGGGGCCCAGTCGCCTGAGCTCCTCGACCAGCGCGCGCGCGGTCGGCCGCGGCGTGCCGTCGTGCTCGAACAGCTCGTCCAGAAACGGCGCCTGTGGACGGTAGGCGTCGGCCTGCGGTGTCTGCACCCCCGAGCTCACCACGGGATTCTCCCGCGCAGGGCGCGTTTTGACCTTCGACGGATGGAGAAACCGCGGCCCTCCGCGGTGCTCACCTGTCATAGGTGGAAAATCCCCGCCGCCGCGCCTCGATCAGCGCGGCCAGCGGCCGTGGCGGTCGAAGTATTCGCGCGCCGCCTGCTCGGCGTCGCGCTCACGATCGCTCGCCACGCCCATGCGAAACAGCCAGTTCAACAGGTAGATCCCGAGCCCGGCGCTGACGATGCTGGCGCCGCCCTCGAGGTCGCTTTCGCTGCCCAGCGCCATGATCGCGAGGCCGGCGAGCGTGACGAGCGCCGGCAGCACGTAGCGCACGCCGATCAGCAGCCACGACATCGCGCGCTCGCGTGTCATGCCGGCTGCAGCGGCCGCGCCGCCGCCTCCTGCTCGAGCTGCTCCGCGCACCGCTGCGCCGTGCGCCGCGCCCAAGCCCCGCTCGTGGCGGCCCCGAGCGCGAGCACGCACGCACCGCAGCCGGTGATCAGCCACCAGGCGGGGTGACTCGCGCGAGCCAGGTGCGCGCCGATGCCGCTGCCCGCCGCCACGCCGAGAATCGAGCCGGTCACCGCCACGCCCAAAGCTTGACCGACCTGGCGGCTGGTCGAGGCGACCGCCGCCGCGACACCGGCCTGGTTGTTCGGCATGCCCGACACCGCGGTATACGTGATCGGTGCGTTGACGGTGCCGAAGCCCACACCGAAGACCGCATACACGGCGAGCAGCAACAGTAGGGGAGTGGTGGCCGTGAGCGTCGTCAGCACCAGCGCGCTGAGCATCATGCAGCCGCCCGCCACGAACAGCGGTAGCCGCGGCCCGCGACTACCCACCGCGCGGCCTGACAGCAGGCTGCACGCAAACGCCGCCGCGGCCATCGGCACCGTGCACAGGCCGGCCTGGAGCGGCGAGTAGCCGCGGACGTCCTGGAGGTAGAGGGTGTTCACGAACAGGAAGCCCGAGAACGCCGCGAACGCGCTCACCGCGATCAGCGTGGCTCCCGAGAACGGCGCGCTGCGGAAGAAGCGCAGCTCGATCAGCGGGTCCTGCCGGCGGGGCTCGTACACGATCAGGGCCGTCAGCGCGAGGATCGCCAGCGCGAACAGGCCGATCGTCTGCGCCGAGGACCAGCCCGCGCTCGGACCCTCGATGATCGCGTAGGTGAGCGACGCCAGCGCGACGATCACCAGCAGCTGGCCGACGGGGTCGACCCGCCGCGGACGCGGGGCGCGCGACTCGGGCACGAACAGCGCCGTCAGGATCACGGCCGCCGCGGCGATCGGCACGTTGATCCAGAAGATCGCCCGCCAGCTCACGCTCTGGGTGAGCGCGCCGCCGACGATCGGGCCGAGCGCGAGGCTGATGCCCACCACCGCGCCCCACGCGCCGATCGCCCGGGCGCGTTCGCGCGGCTCGGTGAACACGTTCGTGATGATCGACATCGCCACCGGGTTGAGCATCGAGCCGCCGACGCCCTGCAGCGCCCGCGCAGCGATCAGCCAGTCCAGGCTGGGGGCGAGGCTGCACAGCAGCGAGCTCGCACCGAACACCGTGAGGCCGACCTGGAAGGTGCGCCTGCGCCCGACGCGGTCGGCGGTCGAGCCGGCCAGCAGCAGCAGGCTGGCGATGACGATCACGTACGCGTCGATCGTCCACTGCAGCCCCGACACCGGCGCGTGCAGCTCGCGGTGGATCGACGGCAGCGCGACGTTCACGATCGTGCTGTCCATCGCCACGATCAGCAGGCTCATGCAGCAGATCGCCAGGATCACCGTCCGCCGGCGGTCGCTCAGCTCGGGCGCGCCGTTTCCCGGCGCGGTCGCGCCGTCACGTACCTCAGGCCGGCGCTCGCTTGGTTCGGGTGTACGGTTCACGCCTGACCGTTTTAGCGCCATCGGCGATCGCTGCCCGGACGGGCACGCGGGAGCGCGCCGGAAAGGAAGGGCCTTTGTCTGCACCCACGATCGATGAGCTGATACTCGCCGACGAGCCCGCCCGCTGGGCGGCGCTCGGCTTCGACGTCGCCGGCGAGCACTGCCAGATCGGCAGCGTGCGCCTGCGTTTCACCGGTCCCGCGAGGACCTCCGACGCGCCCGCCGCGGACGCGCCCGCGCCCGATTCGTCCGCGCCCGACGCCCCGGGCATCGTCGGCTGGTCGCTGCGCGATGCGCAGAGCGCCGAGCTCGACGGGCTGCCGACGACGCTGTCAGAGCGTCCGCTGCCGGCGCCGGCGCCGGCGCACCCCAACGGCGTGCTCGCGATCGATCACGTCGTCGCGGCCTCCGGGGATCTCGACCGCAGCATCGCGGCGCTGCAGGCCGCCGGTCTGGATCTGCGCCGCGTGCGCGAGCAGCCGACCCCCGCCGGCGCGCCGCGCCAGGCGTTCTTTCGACTCGGCCAGGAGATCCTCGAGCTGATCCAGGAGCCCGACGCGGTGCTCGAGCGCGCCGGCGGCCGCGAGCACCCGGTGCGCTTCTGGGGGCTCGCGCTGCTCGTCGAGGACCTCGACCGTGCCGCCGAGATGCTCGCGCCGAACGTCGGCGAAGTGCGCCCGGCGGTGCAGCCCGGCCGCCGCATCGCCAGCGTGCGCCGCGCGGCCGGCCTGGCGGTGCCGCTCGCGCTGATGAGCCCTGACGAACGATCCACGGAGCAGCGATGAGCGAGCAGCTGTGGAGCGAGGTTGACAGCTACGTGGAGCAGCACGTCGTCGGGGAGGACTCCGTGCTGGCCGCCGCGCGGCAGGCGAGCGCCGACGCGGGCCTGCCGCCGATCGCGCTGACGCCGGCCCTCGGCAAGCTGCTGCACCTGCTCGCGCGCATGCACGGCGCGCGCCGCGTGCTCGAGGTCGGCACGCTCGGTGGCTACAGCACGATCTGGCTCGCTCGCGCGCTGCCCGCCGACGGCCGGCTGGTGACGCTCGAGCTGAACCCCGACTACGCCGAGGTTGCCACTGCGAACGCCGAGCGGGCCGGCCTTGCCGGCCTTATAAATATAAGAGTCGGCCCCGCGCGCGACTCGCTGTGCGCCCTAATCGATGAGCACGCCGATCCCTTCGACCTGGTCTTCATCGACGCCGACAAGCAGAGCACGCCCGAGTACTTCGAGCTGGCGCTCGAGCTCACGCGGCCGGGCAGCGTGATCGTCACCGACAACGTCGTGCTGGACGGCGCGCTGGCCGACGCCGACACGCACGACCCGAGGGCCCAGGGCATGCGGCGCTTTCACGAGCTGCTCGCCGCGAACCAGCGCGTGAGCTCGACCACGGTGCAGACGGTCGGCAGCAAGGGCTACGACGGCTTCACGCTCGCGCTCGTAGAGCGATAGGCTCGCGGCTGTGGGCGGAGAGTTGAAGCTGGGGTTGAACACGGGGTATTGGACCCACCCGCCCAGCGGACCGCCGCCGGGTGCCGCCGAGGCGATCGCCGAGGCCGAGCGACTCGGCTTCGACTCGATCTGGACCGCCGAGGCGTACGGCTCGGACTGCCTGACGCCGCTCGCCTGGTGGGGAGCGGCGACCGAGCGCATCAAGCTCGGCACCGCGATCGTGCAGATGTCCGCGCGCCAGCCCGCCGCCACCGCGATGGCCGCGATGACCATGGACCACCTGTCAGGCGGGCGCTTCATCCTCGGCCTCGGCGTCTCCGGGCCGCAGGTCGTCGAGGGCTGGTACGGCATGCCGTTCGCCAAGCCGCTCGCGCGCACCCGCGAGTACATCGCGATCCTGCGCGACATCTGGGCGCGCAGGGGTCCCGTGCAGGCGCCAGGGCCGCACTACCCGCTGCCGCTGCCAGATGGCACCGGCCTGGCCAAGGCGCTCAAGTCCTCGATCCACCCGCTGCGCGAGGACATACCCATCTACCTCGGCGCCGAGGGACCCAAGAACATCGCGCTCTGCGCCGAGCTGTGCGACGGCTGGCTCGCGATGCTGTTCTCGCCCGCCGTCTACGACGAGCTGTACCGGCCCTCGCTGGAGGAGGGGTGGGCGCGGGACGGCGCGCGCCGCGGCGCCGCCGACTTCGAGGTCTGCGCCACCGTCCCGCTGATCGTCACCGACGACATCGAGGCCGCCGCCGACGCGCTGCGCCCCTTCTACGCGCTGTACTTCGGCGGCATGGGCGCCAAGGGCGCCAACTTCCACGCCAACGTGCCGATCCGCATGGGCTATGAGAAGGAGGTCGCCGAAATCCAGGACCTGTACCTGGACGGCAAGAAGGTCGAGGCGGGGGCCAAGATCCCGACCGCGCTGATCGAAGCGCTGTCGCTGATCGGCTCGCGCGAGAAGATCCGCGACGACCTCGCCAAGTGGCGCGAGTCGATCGTCACCACGCTGCTGATCTCCGGCGACGCCGCCACGCTGCGCAGCGCCGCCGAGCTCGTGCTCGGCTGACGCCCACCGGCGCCGCGCGCGCGATCAGCTCGCGACCGTGAGCGTCCGCGACTGGCCAAGCGGGGCGCCCGCCACGTCGAGCGCCCGCACCGCGACTCGCGGGCCCACGAGCGGCGCCGGCAGCGTCGTCTCGAAGCCGACCGCGCGCACGCTCGCGACCGGTCGCAGCGAGCCGCTCGCGTCGCCTGCCAGCAGCTGCCAGCGGTGCACGTCGGTCGCGCCGTTCCAGCTGGCATACACGATCGTCTCGCCGCCCGCGCCCGCGCCCGCCACCGCGATCGCCGGAGCCTCCGCCGGGCGCCCGCTCCACGGCTGGCGGAACGCGCGGTAGCACTGGTATTCCTTCCCCAGCACAGCGTCGAACACGATCTCGCCCGCGTGATTGAACTCCGACACGCGCGGCACTTCGCCCCAGCCCACGAACACGTGGCCGTTCGCCAGCAGCTGCACGCTGCCCTGGCTGCCCGCGAGGATGCCCGCGTGGGTGTACTGGTCCAGCAGGCTCGCCGTCATCGCCCGCTCGTCGACGTCGAGGATCAGACCACGCGACAGCCGCTCGACCGCCGGCGCCGCGCCGTTGTCGAACACGGTCAGCGTGCCGTCCGGCTGACGCCGGGCGTCATGCTGCCACGCGAAGCTGCTGCCCGCACCCATGCTGAAGTCGCTGCTCCTGCCGCCCAGGCGCCACACGATCGCTCCGCGCCGGTCGAGCTTGTACACCGTGTGCGTGCTGCGCCCGGACACCAGCAGGTTGCCGTCGCCGTCGAGGTCGACCGAGTTGATGTGGAAGAAGTCCCAGTCGGCGGACACCGGCGCGTAGGACTCGCTCAGCGGTATGTGATCGAGGCTGTGCCACTCCAGCAGCAGCCTGCCGCTGGCGAGGTCGACCTCCTGGAAGATCGCATCCTGGATCGTGCCCGTGCGCGAGCCGCCCACCGCCGACAGGTCGGCGCCGGTGACCACGTAGCTGGTCAGCAGCGCCGTGTCGCGCGGCGTGATCACGAACTCGTGCAAGTCCCCGCGCAGTCCGCCTGCCGCCTGCACGCGGCGAACCGTGCGGTAGCTGGCGTCCGCGATCACGTATTCGCCGACGCCGTGGCCGAGTTCGATGCTGCCCTCCCACCACGTCAGCACCGGGCTGCCGCGGTAGGTCTGCACGCGGAAGTTCGTCGTCACCTTGCCCGCCAGCGGGTTCTCCCAGATCGCCTCGCCGCTGCTGTCCGCGATCACCGCGCCCGCCTGGCCGACCGGCGAGTTGTACGGCGCGATGAAGATCGCATCGGTCGACGCCTCCCGCGTGCTGCGGGTGACCATCAGCGCCGGAATCTGCAGGTCCGGCCGGCTGTGCCACCGCGGCGGCGGCACAGGCGAGATCGAGGCCGTGCTGTGCGACGCGGCGTCGCCGGCGAGGATCTCGCCCACGGAGCCCGTCAGCGCCAGCCCGGCCGCGCCCACTCCCGCCGAGCGGAGCAGCTGCCTGCGGGTGATCGTGCGGTCGGCTCTCTGCATCGCTCTCTTCATCGCCACCCATCAGGATGCACGCAATTGGAAAAGGTTCCTGAACAGCTTCGCAAGCCTTCGTCAAGCGCACCGAAGAATGCGCACGAGGCAGTTCGCGTAGGGTCTGTGCATGGCCGACGCCGCATCGTCCCCGGAGGGGGAGGGGGACCCCGCGCAGCAGGAGCAGGTGTTCGCGAACTTCCAGTTCGAGATCTACGCGCACGGTCTCGGCGGCCAGACGCCCACACTGCCGATCTCCGCCAGCGAGCTGGAAGCACGCGCTCGCGAGCGGCTGAGCGTCGAGGCCTTCGGCTACGTCGCCGGCGGCGCCGGCTCCGAGCTGACGATGGCCGCCAACCTGAGCGCATTCGCGCGCCGCCAGATCGTCCCCAGGATGCTGCGCGATGTCTCCGAGCGCAACCTCAAGACGAGCGTGCTCGGAACCGCGATGGCCGCCCCGGTGCTGCTCGCGCCCGTGGGCGTGCAGTCGATCGTCCACCCCGACGGAGAGCTCGCCGTCGGCCGCGCCGCCGCCGCTCACGGGCTGCCCGCGATCCTCAGCACCGCCGCGTCGCACTCGATCGAGGACGTCGCCGAGACGATGGGCTCGGCGAGCCGCTGGTTCCAGCTGTACTGGCCCAGAGACCGCGATCTGGCGGAGAGCTTCGTCGCCCGCGCCGATGCTGCCGGCTACGAAGCGATCGTCGTCACGCTCGACACGTGGCTGCTCGGCTGGCGCCCGCGCGATCTGAGCAACGGCTACCTGCCGTTTCTCAAAGGCGAGGGCGTCGCCACGTACTTCAGCGATCCCGTGTTCCGTGCCGCGCTCACAAAGCCCCCCGAGGAGGATCCCGGGCCGGCGATCGGACATTGGGCCTACCAGTTCGCCAACCCGCGCGTGACATGGTCCGACCTCGCCTGGCTGCGGCAGCAGACGAAGCTGCCGATCGTGCTCAAGGGCATCGTCCACGCCGATGACGCGCGCCTTGCTCTGGAGGCGGGCGTCGACGGGCTGATCGTCTCCAATCACGGCGGCCGCCAAGTCGACGGCTCGATCGGCGCGCTCGATGCGCTGCCCGGCGTCCGCGACGTCGTCGGCGATGCGTTCCCCGTCCTGTTCGACAGCGGCATCCGCACCGGCGCCGACATCTTCAAGGCGCTCGCGCTCGGCGCCGACGCTGTCTGCATCGGACGCCCCTACATGTGGGGGCTCGGCCTCGACGGCCAGGCCGGAGTCGAGTTCGTGCTCCGCTGCCTGCTCGCCGAGCTCGACCTCACGCTCGCGCTCAGCGGCCACACGGATATCGCACAGGTGGATCGCTCCGCGTTGAAGTGATGCCGGGTTGAAGTGATGCCGGGTTGAAGCGGAGATCGGGAGGCCGTGGGCGTCGCGAGAGCAGCGGAGATCGCGAGAGCAGCGGAGATCGCGAGAGCAGCGGAGATCGCGAGAGGCTGGACGTTGTTCGCGAAAGAGAGATCGTTACACCCTGTAATGGTTTCGCGGTGTAATGATTCAGGACCGTAACGATCTCGCCAGCGCCAAGCGTCTGACGCTGATCGCGTGCATCCTCGGCTCGGGGATTGTGCTGCTGGACGGGTCGGTGGTGAACGTGGCGCTGCCGACGATCCAGCGCGCGCTCGGCGGCGGCCTTGCGGCGCAGCAGTGGGTCGTCAACGGCTACCTGCTGACGCTCGGCTCGCTGATCCTGGTCGGCGGCTCGCTGGGCGATCTGTTCGGCGAGCGGCGCGTGTTCGCGCTCGGTGTCTCGGGCTTCGGGCTGGCGTCGCTGGCGTGCGCGCTGTCGCCGACGATCGGCGTGCTCGTCGCCGCGCGCGCGGCCCAAGGCGTGGCGGGCGCGCTGCTCGTGCCGAGCTCGCTGGCGGTGATCGTGAACACGTTTCCCGAGTCCGAGCGCGGCAGGGCGATCGGCAGCTGGACCGCGTGGGGCGCGATCGCGGGGGTGCTCGGCCCGCTGGCGGGCGGCGAGCTCTTGGCGCTTGCCTCGTGGCGTTGGATCTTCCTGATCAACGTCCCGCTGGTGATCGCGTGCGTGTCGCTGATTCTGCTCGCGATCCCGCCGAGCCCGCCGCGCGAGCAGAGCGCGCGCCGCATCGACCTGGTCGGGGCGGCGCTGTGCGTCGGTGGCCTCGGCGGGCCGGTGTTCGCGCTGATCGAGCAGCCGCGCCTGGGCTGGTCGAGCCCAGCGGTGCTCGTGCCGCTGATCGCCGGCGGCGGCCTCTTGGCGACGTTCACGCTGTTCGAGTCGCGTACGCACGAGCCGATGCTGCCGCTGCGGCTGTTTCGCAGGCGCAACTTCGCGGCGGGCAACGTCGAGACGTTCTCGATGTACGCGGGCCTTGCAATCCTGTTCTTCTTCCTGGTGCTGTTCCTGCAGCAGATCGGCGGCTACACGCCGCTGCAGAGCGGCCTTGCGACCCTCCCGGTGACGCTGATCATGTTCGTGCTCTCGCGGCGCTTCGGCGCGCTTGCCGACCGCTACGGCCCGCGCCTGTTCATGAGCGCCGGCCCACTCGTCGCCGCCGCGGGGCTGCTGCTGTTCCAACGCGTGGGATTGCGGGCGGACTATCTCCCCGAAGTGCTGCCGGCGCTGCTCGTGTTCGCGCTCGGGCTGTCGATGACGGTGGCACCGCTGACGGCCGCGGTGCTGGCCGGCGCCGAGGGGGATGCCGGGATCGCCTCAGGCGTCAACAACGCGGTCGCGCGCGTCGCCGGGCTGATCGGCACGAGCGCGGTCGGCGCCGCGGTCTCTGCGTCCTTCGTCGGTGAGCTGCGGCACCGGCTGGCGGGGGTGAGGCTCGGCGGCGCTGCCACGGCCGCCGTGCGCGAAGCCAAGCGGCTGCCGCTCGGGCGCCCGCACGTCCACGGGGTGCCGATCGGGCAGGCGCACGCGGTCAGCACGGCCGCGCAGGTCGCGTCGCTGCACGCCTTCCATCTGGGCATGGCCGTCGCCGCTGGGCTCGTGGCGATCGGCGGGCTCGTGGGGGTCGCGGGGATTCGCAATCCGCGGGGTGGGGGCGTCCAAGCGGGCGAATCCGGTCTCAAACGGGCTCGCGCGCGTAGTCGCGCATGGCCTCGATGATCGGCGCGAGCCGGCGTCCCTTGACGGTCAGCCGATACTCGACGGTCGGCGGACTTGAGGGAATCACCTTGCGCTGCACCAGCCCGGCGGCCTCGAGGTCGCGCAGGCGCTCGGAGAGCATGCGCGGGGAGATGCCCGCGACGGCGTCGGCGAACTCGTTGAAGCGCAGCGCGCCGGTGAGCGCGGCGTAAAGGATCGAAAGCTGCCAGCGTCGCTCGAGGAGGTCCGCGGTCTCGCGGACCTCCACGGGGACTGGATCACATCTACGCGTGCGCGACATGGCGAGCGGGCTCGAGCGCGCGGTCGAGGACCTCCTGAACCGTCATCACCGGGTGGAAGGTCATCTGCTCACGGACCTCCTCGGGGATGTCGTCGAGGTCGCCGCGGTTGCGCTCGGGCAGGATCACGTCGGTCAGGCCGGCTGCGTGGGCGGCGAGCGCCTTCTGCTTGAACCCGCCGATTGGCAGCACGCGGCCCTGCAGCGTGACCTCACCGGTCATACCGACCGTGTGCTTGACCGGGCGTCCCGACAGCAGCGAGGCGAGCGCCGTGACCATCGTCACGCCTGCGCTCGGCCCGTCCTTGGGGATCGCACCGGCGGGCACGTGCACGTGGAACTCGCGGTTCTCGAATGCGCCCTCGTCGATGCCGAGCTCCTCAGCGTGGCCACGGACGTAAGAGAGCGCGATCTTCGCGGACTCCTTCATCACGTCGCCGAGCTGGCCGGTCAGCACGAGGCTGTTGCCGCCGGAGCTGCCGCCCTTCATGGCGGTGGCCTCGACGAACAGCACATCGCCGCCGGCGCCCGTCACCGCGAGCCCGGTTGCGACACCCGGCGTGGCGGTGCGTGCGGCCGACTCCTGGAAGAACTTCTGGCGTCCGAGCGCGTCGCGCACGACGTCCAGATCGATCTGCACAGGCGCCTTGAGCTTGGTCTTCCTCGAGGCGATCTTGGTGGCTGTCTTGCGCAACACGGTCCCGAGGTTGCGCTCGAGGCTGCGAACGCCGGCCTCGCGCGTGTACTCGGAGATGATCGTGCGCAGGATCTCATCAGGGATCTCGACCTCGTCCTCGCGCAACCCGTTGCGGCCGCGCTGGCGCGGCCACAGGTAGCCCTTGGCGATGGCGAGCTTCTCCTCGGAGGTGTAGCCGTCGAAGCTGATCACCTCCATGCGGTCGAGCAGCGGCCCGGGGATCGTATCGGCGACGTTGGCCGTGGCCAGGAACATGACCTGGCTGAGGTCCAGCTCGACGTCGAGGTAGTGGTCGCGGAACGAGTGGTTCTGCGCGGGGTCGAGGACCTCGAGCAGCGCCGCGGAGGGGTCTCCGCGCCAGTCGGCGCCGACCTTGTCGACCTCGTCGAGCAGGATCACAGGGTTCATCGTGCCGGCGTCCCTGAGCGCCCTGACCAGCCGGCCAGGCAGCGCGCCTATGTAGGTGCGCCGGTGCCCGCGGATCTCGGCCTCGTCGCGTACGCCGCCGAGCGACATGCGCACGAACTCGCGTCCGGTCGCACGGGCGATCGACTCGCCGATCGAGGTCTTGCCGGTGCCGGGCGGCCCGATCAGGGTGAGGATCGCACCCGACTTCGGGTCGGCCTCGATGCCGCGATCCTGGCGCAGCTTGCGCACGGCCAGGTACTCGGTGACACGGTCCTTGACGTCCTCCAGGCCTGCGTGATCGGCGTCCAGCACCTCACGCGCGGCGACCGGATCGAGGTGCTCCTCGGAGCGCTTGCCCCACGGCACGGCGATCAGCCAGTCGAGGTAGGTGCGGATCATGCTCGACTCGCCGGTCTGCTCGCCCATGCGCTCCAGGCGGGCAAGCTCCTTGAGCGCCTGCTCCTTGACGGTCTCGGGCATGTCGGCGTCGTCGATCTTGGTGCGGTACTCGTCGGCGACGGACGCGTCGTCCTCGCCGAGCTCCTTGCGGATGGAGTCCATCTGCTTGCGCAGGAAGTACTCGCGCTGCTGCTTCTCAGCGCCCTCCTGCACGTCCTCGCGGATGCGCCTGCGCACCTGCAGCTCGGCCAGGCTCTCGCGTTGGAGCTTGACGGCGAGCTCGAGGCGGTCGGTGACGTCGAGCGTGCGCAGCAGCTCGACCTTCTGCTCGTAGGACAGGTTCGGTGAGTAGCCGGCGGAGTCGGCGAGCGCACCGGGCTCTGCGATCGCGCGCAGGAACGCGGAGATGCGTCCGTCGTCACCGCGCAGCTCGAGGATCTCCTCGACCGTTGCGCGGTACTCGCGCTCGAGCTCGCGCGTGCGTTTGTCGTGGGGCACCTTGTCGGGGCGCTCGTCGACCTCGACACGCAGCTCGCCGGTGGGGCCGGTCTGTGCGGCGCCGATCAGCGCGCGGTGCTCTCCGGAGAGGGACACGGCGCGCCCGCCGCCGGGCAGGCGGATCTGCTCGGAGACTTCGGCGATCGTGCCGACCTCGAGGAACTCGTTCTCGTGGCGTGGGACGAGCACGACGCGCTCGTCGTCGCCGACGTCGATCGTCAGCGTGATGCCCATGTTCGGGAACACGACGGTGTCGTCGAGCGGGATCAGCCGCAGACGCGGCGCCGGCTCAGACGGCTGGACTGTGGGTTTCGGGGAGGGGGATGAGGGAGAGGGCATAGGTAATCGCTCCATATGAGCTTACGAAAGTGTAGTTAGTATAGCGCGGGGTGGTTGCGTGCGCAAGTAGTTTTGGGGTGATGTCGGGATTGGCTTGGTAGAGCCAAAAAGGACGCTACTCGCCCCCGTCAAAGCTCACGTCGACGTTCTGCTCCTGCACGCGCTCCTCGACCTCGGCCGACGAGGTGAGCGCGCGCCTGTCGGCCTCGAGCAGCGGGTCGGAGAAGAAGCTGCGCGGCCACAGCTGGCGCACGCGCACGACGTTGATCTCGGCGGCGAAGATCGTCAGCTGGGCGCCGAGGTACAGCCACGCGAGCAGGCCGAGCACGAGCGCGAACACGCCGTACAGCGGTCCGGTGCGCTTGAGCTCGTGGTCGACGTAGAAGCCGCCGAGATGCTGGAGCAGCTGCCAGAAGACGGCCGCCACGATCACGCCGGGTAGCAGCTGTCGCCAGGAGACATCGACGGCGGTGAGCAGTTTGAAGGCGGCCATGAACAGCGCCAGGTTGAAGACGAACGCGACGATGATCCCGGCGGCGACCGCGGGCGCGGCGTGGCTCGCCGAGCCGACGTAGCCGGCGGCGGTGGTCGAGACGATGAACAGCGTGCCGAGGATCGCGAGCATGCCGAGGCCGCGCAGGCGCGCCTGCAGGAAGTTGGGGCGGTTCTTGAACGGCACGCTCCAGATGCGGTTGAACGCGTTCTGGGTGGCTCCGGTGATGCCCATGCCGGCGAGCACCGAGCCGAACGCGCCGATCGTCAGCCCGGCGCTGCTGCCGGTCAGCGATTCCAGGTCGAGCTGGTCGCGGATCAGCGGGAACTGTCCGAGCGCGCCCTCGAGGATCCGGTGGCGCTCGCTGGGATCGCCCTGCAGCACGAAGCCCAGCACCGTTACGAGCACGAGCAGCAGCGGGAACAGCGACACGAACCCGTAGTAGGCGATCAGTGCGGCCAGCTGCCCGGCCTGGTCGTCGCCGAACTTCTTGAGCACCGCGGCGATGAACGACAGGCGCGGGCTCTGTTGCTGGCGGCGGTCGAGGACGCGCAGGCGGTCGCTGAGGCTCATCGTGGCGCTGCGATTAGGCGATCGCCAATTGGGAGGGGGGTCTGCGGCGAGGTCGGCGCGACATCCCCATGTGTCTACCCGATCTCAGCGGCAAACGCGAGCGTCGGTCCCTGCCTCCTTGTCGGTCGGCCCGGGGCCGCGACGGCGAGGACTGGGCGCAGGTGGCGCCTTCGACCCCGCCGAGGAGGTCGCGCTGGTCGCGCGCGCCAGGCGTGAGCTGTTGCTGCGAGTGCACCGTCATCGACTGCGCCGCGAGGACCTGGAGGATTGCTACAGCCAGGCTGTCCTCGAGCTGGTCGCGCACGCTCGTCGCGGCGGGCGCTTCTCGAGCAGGTTGCATCTGGCGAACGTGCTCGAGCAACGGTTTTTGTCGCGGGTCGGCGATCGCCGCCGAGCGCTGTCAGGGCGCAGCCCGATGCAGGCCGCACTCGAGACTGCCCTGTCGCTCGACTGTGCGGAGGCACAAACGGTGGACGTCATCGACGCGCGGGCGGAGCTCGAGACGCTCGTGATGCTGCGCCAGGACCTACGCCGCCTGCGCGTGCTCGCGCGGGAGCTCACACCGGATCAGCGCCTGATCATCGCCTGTCAAGTCGGGCTGCAAATGAGCCGCGGCGATTTCTGCGAGCGGTTTGGCTGGTCGCCGGAGAAGTACCGCAAGGTGGCACAGCGGGCGCGGGCGCGTCTGCGGCAGCTGATGGCCGAAGATCGCGATGTCCCACCTGCGGGCGCAGCGTCGGAAGGGGAGACAGGGACGCTCTATGAAGATCTCTCCCCCCACTCATAGACCGCTCCCCTGGGACGCCGGCAGTCGGTTGAACGGACGGCAGCACGGCGATCTCCATCCGCGCGCAAGCGGCCGGGAGTCGGGGAGATCCCCGCTTCGGCTCCTGGCCGCCCGCGTGCGTCGCCCGGTGGCGGGTCGATGACGCTGCTGCGACGCGCGCCCCGTGAGGTCTACCGCGTGTATGGCGAGGACGAGTTCCTCGCGTACGCCGGCCGCGACGAGCGCTTCGAGGTGGCGGCGTCGGCGAGCGGCGAGCGGCGGCTGCACAGGATCGCCGGCGCGACGATGCTGCTGGCGGTCACCGGGGCGGTGAGCGGACTGGTCGCGATCACCAGCCTGTCGTCTGCCACAGGCGCCAGACGCCGGGCTGGTAACGGTCTGCTCGCGGACGCCGGCGCTTTCGCCGGCACGCGAACTGCGCGCGCTGATGTATGGCGGGAGTCGGCAGTCTCGGATGACTCGCGTCGCGGGCGGGCGCCGAGCCAGGGCGAGCGGCTCAGCCGCGGTCAGCTCGTGAGCCGAACCCGTCTGGTCGGTCGCGCGGCTGCGTCGCGGAGTGCGGCGACTCCCCGGCACATCCTCGCGAGCGAGCAGGCGAGTGCGACGCGCGTCGTGGCGCCCGTTGCCTCGACGCAGCCGCAGCCCGTCGTGCCGTCGCAGACCGTGGCGCAGCCGCAGCCCGTCGTGCCGTCGCAGACCGTGGCGCAGCCGCAGCCCGAGGAGCCGCCGACCGTGGAGCAGGGGCAACCTGCGGCGCAGGCGCAACCTGCGGCGCAGTCTGCAGGCCAGTCAGAGTTCGGATTCGAGCGCTGAGGAGGGCGAGGTGTCCGGCGAACAGCGGAGAGCGAGAGTCACGATCGTCAACCGTTCGCTGTGGCGGATCCGCCTCGTGCGCGAGCTGCCCAGGTATCTCCTGTGCACTGCGGCGGTGGCGGGATTGGCGGCCAGCGCGCGCTTCGCGATCGCGCCACCGGCGCCTGGCGCTCCGGCGGCGGTCGTGCGCGCGCCCGCGCTCTCCGACCCTGCGGCCGAAGCGTACGCGGCGCTGTTCGCGCGCCGCTACCTGACGTGGAATGCCGCCGAACCGCAGGCCAGCGCACGTGCGCTCGAACCGTTTCTCGGGCCCGGGATGGAAGCGGACGCCGGCCTCGAGCTTCCCTCGGGTGGCGAGCAGCGCGTCGAATGGGCGGAAGTTGTCCAGGCGCGCACACCGGCGCCGGGGGAGTACGTGTACACGGTCGCCACGCAGACCGATACGGCGGGCCTGCTGTATTTGACGGTCTCCGTCCTGCGCACGGCCGACGGCGGTCTCGCGCTGGCGGGATACCCCGCGTTCGTGGGGGCTCCAGCCGCAGGCCCGGCGCAGGCGGCCGCGCGCTTGCGCGAAGTAACCGATCCCGCGCTTGCGACCGTTGTGCAGCGCGCTCTGCGCAACTACCTGGCCGCATCCCAGAGCGAGCTCGCGGCCGACCTGGCCAGCGGCGCTCGCGTCTCGCTCCCGGGCATGTCCTTGAGCCTGCAGTCGATGCAGCGACTGGACTGGGCGCCGGGAGCTGGCTCGGTGGTGGCGACCGTGCAGGCACAGGACGGGCGCGGTGTCCGCTACACGCTCGCCTACGAACTGGACGTGGCGCGCGAGCAGGGACGCTGGGAGGTCTCGGCCGTGCAGATGGACCCGGATGCATAGATCACGACGAGAGGAGAACCGATGAAGACGCGACGTTTCTGCTGGCCGGCTGGCGTGCTGATCGCATGCGCGTGCATCGCCGTGGCGCCCGCGAATGCGCACGCCGAGGTGACGAGCGCGAGTACCGTGGCGAGCGGCTCCGCGGCGACGCCGACCACGACCGGCGCAGAAGGCGCTGGAAGCTCGCTTGAATCGGCTGCGGCCAAGGCCGGGAGCACGGGGCGGGCGGTCGCGATGAGCCTGATCGGCCTGGCGTTTGCTGTGGCCGCGACGGTGCTGGCGTTCCGGCGGGACTTCAAGGACGCGGCGGGCGTGTTCGCGGTCGGGATCGTCTCCGTGCTGCTGGCGACTCCGGCGGGCGTGAGCCTGTTGCGAGACACGGTCACGTCGCTGTTCGGGGCACAGTGATCGAGATCCGCTCATACCGCCGCGTGTTCGACCTCGAGCGGCGCATCTACAGCGTCGATCGCATGCGCCTGAACCCGGGCGGGATTCCCGTGCGCGGCGTCGTCTACTTCCTTGCGATTCTGGCGGCTGTCCTGGTTGCGGCGGGCCTGCCGCTGCTCGGTGCTGTCACGAGAGCGCTCCCGTGGTATCTGCGGGATATCGCTGTTCCTGGCGCAGGTGCGACGGTGCTGAGCGCGGTCAGGCTCGAGGGCCGAACCTTCCATCTGGCGGCGCAGGCGCTCATGCGCTACGCGATCGGACCGCGCCGCCTGGTCGGCGCGCGCCGGTGCCGAGACGTTGGCAGGCGTTGGTGTCCGCACGAGATCGTGATGCTCCCGGACGGATCCGACAGTCGCCTCCGTCACCTTCGCTACACGGGCCCGGGGGCGGTGCTCGTGACGATCGAGCATGAGCGTCACGGGAGGGCGATCGAGCATGGGGCCAGGGGCGTGGCGCGCCCGGGGCGACGTGCTGCGTTGACGGTGAGGCAGCGCGCCGACGGCCGCTCGCTGGAGCGGGGCGAGGTGATCTCGCTCGGGTCGGGAGCGCGACTGCTGGTGCGGTCGGGCGCATCAGAGAGGGGATGAGGGAGTGGGGCCGATCGCGTTCGTCTACGGGAACTGTGTGTTCGCCGATGGTCTCGACGACGGCTGGGCAGCGTTTGCCGTGCGGAGCGCCTCGTACTCGTGGCTGAGCGAGGAAGGCAAGCGCGCACGGTTCCTGGCGCTGATCGCCGCGCTCGAAGCGATCGAGGCCGACGTGCAGATCATGCGGGTGTGCCGGCGCTGGGAGCTTGAGCGCTACGCCAGCCGGGTTCGCGATGAAGGTGACTCCGGATCTGCGCATGCACGCGCCCATGCTCGCGCCCGCGAGCGCTACATCGAAGAGCAGACGCGGCGCCTCGGCGACGTCGGCGCGGCGCAGCCCGCCGTGTTCCTGTTCGTGAGCCTGCGCGAGCCCGAGCGCGATGTCGCCTCCTACGTCTCGCGCGCGGCGGGACAGCACCCGCAGGAGTGGTGGGGAGGTCTCAAGCGCACCTTGGCCTGGCGCGACAGGCGTTTGCTCAGCGCCGCGGAGCTCGAGCGCGTAAGGATGCGCGCCGACCATGCGCACGCGCGGCTCGAGGACTTCTTGCCGGTGCGCCAAGCGCGCGGCGTCGAGCTGCAGTGGCTCGTCCGCAGAGCGTTCTGCCGGGGCCTGGGCGAGCCTGTCATCGACGGGCTGCACGAGCCGCGCGCGCTCGTCTTCGAGCGCAACGGGGAGGCCATGCTCGCTCCGCTCGAGGGCGACGTGCTGCGCTGGGCCGACGGCTATGTCGAGAACCGCGGCAGGCTCCTGAGGATCGAGTCCGAGCTCGGCACGAGCTGGCAGGCGCAGCTGGTGATGGGCGCGCTGCCCGAGCGCATGCAGTTCCCCGGCGCTCGCGCGGAGCTGATGTTCGCGCCGGCGGAAAGCCTGCCGTTCGGCATCGACCTGTCGCTGAATGCGCGCTTCCTGCCCAACGAGCTCGCGCTGAGGATCGCCAGGCGGCGGATTCAGGACGCTGACGAGATCGTGCGCGCGGAGGCCGGTGGCGAGCAGGGCGTGTCGGATCTCGGCTACGAGCGCACGCACGAGGCGCGGGACCTGCTCGCTTACCTGCAGGCGTCGAGCAAGCCGCCGCTGCTGCGCGCAACGCTCGCGATCGCCGTCGCGGCAGGGAGCGAGGAGGAGCTGGAGGAGCGCGTGGAGATGTGCCGGCGCGCCTACGGCGAGATCCGCCTGCACCGGCCGCTGGGTGATCAGCTGCAGCTGTTCCTGCAGCAGCTGCCGGGTCAACGCACGAGGCTGGCCGGCTACGACGACACGCTGACGGCGGAGCAGGTCGCGGCGATGATGCCGACGGCCACGCACGCCGTGGGATCGAGCAGGGGCTACTACCTCGGGCACACGCTGTCCGGCTCTCGCCAGCCGGTCACGTTCAACCTGCGAGAGGGCTCGGACAGCAACCGCAACGCGACGATCCTCAGCGTCGGGGCGCTCGGATCGGGCAAGACGACGCTTGCGCAGAAGCTCAAGTACGAGGCGTTCCTGCAGGGCGCGAGGGTGATCGACTGCGATCCGAAGGGCGACCACCGCTTCCATCTGCTGCCGGACGTGGCGCCGCACGTGGAGTGTGTGACGCTGCGGCCGGACCCGGCGCTGCGCGGCATGCTCGACCCGCTCAGGGTTGCGCCGGCGCACCTGCGCCAGGACGCAGCAACGTCGTTCCTGCGCGACCTGCTGCCGGGGCGGGCGGAGCCGGCGTGGGAGACGGCGGTGGTCGGCGCGGTCGACCGCGTGCTCACGCGCGCGTCCGATCCGACCTGCCGCGAGGTCGTGCGCGCGCTCGAGCAGGGGGACGACACGGACGTGCAGGTCGGCAAGGCACTCGACGTCTACGCGCGCTCGGGGCTGACGCAGCTCGGCTTCGCGGACCCGAGCGTGAAGCTGCCGCCGGTGGGCGATCGGCAGGTGACTTACCTGCCGATCCGCGATCTGCCCGCTCCGCCAGCGGGCATGGCGCGTTCGGAGTACTCGCAGGCCGAGCGCGTGGGCGAGCAGATCGTGCGCCTGATCGCGATGTTCGCGATGCACCTGATGGGCTCCGAACGGGGGCGGCTGAAGCTGTTCTCATTCGACGAGGGATGGCGGCTGCTGAGTGACCCCGTCGGCCGCACGCTGCTGGCCTCGCTGCAGCGGATGGGCCGCTCGGAGCTGGCGGTGCCGATCATCAGCACGCAGCTGGTCACCGACGCGCTGATCGGCGAGCGCGAGTCGCTGGAGAACCTGATCGGCGCGACGTTCGTGTTCGGGATGCGCTCGCAGGCGGAGGCCGCGCGTGCGCTGACGCTGCTCGGGTTGGATCCGCAGGACAGGCGCATGTGCCAGACCCTGCTCGAGCTCGAAACCGGCCGCTGCCTGTTCCGCGACCACCACGGGCGGGTCGAGGCGATCCAGGTGGACGTGGTGGTGCCGTCGCTGTTGCGTGCGTTCTCGACGACCCCGACGAGCTGAGTGAGGGTCCGGCCGTGCGCGCTCGTGAGCCTCGCCGCGATCGCTGCGGTCGCGGGTGGGGGATTGAGGGCGTCTTCGGCGGCAGCCGTCGTCCCCAGCGGTGGGCTTGCCCACACGAGCAGGGTGGCCGGCCCGCACGCACACATCCCGGCTGCGGCCGGCGCCGCGCCGAGTGGCCCGCCGCTCACCTCCGGCACGGGCGAGGGCGCAGCGGGCACGGCCGCCGGTAGCGAGGCGGAAGGCGCGGGTGAAGTACCGCAGGCCGAGAGCGACCCGCTCGTGAGCAACGGCCTCGGCAGTCCCACGTGTAAAGGCACGCTCACGGGCGAACTGTCTGCGTCGAGCAGGCGCAATTGCGAAACGTCCGGCTTCGTGGCGGCACCGGCGCCCACCGGCGACTACGGCATTGACGTGCACATCGACACGGGCGTGCTCGGCGTCATCACCGGAGGCGGGCTCAGTCTCGTGCAGGAACTGCTCGTGACGCCCGTGTGGATGGCGCTGGTGTGGGCGGTGCACGCGCTCGTGGTGATGCTCGAATGGTCGTTCACGATCGATCTGCTCGACGGTCCCGCGGCGAGCGAAGTCGGCGCCGGCCTGCGACAGATGCAGGCGGCCTTCACCGAACCGTGGCTGCCGATCGCGCTCGCCTGCGCCGCCGTGCTCGCGCTCTACCACGGGCTGATCCGGCGTCGCGTGGCCGAGACGCTCGGCGAGGCGCTGCTGATGGTCGCGATGATGGTCGGCGGGATCTGGGTCATCGTCGACCCCGCCGGCACCGTCGGCGCGCTCGGCCGATGGGCGAACCAGGCCAGTCTCGGGACGCTCGCGGTCGTTGCGCGTGGCACGCCGGCCGGCCCGGCCCGCGCGCTCGGCGGCGGCCTCGGCAGCGTCTTTGCGGCTGGCATCGAAGTGCCGTGGTGCTATCTGGAGTTCGGCGACGTCGGCTGGTGCCGCGAACCGTCGCAACTCGACCCCAGTCTGCGCGCGGCCGGGTTGAGGATCGCGGACGAGGAGCACGCTGAGCTGGAATGCCAGCCGGCGCTGTCTGTGTTCGCGCCGTGTATCGCCGCCGGCAGTGCGCAGGCGAAGGTGCTCGAACACAGCGCCGAGCTGCTGCGCGACGCTCGCAGCAACGGCGCGATCTTTCTCGCGTTGCCCGCCAACGGGGCGGCGCGCAACTCGATCAACGAATCGGGCTCGCTGCTGCGGGTCCTCTGCCACAGCAGCGAAGCGACGGACTGCAGCGGTCCGACCGCCGCGCAGGCGGAGTTTCGCACCGACGGCGGCACCCTGCCGCGGCTGGGAGGCTTGGTGCTGATCGCCGCCGGCCTGCTGGGGATGATGCTGCTGCTGGGCTTCATCGTCCTGCGGTTGCTCGCCGCGGCGATCGCCAGCCTGCTGTATCTGCTGCTGGCGCCCGCGATGGTGCTGGCGCCGGCGTTCGGCGACGGCGGCCGCATGCTGTTTCGCAGGTGGGCGGGGCAGCTGCTGTCGGCGGTCGTTTCGAAGCTCGTGTTCTCGTTCCTGCTGGGCGCGGTGCTCGCGGTGCTGGCGATCCTGGCCGACCTGCAGGCGCTCGGCTGGTGGACGCAGTGGCTGCTGATGTCGGCATTCTGGTGGGGCGCGTTCATCCACCGCCATCAGGCGTTCGGCATGGCGGCCGGTGCTCTCAGTGATCGCGCAGCGGCCGGCGAGCGCGCACGAGCAAGGTCGCTCGCGCGCAAGGTCGGCGAGGCGCTCGAGACGCCGCGCATGGGCATCGCCGCAGCCCGCGCGGTCAAGAGCAGGTTCTCGCGGCCGGCGCCCGATGTGCAGCAGCGCAAGAAGCTCGCTCGTGTCGGCGGCGAACGGGCGCGAGCGGGCATTGACGAGCAGGTGCTGCGCACGCTCGACGGCGAGCGACGCGAAGCGAGCGAGCGCGCCGACGGCGCTCCGGAGGTCCAGCGCGAGCTCGCCGGCAAGCGCGCCCAGCTCGAGCGCCTGGGCAGCGAGCGCGGCAAGGCGCTCGCGGGCGGCGACACGCGGCGCGCGGCCGAACTGGCGCACCGGGGAGACCGCGTGCGCGCACAGATCGAGCACGAGCAGCAGGCGCTGAGCACCGCGCAGCGGTCTGTGCGAGATGGCGAGCAGGCACGGCGTCGCACCGGGCAGGCGCACAGCCGCGAGCGCCGTGATGCACAGGATCGCTTCCTCGACGCCCAGGCGGCGCTGCCGGCGAGCGCCGAGGCGCGGCGGGGCCGCGAGCGTCGCGACTACGCCGCGCTCGCTGGGCTTGCGGGCTACGGCCGCGCGGAGTACGAACGTCTGGCTCCACGCCCGCAGCGCGCGGCGCGCCTCGAGATCGACCGCGAGCTGGCGTTGCGGCGGGAGCTTGGCGAGACGGCGCGAGCGCTCGCCGCGGGCGTGGACGCGCCTCGGCCTGGATGGCGCGAGCGTCGCAAGGCGAACGGTGGTTTCGACAGGGCGCTGGAGCGGCGGATGGATGACGCCGGCCAGCGCCTGCCGGCTTCGCGCAGGCCGCGCTCACGCCTGGAGCAGTGGCAGCAGGGCGGACGTGCGGAGGCGGGCGCGCGCAGCCAGGCGCCCGCAGCGGGTGGCCCCGAGCGCTCGAGCGTGATGCGCGACGCGCACGAGGTCGCCGCGCGACGCAAACGCCAGCTTGGACGGGACCGGCCATGACCGCGGGGTCGGCCGCCGCCGGGCGCCGCGGGCCAAGCGCCAGCACTGGACTGCAGGTGGCTGGCGCGGCGGGACTGTTGATGATCGCGTTCGTGCTTGTTGCCGCGATGACCGCGCTCGGTGGCTCGTCGCTCAGCGCCCGCGAACGCCCACTCGAAACTCAGAGCGATGGCGTCTCCGCGCTCGCCGAGCGCGAAATCCCGCCGCTGTACCTGCGCCTGTACGAGCAGGCCGCGCAGCGCTACGGCCTCGACTGGGCGATCCTCGCCGGGATCGGCAAGGTCGAGTGCGACCACGGCCGCGACCCTGACCCGTCGTGCACGCAGCAGGGCGCCGTAAACTCGGCCGGCGCCGGTGGGCCGATGCAGTTCCTGGCCTCGACGTGGGCGGACTACGGGGTGGACGCCGACGGCGCTGGTCCGCCGAATCGCTGGGATCCAGCGGATGCGATCTACGGGGCGGCCAATTATCTGCGCGCGTCGGGCGCCCCCGGCGATTACCAGCGGGCGATCTACGCGTACAACCACGCGCATTGGTACGTCGAAGAGGTGGAGAGCTGGGCGGTGAAGTACGGTGACCCGGCTAGCACCTCGGCGTCGAGCCCTGAGCAGCCCTCGATCGCGGCCGAAAGTGCAGGACAAGACGCGGAAGCACCCGCCGGCGCGGACCTGCGTCTGCAGGCCGAGACCCCGACGCCGGTGCGCTTCATCGCCGGCGAACGGGCCGAGCTTGACCCGGAAGACGGCCATCTCGCGCTGGTCCCAGCTGGGGTGCCGGCGGTCGTGCAGGCGATGGTCGTCGCGGGCAACGAGCTCCAAGACCTGCCTTATGGGCCAGGCGGCCATCCCGACCCGCTGGGCGCCAGTGAAGAGGACTGCTCGAGCACCGTCAACTACGTGCTCTATCGCGCCGGCGTGCGTCCGCTCGCAGAAATCCTGAGCGACAACCCGCTGGCGCAGGACTACGTCAACTGGGGCGCGCCAGGCCCGGGCCGGTGGGTCACGATCTACGCGAGCGCGAGCCCGACGGCGCACGTCTTCATCGTCATCGCCGGGCTCAGACTCGATACCTCGCACAACGGCACCGACATCGGCCCGAACCGCTTCGAAAACGGTCCGCGCTGGCGGATCCTCGACCATATCCCGACGTGGGCTGACTGGTCGGTGCGCCATCCGCCGGGGTTGTAGGCTGCCAGCATGTCAGCCCGCAAGGTCGACTATCTGCTGATCGGCGGCGGCCTCGCGTCGGCGAACTGCGCGCGCTGGCTGCGCGAGGAAGGGGCGCAGGGCGAGGTGCTGCTGGTGGGCCGCGAGCCCGACCCGCCGTACAACCGCCCGGAGTGCTCGAAGGGCTACCTGCGTGGCGAGGAGACCCGCGAGGAGCCGCTGTTTCGCCCCAGCGACTGGTGGTCGGAGCAGGACATCGAGCTGCTGACGCGCACGAGCGTCACCGGCCTGGACCCGCAGGCACGCACGGCGATGCTGTCGAGCAAGGACGAGATCGAGTTCGATAAGGCGCTGATCGCCACCGGCGCGAACGTGCGGCGGCTGAACGTCGGCGGTTGCGAGCTCGAGCAGATCCACTACCTGCGCACGCTGGGAAACGCCGACGCGATCCGCGAGGGCGTGGCGGACGCCGAGGAGGTGGTGCTGATCGGCGGCTCCTACATCGCGTGCGAGGTCGCGGCGTCGCTGACGCTGCTGGGCAAGCACTGCACGCTGGTGATGCAGGAGCACGCGACGCTCGAACGCGGCTTTGGAGCGAGCGCCGGGCGCTTCTTCCAGGAGCTGCTGGAATCGCACGGCGTGACGGTGCACGGCGGCGATGAGCTCGAGCGCTTCGAGGGCGACGGCCGCGTGGCCAAGGTGATCACCAGGCGCGGGCTGGAGCTGGCGGCCGACGCGGTCGTGGTCGGCGCCGGCGTGACGCCCGACGTGCAGCTCGCGCAAAAGGCGGGCCTGCAGCTCGGCGAGCGCGGAGGCGTGCGCTGCTCATCGCGCCTACAGACCTCGGCGCCGGGCGTGTTCGCGGCGGGCGACATCTGCGAGTACGACTCGGTCGTGCACGGTGGCGCGCCGCTGCGAATCGAGCACTGGGACGTGGCGTTCAACCACGGCAAGACCGCCGCCTTGAACATGCTCGGCAGGGACATCCCGCACGAGGTCGTCCCGTACTTCTACTCGGTGCTCGGCAGTTGGGGCGAGCTCGAGTACGTCGGGCCGGCACACGACTGGGACGAGGAGATCGTGCGCGGCTCGTTCGCGGACGGGTCGTTCACCAACTGGTACCTCGAGGACGGCGCCGTCAAGGCGGCGCTGACGTTTGGCCGCGCCGACGACCTCGACGCGGCGCGGCGGCTGATCGTCAACGGCGGCCCGCTCGACGAGCGCACGCGCGCGACGCTGGCCGACCTCGACTCCGATCTCGCCACGGTCGGGTCCTAGGCCCGGACGGGCCGGGCGATCGCGGGGGGCGTGGCGGTGATGACGGTCGCGGCGGGAATCGCTCAGCTCGCGACCGGCGTCCCTCAGTTCACCCGCGAAGCCGAGCACCTGCTGCGTGCGCCGGGCATGTTCGACTGGTCGACGGTCACGCTGCTGGCGCTGGTCGTGTACGTGTACGCGGTCGAGGTCGAGAAAGCCAACTGGAGCGCGGTGCTCGCGGGCCTGGCGTTCTGGCTGATGGACTGGGCGAACGAGATCATCAATGCGCTCGTGCTGCACTTCAACGGCCACGCGGCGCTGTGGACGGTCACGGGCCGCAGCAGCTTCGTGATCCTGATCGGCCTCACGGTCGAGATCTCGCTGTTCTTCGCGATCAACGGCATCGTCTTCACGAAGATGCTGCCCGCCGACCGCTCCGCGCGGATTCTCGGCCTGCCCAACCGCTGGGCGATGTCGATCGGCCTGTCGCTCGTGTCGGTGGGCGTCGAGTTGCTGCTGCACGCGGACGGCGTGTTTCACTGGTACTACTGGTGGTGGAACGTCGCGAGCTTCCCGGTGATCGTCGTGTTCGGCTACCTGACGTTCTACGTCGTCTCGTTCACCGTCTATGACATGCCCCGGCGCGCGCGCCAGCTGCAACTTGTCGGCGGCCTCGCCGCGCTGGACCTGGTCGCAGGGCTCGTGTTTGGCCCGCTGCTCGGCTGGATCTGAGCCATTTTTGGGGCGACGCGCCCGGCGTCCTCGCGCGGCCGGGCTGGAGCGCGCAGCGGCCGGCGTCTTCGCTACGCCGTCTCGCCCGCGGGCGAGACGAAGCCGGTGGCCACGCGCGTGAGCTCGTGCGAGGAGATCACGCGGTCGATCAGCCCGTACTCGCGCGCCTGCTCGGCGGTGAAGTAGCGGTCGCGGTCCATGTCGTCGTGCACGCGCTCGAGCGACTGCCCCGTGTGGCGCGCGTAGATCGCGTCGACGTGTTTGCGCGGCTCGAGCGTCTCGCGCGCGCGTGCGCGACGACGAGGTTCGCGATCTGGTTATCGACGGGGCTGCCGAGGAATACGATGCGCTCGTTGAGCAGGCGCGAGTAGATGTCGAACGAGCGCTCGCGGCGGGCGCTCTGCTCGACGACCATCGGGATCAGTGGCATCTGGGCTATCCTTTCGACAACTGTTCGGTTGTCAAATACAATAGCAACCATTTGGTTGTCAATGGAGGTCGTGATGGCTGTGAGGCGCGAGATCGATGTCGAGGCGACGCCGGAGGAGGTGTTCGAGGCGCTCGCCACAGAGGAGGGCCGCGAGCGCTGGCTGTCCGAGCCCGAGCGCGAGATCCACGTCGAGGTGCTCGACGCGCCGCACCAGCTGGTGTGGTGGTGGGCGGGAGCGGAGCAGCCGGCCACGCGCGTCGAGTTCCTGATCGTGGCCGGGACCGCGGCGGACGAGCCGACACGCGTGGTGGTGATCGAGAGCGCGCCGTCATTCCCGCTGGCGATGCTGGCGGCGAGCTTCGAGCGGGTGTATGCGTGAGCCGAGCGCCAGGCGCGCGGGCGGCGACCCGGTCGGCCCGGTGTTCGCGGCTCTCGCGGACCCGACGCGGCGGCTGATGGTCGAGCAGCTGCTGCTCGAGGAAACCACCAGCGTGCCGGCGCTCAGCGCGGTGTTGCCGATCACGCGCCAGGCCGTCGCCAAGCATCTCGCGGCGCTCGACCATGCGGGCCTGATCGAGCGTGCGCCCACGCGCGGGCGCGAGGTCCGCTACCGCCTGCGCGATGGCGCGCTTGAGCCGGCGTCGCAGTGGCTGACCCGCGCTGAAACGGCATGGGGGAGGCGGCTCGCGCGCCTGAAGGACGCGGTCGAGGGGCGCGACGTCGTCGAGGGTGGCCGCGCCGCAGAGAGCGGTCAGCCGCGGTGACTCGCGCGAGACTGGGCGTCGCGGGCGCGGCGCTGAGCGCGCTTGCGCTCGCCGGCTGCGGGCTCGTCGCCGCCTCCGCGCCCACCGCCGTGCAGCTGCTCGTCACGCGCGACTTCGGCTACCGCGTGCTGCACCGCAGCGGCGATCTGCGCGCGAGCGCGGGGGAGACCGTGATCGGGCTGCTGCGCAGCGAGCTGCCCGTGAGCACGAGCTCGGGCGGGACCCTCGTGCAGGGCATCGACGGGCTCGCAGGCGGCGCGCAGGCGGGTGCAGCGGGGCAGCTGGCGGAATGGGCCTACTACGTCAACGGCGTGCAGGCGGCCAAGGGGCCCGCCGCCACGAGCGTGAACCCCGGCGATCACATCTGGTGGGACCTGCACGACGCGAGCCAGGCCGCCGCCGTGTCGGCGGTCGTCGGCTCGTTCCCCGAGCCGTTCCTCAACGGGTTCGAAGGCAAGCGGCTGCCGACGCGCATCGAATGCGCGTCGGCCTCCGCCTCCGCGTGCAGCACGATCACCGCGAGCCTGCGCAACGCCGGCGTGCCGGCGGCGGTCGCCGCGATCGGCAGCGGCACCGCCCCGGAAACGCTGCGTGTGATGGTCGGGCCGTGGTCGGACGTCGGCAGCGACGTCGAGGCCGGGAGCATCGCCAGCGGGCCGGCCGCCAGCGGCGTATATGCCCGCTTCTCAGCCAACGGCCAGGCGCTGACACTGCTCGACGCCAAGGGCGGGCTGGTCAGGACGCTGCGCGGCGACGCGGGGCTGGTGGCGGCCACGCTGCGCGCCAAGGAAGCACCGGTGTGGGTCGTCACGGGTACCGACGACGCGGGTGTGGCGCTCGCTGCGCGTGCGTTCAACACGGCGACGCTCGAGGATCATTTCGCGGTTGCGCTCGAGCCCGGCGGCGCGATCGCGCTGCCAGCCGATTCAGGCGCGCTTTAGCGAACGTCATACCCTTGTGGGGATCATGTTCGAACACGCATACACGACCGGGGCGATGCCGCCGCGTCGCGCGGTCCGGGAGCGCGAGCCCGCTCGCGCCTGGAGTGCGCTGAGTCTGGCTGGCCTGTGCGTCGTCGCACTCGCGCTGGTGTGGGTCATCGCCGAGCTAGTGCCGGCTGCGCAGTTCAAAGACGCGCTCGCGCTGCACGACTTCACGCTGCTCAGCCGGCCTCGCATAGACGGGCCCGCTGGATTCCTGCTGCACCTGCTCGACCCGCTGCCGTTCGTGCTCTGGGGCGCGGCGCTGGTGGCGCTCGCGATCGCGCGTGAACGCCCGCGCGTGGCCGTGGCGGTCGTGGCCGTGATGGCGCTTGCGCCGCTCAGCTCCGAGCTGCTCAAGCCGCTGCTGGCCCACCCGCACGTGCAGATCGGCCTCGTGCACATCGATGCTGCATCCTGGCCGAGCGGTCATTCGACCGCCGCGCTCGCGCTGGCGCTGTCGGCGGTGCTCGTCGCGCCGGCGCGCTTGCGACCGCTCGTCGCCTGCCTCGGCGTGGCCTTCGCCCTGGCCGTCGGCTGTTCGCTGCTGATCCTCGCCTGGCACATGCCCAGCGATGTTCTCGGCGGCTACCTCGTCGCCAGCTTCTGGACGGCGCTCGCCGTCGCCGCCCTGCGCGCCGCCGATCGACGCTGGCCGCGTCGCGTTCGCGCGTAGACACTGACACCGGCTTCGCGCTGCGGCCTGCGCCGCCGCTCGGGCGGCTCAGTCCGTCGACGGGTCGCCGCCGACTGCGTGCGCGCCGGGATCCCACAGCGGCTCCCCCTTCGGGGACGATGCGGCGCTGTCACCGGCGCCCTCGCCGGGCTGCACGTTGGCGGCGCGGCTGAGGATGAACAGCAGGTCCGACAGCCTGTTCAGGTAGCGCACGACCTCGGGGTTGACCTCGTTCCCGACCGCGATCGTGCGCCGCTCGGCACGCCGGCATACGGTCCGGCAGACGTGCAGGTGCGCGGCAGCGGGGCTGCCGCCGGGGATCACGAACGAGCGCAGCGGCTCGAGTGTGGCGTTGACCTCATCGCATGCGTGCTCGAGCCACAGCGTGTAGTCAGGGCCGACGCGCAGCCGCTCGCGCGCGGAGCGGCCGGCATCCTCGCCTGCCTGACCGTCGCCGTCGTCGGGGGCGGGCGTCGATGGATCGCCGACGGGCGTCGGCACCGACAGGTCGGCGCCCACGTCGAGCAGGTCGTTCTGCACGCGACGCAGCCACTCGGCGAACTTCTGCGGTAGGCCGGGCGCCAGCAGCGCGACACCGATCGTCGCGTTGAGCTCATCGACCGTGCCGTATGCCTCCACGCGTGGATGCAGCTTGGAGACACGGCTCATGTCACCGAGGTGGGTCTCGCCGCCGTCGCCGAGCTTCGTGTAGATACGGGTCAGATTGACTGTCATGCCAGGTCCTGGGGCCGGCTCGAGCATCGAGTCTCGCACACCGCGCTGCCCCTCATCCGTGCGATCGGATACGTTCTCGCACCTCGTATGCGGATTGGTGTTCCGAGGGAGACGGCGGCGGGCGAGCACCGGGTGGCACTCGTCCCGGAGGTCGTCGGCAAGCTGCAGGCCAAAGGACTGGACGTCGTCGTCCAGGCCGGCGCTGGCGCGGACGCGATGCTGACCGACGCGGCGTTCACAGCCGCCGGCGCCAAGATCACCGACGACCCCGCCGAGGTCTGGCACAGCGACGTGGTCGTCACGATCGCGCCGCCCGACCTGGAGGCGATCAGCGCGCTCGGATCGGGCTCGATCCTGATCGGCTTCCTGGCGCCGCTCACCAGCCCGCAGACCACGCGCGCGCTCGCCGACGCGAAGGCGACCGCGTTCGCGATGGAGGCGATCCCCCGCATCACACGCGCGCAGTCGATGGACGCGCTGTCCTCGCAGAGCAACGTCGCCGGCTACCGCGCTGCGCTGCTGGGCGCGGAGGAGATCGGCCGCTTCTACCCGATGCTGATGACCGCCGCCGGCACGATCCCGCCGGCCAAGGTGCTCGTGCTCGGCGTCGGCGTCGCGGGGCTGCAGGCGATCGCGACCGCCAAGCGCCTGGGCGCGCGCACGACCGGTTACGACGTGCGCCCCGAGGTTGCCGAGCAGGTCGAATCGCTCGGTGCGATGTGGCTCGACCTCGGTCTCGAGGCCAGCGGCGAGGGCGGCTATGCGCGCGAGCTGAGCGAGGCGGAGCGCGCTCAGCAGCAGCAGGCGCTGACCGATGCGATCAAGGGCTTTGACGTCGTCATCACGACCGCGCTCGTGCCCGGGCGCCCGGCGCCGAGGCTCGTCACCGCGGAGGCCGTCGAGGGCATGAAGCCGGGGTCGGTGATCATCGATCTCGCCGGCGAGGCAGGCGGCAACTGCGAGCTGACCGAGCCGGGGGAGACGGTCGTGCGCCACGATGTGAAGATCGTCTCGCCGCTGAACCTGCCTGCGAGCATGGCCGAGCACTCCTCGCAGCTGTTCGCGCGCAACGTGCTCGCGCTGCTCGAGCTGTTCGTCGGCGAGGACGGGGCGCTGAGCCTCGACTTCGACGATGAGATCGTCAAGGGCGCGTGCATCGTGCGCGACGGCGAGATCGTGCACCCGGGCGCGAAGGCCGCGGTGGAGGCCGCCCAATGATCATCGCGAGCACGCTCACGACCAACCTCGCGATCCTCGTGCTGGCGGGGTTCATCGGCTTCGTGGTCATCTCCAAGGTGCCCAACACGCTGCACACGCCGCTGATGTCCGGCACCAACGCGATCCACGGCATCGTGCTGCTCGGCGGTCTGCTGATCGTCGGCCTGTCGGGCAACGGCACGTTCAACAAGGTCATCCTCGTGATCGCGATCGCGTTCGGCACGATCAACGTCGTCGGCGGCTTCCTCGTCACCGACCGCATGCTCGAGATGTTCAAGTCCAAGCCGAAGCAGGGCGGCGGCGACGCGGCCGGCAAGGGCGAGCACGACGGCAAGGGGACGGGCTCGTGAACGGACTGCCGCTGGCCACGTCGTTCCTGCAGAACCAGAGCTTCCTGGATGTGCTGTACATCATCGCCTTCGGCCTCTTCATCCAGGGTCTGCGCGGGCTCTCCGGCCCGACGACGGCGGTCCGCGGCAACCGCATCGCGGCCGTCGGCATGGCGATCGCGGTGATCGCCACGCTGCTCAACCGCAACGAGGGCAACTGGGGTCTGATCGCGCTCGGCATCGCGATCGGCACGGCCGTGGGTGTCCCGGCGGCGCGGCGGGTGAAGATGACCGCGATGCCGCAGATGGTGGCGCTGTTCAACGGCGTCGGCGGCGGCGCCGTGTTCCTGATCTCGTGGTCTGAGTTCCGCCGCTATGGCTCGACGTACGGCTCGCACTTCGTGCAGGTCAACAGCGCATTCTCCGCCGTCAACTTCCACGTCGGCGGGGTCCCGACCTATGTGGCGATCTTCTCCGTGTTCGCCGCGATCGTCGGCTCGGTTTCGTTCTGGGGTTCGAACATCGCCTTCGGCAAGCTCCAGGAAATCATTCCCGGTCGCCCGATCAGCTTCGGCTCGGCCCAGCAGATCGTCAATCTCGTGCTGCTCGTCCTCGCTCTGGCAGCCGGCGTGGATCTGGTCGCGGGTGCTCACTCCGAACTGCTGTTCATCGGCATGCTCGTGTGCGCCGCGCTGCTCGGCAACGCCGTCGTGCTCCCGATCGGCGGCGCCGACATGCCCGTCGTGATCTCGATGCTGAACGCCTTCACCGGCCTGTCGGCGGCGGCGACCGGGATCGCGCTGAACAACCCCGCGCTGATCGTCGCGGGCATGATCGTCGGCGCCTCCGGCTCGATCCTCACGAACCTGATGGCCACCGCGATGAACCGCTCGATCCCGGCGATCATCGCCGGCGGCTTCGGCGGCGGCGGGGCCGTCGAGGGCGCAAGCGGCGCGGGCGAGCACGCCGGCACGGTGCGCTCGACGAGCGCCGCCGACGCGGCCATCCAGCTCGCCTACGCCAATCGCGTGGTGATCGTGCCCGGCTACGGCATGGCGGTCGCGCAGGCCCAGCACGCTGTGCGCGAGCTGACCAAGGAGCTCGAGAAACGCGGCGTCGAAGTCAGCTACGCGATCCATCCGGTCGCCGGGCGCATGCCCGGGCACATGAACGTGCTGCTGGCCGAGGCCGACGTGCCGTATGACCAGCTCAAGGAGATGGACGAGGCCAACCCCGAGTTCGGGCGCACCGACGTCTCGCTCGTGATCGGCGCCAACGACGTCACCAACCCCGCCGCCAAGAACAACCCGTCCTCGCCGATCTACGGGATGCCGATCCTCGAAGTCTCGAACAGTCACTCGGTGATCGTGATCAAGCGCTCGATGAACCCCGGTTTCGCGGGCATCGAAAACGAGCTCTACTACGAGCCCGAGACCACGATGCTGTTCGGCGACGCCAAGTCAGCCGTCAGCGAGATCACCGCCGAGCTGGCGCAGCTCTGACCGAAATCGATCGCTTATACTCGCCCGCGATGGCAAGTTGGCAGCGCAGCCTGGCCGGTCGGCTTGGACTGGCCAAGCAGGCGAGGTCGGTCGTGCAACGTCTGCAGTCGCTCCGCTACTTTGCGCTCGGGTATCGCTACGGCCGGCGGTTCCCCGCTGCCGATCCGCCGATTCCGGAGGCTGCGCGGGAGGTGGGTCCTCTAGAGGCGTACTTCGACGCACACACGGAGGGGCCCGGCGTCTGGAAGTGGAGACACTACTTCGAGATCTACGAACGTCATCTGGACCGGTTCCGCGGCACGCCGGTTCACATCGTGGAGATCGGTGTGCTGGGCGGCGGAAGCTTGCAGATGTGGCGGGACTACTTCGGCCCGGAGACCCATGTCTACGGCATCGACATCGATCCCGAGAGCAGGGCGCTCGAGCGCGACGGCGTCGAGATCTTCATCGGAGACCAGGGGGACCGGAGCTTCTGGGAGCGCTTTCTCGAGACTGCGCCAACGATCGACGTCGTCATCGACGATGGCGGCCACACGGCGCGTCAGCAGGCCGTCACGGTGGAAAGCCTGCTTGCCCACGTTCGTCCCGGCGGCGTCTACATCTGTGAGGACATCTTCGGGCCATTCCAGCCGTTTCACTCGTTTGTGGATGGCCTCACCCGCCCCCTGAGCGACATCGGCATGCCGCTCAAGCGCAACCCTGCCAGCGCACTGCAGCAGCAGGTCGCATCGGTGCATCGCTACCCGATACTGACCGTGATCGAGAAGAGCGCGTCGTGCACCTCGAGCTTCGAAGCGCCGCGTCGAGGCACCGTATGGCCGGCTCGAGCGCCGCACCGATGAGCAGCGCGCCGCACGAACCGCTGCGTGCCGGTCGGTCGCTCTGAGACACTGCGCTCGTGATCGAGCGCAGCCAAGCTCTCGCGGCCCTCGCGCACGACGAGTTCGACGTCGTCGTCGTCGGTGGGGGCATAACCGGCGCGGGTGTCGCGCTGGACGCAGCCACGCGCGGCTACAGCGTCGCGCTGCTCGAGCGTGCCGACTACGCCTCGGGGACGTCCAGTCGTTCGAGCAAGCTCGTCCACGGGGGCTTGCGCTACCTGCAGAACTTCGACCTCGGGCTCGTGCGCGAGGCGCTGCTGGAGCGCCAGCTGATGGTGGCGCTCGCGCCGCACCTCGTCAAGCCCCTGCCGCTGGTGGTGCCGGCATTCGAGGGCGCGCACCCCGACCGGCTGGTGGGCGTCGGCCTGAACCTCTATGACGTGATGTCGGTCGACCGCGACCGCCTGCGCTCGCGCCGCTCCAAACGCGGCCGCGCCGAGCGCACGCACAGCGGCGCGCCGGCCGGGGTGCAGCTTGACGGCAGCGAGGCGTGGAGCCCGGAGCGCCATCGCGTGATCTCCGGCGAGGAGGTGCTCGAGCTGCTGCCGGCGCTGGCTGGCCGATCTTCGGTCGGTCGCGAGCCGACCAGCGGCTACCTGTTCTACGACTGCCAGACCGACGACGCGCGCCTCGTTCTGACGGTGCTCGGCGAGGCCGAGCGCTTCGGCGCGGTCTGCGCCAACCGCCTCGACGTCACCGGCCTGCTCGAGCGAGACGGTCGTGCACACGGCGTGCAGGTGCGCGACGGCGAGAGCGGTGAGCGCTTCGACGTGCGCGCGGCCAACGTCGTCAACGCGACCGGCGTGTGGGCCGACCAGCTGCGTCCGAACGAGCTGCACGAGGAGGCCGAGCTGCCGCGCATCCGGCCCAGCCGCGGGACGCACGTGACGATCAGCCACGCCGATCTGCCGCTCGTCGCGGGCGCGATCGTGCCCGCGGGCGGAGGTCGCTCGATCTTCGCGCTGCCCTGGCTCGGACATACGCTCGTCGGCACCACCGACAACGACTACGAAGGGCCGCTCGATCACATCAGGCCGTCCTCCGAGGACGTCGACTATCTGTTGAAGGCGGTCAACGCGTTCTTCGGCACCGAGCTCGGTCCCGCGCAGCTGACGGGCGCTTTTGCCGGGGTGCGGCCGCTGATCTCCACCGGCGATCCGAAGAAGTCGGTGGACATCTCGCGCAAGTCCGAGCTGTATGAGACCTCCTCGGGGATGATCACGATCACCGGCGGCAAGCTCACCACCTGGCGGCGCATGGCCAAGATGACCGTCGACCGCCTTGTCGAGCGCGACGCGCGCGACGCGCCCTGTCGCACGCACGAAATCCCGCTCGGGCAGGCGATCGCCGCCGAGGAGCTGCCGCGCGTGGAGGGCGTGGGTCTGGTGGGACCCGATCCCTACCAGGCGCTCGCGTCGCGTTACGGCTACGCGGCACGCGACGTGCTCACGCTCGCGGCCGAGCGCGGAGAGCTCGCGCAGCCGATTGTCGAGGGCCTGCCCGACCTGCTCGCCGAGGCGGCGCTCGCGGCGCGCAGGGAGCAGGCGCGCAGCATCGGCGACGTGCTCCTGCGGCGCACCCGGCTGGGGCTGCTGGCCGCACGCGAGCTGAGCGCCGGCGCCGGCGCGCCCGCGCGCAGCGCCTCCGAGCATGCGCCTCCTGTGCGCCGCGTCGGCGAGACGCTCGCGCGCGAGCTGCACTGGAGTCGTGAGCGGCTCGAGCTCGAGCTCGAGCGTTTCGCCGAAGAGGCACTCGCCGAGGGCATCGTGGCGGACGTCGAGCGAACCGAGGAGGACCACGCGGACGCCGCCTCCTCGCAGCCGGACGCGATGCCGTGAGCGCGACCGTGCACAGCCTGCGCGCGTGCGAGCTTGAGATCCAGCTCGGCGGGCGGGCGGGTCGGCCCCTGATCATGGGGATCGTCAACGCCTCGCCGGACTCGTTCAGCGACGGCGGGCGCTACACGAGCCTGGAGGCGCAGGTCGAGCTCGCGCGCGAGCTGCTCGACGCGGGCGCCGACATCCTCGACGTCGGCGGCGAGTCTGCGTCCACTGGGCGCCCAGCCGTCGAAGTCGGCGAGGAGATCGAACGGGTGGTGCCGCTCGTGGAGCGGCTCGCCGGTGAGCTCGGCGCGATCGTGTCGGTCGACACCTACAAGCCGCAGGTCGCGCTCGCGGCGATCGCCGCGGGCGCGAGGATCGTCAACGACGTCAGCGGCCTGCGTGACCCCGAGATCGCCGACGTCTGCGCCAAGACTGGCGCTGCGCTGGTGTTGATGCACACGCTCGCCGTCCCGCGCGAACGCCTGCAGGATCCCGACCTCTACGGCGACATCACCGCCGAGGTGATGGCGTTCCTGCGCGAGCGCGTCGCGCTCGCGACCTCGCGGGGGGTGGCGCGCGAGCAGTTGCTGCTCGACCCCGGCCCCGACTTCTCGAAGACGCCCGCGCAGACGATCCGGCTGCTCGCCGAGGTCGGACGGCTGCACGAGCTCGGCAGGCCGCTGCTGATGGCGATCTCGCGCAAGGACTTCATCGGCGCGCTCACCGGCCGTCCGCCGCGCGCGCGCCTCGCCGGCACGCTGGCCGCGCTCGCCCACGGCGTGGAGCACGGCGCGCATGTCTTTCGCATGCACGACGTCGCCGCCGCATCCGACTTCCTCGTGGTGCGCTCCGCGCTCGCGGGCGAGACCGAGGCGGGCAGGGAGCTCGCGCTGGCCGAGCAGATCCGCTACGAACGCGAGAGCCAGCCGGGCGAGTCGCTAGGCTGAGGCCAGTCAACGGGTGCCCGGCGCTGTCCAACGCGCCGGGACGCCAACCGCCCCTCCACTAAGAAAGAAGGAACATCAGATGACAGTACTCGCGCGCCCCGAGCTAGAGGCGAGCCCGCTCGCCGACCTGCACTCGATCGCAAACCAAGTCGGCCTCGAGGGCTTCAGGCGACTGCGCAAGGCCGAGCTGATCGACGCGATCCTCGGCGAGACCGTGTCCACCGCGCCGCCGGAGGATGCCGAGGAGGAGCGTGAAGGCGCCGAGACGGGTCAGCGCGCGCGCAGGCGCCGTCCGCTGCGCTCGCGTCGCTCACGCGAGGACGCCGGCGAGGCAGCCGACGCCGGCGAGAGCGCCGAGGCAGCCGACGCCGTTGCAGCACGCGGCGGAAACGGCGCCTCCGAAGCCGATGCGGACACCGCCACCGGCGCTCGCCGCGGGCGCAGCCGCAGGCCCCGTACAGGCGCCGGCGCAGCCGACGTGTCGAGCCGCGCCGGCGGGCGTGCCGACGGCGAGAGCGATGGTCCGCAGGACGCCGGGCGCATCGCTGCGGGCGTGGTCGAGGTGCTCGGCAACGGCTCGGCCTTCCTGCGCGTCGATCCCCCCGAGCCCTCCGACGAGGACGTCTACATCTCGGCCGCCCAGGTCCGCCGCTGCGAGCTCGTCTCCGGCGACCGCGTCACCGGGCCGGTGCGCACGCCGCGACGCTCCGAGCGCTACCCGTCCCTGGTTCGGATCGACACGATCAACGGCGCGTCAGCCGACACGGTCTCCGACGGCGTTCGCTACGACGAGCTGCCGGTCGACTGGCCGCGCGAGCGCCTCGCGCTCGGCGCCCAGGACCCGACGCTCGAGGCGATCGAGTGGATGACCCCGATCGGGCACGGCTCGCGCGTGGTGATCGTCGGAGCGCGGCACGCCGGCAAGTCCGAGACGCTGCGCCGCCTGCTCGACGCGGTCCACGGGCGCGACGAGCTCGAGGTCAGCCTCGTGCTCGCGGGCGCAAGGCCAGAGGAGATCGCACAGGCACAGGAGGGCCCCGTGGCGCCCGCCGCGGCGCTCACGTTCGCCGCCTCGACCGACTCGCAGGATCAGGCCGTCGAGCGCGCGATCGACGCCGCCAAGCGCATCGCCGCCCGCGGCGGCAACGCGCTGGTGGCGATCGACAGCCTCGACGGGCTGCACCCGCACGCCGCGCGCAAGGCGCTCGCCGCCGCGCGCAACCTGCGCGACGGCGGCTCGCTGACCGTGATCGCGATCGCCGAGAAGCCGCTCGGCGGCGAGACGACCGTGATCGCGCTCGACGCCGCGCTCACCTCAACCGGCCAGCAGCCGATCCTCGACCTAGCCGCCAGCGGCACCCTCAAGCCCGAGCTGCTCGTCGGCGACGACGGCGCCAAGGCGATCACCAAGGCCCGCGCGGCGGCCGTTTAGCGCCGGTAAGCTACTCGGCCCCAGGAGGGCTCCGGGGCGAGTTCGATCGGCTCGCCCCCGCGTGAGGAAGTGCCGTCGCGCCCGCCCACAGGCTGCACGTAGCAGAAGCTCCCGGTCTGCTCGTCGAAGCTGACGCTCAGCTCGCCCTCCTTGACGCGCTGGTCCAGCCATGCACCACGGAAGACGAGGCGTCGCAGCCAGTGCACGAGCGAGCGCTCAGCGGGACCCACCAGCTCGGGCCAGCAGTCGTTGACGTGTTCGCCGAGCCCTGATGCCGGGTCGAGGATCTCGCCGTTGACGGCCAGGTTGACGAGGTCTTCGAGCTCGCCGTCGCCGAGGCGGCCGCCGACGAAGCCCAGCTTCAACGCCGCCTGCTCGCAGCGCTCGGAGAAGTCCGCCTCGTTGAACGTGAAGCGAAGCTCGCCGTATTCGAGGACGAAGTCCTCTCCGGAGTCGTAGTTTTCGCGTCGCGCCGTTTCCATTTGCCTTGCCGGGGCTGATTCGAAGCCCGTCGCCCCCGGCCCGTCGGAATCATACGTCTCGTTCCTGCTCAGGTGACTGCAGTGCACGGGATGTTGCACACGGGGGCCGGGCGGGCAGGCTGTAGCCTCCCCGACCGATGGCACGCCTGTCAGAGCACGGACTGCGCAAGTCGGTCGGGGTCTCGGGGATGTTCGCGACGGCCTACGGCAACGTCGGCTCCTCGATCTACTACGCCCTGGGGCTCGTCGCCGCGCACGCGCTCGGGCTGACGCCGCTGGTGTTCGTGTTCGCCGGCGGGCTGTTCGCGCTGACCGCCAAAACCTACGCCGAGGGCGCCTCCATGTTTCCCGAAGCCGGCGGTTCCTCGTCGTTCGCGCGCCACGCCTTCGACGACGTCGTCTCGTTCTTCGCCGGCTGGGCGCTCAGCCTCGACTACATCCTCACGATCGCGATCTCCGCGTTCTTCGTGCCGCACTACCTCAGCGCGTTCCCGGGGCTCGGCGCGCTCAAGCACAACCCCGACGACATCTTCGGCGGGCTGATCGTCGTCGGCCTGCTCGCCTGGCTGAACATCCGCGGGCTCGGCGAGTCGGCCAAGCTCAACATCGTCCTCGCGCTGCTGGACCTGTCGACGCAGATCATGCTCGCGTGCGTCGGCATCGCGCTCGTCCTGAACCCGCACCTGCTGATCCATCAGGTGCACCTGGGCTCGGTGCCGAGCTGGCGGGAACTGATCTTCGCGCTGTCGCTGGCGATGCTCGCGTACACGGGCATCGAGACCGTCGCGAACATGGCCGAGGAGTCCAAGGACCCCGGCAAGCAGGTGCCGAAGGCCGTCAACCTCGTCGTGCTCGCGGTGCTCGGCGTGTACGCCGGCATCTCCGTCGTCGCCCTCTCGGCGCTGCCGGTCGTGCATCACGGCATCGGCTACAACAGCGAGCTCAAACAGTCCTTCGAACACCCCGGCTACGCGACTGCGCTGGGTCACTTCTTCGAAAACGATCCGATGCTCGGCGTCGTCGAACACCTCGGGCTGCACGGCACCGTGCTGAAACTCTCCAGGTACTACCTCGGGATCCTCGCCGCCACGATCCTGTTCATCGCGACCAACGCGGGCATGATCGGCATCTCGCGCCTGTCCTGGTCGCTGTCCGAGCACCGCCAGCTGCCGCAGATCTTCTCGCAGCTGCACGCCAAGTACCGCACGCCGTGGTTCACGTTGATCTTCTTCTCGATGCTCGCCAGCACGCTGATCATCTACGGCAACACCGAAGTCCTCGGCAACCTGTACTCGTTCGGCGCGATGCTGTCGTTCACGACCGCGCACGCCGCGATCGTGAGGCTGCGCGTCAGCGACCCCGATCGAGAACGCCCGTATCGCACCCCGTGGGGCGTGCGCATCAAAGGCTCCGTGATCCCGATGGCCGCCGTGATCGGCGGCATCGGCACCTTCGCCGCGTGGATCGCCGTCACGATCCTGCACACCGAGGCGAAGATCGTCGGCATCCCCTGGATGGTGATCGGCATGGGCGGCTACTTCTACTACCGCAAGCGCCAGGGCATGGATCCGCGCAAGAGCTACAAGATCGAGCACGCCGCGCGCCCCGCCGACTTCGAGGAGCTCGAGTACAAGACCGCGCTGGTGCCTATCTTCGGCGACGACGTCAGCGCCTCGGCGCTCAGCAGCGCCGCCAAGCTGATCGGCTCCGAAGGCGTCGTGTACGCGATCTACGTGCTGCCGGTGCCGAGCCAGCTGTCGCTCGAGTCGGGACTGGAGGAGGAGGAGGCGCACGGCCGCTCGGTGCTCGAGAGCGCACGCATCCAGGCGCGGCGCGCCGGCATCAAAATCCACACCGGCCTGATCCGCACGCGCAACCCCGGCGCGGCGCTCGTCGAGGAAGCCGAACGCGTTCACTGCGACGTCATCTACTGGTCGGCGATTCACGCGCCCGCCGGCGAGCAGCGCATCGGCCCGACCGCCGCCTACCTGCTCAGCAAGCGGCCCTGCCGCGTGATCATCGAGACCGAGAACCGGCCCGCACCGCGCGCGGAGCGCGTGCCCGCTACCGTCTGAGCGCCGCGCGCAGCGCCGGCTCTAGCTGCGGCTGGGCGAACTCGTACCCGAGCACCAGCGCCTTGGCGGGCATCACGCGCGCACCGCTCGTCACGATCTCTGACATCTCGCCATACAGGGCGCGCAGCGCGACTCCCGGCACCGGCAGCAGCGCCGGGCGTCCCAGCACCCTGCCGAGAGCCTTCGAGAAGGCGCTGTTCCGAACGGGCTCGGGCGCCGTCGCGTTGACCGGTCCGCTCCAGCGCTCATCCGCGAGCGCCGCGAGCATCATCCCGACCAGGTCGTCGGGGTGGATCCACGAGATGTACTGGCGCCCACCGGCGACCGGGCCGCCGACGCCGAGCCGGAACGGCGGCAGCATCTTCGCGAGCGCGCCGCCGCTGCGGTCGAGCACCACGCCCGTGCGCAGCGCCACCACACGGATGCCAAGCTCGCGTGCGCCCGCCGCGGCGGCCTCCCACTCCACGCACACCCGCGCCAGGAAGTCCGCCCCCGGCGGTGCGTCCTCGTCGAGCGGCTCCTCGCCGTGCGCGCCGTAGTAGCCCGTCGCCGAGGAGCTGATCAGCGTCCGCGGGCAGCCGTCGGCGTCCGTCGCGCGCGCCTGCGCGAGACCCGCAACGAGGTTGCGCGTGCCGGTCACGCGGCTCTCGCGGATCGCGCGCCTGGCCGTCTCGCTCCAGCGCTGCGCGACCGGTGCGCCCGCCATGTGGATGACCGCATCGCGTCGCTGCAGCGCCTGCGCCGGCGCCGGTTCGCTCGCCGGCTCCCAGGCCACGGCCTGCACATCGCCGAGCGTCGCCTGCGCACGCGCGGGGTCGCGCGTCAGCACCGTCACCTGCGCGTCGCGCTCACGCAACGCGCCGAGCAGCGAGCGGCCGATCAGGCCAGTCGCACCGGTGACGGTCACGTTCAGAGCGCACATGCGCTCAGCCTCTCACATGCGTCCGTCGAGGGCCTGCGCACCTGTCGCGCCGCCGCTGCCGGTGTCGCCCTGGGCGAAGCCGACCTCCTGGCCGGCCCGCGCGGTGCCGGCGGCGCGCGCCTGCTCTGCGACGGCGGCGGCCACCGCGGGTGCGACGTCGCGGTTGAACACCGACGGGATGATGTAGTCCTCGCGCAGCTCGCGCTCGTCGACGATCGCCGCGATCGCGTGTGCTGCGGCCATCTTCATCTCCTCGGTGATCGCCGGCGCGCGCACGTCCAGCGCACCGCGGAAGATGCCCGGGAAGCACAGCACGTTGTTGATCTGGTTGGGGTAGTCCGAGCGTCCGGTCGCCATGATCCGCACGTACGGCGCCGCCTCCTCGGGGTTGACCTCGGGGTTGGGGTTGGCCATCGCGAACACCATCGCGTCCTTGTTCATCCGCGCGAGCGACTCCGCCGGCAGCACGCGCGCACCGGAGACCCCGATCAGCAGATCCGCGCCGTCGATCACGTCCGCCGGCGCGCCCGCGCGACAGTCCGGGTTGGTGACCTCTGCGAACCAGCGCTTGATCTTGTTCATGCTGCCGTCCACGTAGTCCTCGCGCCTGCGGTGCACGACTCCGCGGGAGTCGGCGCCGATGATCTCTCCGACGCCGGCCGCCAGCAGGATCTTCGCGACCGCGATCCCGGCCGCGCCGAGCCCGATGATCAGCACGTTCAGATCCTCCAGGCGCCGGCCGGTCAGCTTGACGGCGTTCAGCAGCGCCGCCAGCACGACCACGGCAGTGCCGTGCTGGTCGTCGTGGAAGACCGGGATGTCGAGCCGTTGCTTGAGCTGTTCCTCGATCTCGAAGCAGCGCGGCGCCGAGATGTCCTCGAGGTTGATGCCCCCGAATCCGGGCGCGATCAGCTGCACCGTGCGCACGATCTCCTCCGTGTCGGTGCTGTCCAGGCAGATCGGGAACGCGTCGACGCCCCCGAACTCCTTGAACAGGCAGCACTTGCCCTCCATCACCGGCATCGCCGCGCGCGGGCCGATGTCGCCCAGGCCGAGCACCGCGGTGCCGTCGGAGACGACCGCGACCGTGTTGCGCTTGATCGTGTACTGGAACGCCTTGTCCGGATCGTCGGCGATCGCCCGGCACACGCGTGCCACGCCCGGGGTGTAGACCATCGACAGGTCATCGCGCGTCTTCAGCGGATGCTTGTTCGCCTGTTCGATCTTGCCGCCCACATGCAGCAGGAACGTGCGGTCGGTGGTGTCGATCACCTCGGCGCCCTCGATCGCGGCGATCGCCGCGAGGATGCGCGTCCAGTGATCGCGGCTGGAGGCGTCGACGACGATGTCGCGCACGCTGTCGCCGCCGTCGACCTCGACGAGGTCCACGGCGTCGACCATCCCGCCGGCCTCGCCGATCGTGCTCGTCAGGCGCCCGAGCAGGCCCTGGGAGTCCTCGAGCTTGACGCGGATCGTGAGACGGTACTGGGCGCTTGGGGTTGCGCTCACTGGTGGGGCTCCTCGGTCGTTGGCGGGAGGTGATGTTAGGCGGTATGCCTCAGCGAGCACATGCTCCTTTGGCCTCGTGGCCAGCCGCCGACGCTGCGCTCGTGCTCGTAGAGTGCTCGGTCGTGAACGCCGAGCGCCGCCTGTTCCTGATCGACGGTCCCAGCCTTGTCTACCGCGCGTTCTTCGCGCTGCCCGAGTCGATCGCGACCTCCACCGGCGTGCCCACCAACGCGATCTTCGGATTCGCCTCGATGCTCGTCAAGATCGTCACCGAGTACGGCGTCTGCCCGACGGTCGTCGCCTGGGACGCAGGCACCTCCGGGCGGACCGAGATGTTCCCCGAATACAAGGCCCAGCGCCGCTCGCGCCCGGATCTGCTCAAGCAGCAGTGGCCCGCGATGGAACCGCTGGTGGAGGCGTTCGGCTACAGCAACGTGCGCGTCGAGGGCTATGAGGCCGACGACGTGATCGCCTCGCTGACCGAGCGCGCCCTGCGCTCCGAGCCGCCCGTGCCAGTGACGATCGTGACCGGCGACCGCGACGTCTTCCAGCTGATCGACGACCGTGACCTCGTGCGGGTGATGGCGACCGCGCGCGGGATCACCGAGACCAAGATCTACGATCGCCAGGCCGTCGTCGACCGCTACGGCATCGCACCCGAGCTGATCCCCGACTTCTACGGCCTCAAGGGCGACACCTCCGACAACATCCCCGGCATCCCCGGCATCGGCGAGAAGACCGCCAGCGAGCTGATCCAGAGCTTCGGCACGCTCGAGCAGGTGCTCGCGCACATCGACGAGGTCAAAGGCGCCAAGCGCAAACAGAACCTGCTCGAACACGCCGAGGACGCGCGCATATCCAAGTGCCTGGCGACGGTCCAGCGCGACGTCGCGGTCGACTTCGACATCGCCGCCGAGGCCACGCGCGAGCCCGACCGCTCGCGCCTGCGCGAGGTCTTCCGCGAGTACGAGCTGCGCGACCCGCTGCGGCGTCTGGAGGACGCGCTCGGAGACGCCGATCTCGCGGCGCCGGTGACCGACGCGCAGGTCAGCCTGACAGCGCGCGTGCGCGCCGGAGCGCCGGCGGACATCGCTCGCGTCGGCGGCTCAGGCAGCGAGCTGTGCGTGGCCGTGCGCGCCAACGAGCCACCCGAGGGCGAGCTGTTCGCCGAGGGCTCGCCGTGGCGCTTCGCGGTCGCCGCAGACGGCGAAGTGCTCGTCGGGGACTGCGCGAGCCCGGAGCAGGTCGTCCAGGCGTTGGGCGAGCGTCCCGTCGTGGCCCATGACGCCAAGGCGCTCGGCGTCGTGCCGGCGAAGCTCGTGCACGACACGCTGCTCGGCGCGTATCTGCTCGAGCCGGCCAGGCGCGGCTATCCGCTCGCGGAGCTGTGCGAGGAGCGCGGCCTGATCAGCGACATCGAGGACCCGCTCGCCTCCGAGGCGCTGCTGCTGGGCGTGCTCGCCGACTGGCAGCGCGAGCAGATCGCCGAGCGCGAGCTCGAGCAGGTGATGCACGAGATCGAGCTGCCGCTGGTGCCGGTGCTGCGCGAGATGGAGCTGCTGGGGGTGCGCCTGGACCTCGAGCGCCTGGCGGAGATCACCGAGCGCGTGCGCGCCGAGATCGACGGGCTCGAACGGGAGATATTCACGCTCGCCGGCGAGGAGTTCCTGATCGCCTCGCCACAGCAGCTGGGGGAGATCCTGTTCGAGAAGCTCGGGCTCTCGCGCAAGCGCCGCGGCAAGACCGGGTACTCGACCGACGCGCGCGTGCTGCAGGCGATCCGCTCCGAGCACGAGATCGTCCCCAAGATCGAGCGCTGGCGCGAGCTCTCGACGCTGATCAAGACCTACCTCGACGTGCTGCCCGAGCTCGTTGACGAGCGCTCGCGCATCCACACCACGTTCCTGCAGGCCGTCGCCCAGACCGGCCGCCTGTCGAGCACCAACCCGAACATGCAGAATGTCCCGATTCGCACGCCCCTGGGGCGGGAGATCCGCGGCTGCTTCGAGGCTGAGGAGGGCAGCGTGCTGATCTCCTCCGACTACTCCCAGATCGAGCTGCGCGTGCTCGCGCACGCCGCCGAGGAGCCGGTGCTGATGGAGATCTTCGCGCGCGGCGAGGACGTGCACACGGCCACCGCCTCGAGGGTGTTCGGCGTGGAGCCGGACGACATCGATCCAGGCATGCGCTCGAAGGCCAAGATGATTAATTACGGAATCGTCTACGGGCTCTCCGACTTCGGGCTCGCCGACCGGCTGAACATCCCCCGCGCGGAGGCCAAGGAGTTCATCGACGCTTACCTCGAGCGCTTCCCGCGCGTCGCCGAGTTCATGGCCGCCACGATCGAGCAGGCCAAGGAGGAGGGCCACGTGAAGACCCTCTGGGGCCGGCGCCGGCAGATCCCCGAGCTGCGTGCGCGCAACTACCAGGTGCGCACGCTCGGCGAGCGTCTCGCCGTCAACACCGTGATCCAGGGCACCGCCGCCGACATCATCAAGCTCGCGATGGTCCGCTGCCACCGCGCGCTCGCGCAGTCCACGCTGCAGACGCGGCTGCTGCTGACGATCCACGACGAGCTGCTGTTCGAAGGGCCGCCCGATGAGGAGGCTGACGCGCGCGAGCTGATCGAGCGCGAGATGGTGGGGGTGTGGGAAGGGCGCGAGCCGCCGCTGGCGGTCGACATCGGCGCCGGGCGCACCTGGCTGGAGGCCAAGTGAGCCGGTGGCTGGCAGTGCTGGTCGGGGTCGGCGCAGGCTGCCTCGTCGGCATGCAGGCGCCGATCAACTCGCGCCTGGGCCGGAGCGTCGGCAGCGTGCAGGCGGCGACGTTCTCGTTCCTCGTCGGCACCGCGGCGCTGCTGCTGATCGCCGCGTTCGTGCACGGCGGGCTCGGCGGGCTCGGCGAGGTCGGGCGGGCGCCCTGGTGGGCGCTCGTCGGCGGCCTGCTCGGCGCCGTCTACGTGACCGTCGCGCTGATCGCCGTGCGCACGCTCGGCGCCAGCGGCCTGACCGCCGTCGTGATCACCGGTCAGCTGGCGATATCGGTCGCGATCGACCGCTTCGGGCTGTTCGGGATCGCCAAGCAGCACATCGACGCCTCGCGCGTCGTCGGGCTCGTGCTGCTGGTCGTCGGCGTGGTGCTGGTGGTGCGCAAGTAGCTCAACCGAGCGCGAGCTCGAACCCTTCGCGCCAGCTCGCGTACCTCGGCTGCCAGCCCAGCTCGCGCTTGATGCGCGCGTTGCTCGCGCCGCGCAGCTCGTTCATCATCTCGACCGCGACCGGGCCGGCTGCCAGCCGTCCCACCCACGCCGGCACGCGCCACGGCGCGGGCGCGCCGACGACGCTCGTGAACACGGGCACCCACTCGCGGATCGCCGCCGGCTCGTCGTCGACGACGTTGTACGTCGCCGGACCCTCGTGCGCCAGCGCCACGACGGTTGCGCTCGCGGCGTCGTCGACGTGCACGAACGAGAACACGCCGCTGCCGGCGCCGACGATCGGCAGGCGCCGGCGGCGCATGCCAGTGGCCCACATGCCCCCGCGCGTGAACGCCGTGCCGGGGCCGTACAGCTGGCCGTAGCGCAGCACGATCCCGCCGGCGTCGAGCAGCTGGCGCTCGAGCTCGGCGAGCGGCTCGACAACGGACGGCAGCGTCGCGGCGGCCAGCGGCGCGTCCTCGTCCTTGACGCGCTCGCCCTCGGTCGCGTAGGCGAAGGCGATGCTCTCGCCGATGATCCGCTGCACGCCCGCAGCGCTCGCCGCGGCGATCAGGTTGCGCGTGCCCTCGCGGCGCAGGCGCCCCGTGCTCGCGACGTCGCGCTCGAAGCGGCGCATGTTGATCTCAGCCGGCAGGTCGGTCAGCAAGTGCACGATCCACTCCGGTCGTGCAGCGGCGACCGCGCGCTCCAGGCCCGGTGCGTCATAGGCGTCGCACACGCACGCCTCGATCCCGCGCGCCCGCAGCGCATCGGCCTTCTCGGGGGAGCGCGTCATCGCGATCGGCTCGTGACCGGCGGCCGTCAACTGTGGAAGCAGCGCCCGGCCGATCGCGCCCGTCGCGCCAGCCACGAAAACTCTCACGGTGTGCCCTCCCTTGCCGCCGCCCGCCACAGCCACGCCAGCAGCACCGTCGCGCCGGCCAGCGTCAAGAAGTCGAAGTAGCCGGTCCACGCCGGGTGCGCCTTGTCGATGTCGAGCAGGTGGTTGACGCTGTGCAGCGCGTACTGAATCGTCGTCAGCGCCTGCACGGGCACGCGCCAGGAGACGCGCCTGACGGCGAGCAGCAGGGCGATGCCGATCGCGCCGTAGAAGCTCGCCACATCGCGGATGTAGTGCCCGTTGAAGGCGCCGAACGGGCCGACGTCGGTGTAGAACGCGTGCGGGCTGATCGCCATGAACAGCGCCAGGCCCAGCTGAATCACGGCGAATGCGACCAGGCCCACCGCCACCACCGACGGGGCGGGGTCGTGCAGCATTGCCGTGCCGGCGGGCTGCTCGTAGGCGGCGCTCACCTGCTCAACGGTATGGCCTGGACCGGGCGCCGCCGAGGTCCAGTTGGGCGGCTTGTGGCGATGCCAATCTGCGCCGTGACGGCGCGTGTGGCGGGCGCGCGATGGTCAGGAGACCTCGGCCAGCGCCTCTGCGATCAGGCGCACGCCGTGCTCGATCGCGGGCTCGGACAGGTTGCCGTAGCCGAGCAGCACCCCCGGCGGGCCGCCGTGCGCGAAGCGATGCCACGACAGGCCCTCCATGCCGACCCCGCGCGCGGCCGCCGCCGCCAGCAGCGCGGACTCGTTCGTGCTGGCGGGGAGCTCGACGAGCTCGAACAGGCCCGCCGCCGTGCCGCGCGGGCGTCCCTGTGGCAGCCATCGCGCGAGCGCCTGCAGCAGCGCGTCGCGCCGCGCCTGGTAGCGCAGGCGCATGCGGCGCACATGCCGGTCCAGCTCCCCCCGTTCGATGAAGTCGCACAGCGCCAGCTGGCCCACGACCTCCGAGCCGCCGTCCTCGATCGCCTTCGCCGAGATCAGCTGCCAGGCCAGCCACGACGGCAGCAGCATCCAGCCCAGGCGCATCGCCGGCGCCAGGCGCTTGCTGGCCGAGCCGATGTACAGCACCCGCTCGGAGGCCAGTCCCTGCAGCGCGCCGACGGCGACGCGCTCGTAGCGGAACTCGGCGTCGTAGTCGTCCTCCACGATCAGCCGCTCGCCATCCTCCGCCCATTCGACCAGCGCCGCACGGCGCTCGCGGCTGAGCACGGCGCCGGTGGGGAACTGGTGCGCGGGCGTGACGAGCACGGCGCGCGCGCCTGTCGCCGCGAGTGCCTGCACGCTCAGGCCCTGCTCGTCGACCGGCACCGGGATCGTCCGCACGCCCGCCTGCTCGGCGATCAGACGGTGCACGTGCCAGCCGGGATCCTCCATCGCGATCGCCTCCACGCCCTGCCCGTGCAGCCAGCGGCACAGCATCGAGAAGCCCTGCATGAAGCCCGTGCACACGAGCATGTTCTCCGGGTCCGCCGCCGTGCCGCGAGCGCGTGCGAGGTAGTCGGCGAGCGCTTCGCGCAGGCGCGGCACGCCGCGCGGGTCGCCGTAGCCCAGCGCGTCGAGCGGCGACTGCGCCAGCGCGGCGCGCAGCGAGCGCAGCCAGCGGTCGCGGGGAAAGCCGGCGAGGTCGGGCAGCCCGGGGTGGAAGTGGTAGGGGAAGCTTGGCAGCAGCGAGCGCGCCGGTTCGCGCGGCACCGCCGCGCGAACCGCCCTCGCGACCCGCACGGCCGCGCCCTGGCGCGTCTCCAGATAGCCCTCCGCGCCGAGTTGCCCGTAGGCCTCGGTGACGACGCCGCGTGAGACCCCCAGCTCCGCCGCCAGCCCGCGTGTGGAGGGCAGTCGCGTGCCGGCGGGCAGGCGGCCGCGGCGGATGTTCTCGCGCAGCGAGCGCTCGAGCTGCTCGTGCAGTGGCAGCTCGTACGAGCGGTCGATTTCGACCAGCAGCTCCGGGCCGGTAACTGGTCCGTTTAGCTCGAGCATTACTGGAACTGTATTACGGACCAGTGCCGGCGTAGGGTGGTCGCTACAGCAACCATCAGGAGGCCGTCATGAGCCCGCCGGACCGCAATGGCAAGAGCACGAGCAAGCAGGTCACGATCGTCGGCGGAGGCCTCGCGGGATTGACCGCCGCGATCACCTGCGCCGAGGGCGGCGCGAGCGTGTCGCTGCTCGAGGCGCACGCCACGCTGGGCGGTCGCGCGCGCAGCGACGACGGACCGTACAAGGCCAACTTCGGACCGCACGCGCTCTACAAGGACGGCCCCTTCTGGCGCTGGATGCTCGAGCGCAACGTGTTGCCCGCCTATGCCGGGCTGCCGCTGGCGGGCGTCAGGTTTCGCTGGCAGGGCGAGGTCAGGCGCACGCCGCCGCTCGGCGCGCTCCCATCGGTCCTGCGGATGCGCGGCCGCGAAGCCCCCACCGAGCTGGACTTCCGCACATGGGCCACGCGCCACACCGACGAGCGCACGGCGGCGATGCTTTCCTCGGCGGCCGGCGTGTACAGCTTCCACCACGACCCCGGCGAGCTGTCAGCCGCGTTCGTGTGGCCGCGAACGATCCGCTCGCTGCTGAGCCCGCCACCGGTCGCGCGCTACCCGCTCGGCGGCTGGAGCGCCGTGGTCGGCTCGCTCGAGACCCGCGCCCGCGAGCTGGGCGTGGCGATCGAGACCGGCAGCGGCGTCACCGAGCTGCCCAAGCCGCCCGTGATCGTCGCGACTGAGCTCGGGCAGGCGCGCGAGCTGCTCGCCGACGACAGCCTGAGCTGGACGAGCGGGCACACGCTCTGCATCGACCTCGCCCTGCGCCATCGCCGCGGCGACCCCTTCGTGGTCTCAGACCTCGACGATGCGGGCTGGATCGAGCGCTTCACCGCGTCCGATCCGTCGCTCGCGCCGGACGGCGAGGAGCTCCTGCAGGCGCACATGCCGATCCGTCCCGGGGAAGCGCCCGAGCTCGCCGCCGCGCGCTTGGAGCGGCTGTTCGACAGCTCGCTGGCGGACTGGCGCGAGCGCGAGACATGGCGCCGGCGCCAGGTCATGAACGCGCGCAGCGGCGCGCTCGACATGCCTGGCAGCAGCTGGCGCGACCGGCCGGCCGTCGATCGCGGCGACGGCGTGTTCCTCGCGGGCGACATGGTCGCCGCGCCCGGCCTGCTCGCCGAGGTCGCGTGGGCCAGCGCGGTCGAGGCGGGGCGGCTCGCGCTCGCGGCGCTCGCGGCGCGGCCTCGGTTGCGCAAGGTGGCGTGAGCGGTCTCATCGCAACGGCCTATCAGGCATAACCTGATGGCCATCAGATTTATCTGATATCATGGGCATATGGTTCGGATGAGTGCCACGGAGGTGGCGAGGAACTTCTCGGAAGTGATCAACCGGGTGGGTGCGGGCGAGGAGATCGAGATCGTTCGCAACGGCGCGCCGGTCGCCGAGCTGCGTCGCCCCACGCGTCCGCGGCGGCTCAAGGGTGAGGAATGGCGAAGGTTCGTGGCGAGCCTGCCCGTCGTCGACGAGGACTTTGCGCGCGATGTGGAGGAGGTGCGAGCAGGCGTGAAGCCTCCCGTGAGCAAGTGGCCGGCTGGCTGATCGATACGTCAGTTCTCGTTGACGCCGAGCGGGGCGGGCAAGCGCTTAGTCGCGTCCCGGCGGACGAGGAGCACTCGATCAGCGTGATCACCGTCAGTGAGCTTCTGCACGGAGTCCGGCGCGCTGTCGACGGTGCTCGCCGAACCCAACGGCAGGCTTTTGTGGAGCACGTGCTGTCTGAGTTGGAGGTGATTCCCGCAACCGTCGAGGTGGCGCGAATCCACGCGGACATCTGGGCCGATCTAGAGGCTGCCGGTGAAGTCATCGGAGCGCACGACCTATGGATCGCCGCGACAGCCGTCGCTCACGGAATGCGGATCGCGACTGCGAACGTACGCGAGTACTCGCGTGTACGCGGTCTCGAAGCGCTGGCTGTATGAAGGGGGTGCAGGCCGCAGTCAGCGCGCGCCCGCCACGGCCACGCGACCAGCCCGTGACGAGCCGCCTGCGATATGGCCGACGAACGACGCCGGTGCGATCGCCAGGTAGTGCTCGAACGCCCACGAGGAGAGGTGGCGGCTCTCGAAGGCGCGGACGATCGCGGTCATCGCACGACTCGGCGTGATCTGGCCGACCGCTCGCTGCACGTTCAGCAGCCAGCGGTATTTGCGCTCGTGGGAGTCCGAGAAGGCGCCGTAGCGCGCGAGCGCCTGCTCGCGCGTGCGCCGGCCCTCGTGCACCGCGCGCAGCTCGCGTCCGCATGACAGCCCGAAGTACAGCGCCGTGCGTATGCCCTCGGCGGTGAGCGGGAGACAATGCCCGGCGGAGTCGCCGGTGAAGAACACCTCGTCCTCGACCGCGCGGCGCAGCTGGTGGGGGATCCAGTTGCCCTGGTATCCGTCGGGCGGCAGGCCGAGGTCGTGAGCGAGCCGCACGGTCGGCTCCTTGACGTGATGGGCAGGCCAGAAGGAGCCGATTCCGATCCGCAGCTCATCACGTGCGGGGAAGCTCCAGCCGTAGCCGGCGCGTACGTAGCGGTGATCGATCCACAGCTCCATCTGCTCGCCGACGCCCTCGGGGTGTACCTCCAGCCCGCGCGAAAGCCGCGCGTTGGGCGGCTGGATCGTGGTCGCGTTCGACAGCACCCGCCGCCAGCCGAGCGCGTCGACGATCAGCGGCGCGCGCAACTCGCCGCGGTCGGTGTGGACCGTATTGCCGTCGCGGCCGGTAACGGTTGCCGTCTCGAGCTCGAGCTCGGAGCAGGCCGCCTGCTCCCACAGCAGCGCGCACAGCTCGCGGTAGTCGAACGTGGAGAACGACCACGGCAGCGGCCAGCGCGCGCTGCGATACGGCGTATGGACGACCATCTCGTCAAAGCTCTGGCGCCACGAGCCCATCAAATCGAGCGCCGCCAACCACACCGTGGGCATCGCGCACGCCGACGTCTGGCGCTCGCCGAGCTCGTAGCGGTCGATCATCAGCACCCTTGCACCCGAGCCTGCAAGCTCGCGTGCAACGGCCAATCCCGCAAAGCTCGAGCCACATACGAGCACGTCGCAGTCCCGCTCCAAGGCGGTTCGCTGCGCTCCCCGCAACGTCTGTCGGACAGGCATATGGCCCAGAATGATACGGCTGCGCTACGCTTCGGCCGGTGCAAACGGTGGTAGAGAATCCTCAGGCCCGCGTGGTCGACGGGTCGAACGGGCTCTTGCTCGAAGTCGACGGCCAGATCGTGCCCAACTACGACGCGACCTTCCGGTCGATCGAGGAGGGCGAGGTCGTCACCGGTCACGTCGTGCGGATCGACAAGGACGAGGTGCTCGTCGACATCGGCTACAAGTCCGAGGGCGTCATCCCCGCGAACGAGCTTTCGATCCGCAAGGCGGTCGATCCCAACGAGGAGGTCCACCTCGGCGAGGAGGTCGACGCGATCGTCATGACCAAGGAGGATCAGGACGGCCGCCTGATCATGTCCAAGAAGCGCGCACGCTTCGAGAAGGCGTGGCGACGCATCGAAACTGCGGCCGAGTCCGGCGAGCCGGTCGAGGGCACCGTCATCGAGGTCGTCAAGGGCGGGCTGATCATCGACCTCGGCGTCCGTGGCTTCCTGCCGGCCTCGCTCGTGGACATCCGCCGCGTGCCCAACCTCGACGAGTACATGGGCACGAAGATCGAGACCAAGGTGATCGAGCTCAACCGCTCGCGCAACAACGTCGTGCTCTCGCGTCGCGCGGTGCTCGAGGAGGAGCGCAAGGAGGTCCGCCAGCAGATCCTCGACCGCCTGCAGCCGGGACTCGTCGTCGAGGGTCAGATCTCGAACATCGTCGACTTCGGGGCGTTCGTCGACCTCGATGGCATCGACGGTCTGATTCACATCTCCGAGCTGTCGTGGTCGCACGTGAACCACCCGAGTGAGATCCTCAACATCGGCGACACGGTCAAGGTCAAGGTGCTCGACATCGATCGCGACCGCCAGCGCATCTCGCTGGGTCTCAAGCAGACCCAGGAGGACCCGTGGCAGCGGATCGTCGACACCTACAACGTCGGCGACGAGCTCGCCGGCAAGGTCACCAAGGTCGTCACGTTCGGCGCGTTCGTCGAGATCCTCGACGGCGTCGAGGGCCTGGTGCACATCTCCGAGCTCGCCGCGCACCACGTCGAGAGCCCGCGCGAGATCGTGCACCCGGGCGACGAGATCCGCGTGAAGATCCTCGAGATCGACTCCGAGCGCCGGCGCCTGTCGCTTTCGGCCAAGCGCGTCGAGGACCAGATCCTGCCCGTGTCGCGCCCCGGCGAGCCCGCGCGCGAGCCCGCCTCGGAGGCCGAGGATGAGGCGACGTACACGGAAGGCGAGGCGGTCGCCGAGGTTGTCGAGACCGCACAGGCCGAGGCTGTCGAGGAGCTTGCCGAGGCGATCGAGGTTGCCGGCGCGGTCGAGCAGGCAGTCGAGGCGGAGGCCGTCGCGGAGGTCGCCGAGGCAGTCGAGGAGGCAGCCGAGGACAGCGAGGCCGTAGACGCTGAGCAGGCCGTCGAGGCTCCTGAGGCCGTTGCGGCGCCGGAGCCGGCGCAGACCGATGAGGAAGCGCCCGCCGCCGAGCAGGCCGCGGCCACGGACGGTGCGGCGGACAGCGACGCGCTCACGGCCGACTCCGCCCCGCAGGACTGACGCGACCCGAGCCTCACCATGGCGGTGGAGTCCTCGGTGCCGTTCGTCGGGCTGACCGGTGGCATGGGGTCGGGCAAGTCGACCGCGCTGGAGGCGCTGCGACGGCTCGGCGCCGAGGTCCTCTCAAGCGACGCGGTCGTGCACGAGCTCTACGAAGGCCAGCAGCTGCGCGACGCGGTGGTCGCTCGCTTCGGCGCGGAGGTCGCCCCCGGTGGTGTGGTGGACCGTACGGCCGTCGCCAGACGCGCGTTCGCGAGCGCTGAGGACCGGGCGTGGCTCGAGGGCCAGGTGTGGCCGCTCGTGGGCGCCCGCGTGGCGGCATGGCTCGAGCAGGCGCGCGCCACACGACCGCCGCCGCGTGCGGCTGTGGTCGAGGTGCCACTGCTGTTCGAGGCCGGCCTGGATCAGCTGTATGACGCGACGATTGCCGTGATATCCGAGGAGTCGGTGCGTCAGCAGCGAGCCGCCGCGCGCGGGCACGCGTCGGCGGATGAGCGCGCCGCGCGCCAGCTTCCCCAGGAGGAGAAGGCGCGTCGGGCGACCTTCGTCGTGCGCAACGACGGCAGCGTCGAGGACCTCGAACGCGAGCTGTCGGCGGTTCTTGGCAAGCTTGGAGGATGAGCCGCAGGGTCTATGGCACGTTCGCGGCGATCGTCGTGACCGTGCTGTTCGTGGGGGTCGTCGTCTCGATGTTCCAGCGCGTCGAGACAAACCTCGCGCTGCCACTGAGCGATGCCAGCGTCATCCGCGAACAGGCCGCCGCCAAGCACCTCGACCCCGCGCTGATTGCCGCCGTCATCTACGCCGAGACGAAATTCGACCCGCGGCCATCCTCGGCCGGGGCAGAGGGCCTGATGCAGATCCTGCCCGCCACCGCCTACTACCTCGCCCACCTGTCCGGCGGCATCAGCTTCACCGCAAGCGATCTCGCCGAACCGAGCGTCAACGTGGCCTACGGCAGCTACTACCTGCGCTATCTGCTCAACCACTACGACGGCAACGAGATGCTCGCGGTCGCCGCCTACAACGGCGGCCTGACGAACGTCGACGAATGGGTGGCGCACGCCAACGCGGCCGGGCGGCAGCTCACAGTGGCGGAAATCCCGTTCCCGGAGACGCGCGAATACGTCCATCGCGTGCTCAGCGCGCAGGCCGCCTATCGGGCGACCTATCCGCGGCAGCTCGGTATCCAGTAGACAGCCGCTGAGACATCCGTCGCAGGAGCCGAACGCGCGCGTGGGCTCCTGTCCCGACTGCCGTTGCCCGTGATCCTGGGCTGAGCGTCCGCCCTCCTTGCGAGTGGCTACTGTAGGAACGGCTCCCCGCGCATGCCCGACTTCAAGCTCGACTCCATCTTCACGCCGACCGCCGACCAGCCGAAGGCGATCACATCCCTCGCGGAGGGCATCGAGCAGGGCGAGCGCTTCCAGACGCTGCTCGGCGCCACCGGCACGGGCAAGACGATGACGATGGCTGGCGTGATCCAGGCGGTGCAGCGGCCGGCGCTCGTGATCGCTCACAACAAGACGCTCGCGGCGCAGCTGTGCAACGAGTTCCGCACGTTCTTCCCCGAGAACGCGGTCGAGTACTTCGTGTCCTACTACGACTACTACCAGCCGGAGGCTTACGTACCGAGCAGGGACCTGTACATCGAGAAGGACTCGGCGATCAACCAGGAGGTTGACCGCCTGCGCCACGCGGCCACGGCGGCGGTGTTCGCGCGCAGGGACGTGATCGTGGTGGCGTCGGTGTCGTGCATCTACGGCCTGGGCTCGCCGGAGACGTATGAGATGAACATGCAGATCCTGAAGCGCGGCGAGATGATCGACCGTGACGCGCTGCTGCGCAAACTCGTCTCGATCCAGTACACGCGCAACGACAGCGTGCTCTCGCGCGGCAGCTTCCGCGTGCGCGGCGAGACGTTGGAGGTGTTCCCGGCGTACGCCGAGACGGCGTTCCGCGCGACGATGTTCGGCGACGAGGTCGAACGGCTGCAGCAGTTCGACCCGCTGACCGGCGAGCTGCTGGACGACGATCTCGAGCACGTCGCGATCTGGCCGGCGACGCACTACAACGTCAAGGAGGGCACGATCGAGGCGGGCGTGGCCGAGATCGGCCGCGAGCTGAACGAGCGCTGCGAGCAGCTCGAGTCAGAAGGCAAGCAGCTCGAGTCCCACCGCCTGCGCCAGCGTACGCAGTACGACATGGAGATGCTGAGGGAGGTGGGCTTCTGCTCGGGGATCGAGAACTACTCGCGGATCCTCGACGGGCGCAAGCCGGGCGATCGCCCGTACTGCCTGATCGACTACTTCCCCAAGGACTTCATCTGCCTGATCGACGAGTCTCACCAGACAGTGCCGCAGATCGGCGGCATGTTCGAGGGCGACCGCTCGCGCAAGCAGACGCTCGTCGACTACGGCTTCAGGCTGCCGAGTGCGCTGGACAACCGCCCGCAGACGTTCCAGGAGTTCCTGTCGATCACGCCGCAGCTGCTGTTCGTGTCGGCCACGCCCGGCGAGTACGAGCGCACGCAGTCCACGCGCGTAGTCGAGCAGATCGTGCGCCCGACCGGGATCGTCGACCCGGCGGTCGAGGTGCGCGAGACCAAGAACCAGATCGACGACCTGATGAACGAGGTCCGCAAGCGCGTCGATCGCAACGAGCGCGTGCTGGTGACCACGCTGACCAAGAAGATGAGCGAGGACCTGTCGCAGTACCTGCTGGAGATGGGCTTCAAGACGCGCTACCTGCACTCGGAGATCGACACGCTCGAACGCATCCAGATCATCCGCGACCTGCGCCTGGGAGAGTACGACGTGCTCGTCGGCGTCAATCTTCTGCGCGAGGGGCTCGACCTGCCGGAGGTCTCGCTGGTGGCGATCCTCGACGCCGACAAGGAGGGCTTCCTGCGCGGGGAGACGTCGCTGATCCAGACGATCGGCCGCGCCGCGCGCAACATCGAGGGCACGGTGCTGATGTACGCGGACAAGGAGACCCGCGCGATGAAAGCGGCGATCTCCGAGACCGATCGCAGGCGCGAGATCCAGCTCGCCTACAACGTGGAGCACGGGATCACAGCCGCGACGATCGTCAAGGGCATCTCCGACATCGCCGAGTTCCTGCAGGCCGAGTCGAAGGTTCCGCGCGGTCGCAAACGCCGCACCGCCAAGCGCGGGGCCAGCGAGGAGATGCCACAGCACGAGCTCGAGCGGATGATCGTGGAGCTCGAGGAGGAGATGCTCGCGGCGGCCGAGGACCTGCGTTTCGAGTACGCCGCGCAGCTGCGCGACGAGCTGCGCGAGCTGCGTCGCGACCTGCAGGAGATCAGATCGCAGGAAGCTCCCGCGGGCGAGATCGCGCCGATCAAGACTTCCGCCCGCGACATGGCTTAGGATGCCCGCCGTGGACTTCGATCGGCAGGCAGTCGAGCGCAGGGACTTTCCCATCGGCCGGCGCGGTTACGACCCGGCCGCCGTCGATGCGCACCTGCGGGCGCTCGCTGACGAGCTCGAGGATCTCCAGCGCCGAGCGATCACCGGTGGCGCCGACGTGTCGGTTGCCTCGACCGCCGGCACCCAGGTGCAGAGCATCCTGCAGGCGGCCGAGACCGCCGCGGCCGAAATCGAGCGTCACGCGCTCGAGAACGCGCGCCAGGTGCGCGAAGACGCCGACCGCGACGCCGACAGGACTCGTGAAGAGGCGATCGAGCGGGCGCGCCAGCACGTCGCGGCCGTAGCCCAGGCGACTGCGCGGCTGATCGAGCACGTCGGCTCGATGGACGGCGAGGTCAGCGCCCTGGTGGAGAGCATGCGCGCCGGCGCCGGACGCCTGGCCGCCGACCTATCGGCGGTCGAGACGGGCATGAGCGAGCTTTACGACGCCGCCTCCGGGCGCGGCGGAGCGGCGCTCGAGCCCGAACCGCCGCGACCGTTCGAACCGGAAGCACGTGGGTTTGAGCCCGAACCGCAGCGGCCGTTCGAGACAGAGCTCGACAGCGCGCTCCAGGAGGCGCCCCAGCCCGTGGCCGCCGCGGTGCCGGCGGGCGCTCAGGAAGCCGGTGCGGGCGGCAGCGACCTCGACGGCGCGCGCTTGATCGCGCTCAACATGGCCCTCAACGGCGAGTCGCGCGCGGACACCGAGCGCTACCTGGCCGAGAACTTCCAGCTGCCCGATCGGCTCAAACTGATCGACGAGGTCTACTCCGCGATCGAGGGGTAGTGCGGGCGCGCGGACCGCGCGCCGACGTCGAGCAGCGATTCTCTCAGGCATCCCAAGCGGGCCTTATCGTCGCATGCCAGAATGAGCGCATGGCGACCCAGGCTGCCCACGACATCCCGACCGACTCCGCGCTCCCGCTCTACCGGCTGGATGCGGGTATCTACGCTCGGCTGGTCGAGGCCGGGGCGCTCGCAGGCGTGGACGTGGAGCTGGTGGACGGGCTGCTTGTCGACAAGCACCATCGCTACCCCGACTCGATCCACCAGCTCGACACCGAGACGTACAACCGGATGGTTGCGACCGGTGCGCTGGAGCACGAGCCGGTCGAGCTGCTGGAAGGGCTGCTGGTCGAGATGAGCCCGCAGGGGATGAGCCATTCGGTTGTGATCGTTCGCCTAACGCGCCACCTCGCACCGGCGCGTGCATGGCTGGCAGTGCAACTGCCGCTCGAGGTCAAACCGCGCTCCGAGCCCGAGCCCGACCTGGCGCTCACCGAGGCGGAGCCGTCCTTTGACCATCACATCCGCGATGCGCTGCTTGCGGTCGAGGTCGCGGTGACGTCACACAAGAAGGATCGTGAGACGAAGGCGCCCGTGTATGCGCGTGCGGGCGTGCCGACATACTGGCTCGTCGATGTACCAGCCAAGACCATCGAGGTCCGCAGCGAGCCAGGCCCGAACGGCTACGGTCGCTGTGACATCTACGGCACCGGCACGACAGTGCCCTCCCCGGCCGAGGGTGTCGCGGACCTCGACGTGACCGCGCTGTTCGCCTGAGCCGCAGGCAAAACGAGCGTCAAACCCGCGCAAATTGGGGGTACATGACCCGCATCAGAGACGAACGTCTGTTCGCCTAACTATCATGCATGGCAGATGCCGCAGAGCAACCAGATCGTCGTCTCGGGAGCCCGTGAGCACAACCTGAAGGACATCTCGCTGACGCTGCCGCGGGACGCCCTGGTTGTCATAACCGGACTGTCGGGCTCGGGCAAGTCGAGCCTCGCGTTCGACACCATCTACGCCGAGGGCCAGCGCCGCTACGTGGAGTCGCTGTCGGCATACGCAAGGCAGTTCCTCGGCCAGATGGACAAGCCCGACGTGGACTCGATCGAGGGGCTCTCGCCGGCGATCTCGATCGACCAGAAGACGACCTCGCGCAACCCGCGCTCGACGGTCGGCACGGTGACCGAGATCTACGACTACCTGCGGCTGCTGTGGTCGCGCGTCGGCAAGCCGCACTGCCCGATCTGCGGGCGCCCGATCATCGGCCAGTCGGCCGAGCAGATCATCGACCAGGTGATGGAGCTCGCGGAGGGCACGCGCTTCATGGTGCTCGCGCCGGTCGTCAGGGGGCGCAAGGGCGAGTACGGCAAGCTGCTGGAGGAGCTGCGCGCGGACGGCTTCGCGCGCGTCAAGATCGACGACCGCGTGCGCATGCTCGAGGAGTCGATCGTGCTCGACAAGCGCTACAAGCACGACATCTCGGTGGTGGTCGACCGCCTGGTGATGCGCCACGACGTGCGCAAGCGCCTGGCCGACTCGATCGAGACGGCGGTCGCGCTGGCCGAGGGGCTCGTCGAGGTCGAGATAGTCGGCGCTGGCGGCACGGGGTCGGGCTCCGCTGCGGGGTCGGGCGTCGCGGACGAGGGCGACGCCGCGAAGGGCGCGAAGGGCGCCAAGGGCCCGCGCGCGGCCGCCGCGCAGATCGTTCCCGGCGTGACGCCCGAGGCGGGCACGCTGTTCACCTTCTCCGAGCGCTTCGCCTGCCCCGAGCACGGCCCCTCGCTGGTGGAGCTCGAGCCGCGGATCTTCTCGTTCAACTCGCCTCACGGCGCGTGCGAGCGCTGCACGGGGCTCGGCTCGCAGATGGAGATCGACCCGGAGCTGGTCGTGCCCGACCCGTCGCTGTCGATCAGCGAAGGCGCGATCGCGCCATGGGCGAACAGCTCCTCCAACTACTACGAGCAGATGACCGAGGCGATCGCGGAGCTCTACGACGTCGACCTCGAAGCCCCGTGGGAAGACTTGACCGACGAGCAGCGCGACGTGTTCCTGAACGGCACCAACGGCGAGACCGTGCAGGTCACCTACCGCAACCGCTACGGCCGCCGGCGCTCGTACGCCGCGAGGTTCGAGGGGATCGTCAAGAACCTCCAGCGCCGCTATCGCGAGACCGACTCGGAGTGGACGCGGGAGAAGATCGAGGAGTACATGTCGCTGCGCGCTTGCCCGGTGTGCGGTGGCGCGAGGCTGCGCGCGGAGTCGCGCGCGGTGCTGGTCGCTGGCACGCGGATCGAGGACTTCTGCGCGCTGTCGGCGCGCAGGGCGCTCGAGTGGCTGGAGGAGATCGAGCTCTCCGAGACCGACAGGCACGTCGCGCGCCTGATCCTGCGCGAGATCTCAGAGCGGCTGCGCTTCCTCGAGAACGTCGGCATCGGCTATCTGTCGATGGATCGCGCGGCGGCGACGCTGTCCGGGGGCGAGGCGCAGCGCATCCGCCTGGCGACGCAGATCGGCTCGTCGCTGGTGGGCGTGCTGTACATCCTCGACGAGCCCTCGATCGGCCTGCACCAGCGCGACAACTCCAAGCTGATCGCCACGCTCGAGCGCCTGCGCGACCTCGGCAACACGGTGATCGTGGTCGAGCACGACGAGCAGACGATGCGCGCGGCCGATCACCTCGTCGACCTCGGCCCGGGGGCTGGCGAGCACGGCGGGCGGATCGTCGCGCAGGGGACCGCCGCGGAGGTCCAGCGGGTGAAGGAGTCGCTGACCGGCCAGTTCCTGGCGGGCACGCGCACGATCGAGCCGCCCAAGCGCCGGCGCACCCCTACCGGCTACGTGGAGATCCTCGGCGCCAGCGAACACAATCTGCGCGACATCGACGTGCACGTGCCGCTGGGCGTGCTGACGTGCGTGACCGGGGTCTCGGGCTCGGGCAAGTCGACGCTCGTCAACGACGTCCTCTACAAGGCGGTCGCCAACCGCCTGCATCGTGCCCGCAAGCGCCCTGGCGCGCACCGCGCGATCCACGGGATCGACCAGCTCGACAAGATCATCGCCGTCGACCAGTCGCCGATCGGGCGCACGCCGCGCTCGAACCCCGCGACGTACACGGGGCTGTTCGACGTGATCCGCGACCTGTTCGCCAAGACCCAGGAGGCGCGCGCGCGCGGCTACAAGCCGGGACGCTTCAGCTTCAACGTCAAGGGCGGGCGCTGCGAGGTCTGTCGCGGCGACGGGCAGATCAAGATCGAGATGCACTTCCTGCCGGACGTGTACGTGCCGTGCGAGCAGTGCCACGGCAAACGCTACAACCGTGAGACGCTCGAGGTGCGCTTCAAGGGCAAGAGCATCGCCGACGTGCTCGCGATGCCGGTCGAGGAGGCGCTCACGTTCTTCGAGCACATACCCAAGGTCCGCCGGCGACTGGAGACGCTGGACGCGGTCGGCCTCGGCTACGTGCGCCTCGGACAGCCGGCGACGACGCTCTCCGGCGGCGAGGCGCAGCGCGTGAAGCTCGCCACCGAGCTGTCGAAGATCGCGACCGGCAACACGCTTTACATCCTCGACGAGCCCACCACGGGGCTGCACTTCGCCGACGTGCAACGGTTGCTGGCCGTGCTGCAGCGCCTCATCGACGCCGGCAACAGCGTGGTCGTGATCGAGCACAACCTCGACATCATCAAGAGCGCCGACCGTCTGATCGACATGGGTCCCGAGGGTGGGGAGGAGGGCGGCATGGCGATCGCTGTGGGCACCCCCGAGGAGGTCGCCGCCGAGCCGGCGTCGCATACCGGGGCGTTCCTCGCCGAGCTGCTGCAGCCGGCTGCCACGCCGAGCGGCGCCAAGCCCGGCAAGGCTCCGCCACGCAGGCGCCGGGCGAAGGTCGCCGCCTGAGCGCGATGGCCACGGACGGGGGCCAGCGTCGGGACCTCGGCAACGCGGGCGAGCTGGCGCGCGAGGCGCGCCTGTGGGCGCAGAAGTGGCGTTGGTATGAGCGCAACTCGCTGCCGTGGAACCGGGCGCGCATCCACTGGGAGCTGATGCGCCGCCAAGCGTTCGCGCGCTGGCCGCTGCACGGCAACGTGCTCGAGGCGCTGTGCGAGGGACGCTTGGAGATCGGCGCGAACGCGCTGCTCGAGCCTGGCGTGTGGATCACCGCGCCCGGAGCAGCGCGCGTGCGTATCGGCGCCGGCGCGTTCCTGAACATGGGTGTGATGCTCGCCGCCCAGGAGCTCGTGGAGATCGGTGAGCACTGCATGCTCGCCAACGGCTGCTTCGTCTCGGATGCAAGCCACCGCTATGACGACCCGCACAAGCCGATCACCTGGCAGGGCTTCGAGAGCAAGGGGCCGACGCGCATCGGCACGAACTGCTGGCTGGGGACCAACGTGGTCGTGACCAGCGGCGTGAGCATCGGCGAGCGCTGCGTGATCGGCGCCAACAGCGTCGTCACCCACGACATCGAGCCGTTCTCGATTGCCGCCGGCGCGCCCGCGCGGGTGTTGCGACGGATCGAGCAGCAAAGCCGCTAGCGTCCCGCCCGATGGACCTCTACGAGGCGATGCGCTGCGCGCCGACGAGCCGGCGCTTCAAGCCCGACGCGGTGCCCCGCGAGTCGCTGCTGCGCGCGCTCGAGGCGGCGCGCTTCGCGCCCAGCGGCGGCAACCGCCAGGGCTGGCGCGTGGTCGTGGTCGAGGATCCCGGCAGGCGCGCGGCGCTGCGCGACCTGTACCTGCCTGGCTGGCGCGCATACCTGGAGCTGACCGGCGGCGCGCGCATGCTGGCCGAGCCGGACAGCTTCGACGCCGCCCGCGTGCGCATGGTCAGGCGCGCCGACGAGTACGCCAATGGCCTCGATCGAGTCCCCGTGCACTTGGTCGTGGGCGTGCGCCTCGAGGACCTCGCTGTCACCGACGCCGAGCTTCCGCGTCAGAGCATCGTCGGCGGTGCGTCGGTGTACCCGTTCGTGCAGAACCTGCTGCTCGCGCTGCGCGGCGAGGGCCTCGGCGCGGCGCTGACGACGCTGCTGGTGCCAGCCGAGGCCGAGGTCAAGCGCCTCCTGGAGATCCCGCACGAGGTCGCGCTCGCCGCGCACATCGGCGTCGGCTACCGCGCCGACCCCTGGCCTGCGCGGCTGGCACGCAAACCGGTCGAGGAGTTCGCGTTCAGCGAGCGCTACGGCGACCCGCTGGCGTAGGCCCTACTTTACGCCCCGCTCGTGGGCGCCGTGTAGGATCGGCGGCCGTGGCGCGCAGCGTGTTGGCGGGAGGCGATCGGGCCGGCTCGGGCTGGGTGGCTGCGCTGCGTTGCGCCGCCGGTGTGCTCGCGGCGCTGACGGTGGCCATGGTGTGCACGCCAACCGCGCTCGCGAAACCGCCCGGCAAAGCGCCGCCCGCGAAATACCTGAAAGAAGACCGCGGTCTGGTCGACGACTACGCCGCGGTCGAGGGCGCGAAACTGGGCGTCGTGCTGCCCGGCGGCCCTGAAAGCTTCATCGACGTGGTCGATTCCACCAAATACTCCCTGACCGTGCACTCCTACGGCAAAACCTACCAGGCCGGCGCCGTCACCGATCTCGCCTGGAACAGCTCTGGCTCGGAAGCGATCGGCGCCAGGATCACGGTGTATGGCATCTCGCACTCAGCGCACGGAAGCCTCATCCGCGGGGTCATCGCGCACGAGGTCTTTCACGTGTTCGAGGCGCGGATGTCGGGCACCGAGGCCAGGAGCGACGGGCACGCTGGCTGGCTCGAGGAGGGCGCGGCGTCGTGGGTCGAGTCCGACCTCGTCAGCAACGACCCGGCCGCGCGCCAGGAATGGGAGGAATATCTCGAAGCTCCCAAGCGCCCGCTGTTCACACGCGTGTACAGCGCGATTGGCTTCTTCGCGCACATGTCCTCGAGCCACATCTCGCCGTGGACTCACTTCAAAGCGATGTTCGAAGCCGAAGGCGACGCAGCGTCATACGCCGCCGCCGGCGTGGACCAGAGCTTCTTGAACTCGGAGGCCTCGGTGTTCTTCCGCGAACCGAGCTTCGGGACGGCCTGGGAACAGCAGGGACAGGAAAGCGCCGACGCCAACAGCAACGTGCCGTCACGAGCTCAGGTAACGGCGGCGCCCGCCAAGGTGAAGGTCACGGGGAAAGAATCCGTGCTCGCCGTCGCACCCTACGCGCACGGGATCTATGACCTGCAGCTCAAGAACATGCCGGCGAGCAAGCCGGTGCTCGAACTGCTGCTCTCCAGGGGCAATGCGCGGATGCACTCGGTCGGCAACGACGAAGTCGACGAGGTCATCGACGGGAGTCTGCGCGTGTGCTCGAGCAGCCACGGCTGTGACTGTCCGGGTGGACCCGCGAGCGACTATCCGCGGATGCGCGAGGGCGACCTGGCGATCACCGGCGGCTCGACCGCGGGGCAGATGCGGCTGATCCCGCTGCCGCGCTGCGAAACGCTGCTCGGCGCGACCTCGTGTGAACATCTGCTTCCGGGGTTCTCCAACGAACCTGAAAAGGTGGCCGGCGCGGCCGCCGGCGTGCACTTCGCGATCGAAGGCGGCGATCACGCGCTCGGCGAATACACCTACGTCTGCCTGTTCCAAGAGAAGGGTCAGCTGGAGGGGCCCGAAACCGAACAGTACTTCCACGGTGTGATCGCGGTCTCATCGTCGGTGTCGCGGTTCCCGGTCGAAACCGACGCGACCAGGCAGATGCAGACGTACACGACGTTTCCCAGCCCGACGGGTCCGGTCGCTTATGTGCCTGTATCAGGCGCCGGCGAAGACGGGCGGCTGGCGAGCTACGGCCAAACAGCGAACTCGCGCGGCGAACCCGAATGCGCGAGCGAGGGCGTCGTGCGCGTGCACAACGTCGTCGCCACGTTCGGGCTCGCCGGCGACGAAGAAGCGTGCGGGGTGCCCGCCGAAAACCTGCTGCGGGCGATCGCCAGCGAGCTGTGATCGCGAGCGCGTCTCGTCACGCGACGCGCCTCGTCAGTCGCCGGATGCCACGCGCAGGTGCTCGCGCAGCTCGGTCAGCTCGCCGGGGTCGATCGAGTACGCGTGCTCCGGTCCCGGGTAGCGGCGCGCGCGCACATCCTCGGCGTACGCGCTGACGCCGTCGTTCATCTCCTGCTGCAGGTTGGCGTAGCGCTTCACGAACCGTGCACCGAGGCCGTCGCGAATGCCGAGCAGGTCGTGGAAGACGAGCACCTGCCCGTCCGTGGCCGGTCCCGCGCCGATCCCGATCACGGGTATCTCCAGCAGCGCCATCAGCTCCTCTGTGACGGCGCTCGGGATCGCCTCGAACACGAGCGCGAAGCAGCCGGCCTCCTGCAGCGCGAGCGCCTCCGCGGCGATGCGTGTGGCGGCGGCGGCCGTGCGGCCCTGCGCCTTCCAGCCGCCCAGGGCGGTCGAGGTCTGCGGCGTGAGTCCCACGTGGCCCATCACCGGGATGCCCGCGCCGACGATCGCGCGGGCGCGCTTGACGGAAGCCTCGCCGCCACCCTCCAGCTTGACCACGTCGCAGCCGGCCTCCTTGACCATACGCATCGCGGTCGTGATCGCCTGCTCGTCGGAGACCTCATAAGAGCCGAACGGCAGATCGCCGATCAGCAGTGGCGTGCGCAGCCCACGGCGGACGGCGCGCGCGAGCACGAGCATGTCCCCCAGCTCCACGGGCGTGGTGGCGTTGTAGCCGAGCACGGTCGTCGCCGCGGAGTCACCCACCAGCACCATGTCCACGCCGGCGGCCTCGGCGGCGCGCGCACTCGGGTAGTCATAGGCGGTGACCATCACGATCGGTTCGCCGAGTCGCTTCATTTCCGTCAACAGCGGCAGCGTTGTCGGTAGGCGGCCGGGATCTGACGGGGCCTGGATGGTAGGACGGCTGGACATGGATGCTTCCTCTCTGACGGGCCGGTTGACGCGCGCTCTCTCAGGAGAGCAGGGTCGCCACCTGCTCGTCGATCGTGACGATGCGGTTGGTGTCTGCCTGCACGTGGACGACGCGCGGCACGTAGCGCTCCAGGTCGAGCTCGTCGTAGGAGCCGTAGGAGATCACGATGATCGTGTCGCCGCGGTGCACGAGGCGGGCGGCGGCGCCGTTGACGCGCATGTCGCCCGAGCCGCGCTCGCCGCGGATCGTGTAGGTCTCAAAGCGCGCGCCGTTGTCGACGTCCACGACGTGCACCTGCTCGTACTCGAGCATGTCGGCGGCCTCGAGCAGATCGGGGTCGATCGTGATCGAGCCGACGTAGTGCAGGTCACAGTCGGTGACCGTCGCGCGGTGGATCTTGGACTTCAGCATCACGCGCTGCATGTGGCGATCGCCTCTCCTTCGAGCGGTTGACCTGGACTGCGCGTCGCCGTCGGCGACAGGATTGCGTTGTCGATCAGGCGCACCGCGCCGATGCGCGCCGCCAGCGCCAGCAGCGCGCCGTCCGCGAGCGTGGCCACGGGCTCGAGCGTGTCGGGCTCGACCAGCGCGATGTATTCGGGCTCGACGTCGAAGCGGCGCATCGCCTCGCGCGCCGCGTCCAGCAGCGCCTGCGCCGAGCGCTCGCCCGCGCTCGCCAGTGCGTGCGCGGCCTGTAGCGCCGCCGGCAGCGCCAGCGCGCGGGCGCGCTCGGCGGGTGTCAGCAGCGCGTTGCGGCTGGAGAGCGCCAAGCCGTCGGGCTCGCGCACCGTCGGCAGCGCCTCGATCCGCACGGGCAGGTTCAGGTCTCGAGCGAGGCGGCGGATGACCACCACCTGCTGGGCGTCCTTCTGGCCGAAGTACGCCACGTCGGGCAGCGCCATGCACAGCAGCTTGGTCACCACGGTCGCCACGCCACGGAAGTGCTCGGAGCCGCGGGAGGCCCCCTCGAGGCGCTCGGTCACGCCGAGCACCTCTACGCTCGTCGCGAACTCCTGCGGGTAGACCTCCTCGACCGACGGCGCGAACAGCACGTCCGCGCCCGCCGCGGCGGCGAGCTCGGCGTCACGGCGCTCGTCGCGGGGATAGCGCTCGAGATCGGCGCGCTCGTTGAACTGAGCGGGGTTCACGAACAGCGAGACGACGACCACGTCGCACTGCTCGCGCGCGCGTGTCACCAGCGAGATGTGGCCGTCGTGCAGGGCGCCCATCGTCGGGACCAGACCGATCGTCAGCCCCCGCCGGCGTGCCGGCGTAAGCGCCGCACGCAGCTCTGCGACCGTGCGCACGGTTCTCATGCGCGCAGCGACGTTCGGTGGTTGTGGGAGCTCATCGGCTTCGGTCCAGTTCCCTGCGGATACCGGCGCGACTTCAGATGTCCAACGGGGTGCTGCGTCAGGTCCACTTCGAGCATGCTCGATAGCGGCCTGTGAGCAATGATACACACGGCTGGCGGCGTGTAAACAGGAGGCGCCGGTGTGTGCGCAACGTCACAGAGCGCGCTGAATGCACAGCGCACCAGGTGCACAGATATCCCGGTTCGGCCTGGCCCGCGCCGCCGCGGCGCCCTCGCCGCGCCGACCCGCCCAGGATGTTGGCGGTAACAGCTCGGTCGCAGGTCGCCTCGCATGGCCTGGCACGATGCAGACATGCGCGTCGCGACCCACAGCCCGCGTTGGATCGCGCTCGACGGGGCGGTCAACGCGCGGGCCGTCGTGCCGCGCGTGTTGCTGCGAGCCGACAACCTGCAGTCGCTCACCGCGCGCGACATCCGCCGGCTCGTTGACGAGCACGCGCTCGAGGTGGTCGTCGACCTGCGTACCGATGTCGAGGTCAAGCTCGAAGGGCCGGGGCCGATGAGCGCCGAACGTGGCGTTCGCATCGAGCTTCGCTCGCTGTATCCAGACTCTCCAGGCACCGTCGAGCTCGACCCGGGCGCGGTCAAGCCATGGGAGTCGCGCTCCGACGACGAGTCACTACAGGAGTCGCCGGTGGTGCGTGCGTACATGAGCTACCTGCGCCTGCGTCCCGACTCCATCGTCGGCGCGGCGCGCGCGATCGCCCGCGCTCGGGGAGCCGTGCTCGTGCACTGCGCGGCCGGCAAGGACCGGACCGGCGTGGTCGTCGCGCTGGCGCTCGACGCGGCCGGCGTCGGGCGCGACACGATCGTTGCCGACTATCTCGCCACCGCAAAGCGCATCGAGGCGATCTTCGCGCGTCTGGTCGGCTCGCCGCTCTACCACGATGAGCTCGAGGGCCACGACCCTCAGCGCCACGCGCCGGTCCCCGGCACGATGGAGCGCGTGCTCGAGCTCGTCGACGAGCGCTACGGCGGGTCCGAAGCCTGGCTGCTCGCGAACGGGCTGGGCGAGCCCGATCTGCAGCGACTACGAAATCGCCTGCCGGGCGCCGCGCGTCGCTGACCCGCGCACGCGGGTGCTCGCGCCGCTCACCACGCGTCGACGAACGCGCGCTTCTTGCCCGCACGCCGCCACCACTCGCCTGAATGCTCGTCGAACAGCGTCGCGATCCAGCGGCGCGAGTCGGCGGGGTCGATCACGTCGTCGATCTCGCCGTAGGCGGCCATGTTCACGCCCTCTCCGCGCTCGTATGCCGCAGCGACCAGCTGCTCGAACAGGCGCTCGCGCTCCTGCTCGTCCTCGATCGCGTCGAGCTCGCGGCGCATTCCCAGGCGCACGGCTCCCTCCAGGCCCATGGCGCCGAACTCCGACGTCGGCCACGCGACCGTGAACAGCGGCGCCTTGAAGCCGCCGCCGGCCATCGCCTGCGCGCCGAGGCCGTAGCCCTTGCGCAGCACGATCGTGCCGGTCGGAACCGTCACGTTGGCGCCGCCCACGAACATGCGCGCGAAATGGCGTACGGTCGCCGTCCGCTCGGCTGCCGGGCCGACCATGAAGCCAGGCGTGTCGCACAGGAACAGCACGGGCAGCTCGTACGCGTCGCACAGCTGCAGGAAGCGCGCCGCCTTGTCCGCGCCGTCGGCGTCGATCGCGCCGCCGAGATGTGTCGGGTCGTTCGCCACGACCCCCAGCGGACGACCGTTCACGCGCGCCAGCGCCGTCAGCATCCCCGGCCCGAAGCCGCGCCGCAGCTCGAGCACTGAGCCCTCGTCGAACAGTGTCTGCACGACGCGGCGCACGTCGTAGACGCGCTTGCGCTGCTCGGGGATCAGCTCGCGCAGCAGCTCCTGGTCGGGCGCCGCCCCCGGCCGCGCAGCGCCGCGGAAGTAGGACAGGTAGCGCTTGGCCAGCGCTACGGCCTCGGCGTCGTCGGCTGCGCGCAGGTCGACCACGCCGTTGGCGTACTGCATGTCGATCGGGCCGATGTCCATGGGGTCATGCACGCCGAGCCCGCCGCCCTCGATCATCGCCGGCCCGCCCATGCCGATGCTCGCGTCCTCGGTGGCGATCACGGTGTCGCAGCAGCCGAGCAGCGCGGCGTTGCCCGCGAAGCAGTAGCCGGAGGCGATGCCCACGAGCGGCACGAGCCCGCTGAGGCGCGCGAACAGCGCAAACGCGCGGCAGTCAAGGCCGGCGACGATCGGCATGTCGACGTCGCCGGGGCGCCCGCCGCCGCCCTCGGCGAACAGCACCACCGGCAGGCGCCGGCGCTCGGCGAGCTCGAACAGGCGGTCCTTCTTGGCGTGGTTGCGCATTCCCTGCGTGCCGGCCAGGACTGTGTAGTCGTAGGACATCGCCACGCACGGGCGGCCCTGGACCTCGCCGACGCCGCCGACGAGCCCGTCGGCGGGGGTGCGCGCGATCAGCTCCTCGCGCGAGCGCCGGCGCTCCTGCGCGGCGAACAGCAGCGGCCCGTACTCGACGAACGTGTCCGCGTCGAGCAGGTCGGCGAGGTTCTCGCGTGCCGTGCGCCGGCCGCGCTCGCGACGCTGCGCGACCGCCTCCGGTCGAGCGGCGTCGAGCCCGAGCTCGTGGCGTTCGCGCACCGCCCGCACATCCGCGCGCTCGCCCTCAGCCCGTGACGGCTGTGCCAGCGCGGCGCCGGCATCGCTGCCGGCGCCGGGCTCGAGCGTCAGCAGCAGCTGGCCTTCCTGCACGGCGTCGCCGATCGCCACCGCCAGGCTGCTGACCACGCCGTCGACCTCCGCGAGCACCTCGTGCTCCATCTTCATCGCCTCCAGCACCGCCACCGCGCTGCCCGCGCCGACGTGCTCCTCGCGCGCATGCGGGATCGCGACGACGACGCCCGCGAATGGGGCCGTCACCGCGTGCTCGGTGGGGGAGGGCATCGCGGGATCATCGCTCAAATGGCCGCCCGGGCGGTGCGGACGCGCCTTCGACGAGCCGTTTGTACACGATTGCGCGGGCTCTTCCCGCGCGATCGTGCGAACTCTCCCCGTAAGCAATTAGCATCCGCCGAGTGTCCTCAGGCGAGCGCGAGCAATCGGCATCCGAGCGGCGTGAGGCGCTGAAGCAGGTGCTCGCGCAGGCGCGGGCCTGCACCCGCTGCCCCGAGCTCGCCGCGACACGAAAAACCGTCGTGTTCGGCGCTGGCAACGCCGACGCGGAGCTGATGTTCGTTGGGGAGGCCCCCGGCGCGAGCGAGGACGAGCAGGGGGTCCCGTTCGTCGGGCGCGCCGGCAAACTCCTGGAGCAGCTGCTGGTGGAGATCGGGCTTTCCCGCTCGGAGGTGTTCATCGCGAACACGCTGAAGTGCCTCTCCTACGACGCGCTCGTCCAGCTCGGGGACGGCTCCTGGGAGCGGATCGGGCGCCTCGTGCGCTCGCGCTACGCCGGCGACGTGATGTCCGTGGACGGGGGCGGCGAGATCGTCAGACGCAGGGTGAGCGGTTGGCATGCCAGCCCACTCGCAGGACGTTCGGTCTATCGACTCACGTACCGGTCATGCAAGACCGCAGGCAAGAGTCGCGTCGGCATTCATCTGACCGGCGATCATCCCGTGCTCACCGAGCGCGGCTACGTCCCAGTCGAAGAGCTGCGCGGCGGCGACCGGATCGCCACAGGGCAGGGTTTGAGCGCACTCGCACGAGACGTGGTCTGCGGGACCGTGCTCGGCGACGGCTGCCTGCAGGGAGCGTCCTCCCACCTCAGCATGTCCCACACCCAGCGCCAGAGCGAATATGCGCGCCTGAAGGCGCAGTTGCTGGCGGAGCTCGAGCCCGACGTTGAGGAACGGATGGTCGCAGTCGCCGCCGGTGGCGCCCATACGTATCCGGTCGTGCACATACGCACGCTTGCGCACAGAGCGCTTCGGCTGCTGCGTCAGGACTTCTATCGCCCACACAAGGTGGTGCCGCACTGGCTCGCCGATGCGCTCAACCCGCGGATGCTGGCTTTCTGGTTCATGGACGACGGCTACACCCGCATCCGAGAGGGTGGCCGACGCCCTCTCGCCGAGATAGCGACGAACGCCTTCTCGGATGCCGACCTGCAGGTGCTGATCTCGGCACTGAGCCGCCTCGGTCTCCCCGCGAAGGCTTCGCGGCGCGGGCTGTACTTCGACGTCCATGCCACGGAACGTCTCAGCGAGCTGATCGCCCCGTATGTGCCGCGGTCGATGCGCTACAAGCTGCACCCCGACGTCGAGGCGCGTGTCCCGTTCGATCGCGCGCGCTTCGACCGCGGGCCCACGACCGTGATCTACGACGAGGTCGAGACCGAGGACATCACCGATCGCAGGCGGGACGATGTGACGTTCTTCTGCATCGACGTCGATGGCACGCACAACTTCGTCACGGCGGGCGGTGTGGTGCACAACTGCCGCCCCCCCGGCAACCGCGACCCGTTGCCGGTCGAGCTCCAGAACTGCCACGAGTACCTGCTGCGCCAGGTCGAGCTGATCCAGCCGGCGGTGATCTGCACGCTCGGCAACTTCTCGACGAAGCTGCTGCGGGGGGATCCGACGGGGATCACGCGCCTGCACGGGCAGCCCGAGGTGCTCGTGCTGGGGGCGCGCGCGGTGCGCCTGTACCCGATCTACCATCCGGCTGCAGCGCTGTACACGCCGCGGATGCTCGAGACCCTGCGCGAGGACTTCACGCGGCTGCCGGCGCTGCTCGCCCTCGGCGCCCCCGAGCAGCCACCGGTGCAGGCGGTGCCGGAGCTCGCCGAGCCACCCGAGCCAGCTGAGGCTCCGGGGGCGCCCGAGTCTCCTGAGCGGGCGCGCGAGTCGCCGTCGGCAGCGCCCAAGCAAGGCTCCGAGCTGGACCAGCTTGGACTGTTCTAGACACCAGCCGAGTGATATTTTCCCTGCAAAAGAGGGCATTTTGCAGGAGTGTCGAAAGATATCGCTCAGGTCCTAAAGTAAGACGGCAAGGATGTCGATGAAGGTCCTGTCTCCATCCCTCCAGGAGTAACGACCGGCCCGCGCACCATTCTCCCGCGGGTCGGTCTTTTTTTGGGGTGTGTCGCCTGCGGTGCCCGCATCCAGGGGCCTGGCGCCAACCCCGGCCTCCTATTTCGCGGCGAACCCCTAGAGTCTCCTAGTGGCCCTGCGCAGCGTCGAAACCACTGGTCCCGCGGAGACGGAATCGCTCGGCGCTGAGCTGGCGGGGTCGCTTGACGCCGGCGACGTGGTGCTGATACGCGGTGAGCTCGGCTCGGGCAAGACGACGCTCGTGCGTGGCGCCGCGCGCGCGCTCGGCGTGAGCGATCCCGTCACCAGCCCCACGTTCAGCATCGGCCACCGCTATGCGGCGGATCGGGTGAGCGTGTCGCATCTGGATCTCTACCGCCTGGCGGGACTCGAGCGCGAGGACCCGGATCTGCTCGCCGATTATCTCGGGCCGGGGCGGATCGCGTTCGTGGAGTGGCCCGAGGACGCCCACGCCGAGCTCGCTGGCGCTCGCATCCTCGTGACGCTCAGCCACGGCGGCGGCGACCGCCGGCGCATCGAGGTTGACGAGCTCGAGGATGCCGCAGGGGCTGGCGGGCGGTGATGGTCGTGCTCGGCTTCGACACCTCCACCTCGGCGACCGCAGCTGCGCTGCGCCTGGCGGACGGGAGCACGACGCAGGCGCGCGACGATCCCCCCGCCGGCGCGCATCCTGGACACGCGACGCGCCTGCTCGAGATGGCCCATGAGCTGCTTGCGCAGGCCGGCATCGGCTGGAGCGCGATCGATCGGATCGCGGTCGGTGTCGGACCCGGCACGTTCACCGGCCTGCGAGTTGGCGTGGCTACGGCGCGGGGCCTCGCGCAATCGCTGTCGGCCGAGATCGTCGGCGTCTCGAGCCCGCGCGCACTCGCCCTGGTCGCGCTCGCGCGGGAGCCCTCGGGAGTCGCCGTGCCCTCACAGCCGGCACAGCGCGCAACGGTGCTCGCCGTGATCGACGCGCGCCGCGGCGAGGTGTTCGCGGCCGCGTACGAGACCGGCGATCAGGACAGCGGCGCTGAGGGGATGCCGCGCGAGCTCGTGGCGCCGGCTCCGCTGCCGCCGCAGGAGCTCGCGAGCATCGTCACGCAAGTCGAGCAGTCGGGCGGCGCGCAGCGGCAATGGCTGGCGGTCGGCGATGGCGCGCTGCGCTACCGCGAGCAGCTCGAGCTGGCCGGCATCCCGATGCCGCCGGACTGCTCGCCCCTGCAGCTGATCAGCGCCGCGGCGGTGTGCGAGCTGGGCGCGCGCGCGGCGGCGGTGAGCCTGCATGCGATGCTGCCCGACTACCGGCGGCGCCCGGACGCGGAGCTAGCCTTGGTCGGTACGGATGGAGGCCCCTTGAGATGAGCGAGCGAATCGCAAGCGAGCAGCCGCTCGAGCAGGCCCCACCGGTGCAGGTCCGGCGGCTGAGCTACCCGGACCTGCCACAGGTGATCGCGATCGAGCGGCGCGTGTTCCCGACGCCGTGGTCGCTGGCGATGTTCGTGCTCGAGCTGTCCAAGCAGTCGGGCATCTGCCTGGCGGCGAGCGTTCAGGTGCACACGGGCGCAACGACCGGCTCGGCTACCGAGCGGCGGCTGGTCGGCTACCTGATCTGCTCGCGCTACGACACCGTCTGGCACATCATGAACGTCGCCGTCGACAGCGACTACCAGCGCATGGGGATCGCCTCCGCGATGCTCGCCGAGCTGTATGAGCGCGTCGGCGACCCCCGCGCGCGCTTCACGCTGGAGGTGCGTCGCTCCAACGACGTGGCGATCCACCTGTACGAGCGCGAGGGCTTTCGCGCCGCCGGCACGCGTCGTCGCTACTACCAGGACAACGGCGAGGACGCGCTCGTGATGTGGCGCACGCCGGCGACGCTCGAAGGCTCGCTCGGCGACGTGCCGAACCCCGATCGGCGGGCGGGGATCTAAGCAGTGATCCTCGCGCTGGAGACCAGCTGCGACGACACGTGCGCGGCGGTGCTCGATGCCGACGGACGCATGCGCGCGAACGTGATCTCCTCGCAGGAGGTGCACGCGCGCTTCGGCGGCGTGGTCCCGGAGATCGCCTCGCGCCACCACCTGGAGCTGGTCAACGTGATCGTCGAGCAGGCCCTGCAGCGCGCCGGCGCGACGCTCGAGGACGTCGAGCTCATCGCCGCCACGCAGGGACCCGGGCTCGTCGGAGCGCTGCTCGTCGGGCTCTCCACCGCCAAGGCGCTCGCCGCCGCCCGGGAGCTGCCGTTCGCGCCCGTCGATCATCTCCAGGGTCACGTCGCCGCGAACTTCCTGCGCGATGCGGGCCCGGCGCAGGCGCTGCCGTTCGAGCCGCCGTTCGTATGTCTGATCGCGAGCGGTGGCCACACGCTGCTGGCGCTCGTCAGCGGGCACGACGGCTACGAGACCCTCGGCCGAACGCTCGACGACGCCGCCGGCGAGGCGTTCGACAAGGGCGCGAGGATGCTGGGGCTCGGCTATCCCGGCGGGCCTGCGCTCGAGCGGCTCGCCGCGGAAGGGGACCCCGAGGCGTTCTCCTTCCCCGGATCGCCGAGTGGGCGCGCGCGCGGGGGGATTCGTGCCCGCCCACCCCGTCATAAGAGCTACGCCGACAGCCTCGACTTCTCCTTCGCGGGCGTCAAGACCGCGCTGCTGTACACCGTGCGCGAGCTGGGGGAGAGCGCGGCGCGGGAACGCGCCGCCGACCTGGCGGCCTCCTATCAGGCGGCGATCGTCGAGCTGCTGGCCACCCGCGCCGAGCAGGCGCTCGTGCGGACCGGCAGCGCGCGCCTGGCGCTGGGCGGCGGCGTCGCCGCCAACGGCCCGCTGCGCCGGCGCCTGCGCGAGCTCGACGTGACGCTGCACGTCCCCGAGCGCGCGCTGTGCACCGACAACGCGGCGATGATCGCCAGCGCCGCGCGCTTCCGCGAGCCGCTCGCCTACCCGCACTACCTCGCGCTCGACGCGTACGCGAGCGGCGAACGTCCGCGCTGACGCGGTCAACGGCTGGCCGGCGTTGGCGCGTGGCAACGGCCCCGAGGAGGCTCGGTCCACGCGCACACGTATGTGGCCGTCCGTGGCCACATACGTGTCATTGCGTGGCAGACGTCAGTTAGACGTCCTTGTTGACCTCGATCGGTTCTTCGTTTTCCAGCGTGGTTCTGAGTTTCATGCCGGACTGTTCGTCGGCACCGCCGGAGACCGAGGTCTCCAGGACGTCCGTTTCGGACGGTTCCTGAAATGCTTCTGGGTTCTGTTTGCCTTTGGTCTGAGTGAATTTTTCGACTTCGGTCGAGACCATTTTGTTGCCTTCGACGTCGTGGACGACCGAGCCCGTCACCTTGACCGGGACCGAGATTTTATATGGCCCAAGGCTGCCGTCACAGCTGAATTCTGCAACGACTTCGCCACTGGCCGGGAACAGAGCGATGCCCTCTTTGAGCACCGTGACTTCTCCATGTTCTTCGACCTTCTTCACGACCCCGAGTTTTCCGTCGAGCGTAGACGTGGAGATTTCGCCTTCTTCTGCGGCGCCCGCGGACGTGCACTTGAGTAGGATGCCATCCTCGGTGATTTCACATTGGCCGAACGTCGTGACCAGGTTTCCAACCGTTTTCGGACCGGTGTATTCGCCTTTGCTGGCAACTTCTCCGCATATCACCGTGCTTCCGCCGACCGTCTCGAGTTCGGCAGGGGCCAGTGCTCTCGTCGTTTCGACATATATTTCGCATTCGTGGAGGGTCATTTTGGCTTTCGCCAGTTCTTTAGTGGCTGCGTTTCTGTTTTCTTCGGCTTCTTCCGACAGTTTTTTGGCCTTGGTTCTGTTTTCTTTGGCTTCTTCCGACAGTTTTTTGGCTGTGTTTCTGTTTTCTTTAGCTTCTTCCGACAGTTCTTTGGCCCGCGTCAAATTACCTTCTTCTTCGGCTTCTTTTGCTTCTTTTTCCTCTTTTTCTGCACGCGCTTCGGCTTCTCTTGCTTCTTTTTCCTCTTTTTCTGCAAGTGCTTCGGCGGCTTTCGCTTCTTTTTCGTCTTTTTCTGCGACCCTGGTGTGCGTTATCCCCGAGGAGCAGTAGTCATATTTTATGGGAAACACTTCCCGTTCGACCGAGATGAATTTGTTGTGTTCGCCAGGGCCGGGCTGCCATTCATATTTGGCGTTCGTGCTCACCCCGTCGGTACATACCCCATTCGAGTAGCCTTCGCCCCCTTTGGTGGCTTTTTTGATGCACCTGCCGAATTCGGGCGCTGCTGCCGAAGCGCTCGCCACGGCGATCGCGCTGATGGCGAACGCTGCCACGAGGCAGAGCACGATTACTCTGAGTCGTCTCATCTTGATCCCTCCTGTTGGCTTGCCGTTGTGTTCTGGCTAGGAGAGTCGCGGCCCGCTTTCGCGGTCCGTCGACCATGCAGGGGCGATCACTACGCCCGTATGTGCGCCCCTCGGCTGCTCGACCCGGATCCATCCGCTCACGCACTCCCCAGTGTCGGCAAGTCTCTACCTAGTATGGGAGGATGTCAATATATGGCAACGGCTTTGTTTCCCGCAAATAGCGAAGATTTGGGTGGCCGGCCTCGCCCGCGACGGGCCCGTCTGACTGTCGGCGGGGTTCGGTAGGCCCGAACTGCCGGTCGGACGCTGCCGGTCGCGAGCGGCGGTCGCCTCGCCGCGTGATCGGTTCGCTGCGCCGGGCATGCGCCGCGCCGCGTGCGCTCGCGCGTCCGGCGGCCCGTGGGCGTGCGCCGCTCGCGTGTGGCGGCGCGCCCGATACCCTCAGCTGCCCCATGGCTCAACGGCCCCGCATGGCCACCGTAACCGTCTACTCCAAGCCGGACTGCCACCTGTGCGTGGAGGCGATGGCCGTCCTGCGGCGCCTGCAGGGCGAGCTGCGGTTCGCCCTGGCCGAGCGCGACATCACCGCTGATGAGGCCCTGCACCGCGCCTACTTCGAGCGGATCCCGGTGGTGATGCTGGACGGGGAGGAGTTGTGCGAGTACTTTGTAAACGAGGCGCTCGTGCGCGAGCGTCTAGAGTCCCGACGATGAGCTACGGCGAACCGACGCCCGACACGCTGGCCGGGGGGCGAGACGGCTCGGCCGCTGCGGGCGAGCGCCTGTCGCTGGGGGTCGCCGCGCGCCTGTCGCGCTACCTGCAGGTGCTCACGCAGGCCAAGAAGATGGGCAAGGAGACGATCTCCTCGCAGGAGCTCTCCGACTACACGCACGTCAACTCGACGCAGATCCGCCGCGACCTGTCGGGCTTCGGGAAGTTCGGCAAGCGCGGCGTCGGCTACAACGTCGAGGCGCTGGTCTCGCAGATTCGCAAGATCCTGCGCACCGCCGGGCAGCACAACATCGGGCTGATCGGCGCCGGCCACCTCGGTCAGGCGATCGCCTCCTCGGAAATCTTCGCCGACCATGGCTTCCGCGTGGTGGCGATCTTCGACAGCGCCGAGTCCAAGGTCGGCAGCAAGGTCGGAAACCAGGTCGTGCGCGACATCGTCGACCTGCGCCAGGTGGTGGAGGACGAGGACATCGTCGTCGGCGTGCTGGCCGTGCCCCAGGACGCCGCGCAGGGGCTCGCGGACGAGCTGGTCGACGCGGGCGTGAAGATCATCTTCAACTACTCGGAGTCGCTTCTGGACGTGCCGCCGGAGGTGACCGTCCACACCTCCAGCCCGGCGGTCGATCTGCTTTACGCGCTGTACTTCTACCTGACCTGAGATGATTGATTCCACGGTCCTGCACCTCTGGATGGCACGTATAGCCTTCGCGGGCCGGCGTCCTCGGGCTCGCCCTTGCCACCAGCAAGGGCTTCGCCCTGCGTCCTTGGCCCGCTCGACTCTCCGCACCACCAGAAACGGGCACAGCCCCGTGGAATCAATCATCTGAGCGCCGGCGCCCGCGGGTGCGTCAAACTGGACGCCCGCGCGCCTGACCGACACCCCACGCAGCCGCCATGCGATGAACAGCCTGGATCTAGACCGAGCCGCCGAGACGTTCGCAAGTGCCCCCGACCTGACGGTCGGCGTGGAGGAGGAGTTCTCGATCCTCGATCCGCAGACGCTCGAACTTGTGCCCCGCTTCGAGCAGCTGCGCGGCGTCGCCGCCGGCGATCGGCTGCTGCGCGAGGGCATCACCGGCGAGCTGATCTCCTCGGAGATCGAGATCATCTCGGGCGCCGGCTCCGATCTGCAGGACGCGCTCGCCCGCCAGCGTGAGCGCCGCCGGCGCCTGTTCGCGCTGGCCGCCGCCCAAGGCGTCGCGCTCGGCGCGACCGGAACGCATCCGTGGGCCGACTACCGCGAGCAGCCGATCATCGACACCGAGCACTACCGGCGCGTCGAGGACGGCCTCAAATACGTCGCTTGGCGCAACAACACGTTCAGCCTGCACGTGCACGTGGGGGTGCGCGACATCGACCGCGCGGTGCGCGCCTGCGACCGCCTGCGCCCGGTGCTGCCGCTGCTGCTGGCGATCTCCGCTAACTCGCCGTTCCTGGACGGGCGCGACAGCGGGCTGCACTCGGCACGCACGCAGAGCTTCACCAAGAGCTTCCCGCGCTGTGGCATCCCCGACGCGTTCGGCGGCTGGCGCGCCTACCGCGAGTACATCGAGTTCCTGCAGCGGACCAACTCGATCGTCGAGTTCACGCAGGTGTGGTGGTCGGTCAGGCCGCACTTCAGCTTCGGCACGGTCGAGGTGCGCATCTGCGACGCGCAGGCGACGGCGCGGGAGTCCGAGGCGCTGGCGGGGCTGATGGTGGCGTGCATCGCCCAGGCGGTGCGCGACGTCGACGAATGCGTGCCCGGCGAGGACCTCGCGCCGCGGCTGATCGAGGAGAACATGTGGCGCGCGATCCGCTTCGGCCTCGACGGACGGCTGATCGACCTGGCGCGCGCAGAGGAGTACCCGGCGCGCGAGGCGATCGAGCGGCTGCTCGCGTGGACCGCGCCGGTACGCGCTGAGCTGGCGATCGAGCCGGCCTTCCCCGAGCGCAACGGCGCGCAGCGTCAGCGGCAGATGATCGACGCGGGCGCCACGCGCGAGGATGTGTTCGCAGCCAGCGTCAGCGAGACCAGACAGACCTACTCAGAGGAGGTGACGGTATGAGCCCGGATGGAGCTGCCGCCGGCGAGCCGACCGAAGAGGAGCTGCGCGCGGCCTATGAAGCGGAATTGAGCCGCCTGAGCACCACCGACGTGATGGCCCAGACGGTTGTGTCGCTGCTGAACCTCGGCGCGCGGCGCCTGGTGCCACCGGGCGCCGAGCAGCCCGGCGGGGCGCCAGATGCCACTCACCCGGAGCGCGACCTCGAGCAGGCACGCGACGCGATCGACGCCGTGCGCGCGCTGCTCGAGATCCTCGAGCGCAGGTTGCCGCGCGAGCTGGCGCCGCTGCGCGACGCGCTGTCGCGGCTGCAGATGGCCTACGCGCGCGAGATCGCTCCCGGCGCGCAGGCGGGCGCGGCAGGGCCCGGCGGCGGCGCTGCGCCGACGCCGCCCGCGACCCCCGGCGCGGCGGCCGGTGGGGGTGCCGGCGGCGGCGATACGCCGGCTGCGGGCGAGCAACCGCCGGGTCCCGGACCGGCGGAGTCGAGCGGGCGGCTGTGGGTGCCGGGCAGGTGAGGCGCCGGGCGGGCGGCCCGCGCGGGCAGGCATAGCGCCGGCCGGCACGATACACTCCGCCCGCGTTTGCACCGGGTAGACGCTCGCGCCGAGCGATCCGGGCGACAAATGTGCGCGCGAAGATCCTCGCGCGGCACGCCAATCAGACCGCGGAGGATTTCTGTTGAGCAGCTTTCTGACGAACCATGGGGTCGTCGTCGCCCTCGTTTGCGCCGCCTGTGCGGTCGCCTACGGCCTGCTGACCACGCGCACCCTGCTCGCGCTCTCGCCGGGCAATGAGAAGATGCAGAGCATCTCGCTGGCCGTGCAGCAGGGCGCGCGCGCGTACCTGAACCGGCAGTACACGACGATCGCCGGTGTGGGCGTGGTGCTGTTCGTCGCGCTGATCTTCATCCAGAACATCGCGGTCGCCGGCGGCTTTGCGATCGGCGGGCTGCTGTCCGGCTCGACCGGCTACATCGGCATGAACGTGTCGGTGCGCGCCAACGCGCGCGTCGCGGAGGCCGCGCAGGGCGGTGTCACGCCGGCGCTGCGGGTCGCGTTCCGCGGCGGCGCGATCACCGGCCTGCTCGTCGTCGGCCTCGCGCTGCTGGGCGTCTCGGGCTATTACGGCGCGCTGACGTCGTTCTTCAACGACAGCCCCAAGACGGCCGTCGACGCGCTTGTCGGCCTCGGCTTCGGTGGCTCGCTGATCTCGGTGTTCGCGAGGCTCGGCGGCGGCATCTTCACGAAGGCCGCGGACGTCGGCGCCGATCTAGTGGGCAAGGTCGAGGCGGGCATCCCCGAGGACGACCCGCGCAACCCGGCGACGATCGCGGACAACGTCGGCGACAACGTCGGCGACTGCGCCGGCATGGCGGCCGACCTGTTCGAGACCTACGCGGTGACCGCGGTCGCGGTGATCCTGCTCGGCGTGCTGACCTTCCATGAGGCCACGCGCGTGGCGCTGTACCCGCTCGTGATCGGCGGCGTCGCGATCATCGCCTCGATCATCGGCACGTTCGCGGTGCGCTCGAAGTCGGGCAACGTCGAGCGCGCGCTGCTGCAGGGGCTCGTCGTCTCCGGCGTGATCGCGGCGGCCGCGTTCGCGCCGGTCACCTACTGGCTGATGCGCAACCTCACGTTCAAGGACGTCGGCAGCACCGTCAACACCCCCAGCTGGAGCCATCTGTACCTGTGCTCGCTGATCGGGATCGCGGTCACGGCACTGCTGTTCGGGATCACCGAATACTACACCTCGACCCGTTTCTCGCCGGTCAAGAAGACCGCCAAAGCGTCGATCACGGGCCACGCGACGAACATCATCCAGGGCTTTGGCTCGGGGCTGCAGGCGACCGCGCTGCCGGCGCTGGTGATCGTGCTGGGGATCCTCGGCGCGTGGAAGCTCGCCGGCGGCGGCGTCACCGGCATCTACGGCATCGGCGTCGCCGTCATGGGCCTGCTGTCGCTGACCGGCCTGATCGTCGCGCTCGACGCGTTCGGCCCGATCACCGACAACGCCGGCGGCATCGCCGAGATGGCGGACCTGCCCGAGGAGGTGCGCAAAGTCACCGATCGGCTCGACGCGGTCGGCAACACGACCAAGGCCGTCACCAAGGGTTACGCGATCGGCTCGGCGGTGCTGGCCGCGGTCGTGCTGTTCGCGGGCTTCCAGAAAGAACTCGAAAACAAGCTCGGCCACGTGATCTCGTTCGGCATCAACGAACCGCCGGTGCTGATCGGGCTGCTGCTGGGTGGGCTGATGGTGTGCCTGTTCGCGTCGCTGTCGATCGAGGCCGTCGGTCGCGCCGGCGGCGCCGTCGTCGAGGAGGTGCGCCGCCAGTTCCGCGAGCACCCGGGGATCATGGACTACACCGAAGAGCCCGACTACGCCACCTGCGTCGACATCGTCACGAAGACCGCGCAGCGCGAGATGATCCTGCCGTCGCTGCTGCCGATCGGCCTGACCCTGATCGTCGGCCTGATCGATCAGCAGGCGCTCGGCGGCCTCTTGATCGGGGTGATCGTCGTGGGCTTCTTCTTCGCCGTGCTGATGACCGCCGGCGGTGGCGCGTGGGACAACGCCAAGAAGCTCATCGAGGACGGCTCCTTCGGCGGCAAGGGCTCGGATGCGCACGCCGCGTCGGTCACCGGTGACACGGTCGGCGATCCGTTCAAGGACACCGCCGGACCGGCGATCAACCCGATGATCAAGGTCGCCAACATCGTCGCGATCCTGATCATCCCGCTGATCACGTGATGCGCCAGCCGGCGCGTGCGTCGGCTGGGTCAGCACGGGAATAAGCTCAGATGAGATGAACGGCCGACAGGCGCACCGTATGGGCACGCTGGTGCTCTCGCTGCTGATGGCGGCGATCGGCGTGGCGCTGATCGTCGAGGCGGTCAGCGGGCACGCGAGCACGATCTCGCCGCGGCTGCTGCTGGGCGTGCTGTTCATCGCGGCGGGCGCCGGACGCTGGTATGTGGAAGTCAGGAGGGCACGCGGGCGATGAGCGCGCAGGAGGGCTCGACCTCGGAGCTGGCCGCGCGCTCGCGTGTGATCGCGCGCCGCAGCATCGGCTCGCCGATCCTGTTCACGATCGTGTACTCGTCGCTGGCGAGCGCGATCTACTTCTCGCTGGGGGTGATCGCGGGACACGCGCTGGGGCTGACGCCGCTGGTGTTCCTGGTGGCGGCCGTGATGTACACGGTGACCGCGATGACGTACGTCGAGGGCGCGTCGCTGCACCAGGACCGCGGCGGCTCGACGGTGTTCGCGCGCTACGCGTTCAACGAGCTCGTCAGCTTCGTCGCCGGCTGGGCGATCCTGCTCGACTACGTGATCCTGATCGCAGTCACGTCCTACTCGGCGACGCAGTACCTGAAGGTCTTCTGGCATCCGCTCGGCAACAGCGGCGAGGCGCTGGGCCTGTCGCTGGCGTTCATCGGCGTGGTGGTGCTCGGCAACATCCGCGGCTTCGGCGGGCGCCGCGCGCGACGGCTCGGCATCCTGCTGGCGGGCGACCTGACGCTGCAGGCGTTCATCGTCGTGCTCGGGCTGGCGCTGTTCTTCAACCCGCACACGCTGCTGAGCCCGATCCATCTCGGCACCGCGCCCACCTGGTCGCGGCTGGTGTTCGCGCTGACGGTCGCGGTGATCTCGTTCACGAGCCTCGAGTCCGCGTCGGGCCTTGCCGGCGAGGTGCGCATCAGCCGCGCCGGCCTGAAGCGCCTGGTCGGCAGCACGACCGCGACCGTCGCGTTCCTGTACGTGGGCATCGCGCTGGTGGCGGTCACGGCGCTGCCGGTGCGCGACGGTCGCACCGAACTGTCAGGGCGCTATCTCGATGCGCCGGTGATCGGCATCGTCAACCACGTGCACCCGCACTGGCTCGGGCAGGCGCTGATGTACCTCGTGGCGGCGATGGCCGCGGTTACGCTCGTCGCGGCCGCCAACTCGGCGATGCTCGGCCTCTCGCGCCTGGCGTACTCGCTGTCGACCAACCGCCAGATCCCCAGCGGCCTCGGACGGCTGCACCCTCAGCGCTCGACGCCGTACGTGCTGATCATGCTCGCCGGGCTGATCGCCGCGGGGCTCGCCGCGACCGAGGACTTGACCTTCCTCGTCGGCATCTACGCCGTCGGCGCGACGCTCGCGTTCACGATCGCGCACCTGTCGATCTGCCGCCTGCGCTACACCGAGCCCGACCGCGATCGCCCCTACCGCGTGCCGCTGTCGATCGAGTTCCGCGGCGGCCAGTTGCCGCTGCCGGCGGCGTTCGGCGCGCTCGTCTCCGCCGGCGGGCTCCTGGCCGTGCTGATCGTGCACGAAACCGCGCGCTACGTGGGCCTCGGCTGGATGGCCGTCGGGATCGCGCTGTACGTCATCTACCGGCGCGCCGATGAGACCTCGCTGCTGCGCCGCGTGACCGTCTCCCCGCGCGTGCTGCGCGCCGAGCAGCCCGTCGAGCGCGACTACGGCTCGATCCTCGTGCCGCTGTTCGGCACCGACCTCGACGACGACATCGTGCAGACGGCCGCGCTGCTCGTCTCGAGCGAGCAGACCGACGAGGCGGCGATCGACGCCGCCACGATCGAGGCCGTGTGGATGTTCGTGATCCCGATGTCGCTGCCGCTCGACGCGAGCCTGCCCGAGGCGCAGATCAAGCACGCGCGCCAGGTGCTCGCGCGGGCCAAGGCCGTGGGGGAGGAGTACACCGGCGTGCACGTCGCCACGGCCACCGTGCGCACCCGCCGCGCCGGCTACGCGATCGTCGATGAGGCGCGCAGGCGCGGGGTGGAGGCGATCGTGCTCGGCGCCGAGGAACCGTCGCTGATCCGCGGCGGCGCCCGCCTCGGCGGCCGCGGCGGGTCGCTGGAGGGATTCGTGGGAGACATCACCAAGTACGTCGTGCGCAAGGCGACCTGTAGGGTGATCGTCACGGCTCCAGCCGCGCGCGACTCGCCCGTCGAGCTCGCCCGGCGCGCGCACCGGGCCGACGCGCCAATGGTCTAACCTCCGCACCTATGGGTATCCGTTCAGCCATATGTTCGTTCTGATCGTCGGCGCCGGGCGCGTCGGCTCGGCTGTAGCGAAGTCGGCGCTCGCCGCCGGGCACGAGGTTTCGGTGCTGGACGAGGATCCGCTCTCGCACGAGCGCCTCGACGCCGGCCAGAGCAAGAGCTGGGAGGACTCCGGCGGTCAGTTCACCGTCGGCACCGCGCTCGAGACCGACGCCCTGATCCAAGCCGGGATCGAGCGCGCCGACGCGTTCATCGCCTCCACCGCCGGCGACAACACCAACCTCGTGATCGCGCAGATCGCGCAGAAGCGCTTCGGCGTCGAGAAGGCGATCGTGCGCGTGATGGACCCCGCGCGGGCCGACTGGTACGGCGAGCAGGGCCTCAGCACGATCTCCCCGACCAAGCACGCGATCGACATGTTCGAGCGCGCGCTCGAGCCCGCATCGTCCCCGCACGGGGAGGCGGTCAGCTAGCCATGTACGCGATCATCGCCGGCGCCGGCAAGGTCGGGCGCAACCTCGCACGCGAGCTGATGTCAAAGGATCACGAAGTCACGCTGATCGAGTCCTCGCGCTCCTGCTACCTCGCAACCGAGGAGGAGTTCGAGCACGCCGTCCAGTACGGCGACGCGACCGAGCTGTGGGTGCTCGAGCGCGCCGGCATCCAGCGCGCCGACCTCGTCATCGCCGTCACCGGCGACGACGAGGACAACATCCTCGTCTGCCAGGTCGCCAAGGAGAAGTACCTGTGCGAGCGGATCATCGCGCGCGTCAACAACCCCCGCAACCACGATCACTTCCGGCTGCTCGGCATCCAGCCCGCGGTCTCCGCCACCGACCTGATCCTGCGCCTGATCGAGCACGAGGTTCCCCGCTACGGGCTCGTGCACCTGCTCGCGCTGGAAGAGGAGCGCCTGGAGATCATCGAGCTCGAGGTCAGCACCGACGCGCCCACCGTCGGCGAGCGCGTCGCCGACATCGCCCTGCCCGAAGGCGCGCTCATCATCTCCGTGCTGCGCGGCGGCTCCGGCTTCGTGCCCAAGCACGACACCACCATCGAGGCCGGCGACGAGGTCCTGCTCGTGCTCGACCCCGGCCTCGAGGAGGCGATCACCGCGTACTTCGCGCCCAACGGCCAGACCGCGACGTTCTGAGGGCAGCGGCAGACGGCTCGCGCGGGGCTTGATCCGCTGGACGGTTGGCTATTCTTTACGCCTGACACTGTCCGGGATAGTCCAATTGGCAGTGACGCCCGGTTCTGGTCCGGGAGATTGGGGTTCGAGTCCCTGTCCCGGAGTGCGCTTGCGCAAACGCTAGGCGTCGCCGTTTCGGCGCCTCTGCGCGCCAGCAGACGTCAATTTCCGTCCTCGTTGCTGCGCTATCATCTGGACCATGGTAACCCTCAAGCTCGACTTTATGGCCGGATCGTATGTCGGGCCTGGGCGGATAAGCGAGCGCGAGCTGGGACGAATAGCGCGATGAGCATCAACGTCTCGCGCCAGGCGGACATCCACGAGGATCTGAGTCCCTACGCCGGGAGTTGGGTAGCCATCCGCAACGGCAAGGTCATGGCGAGCGCGCTCGACCCGGTCGAATTGCGTGAAAAGCCGGAGGTCGACGACGACGACGTGCTCCTTCCGGTCCCGGACCGGACCGACGGCGTCTACATTCTGTAAGGCCCGACGGCCTCGGAGATCGGCAGGCAGATGCCGGGCCCGCTCGTCGTCTCGTACCGCGAGCTAGGACTCGGAGGGGCTCGCCCGTATCTCTTCCTGCACGTGACCGGCCTCGACGGGCGGGGTAGGATGATCCCCGGTCTGATCGACTCCGGAGCTGACAGCAGCGTGCTGCCCGTAGGCTACGCGCCGATCATGGGGTACTCGGGCACCGACCTCGCCGTCGTGCAGGGCTCGCAGGTGAGCGGCAGCGTTACGCTCCGGCGCGCCATCACACCAGCGACGGCGTACGTTCCCGAGTTCCCCGATCTGGCCTTCGACATGTCGCCGTTCTTCGTGGATGGTTGTCAACACGCCTTGTGGGGGCGGGCCGACCTCATGTTGCATTTCGACGTGACGATCATGGAGCGGCTTCAGCAGTTCTTGCTCAGTCCCGCTGCCGCTTCGGCTGCCCCATAGCTTTCCGCCGCGTGCGTCGCTCCAGCGCGTCGTGGTCGCTAGCCGTGAGCGGTAGGAGCAGGCCAGAGTTCCGGCTCAGCCAGGCTCGTCGAACGAGCCCGCAGGTAGCGCCACGCCGTCGATCGCGTCCTGCCGCCTGGACGCGCCGCCCAAGTGGGATTGGCCCGGAGCCGTCGCTGGTGTCACCGAGTCAGTGCGGGCTGTAGCCGTGCAGCTGGTCGCCCTGCGCCGCGTGGATGCTGGCGTTGAACGAGACGATGACCCGCTCGCGCTCACCGTCATACGGCATCGCCTGGTGCGCGAGCCACGACGGAAACAGCAGCAGCTGGCCGGCCAGCGGCTCGATGTCCTGGTGGGGCGGTTGCAGGTACGCGTTGCCGACATCGACGAACGCGCCGCCGAGTGCGGAGAACGGCGGACCGTAGAGCCGGGTCGCGCCGTTCGCCGAGCCATAGACCGGATGTGACACGCGCTGCGCGGGCTCGTCGATCTGCACGATGTACACCCCCGACCACGAGCAGTTGCCGTGCGTGTGCACGTCGTGAAACGCGCCATCGCGGCTGCACTGAAACCACATCCCCTCGATGCCGACGCGCAGGTCGAATGCCTGTCCGGCCCAGGCGTCCCTGTTGGCCTGCTTGACGGTCTCGCCCAGGCTGGCCACGATGAAGCCCACGAAGTCCTGCCACTCAGGGATCTTCACACGGTGCAGCAGATCGTCGTCGCTGGCGAAGAACGGGCCACGCGCCTCGCCCCGCTGGCGCTCGAGCGCCACCCGGCCCTCGTCGAAGGCGTGAACCAGCCGCGGGTTGACCTCGGCCGCGTCGGCGTGGCGGTGCAGCCCGATCGGTGTGGGCCACAGCCAGTGCACTCCGGCATCGATCGCCATTAGCCCGGTAGCCGCCCGACCTGCCACAGGCCGGCGTCGTGCTCGGCCTCGAGCCAGCGCTCGGCGTCCCGCCGGCCGCGCGCGATCAGCTCGTCGATGAACTCGTGTGCGAGGAACAGGTAGCTGAGCAGCTCGCCGTGGACGGCGCTGTGCCCGGCATTGACGAGCCACCCCAGCCCCGCGACGTTGCTGTCGCGCGCGATGCCGCCGACGCCGGTGTAGCGCTGCTTGTACACCTTGCGCGCCAACCGCCCGATCTCCAGGCGATCACACGGCGCGATGAAGATGTACGGGACCCGACGCCGCTGCTTGCGTCCGGCGCGCTTGGTGGCGCCGGAGGAGCCGGTGGATGCGAGCGTCTCGTTGACGGTCGCCAGCGTCGCCACGTCTTCGGCGAGCTGATCGGCGAGCACGACCTGCAGCAGCTGCGCCACGCCGTCGATCGCGTCCGGCCGCCTGGCCACGGCGGCGCGCGTGGTCTCGGCGGCGGGCGTCGTCGAGGAGTTCAGGCCGACCACGATCACGCGGTCGGCGCCCAGCATGAGCGCCGGCTTCAGCGGGGCATTCAGGCGCACGCCACCGTCGCTGTACCAGCCCGCCGCTGCCTGTGGCTCCTCGATCTCGACCGCGGGGAACGCCCCCGGGATCGCGGCCGACGCGAGCACGTGCTCGGGTTTGAGCTCGGTCGAGAAGTACTCGATCGCGCGCGTCGCGTCGACCTTGATCGCCGGGCCGCCCTGATGGAAGACGACGCTGCGCGTGGTCGCATACGCTGTCGCAACGACCGCGGCCGCCGTCAGCGCGCCGTCCTGCACGTTGCGCGTGATCCGCTCGAACGACACGCGCTGCTCGAGCGTGCCGCGCAGCGGCGCCGAGTCCAGCAGCGCGGAGAGGTCCGCGCCGGGCAGATGGGCGAGCATCCCGGCCCCGACCAGCAGCCGAGCGAGCTCGACCGGAGAGCTCAACGGACGCAACGCGTCGCCCCAGCGCAGCTCACGCCACATCTCCACCGCCGCCGCTGCCGCCAGCTCGAGACGTTCGTCGGCGCGAGCCGCGAAGAACGACCCGTTGAGCGCGCCGATGCTCGTGCCGACGATGATGTCCGGGCTCTGGCCGTGCGCTGCGAGCGCCGGCGCGAGCCCCTTCAGCACGCCCGCCTCGTATGCGCCGCGCGCACCGCCGCCGGCGAGCACCAGCGCGATGCGCTCGCGCTTGCGCCTCGGTTTGGCAGCGGCGGGCATGCTCGCCGCAGACTACCGCTGACTCAGCACATGACCAGCCGGCGGGCTGTCAGCGGCGCTCACCCGCCGATGTAGGACATCTCCACCCTTGGCCGCTCGTGGGCGATGTCGTCGTGCGTGCTCTGCCCCGCGTCGACGCTCGGCTCGGACATGCCGCGCAGCTCGGAGTAGCGGTCGGCCCGTGCTGTCCAGAGCTCGCGCAGCTGCGCTGCGATGTCGCCGTCGCCGGCGCCCGCGCGCAGCAGTGCGCGCAGGTCAAAGCCGCTGCTCGCGAACAGGCACGTGTAGAGGCTGCCGTCGGCTGACAGACGCGCTCTCGCGCATCCCTGGCAGAAGGGCTCGGTCACAGACCTGATCACGCCGATCTCGCCGGCGCCGTCCCGATAGGCCCAGCGCGAGGCGACCTCTCCCGAGCGATTCGGGCTGAGCGGCTGGAGCGGCCAGCGGCTGTCGATCGCGGCCAGGATCTCGCTCCCCGGGACGACCTCGCCGAGCTTCCAGCCGTTCGTCTCGCCGACGTCCATGTACTCGATGAAGCGCAGGATCTGCGGACGGCCGCGGAAGTGCTCGGCCATCGCGAGCACGCAATGGTCGTTGACGCCGCGTCGCACGACCATGTTGATCTTGACCGGACCGAGCCCGGCGGCCTGCGCCGACTCGATTCCCTCGAGCACGCGCGCCAGCGGCACGCGCGTGTCGCTCATCGAGCGGAACGCGCGCTCCTCGAGCGCATCGAGGCTGACCGTCACGCGCCCGAGGCCTGCCTTTGCCAGCGTCTCGCAGCGCCGCGCCAGCAGCGTGCCGTTGGTGGTCATCGCGAGGTCCTCAATCGCGTTGATCCCGGCGAGCATCTCGACCAGGCGCTCGAGCCCGCGGCGCAGGAGCGGCTCGCCGCCCGTCAAGCGGACCTTCGTGACCCCGAGCTCGGACATGATCCGCGTCACGCGAGCGATCTCCTCGAACGACAGCAGCTCGGCGCGGTCGACGAACTGGAAGTCGCGGCCGAACACCTCCCTCGGCATGCAGTACGGACAGCGCAGGTTGCAGCGGTCGGTCACCGATATCCGCAGGTCGAGCGCCGGTCGGCCGAGCCTGTCACGTGCGGCGTCCATCACCGTCCACCATAGCCTTGGGATGCGTTCGCATCTGTTCGGCTACGCTCACGCTCGTGGACGTCGGAGCCGCCCCCGAGCGAGCTGCAACGCTCGCGGATGCCGAGCCCGAGCCCCGCGCGGCGATCATCACGATCAGCACCTCGAGGGCCGTCGGCGAGGGCCGTGACAAGGCGGGTGAGCGACTGCTCGCGCTCGCCGACCGGTTGGGCGTGGAGGTCGTCGGCCGCGACCTGATCCCCGATCGCCAGCAGCTGATCGAAGAGCGTCTGCGCCACTGGGTCGACGTCGAACGTTGCGCGCTCGTGCTCACGACCGGCGGCACCGGCCTGTCCCCGACCGACGTCACGCCCGAGGCCACGCGCGCAGTGATCGAGCGCGAGGCGCCCGGCATCCCGCATGCGATGCGTGAGGCCTCGCGGCCGCACACGTCGAACTGGATGCTCTCGCGTGCCGTCGCCGGCACGCGCGGCGCGAGCTTGATCGTCAACTTCCCCGGCAGCCCGGCAAGCATCGACGAGACCGGCGAGGCGATCGCGGGCGCGCTCAGACACGCGCTGGCGTTGATCGCTGGGCGGCCGTCGGGACATTGAGCGCTTGGCGTGTCGACTGTCGCAGCGCTCGCCGGGGAGCGTTGATCAGCCGCTCGCGCCACCGACCGCGGGCTGGAGGGTCGCGGTCTTGCGTTCCGCGGCGGGGCCGCGCGCCGCGATCGCCACCATCAGCAGGCCGAAGGCGATCACGATCAGCCCCACGATCAGCACCAGCGCGCCGATGAAGTTGATCTTCGAGGTCGTGACGAGTTTGTCGTAGTTGGCTCGCTGGTCTTCCAGCACGGGGATCACGTTGGAGCTGAAGTAGTCGCGCACGTCCGGCATCGTGACGATCGGCTTGCCGGCGAAGTTCGTGGCGCCTTCCATCCCCGGCACGTGATTCCAGCCGGAGGTCACGGCCGGCGTGTTGACGATCGTCTGCGCGAGCACCGGGACCGCCGTGACCACGCCCGGGCCGAGCAGCTTCACGATTTCCGCCAGCTCGCTGGTGACCGCCGTCAGCGGCAGCGCCTGCAGCAGGGCGGTGACGTGTGGGAATTCCTTTTTCAGCACGCCGAGGACCTGTGTTTGGGAGAGCCCCGTCTTGCCGGCGACGAACGCGATCAGCTTGGGCACCTCCGCGGCTGCGCCGCCCGCGGGCGTCATGATCGGGTTCTCGGTGTTGACGATCGCCGAGACCATCGTGATGCCTGCGCGGTCGCCGGCGACACGCTGCTGCGTGAAGGCCGGCGCCAGCCCGTCCAGCAGCTTCTGGCCGTGGCTGACGCGGGGGATCAGCGACAGCGCGAGCACGAGCACGACTACGACGATCCCGACGACCGGCACGACCGTGGCGGTGGCGAGCGCCTCGCGTTGGGAGACGCCACGCCGGTTGCGCACGATCATCGCTCCCCCGAACAGCATCACGATGATCCCGACGATCAGCAGCAGCGGCGCGATCCACGTCAGGGAGGAGGTGCCGTCGAGCGTCTGGAAGTTCGATTGCTGAGCCGCGACCGCCGGTATCAGGTCGTCTTTGAAGTAAGTGCGCAGCTGCGGCACGGTCGTCACGGGTGTCCCGTTGAAGCGCGTCAGGCCACCGATGTTCTGGATGTCGTTCCAGCCGCTGGTGACGATCGGCAGGTTCGTGATCGCCTGCGCCAAAGCCGGGAAGCTGGCCTGCAGCGCCTGCAGCAGCTGTGCCGGCGTGATCTTCAGCGTGCTCGAGAGGAACGTCACGAGCCGCGGCAGTTCGGCGCTCACCGACGACAGTGGTATCGCGCTCAGCAGCGCCGCCGTATGCGGGAAGCGTTCCTCGATAAGAGCCAGCGCCTGCGCCGGGGTCACGTGCGCGACCTTCGCCGCGTAGGCGACCAGCGCGCCGACTTCCGCGGCGCCGCCGCCCGACGGGGTCATGATCGGGTTCGCCATGTCGACGTTCGTCGAGATGATGTCGATCCCCGCCACGTCGGCTCGCAGCCGCTGTGACGCAAAGGCCGGCTTGGCGCCGTTCAGCACCTTCTGGCCGTCGTTCAGCCGCGGGATCAGGTTCAACGCGAGCACGACCGTTACCACCAGTGCTCCCACCCCGAAAACGATCACCCACTGCAAGACCCCGCTTCGGCTCTCACGCACGTCTGCCTCAGTCATCTCTGCTCCTCGGCTGGTATCCCACTCCCCGTTGATACCAAGCGTGACGCCGTGACTGGGCGCCGTCAACCCGAGTTAAGGGATTGCTTAGGTGCGTGGTGAGCCCAGCCCGTCCAGGTCTGCGTCGATCTCGTCCGCGACCGAGCGCCACAGCGTCACGTGCACCTTCGGACGCACACGCTTGGACAGCGCGCCGGCGCGGCCGCTGGAGATCGCCTGTGTCGCGTCGGGCGTTGTCACGAACCGCTGCAGCGCCAGCGCCGCGGGCAGCGCTCGCCCGACGCCGAGCGTGCTGGCGTACCACAGCTCGAGCGCCGGTGTCCCGCGCACGTCGAGGCGAACCAGCGCGCGGCGGCGAACCTCCTCGATCACCGAATGCGCGAGCGTGAGGATGATGCCCTCCCCGGCGGCGGCGGCGGCGATCGCCGCCGCGTGGCTCGTGTAAGGGGAGAGCTCGGGTGGGCTCAGGTCATGGCGGCCGAAGAACAGGCCCGCCGCCGTGCTCGGGTCGAGCTCCGGCGGCCCCACCAGCCAGCGTTCGCGCTCGAGCTCCGCGGGTGTGATCGCCTGGCGCTCGGCCAGCGGATGCCCGGGGGCCGCGACGATCACCAGCTGGCAGCGCAGGAACGGCACCGTGGCGATCATCGCCGAGCGCTCCGGAGCCGGCGCGGGACCGAACGCGATGTCGGCGCGGCGCTGCTCGAGCATGTCGGTGAGCGACGCGCCCGGGACCGCCTCGATCGAGACCCCGAGGCCCTCGTCGCGGGCGCTGAACGCATCGATCAGGGGACCGAGGTGCTCGGCCACGAGGTTGGTTGCCACGACCTGCATCGTGCGCGTCTGGCCCGGCGAGTCGCGCACCGACCGGCGCGCCTGTTCGGCGAGGCCGAGGATCTCGCTGGCCAGCGCGGCCAGGCGCCCGCCGCCCGCGGTCAGGGCGATCCCGCGGCCGTCGCGAACGAACAGCTCATCGCCGAGCTCCTTGCGCAGGGCCGCCACCGCCACGGACACCGCCGGCTCGGTGACTCCGAGCTCGGCCGCGGCCGCCTTCACCGATCCGTGGCGAGCGACGAGGACGAACGATTGCAGCTGTGCGAGGGTCAACCGGATACCCGTGGGCTAAGCGATCACTTAACTGCGCTTGACCTTCCACGATAACAGCGGCACAGTGTGGGTTGAGAGGGGAGTCCGCCGAGCCGATTGGCTCGAGGCCTCAAAACGTGTTGGATGAGAGGGAGCATGCAGGTCCCAGCCCCATTCGAGTACGAGCGAGCCACGAGCGTCGAGGACGCGCTCGCGCTGCTCGAGCGCCACGGGCCCGATGCGCGCCTGCTGGCGGGCGGCCACTCGCTGCTGCCGATGATGAAGCTGCGGCTGGCATCGCCCACGCATCTGATCGACATCGACCCGCTCGCGCAGGAGCTCGGCTACATCCGCGAGCACGAGGGCGAGATCCGCATCGGCGCGATGACGCGCCACCGCGAGCTGCTGGAGTCCGAGCTGCTCGCCCGCCGGCTCGCGATCTTCACCGACGCCGAGCGCGTGATCGCCGACCCGGTCGTGCGCAACCGCGGCACGATCGGCGGCGCGCTCTGCCAGGCCGATCCCTCGGAGGACCTGAGCGCGGTGTGTGCCGCCGTCGGGGCCCAGGTGGTGACCCGCTCGCGGCATGGCGAGCGGGTGCTCGGCATGCACGAGTTCCACCGCTCGGCCTACCGGACCGCGCTCGAGCAGGCGGAGATCGTGCTCGAGATCCGCGTGCCCCTGCGCCAGGAGTCTGGCAGCGCCTACGAGAAGCTCGATCGCAGGGTCGGGGACTGGGCCGTGGCCGCGGCCGGGGTCGCGCTCGAGCTCGACGGCGGCACGATCCGGCGCGCGGCGATCGCCCCCGTCGCCGTCGGCGCCGAGTTGACGTGCGCCACCGCGGAGCATCTGCTGGCGGGCCAGGTGCCCTCCGATGAGCTGTTCGCGCGCGCCGCGAACCTGGTCTCTCAGACCTGCGCGCCGGTCAGCGATGCGCGCGGCTCGGCCGACTACAAGCGCCACGCCGTCGGCGTGCTCGTCGAGCGAGCGCTGCGGCGCGCCGCCACGCGAGCGCTCAGCGAGGAGGCTTGATGCAGGTCACGCTGTCGGTCAACGAGCACGAGTACAGCCGCGACGTGGAAGCGCGCGTCCTGCTGGTGCACTTCCTGCGCGACCATCTCGGCCTGACCGGCACGCACTGGGGGTGCGACACGTCGAACTGCGGCGCCTGCGTCGTGCTGATGGACGGCGAGCCGGTGAAGTCCTGCACGGTGCTTGCGGCCAGCGCCGCCGGTCACCAGATAAGCACCGTCGAGGGGCTGGAGGTCGACGGCGTCCTCGACCCCGTGCAGCAGGGATTCAGCGAAGAACACGGTCTCCAGTGTGGCTTCTGCACGCCCGGGATGCTGATGAGCGCGCGCGCGCTGCTGCAGCGCAACCCGGATCCCAGCGAAGCCGAGATCAGAGAGGCGATCTCCGGTCAGATCTGCCGCTGCACCGGCTACGCGACGATCGTTCGCTCGATCCGCTGGGCGGCGGAGCACTCAAGCCAGCAGGCAGACAGATGAGGGTGCAATCGAGTTCCGAGGGAGGTGGGCCGTGTATGCAGTGATCGGGTCAACGACCGGCTGGCATGTCGGGCTCGTGCTCGGCAGCGTCGCCGTGGCGGTGGTCGCGGTGGTCGTGATCGTGATCGTCGTGCTGGCGCTGCGAATCGCACGCCAGGCACGCGCGGCGGTCGCCGGTGTCGACGTGGTCCGTCAGCAGACGGTCGAGCTCCCCGGCATCGCCCGCATCAACGACTCCGGCGTGAGGATCCTGCGCTCCGCGCGCTCGGTGCGAAAGACGGCGGTGGGGAGATGACCGTGATCGCCACAGCACCCCACACGTTCTGGGCGATCGGGCTGTCGATCGGCTTCGGTGGCGCGGTCATCGCCGCGATCCTGCTGACGATCCTCGTCACCACCGTCGATGACATCGAGGAGTCGGTGCTCGCGCTGCTCGGCGTCGCGGGCGTTGTGGCCGCTCAGACCGAGTACATACCGCAGCTGAACGCGACCGCGCCGGTGCTCGGCGAGATCATCGACGAGGCGCTGGTCCAGGACGACTACATGAACGCACTGACTGATGGGTTTGGTGGGCAATGAGCAGCACACATGCACTGGTGCTCTTGAGCGTCGTGCTCGCCGCGGTGGTTGTCGCGGTGCTCGCGACCGCGCTGATCCAGGTCTGGCGGGGCCTGAGATCCGTCTCCGAGGGACTTGCGACGCTGGCGGGGGCGCTCGAGGGCGTCGAGTCCGAGCATCTGCGCCCGCTCGAGGCGGCCGTCAAGGCGATCAACGCGCAGTTCGACACGATCCTCGGCGCGCTGCCGGCGATCGCGTCGAAAGCCGCGATCGTGGCCGCGAGGAGGCCGCGATGATCCTCTGGTGGCTGGGAGACATCGTGCTGCTGTTCGTCGTCCTGCCGATCGTCGTCTACCTGCTGCGCGGCGTGCTCAGCACCGCGCGGGGGATCGTGCCCCACGTGCAGGCGATCGCCGCCGCCGCCGCCGCCGGCTCGAAGGATCTGGACGCCGTGCCGCTGCTGCTGACGACGCAGGATCAGATCAAGCGAACGGTCGAGACGATCGCCGACTACGGCGGCTCGCTCGACGTGATCGTCGACGACGTGTGAGTGGGGGAGGAGAACGATGCCAGCAGCTGGTGTGGTCCTGATCATCGCGGTGGTGCTGATCATCGGCGCGCTCGCCGTGTACCTGCTGCCGACGATCTGGGCGCTCATCCAGATCACCAAGGGCCTGGATCAGGCGATCAAGGGCGTCGGTGAGCTGATCGAGAAGAGCGCTCCGGTCAACCCCGTCGTCGCTGACATCAACGCGAACCTCGACGCTGCGGTCTCGGCGCTCGAGGGGCTGCTCGTCAAGAAGGCCGGCCTTCCAGATGCGCTCGGCCTGATCGACGGCCTGTACCCGGGCGCCGCCGCCGAGGGCCTGCGCGACTTCCCGGAGTCAAAGACGATCACGCCGCCGCGGATCTCCGAGGTCTACACGCGCGGCACGCTGACGCTGGCGCGGCTCGGCCGCGAAGCGCCGATCGCCGCCGCGAGCCCGGAGGGGCCCGTGCTCCGGCACGTCGCCCGCAGCGAGGTCGCCACGCGCGCGCTCTATCCGGACCTCCGCCAGACCCGGCCGGAGAAGCTGCCGCCCTCGCCCGTGATCGGCACCGACGCGCCGGTCCAGTACGAGCAGGCGCTCACGCCCGGGGTTCGCGCGCACATGCCCCAGCGGGGCGCCGCCGTGCTCGATCGCCCGACGGGCGGCTCCGGCGAGGAGTCCTCCGAGGCGCCGCCACCCCCGGCGGCCAAGCGGGGCGGGTTCCTACGATGGAAACAGGGTTGACATGAGATCGGATCGAGGGAGAGCCTGATGCAGACACCGGCACCATGCGGTTATGAGCGTGCATCCAGCGTCGACGGCGTGATCGCGACGCTGGCCGAGCGCGGCCCGAGCACCCGGATCGTCGCCGGCGGGCACAGCCTGATCCCGATGATGAAGCTGCGCCTGGCCACGCCGGAGCACCTGATCGACATCAACGATCTGCACGAGCTCTCCTACATCCGTCAGGAGGGCGAGGAGGTCCGCATCGGCGCGCTCGCCCGGCACGTCGATCTGCTGCGCTCGGAGCTGCTCGCCGAGCACTTCCCGGTGTTCGCCGACGCCGAGGAGGTGATCGCCGACCCGGTCGTGCGCAACCGCGGCACGATCGGCGGCTCGCTCTGTCAGGCGGACCCCGGCGAGGACCTGAGCGCCGTCTGCTCGGCGCTGAAGGCCAGCGTCGTGATCCGCGGCGCCGGGGGCGAGCGAGTCGTGCCGATGCACGAGTTCCACGTCGGCCCGTACATGACGGCCGTCGGCGACGCCGAGATGCTGACCGAGGTGCGGATCGCGATCCGGCCCGGGGCCGGCAGCGCCCACGAGAAGCTCGAGCGCCGCGCCGGCGACTTCGCGATCGCGGCCACCTCGGCCGCGATCTGGATCAACGGCGGCACGATCACCGATGCGGGAATCGCGCTCGCCGCGGTCGGCCCGTTCACGATCGAGGCGACCCGCGCCGAGGAGCTGCTGCGCGGCAAGGCCCCGTCCGATGAGCTGTTCACGCAGGCGGGTGCGATCTGCTCGGAGGACTCGATGCCCGCCGCCGACGGCCGCGGACCGGTCGACTACAAGCGCCACCTCGTTGGCGTGCTCACCAAACGCGCCCTGCGGCGGGCAACCGCACGCGCGCTGCAATAGGAGGCGCCCACGACATGCAGGTGACGATCACGATCAACGGTCAGACGGTCAGCCGCGATGTGCCGCCGCAGACGCTGCTGGTGCACTTCATCCGCGACACCCCCGGCCTGACGGGCACGCACTGGGGCTGTGACACGTCCAACTGCGGCGCCTGCATCGTCCAGATCGACGGCAAGGCGGTCAAGTCGTGCACGCAGCTCGCGGCGATGGTCGACGGTCACGAGGTCAAGACGATCGAGGGGCTCGAAGTCGATGGCGTGCTCGACCCGATCCAGGAGGGCTTCCACGAGCAGCACGCCCTGCACTGCGGCTTCTGCACGCCCGGGATGATGATGGCGAGCCGCTCGCTGCTGGACGAGAACCCGGACCCGACCGACGAGGAGATCCGGGTCGCGATCTCGGGCGGGATCTGTCGCTGCACCGGCTACAAGAACATCGTCGCCGCCGTGCGCTGGGCGGCTGAGCACGAAGCTCCAATCAAGCAGGAGGTGTGAGGATGGCGACGGTCGAGAACCTGCCCAGCCCGACCCACGAGCGACCCGTCGGCTTCGGCCGCCTGAAGCGCAAGGAGGACGCGCGCTTCATCCGCGGCAAGGGCACCTACCTGGACGACATCCGCCTGCCCGGCATGCTGCACGGGGCGATCCTGCGCAGCCCGTATGCGCACGCGAAGATCCTCTCGATCGACACCTCGCGCGCGCTCGAGCACCCGAACGTCGTCGCCGTGATGACGGCCAAGGACCTGGAGACGCTGGGGCTCGCGTGGATGCCGACGATCTCCTACGACACCCAGGCGGTGCTCGCCGGCGACAAGGTGCGCTTCCACGGGCAGGAGGTCGCGTTCGTGATCGCCACCGACGAATACTCGGCGCGCGACGCGCTGCCGCTGATCGAAGTCGACTACGAGCCGCTGCCGGTCGTCGTCAACGCGCGCAAGGCGCTCGACCCCGACGCGCCGCTGATTCGCGACGACAAGCCGGGCAAGACCGACAACCTCGCGACCCCGACGTGGGAGGCCGGCGACGAGCAGGCGGCCGACCGCGTGTTCGCCGAAGCCGACGTCATCGCCACGCGCGACATCATGTACCCCCGCTGCCACCCGGCTCCGATGGAGACCTGCGGGATGATCGCCGACTTCAACCCGGACACCGGCCAGCTCAACATCTACAACGGCAACCAGGCGCCGCACGTGCACCGCACCGTCTACGCCCACGTCGCGGGCCTGGCGGAGCACATGATCCGCATCCAATGCAACGACATCGGCGGCGGCTTCGGCAACAAGGTGCCCGTCTACCCGGGCTACGTGTGCGCGATCGCGGGCTCGATCGTCGCCGGCAAGCCGGTCAAGTGGCTGGAGGACCGCTCGGAGAACCTGATGTCGACGGGCTTCGCCCGCGACTACATCATGCACTCCTCGATCTGCGCCAAGGACGGGCGCATCACCGGGCTGAAGGTCGACGTGATCGCCGACCACGGCGCGTTCGATTCGACCGCGCAGCCGACCAAGTTCCCCGCCGGCTTCTTTCACATCTGCTGCGGCTCCTATGACCTGCAGGCCGCGCATGTCAAGGTCACCGCCGTCTACACCAACAAGGCGCCGGGCGGCGTCGCCTACCGCTGCTCCTTCCGGATCACCGAGGCCGTCTATCTGGTCGAGCGAATGGTCGACGCGCTCGCGCTCGAGATGGGCGTAGACCCGATCGCGCTGCGCCGCAGCAGCTTCATCAAGCCCGAGCAGTTCCCCTATGAGACGACCACCGGCTGGACGTATGACTCCGGCCAGTACGACAAGACGATGGGCGTCGCGATGGAGATCGCCGGCTACGAGGAGCTCCGCCGTGAACAGGCGGAGAAGCGCGCCCGCGGCGAGCTGATGGGCATCGGCGTGTCGTTCTTCACCGAGGGCGTCGGCGCCGGTCCGCGCGCGCACATGGACATCCTCGGATTGTCGATGAACGACGGCGCCGACCTGCGCCTGCATCCGTCCGGCAAAGCGGTCGTCTCGCTCAGCTGCCAGACCCAGGGCCAGGGCCATGAGACGACCTTCGCGCAGATCGTCGCCGAGGAGCTCGGGATCCCGCCGGAGGACGTCGAAGTGCGTCACGGCGACACCGACCGCTCGCCCTACGGCCTCGGCACCTACGGCAGCCGCTCGACGCCGGTGTCCGGCGGCGCGGTCTCGATCGTCTCGCGCAAGGTGCGCGACAAGGCGCGCCTGATCGCCGCGACGATGCTCGAGACCAGACCGGAGGACCTGGCCTGGGAGAAGGGCCGCTGGTATGTCAAGGGCGACCCGGAGAAGGGCGCGCTGATCGAGGAGATAACCCAGCGCGCCTACAGCGGCGAGGCGATGCCGGAGGGGCTCGAGGGCGGGCTGGACGCGCAGGTGATCTACGACCCGCCGAACCTCACCTATCCCTACGGCGCCTACATCTGCGTCGTCGACGTCGATCCCGAGACGGCGTTCGTCAAGGTCCGGCGCTTCATCGCAGTCGACGACTGCGGCGTGCGGATCAACCCGATGATCGTCGACGGCCAGATCCACGGCGGCCTCGCCGAGGGCGTCGGCATCGCGCTGATGGAGCTGATCAGCTTCGACGAGGAGGGCAACTGCATGAACGGGTCGTTCATGGACTACCTGATACCGACGTCGATGGAGTGCCCGGACTGGGAGCTCGGCGAGACCGTCACCCCTTGCCCGCACCATCCGCTCGGCGCCAAGGGCGTCGGCGAGTCGCCGACCGTGGGCTCACCGCCGGCGATTGTCAACGCTGTGATCGATGCGCTGCACGAGACGCACGGCGTCACGCACATCGACATGCCGATGTCGCCGGCGCGGGTGTGGGCCGCGATGCAGGGCCGGCCGGAGCCGCCGCAGTGATCCCCGCGCAGCTCGCCCGGCGAGGCGACGAGCTCGCGCGCGAGGGCGAGCCGTTCGTGACGGCGACGGTCGTCCGCGTCCAGCACCCGACGAGCGTCAGCCCCGGCAGCGTCGCGCTCGTGCGCGCGGACGGCACGATCGAGGGATTCGTCGGCGGCGTCTGCGCGCAGCACAGCGTGCGGCTGTACTCGCTGGAGGCGATCGAGCGTGGCGAGCCGTTGCTGCTGCGGATCATGCCCGACCCCGACGAGCGCGATCCCGACGAGGCGCCGGTCGACGCCGGCCAGGAGCTCGCGCGTGAGGACGGAGCCGTAACCGTCCGTAACCCATGCCTGTCGGGCGGCGCGATCGAGGTGTTCCTGGAGCCGACGCTGCCGGCGCCGCGGCTGCTCGCCGCCGGCGAATCGCCGATCGTGACGGCACTCAGCCGACTCGGTCCGGAGGTCGGCTTCGAGGTGCTCGTCTCCGACGGGCGTCGCGACCAGCTGACGCCCGCGGCCGGCGACTTCGCGCTCGTCGTCGCCGCGCACGGCCGTGACGAGCTCAGCGTCCTGCGCGCCGGGCTCGAGCTGGGCCTGCCCTACGTCGGCCTCGTCGCCAGCGCCAAACGCGGCCAGAGCGTGCTCGATGAGCTGCGCGGCGAAGGCGTCAGCGCGGAGCATCTGGACACGATCGACACCCCAGCCGGTCTCGACATCGGCGCGCGCGAGCCGGCCGAGGTGGCGCTCGCGATCCTCGCTCGGATCATCGAGATCCGCCGCGCGGACGGCATCGACCTGGCCGCCCGCGCCGGCAGCTCAGCCGCGCTCGGCGCCGGCGCCCGCAGGGGGCCGCTGACGGCGGTCGATCCGGTCTGCGGCATGACGGTGGTCGTCGGCGCCGACACCCCGTCGGCGCAGCGAGACGGCGAGACGACCTACTTCTGCTGCGACGGCTGCCGGCGCTCCTTCGAACAGCAGCAGGCGGCTTGAGCCCGGCTGGCGCGACCGGCGGCGCCCGCGAGGAGGTCGCACACCTCGTCCCCGACGTGGAGACGCTGGCGCGGCGGCTCGCCGCCGTCGACTACCTGGTCGAGGAAGGGCTCGCCACCTCGATGTTCCTGAGCCTCAGGCTGCCGCAGCCGCTGCTGCTCGAGGGCGAGGCCGGGGTCGGCAAGACGGAGGCCGCGAAGGCGCTTGCGTTGGTGCTCGACACGCCGCTGATCCGCCTGCAGTGCTACGAGGGCATCGACGCCGCCGAGGCGCTGTACGAGTGGAACTACCCGCGCCAGCTGCTCAGCATCCGCGTCGCCGAGGCCAGCGGCGAGACGCTCGAGGAGGCGAGCCTGTTCGGCAAGGACTACCTGATCCGCCGCCCGCTGCTGCAGGCGCTCGAGCACCCCGGTCCGCGCCCGGCGGTGCTGCTGATCGACGAGATCGACCGCGCCGACGACGACTTCGAGGCGTTCCTGCTCGAGCTGCTCGGTGAGGCTGCGGTCACGATCCCCGAGCTCGGGCAGGTGCGCGCGACCCACCCGCCGGTGATCGTGCTGACCTCGAACCGCACCCGCGACCTGCACGACGCCGTCAAGCGCCGCTGCCTGTACCAATGGATCGACTACCCGACGCGCGAGCGCGAGGTGGAGATCATCCGCCGGCGCGTCGACGGGGCCTCGCAGACGCTCGCGGTGCAGGTCGCCGACGCGCTGGCGCGGATGCGAGACTCCGACGTGCAGAAGCCGCCGGGCGTCGCCGAGGCGATCGACTGGGTCGGCGCGCTCGAGCTGCTGGGCGTGCAGCAGCTCGACGCGGCGGCGATCGAGCGGACGCTCGGGTCGGTGCTGAAGTACTCAGAGGACCAGGAGCTGATCCGCGAGGCCGGCCTGGAGCAGCTCGTCGGGAGCGTCGGATGAGCGACGTCGCCGTCGAGACGATCGAGCTCGACCTGCCGGCGCTCAGCGGGGCGTTCAGCGCTCGGCTGCACGACGCCGGCGTGCCGGCGAGCGCCGAGTGCGCGGCCCGCTTCGCGCAGGCGCTCGCGCTCGTGCGCCCGGTCAGCCGGCGCCGGCTGTACTGGACCGCGCGAGCCGTGTTCGTGGCACAGCCGGCGCACACGCGCGCGTTCGACGCGGTCTTCGCTGACGTGTTCGGCGCCGGCGTGCTCGCCGACGACAGCCACGCGCGCGCGAGCTCGGAGCCCGCGGTCTCGACGCCGCACAGCGACCGGCGCGAGCGCACCCGGCGCGAGGGCTCGGTGCAGGCGCCGCCGCGCGGCGCGGGGCTGAGCGCCGCGACGGCGACGCGGAGCGCCACCGGCGAGCGCGAGCCGGGCAACGCCGTCGAGGTCCCGATGCTTGCCAGCGACGAGGAGCTGCTGCGCGAGAAGCACTTCGACGCGCTCGAGCCCGAGGAGCTGGTCGAGCTGTACAAGCTGATGGCGCGGCTGCGCATCGCGACGCCGCTGAGGCGCGCGCGGCGCGTGCGCAGCAACCGCCACGGCGAGCGCGTCGACGTGCGCCGCACGCTGCGAGCGAGCATGCGCACGGGCGGCGACCCGGTGCGCCTGGCCCGGCGCCGCCGGCGCGTGCTCCCCCGCCGGATGGTGCTGCTGTGCGACATCTCCGGATCGATGGAGCCCTACGCGCGCGCCTACCTGCAGTTCCTGACCTGTGCGACCGGCAGCGCGGCCGTCGGCGGCCGGGCAGCCGGCAACCGCTCCGAGGCGTTCGTGTTCGCGACCCGGCTGACGCGGCTGACGCGGGCGCTCGCCTCACGCAGCCCCGAGCGGGCGATCCAGCGCGCCGCCGCCGCCGCGCCCGACTGGTCCAGCGGCACGCGGATCGGCGCGGCGCTGAGGACCTTCAACGAGCGCTACGGTCGCCGCGGGATGGCGCGTGGCGCCGTGATCGTGATCCTCTCCGACGGCTGGGAGCGGGACGCCCCGGAGCTCGTCGGCCGCGAGATGGGGCGGCTGCGGCGGCTCGCCTACCGGATCGTGTGGGTCAACCCGCGCGCGGCTGCCAGCGGCTTTGCCCCGCAGGCCGGCGGCATGCTCGCGGCGCTGCCGTACTGCGACGCGCTGGTCAGCGGGCATAGCCTCGCCGCGCTCGCGGACGTGCTGGCGGCGATCGGCGCCGACGGCGCGGGCGAGCCGCTGCCCGGCAGCGACTGGAAGATCCCCGCGCCGGTCGCCGCAGCCGATGCGGGCGAGCCCTGGGGCAGCGCGACGCCGATCGCCGGCAGCTCGGTGGCGATGCCGAGCGGCTGGAGCCCGAGCCGCGGCAACACGACGCCCGGATGGAGCATCGCATGAGCGACGAGGACGTCAAGCTCTGCATCTACCCGGACTGCGGGCGCCCGGCGGTGCCCGCGCACCCGCTCGGCGGCCCGCAGCCGAGCTTCTGCGACTTGGAGGAGCACAACGCCCTCAGCGCCCACCTGCAGCGCAAGCGCTTGGCGGCAGTCACGACAGCAGCGGAAGGGGAGGCTGACAATGGCCGATGAGGCATATCGAGCGGTGTTTCTGCGGATCCACCCGACTGGCAAGATGGTCCTGAGCCTGACGACCGAGCCCGACGGCAACGAGCAGCAGTACGCAGAGCTGGTGGCCGGCGAGCTCGGCGTTCCGGCGCTCGACGTCAAGGTCGTGCCGGCCGACACCGACCGCTTCGGGCTGGGACACGGCTTCAACACCAGCCCATCGAGCGGCGCTCCGGCGGCGATCGTCAGCGCCACCGGCAAGATCAAGGCGAAGGCAAGGCTGCTCGCGGCGGTCGCGCTCGACGCGACCCCAGACAGCCTGACGTGGCAGGACGGCGCTTTCGTGACCGGCAGCGGGTCGCAGACGATCGCCGACACGGCGCTCTACGCGCACGGCAGCGGCAAGCTTCCCGCGGGCGTCGAGGGCGGACTCGACGCACAGACGGTGTACCGCGATTGAGCGGGGAACCTCGATCTCGCCCGCGCCGGGGTCGCCTCCAGTGTATCCGGAGATAACTCACTGGAACCGACGTCTCATAGCGCGCTGACTATCAACGGTGAGAAGGACGTAAATGGTTGAGTATGCAAATGGTTAACCTGGACGACGAGTTTTTCAGCGAGACGCCTGCTGACGGTGACGCCGGCAGTGTCCTCGAACGCTTCACCTGTAAGCGAGCTGCGATATGAGAGACGTCGCCGAGCAGGTTCAGGAGTGGGTGGACCGAGGTGACAGCGTCGCGATCGCGACCGTTGTCGACTATCGTCGCTCGGCGCCGCGGCTGCCCGGCTCGAAGATGGCGATCAACGACCGCGGCGAGGTGTACGGAGCGGTCTCGGGCGGATGCGTCGAGGGCGCCGTCGTCGCGGTGGCGCAGGAGGTGCTCGACGGTGAGCCGCCGCGGCTGTGCTCATATGGGATCGCCGACGACGAAGCCTGGGACGTCGGGCTGCCCTGCGGCGGCGAGATCGACGTTTGGATCGAGCGTTACGAGCCGTGAGCGCACAGGCGACCTTTGCGCAGCTCGCTCGGGACGGTGGACGCGCGGCGCTGGTGACCGTGATCGAAGGGCCGCACGCGGGCGAGCATCTGCTGGTTCGCGCCGAGGGCGAGCCGGAGGGCGGGCTTGGCAGCGCCGCGCTCGAGCAGCGCGCGCTCGAGGCCGCCGGCGAGCTGATGTGGGCAGAGCGCTCGGAGCGCCGCGAGGAGCTGTTCATCGATGTCGTCGCTCCGCCTCCGCGGCTGCTGATCTTCGGTGCCGTCGAGTACGCCAACCACCTCTCGCATCTGGCGCGGGTGAACGGCTGGCGGGCCTACGTGATCGACCCGCGCGCCCAGTTCGCGACCGTCGAGCGCTTCCCGGACGCGCTCGAGGTGGTGGTCGCATGGCCGGGCGAGGCGATCGAGCGCCTCGGCGGGATCGACCGCGCGACGTATATAGCCGTGCTGACGCACGACCCCAAGATCGACGATCAGGTGCTGCGCCTGGCACTCGCCGCGGAACCGGCCTACATCGGCGCGATGGGATCCAAACGTGCGCAGGCGGCGCGCCGCGAGCGGCTGCTCGCGGCGGGCATCCCCGAGTCCGAGCTCGAGCGGATCAGCGCTCCAATCGGCCTGGATCTGGGCGCGGTCGACGCCGAGGGCGTGGCCGTGTCGATCATGGCGGAGGTGCTGGCGGTGCGACACGGGCATGCCGGCGGGCGCCTCTCGCAGCGCAGCGCCGGCGCGGGACCGATTCACTGATGGCCGCGAGCGCTTCGGTCATGCACCGCGGAGGGGAGGGCCGATGGCGAGGATCGTGATGCGACGGCCCGAGCCTGGCGAGATCCCGCCCGGCGGCGGCACCGCGGTCCAGCGAGATCCCGAGGAGCCGGTGTTCAGCGGCACCGCCGGCGATGACTACGTATGCGTGGAGTGTGGCAACGTGCTTGCGGTGGCGATGGCGCCCGAGTACATGAACCGCAAGCTGCGTGTCAAGTGCGCGCGCTGCCGCACGGTCAACGTTGCGATCGAGGTCGAGGGGGTGGACTACGCGAAGGCCTTCGCCCGCCGTCCCGGCGGTTGAGAGGGGCGTGCCGGGCTCAGGCCGCGGGCAGCTGGCCGTCGATCTGCACGGCGACCTCATCGTTCACTTTAAGCGTCCCGAACAGCGCCGAGTATGGCTTCATGCCCCAGTCGCTCTGCTTGACCGTCACCGTGCCGGCAAGGTGCCGGTCGTCCCCCAGGGTGAGATCGAACGCGAGCGGCGCGCGCTTGTCGGCGAGCTCCAGCTCGCCCTGTATGTGGCACACGCCATTCTCCATCTGCACATGGCTCGAGCGGAACTCGATCGCGCTGCCCTTCAGCACCTCATCGACGATCGTCTGCTCGATGTTCGCCTTGTCGTCATCGCCGAGGGCCTGCATGCCGCCGGTTCCATCGAGCACTCGCAGCGAGCTCGAGTCGACGCTCACCGTCAGCGCCGTCTCGGTCGCGTCGTCGCCGAGCGCGAGCGTCGCCTCCCAGGAGCTGACCTCGATCAGCAGGTTGTGTCCCGCCTTCGCGGCCGCGCCGGACCTGCCCGTCCGCACGGTCAGCTGCGCATCGTCGGGTCCCAAGGTATATGTGTGAGCAGTAGTCGGCATGGTGATGACCTATCCTGCTTTGCAGGCAGGAGCAGGCAACTCATCTACACGAGTGTATCGGGAGGAATCGAACATGATCGAGCTTGACCACCCTTTTTCGGTTGACAAACCGAGCGACCAGACGTGGGACCTGATTCTCGACCTCGACCGAGTGATCCCCTGCGTCGAGGGCGGCAGGGTGATCGAGCGCACGGCGCCGGACAGCGCGAAGGCCGAGATCACGGTCAAGATGGGCGCGATGTCGATGAAGTTCACAGGAACTGTCACTGTGGCTGAGCGCGACGACGACGCCCGCCGCGCCGTGCTGCAGGTGAAGTCCCGGGAGGCGCAGGGGCAGGGGTACGCGAACGCGGACGTGACCGTCAACGTCGCGGACGCCGGTGGCACGATTCACACTGCGGCGCAGATCACCGGCAAGGCCGCCTCGATGGGCGAGGGCGTGATGGTCAGCGTGCTCGACGCGCTGATCAAGGACTTCGCCGGCAAGCTCGCGACGGCGTGAGCGCCACCGCCGATGACGGCGGTGCTTGCGGCGAGCCCGCGTGCACTGCACCGGCGTGCTCAGGGTGGCTGGCGCGCCCGGCGTATATGGCGTGTCCAGCGTGGGTTAAGCGATAGCTTAGGTCTGGCCGGCGATGCCGCCGGCGGTGGCCAAACTGGCCCACGTAGCGACATTCGCGGAAGGCCGAGGTGTGCTGATGGCAAGGATCGAAGAGCGACCGATCGGCTTCGGCAGCCTGAGGCGCAAGGAGGACGCCCGCTTCATCCGCGGTCAGGGCACCTATGTCGATGACGTTCAGCTGCAGGGCATGCTCTACGGGGCCGTGCTGCGAAGCCCGTTCGCGCACGCGCGCATCGTCTCGGTCGACGCCAGCGCCGCGTTGCAGCATCCGAAGGTCCACGCTGTGCTCACGGGGCGGGATCTGCAGGCGCGCAACCTCGCCTGGATGCCCACGATGTCAAGCGATGAGCAGGCGGTGCTCGCGACGGACAAGGTTCGCTTCCAGGGCCAGGAGGTCGCCTTCGTGGTCGCCGACGACCATTACTCCGCACGAGACGCACTCGAGCTGATCGATGTCGAGTACGAGCCGCTGCCGGTCGTGGTCGACGCGCTGCACGCCCTCGACGCCGATGCCGCGCTGATTCGCGACGAGCGCGCCGGGCAACGCGACAACGCCGTCTTCACGTGGGAGGCCGGAGACCCGGTCGCGACAGACAGGGCGTTCGCGCGGGCCGAGGTGGTCGTCGAGCAGGACATGCGCTTTCCCCGCTCGCATCCGGCGCCGCTTGAGACCTGCGGCGCCGTTGCCGAGTTCGATCGCGTCAGCGGCAAGCTCACAGTGTGGTCCACGACCCAGGCCCCACACGCCCACAGGACGCTGTACGCGCGGCTGCTGGACCTGCCCGAGCACAAGATCCGGGTCATCTCGCCGGACATCGGCGGCGGCTTCGGCAACAAGGTGCCCGTCTACCCCGGATACGTGTGCGCGATCGTGGCGGCGATGATCACCGGCAGACCGGTGAAGTGGATGGAGGATCGCTCGGAGAACCTGATGTCGACCGGGTTCGCGCGCGACTACACGATGAGCGGCGCGATCGCGGCCACGCGCGAGGGCAAGATCAAGGCGCTGCGCGTGGCGGCGATCACCGATCACGGCGCGTTCAACGCCGCCGCCCAGCCGACCGCCTATCCCGCCGGCTTCTTCCACGTCTTCACGGGCTCCTATGACATCGACGCCGCCTACTGTCAGGTCCGCGGCGTCTACACCAACAAGGCGCCCGGCGGCGTGGCCTACGCGTGCTCGTTTCGGATCGCCGAGGCCGTGTACCTGGTCGAGCGCCTCGTCGACTGCCTTGCGCACGAGCTGGCGCTCGATCCGGCCGAGCTGCGGCTCGCCAACCTGATCCGCCCCGAGCAGTTTCCGTACGAGTCGAAGACCGGCTGGGTGTATGACTCCGGCGAGTACGAGCGGGCCCTGCGCCTGGCGCTCGAGCTCGCCGGCTATGACGAGCTGCGCGCCGAGCAGGCAGCCAGTCGCGAGCGCTCCGAGCTGATGGGCATCGGGCTGTCGTTCTTCACCGAGGCCGTCGGCGCCGGCCCGCGCCGCCACATGGACATCCTCGGACTGGGGATGAACGATGGCGCGCAGCTGCGCGTGCATCCGACCGGTAAGGCGCAGCTTGCGATCAGCGTCCAGAGCCAGGGACAGGGCCACGAGACGACGTTCGCGCAGATCGTCGCCGAGGAGCTCGGGATACCCCCGGAGGACGTCGAGGTGATCCACGGCGACACAGACAACACGCCCTACGGTCTCGGCACCTACGGCTCGCGCTCGACGCCTGTCAGCGGCGCCGCGACGGCGATCGTCGCGCGCAAGGTGCGCGACCGCGCGCGGCTCGTCGCCGCCGCGATGCTCGAGGTCGCCGCCGAGGACCTCGAATGGGAGCGAGGCCGCTGGTTCGTCCGTGGCGATCGCGACCAGGGAGCCACGATCCAGGAGATAGCGATGGCCGCGCGTGGCTCGCTCGAGCTCCCCGAGGGAGTCGAGGGTGGGCTCGATGCGGAAGCGGTCTATGACCCGCCCAACCTCACGTTCCCGTTCGGCGCCTACGTGTGCGTGGTCGACATCGACCCGGGCACTGCGAAGGTGACCGTGCGCAGGTTCGTCGCCGTCGATGACTGCGGCACGCGCATCAACCCGATGATCATCGAGGGCCAGATCCACGGCGGCCTGACCGATGGCGTCGGGATCGCGCTGATGGAGATGATCAGCTTCGACGAGGAGGGCAACTGCCTGGGCGGATCGCTGATGGACTACCTGATCCCGACGGCGGTCGAGGTGCCCGACTGGGAGACCGGCCACACCGTGACGCCGTCGCCCCACCATCCGCTCGGCGCCAAGGGCATCGGCGAGTCGGCGACCGTCGGCTCGCCGCCGGCGATCGTCAACGCCGTCGTAGACGCGCTGGCGCCGTACGGGATCCGTCACGTCGACATGCCGTGCACGCCGGGGCGGGTGTGGGAGGCGATCCGGGCGCAAGGAGGTCTGCCGTGAGCCGGCAGTTCGTCACCGGCCTGGTGCTCGCCGCCGGCGGCTCCAGGCGCCTGGGCCGCCCCAAGCAGCTGCTGCCCTACGGCGACGGGACGCTGCTCGAGCATGTGCTCGCGGTCGCGCGGGCCTGCGAGTTCGACCAGCGTCTGTGCGTGCTCGGCGGCGGCGGGCCCGACGTGCGCGAGACGGTCGAGCTCGGCGACTTCACGGTGGTCCTCAACGAGCGCTTCGGCGAGGGCTGCTCGTCGTCGATAGCGGCGGCGCTCGGTTCGGTCGACGCGCGCGCCGACGTGCTCGTGCTGATGCTCGGCGACCAGCCGGGCGTCAGCGCCGCCACCGTCTCGGCGCTGCTGGCCGGGCGTCGCGGCGCCCCGCTCGCGGCCTGCGGGTATGCCAACGGCCGCGGGCACCCGCTGGCCTTCGACCGCAGCGTGTTCGGCGAGCTCACCGCTTTGCACGGCGACAAGGGCGTCTGGAAACTGCTCGACCGGCGCGCCGCGGAGGTCGTCGACGTGCCGGTCGACGGGCCGATCCCGCTCGACGTCGACACGTGGGAGGACTACGAAGCGGTGCTGGCGCAGAGCGAGGCCGGCGCCGGCGCCGCCGGGAGGCGACCGTGACCGGCCTGGCGCAGGCGAGCGTGACCGACGTCGCCGAGGCGATCGAGCTCTGGCGCCGGGACGGGCGGCGCGTCGCGCTGGCGACGGTGGTTGACACCAAGCGCTCGGCGCCGCAGCCGATCGGGACGAAGATGGCGGTGCAGGACGGCGGGCAGGTCGTCGGCGCGGTGTCCGGCGGCTGCGTCGAGGGCGCGGTCGTCGAGATCGCCGAGGAGATCATCGCCGGCGCCGAGCCACGCCTGGCGCATTACGGCATCGCCGACGAGGAAGCGTGGGACGTCGGCCTGCCTTGCGGCGGCGAGATCTCGATCTGGGTCGAGCGCTACACGACCGACAGCCTGCAGAGGAGCTTCACCGAACGCGCCCGCGCCGGCGGCCGCGCCGCGATCGTCACGGCGCTCGAAGGCGCCCCCGAGCCGGGGGCAAAGCTGCTCGTCGACGTCGATCAGGGTCCGCTTGGGACCCTCGGCGACCCGGAGCTCGATGCAGCAGCGCTCGCGCTCGCCGAAGCGGCACTGTGGTCCGAGCAGCGCGGGCTGCACGAGCACGACGGTGCGCTGCTGTTCGTCGACGTCGCGGCCCCGCCCGCACGGCTCGTGATCATCGGAGCGGTCGATTTCGCGGCACAGCTCGCGGCGCTTGCGAAGCTGACCGGATGGCGAGCGTTCGTGGTCGATCCGCGCAGCCGGTTTGCGACCTCCGAGCGCTTCCCGGCCGCCGAGCGGGTGATCGCCGCCTGGCCCGAGGAGGCCTTCTCCCAGCTCGACGCGATCGATCGGGCGACGGCGATCGCCGTCCTCACGCACGACCCCAAGCTCGACGACGCGGCGCTGATCGCCGCGCTGAATTCGCCGGCGGGCTACATCGGCGCGATGGGAAGCCGGCATGCGCAGGCGATGCGCCGTGAGCGCCTGCTCGCGGCCGGCGTCGGTGCGGCCGAGCTCGAGCGGATCGCGGCTCCGATCGGGCTCGATCTGGGGAGCGTCAGCGCCGCCGAGACGGCACTCTCGATCATGGCCGAGATCATCGCCGCGCGCAACGGGCGCAACGGGGGACGGCTCGCCGACCGGCAGGGACGCATTCACGGCGAGGTCACGGCGTGAGGGGATCTCAGCAGCGGGCAGCCGCGTGAGGATCCGCTTCCCGGCAGCGGCTTGGCGGCGCAGCGCAGGCGGCGTTAAGCCGCCGCCCGCGACGTCCAGTCGCTGTAGAGCTGGAAGTAGCGGCCTTCGGCGGCGATCAGCTCGTCGTGGGTGCCCTGCTCGGCGATGCGGCCGTGCTCGAGCACGACGATCCGCCCGGCCTGACGGATCGTCGATAGGCGGTGGGCGATCACGATCGAGGTGCGCCCGGCGAGCAGGCGGCGCATCGCCGCTTCGATGCGCCCCTCGGTGTGCAGGTCGACGTTCGAGGTCGCCTCATCGAGGATCAGGATGCGCGGGTCCGCGATCAGCGCGCGCGCGAACGCGAGCAGCTGGCGCTGGCCCGCGGACAGCTGCGCGCCGCGCTCGCCGACTTCGGTGTCGTAGCCGTGCGGCAGCTCGGAGATGAACTCGTCGGCGCCGACCGCGGCCGCGGCGTCGCGGACCTGCTGGTCGTCGGCGTCGGGGCGCCCGAACGCGATGTTCTCGCGCACGGTGCCCGAGAACAGGAACGCCTCCTGCGGCACGATCCCCAGCTGCGAGCGCAGCGAGTGGCTCGAGATCTCGCGCAGGTCCTGCTCGTCGATCAGCACCCGCCCGCGCGTCGGGTCATAGAAGCGCGCGGCGAGCTTCGCCATCGTCGACTTGCCCGCACCGGTCGCGCCCACGAGCGCGACCGTCTGCCCTGCCGGCACGCTCAGGTCGACGTGCTCGAGCGCCAGCACCTCCACCTGCTCGTCCGGGATCGGCCCGGCGCCGTTGCCGTTCGACGCGGGCTGCGCGGCGCTGTCCTCGCGCCGCTTCGATCGGGGGCGGTAGGCGAAGGACACGTCCTCGAAGCGAACCTCGCCGCGGATCGGCCCGATCGCGGGGGCGTCGGCGCGGTCTTCGAGCGTGGGGCGGACGTCGAGCAGCTGGAAGATCTTCTCTAGCGCCGCCATGCCGGACTGGTAGGTCGTGTACAGCTGCGAGAGCTGCTGGATCGGTTCGAACAGGAACGACAGCGTCGCCACGAACGCGACCACCGTGCCGACCGTGATGTGCCCGTCGATCGCCTGGTAGCCGCCGTACAGCACGATCAGCGCGAGCGCGACCCCGGAGAGCATTTCAACCGCGGGGAAGTACGCGGCGTTGAGGCGCACCGTGACCATGTTGGCCTCGCGGTTGTCCTCGCAGAGCTGCGCGAAGCGCGCCTCGTGCGCGGGCTCCTGCCCGAAGCTGCGCACCACGCGGATGCCCGACAGCGTCTCCTGCAGGTAGCCGGTGATCGCGCCGATCGTCTCCCGCGTGCGCCGGAACGCCCCCGCGGAGACCAGCCGGAACCAGATGCTGGCGCCGGCGACCAGCGGCACGATGCAGAACGTCAGCAGCGCCAGCTTCACGTCCAGGTAGACGAGCACGCCGATCGCGCCGATCAGCGTCAGGCCGGACTGGAACAGCGTCACCACCGAGTCGGTCACGAGGCTTTCCAGTGCCTCCACGTCGTTGGTCATGCGCGAGATCAGCACGCCCGCCGGCCGGCTCTCGTAGAAGCCGATCGGCTGGCTCTGCAGGTGCTTGAAGATGCGGATGCGCAGGTCCGCGAGCGCGCGCTGGCCGACCCAGCCAACGAGGTAGGTCTGTGCATACGTCGCGACCCAGACCAGCAGCGCCGAGAGCAGGAACGCGAGCACGACCAGCACCAGCGTGTGGATGTCGTGCTTGTCGATCCCCGAGTCGATCGCGACCTTGGCCAGCAGCGGCGGCGCCAGCGACGCCGCCGTGCCGAGCACGAGCGCGACGAGCATGCCGGTCGTGCGCAGGCGGTAGGGGCGCAGTAGCTGGAGCAGCCCGCGCAGGTTGCGGGCGCGGCTGCCGCGGCTGGGGCGCTCGCCCGTCCACTGCTGCCCGCCGCGGGCCATGCCCGGGCCAAGGCCGCCGCGCCCGCCGCCGCGTCCGGCGCCACCGCCCATGCCCGCGCGCGCGCTCACAGGCGTCCTCCTGCATCGCGTTCGCCGCCGGCGTTGGCCGCGAGCGCATGCTTGAGTGGCACCGCGTCCCTGCCCGCCGCCGACGACGTGCCGGCGACGATCTCGCGGTAGAGCTCCGATTGCTCCAAGAGCTCATCGTGGCTGCCCTGCGCCACGATCCGGCCGTGGTCGAGCACGACGATCTGATCGGCGAGTTCGATCGTCGAGAGCCGGTGCGCGATCACGAACGTCGTGCGTCCCGCCATCGCCTCCGCGAGCGCCAGCTTGATGGCGCGCTCTGTCGAGGCGTCGACCGAGGAGGTCGCGTCGTCGAGGATCAGCACGCGCGGGTTCGCCACCAGCGCGCGTGCGATTGCCAGGCGCTGGCGCTGTCCGCCCGACAGCGTCACGCCGCGCTCGCCCACCTGCGTGTCATACCCCTGCGGCAGGCGTGCGATGAACTCGTGCGCCTGCGCGCGGCGCGCGGCTCGCTCGATCTCGGCGGCGCTGACTGGAGGCCCGCCCGCCCGGGCGTAGGCGATGTTCTCGGCGACGCTCGCCGAGAACAGGAACGGGTCGTCGCTGACGACCGCCACCGCAGCGCGCACGGAGCGCACGGTCGCATCGCGCACATCGGCGCCGTCCAGCAGCACCGCTCCGGCGACCGGGTCATACAGCCGCGAGATCAGCGCCACGAGGCTCGTCTTGCCGGAGCCGGTCGGTCCCACGAGCGCGACCGTGCGCCCGGCGGGGACGTCCAGGTCGATGTCGCGCAGCACCGCGCGCCCGCTCTGCGGCGCCACGTGCACCGCGTCGACGAGCGCGCTCGCGCCCAGCTCGTCGTGCGGGTCCTCGTAGCGCAGCGTCACGTCGCGCAGCTGCACGTGCCCGTTGCCCGCCGGCAGCGTCAGCGCGTGCGGGGCGTCCGTCAGGTGCGGCTCGCGGTCGAGCAGCTGGAAGATGCGCGCTCCCGACGCGGTCGCCCGCTGGGCGAGGTTGAGCGTCACCCCGAGTGAGCGCATCGGCGTGATCAGCATGTTCACGTACAGGTAGAACTCGGTGAACTGGCCGAGCGTGAGGTGGGCGTGGATCACCGACTCGCCGCCGAGCAGCAGCACCGCCGCGAGGCCGAGCTGCGGCAGGAAGCCGATCACCGGGTTGTACGTCGCTTCCAGGCGCGTGGCGACCATCGCCTGGTTGAAGACGCGCCCGACGGTGTCCTGGAAGCGCGTCAGCTGGCGGCTCTCGCGGGCGAACGCCTTCACCACGCGCACCCCCGAGATGTTCTCCTCGGCGTCAGCCGTGAGCTCGGCGATGCGCTGCTGTGTCTCCTGGATCGCGGGACGCGCGCGCCTGCCGTAGCGATAGGAGATGGCCACCACGAACGGCACCGGTATCAGCGCGATCAGCCCGAGGCCGGGGTTGATCACGATCATCACCACGCCTGCGAGCGCGATCGAGAGGATCGCCTGCAGGATGAAGACGAGGCCGTAGCCGAGGAAGAAGCGCACGGCCTGCAGGTCGACGGTCGCGCGCGACATCAGCTGCCCGGTCTGCTGGTGGTCGAAGAAGCCCAGCTCCAGGCGCTGCAGCTGCCCGTACATCAACTCGCGCAGGTCGTATTCGACGGCGAGCGACATCCGTCCGGCGATCAGGCGACGCCAGTAGGTCAGCGCCCAGCGCGCGAGCACGACCCCGAGGATCACCAGCGAGAGCACCAGCAGCGTGTGGCGATCGTGTCCGCGCGCGAGCGTTGCGTGGCCGTGGAGCTGCAGCGCGCCCTTCTTGATCGCTTCGACCGCCGCGCCCGTCAGCGCTGGCAGCGCGACGGTCATCACCATCGCGAGGCTCGCCAGCACCCAGGAGATGCCGAGGCCGCGCTTGTAGGGGCTCAGGAATCCAAGTAGTCGGTAGAAGGTACTCATAGTTGTACGGGCAACGATTATCGCAGGCACCCGCGAAGGCGCCGCGGGGAGCCCGCGCGGGCGCCGTCGGACGCTCGGCGCGGCGCTGCTCCTAAGCTCCGTTCATGTCCACGCCGCCGCCGTCCCAGCCGTCGCGCGCGGGGCTGTGCGACACGTGCGTGCACCAGCGGCTCGTGCGCAACACGCGCGGCTCGACGTTCTCGCTGTGCCGGCGCTCGCGCGAGGACCCCGACTACCCGCGCTACCCGCGCCTGCCGGTGCTCTCGTGCCCGGGCTACGAGGCCGGTGCGGGCGACGAGCCCGGCACGGGGACCGACGCTCCGGCCGGCTGAGCGACGGCGCTCGGCTCAACCCGCGACCACGCTCGTTGCCTCGGCGGGCGCGGGCGTCTGTGGCTCGTGCGCCGAGCTCACGAAGTCGCGCCCGCGCACGAGCGCGAACGCGAGCGCGCCGCCGACGAGCGCGACGAGCGCGGCGATCAGCGCGATCGTGGTGAAGGCGCCGGTGAAGCCGACCTCGTAGGCGTGCACGAGCGCGGTGTGCGCGGCGGCGGGCAGCGTGCGCGCGAAGTGCGCGACTTCGCCGGACTCGAGGATCGTGGCGAGCTGTCCGTGCGCGGCGGCGACGACTTCCGGCGCGTGCCCGCTGGCGGCGAGCGTGACGTGGGTGCTCTTGGTGACGTCGTGCTGGAAGATTGCGCCGAGCCCGGCGATGCCGGTGGCGATGCCGACCTGGCGGAAGGTTGAGTTGATGCCGGAGGCCATGCCGCTGCGCTCGTTCGGGACGACGCCGATGGCGGTGGAGGCGAGCGGCGGGTTGATCATGCCGATGCCGGCGCCGCCGAGCAGGAAGCCGGGGATCAGCGCGGTCCAGCCGGAGCGCGCGTCGATGCCGGTCATCAACAGCAGGCCGATGCCGGCGAGCGCGAGTCCGGCGCCGAGCAGCAGCCGCACGGGCACGCGCACGGTGAGCTTGCCGGCGATGGGGGCGACGGCGAACGACAGCAGCGTGACGGGCAGGAAGCGCAGCCCTGCCTGCAGCGGGCTGTAGCCCAGCACGTCCTGGATGTACAGCGTGAGGTACAGGAACATCGCGAAGAACGACGCCGAGATCGCGAACGCGACGATGCTCGCGCCGGCGAACGCCGGGCGGCGGAACAGCGCGAGGTCGAGCATCGGCCGGCTCTGCAGGTGCTCGACCAGGACGAACGCGACCAGCAGCGCCGCGGCGACGACGAGCAGCGCGACGATCTCGGTCGATCCCCAGCCCTTTTCGTTGCCCTGCACGAGCGCGAACACGAGCAGGAACAGCGACGCGGAGAACGTCGCGAGGCCCGCCCAGTCGACGCCCGTCGCGTTCGGGTCGCGCGAGTCGGCGACCTGCGTGAGCGTCACGAACACCGCGATCGCGCCGATCGGCACGTTGACGAAGAAGATCCACTGCCAGCCGATGCCGGTGGTGATCACGCCGCCGAGCACCGGCCCGACGGCGACCGCCGCGCCGGTGACCGCGCCGAACACGCCGAACGCGGTGCCGCGCTCCTTGCCGTGAAAGGCCTGCGCGATCAGCGCCAGCGAGGTCGCGAACATCATCGCGCCGCCGGTGCCCTGCACGGCGCGCGCGAGGTTCAGCATCAGCGGCGAGCTCGACAGGCCGCACACCGCCGAGGCGGTCGTGAACACGACCAAGCCGGCGACGAACACGCGCTTGCGCCCGATCAGGTCCGACACCGAGCCGGCGGTCAGCAGGAACGCGGCGAGCGTCAACGAGTAGGCGTTGACGACCCACTGCAGATCGGAGAACGAGGAGTGCAGCGAGCGCTGGATCTTGGGCAGCGCGACGTTCACGACGGTGATGTCGAGCAGCAGCATGAAGATCGCCACCGACACCGCGATCAGGGTCCACCATTTGCGCTCCAAGATCCAGGCCTCCCGCGTTCGCGCCGCTTTTGTTATATCGCTGCTGTTTGCTCGAGCTCGTCTGACTCCAGCTCGCGCAGTTTGCGTCGCACGCGCTTGCGCGTCTCGCACAGCTCGTGCTCGAGCTTGTCGAGCTCCGCCGCGCGATGGCGGACGAGCTCGAGCTGGCGCTCGATGTGGCCGAGCGCCTCGTCCAGCAGCTCGCGACGGCGCCCGGGGTGCACGTCGTCGCGTTGCAGCTGCGCGCGCACCTCCGCGCGCGCCTCCTCGGCGGTGAGCAGTGTTTTGAGCTCCTCGAGCGAGACGCCGAGCAGGTCCTTCAGGCGCATCACCTCGCGCAGGCGCTCGACCTCCGCGGTGGTGTAGAGCCGATGCTGACCGGACGGTCGCGCGGGCGCCTCGGGCAGCAGCCCGATCTCCTCGTAGTAGCGGATCGTGCGCGGCGTCGTGCCGACGAGCCGCGCGACGTCGCCGATGCGCAGGTTCTCGCCGTCGCCCGTCATACGGTCACCCGTCCTGCCGGGAGTTGCTCGGCGGCGCGGGGCGCGGGCTCCGGCTCGGCGTGTGCCTGCACGTGGCTGGGGCGCAGCATGCACACGAACATGCCTACGAACGACACCGCCGCGAGCACCCACAGGGCGGTGTGCATGTTGGCGATGAACGGCGCGAGCTTCGCGGCGGAGAGCCCTTTGGCGAGGCCCGAGAAGACCTTGAACAGCGTCGCTTTGGGGACCGCGGAGGTGATGATCGCGAGCACGAACGCGATCGACAGCACCGCGCCGGTGTTCTGCAGCAGCGTTCTCGCACCGGCTGCGATGCCGCGGCGGTGCGCCGGCACGACGCCCATCATCGCCGCGGTGTTGGGGCTGTTGAACATGCCCGAGCCGATGCCGACGAGCGCCAGCCATGCGGCGCTCTGCCAGTAGGGGGTGTGCACCCCAAGCGTCGTCATCGCCGCGAGGCCGGCGGCGCTTACGAGCATGCCGAGCGCCGCCAGCGTGCGCGAGCCGTGGCGGTCGGCGTAGATGCCGGCGATCGGCGAGGCGACGAGCATGCCGAGCGCCAGCGGGATCAGCTTGATGCCGGCGTCGATCGGCGAGTCGCCTTGCGCGCCCTGGAAGTAGAAGACGAACAGGAACATCAGCGCGAAGCGCGCGAGGCCGTTGATGAAGGCGGCGGCGCTGGCGGCGGCGAACAGGCGGCTGCGGAAAATCTGCAGGTCGAGCATCGGCGCTTTCGAGCGGCGCTCGATCGCCACCCACAGCGGCAGCAGCACCGCTGCCGCGACCAGGCCACCGATCACGATTGGGTCGTTCCAGCCGCTGAGGCCGCCGCGCGAGACGCCGAGCACGAGCCCGGTCAGGCCGACGACGAACGTGCTCGTGCCGAGCACGTCGAAACCGCGCACGGAGTCCGGTTTGGCGAGCTCGCGCAGGATCAGCGCGCCCCAGGTGGCGCCGGCGAGCGCGAACGGCACGTTGAACCAGAACACCCAGTGCCAGGAGATCGACACGAGCGCGCCGCCGAGCACCGGGCCGAGCACGAGCCCGATCGCGGCGACCATCGTGTTGGCGCCCATCGCCAGGCCGAGTTCCTCCTTGGGGAACGCGTCGGTGACGAGCGCGGCGGCGTTCGCGAACAGGAATGCGGAGCCGATGCCCTGCAGCACGCGCCAGACGATCAGCACGGTCGCGTTGGGCGAGAAGCCGGCGCCGAGCGATGCCAGCGCGAACACGACGAAGCCGCCGACGTACGCGCGCTTGCGTCCGAACAGGTCGCTCAGGCGTCCGGCCATCAGCACGAGCACGGTCGCCGCGATCAGGTAGGCGAGGATCACCCACACGAGCGCCAGCAGGCTCGTGTGCAGCGAGCGCTCGAGATCGGGCAGCGCGATGATCAGCGTGCCGGAGTTGGTCGCCGCCAGCAGCATCCCCAGGCTCGTGCACGACAGCGCCCACCACTTGTAGTGCGCGTGCCCGGCAGCGACGCCGAAGCGCGAAGCTCGCTCGCTTCCGCCTTGCTCTGTTGAATCTGACGTGAACGTAAGGATCAGGCTAGCAGGAGGCCCGGGCGCAGCCCGGTCCGTGGCGCGCAGGGGTCCGTTGCGCGGCGGTTCGGCAGGGGTGCGGCTGCTGCTAAAACCTACGCATGGCCTCGAGCGAGCCGAAGGTGGTGAAGTCCGAGCAGGAGTGGCGCGAGCAGTTGACGCCGGCGCAGTACGACGTGCTGCGCAAGGCCGGCACGGAGCCGCCGTTCACGGGCGAGTACGTCTACAACAAGGAGTCGGGCGACTATCGCTGCGCGGCGTGCGGGGCGATGCTGTTCAGCGCTGACACGAAGTTCGACTCCGGCACGGGCTGGCCGAGCTTCACCGAGCCGGCGGTCGCGGAGGCGGTCGAGCTGCGCCCGGACAACAGCCTGTTCATGCGCCGCACGGAGGTCATCTGCCGCAACTGCGGCGGGCACCTGGGGCACGTGTTCGACGATGGTCCCGGGCCCGACGGCCAGCGCTACTGCATCAACTCCGCGGCGCTGTCGTTCAAGCCCGCAGAGTAGCCTTTCGCGCGCCATGATCATGCACGACCAGTCCCGGCGGCTGTCCGAGCCGCTGCGCTGGGGGCGGCGTGAGAAGACCGTCGTCGCGGTGCTGTTGAGTTGCCTGGCGCTCGCGCTGCTCGGGCTCGGCGCGTTCGCGCTGACCAGCGGCGCGCCGGAACGCGCGGGCTGCATCCAGTTCACGTTCGCAAGCACGCTCGGCGCTGCGCAGGTGCACGACTGCGGGGAACAGGCACGCCACCTGTGCGCATCGCCGGGCGCGTTCCACGGCGTCGCCGAAGAGGTCCGCGCGGCCTGCAAGCGCGCCGGATATCCGTTTGGCACCAGCTAGCCAAAGGCCTTCCGGGGCCGTCTAGACAAATGTCTAAAGCCTCGGGCCTCGTGTTGGCCCGGATGGCCCTACCGGCGTTTACAAAGGCCGGATTTCATACGCGGACACTCATTTGGCGCGCGGCACCCGCCTTCGGGGGGCCGCCGTTCGCCACATTCCCAATCGAAGGAACGGAGGCCCATGACCTGGCTGTCATACCCAAGTTGGCTTAACGCGGGCGACAACGCGTGGCAGATGACTGCGGCGACCTTTGTCGGGCTGATGAGCCTGCCGGGCCTGGCGGTCCTGTACGGCGGCGTCATGCAGAAGCGCTGGTCGGTCAACAGCATGATGCTCACGTTCGTAGCGTTCTGCCTGGTGCTGGTCGCATGGTGTCTGTGGGCGTTCAAGATGGGCTTCGACAACCCGATCGCTCATAGTGGCTCTGGCATCTTCGGCACGAAAGGCTTCCTGGGCACGGTCGTTGGTGAACCGGGAAGCGTGCTTGGACATGCCGGTGAGGAGAACCAGGCGCTGATCCCGTCGATTACGACGGGGCCACCGTTCCACTTCCCCGAGGCCTCGCTCGTGTACTTCCAGTTCGTGTTCGCCGCGATCACGCCGATCCTGATGCTGGGCTCGGTGCTCGGGCGGATCAACTTCAAGGCATGGATTCCGTTCGTGCTGTTGTGGATCACGTGCGTGTACACGGTCAACGCGTTCCTGCTGTGGGGCGGCGGCTACTTCGCGGCGCACGGTTCACTGGACTACTCGGGTGGCTACGTGATCCACCTCGCGGCCGGTGTCTCCGGGTTCGTCGCGGCGGCGGTGATCGGGCCGCGCCTGCAACGAGATCGCGAGGTCGATGCTCCGAACAACCTGTTGATGGTTGCGGTTGGTGCCGGTCTGCTGTGGCTGGGCTGGAACGGCTTCAACGGTGGAGACTCCTACTACGCGGGTGCTGACGCGTCCGCGGCCGTGCTCAACACGAACCTGTGCACGGCGGTGGCGATGCTCGTGTGGATCGCCTGGGACTACATCTTCCGCGACAAGCCGTCGATGATCGGCGCTGTCAACGGGATGATCACGGGGCTGGTGGGTATCACCCCGGCAGCCGGTTTCGTCAACGGCTACGGGGCGATCATCATCGGCGTCGTCGCCGCCACGATCGTGTGGATGGCGATCCGCTTCCTCAGCCGGGCTCCGATGTTCCGTCATGTCGACGACACGTTGGGGGTGATCTATACGCACGGGATCGCCGGGCTGTGTGGCGGTCTCTTGGTCGGGCTCGTCGCCGATGCCAACGTGGTCGAGTACATCGGCAGGGGCGGCGCGTCGAACCTGCCGGGCGTGTCCGGCCTGTTGGTCAACGGCAACTGGACGTTGCTGCGCTGGCAGGCTGAGGCCGGCGCGTGGGTGATCGTCTACTGCGCGGTGGTGACGTTCATCCTGTTGAAGCTGGTCGGGATCTTCGTCCCCCTGCGTCTCTCCGACGAGGAACTGGAGATCGGCGATCACGCGATCCACGGCAACGAGGTGTACCCCTCCGACGTGCCGACACTGGGCGGACCCCACGCACCTGCGTGGCAGCCCAGCGCAGCGCCGGCAGGCGCGGGGGCGTAGCCAGACGAGCAGGAAGATCCACTTCTCCCACAGCGCGGGCGCGTCCTCCCCACGGACGCGCCCGCCTCGGGGTTGAGGAAGGTCGGCGGCCCCGCTTGGCGGCGGGGCCGCCGCCCGTTGTGAAGCGGCGCTGCGGCGCGGCCTTGGCTTGAATGTCGTCGAGCGGGACCGTTGCCGGGTCGGCGTCCGTTGGGGCGCGGTCTCCGCGTTGATTGAGTGTCGTCGGACGGGCCCGTTGCCGAGTCGGCGTCCGTTGGGGTTCGATCTCCGCCTTGAGTGTCGTCGGACGAGATCGTTTACGGATGTAATCGTTACAAGCTGGAACGATTACAAGGTCGAACGATTACAAGCTCGAACGATTACAAGGTGTAACGATCGCTCGATGAGACGGTGGGCGCTCGCGCTGGCGAGCGGCGCTGCTCAGCTGGCGATGCCGACGGGACAGGCGACGCCGGTGCCGCCCAGCCCGCAGTAGCCGCCGGGGTTCTTGGCGAGATACTGCTGGTGGTATGCCTCGGCGTAGTAGAAGGGGTGCTGCTGATCGGCCCGGGTGAGCTCCGTGCTGATCGTCCCGTGACCGGCGGCTGAGAGCATCTGCTGGTAGGCGCTCAGCGAGGCCTCGGCAGCCGCTCGCTGCGAGTCGTCGCTCCACATCAGCAGCGAGCGGTACTGGGTGCCGACGTCGTTGCCCTGGCGCATGCCCTGAGTCGGGTCGTGCCCCTCCCAGAACAGCCTCAGCATCTCCTGGTAGCTGGTTGCGGCGGTATCGAAGGCGACGAGCACGACCTCGGCGTGGCCGGTGCGCCCGCTGCAGACCTCCTCGTATGTGGGGTTGGGGGTGATCCCTCCGGCGTAGCCGACCGCGGTCGTGTAGACGCCGTCGGCTTGCCAGAAGATCCGCTCGGCCCCCCAGAAGCAGCCCATGCCGAAGATCGCGGTCTGCACGCCCTCGGGGAAGGGGCCCTCGAGCGGCGTGCCGAGCACCTCGTGACGCTCGGGCAGGGGCATCTCCTGCGCGCGCCCGGGCAGCGCGGCTGCGGGCTCGACCATCGCAGCCTTATCGCGCCCGAACAGTCCCATGCTTCGTCAGGCTAGCGGACGCGACGCGACTGTAGAGTGGGCCGGCATGAACGTGAGATCGGCGGGGCTGTCGTGAGCGAGGCGCAGGTGGTCCGCTACGAGGTCGGCGAGCGCATCGCGCGGATCACGCTCGACCGTCCCGAGCGGGGCAACGGGATCACGCGGGAGCTGATTACAGAGCTGGCCGCGTGTGTAGAACGCGCCGACCTGGATCCGGCGGTGCACGTGCTGTTGCTGTCCGGCAACGGATCGGGCTTCTGCGGTGGCTATGACCTTGTGGAGAGCGCCGAGGGCATGGGGGCGGGCGGCGCGGCCGCGGGCGTGCCGGGCGGCTCTCCGCTCGACCCGGCGGTGATCGCCGCCAACCACGATCCCGCGGGTACGTGGGATCCGATGGTGGACTACGCGATGATGAGCCGCAACGTACGCGGCTTCATGAGCCTGCTGCAGTGCGGCAAGCCGGTGGTGTGCATGGTGCACGGATTCTGCGTTGCCGGCGGCACCGACATGGCCCTGTGCTCGGATCTGCTGGTGATCGCGGCCGACGCCAAGATCGGCTACCCGCCGGCACGCGTGTGGGGCTCGCCGACGACCGCTCTGTGGGCGCAGCGTGTTGGCGCGCAGCGCGCAAAGCGCTTGCTGTTCACGGGCGACTCGCTGTCGGGCGCGGAGGCGTTGGAGTGGGGCCTCGCGATCGAGGCGCCGCCGGCCGAGCGTCTGCTGGAACGCACCGAGATCCTGCTGGAGCGGATCGCGCGGATGCCGGTCAACCAGCTGATGATGATGAAGCTGCTGATCAATCAGACCCTGTACGCACAGGGCCTGCACGGAGCGCAGGTGCTGGGGACGGTGTTCGACGGAATCGCGCGTCACACGGCCGAGGGCTATGGCTTCCGCGAGCGCGCCGAGGAGGCTGGATTTCGCGAGGCGGTGCGCGAGCGCGACGAGCCGTTCGGCGATTTGGGGCGCTCGAGCTTCAAGGGTTAGCGCTCATCTGCGATCGTACTGGCGTGGCGATCATCCAAGCCAGCAGGCCACTTGGCCGCGAGCTGCAGCGCGTGTTTCCCTCACGTCCGTTCAACGTTCGATTCTGGGACGGCGGCAGCGTGTCTGCGACCGTCGAGGAGGCGCCGACGTTCTTCGTGCGGCGCCCCGTGGCGCTCGCGCATTTCCTTTCGGCGCCGGGAACGCTGGGGCTTGGCCGCGCCTACGTGGATGGCTCGCTGACGGTCGACGATCTCGACCGCGCGCTGCTGGTGGTGGACGAATTCGAGCCGCCGGAGCTGACGCTCGCGGATCGCGTGCGCCTCGGCCTGGCGACCGTGGCGGCGGCCGTGCCGGGAGGCCTGCCCAAGCGCCCGGACCTCGAGCTGACGCTACGTGGGCGCTTGCACAGCGCCGAGCGCGACGCCGAGGCGGTGCGCTACCACTACAACGTCGGCAACGAGTTCTTCGCGCTGTTCCTGGACGAGTCGATGACCTACAGCTGCGCGATCTTCTCCAAAGGCGCGCAGACGCTCGAGGAAGCACAGCGCACAAAACTCGAGCTCGTTGCGGGAAAGCTCGGTCTGGAGCCGGGCATGCGCGTGCTCGACGTCGGCTGCGGCTGGGGCAGCTTTGCGATGCACGCGGCACGCGAGCACGGGGTCGAGGTCGTCGGCATCACCCTGTCCGAGCCACAGGCGGCGCTCGCGCGCGAGCGCGTCGAGCAGGCGGGCCTCAGCGAGAAGATCGAGATCCGCGTGCAGGACTACCGGCAGCTGCCGAAGGCGTCGTTCGACGCGATCGCGAGCATCGGCATGTCCGAGCACGTCGGCGACGCCCAGATCGACGTGTACGCGCAGTCGCTGTTCGGCCTGCTGCGACCGGGCGGCGTGCTGCTCAACCACGCGATCGCCGCGCTCGACCCCGACGCGACGCCGCTCGATGATCTGTTCTCGACGCGCTACGTATTCCCCGACGGAGAGCCGCTGCCGCTGTCGCGCGTGCAGCTCGCGCTCGAGCGCGCCGGCTTTCGCACCGGCCACATCGAGGGCTTTCGCGAGGACTACGCCGTCACCCTGCGCCACTGGGCGCAGCGGCTCGATCAGCACCTCGAGCAGGCCGAGGCGCTCGCCGGCGTCGAGCGCACGCGCGTCTGGCGGCTGTACCTGCGCGCCGCCGGCCAGGGCTTCGAATCCGGCCTGACAGCCGTCTATCAGGTGCGCGCGCGGCGACCGCTGTAGAATGGCCGCATCGCGCGGATGTAGCTCAGCTGGCTAGAGCGTCGCCTTGCCATGGCGAAGGTCGAGGGTTCGAATCCCTTCATCCGCTTCACGCAAAACCCCCGGATTTCCCTGGGGTTGCCGCGAAGATTGAGGCCAAATCTCGCCTCGGATATGGCAAGCTCGTGCAGCGAACTTGCCTCTCATGATCGAGCTTTGTTCGACCGAGCAGTGCGCTAAACCGGTGGGCGATGAAGGCAAGGCGCCCATTCACCGCGGAGGGTTGAGAGAAGGACGACCGCGTTCGTCTGCGCGGGTGGGAAGGCTCGCATCGAGGACGTCGCCACCTCGCCGTACATGAGCATTGTCTGCGATAGGGCGACCACCAGAGCGGCCCGACTCTTGTCGCCGGTCCCGCCAGGGTGCGCGAGTGGGGACGATCACCTACAGGACATCTGGCACGCGCCTGTAGCGAAGGTAAACGACGCGAGAGCCAAACGTCTTCGTCTCGACCAACTCCAGGTTGAGCCTTTCGTCCAGGGTCGGGAAGTAGGGCGTGCCGCCGCCGAGGAGGACCGGACCGACGAACAGCCGCCACTCGTCGATCAGCTCCAGCTTCATACACGCACGGGCGAGGCCGGCGCCGCCGACGCCGATGTCCTTTCCGGGCTGTTCCTTGAGCCTTGAGACCTCCTCGCCGACGCCGTCCCTGACCAGCCTGGTGTTGCCCACCACGCTCTCCAGCGTCGTGGAGAACACGACCTTCGGCAGGGCCTTCCAGATTTGGGCGAACTTGACGTGCTCCGCGGCCAGCGGACTCTCCTCAGCGGTCTCCCAGTAGACCATCGTTTCGTAGAGCCCCCGTCCGCAGAGATGCACACCAGTCTCCTGTATCTGCTGGGTGTGGAACAGAAACAGCTCCTCGTCGGGCACCGTCCAGTCGATCGCGCTATCGGGTCCGGCGATGTAGCCGTCCAGCGACACGGTCATCGAGTAGATCAGCTTCCGCATCACGGCCCTCCTTCGGTTACGTGGGTGCTCTTGTGGACGTCCGCCCCGATCACGATCATTAGCACGAGGCTTGTCCGATGTGCGTACGGCCTTGCCGCGCGCCTGAGTCATCCCCACAGGCGACACGGGCTCGATCGGGCCTCAGGCAACGCCGACCCCCGGCGCCCCGACTGGTGGCGTTTCCTCGGGCGCTGTATCCGCGGAGCGCACGCGCTGGCCGAAGCTCGCGAGTTGCGCTACTGGGAACAGTGCCACGGCGAGCAGCACGAACAGCGGCCCGGCGTTGAAGTCGGTCGCGCCTTCGGCCCAGAACGGGCCGCCGAGATCTTGCCCGTATAGCCAGTAGCCGAGTGAGAGCACGATCCCGATCGCGAGCGCTGGCCAGCGCAGGGGGGTCCACACTGCGACTGCAACTGCGAGCGAGACGATCGCGAGCACCACCGCGATCGTTGTGCCGTGGCCGACGGTGTGCTTCGCCAGCGAGTCTTGGATCTTCGCGAGCCAATGTGGCGAGGCTTCGGCCATGCCGGTGATCATTTCGTGGGTGGCTTCCTTCGCGCGGTTGACGTTCGCCAGCCACAGGCCGGCTGAGATGGCCCACAGCCCCGACCAGAAGTACAGGCCGCCGCGATCGCCGAGCGGCCCGAGCGCCGCTGGCGAGCGGCCCTCCTGCTTGTCGGTGGGCCACACGAGCAGGCCGATGATCGCGTAGATGATCACCGCTCCGGGCGCGCCCATCAGCGGTGCCGGCAGCGTGTTGGACGTCAGCCCGCCGAAGCCCTCGCCGAACCACCAGACGAAGATCGCCCACGCAAACGAGACTGCGAGAGCTGGCTTGACGAGCCGCTTGCTGCAGATCAGCGCGAGCCCGATCGCGATCTGGATCTCGCCCGACAGCGTGTTCCACAGCGTCAGATCGCGGCCGTAGAAGTCATCGAACGTGCGCATCGGATCGCCGATGAACGAGGGCTGCCCCTTCATCGCCGGTTCAAAGACTTCCTTGACGATTCCGTGGGTGAACATGAAGCTCTTGAACTGGAACAGCCCGTCGAGCAGCCAGATGAGCCCGAGCGCGATCTGGATGCCGCGCGCCGTCACCAGCGGTCGACCGTCGGAGCGAGTGCCTGCAACCGGGGCGCTCATGACATCACCAGCTGCATCGCGGCGAACATGTACGCCATGCCGATCGTCATCGCGGCCATCGAGACGCGCAGATCCTTGTAACAGATCAGCGGCTCAGCGACGCTCGCCGCCAGTGCGCCCTGCGGCGTCACGGACACCGCTCCGCCCAGGATCGTCCGCTCGTCGAAGTCGCGCATGCGATTCGTGCCCCAGAGCGCGGCCTGGCCGGCGAAGTATGCGACCAGCAGCCACGTGATCGGCGCCTGGAAACCGGTCGGCGACCACATGTAGGCCATCGCCGCGAGATCAAACGCCATCAGCAGCCACAGCAAGTTGGTTCCGCGTCCCGCGAACGCCTGCACCATCATCCACAGCACGATCGCGATCGCGCCGTTGGCGAACGCCAGCGACCAGAACCCCGTCGGGATGTTGAAGTGGTTGACAGAGCCGGGCGCGTACATCACGGCCATGCCTACAGCCATGAACACGTGACCTGAGTGCCAATAGCGCCGCTGCCCCTCGCTTTCCAGCACGTGGCGTCCGTGGATCGCGATGATCACGAAGAACACGAGCATCCAGATCACCGCAAGCCAGTTCGGAAGGATGTTCGTCGTGTGACCGCCGACCGTCATCGACATGCTCCCCATCGACGTCGAGTGCACCCCGCTCGTGTGTGACGCGGTCGTAGACCCCATATGCGCCATGCTCGGCACGCTCGAACCAGACGCCGGCATCGCGGAACTGGAACTGGAACTCGAGCCGGAGCTGGTGGTGTGAGACATAGACGAGCCGTCGCTCATCGTCATGCCATTCGTTTCAGAGGCTGCCGCGGCGGTGGCGAGCGCCAGCGCAGCGGCGAGCAGCCCGACCGCCAGCACCAGCGTCCGCCTGCCGCACCTGTTGACTGCTGCAATCATCGTGATGTCCTCCTTGGCTGTACACGGTCGCGGAGCACTCCGCGACCGTGGAGGGAGCGCCCTGAATGGGCGCGGGCCTTGAGCAGCGCTACCTCGGCGATGTGTCGCGTGCGCCGAGGCGCGATCCCTGAATCCTCCAGCCATACGGTCGGCGTGTCTGCCGACCGCGACCGTCAGATCAGGGCGCCAGCAGGAGGCGCCCGGCCCGAGCCGGGCACTGCAAGTGCGCCAACACGAGCGCCAAGCGAACGCGGCGCGCGAGGAAGGACAACGGAACGAGCAGCGGGCGCGACTGCGACTCGACGGGCCAGGCGGTGGATTACGCGCTCACCCGGATAGCGCCTGAACACCAACAACAGCACCAGCAGCGCAGCCGGCGCCAGCTCGAGGGCCACGCTCGTGCCCGCGACAGCGGCAACCGCAGCAGCCAAGAGCACGACCACAAGCAGCCGAAGCGCGAGGTGCAGGCGTGCACCGTGAGCGGGCATGAGCGCCAACATACACGCGCCAATGCCCGAAGTCCAGACCCTTGGCCTGCAGCTTCCCCGGCGCCGCCGTTCGAGCTGAGCGCTACCCGCCCTCGCCGCCCGCTGCAAGCAGTCGCCGAGAACGCGATGCGGCGCTGGGCGGCTTGCCGCGGGTGCGCCCCCGTTTGTGCGGCGGTGGATCAGCAGGGCGGTCTGAGTCGGCGTGGCCGATGTCGCTCGCGCGCCAGTTGAGCAGGAATGCCTCCATGTCCTCAACGGGCAGCGGCCGCGCGAACAGGAACCCCTGGCCGCTGTCACAGTGCTCCTCGCGCAGCAGCGACAGCTGCTGATGCAGCTCGATGCCCTCGGCGAGGGTCTCGATCGATAGGGCCTTGCCCAACTGTACGAGCGTGCGCAGCAACGCCTCGCCTTCGGGGTTCTCGCTGAGCTGGGAGATGAACGAGCGGTCGATCTTCAGCGCGTCGACGGGGAACTGTTTGAGGTGCGCGAACGACGAGTACCCGGTGCCGAAGTCGTCGATCGCGATGCGCACGCCCAGTGCCTTGATCGCGTGCAGACGGCGGGCTGTCTGGTCCGGGTTGCGCATCAGCGCCGTCTCTGTGATCTCGAGCGTCAGCGCGTCCGCGCGCAGGCCGCTGTCCCGGATCGCGCGGTGAACGTCGCCGACGATCTCATCGGTCTCCAGCTGGCGCACGGACACGTTGACCGCGACGCCGACCGGGTGCCCGCGCCCGTGCCAGCTCGCGCCCTGGCGGCAGGCCTGCGCCAGCACCCACCTGCCGACATCGACGATCAGCCCAGTCTCCTCGAGCAGCGGTATGAAGTCGTTCGGCTGTACCAGCCCGCGCGCCTGGCTCTGCCAGCGCAGCAGCGCCTCCACGCCCGTGGGCTTCATCCCGTGCAGGTCGAACGTCGGCTGGTAGAGCAGGAAGAACTCGTCGCGCGCGAGCGCGCCGTGCAGGTCCATCTCCAGCTCCATGCGACTCTGCACCATGTCCTGCATGCCCGACTCGAACACGACGTGGCGGTTCTTGCCGTCCCACTTCGCACGGTGCATCGCGATGTCGGCGTCGCGCAGGAAGTCATCCACCGACGAACGCTCGCCGATGGCCACGCCGATGCTCGCGGTCACCGTCAGCGCCGTCTGCTTGCCGTCGGCAAGCACGAACGGCGCCTTCAGCGCCTCCCTGATCCGCTCGGCGATCGCCTCTGCGTCCGCGGCCTTGGAGAAGTCTTCGGCGAGCACCACGAACTCGTCGCCGCCGATGCGACCGAGCGCGTCGCTGTCACGCACGATGCCATCAAGCCTCGCCGCGATCGCCTGCAGGAGCTCGTCGCCGGCGGTGTGGCCGAGCGTGTCGTTGATGCTCGTGAAGTTATCCAGGTCGATCACCAGTGCCGCCACCGGTGTCCGCATGCGGCGCGCACGGCCCAGCATGTGCTCTCCGCGGTCGAGAATGAGCGTGCGGTTCGGCAACCCCGTGAGCGGGTCGTGCGTCGCCATGAACACGAGCTCCTCCTCGCGCCGCGTGAGCTCGTCGGCGACGCGTGCCCGCTCGAGCTCGAACTCCTCGCACATGCGCACGAGCGTCACGTCGATCGTGTGCTGCGTCATCGACACCACCCGCGACAGCGCAGCCGGGGAGATCTCGAGCTCGCGTGCGCAGTCGCCCAGCACCTCGATGACCGCGTCGCGCCAGCGCAGGCACCGCTTGATCAGCTCGTTCAACGGCGCCGCGCGTTGGGCCGCCAGTTGGCCGTAGGTGTGCCACGCCTGCTGTCCGGTCTCGCGCCCCGCCTCTGGACTGCCTCCGGCGATCCACTGGGCCACGGCGTGCGTCGAGGTCCTGCCGATGTGCTCGAGACTCTCCAGGACCGCACGGTCGGGCGCAAACGCCGAGCCCGTTGCCATGTTGCGTCCGCGCACCTCCGTGCGACGCAACACGTCCTCAACGCGTGTGGCCAGCGCCTCGCCGAGGCGTCGGATTTCTCGCTCGGACTGGCTTGGCGTTCCCTGCCCAGCCGACGCCCGCATCAGCGATCCCCCGCTTTGAGCTGATCCTTCATCTCAGCCCATGGCGTCGGCGATTTCAGGCAGTCGCTTGAGAATGGCTTGTATTCAATAGACGATTGACTGCTATTCGTCTACCCGGTGTCGAGGCAGGTAGCGGCCCCCGTCGCCACGAACGATCAACCCCATCAGCTCCAGTTCGCTGAGCGCCAGCAGCAGCTCCGAGCCGTCGAGTCCTGCACGCGTGAGCTTGTCCGGGGTGTCGCGCCCCGCGCCGACGTGCGCGAGCGTAGTCCGCAGCGCCGGCGCCAGCCCAGCGTGCGGGTCGCAGCTCTCGTCGTGACGATCGGCGCCGTCCGGCGCACGCGAGCGCGGGGCGCCCTGCGGCGAGCGTGGGGCGCCCACCGGCGAGCGCGGCCCGCCCATCGACGAGCGTGGGGCGCCCGCCGACGAGCGCGGCCCGCCCGGCACATACAGGAGCTCGAGCACGTCTCGCGGCCCTCGCACGAGACTGGCGCCGTCCATCAGCAGCGCGTGCGTTCCGCGCGAGAGGGGAGACGTGACGCGGCCCGGGATCGCAGCCACGGTCCGGCCGAGCGCCAACGCGATTCGTGCCGGTGCGAGGTCACCCGCCGTCGCCTCCGCCTCGACCATGACCGTCAGCAGCGCGAGCTCGACGACGATGCGCTCGCTCGCAAGCTGCCCCCAGCGCCGCCCAGCGCAATCATGCGGCAGCTCCGACACCGCGCAGCCGCCGCGCACGACGCGCTCATACAGCGAGCGCCTGCGCTGCGGGCACGCCACGCCCAGCCCGCCGCCCAGCACCGCCACGCTCCCCGCGCCCGCGTCCAGCGCGCCCGCGTGCGTCGCCGCCGCGATCCCGTCGGTGAAGCTCGCCACGACGCTCACCCCGCTGGCGGACAGTCCGCGTGCGAGGCTCCTCGCGATCTCGATCCCGTAGTCGCTCGGCGAGCGCGAGCCGACAATCGCCACCACCGGTGCCGCCGTCAGCCGCGCGAGGCGAGCGGCGCCGCCGGCCACCTCGAGCATGTGCGGCGAGCAGCGGCCGTCGAGGCTGCGCGGATAGCCACGACCGTGACCGCACACCGTCTCCAAGCCGTTCGTGCGCGCAGGCTGATTCGTGCGCGCAGGCTGATTCGTGCGCGCAGGCTGATTCGTGCGCGCAGGCTGATTCGTGCGCGCAGGCCCATGCACGGGCGCTGGCTCATCCCCGCGGAAGCGCTCGTATCGCTCTCTCAGCTCGTTGGCGCGCCGGCCAGCCACCGCCTCCAGCAGCTCCATGTCCGGGAGCGCCAGCAGCTCGAGCAGGCGCTCACGATCGCGGGCGCAGTACTCAAGCGGCCCGCTCAAAGCTGACAGCAGCCAGCTGCGGCGCCGGCAGCCGGCGCATGCGCCCGACGGCCGGGGGGTTGGGCGGCTCGAGCTCGAGCTCATGCCGCGCGGTTGCCCTCGATGGTCGGCTCCGGGCGAAGCGCCAGCGCCGCGCCGAGGTCTCGCGCGCGCACCCGCTCGCTCGCGTCCAGGTCGGCGATCGTGCGCGCCACGCGCAGCACGCGCGTCTCGCCACGCGCGCTCAGCAGCCCAGCCCGGCGGGCGCCGCGCAGCATCTCCTGACCGCGCTCGTCGAGCCGCGCGTAACGCCTCAGCATGCGCCCGTCCATCTGTGCGTTGACCGCGACGCCCTCCGCCGCCAGCCGCGCCGCCTGGCGCTCGCGTGCGTCGGCAACCTGCTCGCGAGCCCGCGCAGAGCTCGTCAACGGGGCAGCCAGCAGGTCGTCAGCGAGATCTCGCTGCAGGCTGGACGCGAGGTCGATGCGATCCAGCAGCGGGCCGCTCAGACGGCGTCGGTGGCGCGCCTTGTCCACTTCGCCGCAGCGGCAGCGATCGCCGTCGCCCGCGAAGCCGCACGGACACGGGTTCGTCGCCGCCAGCAGCATGAAGCGCGCCGGGTACACCGCCGAGTGGCCCGCCCGTACGATCGCCACGCGTCCGTCCTCCAGCGGCTGGCGCAGCGCCTCGAGCGTCGGTCGCGCGAACTCGGACAGCTCGTCCAGGAACAGCACCCCATGGTGTGCAAGCACCACCTCTCCTACGCATCCGCGGCTCGCGCCGCCGACGAGTCCGGCGGCCGTGATCGAGTGGTGGGGCGCGCGGAACGGGCGGGTCATCGCCAGCGCGTCGACGCGGCTGCCCATCAGGCTGTGGATGCGCGTCACCTCGACCGCCTCGGCGCGGCTCAGCGGCGGCAGGATCGACACGATCCGCTGCGCCAGCATCGTCTTGCCCGCGCCCGGAGGTCCGCTCAGCAGCACGTTGTGCGCGCCCGCCGCCGCGATCACGATCGCTTTGACCGCGTGATGCTGGCCGCGCACATCGCTCAGGTCCGGTCCCGCCAGACACGCCGAGGCGACGCCTTGCCGCAGCTGCGATCGCCCGCCCGCGGCCGCGACACGAGGCTCCGCGGGCGCGTCGTCCGGGCCGCCGCGAAGCACGCGCGCCGCGCTTTGCAGGTGCTCGACCACGATCACCCGCAGGCCGTCGATCAGGCGCGCCTCGCGCGCGCACGCGGGCGCGAGTGCCAGCCCGCTCATGCCGGCGCGCTGCGCCGCGTGCGCGACCGCCAGCGCGCCGCGCGAGGGTCGTACGGCGCCGTCGAGTCCCAGCTCGCCGAACAGCGCGACGCGCTCCAGCTCCTCCTGCGGCAGCTGGCCCGTCGCCGCCAGCACCGCGCACGCCAGCGCCAGGTCCAGGCCCGGTCCCGCCTTGCGCACGTCTCCCGGCGCGAGGTTCGCCGTCACGCGCCTGCCCGGGAACTCGAACCCCGCGTTCAGGATCGCCGCCGTGATGCGCTCGCGCGCCTCGCGCACCGCGGTGTCCGCGAGGCCGACGATCGTGAACGCGGGCAGTCCTGCCCGCACGTCCACCTCGACGCTCACATGTCGCGTCTGCAGTCCGTCGATCGTGAACGCGTGCGCCCGCGCCAGCATCGTCTCGTCTCTCCTCGCCGTCTCCGTAGGGAGCAGCGCAAGCTAGACAGCGCTTGGGACGAGACGCGCGATCGGGGTGCTACAAGCCTGCCGGGTGGCGTTCGACGAAGTCGCCGCCGTCGTCGCCGGGTGAGTTGGACCAGCGCGACCCGGTTTCCGCCAGTGCCACGGTGTCGAAGCGTCTGCCGTCGATCACCATGTACGCGTGTTCGGCGTTCGCGTAGATCGTTATGTACTTGCCCGGTCCCGGTTCGCCGTATGACTCAAGGCCGGTCGAGTCCTCCGGCGAGCTGAGCAGCCCGCCGCCGTGCAGCGCGTAGGACACCGAGCCCGAGCAGTCATAGCCCTCGGATTCGAACGAGCCGTGCCCGCCGCCCCACACGTACGGTCGCGTCGCGATTTCATCGGCCGCCGCGATCACCCGCGCGACGATCGCTTCCGCTTCGCCGCCCGCGGCGCCCGTCGCGCCTGCAGCACCCGCGCCCGCGGCACCCGTGCCCGCAGCCCCGCCCGGGGCGCTCGGCGCCACCAGCGCAGAGGGGGGTGGGGTGAGCGTCGCGGCGCTCTGCACGCCGATCACGCTCCACGTCGACGGGCCGACGACGCCGTCCACGGTCAGCCCGTGACGGGCCTGCAGCCGGCGGACCGCCGCCTCGGTTTCGGGCCCGAATTCGCCGTCGACGGGGAGCTTCAGCGCCTTCTGCAGCCACTCGACCGCGGTCGCGCCGGTCGCGGGCGCCACCGGCGAGCCGGCGGGCGCCGCGCCGTTACCGGGGGTGCCGCCGCTGCCGGGCGTCAGCCCGACGTCGGTCGTCGCGGCGGTCGCAGCCGTCTGTCGCGGGGCCGGCGTTGCGGGCAGCGCCGAAGCCGGCGGCGTCAGCTCGGCCGCGCTGTGCACGCCGATCACGTTCCACGTCGCCGGGCCGACGACGCCATCGACGGTCAGGCCGTGGCGCGCCTGCAGGCGGCGCACGGCCGCCTCGGTCGCGGGACCGAAGTCGCCGTCGACGGTCACGTGCAGCGCGCTCTGCAGCTGCTTGACCGTGTCCACGGTCGCCGCTTGCGCGTGCGCTTCTTCCGCCTGCCTTTCGGCTGCCGCGCTCTTCGCTTCGGCTTCCGCTTCGGCGGGTTCGATTTCCGGTCCGGCTTCGGAGCCGCCCGTTGCGCTGCTCGTCACGTTCGCGACGCTCGCGGTCGTGCCCGTTTCGGTCGTGCCTGTTTCCGTCGCGCCGGTTTCGCCGGCAGCGCCGCTCGCGGGGGCTTCGGCGCCGGGCAGCGACGCCGTGCCCGGAAGCGTGCTGCTGACATCCGCGATGAACGCCTTGCCGGCGCTCTGCACACGCAGCGCCGCGCTCGTCTGCGGTCCCACGACGCCGTCGACCGTCAGGCCCCTGCTCGCCTGGAAGCTGCGCACCGCGGCTTCCGTTTCCGGCCCGAACACGCCGTCGACTTTGATGCCGCCGAGCGCCTTCTGCAGCAGCTGCACCTGCCTGCCTTCGCTTTCGCTGCTCAGCACGATGCTGTGTTCTGTGGTCGTCACCGGTTCCGGGTTGGTCGCCGGGATCGTCGACTGGCCGCTTGCGAGGCTGGCGGCGGGGCCCACCGTCAGCGCCGCCAGCGCGCCCAGCGAGACGCGTTTGGCGCGCTGGCCGATCTTCGATCGGCCGGCCGGCACGAAGCGCAGCTGCGCCGCGCGCCTGCGCGCGCGGGAGCGGCCCAGCGACAGCTGCCACGGCTCCTCGTCGGCGAGGTCTCGCGGCTGGCGCAAGATGCCACGATTGTCGAGCAGCGCTGACAGCGAGGAGCTCGAGTGCGCGCCGCGGCGCGCGCCACGCCCACGCTCTGCGCGAGCACGGCGTGCCTGCGAACGCGCCAGCGAGGCGCTCCAGTGGTCGACAACAGCAAGATCACGCGGGGATCCCGGCATCGAGGCGTCCTTTCTAATTCCATTGCATGGCGCCTACGGGGTTAGCTGACGGGCTCGCGTAAACGTCTACGCTACGCCACACTCTGTGGCGATTCGCCCCCGCAGCCTCTCGGCTGCACTGGGTCCCCCGCTCCTCGACCCCTTGGGGACGAAGACTCGGCACGAACGGGCGGCAAGCTACCAGATCTCGCTGCAAGATGCATCACAGAGGGAGGACTGCATGCGTTGTTGCCGACGCAGCTTCCCGCGGGAGCCGTCGCGTCCAAGCGCCGACGCCTGATAACTTCGCATTGCGATGCGCAAGAACGGGCTCGACTTCCGCGTGCTGCTGTCGCTGCTGGTGCTGATCCTGGTGGCGGGTGCGGTGGCGCTGGTTGCGATCGGTGGCACGTCCGGCGCCAAAGCGCGCGCCCAAGCCCGCGCGGCCGACTTCGACGCGGCCGCCCTGCTCACGCCCGCCGAGCCTGCGCCGCCGCTGGCGCTGCACAACTATCTCGGCCAGCCGGTCAACATCGCCTCCTACAAAGGCAAGGCCGTGCTCGTCACGTTCCTCTACACCAACTGCCCGGACGTCTGCCCGCTGATCGCCTCGGATCTGCGCGTCGCGCTGAACCTGATGGGACCGAAGCTGGACTCCAAGGTCCAGGTCATCGCCGTCTCGGTGGACCCGCGCGGGGACACGCCGAAGGCGGTCGCAGCGTTTCTCGCACGCCACGGGATGACCGGGCGCATGCAGTACCTGATCGGCTCGGCCAAGGAACTGGCGCGCGTATGGAAGGCGTGGGGGGTGGGCTCCGAACGCGACGCTCAGCAGCCCCAGTTCATCAACCACACCGGGCTCGTGTACGGGATCACCGGTAAGGGCTTGCGCCTGACGCTGTACGCCTCGAGCTTCCAGCCCTCGGAAATCGCGCACGACGTACCGCTGCTGGTCGCGCGCTGAGCGCAACCTGAGATGGCACGGCGGCTGCGACTGCTCGCTGGGACGCTCGTGCTCGTCGCGGCGATCGCCGCGGCCGCCGTGTTCGGCCTCGCCTCACACCCCGACACCGGCAGCCCCGCGCCGGCGCTTCCGCGCGAAGCGCTGGTCGGAGCGCCCGTCACGCTCGCCAGCCTGCTCGCCGGCAGCGGCGGGCGCCCGGCGCTCGTCGTCTTCTGGGCCAGCTGGTGCGGGCCGTGCGGCGAAGAGGCGCCCGAACTCGAGCGCTTCTCGCAGAGCGCGGCCGGGCGCGACAGGGTCGTCGGCGTCGACTGGAGCGACCCGTCGCGCTCGCAAGCGCGCGCCTTCATCCGCCGCTACGCGTGGACGTTTCCGGTCCTGCGCGACGGCGAAGGCTTCGTCGGCAACGCCTACCACCTGCGCGTCCTGCCCACGACCTTTGTGATCGACGCCAACCGGCGCATCCGCGCGGTCCTGCGCGGACCGCAGAGCCAGCGCTCGCTGCGCGCGGCGCTGGACGGCGTCGCATCGTCCCCGTAGGGGGAACACAGTTGAGCAGCCGGCTTCGGCCTCAACGCTCGACGCTGCGCCGCGGCAGGATCACTTGGGGCACTTCCGCCAACTGCCACTGGCCTCCTATATAGATCGCCTTTTCGGGCTTCGTCGAGCGATACACCAGCGCTTCGTCGCCCGCGAGGACGATGCGGATGCTGGCGCCGACCCCCGGCACGCGGATCTTTTCCGCCCAGCGTTCGAAGCCCGTCGTCAGGCAGTCCCGCTCGAACGGCGTCAGCTCGCTGCGCAGCTGGCGGTCCATGTAGGAGCGGCAGATGTCGCTGAACTCACCCGAGCTCGCGTCCAGGCCGATCGCGCGGTACATCGCGCGCACGCCGGCCACGCTCTGCGGGGCGCGAGCGCCGCCGCAGCCGGCGAGCAGCGCGATAGAGACGCACAGCGCCGCCGCACGGGGGCCCGAGGCGCGCAGGAACGAATGACGCACAGGCAAGCATCGTAAGCGGCCCGCGCCGGTCACGGCCGTCGCCGGCGGCGCGTCCGCGACGGCCCGGCTCACATCGCGTCAGTCGACAGACCGTCCGGGTCCTGCGCGCGGGCGCTGCCAGCCCGAAATGCCCGCTGGCGCGTTCCACCGCGCAGAGCAGGCCTGTGGCGAGCCTGTGCGTCGGCTGAGAAGCTCGAGGTTCTCTACGGACGGCCCGGCTTGTTGGCGCGCTCCGGTCAGGGATGGGTCATCGTTGGCACGGTCACCGTGGGTGTGCCGGCTGCAGCGCAGAGTGCCCAATCAGTGCGTTGAGCTCGGGCCCCACGGGCAGCCTGCGGACTGCCTGCCGCAGCGCCTACTGGGTTTGACACGAGGTACTGAGCCTGTCCGACGCGAGCACCCGATCTAACGAGACGGTACCCGACGCTATTGACAAGTCCCGGTCGACGACGTTAGCGTGGCCTCAGTGGCGGGGTCGCCTCGGGCCGCCGGTCGCACGGCGCAGCCTGACGCCCACCGTCTTTGTGACTGACGAGTGGGGGGTCTGAATGTCGCGTGTCACGATCGACCGGGCTGGTCTCACGCGGCGTCTCGCCCGCGCTCGCGCAGTCTCCGTCGCTGCGCTTTCCATCGCGCTACTGGCCCTGATGGCACTCGCGGGCGAGGCGCTCGCGACTCCCGCGAAGGTCGGGCCGCCGACGTCGATCGACGCCCTCGGCGACTCGATCTCACGAGGCTATGACTCCCAGGGCAGCGGCTGCACCGCGCTGTCTGACTGCCCGGCATTCTCGTGGGAGACGGGCACCAGCGCGACCGTCGACAGTATCTACCTGCGCACCAAAGCGCTCAATCCGTCGGTCCTGCTGGCCCGCCCGATAATCAACTCGACGACGGGCGGCAACGACGCCAAAACGGGCGCGAAAATGTCCGAACTCCCCGAACAGGCCAAAAACGCCGTCAACGCGCCCAACACGCCCGACCAGGTGCTGATCCTGATGGGCGCCAACGACGTATGCACGAGCTCCGAAGCGACCATGACGCCGGTGTCGAGCTTCCGCGCGAGCTTCAAATCCGGGCTTGAAATCCTCAGCAGCGGGCTTCCCGAAGCGCGGATCGACGTGGCGTCGATCCCGAACATCTTCAACCTGTGGAGCGTCCTGCACAGCAACCTCTCCGCCCAGCTGGTGTGGGGGCTGGCGAAAATCTGCCAGGCGATGCTCGTGAACCCGACGTCGACCTCGTCGGCCGAAGTCACCCGCCGTGCGAACGTGCAGAAACGGAACATCGAATTCAACACCGTCCTCGGCGAAGTGTGCGCCCAGTTCATCCACTGCCACTACGACGGCGGCGCCGCGTACGCGATCAACTTCCCGGCAAGCGACGTGGGAACCATCGACTACTTTCACCCCAATGAACACGGGCAGGCGCTGGCGGCGGCGACCGAGTGGGAAGCCGGCCCCAAGTACACCGACCTGACGACGCCGACCACCACGATCTCGACCGACCGGCCGCCTGACGGCGTGGAAGGCTGGTACCGCCACAGCGTCACGGTCTCGCTCAGCGCGAGCGACTCCGAATACGCGGTCGCGGGCACCGAGTACAAGATCGGCGAAGCGCCGTCGTGGACGAGGTACACCGCGCCGATCACGATCTCCGGTGAAGGCCAGACCACGATCACCGCCCGCTCGGTCGACGTCAACGGCAACATCGAGGCGTCCAAGAGCGACGTCATCAAGATCGATGAGACGAAGCCGACCTTCACGCTGAGCTGCCCCACGGGGCCGGTCCTGTTGAACAGCGAAGCGAGCTACACGATCTCGCAAGCCAGCGACACGGGGTCAGGCTTCGCCGCCAGCCCCGAAGGGACGTTCCCGATCACGACGAGCACGGCCGGCACGTTCACCGTCCCGGTCGAAGTCTCAGACAGGGCCGGCAACACCGCGACCCAGCAGTGCCATGTCGACGTGGTCTACCCGGTGCCGGGCGTTCCGGCGCTGTCGTCGGGCTCTTCGCCGAACACCGGCGTGTTCGGCCTGTCGTGGACGCCGTCGGCGGACCCGCTGCTGTTCGGATCGCTGCAGTACGCGCTGCAGCACCGCAACGCGGACTCCGAATGGTCGGATGTGAGCACGACGCTCGGCGAGCCGTCGTTTGAATTCACGGCCGGGACGCCGGAGAGCGAAGGCACGTGGCGCTACCGCGTGCTCGCCCACGAAGGCGAAACGGAAACCGCGTACTCCGAACCCTCCGAACCGATCGTGGTCGATCGGACACCCCCGAACGCTCCGACCATCACACCCGACCGCGCTCCCGACTATGCGGGCGGCGGCGGCTGGTACCGCGACTCCGTGACGTTGACGAGCACCGACAACGGCGACCCCGCGCTGGCGGACGGCAGTCCCGGCAGCGGCGTGGACCCAGCCTCGGTCCCCGCGCCCGTGACCTACTCCTCGAGCGGCTCGTTCACCGACACCGCGACCGTAAAGGATCGTGCGGGCAACACCTCGAGCCCGACCTCGCTGACCGTCCAGGTCGACGCCACGCCGCCCAGCCTCAGCGTCAGCTGCCCGAGCACGGCGCTCCTGAACGCGAGCGCCAGCGCCACCGTGACGGCGTCCGACGGACAGTCCGGCCTCGCCGTCGATCCGAGCGGGACGGTGCCGATCGACACCAGCAGCGTCGGCGAAAAGACGATCACCGAGACCGCGGTCGACAACGTCGGTCACGTGACCACCGAACACTGCACCACCGACGTGGTCTACCCGGTGCCGGGCGTTCCGGCGCTGTCGTCGGGCTCGACGCCGAACACCGGCGTGTTCGGCCTGTCGTGGACGCCGTCGGCGGACCCGCTGCTGTTCGGATCGCTGCAGTACACGCTGCAGCACCGTGACGCGGACTCCGAATGGTCGGATGTGAGCACGGCGCTCGGCGAGCCGTCGTTTGAATTCACGGCCGGGACGCCGGAGAGCGAAGGCACGTGGCGCTACCGCGTGCTCGCCCACGAAGGCGAAACGGAAACCGCGTACTCCGAACCCTCCGAACCGGTAGTGGTCGACAACACCCCGCCAGCGGCGCCGACGGCCTCGGCCGACCGCGCCCCCGACTACGCGGGCGGTGGCGGCTGGTACAAGGACAGCGTCACAGTGTCCTTCGCCGCCAACGGCGATCCTGTGCTGGCCGACGGCAGCCCGGGCAGCGGCGTGAACCCTGCGTCGATCCCGTCCGCGCAGACGTTCGACAGCGATGGCTCGCACACGGCGTGCGCGACCATGAGCGACAACGCCGGCAACCAGTCCGCGGCGGGCTGTCTGACCGTCCAGGTCGACGCCACTCCCCCGAGCGTGCAGATCACCTGCCCGGCTTCGGTGCTGATCGGCAGCCCGGGGGTCACCGCCACCGTCACCGCCTCCGACGGCCAGTCGGGTCTCGCGAGCGATCCGAGCGGGACGGTCGCGATCGAAACCAGCATCGCGGGCGCGAAGACCGTGACGCGCACCGCGGTCGACAACGTCGGCCACAGCACGACCAGCTCGTGCACGACACAGGTGGTGTACAGCGAGGTCATCACCGGCACCGTCAAACGCACCCTGTACGTGAAAGCGGGACAGGCCGTTGAGCTGGCCCCGGGCGCGAGGGTCAAAGCCGTGGTCGTCGAAGCGGGTGGTTCGCTCGACGCCGAGGGCGCGACCATCACCAACGCGCTGCGCTCGAGCGGAGCGAGCCTGATTCGGATCTGCGGGGCGAGCGTCGGGACGCTCAGCGTGCTGTCCGGCAGCGGCTCGGTGGTGATCGGAGAAGGCGACCTCGGCTGCGCGGCCAACACGTTCTCCCGGTCGCTCCTCCTGGAAGGCAACACCGCAGGGGTCACAGTCAAGGGCAACACGGTCGCGGGCTCGGTCGATGTGAAGGGCAACGCTGGCGGTGCGACCGTCACCGGCAACACCATCGCAAAAAGGCTCAGCGTCACCGGCAACAGCGGCACGGTGATCGACCGCCCCAATACGGTCGCCGGGAAATCGAAACTCCAGTAGCTGGGTCGGGGCGGCGCGCAGGCGCTCAGGATTGCGCCTGCAGCTCCTCGGCCGACGGCACCACGATCGGCCCGCCCGGCGGCTGGGTGAGGCGGATCGGGTTGCCGAACGGATCGCGTAGCGCGCAGTCGGTGCCGTAGAAGCGCTCCGTCGGCTCCTGCGTGAACTCGACGCCCGCCGCTCGCAGCCGCTCGTAGGCGCCGCGGCAATCGTCGGTCGCGAAGATCATGCCGCCGCCGGCGGCGCCCTTCGTCACCAGCTCGCGGATCTGCGCAGCGGTGACATCGTCATAGGCCGGCGGTCGCGGGACCATCAGGACCAGCTCGACGTCGGGCTGGTCGGGGAGGTTCAGAGTCAGAAAGCGCATCGTGCCGAGGTCGGCGTCGGTGTGGACGACCATCCCGAGCTTGCCGACGTAGAAGTCGAGCGCCTCGTCCTGGTCGAGAACGTGGATGAATGTGTGGCTGATTCGATTGAGCATGGGGTTGACGTTAGCCGGCGGCATCGCGCTGCGCTTCTCCGAAACTACTCTCTAGCCAGCCGGGCGCAGCCACGTCATCGCCCAGCAGGCGGGCACGCGCAGGGGGGCGCCCTCGGCGCGGAAACGCACGCGATATGCCGACGGCGGCTCGCCCACGATCGCGCGGAACGTGCGACTGAACGTGCCCAGGCTGTTGAAGCCGACGTCGAAGCAGATCTCGGTTACGGGGCTGTCGGTTTCCCGGAGCAGCTCCATCGCACGCTCCACCCGGCGGCGCTGCAGGTAGCGGTGCGGCGTCTCGCCGAACGTCGCACGGAACTGGCGGCTGAAATGCGTGGGCGACACGTGCGCGATGCGCGCGAGCGCCGGCACGTCGAGCTGCTGCGCGAACGCGCGGTCCATCGCATCGCGAGCCCGCAGCATGCGGCGATTGCGGTCCTCGATAGCACGCGACATCCGCCCAAGCCTACGACCGCCAAGCGACGCCGGGGCTTTGGCGCGGCGTTTCCGCGAGGCCATGGGCCCCGTCAATCGGCGGCGCTCATAGAAGTGAGAGAGAGGCGACAGTTTCCGATTTGATTCCGGCCCGTGTTTGCGGGCTCCCGGCGACCGCGGTACACGGGTTTGTACACGCGCCCGGCGCCTAATGTACACGTCAACATGCCTTCGCGATCATGGGTGGAAGGGCTGGCCGGAAACGAACGTGTGTTCGTCCGACCTACTCATCATAATGCTGGCATGACTCCAAACATCAGATTCGTCTCGCCGAACCCCGAGGGCGGCTGGGACGTAAACAAGCCCGGTGCGTCGCGTGCAAGCTCACACCACCAGACGCAAGTGGAGGCGCAGAGCGCCGGTCATCGCTATTTGCACAACGAAGGGGGAGGCGAGCTGGTCACGCAGGGGCGGGACGGTCGTATCCGCGAAAAGACCACCGTGCCTCCCGGCCACGACCCGTATCCGCCGAAGGGCTGAGCGGTAGCCGATGGCGACTCTCTACACGAAGGAAGGCCGACCACTTCGTCAGGACGGCGACGATCTGTTTGCCCGTTCGGGCACGCACGTCGCCAGGCTAAGGGGCAAGAAGGCTTACGACCCCAGCGGGCAGTACGTCGGCACGCTCGTTGGCAACAGGCTGGTCTACCGGGCGATCGACAGCGCGTCCCTCGGCCCCGTGTTCGCGACGCGGTTGCGTGCGGGCACGGCATCGGCTGGCGCTGTGGGCGCCGCGGTGCTGGGGGACGAGCCCCCGATTCCCGACTAACCGACGCCGCGCACCGTGGCTGCACCAGGCTCCATAACGCTGACGCTCGGCTTCCGGCCCACGGGTTCGCCCGGAATGGAGATCGGGCGCCGGGCTGGTTGGACTGCACGACTCGCGCGCGAGCACCCCTCGGATGCCGACGAGCCTGTTGAGTTCAGCCGGTACGTTGGCGTGGAGCGCCCGGACGGCGATCTTCAGTCGGCTCATTTTCGCCAGCTAGAAGATGCGTTGCGAAGGGGCGGAGTCACTGACTTCCGACGCATCGGCAACGGAGTTGTGATCGGGGGTCATATCAACCCGTTGTCGGCTGCCGCTTTGTTGGTTTCGGCCTCCACGCCGCAGGCTCGGGAGCAACTGCTCCGCAACGAAAGGGCAGTGATCGAGGACGCTGACTTCCTCGGTACGTGCTTCGCTTTTAGGCAGTCCAACGTGTTCCTCACCGCGGCGCACTGCGTGCCAGAGGGCGCAGACGGCATGCTCTTTGTGAACACGCCACCTGTCGGGGGTTTCCATGTCGTTGCAGAGGTCCATCGCCACCCAACGGCTGACCTGGCGTTGTTGGCGCTTGACGGTTCCGCGTGGCCCGGCGAAGTGGAGCCGTTCGTTCGAGTAAAGCCCTTCACGGCCCTCGGCTTGGAGTTCATGGCGTACGGCTTCCCCGAGGACGCGCCCGCGCCAGATGTGGAGACGCCGACCCCAACCGAGCGGCTGTTCCGTGGCTACCTCCAGCGCCGGCTCGTCTACCGACGCGCCGGTTACGAGTACGCCGCGGGCGAGATGAGCGTTCCCGCGCCTGCGGGATTGAGTGGCGGTGCACTGTTCGCCGCGGGCGACTTCAACAGCGTCATCGGCGTCGCGGCCGAGAACGTGCAGAGCACCACTTACGTCGGCAGGGTTGAGGAGACGACCACGGCGGCCGGCACGGAGCGGTTCGTTGAGAGGGAGCACGTCCAATACGGGATCGCGGTCCTGCTCGCTCCCCTCACCGAGTGGCTTGACGAACTTGCGCCAGAACGAGCACGACTGCCGACTTGACGGCGGCGCCATGATTGCCAATGCGCTCAACGTCCACCTGACCGGCGACACGGCGACCTACGTCGCTGCCGCCGCTGCGCTCCTGGGCGTCGTCGTCGGTGGACTGCTCAATGCTGGGGTTACGGTGCTTCTCCGACGCAGCGAAGACAAACGCAACGCACGTGTTGCTGCTCTGCTCGTGACCGAAGACTTGATGATCTCGATGCTTCCAATGTTGAAGCTCAAAGAGGAGCAGACGTGGGCACCGATCAGGGCGGCTCGCAACTTCGGGAGCAGAGCGTCGTGGGAGGAGCACCGCGGAACACTTGCGCACTCCCTCAGCACACCAGCGTTCATCAGCCTCTCCGCTGCGTTTGAGGGGCTTAACCACGCCGCCGGCGCAGCGGCGGAACGAGCCGATGATGCGCGGCTCACGGACGCCGAAGGCTGGTCGTTGGCGAGTACGTTCCTTGCGATGAACAGGGGAATGTCGTACCTCACGTTGCTGGTAGACGCGCCGCCGCGCTGGCGCCCCATTCGCCGACTCGTGTTCAAGCGGGCGCAGCAGGCCCACGCTGACGGCCTGCTCGCGAAGGACGTGCCGTACCAGGAGTTCATGCGGAGACACGGTCGGGAGAACGGGAGCTAAGGCGATCCTGCTCGTGTGGGTGCCGCCCGTTGCCGTTCGCGCGTTCCCCAGCCCTGCGCCTGACGGCTTCCCAGCCGCCGTGGGCTTGGATCGTGGGGAGCGCGGGCGCGGCGTCGCCGGTCTGCGTGGCCCTCCAGTCGGTGTAGCCGCGCGTCGTGGAGCGCTCGCCGGGGCGGAGCTGTGCGAGGTAGCGGGCGACGGCGTCGACGCACGCCTCCTCGTCCCACGAGTGCTTGCGGGCCGCGCCCACGAGGCCGGGTGGCCGCGGCGCCGCGGCATTGCGGGCGTAGTCGGGCTCCTTGTTCCCGCGCCCGCCCGCTTTCCTCACGAGCCGGGGCTCGGGAAGGTTGGCGGCGCGCCGCCTCTCCAACCACTCGGCTCGCGCTTTGCGGAGGGACGCGCGCTCGCGTTCGCTCGGGTACGCGACGTTGTTGCCGCGTGCGAACGCCTTCAAGTCGCGCGCCGACGGCTGGAACCCATGCTCGGCGTAGAACCACTCGATCAAATCCACGAGCGCGGGCGCCCTCGGACGCTCGTACGGGCCGCGCTCCGCGACGGTTTGGAGTCCAGCGCGGCGCAACGCGTCGTCCCACGAGCCCGCGGCCTGGATGAGCTGCGCGTCCGTGGGCAGGCGCAGCGCGCGGCCGTGAGCCCACCGCGCGTGATCGTCCGCGGCGAGCCGGTCGCGCTCCACGCGGTACTCGCGCTGCGACAAAGAGCGCTTGCCGAGCCTCGCGGCGACGAGGCCGAGCACGGTCGCGGCGTGATCCCCCGTGAGCCAGTCCTGCTCAGGCTCCCGCGTCTTCACGGCGAGGAGCTTGTTCTGCTCGCGCTCCGGGGCGTGCGCGACCGCGAGCACTTCTCGCCACGGCAACCCGAGCTGTTCCGCGATCCGGCGGGCGGGCGGCGGACTGGTGTGTGCGGCGCTGCGTTCGCGCTCCGCGTCAAAGGCGCGCTGCGTCGCCGCGGCGGGCTCCGCAGGGTTGGCGAGCGCGGCGACTTCGCGCACGCTTCTCAAGAGGGCAAGGGCTTCCAACGTAAATCCGCTCCAAATGCACCGTTCTGTCGTATGTTCACTTCGTATGGTAGTAGCGAGTAGCTTAACCTTTGTCCAGTTCCTGAACAGTAATCACTTTGAGCATATTCTGGCAATGGTGTTGAACATTTCTATTCCCACCGGAATCGCTTTGTACTATATAGCTGGCTTTATTAGCGCAGGCTTCGTAGATAGCTCACAAGGAAAAGAATGCGATAAAAGCCGCGGTAATAAAAAGTAGGCCCGCGATAAACCAGCGACGCTCATCGTCATCAACGCTTCCCCATGCTTGTATGAGGGCGTGAAAACTGAACTTGCTAGTGGACGGTACTTTCGGTGCGCCGATACCAGCCAGAAAGGCGAACGTGAAGCCGAGAGTGCCAAGCCCAACTAGAATGACGCCTCCGAGTGCAACAAGTGCCGCAAACAAGTTAGTTGAATAAGAAATGCGGGCATGCCCGGTGATAATCGCATGAATTATGAGAAGGATAAGACCCGTGATGAAGATGATGGCGGACCCAATACCAAAGTTACGGGCGAAGATTGCACGCTGCTCGGAGGCGGCAACTTTCCGAAATATGGCGTTGAAGATGAGATCAGGAGTAGCAAGAATGCCTGATGCCGTCCCGCAAGCCAGGGCATAAGCAGCGAGTGGGCGATGTTCCAGAATGCTATCAAGCACTAGGCCAAGCAAGACAATGGCGGCAGCAAAATAGAGCGCCAGCGAAGTGAATCGCTGCGGAGTGTCGGGAGTTTGCGGGGTGTCGGTGTCAGCGGCCGGTGCGCTAGCTTGAGCCGTTCCCGAACGACAGACGCAAGAGGGGGCACCTGTAACCAGCTCATGCAAGAGTTGGAACAAGAGGACGAGCGCCAGCAGCCAAAAGTCCCGATGACGGGCAGGGGGATGGCGATCACTCGTATGCATGATCGATCACGGGTCGGCCGGTTTTCAGGAGCACTACCGCGACGAGGATCACGCCGATCAGGAGCGCAACGGCGGGTGGCAGGAGAGTCGCTTGTTTCGTGCATTGCATGCGGCGATGCCCTTCTACGCAGTTCTCGTAAGCGCCGTGTACATCACCAAAACAACACTGCACCCGACACGTTCGTGGATCGTCTCAATCATCGGAATCTGCGTGATAACCGTCGTAATCCTGGATCATCGCTTGCAAGCACGCAGCGCTCGGCGAGGCCGTCCGCTTGACGAGGACGGAGCGCGGATTGTCGTAGGAGGGCGTTGGCGGACGCCGCCGATCTGCACATCGCGGTGTTTGGGCGACGTGGAGCGGGGCGTGGGCAATCCCGAGTACGCGACGCTGCTGCGACTCGCGCACGCCCTCAACGTGGCGCCGGGCGCGCTCGTCACGCGCGCCGACGAGCTGCTGAAAGCACAGTCGTAGCCTCGATTTCGAAATCTTTTCGACTACTTGACTAGGGGCGCGTAGGTTCGACGCGGCTCGCTTCACGAGCCGTTCACGAGGCGCCAACGCCGGGGCACAGCAGTCGCCCGGTCACGGCGCGACCGAACCCGTCCAGGCCCACGCGGGCCGCCACAGAGAGGAGTGCTGTCATGCCCGAGCGGAGGGCACGTCGCGGCGTGCCGCGACAAGGGGAGCCGTCAGACGACTTGATCCTCGCCGCGCTGGAGCGCGCGGAACTCCACGACGGGAGGCCCGACGACCCGGCCGTGCTCTACGCCGCCGTGGTGGACCACCTCGGGCTCAAGATGGGCTCCGCCACAGGGCACTGGTTCCGCCCGCGCTTCCGCGCCCTGGAGGACACGGGCCTCGTCACGAGCGCGAAGCGGAACGGCCTCATCGTGCACGCACTCACTGGCGCGGCCCGGCAAAGGCTCCGATCCGCGCGCGCCGCGGATCGGCTCGGCGAGCTGCCCGAGTCGCCGCAGCACCGCCGCTGGACGGAGGCGCGCGCGGAAGCCGCGGAGCGCATCGGCGGATACCGCGAGCAGGCCCGCTCGCTGCTTGACGAGGGCGCGGCGCTCCTCACGAACGACGCCGCGGACTCCGAGGCATGGTTCGCCCTCGCAAAGAGCCTGGGGCGCGCGTGCGAGCACATGGGCGCGGCGACGCACTGCCTCAACGAGTGGGCGGAGCCGAGCGACGGCGCCGCCGACGTTGACGACGGCCCGCGCCGCGGGCGACGCGACCCACGCCCCAAGACCTGGTAGGTCAGCCCCACCCGTCGCTCCCGTGGAGCGAGGCCGCGAGACGGCTAGCGGGCGATCGTGACCGCCAACGTGACGATTGCGGCGGCCAGCGTGACGGCGGCCAGCACGATCGCCCGTTTGTTGAGGCGAAGCATGCGGTCCTGTTGCTCGGCGGCCCGCCGGTCCCGCTCCGCCGCGCGCTGATCCCGCAACTCCGCCTGCGCCGCCGCGTCGTCCACGAGGCCGCGCATCCCGACGGCCGCCTCGCGCAACGACGCGAACTCCCTAGCTTCGCCGGCTGACGTGAGCGTTGAGAACGTGATGAGCGCGGCGGTGGAGGTGAGCGTCCTCCAATCTTCCTTCGCTTCTTCGCCCCTGATCAGGCGGACGATCAAGTTCCCCCACGCCGTGAACGCGGCGAAGCGCACCATCGTGAAGAAGAAGAACCATGCCTCCGTGGGGTGAATGTTCTGTTTCAGCCAGCGCTTGATCGGCTCCGGGACCATTGACGCTGCACAGTAGGACGCGCCGCGGATGGTCCGGGCAGCGCGGGAGCACCGCAGCGACGACGAGCCGTTATCACACGGTGTCGCCTGCGAGTAGAACGATCGACGAATGTTCGAGTCGCCGGCCTCGGATCGAGCTTTCATGTTGTTGAAAGCCAACCACCCCTAACGCGTAGTGGCTTCGGCGCGGCGGCAACCACGCCGAAGCCCGGCACAGGAGGACGAATCTCCCATGCAACACCAGCGTAGTCACTCAATCCCTTACGAGCGGAGGCGGCGCGTTGAGGCCGCGGTGCTCGCGTTCGTGCTCGCCGAGGACTGGCCGTGGCGCGTCGGCGAACTCGCTCAGCGGCTCCGCGTTCCCGAGGACGTGATTGGGCTCAGCACGGCCACGCTGCACGCGGACGGGCTCCTCGTTGCCGACGCCGACGAGCTGCGCGCGTCGTGGGCGGCGCTGCGCGGCGACGAACTCTTGCGTTGCTGCCCGCCAGGACCGGGCTCGGCTCGACCAAACGTCGAGCGCTGTCCACCAAATCAAAGGGCCGCGAGACTCTTGCCTCACCGCCACCGAATCGGCGGCAACTCTGCCCCGAACCACCCGTAACAGGGGTCACAGGAAGCCCACACGGGCGAATCGCCCGCGCGCTGCCGTGCCCGTGAACTGATTCACCCGAACTCATGCCCAAGACTCGTTACCAACCACCCGACCGCCTCCCCGGCGCCACGGATTTCTCCAAGCGCCCCGACCTCTGCGGGTCGCTGAACGTCGTCCGGCTCCTCAAGAGCCAGCGGTGGGCTTGGGACGACCTCCGCGAAGCGTGCGCCGCGTTGGAGAGCGATTACGCGCGCCACCGCGAGCCCGGCCATTGGGAGCTGGCCGCGGTCGCGTTCGTCGTCAGCGGCCAAGTTGACGTGAAGCCGTGGTGGGCGAACACGACGGATGAGCTTTGGCGCGAGTGCGGCTTCCCGCAGCGCCCGCCGTACAAGCGCACCTGGGAACGCCTGCGCGAGCTTGAGGACGTGCACGACGAGTTCCTGCGAGCGGCGAGCACCGTCATCAAGCGCTGCCGCATGCACGACGAGCGCGTGATGGCGCACGTCCACGTTGACTACACCGAGGACGAGACTCACGCAGCCCTCGTGCACGACTGCCAGCCCGGCGAGCCGTGCAAGCGCCGCACGACGACGCGCTCCGGGCGGCCCCGCAAGGCGACCGGGCACCCGCTGAGGTTGCAGCGCGCGGCCACGACGGAGGCGCGCGAGCGCCGCGAGGCATGGAACGAACAGGAGCTACCCGACAGCGAAAAACACGAAGCGGAGGACACGCCGAGGGAGGCGACGACCGTGCAGCGCGGCGGGCGCACCGTGAAGCGCGTCAAGGTCGGCGGGTGCTGGTACGTCACGAGGGACGTGGAGGCGGGCGTGCGCGCCTACACGGGCAACGGCAAAGTCAAACGCTTCTGGCACGGCTACTACTCAGGCAAGGCCGTAGACCACTACACCGGCGGAGTGGTCCCGAGCGTGGACGCCGCGAGCAAGCAGGAGTGCCACCTGTTCAACGACCTGTTCGACCGCGCCACGAACATGGCGGGCGCGGCTCCGCAGACCGTGATCGGCGACCGCGGGTTCTCCGTGGAAGCGTGCTTCCAGCACGCCACGGAGAACAACTGCGCGCCCGTGTTCCCGTGGCGGCGCTGTGGCGACGGCAAACGCCACGACAAGCCCACGCACGACCGCCACGGCGTGAAGCGCTGCCGGCATTGCGGAGGCGTAATGCACCAGGTTCGCTTCTCCGCGAACGGCGGCAAGCCGCGCCTCTGGTTCCGCTGCACGTTCCAACTCACCCCGGACTGCGGGGACGAACAGACCATCTACTGCCACGAGGACTGGCGCGCCCTCATCCCGCTCCCGCGCACGAGCGCGCTCTACCACGAGCTACGCAAAAGCCACCGCAGCTACGAGGCCGTTCACGACTACTGGCGCGACCGCTACCGCGTCGCCTCCGACAACCTGGCGAACCGCCCGAAGTCCGTGGGCATCGGTTGGCACCGCCTCCGCGCGAGCGTCGCATCCCTCATTGACTGGCTGCGCATCGCAGCGAAGGCCGGCTGGCTCGGCTCCACGCGCTCCGCGCGGCGCCACGCTGGCGAGCGGCCGTTCAAGGATGCGGGCCGGAAAGCAGCCGACCAGCTTGCGAGCATCCGAGCACGCATCGGCCTGTACAAGCCCTACGGCCCGCAGGCGAGCAAGACCGGCCACAAGGACGCGACGGCACCGCCGTCGCAACGGCCCCGCGGCGCCCCACCGGGCGCCCGCCGCAAGCCCCGCAAGTAGCACCCGCCGCCCACGGGGATCACCCCTGGGCGGCTTCGCGCGTCAAGCCCCGCGCGCCGCGAGCTGCACGCCTGGAGCGCGCCGAGCTGAGCGCGGCGCGCTCCAAACCACCACGATCAGCCGCCGACAACCTCCGCCAGACCCAATCGGAATCCGTAGCGTGAACTGTCCGAGAGGGACAGTTCTCAATTACCAGCTAGAGCCAAATCCGGGCGGTGGCTGGAGGGGTTTGTACACGTGCCCGGCGCCTAATGTACACGCTGAGCTGTCCTGCTAGGCGGACCTGCCGATAGGTCTACAAACCTACTCAAACGTTGCGCGGACGACCTTTAGCCTCAGTGCTGTTTGCGCGCGTTCCGCACCAGATCATCGATCGCAGTAAGCCCGGTCTTTTCCCTCAGCGTGTCGAGGCGCATGTCGGAGCGGACGCCGAAGTCGACGCCGTACTCCTGCTCGATGTTGCCTACCTGGGTGTCGCCGCGCTTCTGGCGCAGCCTTCCGTTGTCGTCGCGGGTGCGATCGGTGTGCATTCCGGTGGGTCGTTCGTGATGCTGGCTCATCTCGCCGCTCCTATGGTCGAACTCGAACGCATGTTCGTAGTCTACACGGGCGGAGGATAGAACGGGACGCCGGAATAGTTCGCTCGCGCAAACCTGAGCGTCGCGCGGGACTGGTACGCTCCGCCCATGCCGAGAGCCCTGTTCGCGGAGCGCTTCCTGGTCAGGCCGCTCGGGCCAGAGCCGCCCGAGCCAGCCGGCTACGACGAGGCACAAGGCATCAGCGTGACCGCAGACGGCCGGCCGTTCATCGAGGCGGGCGCGATACTCGTAACGCGCACGGCAACGGACGCCCAAGGCGAGAGTGGTGACGACGATGAGAATCGCGTCCCCGGCGTCCGTGGAGCCGAGTCAGTTGACGCCCAGTTCCTCGCGACGCGGACGGCGACATTTGTCGATGCTGAGGGAGCCGACACCGACGAGGACAGTCCCACCCCGATGGCGCTGCACACCGACACTCGAGCGGCCGGCGAGAAACCGGATGCTCCACCGTGGGCGCACACGCAGACCGCAGCACCGGGCGAGCCGGTTGACTACGACTATGTGGCCTTCTTCGGGACTGTGACGAAGGCCGCAGGGGAGAGCAGCGACTAGCGGTGCTCCTGGCTTGTGCTGCTCATCGTCACAAGCCGAGCTGACTACACAGCCGACTGGCTAGTCCTTGAGCTTCGGGCGCGGGGGGCGCCCTTCGTGCGCTTCAACACAGAAGACTTCCCGGAGGCGACGAGCCTTCGTTGGAGGAACAATGGCGCGACGGCGCTGACGTTGGCGACGCGTGAGTTGGACCTGGCCTCGGTCGACGCGGTGTGGTACCGGCGGCCAGCCGTGCCGCTGCTGGACCTCTCGGACCCCGCGGCAGTATGGGCCGCCGGGGAGGCTCGCGAGGCTCTCGACGGGCTTTGGAAGACGCTGGACGCGCTATGGGTGAACCATCCTGATCGGAACCGCTTGGCTGAGTGCAAGCCCGAGCAACTGCGTCGGGCGGCCGATCTTGGGTTCACGGTGCCAGCGAGCATCGTCACGAACGACCCCGAGGCGGCGGCCGCCTTTGCGAGCGAACATCCCGATGGCGTTGTCTGCAAGCCCCTTCGGTCCGGTCGGGTGAGCAACGGGACGACCAGCAAGCTGTTCTTCACGACCCTGCTAGACGCTGCTGCGCTTGCCGCTCTCGGCGAGATCGGACCCGAGCCCTACTTGTTCCAAGCGTTCGTGCCGAAGCGCTACGACGTGCGCGTAACGGTCATCGGGAGCGACGCGTTCGCCGCCCGCATCGAGAGCCAGAGCAATCCGGAGGCGGTGGTGGACTGGAGGCGCGGCGATCCACGCGGGCTCGGCCATGAGGTCGAGGAGCTGCCTCCGGACGTGAGCGCGCGATGCGTCGAGCTTGTCGCATCGTACGGACTTCACTTCGGAGCGATCGACCTCGCCGCCACAGCAGAGGGATATGTGTTCTTCGAGAACAACCCGAACGGGCAATGGGCGTGGCTTGAGCAGGCCGTAAACCTCCCGCTCCGGGCACGGCTCGCCGACCTCCTCACGCAATGAGCGACGAGTCGACACCGGCGGACGAGCCTGAGCCGACGCAACCGGACGGGCCGACGCAACCGGACGAGCCTTACGAGCCCACGGTGATGCGCTGGCGCGGAGCGCTTCCGGGGTGGATCAAGCGCAGGCTTGCCCCGACAGGCTCTCGGCGCAGGGCTTGGTGGTGGGAGCGCCTGTTCGTGCCGGTGCCAACGTCCGACGACTACAAGAAGAAGGATGAGGTCCTCAACGCGCTCAGGCAGACGCAAGGCGACCGCAGTGCCGCCGTCCTCGGCGAAGCCAGGGAAATCTTCGAGCGACCATTCCAGACCACCGCTGGCGTCGAGCGCCGGGCGTCAACGCTACAAGGTGCAATCGCGATCGCCGCCACGTTCGTCGTCGCAGGCGGGGGCCTCTTGCTCAACGCCAGTGAGATCCAAACCGACGGATGGCGCATCGCCTTCGCCGTCGTGTTCGTGCTCGTCATCATGTGCCTCGTCTTCAGCGCCCTGCGAGCGCTTCGAGCAACGTCGCGCGTGCTCATCTGGCACTACCCGGACGAGGAAGACTTGCTGTTGCGGAGGACGAGCGAGTACGCGTCCGATCACGAACTCGCCGTCGCCGCGGAGCTGCTCCAAGCGGGCGCCCGCAACGCCAACAACGCTCGTTACAAGGTCGCACAAATGCGCGCCGCCGGCCATTGGCTCGCCCTCGCACTCGTCGGCTTGCTGATAACCGCTGTCGTCTTCCTGGCGTACGTCGTCGCGGGACCTGCGCAGTCGGCTTCGCAGAACGCTACGAGCAACAGAACCTCAGCGAACATCAAGATCGCCGTTGAGATTGCCGCGAGCGTCAGCGCGCGGGAGCGTCAGGAACTCGAGCGGCTCGCAAAACGGCTGAACCAGAAAGGTGATCCCCATGATCGCCGCGGAGCCGAACTGATCACTGGACTCCTCGCTGGACTGCCGGGCGACGCGGCCCTATTCGCGGTCTGGGCCGAGCAGTCCACGGACGTAGCGCGCGAGCTCCTAGCAGAACTCCTCGGCACAATCGTCAAGGCCGGCATCAACACAAACATCAACAGCAACAACGTGACGGTCGGCGGGTCGACGATCAATGAGGGCGGCATCTACTTCTCATTCGAATCGTCGTCGGAAAACCAGCCCCCGCAGAGCCCAAACAAACCCCCGGCTCACAAGCATCACTGCCGGCACAGCAAGCGGCACAAGCCCCTAAACGGAAGTTTTTGAGGCCGGGGCGCTGAATTCCCCGGGGTGGCGGGGCTCTGGCCCTGTTTTGGGCTGGCGGGTTCTGTCTACGCGGTGAGCTTGATGTCGAGTAGTTCGAGTGCTCTGGCC
>JBEKWH010000008.1:0-154954 GCA_049513255.1 Solirubrobacteraceae bacterium
GCGCGCCTCTGCGCCCGCTTCGCTGCACTCGCCGCAGCCGTCGCCCTCAACCACCAACTCGGCCGCCCCAGCCGCAGTCTCGCCAACTACACAGCCTGAAAACCGTGGCACTACTCATCTAGCCGCGGGGCAACACGGCGAACGCGATCACCGCATACTGCAGCGCCGCGGCGGCGAGCACCAGCGTGTGGAAGACCTCGTGGTAGCCGAACACCTTCGGCCACGGGTTCGGCCGGCCGCTCGCGTACACGATCGCCCCGACCAGGTACAGCACGCCGCCGGTCGCCAGGCCGGCCACGCCGAGCCAGCCGATCGCCGATGGCAGCTCGCCGAAGACCGCCGCGGTGACCAGGCCGAGCGCGACGTAGACCGCCGCCAGCAGCCACTTCGGCGCGTCGATCCACAGCAGCTTGAACACGACGCCGCCGAGCGCTCCGGCCCACAGCACGATCAGGACCGTGTTCGCGAGCGATCCCTTCAGCGCGAGCAGCGCTACCGGGGTATAGGTGCCGGCGATCAGCACGAAGATCATCGAGTGATCCAGCCGCCGCATCCAGCGCCGCGCCCCGGGTCGCCAGGTGACGCGGTGGTAGAGCGCGCTCGTGCCCAGCAGGCCCGAGACGGCTGCTGCGTAGATCGTCGCCGCCAGCCGCGCGCGCCCGTCAGATGCCGCGAGGATCAGCGCCACACCGCAGACGAGCGACACGAAGAAGCCGTACTCGTGCAGCACGCCGCGCAGTCGGGGCTTCAATGGCCCCGACGGGACCGTGTTCATACACAGACGGTAGCGCGCCTACGCACCGCCGGGGGCGGCGCCCTGCAGCTTCGCGCGGGCGCGCTCGGGCGTCACCGTCACGACGTCCCACGCCAGGCCGACGCGCGCCAGCCCGAGGATCAGCCAGCCCGACGGGTCGAGCTCGTACCAGCGCAGCCCGTGGAATGCCGACTGCGGAAACGCGTGGTGGTTGTGGTGCCAGGCCTCGCCCAGTGACGGCAGCGCCAGCCAGAACACGTTCGTCGACTGGTCGTCGGTGTCGAAGCGGCGGCTGCCGAAGAAGTGGCAGATCGAGTTGATGCTCCACGTGATGTGGTGCACGAGGAAGATCCGCACCAGGCCCGCCCACAGCAGCGCCGACAGGCCGCCGTCGACGAGCGAGCCGCCGCTCAGCGCGAAGCCGAGCACGAACGGCAGCACCAGGCTGCCCAGCGCGATCAGCGGGAAGCTCCTGTTGATGCGCCGCATCGTCGCGTCTTCGACCAGGTCCGCCGCGAAGCGTTTCGAGGACGCCTGACCGTGGGTCTCGAACAGCCAGCCGACGTGCGCGTGCCACAGGCCCGCGACCATCCCGCGCAGGCCGGCGCCGTGCCCCGCGTGCGGGCTGTGCGGGTCGCCCTCTTCGTCGGTGAACGTGTGGTGCTTGCGGTGGTCGGCCACCCAGTCGATCACGCCGCCCTGCAGCGACATCGAGCCGAGGATCGCCAGCGTGTAGCGCAGCCACGGGCGCGTCTGGAACGCGCGGTGCGTCAGCAGGCGGTGAAAGCCGACCGTGATCCCAAGCGCGCTCAGCAGGTACATCACCGCGAAGATCGCCAGATCGCGCGGGCCGAGGAAGTGACTCCACAGCACCACCGCCGCCACGATCACGCCCAGAAACGGGATCACCACCGCCGCGATGTTCGCGTTGCGCTCCAGCCGTGTCACTGCTGCGAGCCTACTCGCCGTTGCGCGCGAGGTTACGCACCAACTGTCAAACGACCCCCATTTGGGGGGTGGGGGCGGCCTGGCGCGCGTGCTCGAGCACGACGCCACGAGCTGCGTGCTCAGGTGTGCTCGTCGCCAGGCAGTGCCTCGGTCATCTCGCCCGCGATCTGCTGAGCGTCCGGCAACGCCTCGAGGATCTCTGCGGTCGTCTCGTCTGGGTTCTCGAGGATGGCCAAGAAGAGGTGTCCGGTGCCGACGATTCGGTGGTCGAGCCGGTGGGCGACGCTGAGCACGTCTTCGGCCACCAGGTGCCGGGCGGGCGCGCTGAATATCCCGGTCGGGGCCGTCGAGACGCGGGCTCGCCTGTCCGCCACATCCTGGGCCATCTGTCCCGCGGCCCTCGAATGGTCGGCCATGAGCTCGGCCGCGCGAGCAGTCGCCGCGTCAAACTGCCGTTGGTGGCGGGGACGCACGCTCGCGACCACGCCCTTCTCGCCGCCAAGCAGCCCGAGGAGCAGGTGGGCGGGTGCCACGTACTGGTTTTCGAGCGAGCGAGCGCTCTCCACCGCAGCCTCGACCGCCCGGTGGGCCTCTCTGCTGAAGCGCTCGAAGACCGGAGGGATCGGTCCGGGAGCCGGGGGTTTGCGGGCGGCCACGGTGCGCTCACGGCGCTCGACCGCGTCTGGGTCCAGCGGGCCGCGCGTCACCGGGTATTTCGCATCGACGAGTGCCGTCACATCCCCAAGGCCAAGCTCGCGAAGGACGACCATCGCGTCGCCCTGCTCGGCCAAGCCGAGCAGCAGGTGCTCAGTGCTCGGGCCGTGGATCCCGCGCTTGGTGGCCGCCGCGATCGCCTGCTGCAGGACCGTCTCGCTGGCCGTCGAGCGCGGCACCGGCCCCAGGACGAGCTGCGCTCCGAACCCGCCCATGCGCACCACAGCAGCATGGATCGCGCCCGCAGTGACGCCCTCCCGAGCCAGCAGCTGCTCCACATTGCCTCTTCGAGCCGCGGCGAGGAGCAGATGCTCAGGCTCGACCCTGGGTTGGCCGAGCATCCGCGCCTCGTCCTCAGCCAACAGGATCGCGTTGTATGCCTGATCGGTAAACCAGCCGATCGCGATGTCCGGTGCTTCCATGTCGCCTGCTCCCTCCCGCCGTGGGCCACTTGATGTCCGGCAGAAAATCTGCCACAATGCCACTTAGATTTATACCCGTCTTTAGAAGGAGCACAACTACATGGCCAAGACCATAGGCATCGACCTCGGCACGACGAACTCGTGCATGGCGGTGCTCGAGGGCGGCGAGCCGACCGTCATCGAGAACTCCGAGGGCGGCCGCACGACCCCGTCGGTCGTCGCGTTCACGGCGTCCGGCGAGCGTCTCGTCGGCACGGTCGCCAAGCGCCAGGCCGTCACCAACCCGCAGAACACCGTCTTCTCGATCAAGCGCTTCATGGGCCGCAAGGAGGCCGAAGTGCACGAGGAGGAGTCGATCGTCCCCTACAAGGTCGTCTCCGGTCCCAACGGCGACGCCCGCGTGGACGCCGGCGGCGAGCAGCACTCCCCGCCGGAGATCTCCGCGATGATCCTGCAGAAGCTGAAGGCCGACGCCGAGGCCTATCTCGGCGAGACCGTCGACTCCGCGGTCATCACCGTCCCCGCGTACTTCAACGACGACCAGCGCCAGGCAACCAAGGACGCCGGCAAGATCGCCGGGCTGGACGTCAAGCGCATCATCAACGAGCCGACCGCCGCGTCGCTGGCCTACGGCCTCGACAAGGAGGCCGACCAGACGATCCTCGTGTTCGACCTCGGCGGCGGCACCTTCGACGTGTCCGTGCTCGAGATCGGCGACGGCGTGTTCGAGGTCAAGTCCACCGCCGGTGACAACCACCTCGGCGGCGACAACTTCGACAAGGCGATCGTCGACTGGCTCGTGTCCGAGTTCAAGAAGTCCCAGGGCATCGACCTGTCTGCCGACCCGATGGCGCTGCAGCGTCTGTACGAGGCCTCCGAGAAGGCCAAGATCGAGCTCTCCACTACGCAGGAGACGCAGATCAACCTGCCGTTCATCACCGCCGACGCCTCCGGGCCCAAGCACCTCGACACCCGCCTGACCCGCGCGAAGCTCGCCGAGCTGACGTCCGTCCTGCTCGACCGCGTGGTCGCGCCGGTGCGCCAGGCGATGGACGACGCCAAAAACAAGGGCGTCAAGGAGATCGAGCACGTCGTGCTCGTCGGCGGTATGACGCGCTCGCCAGCCGTGCAGGAGAAGGTCAAAGAGCTGACCGGCAAAGAGCCGCATCGCGGGGTCAACCCCGACGAGGTGGTCGCCGTCGGCGCAGCCATCCAGGCCGGTGTGCTCGCCGGCGACGTCAAGGACGTGCTGCTGCTCGACGTCACGCCGCTGACCCTCGGCATCGAGACCAAGGGCGGCGTCATGACCAAGCTGATCGAGCGCAACACAACGATCCCCACCCGCAAGGGCGAGGTCTTCTCCACGGCCGAGGACAACCAGCCGTCGGTCGAGATCCACGTGCTGCAGGGCGAGCGCGAGATGGCCCAGTACAACAAGTCGCTCGGCAAGTTCCAGCTCACCGGCATCCCGCCGGCGCCGCGAGGCATCCCGCAGATCGAGGTCGCGTTCGACATCGACGCCAACGGCATCCTCAACGTGTCCGCCAAGGATCTCGGCACCGGCAAGGAGCAGAAGATCGAGATCAAGGCCGGCTCCGGGCTCTCCGACGAGGAGATCAAGAACATGGTCTCCGACGCCGAGTCCCACGCCGAGGAGGACCGCAAGGCGCGCGAGCTCGCGGAGGCGCGCAACAACGGCGAGAACGCCGCCTACCAGGCCGAGCGCCAGCTCGCGGATCTCGGTGACCAGGTCGACGCCGACTCCAAAGGTCGCATCGAGGAGGCCATCAAGGAGCTGCGCGAGGTGCTCGAGTCCGAGGACCCGGCGACGATCAACGCCAAGGCCGAGACGCTGCAGACCGCCTTCCACGCGGTCTCCGAGGCGATGTACCAGCGCGCCCAGGAGCAGGCCGCTGCCTCTGGCAACGGCGCGTCGGCCGACGGCGCCGGCGAGTCGTCCTCCGCCGATGAGGAGGACGTCGTCGATGCCGAGGTCGTCGAAGAGCCCAAGGCGTAGGGCGCACGATGACGGAGATCAAGATCACTGGTGGTGGCCAGTCCGCTCCGGCGGACTCGGCTGCCGCTGGCGCTGCGGACTCCGCGGTACGCACGCCCGACGCGGGATCAGCTGGGGCGGGGGTTGGCTCTGACGGCTCGCCTGGCGGTTCCGAGGCCGAGGCCGCGATCGAGGTCGACGAGGGCTTGGAGATCGAGGGTGAGCTCGACGAGCTCGTCAGGACCGCCAAGCAGCGTGATGACTACCTCGCGCTTGCTCAGCGCACGCAGGCCGATTTTGAGAACTACCGCAAGCGGGTCGCTCGCGAGGCTGCGGCTGCGCGTGATCGGGGGGTCGGGTCGCTGGCCAAGGAATTGCTGCCGGCGCTCGACAACCTCGACCGGGCGCTCGAGGCGGCGGCCGAGGATGACCCGCTGTTGCAGGGGGTGCGGCTCGTGCGCGCGGAGCTGAAGACCGCGCTCGCGCGCGCCGGGATCGAGTCTTTCTGCCCGCTCGGCGAGGTGTTCGATCCTGCGGTGCACGAGGCCGTCGCCACCGCCGAGCAGGCGCCCGGCGGCAGCCCCAGCGGCACCGTTGTCGAGGTCTACCAGGACGGCTACCGGCTGGGCGAGGGAATCCTGCGCCCGGCGCGTGTGGTCGTGGCCGCTTAGGAAGAGGCTCTGTAGATGGCAACGCGACCCGACTACTACAAGACGCTCGGCGTCGACAAGAAAGCTACGCCCGAGGAGATCAAGAAGGCCTACCGCAAGCTCGCGCGTCAGTACCACCCCGACCGCAACCCCGACGACAAGCAGGCCGAGGCGCGCTTCAAGGAGATCTCGCAGGCGCACGACGTGCTCGGCGACCCCGACAAGCGCAAGCAGTACGACAGCGGCTCCGGCCCGTTCGCCACCGGCGCCGGTCCCGGCGGCGGCTTCGGGGGCTTTGGCAACTTCGACTTCGACGGCTCCTCGATGGGCGACATCCTGTCCAACCTGTTCGGCGGCTCGACCAGCGGACGGCGCGTGCGCACGAAACCGCGCGCCGAGAAGGGCGCCGACCTCGAAGCGCAGGTCACGATCACGTTCGACCAGGCCGTCGCCGGCGCTCAGGTGCCGCTGCAGGTGCCGATGCGCGCCGCCTGTCCGACCTGCCACGGCACCGGCGCCAAGCCCGGCACCGCCCCGTCGGTGTGCCCCAACTGCGAGGGCCGCGGGATCGAGACGCAGGGGCAGGGCATGTTCTCGATCTCCCAGCCATGCTCGCGCTGCGGCGGCACCGGCACCGTGATCGAGGACCCCTGCCCGACGTGCGCCGGCGCCGGCGCCGTGCGCACCATCAAGCGCCTGCGCGTCAACATCCCCGCTGGCGTGCGCGACGGCAGCCGCATTCGCCTGGCCGGCAAGGGCGAGCCCGGACGCGCCGGCGGACCCGCCGGCGACCTGTACCTGATCACCCATGTCGAGCGCTCGCCGCTGTTCACCCGCAAGGGCGACAACCTCGAGGTCGAGGTGCCGCTGAGCATCCCCGAGGCCCTGCAGGGCGCCGAGGTGCAGGTGCCGACCCTCAGCGGCACCAAGACGCTGCGCGTACGCCCAGGCACGGCGCACGGCACCGTGCAGCGCCTGCGCGGCGAGGGTCCGCCGAAGCTGAGCGCTCCGGGCGAGAAAGGCGACATCCACTATCGCTTCGTGATCGACGTTCCGCAGAAGCTCAACAAGGAGCAGCAGAGCGCGGTCGAGCAGCTCTCCAAGACGCTCGACGGCAACCCGCGCGCGGGGCTGTTCCAGCAGAACGGCTCTGCGGCGGGCGACACAGCGACGAAGGCGGCCGGCGATGGATCGTAAGGCGACGCGCGTAGAGGTCGAGACCAGCCGCGGCGTGTTCATGATCTCGATCGCCGCGCAGCTCGCGAACATGCACCCGCAGACGCTGCGCGTGTATGAGTCGCGCGGCCTGATCGAGCCACAACGCTCGCCCAAGGGCACGCGGCTGTACTCGCAGGAGGACGTCGAGAAGCTCAGGCGCATCCAGGAGATGACCGCCGAGCTCGGCCTCAACCTCGCGGGCGTCGAGCGCGTGCTGCGACTGGAGGCGGAGATCGAGAGCATGCACGCGCGCATCGAGCAGATCGAGCTGGAAGCGCTGCAGGCGCAGGTGCGCCTCGCCAACGAGCTCGAGGAGGTCCGCCGCTCCTTCCGCGCGGAGCTCACCGTGCCCTACCGCGGCGGCCTCGAGCTGGTGCGCGCGGCCGACGCCCGTTCCCCATTTCGCAACCCCCCGAAGAGGTCATAGACATGCAACCCGATCGCTTCACGATCAAGTCCCAGGAAGCGCTGGCGGCGGCCGCACGGCTCGCGCAGCAGCGCGCCAACCCGCAGGCCGTTCCCATACACCTGCTGAGCGCACTGCTCGACGGCGACGGCGCGACTGCCGGCGCCGGAGCTGGCGCCCGCGGCGGCGGCACGGCGGCGAGCGCCCCCGGTGGCGTGGTGCTGCCGGTGCTCACCAAGCTCGGCGTCGAGCTGCCCGCGCTGCGGGCCGAGACCGCGCGCGCGCTCGACGATCTGCCGCGCCTATCCGCCTCTAGCTCGCCGCCCGCCACGATGCCCTCGAGCGAGCTCACCGCTGTCATCCAGGCCGCCGAGGGCGAGGCGCAGGCGCTGTCCGACCAGTACGTCTCGACCGAGCACCTGCTGCTCGCGCTGTCGGCCGACCAAGGCCGCGCCGGCGCCGCGCTGCGCTCCGTCGGCGCCAGTCGCGAGCGGCTGCTGCAGGCGCTCGTCGAGGTGCGCGGCTCGCACCGCGTCACCGACCAGGCCCCCGAGGAGAAGCTCGAAGCGCTCGAGCGCTTCGGCCAGGACCTCACGCAGCTGGCCGAGCAGGGCAAGCTCGACCCCGTGATCGGGCGCGACGAGGAGATCCGGCGCGTGATCCAGGTGCTCTCGCGGCGCACCAAGAACAACCCCGTGCTGATCGGCGAGCCCGGCGTCGGCAAGACCGCGATCGTCGAGGGCCTCGCCCAGCGGATCGTCTCCGGCGACATCCCCGACTCGCTGCGCGAACGGCGCGTGATCGCGCTCGACATGGGCTCGCTGATCGCCGGCGCGAAGTACCGCGGAGAGTTCGAGGATCGCCTGAAGGCCGTGCTGAACGAGGTCTCCGAGGCGCAGGGCAACGTGATCCTGTTCCTCGACGAGCTGCACACGATCGTCGGCGCCGGCGCTGCCGAAGGCGCCGTCGACGCCGCCAACCTGCTCAAGCCGATGCTCGCGCGCGGCGAACTGCGCTGCGTTGGCGCGACGACGCTCGACGAGTACCGCAAGTACATCGAGAAGGACGCAGCGCTCGAGCGGCGCTTCCAGCCGGTGATGGTCGGCGAGCCGTCCGTCGCCGACGCGATCGCGATCCTGCGCGGCCTCAAGGAGCGCTATGAGGTGCACCACGGCGTGCGCATCCAGGACAGCGCGCTGATCGCCGCGGCGACGCTTTCCGACCGCTACATCGCCGACCGCTTCCTGCCCGACAAGGCGATCGACCTGATCGACGAGGCTGCCTCGCGGCTGCGCATCGAGATCGACTCGCTGCCCACCGAGATCGACGAGGTCGACCGGCGCGTGATGCAGCTGGAGATCGAGCTGACGTCGCTCAGCAAGGAGACCGACGAGGCCTCGGGCGAGCGCCGCGAGGCGATCGAACGCGAGCTCGCCGAGCTGCGCGAGCAGTCCGCCGGCATGAAGGCGCAGTGGCAGAGCGAGAAGCAGGCGATCCAGGGGATCTCCGAGCTGAAGGAGCGACTCGAGCAGGCGCGCATCGACGCCGAGCGCGCACAGCGAGAGGCGGACCTGGAGCGGGCCTCGAAACTGCTCTACCAGGACATCCCCGAGCTCGAACGCGAACTCTCAGAACGCGAATCCAGCGAGGACGATGGCGGCACCGCCGCCCCCGTCTTTCTCAAGGAGGAGGTCGACGCCGACGACGTCGCAGAGGTCGTCGCGCGCTGGACCGGCATTCCCGTCAGCCGTCTGCTCGAGGGCGAAACAGAGAAGCTGATCCACATGGAGGACCGGCTGCACGAACGCGTCGTCGGCCAGGACGAGGCGATCGAGGCGGTCGCTACCGCGCTGCGCCGCTCACGCGCCGGCCTGCAGGACCCCAACCGGCCGATCGGCTCGTTCCTGTTCCTCGGTCCCACCGGCGTCGGCAAGACCGAGCTCGCACGCGCGCTCGCCGAGTTCATGTTCGACTCGCAGGACGCGATGATCCGCATCGACATGTCCGAGTACATGGAGAAACACTCCGTCTCAAGGCTCGTCGGCGCGCCTCCCGGATACGTCGGCTACGAAGAGGGTGGCCAGCTGACCGAGGCCGTCCGCCGCCGCCCCTACGCGGTCGTGCTGCTCGACGAGATCGAGAAGGCGCACCCCGACGTGTTCAACGCGCTGCTGCAGGTGATGGACGACGGCCGCCTCACCGACGGGCAGGGGCGCACCGTCGACTTCAAGAACACCGTGCTGATCATGACCTCGAACCTGCCGGTGCCCGCAGGCGCGGATGACACCGCGCTGCGCACCGCGCTGCTCGCGCACTTCAAGCCCGAGTTCGTCAACCGTCTCGACGACATCGTGCGCTTCGAATCGCTCACCCGCGAGCAGCTCTCGGAGATCGTCGAGCTGCAGGTCGCGCTCGTCGTCGAGCGCGTCGCCGGGCGCGGCGTGCACGTCACGCTCACCGAGGCGGCGCGCGAGCTGCTCGGCAACATGGGCTATGACCCGACCTACGGCGCGCGCCCGCTGCGGCGCGTGATCCAGAAGCAGCTCACCGACCGGCTCGCGCTGGCGCTGCTGTCTGGAGAGATCCGCGCTGGGGACTCGGTCACGGTGGATGTGGTCGAAGGGGAGCTGGCGCTGGAGAAGGCGCCCGCCGACTCGCCGGTCACGGCCTGAGCGGCGGCGCTACCTGCGTTTGGGCTTGGGCCTGGTGCCCTTGAGCTGGATGGTTCCCGCGGTGCTCGCGCGCGCGGCGCCGGCTGTCGTGTAGCTGATGCTGACGTTCGCTCCGAGCTTGTAGCCGTGGGCCTTCAGCAGGCTCAGGCCGTGGCTGGTCAGCTTCAGCGAGACCTCCTGCGCTCCGAGCGCGAGTGCTGAGAAGGACCCGCTCGCGATCGTCGTGGACACGGTCTTCGTGTGCCTGTGCTTGCCCTTGCCGGTCGTGATCTTGGTCTTCACCGTCAGCTTGACCGTGCCCGAGCACGGCGCGCCGGAGCAGTCCAGCGTCACGTGTAGGGTGCCCTTGCTCGTGACCGTGTCGGTCTGGTGGGGGAGCTTGAGCACCGACGCAGCCGGGGCAGCGGGTGTAACGACGGGCGCAGGCCCGATCAAGACCCCGGCGCTCGCGGCCGAGACCGTGACGTTGAGCAGCTGGTATGTGGCCTTCACCGAGCATGAGATCTGATGCCCGAGGTCGGTGGCGCCCACGAGCAGCGACTGCGCGGTCTGCCCGGCGATCACGTGGCCGTCTAGTAGCCAGGTGTAGCCGTCGAAGCCGTAGGCGCCTGTGGATGGCTGCTGGCCCGCCCACGTCGACCAAGCCGCCCCATCGCAGGACAGCGTGCTGCCGACCTGGTCGGCCCCCGTGACGGTCGGCGGGGCCTGCGAGGCGGCCGGCGCGCCGGTGCCGATCGCGCCGACTTCCCTGCCGGTTTTGCTGATCGCTATGAACCACATGTTCCCATCCGGCCCCGGTGTGATCAGGCCGCCCTCGGTTTCGGTGCCGAGGCTCGCCACGTCTTCTTCGAGAGCTCCCGCGGGGGTGAGACGTCCGATGACGTTGGGCTTGAGCGGTTCGGTGTGCAACCCCGTGAACCACACGCTGCCTTCCGGTCCAGTGGTCAGATCAAGGACTTCGCTGTAGTTCAGACGCTTGGCGATTCTTGTTTCGCCGGCCGGCGTGATTTCCCCAATCACGCTTTCTTCTTCCGTCGTGATGGGGTTTTCGCCGGATGCGCCGAAGAAGACGTTGCCATTTACGCCGGCGGCGATGCCGCTCGGCTTCAGCCACGGTTTTCCGGTGATCGCGAATTCCTTGATTTCGCCTTTCGGCGTGATCCGCCCGATCGCGAAGTGGGGTTCGGCCGCGTTGACGAACCAGAGGTTCCCGTCGGACCCCGTCACGATCTGCTCCAGCAGGGCCTTCGACTCCAAGCCGAGGCTGAATTCGGTCACCTGCCCCGAGGGTGTGATCCGACCGATCGCCGAGGATTCGCCTTCTTTGCTGAAGATTTTTATGCCCGGGACGCCGGCGGTGTACCAGACGTCGCCATCCGGACCGAGCGTCAGGAAGTGCGCCTTGTACGTCCCCTCTTCATTGAATTCGGTGATCTCCCCCAGCGGCGTGAGCCGCCCGACGACGGTCGAATCCGCGTCGTTGTCGCCAAACCAGATGTTGCCGTCAGAGCCTGCGATCAGCTCGCCGACCGGCGTTTCGGACGTGTTGAGCGTCGTGATTTCGCCGCCCGTGGTCATGCGCGCGACGCCTGTGCCGCCACTGATCCACATGTCGCCTTCGGACCCCGCGGTGATCGTTCCGGGGAACGGGATGCCGGGGGTCGGGAACAGCCGCACCACACCGAGCGGGGCGCCGCTCGCCGGCAGGGCGCCAGCCCATAGCGCCGTGATGGCGAGTGCGAGAAGCGGCGGGATGCGCGCAAGCTGTCTGGTCGCGAGCGATATCTTCATCTAGGACCCCTTGTGTTTGGGCTTAGTGCCCAAGAGTTGGACAGCGCCGGCGGTGCTCGCATGTGAGGTGCCAGTAGTGGTGTAGGTGATGCTGACGTTGGGTCCGAGCTTGTAGTGATGGGCCGCGAGCAGGCCGAGACCTTGGCGTGTGAGCTTCAGCGAGACCTTGTCGGCTCCGAGCGCGAGCGCTGAGAAGGTGCCGGTGGCGATCGTGATCGACACGGTCTTCGTGTGCCTGTGCTTGCCCTTGCCGGTCACGCCCCTGGTCTTGTAGATCAGCTTGACGGTGCCCGAGCACGGTGCACCGGAGCAGTCGAGCGTGACGTGCAGCGCGCCGTGACTCGAGACCGTGTCCGTCTGATGCGGGAGCGTCAGAGTCGACGCCGCGGGGGCAGCCGGGGCCGCGACCGGGACCGGTCCGATGACTTTCACGGCTGGGCTGGTCGCGCTCACGGTGACCGAGAGCAGGGGATAGGTGGCCCGGATCGAGCAGGAGACATCGTGGCCGGCATCGGCCGTGGCAAGCCTGAACGACTGCGATGCCTGGCCCGCGATCGGGCTTCCTTCCAGCAGCCAGGTGTAGCCGTCGAAGCCAAAGGCGCTCAGCGAGGGCTGCTGGCCAGCCCAGTTGTTCCAGGCCGGGCTCTCGCAGGTGAGCGTTGCGCCGACTTCACCCGGCCCGGACACCAGCGGCGATTCCTTCGCCGCAGCCGGGGCGCCGGTGCCGATCCAGCGGATCGCCGGGATGCGCCCTTTGTTCGTGAACCACATGCTTCCTTCCGGCCCCGAGGCGACCGATTCTGGTTCGCTTTCTTCCTCCAGCCCGGATGTGAAGTTGTGCGCATTCTCGTCAGGGAATTCTTCCGGCTTGACTTCGCCGGCGATGCGGCCGATCACGCTCGACTTACCCGGTTCGTCGCCTTCGCCGGCGAACCACAGGTCGCCTTCCGGTCCGGTGACGATGCCCGCCGGGATCGCCTCGATCTCGCTGAAGTACATCGTGCCGCTCGGCTCGACCAGCCCGATGAAATATTCGTATTCACCGCCTTTGTTGTCACCCCCCGCCGTGAAGGCCACGGCGCCGTCGGCGGCCTGCGTGATTGCCACCGGGCGGCGCCACTTTTCCTCGATCGGGAATTCGCTGATTTCGCCGGCCGGCGTGACGCGGTCGATCGCGGGGTTTAACCCGTCGACCGTGAACCAGAGGTTGCCGTCCGCGCCCGCGGCGATGGAGCCCGGTTCTTCGAACAGGCCTTTCTTGAATTCCGTGATCTGCCCCGCGGGCGTGATTCGTCCGACCGAGTGGGGTGTCGTGAACCACATGTTGCCTTCCGGACCGCGCGTGATGTCGTAGGGGTGGTTGTTGAGGCCTTCGCTGAATTCCATGATTTCGCCGGTCGGCGTGATCCGCCCGATCGTCCGCGCTCCGGGCTCGGTGAACCACATGTCGCCTTCCAGGCCAAGGGCGATCTCATACGCTTCGGACTTCAGGCCCGGGAATTCCGTGATCGCCCCGCCGGGCGTGATGCGCCCGATCGCCTTGTTGGGCACCTCGGTGAACCACATGTCGCCTTCCGGGCCCGCAGCGATCGATTCCGCGTTAACCCCGGAGGGGAGCGGGAACGCGTGGACTTCTCCGAGCGGCGCGGCCGCTGTGGGTGCGACGAGGACCGCGAGCGCCGCGGCCGCCCAGGCCGCGAGCACCAGCAGCACGGCAACAGCGGATCGTCTCGCGCGACTGCTCAACTAGGCCACCCCCATCGGCATCTGCGATGCGCCGATGCTATCCGTTTGCGCGGCCGGCCGGTCTCGATCCCATGTGATCCGGCGGCCCGGCGGCCGATGCGGTACAAACGGCATGCCTGCGCAGTGGGCGGAGCGCTGCGACAGGCCCAATCACCGACGCGAGGAGCCACCATGCCCACCTACATCCTGCTCACGACCCTCACCCCCGATGGCGTGCAGACCGTCAAGAACAACCCGCAGCGGATCAAGGAGGTGAGCAAGGAGGTCGAAAACCTCGGCGCGACCGTCAAGGGGCAGTGGGCGACGCTCGGGCACGTCGACTTCATCTCGGTCGTCGAGGCGCCCGACGACAGCACGATGGCGCGCGTGTCGCTCGAGCTGGGCTCGCGCGGCACCGCCCGCTATGAGACGCTGTCGGCGATTCCGATCGATGACTTCATCGCGTCGCTGTAACGTGGCGGACATCCCCGGCATGCACACAGACGATCCCTCCGCGCACGAGGGCAGGCCCGCCGGCTCGCACGGGATCTCGCTGGTGCCGACGCCGATGGAGGAGGCGGAAGTGCAGGCGCAGCTCGACGACATCGACGTCGACTCGCCGCGCGTCGGCATCGTGATGGGCTCCAAGAGCGACATGGAGACGATGGAGAAGGCCGCAAAGGAGCTCGAAGAGCGGGGCATCCTGCACGAGATACGGGTCATGTCCGCCCACCGCGAGCCCGACCTGGTCGCCGAATACGCCAAGAACGCGCGCATGCGCGGCCTGCGCGTGATCATCGCCGGCGCCGGCATCTCCGCGGCGCTGCCGGGGGCCGTAGCCGCGCACACCGACCTGCCCGTGATCGGCGTGCCGCTATCCGGGCGACTGACCGCCGCCGGCGGGCTCGACGCGATCCTGTCGATCGTGCAGATGCCCCCGGGTGTGCCCGTCGCGTGCGTCGGTCTCGACAACCCGCGCAACGCCGCGATCCTCGCCTCGCAGATCCTCGGCGCCTGAACGACATCCGCGGGGTGGAGAATTGGCGAAGCCGTGCCCTCAGGGGGCGCGGGCCGCCAATCGACCAGCGGAGGCAGAGCCCATGTCAAGCCGTATACGCGCAGTGCGTCCCACCATGTTCATCAGCGCGACGGGAGCCGTTGTGCTGCTCGCGCTCGCGATGGCGCCCGCAGCCAGTGCCGCGGCCGCACCGGCGCCGAGTGCGTCAACGATCACACCTGTGTGAGCAAGAAGAGCGGGGCGATGCGGATCGTCACCGCGAACGCGAAGTGCAAGCGCGGCGAGCACAAGCTCTCCTGGGGCTCAACTGGCCCGGCAGGGCCGACAGGCGCGGCCGGCGCGCCGGGCGCGCCGGGCGCGAGCGGTGTAGGCGTCGACTATTCGAGCTTCAGCTTCGGGCCGAACACGCTCGCAACGAGCGAAACCGGCGACATCGTCGTCATCAAGGCGATCCCCGCCGGTACCTACTTCGTGAGCGGAAAGCCGGTTGTCGGCGGCACCGAAGCCAAATCGGCGGTGTTCGTCGCGGTCATCTGCGAGCTCGTCGACTCCTCGAGTACCCCGCACTTGATGGAACCCAAGGAAGCGATCGACCTCGGCGAGTGGGTGCAGCAGCTCTCCGACAGCGGGACCGAGTGGGTGGGGGCGACGACGATGGAGATGCAGGGTCAGTTGACGACCACCGGGCCGACCGTGCTCGCGCTCGTCTGCGACCCGGTCGAGGGCGCCAAAGAAGCCACGTTCGACGCCTTCGCCTCGCAGGTGAGCGCGCTGCAGACGACCGCCAACGAGTAGTCAGCCGAGGTCTCGGGGCGGCAGGCGGGGATAATCACCGTGTGATCCCCCGCTACACCCGCCCCGAGCTAGGCCGCCTCTGGAGCGACGAGGCGCGCATGGACGCCTGGCGTCAGGTCGAGCTGGCCGCCTGCGAGGAGCTGCCGGGCCTGCTCGGGAACGAAGGGCCGACCGATGAGGAGCTGCATGCGATCCGCGGCGCGGCGTTCACGGTGGGGGAGGTCAACGAGCGCGAGCTCGTGACCGAGCACGACGTGGCCGCGTTCGTGGACGTGCTGGCCGCGTCCGTCGGCGAGGCCGGGCGCTGGATCCACTTCGGGCTGACCTCCTCGGACGTGCTCGACACAGCGCTCGCGCTGCAGCTGCGCGCGGCCGGCGAGCTGATCGTCGGCGGTGCGCGTGAGCTCGTGGCGGCGCTCGCGACGCGTGCACGCGAGCACGCGGACACGCTGTGCGTCGGCAGGACCCACGGCGTGCACGCCGAGCCGACGAGCTTCGCGATCAAGCTCGCGGGCTTCGCGTTCGAGGCCGAGCGCAACGCCGCGCGCCTGCAGCGCGCGTTCGCGCAGGTCGCCGTCGGCGCGGTCTCCGGCGCCGTCGGCACGTACGCGGCCACCAGCCCCGAGTTCGAGGCGCGCGTGCTCGCCCGCCTCGGGCTCGTGCGCGAGGACGTCTCGACGCAGGTCGTGCCGCGCGACCGCCACGCCGAGCTGCTGAGCGCGATCGCGCTCGCCGGCGCCGGGCTCGAGCGCTTCGCCACCGAGGTCCGCCATCTGCAGCGCACCGAGGTGCGCGAGGTGCAGGAGCCGTTCCGCGCCGGGCAGAAGGGCTCCTCGGCGATGCCGCACAAGCGCAACCCGATCAAGAGCGAGCAGATCTCCGGTCTCGCGCGCGTCCTGCGCGGCAACGCCCAGGCCGCGCTCGAGAACGTCGCCCTGTGGCACGAGCGCGACATCTCCCACTCCTCGGTCGAGCGCGTGATCCTGCCCGACTCGACGATTCTGCTCGACTACCTCCAGCACCGCACGATCGCGCTCGTCCAGGGCATGACCGTCGACGTGCAGCGCATGCGCGCCAACCTCGAGCTGACGCACGGCGCGCTGTTCTCGCAACGCGTGCTGCTCGCGCTCGTCGAGGCTGGGTCCTCGCGTGATGAGGCCTATCGAGTCGTACAGGAGCTCGCTCAGCGCGCCTGGGACGAGGGCATCGGTCTGCGTGAGCTGCTCGCCGCGGACGAGCGCGCACGCGAGCTCGACCTCGACGCGATCTTCGACTACTCGCACTACCTGCGCCACGCCCGCGAGATCCTCGCGCGGCTGGACGCGATCGCCTGAGCATTCGCTAGCATCGCGCCACGTGACCGCCACCCTCGCCGAGCTGCCCCTCATCGCCAGCGGCAAGGTCCGCGAGATGTACGACCTCGGTGAGGTCGGCAGCCCCGTCGAGCACCCCGGAGGGGCTCTGCTGATGGTCGCAAGCGACCGCATCTCCACGTACGACGCGGTACACCCGACGCCGATCCCGGACAAGGGCAAGGTGCTGACCGGGCTGTCGGTGTTCTGGTTCGAACGCACGGCCGGGATCGTCGCCAACCATCTGATCTCGACCGTCGACGGCGTGCCCGACGAGGCGCGCGGGCGCGCGCTGGTCGTGCGCAAGCTGCAGATGCTGCCGGTCGAGTGCGTCGTGCGCGGCTACATCACCGGCTCCGGCTGGAAGGACTACCAGGCCACCGGCGCCGTGTCGGGGATCGCGCTGCCCGCCGGCCTGCGCGAGTCTGAGCGCCTGCCCGAGCCGATCTTCACGCCGAGCACCAAGGCCGACGTCGGCCACGACGAGGCGATCGACTTCGAGGGCGCGGTGGCGCTCGTGGGCGACCGCGCGCTGATGGAGCGCGTCCGTGACGCGTCGATCGAGCTGTACTCATTCGCCGCCGAGCACGCGCGCGAAAACGGCGTGATCCTGGCCGACACCAAGTTCGAGTTCGGCCTCGACAGCAGCGATCCAGATGCCGGCGCGCCGACGCTCGTGCTCGGCGACGAGGTGCTGACGCCCGACTCCTCGCGCTACTGGCCCGCGGACGGCTACGAGGTCGGTCACGGCCAGCCGAGCTTCGACAAGCAGTACGTGCGCGATTGGGCCTCCGCCAGCGGCTGGGACAAGAAGCCGCCCGCGCCGGCGATCCCCGATGACGTCGTCGCGGGCACTCGCGCGCGCTACATCGAGGCTTACGAGCGCATCACCGGCGAGCCGTTCCAGGCGTGGCTCGATCGCACGGGCGCAGCGTGAGAGCGCGCGTGCTGATCCGGCCCAAGGCCGGGATTCTCGACCCGCAGGGCGTGGCCGTCGAGCGCGCGCTGCCCGCGCTCGGGTTCGCGGGCGTCGGCAACGTCCATGTCGGACGCCTGATCGAGCTCGACGTCGAGGATCCCGAGCAGCTGCAGCCGATGTGCGAGAAGCTGCTCGCGAACCCGCTCGTCGAGGATTACGAGGTCGAGCTGCTCGACGGCAGCGCCTGACGCGACGTGAAGTTCGGCGTCCTCCAGTTCCCCGGCTCCTGCGACGAGGTCGACGCGCTGCACGCCGCGCGGCGCGTCGGGGACGCGGAGCTGATCTGGCACGCCGATCGTGACTTGAAAGGCGCTGATGCGATCATCGTGCCCGGCGGCTTCTCCTACGGCGACTACCTGCGCGCGGGCGCGATCGCGCGCTTCGCGCCGGCGATGGAGTCGGTGATCGCGTTCGCGCGCGACGGCGGGCTCGTGCTGGGCATCTGCAACGGCTTTCAGGTGCTCTGCGAGGCGCGCCTGCTGCCCGGGGCGCTGCTCGTGAACGCCAACCTGCGATTCACCTTCCGCCAGGTCGAGCTCGAGGTGCTCAACAGCGGCGGATCGTTCACGCGCGCATGCGCGCTCGGCGAGCGCTTGAGCATCCCCGCGAAGCACGCGTGGGGCCGCTACTACGCCGACCCGGAGACGCTCGCGGCGATGGACAGCTCCGGCCAGCTCGTGCTGCGCTACGCCCCCGGCGAGAACTTCAACGGCTCGGCGCACGACATCGCCGGTGTGTGCAACGAGGCCGGCAACGTGTTCGGCCTGATGCCCCACCCCGAGCACGCCGTCGATGAGCTGATCGGCGGCTCGACAGACGGGCTGAAGATCTTCGAGTCGATGCGGCTGACGGTCGAGGGTGCCGTCGTATGACTTCAATTGGGTGGTGTGTATAACGATGGCGATACAGGGGACAGGAGGGGACACGGGCACCCCGCTCGACGCACCCACACGCATCGACACCGCCACTGCCACCGTCGCTGCGCCGACCGTCGATGACGCGATCGCGCTCGGGCTCACGCGCGCGGAGTACGAGCTCGTGTGCCAAAAGCAAACCCGCCCGCCGAACCAGGTCGAGCTGGCGATGTACTCGCTGCTGTGGAGCGAGCACTGCGCATACAAGCACTCCAAGAAGCTCCTGCGCACGCTGCCAACCGAGGGCGAGCACGTGGTCATGGGGCCCGGCGAGAACGCCGGCGCGGTCGACGTCGGCGGCGGCCTGGTGTGCGCGTTCAAGGTCGAGTCCCACAACCACCCGAGTGCCGTCGAGCCGTTCCAGGGCGCGGCCACCGGCGTCGGCGGCATCCTGCGCGACATCTTCGCGATCGGCGCGCGCCCGATCGCGGTGCTCGACTCGCTGCGCTTCGGCGAGCCGAGCAGCGCGCGATCGCGCTACCTGCTCGACGGCGCGGTGTCCGGCATCGGCCACTACGGCAACTCGATCGGCGTGCCGACGGTCGGCGGCGAGCTGTACTTCGAGGGTCCCTACGAGCACAACTGCCTGGTCAACGCGATGGCGCTCGGCCTGGCCCCGCGCGAGCGCCTGGTGCGCAGCGCGGCGGCCGGCCCGGGCAACCTGCTGGTCCTGTTCGGCGCCTCCACCGGGCGCGACGGCATCGGCGGCGCCTCGGTGCTGGCCTCGGCCGAGCTCGGCGCCGAGGGCGAGGGCGACGCGGACAAGCGCCCGACGGTCCAGGTCGGCGACCCGTTCGAGGAGAAGAAGCTGCTCGAGTGCTCGCTGGAGCTGCTCGAGCGGGGGCTGATCGTCTCGCTGCAGGATCTCGGCGCCGCCGGCCTGACCTCCTCGGCTTCGGAGATGGCGTCCAAGGGCGGCGTCGGGATCGATCTGGACGTGGCCAAGGTGCCGCTGCGCGAGCCCGGCATGGAGCCGTTCGAGGTGATGGTCAGCGAGTCTCAGGAGCGCATGCTGTGCGTGGTCGAGCCGGCGAACGTCGACGAGGTGCTGGAGCTGTGCGAGAAGTGGGAGGTCGGCGGGTCGGTGATCGGCGCGGTCACCGACAGCGGGCGCATGCGTGTGCTGAGCGACGGCCAGCTCGTGGGCGACATGCCCGTCAGCGCGCTTGTCGACGACTGTCCGCTGTATGACCTGCAGCCGCGCAAGCCCAGCGAGCCGATCTACGCGCCGCCGCCGGCCACGGCCGGGCTCGCGCTCACCTCGCCGCCGCGCGAGATCCTGCTCGCGCTCCTCTCCTGCGCGAACGTGTCATCGCGCCGGCCGCTGTTCGAGCAGTACGACGCGGTCGTGCAGTCGCGCACGGCGCGCCGCCCGGAGCAGGCCGACGCGGCCGTGCTCGTGCTCCCCGATGGCAGCGCGCTGGCGGTGAGCATCGACTGCAACGGCAGGCGCGTCGCCGCCGATCCCTACACGGGCACCGTCGAGGCGGTGCTCGAGTGCGCCGCCAACCTCGCGTGCGTGGGCGCCGAGCCGCTCGGCACGACCAACAACCTCAACTTCGGCAACCCCGAGAAGCCGCACATCGCCTGGCAGCTGAGCGAGTCCGTGCGCGCGCTCGGCGACGCGTGCCGGGCGCTTGACGCGCCGATCGTCGGCGGCAACGTGTCCCTCTACAACGAGGGCGCCACCGGGCCGATCTATCCGACGCCCGTGATCGGCATGGTCGGCCGTCTGCCCGACGCGCGCCGCGCCGGACGGCTGGGCTTTCAGCGCGCCGGCGATCAGATCGCGCTCGTCGGCGCGCTGCGCCCGTCGCTGGCCGCGAGCGAGCTCGCCAAGCTGCTGGGGGAGCCGCTTCCCGACGGGCTCCCCGCCGTGGACGTCGACGCGGTTGCAGCCACGCAGCTCGCTGTCCGCGACGCGGTCCGTGCCGGACTGCTGTCGAGCGCGCACGACGTCGCCGAGGGCGGCATCGCGGTCGCGCTCGCCGAGTGCTGCCTGGCCGGCGGCCTCGGTGCGCAGGTCGAGCTGGGCGAGGACTTCTGGGAGGCGAGCACGCTCGCGCCGCCGCCGGCGCAGCAGTCCCCGTCGCCGGTCGCCGCGCACGTGGCCGCTGCGCTGTTCGGCGAGGCCGCCGGCGGCTTCCTCGTCAGCGGCGCGGCCGACGCGCTGCGCGGGCTCGGTGAGCGCGCGCCCACGCGGATCATCGGCAGGGTTGGCGATGAGGAGCTGACGATCGTCGAGGCGGGGGCGGGCGCCGGCGAGATGCTCACGCTCACGCTCGAGGAGCTGGCCGACGCACACGCGGCCCTCGGGAAGCTGTTCGCATGAGAAGCCCGCCGACCCACCCTGCTAGCTTGTGAACGTGATGCGTGAGGGACCGCGCGACGAGTGCGGAGTGTTCGGCTTGTATGCACCCGGTCACGAGGTGTCCAGGCTTTCGTACTTCGCGCTGTACGCACTGCAGCACCGTGGACAGGAGTCCGCAGGCATCGCCGCGGCGGATCGCGGCGGGCACATCATCACGCGCCGCGAGCTCGGGCTCGTCAACCAGGTGTTCACCGAGAACGACCTGCGCACGCTCGCCGGCGAGCTGGCGATCGGTCACGTTCGCTACTCGACCACCGGCTCCAACGCCTGGGAGAACTCGCAGCCGGTGCAGCGCTCGGAGGGCACCAACGGCTCCCGGCGCGAGGTCGCGCTGGCACACAACGGCAACCTGATCAACGCGCTGGAGCTGCATGAGGAGCTGCTCGAGCGCGGCGTCACGTTCAGCTCGACGTCGGACTCGGAGATCATCGCCGCGATGATCGCCACGCACCCCGCCGAGCTGGTCGAGGACGCGATCGCCGACGTGCTGCCGCGCCTGCGCGGTGCGTTCTCGATCGTCGCGATGACCAAGGATCGCGTGGTCGCCTTCCGCGACCCCCACGGCCTGCGCCCGCTTTCGATCGGCGTTCTGGAATCAGGCCCCGAGCACGTCGAGGGCATCGCCGGCACGGCGGATGGCTCTGGCGGCAATCGCTACTGCGTGGCCAGCGAGTCTTGCGCGTTCGACATCATCGGCGCGAAATTCGTGCGCGACGTCGAGCCTGGCGAGGTGGTCACGCTCGGTCCCGATGGCCTCCAGAGTCGCATGGTCGCGCCCGGCGGCAGGCGCTCGCTGTGCGTGTTCGAGTACATCTACTTCGCGCGCCCGGACTCGCGCATGAACGACCAGGTGCTGCAGGTGGCGCGCGGCCGCATGGGTGAGATCCTGTGGCGCGAGGCGCCCGTCGAGGCGGACCTCGTGATCGCGGTCCCGGACTCCGGCAACCCCGCCGCTCGAGGCCTCGCGCGCGCCGCCAGCCTGCCCCAGGACGACGGCTTCGTCAAGAACCGCTACGTCGCGCGCACGTTCATCCAGCCCGGACAGGAGTTGCGCAAGCACGGGCTGCGGCTCAAGTTCAACCCGCTGCCCGAGGTGATCGCCGGCAAGCGCCTGGTGGTCGTCGACGACTCGATCGTGCGGGGCAACACCACCCGCCAGATCGTGCAGATGCTGCGCGACGCCGGCGCCGCGGAGATCCACATGCGCATCTCCGCGCCGCCGATCAAGCACCCGTGCCACTACGGCATCGACATGTCCACGCGCGAGGAGATGATCGCCCACGGGCGCACCACCGAGCAGGTCGCCGCCGAGCTCGGCTGCGACTCGCTGCACTACCTCTCGCTCGAGGGCGTCTACGAGGCGATCCGCGGGACGCGCGCGAGTCACTGCGACGCGTGCTTCAGCGGCGAGTACCCGCTCGAGGGCAGCGACGGGGCGGCGGGCAAGTACTCCCTTGAGGAGAGCTCGCCCGCCGAGCCGAACGACGCGCCGCCGCTGGCGCGCGTCTGAGGCAACGCCTCGCTTCAGCTCTGGACTTTGGCTTTGAAGCTCGACGTGCCGCTGCAGCTGCTGGCGAGCAGGTAGTCCGAGTGGGCGCTGCCGCTGACACTGCGCCCGGAGAACTTGCCCGTGATGACCAGCGTGGAGGTCTTCTTTTTGGTCGGCACGAATTCGTAGCTGATCGTGTCGCGGAAGCTGCCCGACTTGGAGATCGGGGCGGGGTTGCTGATCTGGCGCACGCCGGCGCTGCCGCCCTGGCAGTATGACGGCGGGAAGGCGTCGTCGATCTCCACCGTCTTACCCGACTTGGAGACCTTGAGCGTGAATATTTCTCCCTTCAAGGTGCCGACGTAGACGGCGCCCTTGATCGCCCCGGCCGCGAGCGCGAGCGCTGCCGTTGCGAGCAGGCCCGCGGCGATCGCGAGCGATAGGGCGAGGGCACGGCGAAGCTGGCTGCTCATCGAGGTCTCCTTTGCATTGCTCCGCGGTGGATGCGGAGGCACCGGTCGATAAGCGGAAATCTAGCCTGCCAGCTACTCGAGGTGATCCTCGCGCGCCCCCGAGGCGTCGTTGTAGCGGTTGTTGTAGGGCCGGCGCACGATCAGCTTGCCGGTGCGCCCTGAGCGCAGCCCGTAGCCGAGTGCTGCGACGACGAGCAGGGTGACGATGATGGATGTGAACATGGGGCCCGTCCTGTCGGTCGCGGTACGAGGCCCTCTCCGCCCTTGTGCTCATTGAAGGCCATCGCGCGGGCGTGCTCTGTGAGCTTGCTCACAGCTATGGTGAGCGGCGCGTGAGCGACAGATTTCCCATCGCCGTGCTGGTGTCGGGGGCTGGCACGAACCTGCAGGCGCTGCTCGACACGGTGCATGGGCGCGAGGCGGAGATCGTGGCGGTCGCCTCGAGCGTCGCCGGCGTGCAGGCGCTGCAGCGCGCCGAGCGGCAAGGTGTGCCGGCGGCGGTGTTCGCGCGCGCGTCCTACGCCGACCGCGGCGAGCGCGACCAGGCGCTGGCCGGCTGGCTCCTGGAGCGCGGCGCGCGGCTGGTGGTCCTGGCGGGGTACATGGAGCTGCTCGGCGAGCCGTTCCTGTCGCGCTTTCCCGGCGCGGTCATCAACGTGCACCCGTCGCTGCTGCCGGCGTTCCCGGGTCTCGCGGCGATCGAGCAGGCGCTCGAGTACGGCGTCAAGGTGTTCGGCGTGACGGTGCACTTCGTCGACGCGGGCGTGGACTCGGGGCCGGTGATCCTGCAGCGCGCGGTCGAGCTGCCCGACGCGCGCGAGCCCGACGAGGTGCTGGCGGCGCTGCGCCCGCTCGAGCACGAGCTGCTCCCGCGCGCGGTCGTGCTGTTCGCGCGCGGCGCGCTCGGCGTCGATCCCGAGAACCCGCGCAGGACGACGATCCGCGCGGGCGAGGGATAGGCTGCAATGTGTGACCCCCGAAGGTGATGTCATGACCGCATCATCCCCGGAGGGGGATCACGTGTCCGGTGTTCAGCGCGCGGCGCCCGGCGAGGTGCGCGTGCGCAGGGCGCTGCTGTCGGTGTCCGACAAGCACGGGATCGTCGACTTCGCGCAGGGGCTCGCGGACCTCGGCGTCGAGCTCGTGTCCACCGGCGGCACCGCGCGCGAGCTGGCCGGCGCCGGGATCGTGGTGCGTGCGATAGAGGACTTCACGGGCTTTCCGGAGATGATGGACGGGCGCGTCAAGACCCTGCACCCGCGGCTGTACGCGGGCCTGTTGGCGCGACGCGACGAGGACGATCATCTGCGCGCGGCATCCGAGCAGCAGATCGAGCAGGTGGATCTGGTGTGCGTGAACCTGTACCCGTTCGAGCAGACCGTCGCGCGCGGCGACGCCTCCGAGGAGGAGGTGATCGAGAACATCGACATCGGCGGCCCGACGATGATCAGGGCGGCCGCCAAGAACAGCGCGTTTGCGGCCGTCGTGGTCGATCCAGCCGACTACGAGCGCGTGCTGGGCGAGCTGCGCGAGTCCGACGGGCGGCTGTCGCTTGCGACGCGCAAAGCGCTCGCGGGCAGGGCGTTCGCGTGCACCGCGCGCTATGACGCCGCGATCTCGACGTGGTTCGCGTCGCGCACCGACGAGGCCTTCCCGCCAAGCTGGCGCGAGTCCTACGAGAAGGTCAGCGACCTGCGCTACGGCGAGAACCCGCACCAGCAGGCCGCCTTCTACGCGCGCGTGGGCTCGCCCACGCACCTGCTGGCGGGCGTCGAGCAGCTGCACGGCAAGGAGCTGTCGTTCAACAATCTGCTCGACCTCAGCTCCGCGCGCGAGCTGGTGGAGGAGTTCGCGGAGCCCGCCTGCGCCATCGTCAAGCACAACAACCCGTGCGGCTGTGCCATCGGCGACAGCGGCCGCGAGGCCTACGAACGCGCCTTCGCGTGCGACCCGCTGAGCGCCTACGGCGGTGTGATCGCGGTCAACCGCCCCGTCGACCTCGCATTCGCGGAAGAGCTCGGCAAGCAGTTCATCGAGGTGCTGCTCGCGCCCGGCTACGACGCCGCCGCGCTGGAGGCGCTGCAGGTCAAGAAGAACGTGCGCCTGCTCGAGCTCGGCGACTGGCCGGCACCATTGCGCGAGGTCGAATCAAAGCCCGTGATCGGCGGCCAGCTGGTGCAGACGCACGACGTCGTCGCAGAGACGCGCGAGCAGATGAACGTGGTCAGCGCGCGCCAGCCCAGCGAGAGCGAGTGGCGGGACATGCTGTTCGCGTGGACGGTCTGCAGGCACGTGCGATCGAACGCGATCGTGCTCGCCGCCGGCGGCGCCACGATCGGCATCGGCGCCGGCCAGATGAGCCGCGTCGACGCCGTGCGGATCGCGATCGAGAAGGCGCAGGCGTTCCGGCCTGAGCAGCTCGCCGGCGCGGCGCTCGCCTCCGACGCGTTCTTCCCATTCGCCGACGGCCCCCAGCTCGCGCTCGACGTGGGCGTCAGCGCGATCATCCAGCCCGGCGGCTCAGTGCGCGACGAGGAGGTCGTCGCCGCCGTGGACGCAGCGGGCGCCGCGATGGTCGCCACCGGCGTGCGGCACTTCAGGCACTAGCGGTCGCTGCGTCGACGGCGTACGATCGCGGCATGTGTCGAAACATCCGCAACCTCCACAACTTCGAGCCGCCGGCGAGCGACGCGGAGGTCCGCGCTTCGGCGCTGCAGTACGTGCGCAAGATCAGCGGTTTCACCAAGCCGTCGCAGGCCAACGCTGAGGCCTTCGAGCGTGCGGTGGACGCCGTGAGCGAGATCTCCGCGCGCCTGCTCGACGAGCTCGTCACGAACGCGCCGCCGAAGGATCGCGAGGTCGAGGCCGCCAAGGCCCGCGCTCGCTCCGCGCAGCGGTACGCCGCGTAGTCGCCGCAGCGTCGTCGAGACCGTCCTGGGCGCCCTGCCGGTGGCGGGGTTGGGATTTGACATCCCTGCTGTTACGATATATCGTGTTGGTACTTTGATAGCTCAAGATAGGAAGTAGATATGTTTGGCAACGATCCTTATTCAACGGGCGCAAAGCCCGGCTGCAGGTCCGCCCGCCACGGCGGCAAGCACAGTCGCGGCTCCGCGTATGGCATGCGCGGCGAGTTCGGCGGCGGTCCGTTCGGCGGCTTCGGGGCGGGCGGGGGTCAGTTCGGCCCGCGCGGGCGTGGTCGCAGGGCGCGTCGCGGCGACATCCGCACGGCGGCGCTGCTGCTGCTCGCGGAGGAGCCGCGCAACGGCTACCAGATCATGCAGGAGGTACAGGAGCGCAGCGGCGGCCTGTGGAGCCCGAGCCCCGGCTCGGTCTACCCGGCGCTGGCGCAGCTCGAGGACGAGGGCCTGATCCGCACCGAGGAGAGCGACGGGCGCAAGCTGTTCGCGATCACCGAGGAGGGGCGCGCGCTGCTGGCCGAGCGCGGTGCCGAGCGGCCGGCCCCGTGGGAGCAGACGGGCGACAGCGCCGGCGGGATGCACGAACTCGGACGGCTCATGCGCGAGGTCGCCTCCGCGTTCATGCAGGTGATGCGAACGGGCAGCGAGAGTCAGATCGCCAGGGCCGCCGGTGTGCTCGCCGGGACTCGCCGCGAGCTGTACCGCATCCTCGCCGACGGCGACACCGAGGGCGATGGCGGCAGCGACACGGACACCGGCGCGGATGCCGGTACGGTGGACACGGACAGGTGAACGAGACCGCGACGACAGCAGCCAGCCCCGCAGCCGAGACGGCGTCCAGCTCCGCCGTCTCGGTCAACGGCCTCGTCAAGCACTACGACGAGGTCGAAGCGGTGCGCGGCATCGAGTTCGAGGTGGCAAGCGGTGAGATCTTCGGCTTCCTCGGCCCCAACGGCGCGGGCAAGTCCACGACGATCAACATGCTGTGCACGCTCGTACGCCCAAGCGGCGGCTCGGCGCGGGTCGCCGGGCACGACGTCGTCTCAGAACGCGACGAGGTCAGGCGCAACATCGGGCTGGTGTTCCAGGACACGACGCTCGACGGCTACCTCACCGCCGAGCAGAACCTGCGACTGCACGCCGAGCTGTACGGCGTGCCGCGCGAGCTGGTCGCCGAGCGCATGCGCCAGGTGATGGAGATGGTCGCGCTGTGGGAGCGGCGCGACAGCCTGGTGAACACGTTCTCAGGCGGCATGAAGCGGCGCCTGGAGATCGCGCGCGGGCTCTTGCACTCGCCGCGCGTGCTGTTCCTCGACGAGCCGACCGTCGGTCTCGACCCGCAGACGCGCAGCTCGATCTGGCGCTACATCCGCGAGCTCAAGACGCGCGAGGACATCACGATCTTCCTGACCACGCACTACATGGACGAGGCCGAGTACTGCGACCGCATCGCGATCATGGACCACGGCCGCATCATCGTGCTCGACACGCCCGCCGCGCTCAAGGCGCAGGTCGGCAAGGACCGTGTGCAGATCCACACGGACGACGACGAGGCGGCGATCGCGGCGCTGCGCGAGCGCTTCGACATCGAGGCGACGATCGCCGAGGGCGCGGTCACGTTCGGCGTGCCCGAGGGCGAGCAGTTCGTGCCGCGGCTGTTCGAAGATTGGGATCCCGCCCACCCCGCGATCCTCACGGTCAGCGTCGCGCGCCCGTCGCTCGACGACGTGTTCATGGCGCACACCGGCACAACCATCCGCGACGCGGAGTCCGGGCAGACAGACACGCGGCGAAACTTCGCGCGGATGATGAGCCGCTGATGGCAACGGAGACGACCACACAACGGGCGGGCGAGCCGGGGCCGCGCGGGCCGGGGCCGCGTGTCCGTGACCAGCCGCACGAGCTGGCGCGCGTGCGGGTGCCGACGCGCACCGCGCGCAGCGAGCTGCGTGCGATCAAGGTTGTCTGGAAGCGCGAGCTGATCCGCTTCAGCCGCGACCGGCTGCGGATGCTCACCTCGTTGATGCAGCCGTTCCTGTTCCTGTTCGTGCTGGGCACGGGCATCTCCTCGATCGCCGGGGCGGGGACGCACGGGGTCAACTTCAAAACCTTCATCTACCCCGGCGTGCTGTGCATGGCGGTGATGTTCACCGCCATGTTCTCCGCCGCCTCGATCGTCTGGGATCGTGAGTTCGGCTTCCTGCGCGAGATGATGGTCGCGCCGGTGCGGCGCAGCTCGATCGTGCTGGGCAAGTGCCTCGGCGGCGCTACCGTGGCCGGCTTCCAGGGCCTGATCGTGATCGCGATCTCCCCGCTCGTCGAAGTCCCCTACGAATTGGGCCTGATCCTCGAGCTGCTCGCGCTGGCGCTGCTGCTCGCGTTCGCGATTACGGCCTTCGGCGTGATGTTCGCAGCCAGGATCAACCAGATGCAGTCGTTCATGGCGCTGATGCAGATGGTGATCATGCCGATGTTCTTCATCTCCGGCGCGCTGTTCTCGGTCGCCAGCCTGCCTCGCTGGCTCGGGATCCTCAACCGCCTTGACCCGCTCACGTACGCCGTCGACCCGATGCGCCGCGCGATCTTCGCGCACCTGAGCGTCAGCCCGGCCGCCCGCCAGGCGCTCGAGCCGGGCGTCACCTGGTGGGGCTGGCACGTGCCGACCCTGCTGGAGGCCGGCGTCATCGGGGCGCTCGGCCTGGTGATGCTGCTGATCGCGATATGGGAGTTCTCGAGCGCGGAGTGAGCCTGGTAGGGTCGCGCCATGTCTTCGCTCGGCCCGTTTTCACCGGCGCTTGAGCTCGCCGCCGCGCTGCGTCGCCGCGAGCTCTCCTCTGCGGAGCTGCTCGAGACGTGCATCGCCGCGGTCGACGAGCTGGGCCCCGAGCTGAACGCGGTGATCTGGCGCAACGACGAGGATGCGCGGGCGGCCGCGGCGGAGGCCGACCGCCGTCTGGCGGCCGGCGAGCAGGCGCCGTTCCTGGGCGTGCCGCTGCCGATCAAGGACCTCACGCCGGTGGCCGGATGGCCCGTGACCTACGGATCCAACGGCGCCCCAGCGGGTGTGAGCGAGGACAGCGAGCTGGTCGTCGAGGCGCTCGAGCGCGCCGGGTTCGTGCTGTGCGGGCGCACCAACACGCCCGAGTTCGGGGTGATCACGGTCGCGGAGAACAGCCGCTACGGGATCAGCCGCAACCCGTGGGATCCGGCGCGCTCGCCGGGCGGCTCGAGCGGCGGCGCGGCGTCGGCTGTGGCAGCCGGGATGTTCCCGATCGCCCACGCCAACGACGGCGGCGGCTCGATTCGCATCCCCGCCTCCTACTGCGGGCTGGTCGGCTTCAAGCCCAGCCGCGGGCGTGTCCCGCGTCTGGCGCAGAGCTGGCTCGGTGCGGTCGTCGAGGGCGTGGTCGCACGCACGGTCGCCGACTCTGCGGCGGTGCTCGACGCGATCGCCGGGCCGGACCCACTCGCCTGGTACAACGCGCCGGTCCCCGCGCGCCCGTTCGCGCAGGAGCTGGGCACGCCGCCGGGCGCGCTGCGCATCGGGCTGATGGCGCAAGCCCCGCTGGGCATCCCGACCGACGAGGCGTGCACGGCGGGCGCGCGCGCGGCAGCTGCGGCGCTCGAGGAGCTCGGCCACTCCGTCGAGGAGGTCGAGGTGCCGACGATCTCCGAAGAGCTCGTGCCGTCCTTCATCGCGCTCACCCAGGGCGGTCTGGCCGACTACGACGGCGTCGACTGGACTGCCGTGGAGCCGCACATCGTCCACCAGCGTCAGGCGAGCAGCGAGCTCGGCGCCTACGACTACGCGCTGGCGGCGCGCAAGCTCGAGCTCTTGAGCCGGCGCGAGGTGGCGCGCTGGGGCCGGGACTTCGATGTGCTGCTGACGCCGACCTCCGCGATCCTGCCACCGCTCGCCGGCGCGGTGCTCGAGGCCCAGCACGCGGCGCCCGACCAGCCGGTGCTCGACGTCGTCGCGAGCGTGTCGTTCACAGCGTTTGGCAACGTCACCGGTCTACCGGCTGTGAGCCTGCCGCTGCACTGGAGCGAGGCTGGCCTGCCCGTGGGGGTACAGCTCGTCGCCGGCCCGTGGCAGGATGGCCCGCTGCTAGCGCTGGCGGCTCAGCTCGAACAAGCGCATCCGTGGGCCGAGCGTCGCCCACCCGTTCGCTGACGATCCGGCAGAACACCTCGACGAGGTGCGGGTCGAACTGCGTGCCGGCGCAGCGACGCAGCTCCCACAGGGCATCATCGAGCGCCATCGCCGGCTTGTATACGCGCTCGTCGAGCATCGCGTGGAACGAGTCGCAGATCGTGATGATGCGGGCGCCGAGCGGGATCTCCTCGCCGGCGAGGCCATCCGGGTAGCCGTCGCCGTCCCAGCGCTCGTGGCTGGCGCGCACGAGCGGGCCGATGCGATCCAGCGACGGACCGGCGGCGGCGATGATCTGCTCGCCCATAATCGTGTGCTGCTTCATGAACGTCCACTCGTCCTCGTTGAGCGCGCCGGGCTTGGTGAGGATCTCGTCGGGGATGCCGAGCTTGCCGACGTCGTGCAGGTCGCCGGCCTTGATGATCACGCCGACCGTCTCCTCGTCGAGGCCGATCGTGCGGGCGAGCAGCTCGACGTCGCCGGCGACGTCGTCGGAGTGCTCGCCGAGCTCGGGGTGACGCTGGGCGAGCGCCGCGCGCAGCACCGAGGTGATCAATTCCGCGGCGCCGCCGCGGCAGGTCGCCTTCTCGCGGTACATGTGCTGGTCGGCGAGTCGCAGCGCGTGTACCGGCTCCCTGGTCTCGCGAGGGATCTCGACCGCGCCGGCGGCGGAGGTGACGGTGAACGCGCCTCCCTGTTCGACGAGCGCTTCGCGCGCCTTGAGGAACAGTGCGTGCGGGTCCTCGACCGGCGCCGTGATCAGCGCGCAGAACTCGTCGCCGCCGAGCCGGTAGACGGCGCCGTACGGCTCGATGACCGCGCGCAGCCGGCCTCCGAGCCGCGCGAGCAGGCTGTCCCCTGCGATGTGACCGAAGGAGTCGTTGTAGTGCTTGAAGCCGTTGAGATCGAAGAACCACACATACGCGGGCCGCTCCTCGCTCGCGCGCTGGCAGACGCGCGGGAGCTCCTCGATCAACGCCCGGCGGTTGCGCAGGCCCGTGAGCGCGTCGGTGGTCAGCTCGCGCATCACCCTGCGGTTGGAGATCACAATCCCGGCGATCGAGCCGAGCAGGCCGAGGATCGCGGTGATCAGCACCGTCAGCAGTCCGGGGCTCCAGGCGTTCAGCAGGTCGGGGTCGGCGTGCGTGTCGGTCGCCACCACCGCGAGTAGCTGATGCGTGCCACCCACGGGCATCGGCAGCACCGCCACCATCGCGCGATGGCCTGCGTTGACGGCAGGCTGGGGATGCCCTCCGAGCTGGGCGCCGGCCACGAGCACGGTGCCAGCCGCTCCGCGCGAGGGTGGCACGTGCCCGCCTGCAGGGCCGCCGATCGTCAGCCGCCCCGCCTGGTAGCTGCCCAGCTGGATGTTCACGTGGGAGAAATCGCCGACGACCAAGGCGGGTCCCTGCGTGGAGAGTGGGCTCATGTCGAGATGCACGAGGCCGAGCGTCCGCCCGTCGAGGCGCATGGGGACGAGGAACGCGACGGACGGCCGCCCGTTGACGGGTGAGGTGAATGTGCCGGTGCCTGCGGGGGCGCCGCCGGCGAGGGCGGCGAACTGCCGCGTCAGCGCGAGCGGGAAGACGGTGGGGTGCGGACTCGGGGCGCACACGAGCTGGCGGCCGGCGGCTTCGTCGAGGCATGTCGCCGTCATCGGCACCGCGGCGGCGCGCTCGACGGTGGCGAGGCTCGCCGCCGCGTACGCGAGGTCGCTGCGCCGCGTGCCGGCCGAGAGCTTCTCGCCGCTGAGCAACTGACCCACGGCCGGGTTGACGAGCATCATCGACAGCGCCGTCATCGTCTGGCGCTGGCCCCCGGTGAGCAGCGTGAGCTCGTTGCCGACCGCCGCCTGCAACGAGCGGTCCTGCGAGTTGCGCCGGGCGTTGACGTTGTCGCTGGTCTCGAACACGGCGACGCCACCGAGCAGCAGCGACGCGACCAGTCCAAAGATTGCGAGCTGCCGCATGCACACTATTTCGTCGTTCTGCCGACGAGCTTAAATCTTGGATATACCAGCCGGCACATGTTTGCGCGCGTCAATCCTGCATTTCGGCTGCTGTTCGCAGGACAGGCGATCTCGGCGCTCGGCGATCGCCTGGTGCCGGTGTCGCTGGCGTTCGCGGTGCTCGACCTCACGGGGTCGGTCACGGACCTCGGCATCGTGTTCGGCGCACAGGCCGCCGCACTCGTATTGTTCGTGCTGTTCGGCGGGGTGTGGGCTGACCGGCTCCCGCGCCAGCGCGTGATGCTGGCCTCCGACGCCGTGCGCTGCGTGGCGCAGGGGGCGAGCGCGGCACTGCTGTTGAGCGGCAGCGCGCACGTGTGGCAGCTCGCCGGGCTGCAGGCGCTGTATGGCGCCGCTGCGGGGTTCTTCGGGCCGGCGGCGACCGCGCTCGTGCCGCAGACCATGGATGCGGCCGACCTGCAGCAGGCCAACGCGCTGCTCGGGCTCAGCGGCAACGCGGCGGCGATCCTCGGCCCGGCGCTCGCGGGAGTGATCGTGGCGACACTCGGCCCCGGCTGGGCGCTCGCCGGCGACGCGGGCACGTTTGCGGTGAGCGCGACCTGTCTGAGCCTGATGCGGGTCACTCCACTGCTCGCCGCCGCGAGGGCGAGCACGCTGGCCGAGCTACAGGCGGGCTGGCGCGCGTTTCGCTCACGCACATGGCTGTGGGTGAGCGTTCTGTACTTCACGCTGTTCCTCGCGCTCGCGTACAGCCCGCTGCAGGTGCTCGGACCGCAGGTCGCGCGCAGCTCGCTGGGCGGCCCCGGCGCGTGGGCGGCGATCAGCACCGCGCTCGGCATCGGCGCGGCAGCGGGCGGGGCGCTCGGCCTTCGCTGGCGCCCGCGCCATCCACTGCGTGCCGCGTTCATCGCCTTCCTGATCGCCGGCCCGCTGCTGTTCGCGCTGCTCGCCGCGCACGCTCCGCTGGCGCTGATCGTCGCGACGGCGCTCGTCGACGGGGCATCGGGCACGCTGTTCAACGCCTTCTGGTTCACGGCGCTGCAGCACGAGGTGCCGGCCACGGAGCTCTCGCGCGTGAGCTCCTGGGACTACCTCGGCTCGCTCGCGCTGCAGCCGCTGGGCCTCGCCGCGAGCGGGCCCGTGGCGGCGGCCGTGGGCGTCTCCACGACGCTGTACGGGGCGGGCGGCATATTCCTGGTGCTGCTGATCGCCGTGCTTGCGGTGCCGGCCGTGCGCGACTACACGGCCGGCACCCACGCGCGCGCTGTTTCTTCTGCTTGATCGTGATGTCGCGCAGAACCGCTGAGCCTAGGTAGTCCGGCCCCGGGGATTGCGGACGAGGGCGGATGTCGCTGGCGCGAAGAGGCGGGAGCCTGTCGCGCATGAGCATTGCCCGCAAGCGAGCCCGTCGCGCGAGCGCTCGCTCAGGGGTGACGGAGACGCTGGCGCGGGTCTGCGCCGCGCATCCACGGCGGACGCTGGGCTGTTGGGCCCTGGCACTGTTCGCGGCGCTCGCGCTCGTCGCGACCTCGCTGCATGGGCTGAGCTCCAGCTACCACGCGGTGGGCGCGCCACAGTCGGCGAAGGCGGCGAACGTGCTCGCCAGGGCCTTCCCAGGCGGATCGGGCTATGTCGTGGCGGGGGATGCCAGCGACGTCGTGATCGTCCACTCCGCGCGCTGGACGGCCACCGAGCCGGCCTTTCGGGCGTTCGTAGAGGAACTGGTGCGCGCTGTTCGTGCCACCGGGTCGGCGACGGATGTGCGCAGCTACCTATCCGGCGACAGGGCGCTCGTCGCCGGCGACGAGCGCGCGACGCTGATCTCCCTCTCCGCGGCCAGCCCCTCGAAGGTCAAGCCGATCGTCGCCCTCGTCGAACGGTACGACCGCGCGCCTGGCTTCAGCGTCTCGATCACCGGCAGCTACCCGGCTCAGAACGACTTCAGCAAGCTCTCGCAGAGCGACCTGGAGCACGGTGAGCTCGCGTTCGGCCTGCCGGCCGCGCTGGTCGTGCTGGTGCTCGTGTTCGGATCGATCATGGCCGGGCTTGCGCCGGTCCTGATGGCGCTCGTCGCGATCCTTGTCGGCTTGGGCCTCGTCGCCCTGCTGTCGCTCGCCTTCAGCCTGTCGGTATTCATCGTGAACATGCTCACGGGCATGGGCCTGGCGCTGGGGATCGACTATTCGCTGTTCGTCATCTCCCGCTATCGGGAGGAGCGAGGTCACGGGCGCGCCCAGCAGGAGGCGATCGCACGCGCCGGCGCCACCGCGAGCAGAGCGGTCCTGCTGAGCGGCAGCACCTTTGTGATCGCGCTGTTCGGCATGCTGCTCGTGCCGACCCAGATCATGCGCAGCCTCGCGGCCGGGGCGATCGTCGTCGGCGTCGTCTCCGTGGCAGGCGCGCTCACGCTGCTGCCGGCGGTCCTCGGGCTGCTGGGCGACCGCGTCAACGCCCTGCACGTGCCGCTGCTGGGACGCAACCTCGGGCACGTGGAAGCCGCCGAAGGGCAGGTCTGGCGCAAGATCGTCGACCGGGTCTTGCGTCGTCCGGCGCTGAGCCTTGCGCTGGCCGCAGCCGTGATGATCGCTGCCGCCACCCCCATCTTCGGCCTGCACATCGGAGCGAGCGGCGTCAGCTCGCTGCCAAACAGCCTGCCCTCCAAGCAGGGCTATCTCGCGCTGGCTCGCTACTTCCCGGCGGCGAGCACCTATCCCGCGCAGATCGTCGTCGAAGGGGGCAGCCCCGCGGTTCGCAGCGACCTTGCCGAGCTACAGACACTGCTGGCCCGCGACAGGCGCTTCGGCCCGGGGACGATCGTCGCCTCGGCGACGGCGCCGGTCATGCTCCTGTCGCTTCCGATACGCGGCGATCCCGCGTCACCGCAGGCGATCGCCGCCGTGCGAGAGCTGCGCGGGCAGCTCCTCCCAGCCGCACTCGCTGGCACCGGCGCTCGCGTGCTCGTCGGCGGCGACTCGGCGGAGGACGCCGACTACTTCGACGCGGTCACGAGCCCCACCCCGGCTGTGCTCGCCCTGGTGCTCGGCCTGAGCTTCCTCGTCCTGCTGGTCGCGTTCCGCTCGCTCGTGCTCGCGCTGATCTCGATCCTGCTCAACCTGCTCTCGGTCGGTGCCGCTTACGGGCTCCTGACGCTCGTGTTCGTGCACGGCGTCGGAGCAGACTTGCTCGGCTTCCAGCACGCCAGCACGATCGAAGCGTGGGTTCCCCTGTTCCTCTTCTCGGTCCTGTTCGGCCTCTCCATGGACTATCAGGTCTTCCTGCTCAGCAGGATCAAGGAGCACCATGATCGTTCACGCGACACGCGCGAGGCCGTCGCCGCCGGCGTCGCTTCGACCGCGCGCATCATCACCGGCGCCGCGCTGATCATCATCATGGTGTTCATCGGCTTCGCCCGGGGGCAACTCGTGATGTTCCAACAAATGGGCTTCGGCGTGTCTGTGGCCCTGCTCCTGGACGCCACCCTCATCCGCGTCGTGGTGCTCCCCAGCGCGATGAGCCTGCTGGGCGAGCGCGCCTGGTACCTGCCCGGCTTCCTACGGTGGCTGCCCCGCCTGGAAGCCGAGCGTCGCGAGTCACTCCCGCCCGCGCCGCGAACTGCACAAGCAGCCGCGACACACGCAGGCAGCGCCTAGCTGGGGCACGGCGGCAGGCGCTGAGTGGCAAGGAGGACTGCCCGGAGCCCGCCTGACGGCTGGTCAGTCGATCGATCCGGGCTCAGCCACCCACACGCTCTCGACCCCGAGTACGCGGCAGAGGGGCTCGAAGTGGCGGTCGTAGTGCAGCACGCCCGCCCCACGTCCGGCAGCCGCAGCGGCAATCAGATAGTCCGCCGCCGGGACACGTCGCTCGCCCCGTAGCTCGCGCGACGCACCGAGGGCCGCTGCGCTGACGCTGCGTGTCACATGGGCCGCAGGCAGCGCGGTCAGCGTTCGATCGAGGTCGGCGAACTTCTGCTCGTCGCGAGCGCTAGCAAGCAGCTCGAGGGCGACCACGGGACACACAGCGAGCAGGTCGGACTCAGCGGTTGCCAGCCAGCGAGGAAGCACGGCCGGGTCACGCTGGCGATTCCACGCGGAGGTATCGAATACGAGCAGTCCGCCAGAGCCGTAGGGCTCAACGGGAGGCATGAAGCTGCTCTGAGACGGCGAAGTCGTAACTGTCATCCTCACCTGCTGCGATTCGCAGCAGGTGCTCGCGGGCCTTGCGTTTGTCAGCGCGCTCGGCGCGGATCGCCTCTGCGCCACGCAGCGCCAGGTCACGCACCGCGCGCGAGCGCGGCTCTGTGCCGCCGAACTCGGCGACAGCGGCCGCCAGCTCGGAATCGAGGGTGACCTGGATACGCGGCTTGGTCGGCGGCATCCGAGCAGTGTACCGCGCTCGTGGTACACCATCATCGAGACGAATGCCCCGTGCGGGACTCGAACCCGCCCCACCGGATCAAGAGTGGGCTCGCGGGGGGTGTTCTCGGCGCAAAACTGCCGTGGCTTCGGGCCGTAAGGCGTGCTCAGACGACCTCAGAATTGCTCATCTCAGGACCAATTTGGGGACCAAATTGGCGGCTCCAACCCGCCGGATTCGCGATCCGGTACCCACCGGATTCGTGGGCTGTCGCACTCGCCTGAAGCAGCAGCCTGCCCGCCGGGAGGCTCCCGTGCACCTCTCCGTCCGGAGCGGGCACGCGCGGAGCCTGGACGTGGGCTCTCGCATGTGGGCGGCAGCGGTAGCGGGCCTGAGATCTTCGATGAGTGCTGCTTGTCGTCCGGCCCGAGCGCGAGCCCGGCCCTCGCTTGGACGCTCGCTCGGCCCGCGAAGCAGAAGCGGCTCAAAGTGTATGGTCTCAGTAGCGGAGGTCGCCTGCCATTCGTTTGTCGCTCCAGTCGCTGGCCGTGTCACCTAGACCTCGATTTCTCCCCCGGGCGCCACAACCATGGACCTAGGTCGGTGTTGAAGGTCTTGCGAATCGAACGCGGGAGGGGGTGGGGCTAGCGATGGGTGGCCGCGAAGTAGAACAGCGCGAGACGCGAGTTGACAACGAAGTCGTGCGGCGCGCGGCAAGACGTCTGAACGTCGCGCTGTGCGTGATAGCTGTCGCGTGTTCGTTGTCAGCGGCGATATCGAGCGCGGCTACTCGCGGGTGGTCGCCCGCCGTCTCGGTGGGTGGACCGCGAATTCAGGATTTGGTCTTCGGCCCCGGGAATGTGCCGTGGGTCGTCTTCAACGACGAACCCTTCTACGGCTCGTCGCCGCATCCGAGCGCACCTCAAGTAGCGCGGCTCACGCGGCGCTATGCACTCGTCGACCGTCGCCCCATTCCCAGCGTCCCCGGCTATGAAAGCTCGGTTCGACTGTATGTCAACCAAAGCGGGGTCGGGGCGGCGCTATCAACCTTGACGCCGGCTGGCGGCGGTGAGCTAGCGCCCCCCATAGGCATAGGCGTGTCAGCCTGGCGGCCGGGCAAAGCCCCGAGCCAACCTGTGATACTGACACACAACGTGCGGGAAGATGAAGGCGCGAGCATCGCAATCAGCGCCAGTGGGACGACTGCTGTGAGCTACGCGACGTACGAAACGGGAGCCAAGTTTGTGGTCGACCGTCTCACGGGCGGTCGCGTCGTGAGTGTTCACGAAGTCCCCATTCCGTCCGCGGACATCCCCATCAGCACGGAAGTCCTGGCGGCGAGTGGAGGCGGCTTTCGCGCCGAATGGAAGCTGGCAGGAACCATGGAAGGTCTCGCAGGCATCGAAACCACCGAAGTGACAGCCGACGGCGTGTTCTCGCCCGACGTGTTCGTCCCCTGGCCATACGAGCCGGGCGCCCCTCGAGTCTCCCAGGGCATCTTCCGATCGGATGCGCGAGGCGACGAGGTCGCCATATGGCCAACGAAAGAACCCCCATTCCGGGAAGGAGTCGAACCTGTTACCGAATGGGATCTGGCGTCTAAGGGCGCGGGCGGCACGTGGAGCTCGCCCCAACTCATCGGCACCACCGGGGGGGAGGGTGCCAATGAAATGGCCGTGGCGATCGATCCAACTGGCCGCTTCACGGTCCTCTGGACGTCAGCGCAGTCGCGCCAGATGGTGGTCGGCGGAGCCGCGGGAGCTCAAGCGAGTAACCCGATGCCTCTACAGAGACGCCCGACCGGCTTGACGGAACGCTTCCAGCGGCTCGCCTTGACAACCACTGATCACGTAGTCGCGATCTGGAACACGTATCGGGACTCCAGAGCCGAGGAACTGACTTCCGTGGAGGCAGCGACAAGCATGGACGGGGTCCACTTCTCAAAACCGCAGCGCATCTCACCGAACAAGCGCCCTATGCGTGGCTGCCTCGATGAGCTCTTGGTGCCCGACCGCGCCGGTGGCGCTTTGGCATGGTGGTCATGCGAAAACGACGGGCACCGAGTAAACGAGTACGCACGTTACCGGCCATAGCGCAGGGTGCTGCCTCACCCGGACGCGATGGTCGACGCGACATGAGCAGCCGACACTGATGGTTTCAGAGACGAGCGAGCGCCCAAGCGAAGACCGGGATCGCGCTCGCTCTGGACGACGACCGGCGGTCCGGGGACGAGTTGGTCGTGCTCCTGCGTTTGCGCGCGAGCGGGCGGAAGCAGCAGTGTCGACCCGGGCGGGCGCTGTCGCACGCCGCTACAGGAAGGCGGTATTACTTCACGATCGTGAAGCTGAGCTTCTGCGGCGCAGACTTTTGGCCTGCGGCGTTGGTCGCTGTAATAGCGAGCGTGTAGCGCCCCGGCTTGAGCTTCCTCAAGCGGGAGAGCCGGCCCTGGAAGACGACCGTGTTCGTGGCGCTGTGGCCGGCGAAGGAGAGCATGCCGGCTGTCACGGCGCGCTTGCAGACACGCTTGCGGCGATTCGTCCTGGTCTGCGCGACGCACTTGCCCTTAACCGTGTGGCCGCTAACGCGCTGGGTGAAGCTGAAGCTCACGGCGGCTTGCTCGTTCAGTGAGAAGGAGAACGTGGTCCCGATTGGGGGCTTCTTCTTGGCGCTGATCTGCGCGAGCTTGCTTCCCTCGCGCCAGGTTGAGGTCGACTGGTGGGCTGCGGTGATCGCAGGCGCCGGTGTGACCGGCGCCGCCGCGACGGCGTAGGTAACGGTCTGGCTGGTTTCAGCACCGTCGCTGTCGCTGGCGTCGACGGTGAAGGAGTGCGCGCCGGGCGTGCTCGTGGCGATCGGTGCGCCGCTTGCGACCGGACCGGCGCACGCGCTCACCGTCGCGGGCGCGGACGCGGTGCAGGAGTAGGCCGCCGCCACGCTCTGCCCGTCGGTGTAGGTCGCACCGTTGGACGGCGAGCTGATCGACACCGTCGGCGGCGGGTTCACGAAGGTGTAGGCGACGCCCTGTTCGGCGTTGACCCCGACCTTGTGGTAGGGCGCGCCGGCGATGATCGTGTTGTCGGAGATGGCGACCGCGGTGCCGAACGCATCGCCTTTGGCGCCATCCGCTGGCGTCAGCTCCGCGGTCTGCGTCGCGTTCGTCCATCCCGACGCGGGCATCGTGAACACGTACGCAGCGCCGGGCTGGCGGTTGATGCCGTCATATGTCGCGCCGCCCACGATCGTGTTGCTCGAGATCGCAACCGAGAACCCGAGGTAGGATTCCTTTTCGCCGTTGGAGGTGGTGAGTTCGGCGGTGGGCGCGGTCACGTGCGTCCACCCGGCGGCGGGCATCTCGAAGACGTAGAGCGCGCCCTGATATTCGTTGGCGCCGATCGTACGGCCTGGCGCGCCGACAACGATCGTCGCGCCCTGGATAGCGACCGAGTAGCCGAGCTCGGCGTGGGCTCCGTCGTTGGAGACCGGGAGTTCGGCGCTCTGGGTGGCGTTCATCCACCCGGTCGCGGGCATCTCGTAGATGTAGACGGCGCCCTGGTAGGAGTTGTGGCCGTACGCACCGGCCACAATCGTGTTGCCCGCGATTCCGACCGAGCTGCCGAGCTGGTCGTATTCTTCGGGGTTCGAAGCGGTCAGCTCGGCGGTCTGGCTGGCGTTCGCCCACCCCGACGCGGGCATCGTGTACACGTACACGGCTCCCTGCCAGTCCTTGGTAGCTGCGTGCCGAAACGCGCCGGCCACGATCGTGTTGCCCGAGATCGCAACCGAGGCGCCAAGGCCATCACCTTCGTGACCGTCCGTGGCGGTCAGCTTGGCTGTCTGGAAGATCGTGCCCGCCCACCCGGAGGAGGGCATCTCGAATACGTACACAGCGCCGCTGGGGCCATACTTCGAGGGAGCCGCGCCCGCGACGATCGTGTTGCCCGAGATCGCAACCGAGGCGCCGAGGCGGTCGCCTTCCTGGCCGTCCGAGGCGATCAGCTCGGCCGACTGCGTGGCATTCGCCCAGCCCGCGGAGGGCATCTGAAAGACGTAGGCCGCGCCCTGTGTTTCGTGGCTGCCAACCTTGTGGAGCGGCGCACCCACGACGATCGTGCTGCCCGAGACTGCCACAGCTTCGCCGTAGCCGTCGCCCATCGCCCCGTCGGAGGAGGTCAGCTCGGCCTGCTGGAGGAACGGGTCGATCCGCAGCGGGTAGATGGCACCGCGATCGTCGATGCGGATCAGCACGTGGCCGCGTGCGAGCTGCAGCCAGGAGGGCAGTGTGCGCCCGCGCGCGTCGCTGACCCGAAGCCCGCCGTAGCGAAGCGCGGCGCCCGGACCCTGCAGCAGCACGCCCGAGCGCTCAAGGCGCGTGCGTACATCGCCGGAGAGGGCAACCGAGAGCGTCAACGGGCCTCGGCCTGTGGTTGGGGCGCTCGCCACGTCGAAGCCCTGCTCGAGTCCCAGAGGCCCGTTCGCGTACCACTCGCGCACGCCGGTGTGGGGGTAGGTCACGCGGTTTGCGTGGACCTCTGGCGAGATCGTGGGGACATGCTTCAGCGCGTCACCACGGCCGTAGGCGAGCAGGGCAAGGCGGACGTGGATCTTGCCCGAGGCCACGGTCACACCGGCGGGCGAGAAAGCCATGCCCAGCCGCTGGGCGCGGTTGCGGGCTCGCAGGCCGAGGACCCCATAGCCAGCCTCATCTGCACCCAGCGCGGCCGAGATCGGGCCGCGCGCCGCCAACGGAAGGCTCATGAGACCGTCCCCTGAGAGCACCTGCGGCCCGGCATGGCGCCTGGTCTCCGAGGGCGACCCGATGACGATGGCGCCCGCCGCAAGCAGCAGGAGCGTAGCGACGCCCGCAAGCCACGCCCGGTGGAGGCCTCGGCGCCCTATGCGCCGAGACAGCCCACTCGCGGAACCGCGCTCGGCGATGACAAGCGTGGACACCCGCCGGACTCTATCGCCGCGCTGTCAGCAGTGGATGGGCACCCGGGCACCCGACAGCGGTAGGGGCGATGCGAAGGGGGTTCGCATCGAGGCCGAACTGACACATGCATCGAGCGTCACCCTCACACGAGCGCCCCGTCGTTCCCTCGGTCGATCTTGGGATCAAATGGGGACCAATTTCAAGATCCGCCGCATAGCTCTTGGCGAAAGCCCTTGACTTACGGGCACTTCCTGATGCCCCGTGCGGGACTCGAACCCGCCCCACCGGATTAAAAGTCCGGCGCTCTACCAGATGAGCTAACGGGGCCCTGCGGGCGAACAGTCTACGGCCCTTCGGCGGCGGCGACGCGCAGAAGCTCCTCGATGCGCGTGAGCTTCACGCGCGGGCGGCCGGCGGGCTCGCCGAGGGCGCGCTCGTGCCGGTCGATCGCCTCCCAGCCAGCGTACGTGACGAGCTCGGGCTGGCGCGAGCGCAGGAGCTCCTCGACGGTTGCGGCGTCGGGGCTGCTCGGGGTGTGCGTGGCGCCCGGCTGCGGCGTTGGCCCGTCGCCGTTGCTCGACGGCGCCAGGTCGGTGAGCATCGCGTCGACCGTCTCCTGCGCGTCCTTCTTGTTGGTGCCGATCACGCCCGAGGGGCCGCGCTTGATCCAGCCGACGACGTACTCGCCGGGGAGCGGCGCACCGCTGGCCGGATCGAGCACGCGGCCGGCCTGGTTGGGGATGACCGCGGAGCGCTCGTCGAACGGCACGCCCGGAAGCGGGATGCCGCGATAGCCGATCGCGCGGAACGCGAGCCCGGCTGGGATTGTCTCGCGCTCGTCGGTGGGCGTCGCGCGCAGGCCGCCGCCGGGAGCGGGAACGAGCTCGTTGCGGACCAGCTCGACGGCGCCGAGGTGGCCGTGCTCGTCGGGCACGAACGCGGTCGGCGAGAGCAGAAAGCGCAGCACGATGCGCTTGCTATGGCCCTTGGCGGGCTGCGCCGCGTAGCCGCGCAGGATCTCGACGTTGCGACGGCAGGTGATGTCCTCCTCGGCGGCTGCGTCGGCGACAGCGAGCGCGCGCTCGAGCTCGTCGGAATCGACGATCACGTCCGCGTCGGCTAGCTCGCCGAGCTCGAGCAGCTCGGGGTTCGTGAACGCCGCCTGCGCGGGGCCGCGGCGGCCGAGGATCACGACCTCGCGCACGCGGCTGCGGGCGAGCACCTCGAGCGCGTGATCGGCGGTGTCGGTGGGCGCGAGCTCCTCCGGGGCGAGCACGAGCATGCGCGCGACGTCGAGCGCGACGTTGCCGTTGCCGACGACCACCGCGCGCTCGGCTGAGAGCAGGTCGAACTCGAGGTCGGTGTGGTCGGGATGGCCGTTGTACCAGCCGACGAACTCGGTCGCGGCGTGCGAGCCGGGGAGCTCTTCGCCGGGGATGCCGAGCGGCCGGTCCGATGGCGAGCCGGTCGCGTACACGATCGCGTGGTAGTGGGCGAGCAGATCCTCGCGGGAGACGTGCTCGCCGAGCGTGACGTTTCCGAAGTAGCGAAAGCGCGGGTGGGCGGCGGTCTTCTCGTACACGCGCGTGACCGACTTGATCTTGGGGTGGTCGGGGGCGACGCCCGAGCGCACGAGTCCCCATGGCGTGGGCAGGCGCTCGAGCATGTCGACCTCGAAACGCCCGCTCGAGTCCTTGAGCAGGTGGCCGGCGGCGTAGAAGCCGGCCGGACCCGAGCCTACGACAGCGATGCGGATGGGTTGCTCGTCGGTCATCGGCCGGTCTGGTGGTCGGAGTGCGGGTGCGGTAGGGGAGAGGATGGGCGCGGCCCGACTCGAACGGGCGACCCCCTCGGTGTAAGCGAGGTGCTCTAGCCAACTGAGCTACGCGCCCTCGTGGGGCTCATAAGGCTAGCGTGAGTCGACGCGCGCTCCTGCGAAGCTGTCGCTATGGGCAGAGGTGCGCGGATCGGGCTGGTGGTGGCGGGCGTGGTGCTGCTGGTCATCGCGCAGCTGCTGCTGCCGTGGCTGGCCGCCAGAAGGATCAGCTCTCGGGTCGGCCGCTACGGCAAGGTGCTGAGCGTGAGCGTCAGCGCGTGGCCGGCGCTGGAGCTGCTGTGGGGCCACGCGGACTCGGTGCGCGTCAGGGCCAAGAGCCTCGCGCTCAGCCCGGCGCAGGTGGGAAGCCTGCTGTGGGAAGCGAGGGCGACGTCGAGCATCGACGTGAGCGCCGAAAGCGTGCAGCTGGGACAGCTGCGGGTGAGCGACGGAAGCCTGCGCAAGCGTGGCAGCGCGCTGAGCGCGCAAGCGCTCACGAGCGAAGCGGACGTCGCGGCGGCACTGCCCTCCGGATTCGGTGTGCGCCTGCTGCGCAGCGAAGGCGGCGAGGTGGAAGTGCGGGCGACGGGCGGGCTGTTCGGCATCGGCGCGTCCGTCAACGCGGTGGCGGGTGCGAGCGACGGCAAGCTGGTGGCGCATCCGCTGGGATTCCTGATCGAAGGGCTGCAGCTGACGCTGTTCTCCGACCCGCACGTGTACGTCGAGGGCGTGGGCGCGAGCGTGCAGAGCGAGCAGCCGCTCAGCTACCGGCTGACGATGAGCGCGACCCTGCGCTGAGCGGCTCAGGCCGCCGTCTGCAGATCCGCGGCCGCGATCGCGCTCCGCGGCCGGACGAGCATCGGCAGGCCGTGCTTGGGGCTGATCGTGGGCATCTGGCGGATGCTCAGCTGGAAGTCGTCGGGCAGCGCGAGCGTGCAGCGGGAGAGGATCAGCGTTGCGATCGTGCGCACCTCGAGCTGGCCGAAACGCATGCCTATGCACATGCGCGAGCCGCCGCCGAAGGGGACGTAGGCTCCCCTTGGCAGCGCAGCGCTGGCCTCCGGCGCGAAGCGCTCCGGACGGAACTCCTCCGGCTCGGGAAACACATCGGGGAGATGGTGGGAGGCCCAGGAGCAGTAGTTGACGAACGCGCGCGCCGGCACGGTGTGGCCTTCGAACTCGAATTGCTCGACGGCACGCCGAGGCCCGATCCACGCCGGTGGGTACTTGCGCAGGGTCTCCTCGAACACCATCTCCAGCTCGGCGAGCTCACCGGACATGAGCTGCGCGCTCGTCGGCTGTCCGCCGGAGAGCTGGGCATCCTGCTCGGCCAACAGCCGTGCGACGAGGTGCGGTTGGCGGGCGAGCTCGTAGAACATGAACGACACGGTCGAGGTGGTGGTGTCGTGGCCGGCGAACAGCAGCGTCATGACCTCGTCGCGGATCTGCAGGTCGGTGAGCGTGTTGCCGTCCTCGTCGTGGGCATCCAGCAGCAGGCTGAGGATGTCGTGCCCGCGCTCTCCTGTGGCGCGCCTGCGCGAGATCTCCGAGTAGATCAGCGTGTCGAGCTTGCGCGCGGCTCGCTGCAGGCGAGCCCACGGCGAGAAGCGGCCGCGGAGTACTCGCAGGAAGTACTCGGTGGAGTAGAACGACAGGGCCTCCTCGAACAGCTCGGCGGCGTCGATCGAGCGGGCCTGCTCGCCGTCGGGGTCGACGCCGAACAGTGCGCGCATGGCCACGCGCACGGCCAGACGCCGGGTCCACGCGTAGAGGTCGATGCTCGCGCCTGGCGTGAGCTCGTCGAGTGCGCTTGTGGTCTCGTCCACGATGGCCTCGGCGGAGGCGGCGATGTGCTCGCGGTGGAAGGCCGGCAGCATGATCAGGCGCGAGCGGCGGTGGAACTCGCCGTCGATCGTCAGCAGCCCGTCGCCCATCAGCCCGATCAGGTCGCGGAAGTGCGATTCGCGCCACGTGAAGTTGGATGCGTTGGAGACCGTGATGTAGTGGTTGGCAGCCGGCCCGAGCATGAACACGACGTTGCCGTGGAACAGCCGCAGCGTGAACACCGGGCCGAAGCGCTCGTAGGCCTGCAGCAGCATCGGCAGCGGGTCGTTGGCGAAGCGGCGCGTGCGGGGCAGCGAGAAGCGCGTTTCGCCCGGCGGGAACGGGACCGACGCCGAGCGCTCGGCGCGCAGGTCGTCGAGCATCACCGACAGCGGGTTCGAATTGAGCAGAGGGGTGGGACCGACAAGCGCCACGCCGCGAAGCCTAGTCGAAAGCTGGCTGGCCGGCCAGTCTCGACGAAGGCGGGGCCAACGCCCCAGCCTTGCCATACTGATGAGGCACGGAACGTCGCCCCGGCGCTCCGAGCATCGCGGGGGCGTAGCTCAGTAGGTTAGAGCGCTGCCCTGTCACGGCAGAGGTCGCGGGTTCGAGTCCCGTCGCTCCCGCTTCCACCGCATTTTCGGCCGCGTCGACGGACTTTTCGCTGCGGTGCCAACAGCGGGTTCGACGTACATCGCTCACGCTGTGATGACGAAGTGGGTCAGAAGTCGAGCTGGCGCAGTCCGAGTCTCGCTGTAGCGCGCAGGAAGTCGTCGACGAAGCCGTGGGCGTCAGCGGCGTCGTCGTCGAGCTCGGCGTCGGCGGTGATGGCGAAGGCCGCTGCACGGCGGGGGCCAATGTCGTCTGGGGCGTTGAAGTCGCGGTTCAGGAGCCCGAGGGCGCGCGCGACAATCTCGGCGTGGAACTGGGCGTGGAGGCGTAGACGTTCCGCGATGGCGGTGCCGCGTCCGGGGGTGTGGCGAATGACGTAGATGAGGTCGTAGGCGTCCTTGGGCTCGGCGCGGTCCCCGAACGCGAGAGCCTTAAGAACGACGAAGGCGGCTGATCCGCAGACGGGAACGGTGCGGCGCGCTCGCTCTCCCGCGAGGGTGTGTCCGTCGAGCTCGATGTTGACGCGCTCGTCGAAGGCGAGCTCGAGCCCTGGGGTGATAAGCGCGCCGAAGTCGGGCTCAAGGTTCTGGACCCGCACCGCGGGCTCTTGGGCGGGCGCTGGTGGCATCAGGAAGTCGACCGTGACCCTCAGCCCACCGAGTCGCCAGCGCTGGACGGTCTGGTTGCCGTTCTCGTTGGTGTCCGGCTTGAATCCCTCGCTGCGAAGTCGACGGCTGATCTCGGCATACCGCTCGTCGTCGAGCAGTGCGAGCGCGAGGCCGACGTCGAGGTCGTTGGTACCTGGATGGAGGTCGTCATCATCGCCATCGGTTCGCGTGGTGTCGATGAGGAGCGGCGGTACGAGGCCACCGACGATGCAAACGTCGTCGAGGTAGGCGCCGAGCGTGACGGCGACGGTCAGGCACACGGCCTTGACTTGCTTGGTCTCCTCCGCTGTGTAGCCGGAGCGGTGGCGTGGCTTGTCAGGGGCGGGCATGCCAGATCGCTCCGTCGTGGCGCAGCTCCTCGGCTGCCTCGCGGGCGCGCTCGGGTAGGGCGAGGAGATCAAGGTAGACCTGCACGCTCGACACGCAGGGCAACTCATCAATGTCCTGCTGGCCGTCGAAGACGCCGCGGTCGTCGGGGCCGATGAGCTGCACGTTGGCGCCGCGCTCGTTGCGTCGGAGTTCGATCGCATCCGCGGCGGCGCGTGGATCGCCGTGGACGTAGACGCTGTTGAGGCGGAAACGGGCGAAGCGGTCAAGTGCCCACGCGGCCGACAGCCCGGTGAAGGCGTGGTCGACGTCGGCGTCACGTAGCCGATGGTCGAGTTCGCGCGCCAGCTCGATGCCACTTCCAGAGATGTGCCCGGTGATGATGTCGTGGCGACCGAAGCGGTACTCGTCGGCCCAGGCATCTAGCAGCAGGTCACGGTCGCGGGGGCGCAGCGATGCTCGGTCGCGAGCGAGAAGCTCGTCATCCTCCAGTCGCCGAACGACGCGCGAGACGCGGCCGGCGTCGAGGCCGGTGTGTTCGCTGAGCTCCTTTTGGCGCCACCAGCGCTCGGGGTCCAGCAGTAGCGTTCGCGCTACACGGGAGCTCTTCGGTGCAAACGCAGACGAAGGGCGACCCCGGGCGGGGAACTGATTGGGTCGGCCTTGAATCGAGACGTAGAGATCCTTGTCCCGGATGTGTGCGTTTCCCGACAGGTCCAGCCAGTTCAGCTCGCGCTCCTCGGCCGCTTTCGCGCCGGCTGGCGTCATGAACGGCACGACCAGTACGGCGATGCCGTCATGGGTCGCGAGGCGCGCCATCTGCTCTGCGGCCAATGCGACAACTCCCGGACTGGCCGCTGACTTGACCTCGATCAGCCAGAGACGGCCGTTGCTATTGACGATCGCATCGAAGCCACCGTCCGGCGCCTGCTGCTGTGGTGGTCCGATGTCCGGCTCGTCGAGCAGGTCTTCGAGAATCGTCGGAAGCCGTCGCAGCGCTTCGCGCTCGAACTGCACGCCTGCGTAAGCGGCGTCGGTTGCATGACTCGGCATTCAGCGTATTTTACGCAGCTAGCTGTCTAAAAGCAAATAATTGCTTGCGCTGACAATCGGAGGCTTTTGCGCAATGCGAGGTCCGCTCCGGAGTCCTTACAGACCGTGCGTGGGTCCAGCCGCCTACCCCCGGATCTCAATACGGTGTCCACAGCGCGTCCGACCCCCGTCGCTCCCGTACTCTACCCCCGCCGTCTCCCGTGGCTGGGCGCGGCGGTCGCGTTGGAAGAACGCCAGGAACGAGGGCTTGGGCTGGACTGCGACGACGCGGTCTTGGTCGAGCCAGACGTTCTCGAGATGAGGCTGAGGAACTGCCGCTCGGCGGTGAAGTCACGGCGACGGCTTGGACGTAGCAATCGCGCGGCTAAATCAGGTCGGTGCCCGTTCGACTTCGATGACGGTGGTCGCGGGTTTCTTGGTGGTGTCGGAGCTCGGTCTTGCGGTGGTTCTTCCCGCTCCTCATTCAACCAGGCGACGGGGCACGCACCCCGCGACGGCCCTTTCTGCGCCGACGAAGGGGGCATCGCCCGCCGGACAACTCGCTCGCACAAGGCGCTCGAGTTGTCCGATGGCCGTCCCAATCGCGGCCCCGTGGCAGTCTCTCGGGACGGCGCCTTCGTGTGCAGTCCAACAGTCGTGGGGGACCGCGGCGAGCGTCGCTTTGGCCTGCGCCTCCACTCTTGCGTGGCCGTTAGTCGGCGTTGCGCACGAAACGGTCCAGTCCGGTGGGACGACAACCGTCTGCGACCTCGCGGAGCACAGGTCCTCAGCGGCATGCAGTGCGAGTCGGAAGCAGGCGGCCTCTTCCGCGCGGGACGGATTGCTTTGACACGCCCTAAGGTCGCTACTGACTCGCCGCAGCGTTGTCGTGCTGCCGCCGCAGCCCGCGAGTGCCAGCCCGGCGATGATCGCCAAAGTTCCCGATTGCCGGAACACTGGCGGAGCTTACATCGGGGGAAATGGTGAAGAGGACCGTGCTCGCTTGTGGTGATCGTTGTTGGCAAAGGCTCCGTCTGGCTGTGGCGTCTTGACGGTTTGACGCCATCGCACTACTGTTCTGGTGTGGCTCGACGCAAGACGACGTACTACATAGACGAGGGCGTGTTGACGGCTACGAAGATGACTGCTGCTGCGACGCATCGCAGCGAGAGCCAGCTCGTCGAGGACGCTCTCCGCGCCTACGTCGTCGATGAGGGTCGTGGAGAAGCGGCCCGCGAGGACATGCGCCGGCTCCTTGACGAGCTGCGAGCCCGACCGGAGCTGAACGACTTGGACGACGAGCAGACGATGGCGCTGGCGGTCAGCGAGACACGCGCGGCCAGGCGCGAGCGCGCCGCCAAGAGACGAGGCTCCGCGACCGGGTGAGCAAAGCGCTTCGGGCCGTCGCCGACGTCAATGTGCTCGTCTCGGCGGCCCGCTCGCCAAACGGGCTGTGCGGAGTACTCCTTGAGGACGCCGCCGCCGGGCGTTGGATTCCCGTTGTGTCGGTGCTGCTCATCCAAGAGCTGGAGGAAGTGCTCGCCCGCCCGAAGTTCAGGAACGTGCTCGGCCAACACGGGATCCTGACGACGAGTACCTGGTGGCGCCCGCTCGCTCGGCAAACGTCGACGCGCTCATCTCCGGTGATCGCGACCTCACAGACCTCCCGGAGGCCGAGCCGCCGATCGAAACCCCGCGCAGTTCTCGCAGCGCCTGGCTGGGCTATAGCCGGATCTCAATCTCCGGGGTGACAATCACGGGTCCGACCCCCATCGCTCCGGCTTTTGTCCCCCCGCGTTTCCGCCTCCCGGACGACGGAGAAGCGGCTGCCGAAGCGAGGCTCATCGTCATATCGGAGCTGATCGCTGGTCGCACGTGATTCTTTCCTGACTCCGTAGAAACCGCCGTGTCAGCAGCGGATTCGACCTGATGAGCCGGCGCTCGTCCGGGCCTAACGTGGATGTATGGGACAGAGTCTGTCTGGAAGGAGATCCAGCATGGGCCGCAGAGCATCGATCGTGGTTGGGAGGCTCGTCTTCGGCGCCTTGGCGGTTCTGGTCGGGCTGGCGATCGGGGCAGCACCGGCATTGGCCGGATGGTCTGCACCGCAGTCGGTGAGCTACTCCACGGCAGGGTTCCGCTACGTCGCGCTGGCGACCGATGCGCGCGGCGATGCGGCGTTGGCCTGGGTCAGCGAGAGCGACGTCGGGCTGGTGCAGACGCGGGCGGCGGTGAACGTGGCATTCGTCGGCGCCAGCGGTCGGCTGGTGCAGTGGACGCTGTGGCGCAGCAGCGACGCGCTGGTCGCCGGTGTCGCGGTCGCGCTCGACGCGCACGGCGAACTGACGGTCGCCTGGATCGACGCGGCGCGCGGCCGCAGCGGCGCAACCCTCTACCCGCACACCATCCGGGCGGCCTACCGCACCCCTTCGGGCAAGTGGTCGCCGACCCAGGTCATCGGCTACAGCGGCCCGTTCTTCGGCGCCGACCTGCGGCTGGCGGCGGCGCCCAACCGCGAGGTTCTACTGACCTGGGTGGCAAATACCAAGAACGCTCCCGGCGTCGCGGCCGCGTGGCGCAAGCCGGGGCATCGCTTCGGCCCAGAAAGCGCGGTCAGCCGCGCCAAGAGCGCCATGATGAGCGAACCCACGTCCCTGTTCGACAGCGGTGGCGCCGCGCACATCTACGGCACGGTCAGCTGCGGACGCGGAATCCGCACCTGCGCGACGATGCTCAGCACCGCCCCGCGCAGCCACCGCTTCGGTGCGCCGCTGCTGATCGCCCCCGCGCCGGCCGAGTTCCCGGTCGTCTCGTTCAGCGCGCCGGGCCGAGCGCTCATCGCCTGGGAGACGGGTGACTACGAGGAACTCGAACCCTACTTCGCAGCCCCCTATGCGCGGGTGATGACCGAGGGATCGCTCAGCGCGGCGGTGGCGCTGCAGCCTGGCTCTGCGAACATCGCGAGCCCGGTCAACGCGGTCGCCGCCAACGAAGGCGGCGGGACCGTGAGCTGGTCCGAGACACCGCCGCCGTACCCTGGCTCGGCCCGCACGATGCTGGCGGTCAGCGATGCGAGCGGTCACTTCTCGGCGCCAAGCGTGTCGCCCGTTGGCCTGATGCCGATGCTGCGCGACGGAGTGGGCGACATGTTGCTGAAGCTCGGACGGACCGGCGGCCCTGCGGGGATCCCGCCGAGCCCGGTCGCGGTGCAGCCGGCCGGCGGCGGCGCGGTGCGGCCATCGCCGATGCCCCTGCCGCCTTTGGCGTCCCTCGCCGGGGTCGTAACGACCCAGCCGGTCGGCGCCGGGGCGGCTGTGGCCTGGGTTGCCGGCGCAAAGCTCGAGATCTCGACCTGGCGGCCGTAGGTCGTGACGGAAAGCGCCCAAGTCCTGCGAGCGGTCAATCCACAGCGCGACCCAAAGTCGTCCAGATTGCCCTGGCCAGCCCGGCGGCGAGGTGCTCGTCCTCGTCCGGTGGGTTGGCTGCCACGTGCTGGGCAACGAGTCGCTCCGTTCCCCAGGCGATCCACGCGGCGGTCGTACCAGGGTCGAGCGCGGGGGCGATCGTGCCGGCGTGCTGGCCGTCCGCGATGCGGCCACGCAGGAGATCTACGAAGCCGCCGACTCGCCTGCGCCAGAACTGCGCGACCCGCTCGTCATAGCCGGCGACCTCCGTCAGCGCCGCCAGCAGAGCCGCATGCTCGCGCTGCTGGGCGATCACGCCCTGCAGCGTCTGCTCGAGCGCGGCCAGGTCGGCGAAGCCCTCCTGCAGCCAGGAGCCGGCGGCGGCGAACAGCTCCTCGGTTGCCGACTCGGTGACGCGCATGAGCAGCGCGGTCTTGTCGGGGAAGTAGAGGTAGAACGTCGAGCGCGCGATGCCTGCCTCCTCGGCGATGCGCTGGACGCCAAGGGTCGTGTATCCGCGTCCGTCTTCGAGCAGCCGCTCGACGGCTTCTGCCACCTGCCGAATCACGGCCTCCCGGTGCTCTGGAGATCGTGCGGCGCGACGGGTTACGGACGGCATGCTCGAGCTCGTCACGCAGGTCAGCCCGCGGCGCTCTCGCGCGGTCCCGGGGTGAAGGTCACGGGCAGCGTCTTCAGGGCGTTGGTCCATGAGGATGGGATGCGCTGCACCTCGCCGGCGAGCTGCAGGTTGCGCAGGCGGCGCGTGACCTCCTCGAAGATGATCTTCAGCTCCAGGCGCGCGAGGCCGGATCCAAGGCAGAAGTGGCGTCCGCCGCCGCCGAACGCGTCGTGGTCGGGTTTCGCCCGGCGGATGTCGAACGTCTGTGGGTCCTCGAATACGGTCTCATCGCGCGACGCGCTCGTGTACCACATGACCACGCGGTCGCCCCTCGTGATCTTCTGGCCGCCGAGCTCCGCGTCGCGCAGGGCCGTGCGGTTGAACCACTGCACGACGCTCGTCCAGCGCAGGATCTCCTCGACGGCGTCTGGCACCAGCGACGGATCGGCCTGGATCTCGGCCAGGGTCTCGGGGTGCTCGAGCAGTGCGAGGATGCCGCTCGAGGTCGTGTTGCGCGTGGTGTCGTGCCCGGCGAACGCGAGCAGGGCGAAGAACACGAGGATCTCGGTGTCGGTCAGCGCCCGCCCGCCGACCTGCCCGTCGCGCAGCTTCGCCAGGATCGTGTCCCGCCGAGCTTCGGCGCTCTGGCGCGCGATCTGTTCGGTCAGGTACGCCGCCATCAGGCCGAACACCTCGGTCGCCTGTTCGGGCTCGGGCGAGCGTGTGGACTGCTCGATCGCTGCCGTCCACGAGGCGAATTGCTCGAAGTCCTCGTCGGGTACGCCCAGCAGGCTGGTGATGACGCCGAGCGGCACGAGCACCGCGAGCTCGCTGACCAGGTCCGCGCAGCCCTGCTCGATGAACTGGTCGATCGTGCGGGTCACGCGCGCGCGGACCGGCTCTTCGAAGCCCTCCACCGCGTGCGGCGTGAACGCTCGCTGCAGGATCAGCCTGTAATCGGTGTGCTGCGGGGGATCCATATAGAGCAGCAGGTTGCGCGTGATGTCCAGCGCCAGCACCTGGTCGGGGTGCAGCATGATCCCTCCCTCATAGGAGGAGTAGGTCTGGAAGTCTCGGCTGACCTGCGCGACCTCCGCGTGGGAGGTGACCGTCCAGCAGCCCGTCCCGTCCGGCAGCGGGTTCCAGCGCACCGGCGCCTGCGCGCGCATCCGTGCCAGCAGCGCGTGCGGTGGCCCGTCGTGGTGCCAGCGAGGATCAAACAGGTCGACCTCCTCGAGGTTGATCGCGTCGATGGGGCTCGCCAGCTCAGTGGGCACAGGACTCTCCTTTGCGTTTATCGGACGTAATGTACGACACCACGTCCGACGGTGTGATAGAAGTCGCGCCATGGGAGGGAACGTTCCGGTCCTGCGGCGTCCGGAGGAGCTCACGAGCTCGTGGCTGGCCGAGGCGCTCGGCACTGGCCCGATCGACGAATTCACGGTCGAGCCGATCGGCACCGGGCAGATGAGCGAGAGTCGCCGGGTGAGCATCGACTACGCGCCGGGGCCGGATACCGGCCCGGCGAGCGTGGTGCTGAAGACCGCCTCAGCGGATGAGAACAGCCGCTCGGTGGGTGTCAGCCTCGGTGTCTATGACCGCGAGGTCCGCTTCTACAGCGAGCTTGCCCCGCGTGTCGGCGGGCCGCTGCCGCAGTGCTATACGGCCGTCATCGACCCGAGGGAGGGGTGGTTCACCCTCCTGCTCGAGGACGTGGCCCCCGCCGTCCAGGGCGACCAGATCACTGGCTGCGCCGTCGAGCAGGCGCGTCTGGCGACACTCGAGCTGGCGAGGCTGCACGCACCGGTATTCGCCGACCCGCAGCTCGGCGCGACCCCATGGCTCAATCAGGAGATGGTGCTCGGCCAGGCGCTGATGACACAGCTGCTTCCCACGTTCCTGGAGCGCTATGGCGACCGGGTCGCCCCCGAGCATCGGGAGGTGTGCCGGCGCTTCGTCGCAAGCCTCGACGGTTGGGTGGCCGACCGCCGGCCGCCGCTCGGCTTGGTGCACGGCGACTACCGCCTCGACAACATGCTCTTCGGAGCTGCCGACGCACCTCGGCGGTTCGCCGTTGTGGACTGGCAGACAGTCAGCTGGGGCCCGGTCATGACCGACCTCTCCTACTTCCTCGGCGGCTCCCTCGCCGTCGAGGATCGACGTGCCCACGAGCAGGTGCTGGTCCGCGGCTACTACGACGCCCTCCACGCGCACGGAGTCCGCGGCTTCGACTGGGATCAGTGCTGGGATGGGTACCGTCGCCAGAGCTTCCTGGGGATCCTCATGACCGTCGGCCCCGCCGTGCTCGTGGAGCGCACCGAGCGTGGCGATGAGATGTTCCTCGTGAGCCTGTCCCGCTACGCCCAGCAGATCCTCGATCTCGACGCGCTCGAGCTTCTTCCCGAGGCCGGGTCCGGTCGTCCGCCGGCCCTGCGCCCGCAGCCGTCCGACGAGGGACGGCACGCGCCCGGGCCGGAGGAGCTGTGGAACGAGAGCTGGTACTTCGACGCCATCTCCGAGGACGGCCGCACCGGGGTGTACACACGCCTCGGGCTCTACCCCAACCTCGGCGTCTCGTGGCTCACCGCCTTCGTCTGTGGCCCGGACCGCCCGACTGTTGCGATCGTCGAGTTCGCGGCGCCCGTGCCCGATGGCGAGGAGCTGACGGTCGACATGGAGGGCCTACACGCCGAGCACATCTGCGACTCGCCGCTCGAGCGCTTCCGCATTCGCATCAAGGCCACAGGCGAGACGCACGCCGACCCCGCCGCCCTGCTGCGCGGCGAAGCGGGCGATCCCGTCCCGGTTACCCTGGACCTGGAGTGGCAGACGCTCGGGGAGCCATATGCCTATCGAGTCACCACCCGCTATGAGATCCCCTGCCGCGTGAACGGCACGGTGAGCGTCGGAGACGAGACGATCGAGCTGCGCGGCGTCGGTCAGCGCGACCACTCCTGGGGCACGCGCGATTGGTGGTCGGCCGAGTGGATGTGGTCGGCGGGGCACCTAAACGACGGCACGCGCTTTCACGGAGTTGAGTTCCGCCTTCCCGGCGCACCTCCAATCGGTGTCGGCTACCTGCAGCCGCCGAACGGCGGGCTGCTCGAGCTCGACAGCGTCAGCGCCTCGGAGGAGGTCGGCCCCGACGGGCTCATCACGACGGCGCAGATCAGCTACGGCGAGCTGACACTGCGGGTGCAGCCGCTCGCCTTCGGCCCCCTCAGGCTCGAGGCGCCAGACGGCCGTGTCTCGCAGTTTCCCCGCGCCATGTGTCGGGTCTCCGCCGAGGACGGCCGGACGGGGCTGGCGTGGGTCGAGTGGAACCGCAACGCGTCAGTCTCGTGACGCCCGGGTACCTCGCTCATCGGTTGTGCGGCCCCCGGTGCGAGCCATTTCACACTGCTTTCTGGTCGCCGGCGTGCTCTCGCGCGAGCGCGGCGAGCATGTGTTCGGCGATTGCGTCCGGTGTCGGCGGACAGCCGGGGATGCGGATGTCGACGGGGAGCACGTCCTCGAGTGCGCCCACGAGCTCGGCGGGGTCGCCGAGGACGTTGCAGCCGAGCGCGCAGTCGCCGAGCGCGGCCACGAGGCGGGGCTCGGGCATCGCGCGGTAGGCCGTGAGCAGTGGCTCGAGCATCCGCGTGGTGACCGGTCCGGTGACGAGCAGGATGTCGGCGTGTCGAGGCGAGGCGACGATGTCCAGGCCGTGGCGCTGAAGGTCGTGGAAGGGGTTGGTTACAGCGCCGAGCTCGTGCTCGCAGCCGTTGCACGAGCCGGCGTCGACGTGGCGGATTGCGAGCGAGCGCGGTCGGCCGCGGCTGAGGCGCGCCTCACGGCGGATCGTCGCGAGCTGGCGCAGCAGGACATACATCAGCGGTCCACGCAGGCGTAGCAGAGCTCAAAGCTCTTGTTGATCAGAGGAAAGTCAGGCAGCAGATTTCCGGCGGCGGCGTGGGCGAGCGCGGGCCAGTTGGCGTAGGACGCCGTGCGCAGGTGCAGTCGCGCGAGCCGCGCGCCGGCGAGCTCGACGGCGCACATCGTGGCCCCGCGTGGGCTCTCGACGATGCCGACGCCGAGCGTTCCCGTTGCGCCGCCGACGGTCGTCGTCCCCGCGGCGAGTGGCTGCTCGAGCAGGCCTTCGAGGAGCTCGTAGGTGGTCTCGAGCTCGATCGCGCGCATGCGTAGACGTGCCGCGACATCACCGCTCGCAGTGGCTGTGGACGCGGGCGTGAAGCCGTCGTAGGCGAGGTGCGGACTGGCGCTGCGCACGTCCTCGCGAATGCCTGCTGCGCGTGCCGCCGGTCCGACGGCGCCGAGCCGTCGCGCATCCGCGAGCGCGAGCACGCCGACGCCATCGAGGCGCGCCTGCACCGAGCCGGCGAACTCGAGCTCGCGCCAGGCGGCGGCCGTGTCCGCGTGCAACTCGCGCAGCGCGCCTCGTACGGCATCGGTGCTCGAGGCGTCGAGCTCGACCGGCCCGCAGCCGACGCGAACGCTCCCGAACAGGAAGCGGTGCCCGAATGCGCGTTGGTTGATCTGCTGGGCGCGATCCTTCAGCGCTGCGAACGCCATCGATCCGGGCGCGAAGCCGACGCCCGCGCAGATCGCGCCGATGTCGTGGAGATGGTTGTAGAGCCGCTCGAGCTCCGCCAGCACCGTTCGGGCGATGCTCAGCTCGCGATCCGGTCTCAGCCCGCGCGCGTCCTCGACCGCCTGCGCGTAGGCGAGCGTGTTGGCGACGGCGCAGGCTCCGCATGCGCGCTGGGCGTAGAGCAGCGCCGCGTCGCCGTCATGCCCCTCGGCGGCGCGCTCGAGTCCCCGGTGCTTGTAGAAGAGCCGCGGGTCCAGTGCGAGGATGCGCTCGCCGACGACGTGGAAGCGGAAGTGGCCGGACTCGATCACGCCGGCGTGGATAGGTCCGACGGCCACCTGGTGCACGCCGTCGCCCGTCACCGGGGTCATCCACTGCGCGGGCTCCGCAGGGTGCGCTGCCAGCGCGCGCATCGGTGAGTGGCCCGGAAAGCTCAGGTCGCGCAGGTCATGCGCCTCGCGCTCATCCCATCCAGCGGCCTCGACGAGATCGACGATGCTCTCGACCCGCCGTTCGCTCGCTTGGCATGAGATCACGCGCCGGCCGTGCGGCGATGTGAACAGCGCGCGCCAGGCCAGACTCTCGTCGCGTCCGCTCGCCCAGGCGCCGCCGAATCGTTCCCCGCCGAGGACGGCTCGCGCGACCGCCTCGCGCCACCCGCGCGGCGCGACGTGCTCGATTGCCGTCACAGCGCCCCCCGCGCGAGGGTGTCCACGAACCCTGAGCCGGGCAGCAGCAGGCCCGCCGCGGTGAGCGCGAGCAGTCCGCTGCCCAGCACCGCCGTGAGTGTGATGATCGGACGCTGGGCGCGCGACCGCGACCGCGATCGCGCCCGCCGGCGATGTCGCCCGGGCTCTCCGAGCACGCCCTCGATGAGCGCGTGCAGCAGTCCGAGGAACCCGAGCGCAAGAGCGACCAGCGCGATCGCGCTGACGAGCACGTCGCCGGCGTCGACACCGCCGAGGAGGATCAGAAGCTCGGAGAGGAACAGCGGCGAGGGCGGCAGGCCGGACAGCGCCACGAGGCTGACGCCCATCGCGGCGGCGGTCGACGGGCTCTCGCCGACGACGCCCTCGGGTGCGCGCGCGGCTGTATCAGGGTCGATCCGCAGGAGGGGCATGGCGGCGTAGAAGCCGAGCGCCTTGGCGAGCGCGTGGCCGGCGACGTGGAGCACCACGCCGGCGATCGCCAGCGGCGTGCCGAACCCGATTCCGAGCCCGATGACTCCCATGTGCTCGAGGCTCGAGTAGGCGAGCAGTCGCTTCCATGGCAGCGATCGCCACAGGAACGGCACGGCGACGAGGATCGAGGCCAGGCCGAACGCGACGAACAGGCCGTGTGTCGTGGCGCTGCCCACGGATGGCTGCAGGATCGACTTCACCCGCCACGCGATCAACAGCACGCTTGGCAGCAGCGCCGCGGACAGCAGCGCGCTGATCGGAGCCGGCGCCTCGCTGTGCGCGTCCGGCAGCCAGTTGTGCACCGGCGCCCAGCCGATCTTGGTTGCGAGGCCGGCGAGCAGGAGCACGAACGCGATCAGCGTCGAGCTCTTGGGCAGCGCACGCGCGGCCGCACGCAGCGCGTGCCAGTCGAGCGCGTGGAGACCGTGGTGTCCGAGGTTCGCCTGGCCGATCGCGAGCACGATGATCCCGAGCAGCGCGAGCGAGAGCCCGAGCGTGGTCAAGACGAGGTACTTCCAGCCGGCCTCCAGTGCCTCGCGCCGGCCGCTGAACGCCACGAGCAGCGCAGACGCGGCGGTGGTCGCCTCGATGATCAGCCATGCCACCGCGAGGTTGCCGACGATCGGAACGGCGAGCAGCGCCGCCCAGAAGAGGAACAGCGCGGCGTAGTACAGGCTCCGCGAGCGTGCGGCGGTCGTCCAACTGCGGCCACTCGTGCGCAGATAGGCGGGTGAGACGGCAACGCTGCACAGGCCGACGACCGCGATCACCGCGAGCAGCAGCCCGCTCGCGCCGTCGAGCAGATACCAATGGCCGCGCAGGGCGGGCAGGCCACCGCGTGCGAGCGCTGCGGCGGCGAGAGCCAGCGCCGCGGCGGCGGTCGGCAGTGCGGTGGCGAGCGCGAGCAGGTCGGCCTGTCGCGGGGTACGGGCGAGCAGCGCGAGCACCATTCCCACGAGCGCCAGCGCCGGCACGACGGCGACGAGGATTGGCACGAGGTCAGTCACGCAGGCCTCGCAGCAGCTCGGTGTCTCCGGTCCCCAGCTCGCTGTGAATCTGGTGTACGAACGCCGCGGCGACGGTCACGATCAGCGCGAGGTCGAACAGCGCGCCGAGCTCGACCACGTAGGAGGGGCCACCGGGCACGGACACCGCCAGCAGCGACAGGCCGTTCTCGGCCACGATCAGCCCGAGCAGCTGGAACAGGATCGGGCGCCGCGCGACGACGATCGTGATGCCGAGCAGGACGAGCGCGACGGCGGCGTGCTCGGTGTGCGCATCGCCGAGCCCAAGCGGCGGCACCAGGATGACGGCGCACAGCACCGCCGCGCTTGCACAGGCCAGGCGCACGAGCGGGCCCGCGGCGGCGAGAACCAGGCCCGGCTCGCGCGTGCGGCGAATCAGCGCGTACAGGAGCAGCGGGATCACGATCGCCTTGCTCAGGAGCACGAAGCCGGCGACGAGGGATTCGCCCGAGCGCCCGCCGGCGAGGCTGAGCGCGCCGATGCCGAGCGCGAGCGACTGCGCGGCCAGCAGCGCGATCGCAACCGATCGGCGGCGCACGACGACCACCGCAAGCCCGAGCCCGAGCATCGCGTCGACGAGCGCGCCGTTCACGTGCCCACCCCTCCGACCCACATGCCGACGCCCGCGAGCGCGATCGCGCATCCAACTCCCAAGAGGGCCGGAACGCGCAGGATGCGCATCTTCGCCTGCGTCGTCTCGATCACCGCGAGCGAGCCGCAAAGGAGCGCCACCCCTGCGACGAGGAGCCCGAGGCTCGCCGCAAAGCCACCCCAGTGCGGCAGGAACAGCTCGGCGCCCAGCACGAGGATGAGCCAGTGGCGCGCCGCCGCTGCCCACTGCAGAAAAGCGAGATCGCGGCCGCCGTACTCGAGCAACGGGCCCTCGTGGATCATCGTCAGCTCGAGATGCGTGTCGGGGTTGTCGATCGGCTGGCGACCGGTCTCGACGAGGATCACGAGCGCAAACGCCAACGCGCCACACCAGTGCGCCGGCGCGCTCCAGATGTGCCCGCCGGCCGCCGCTACGCTCATCGCGCCCAGATCCGTGCTGTGCGCGGGAAGCGCCGCGAGGAGCAGCGCGAGCACCAGCAGCGCCTCCCCGAACACCGAGATCATCAGCTCGCGCGCCACGGCCATCAGCGCGAAGCCGTTGCCCGTGTCCCACGCGGCGCCAGCCACAGCGAAGCGCGCGAGCGCAAGCAGCCCGACGAGCACCAGCGCGTCGTTGCCCAGCCCGAAGCTCCCGGCGCGGCCGGCCACCGGGACGATCGCCAGCGCTGCGAGCAGGCACGCCGCGACGAGCGGCGGCGCGAGCCGGTAGACCACGCCGGTCCCCTCGGGGTCGACGGCGCTCTTGCGCCACAGGCGCCACAACGTCCTGTACGGCTGCAGGGCCGACGCACCGCGACGGCCCTGCAGGCGTGCCTTGAGCGTCTGGATCGACCCGGGCAGCAGCGGCGCCAGCGCGACGCCGGCGACCTGCACGATGCCGGCGAGGGCGTTCATCCGAGGACCCCGGTGTGTGCCAGCACGAGCAATCCGATGACCAGCCCGAGCAGGTACGCGGCGTACGTGCGCACGTTTCCCGACTGCAGACGCCGCGCAACGGCGGCCGCCCGCAGACCTGTGCGGACGGTCGGCTCGTACAGCGCCGTGTCGAGCAGCGAGGGCACATGGCCCGTGTAGGCGATGCTCTGCACCATCCCGCCGCTCCGCTCGACCTCGATCGTGCGGCGCGGGCGCAACAGCGCCTCGAGCACGAGCCTCAGGGGCTTGGTGAACCCGGCCGAAGTCCAGCCGAGCGCCGCCACGACCGGCTGTCCGCAGACCCAGGTTGGCGCTGTCGCGGCGCGGCGCTTGCCACGCACGCCAACCAGCACGGTTGTCAGCACGGCAAGCGCCAGCCCCAGCGTGAGGGACGGGAACGAACCCGTCCCGGGCAGCACGAGGCCCGCATGCCGGGCCAGCACCGCACCGTGCGCGCTCGGCGCCAGGCCGCTGAGCGTCGGCAGCACCAGGCCCGGCGCGAGGCCGAGCGCGACGCACATCGCGGCAAGCGCGACCATCCCGGCCCGCATGCCCATCGGCGGGTCGACCGCGGCGGCACACTCAGCGCGCCGCGGCTGACCGAGCAGGACGAGGCCGACCACCTTGGCGAAGCACAGCAGCGCGAGCGCCGCGGTCGCCGCCAGCCCTGCGAGTGCGACTGCGCCGGCGAGCGCGACACCCAGGGGACGGTAGAAGGCGACGTGCAGCAGCGACTGCAGGACCAGCCACTCCGATGCGAACCCGTTCAGCGGCGGCAACCCCGCGATCGCCATCGAGCCGATCAGAAACGCGCCGCCCGCCCACGGCATCCGGCGCAGCAGCCCGCCGAGACGGTCGAGATCCAAGCTCCCCACGGCGCGCTCCAACGCCCCGGCGCCCAGGAACAGGAGCGCCTTGAAGATCGCGTGGTTGGCGACGTGCAGCAGCGCCGCCGCAAACGCGATCGCGGCCCACGTCGTCTCGCCGGCATCCGCGAACAGCAGCGAAGCGCCGAGACCGAGCGCGATGATCCCGACATTCTCGATCGAGTGATACGCGAGCAGGCGCTTGAGGTCGTGCTGCACCAGCGCCCACAGCACACCGCCCAGCGAGGACAGCAGGCCAACCGCCAGCAGCGCGAGACCCAACCATCGCGGCGTCGCACCGAGCCACTGGAACTCGACCCGGATCAGCCCGTACAGCGCGACCTTGATCATCATTCCCGACATCAGGGCGGACAGATGCGCCGGCGCGACCGGATGCGCGCGCGGCAGCCAGGCGTGCAGCGGGATGAAGCCCGCCTTGGTGCCGAAGCCGATCAGCGCTGCGAGCGCCACCAGCGTCTGGGCGCCGGTCCCGGCCGCGGCGAGCGCGGACGGGTTGCCGATCGCGCCGTGGTGCGCAAGCGTGAGCAACGCGATCCACACTCCGGCGCCGCCGAGATGCGTGATCGCCAGATACGCATAGACAGCCGACCGAACGGACTGATCGCGCCTGGCGACGAGGATCGCTGCCGCCGGCACGAGCGTCATCAGCTCCCAGAAGGCGAGAAAGCTCGTCACGTCACGCGCAGCCAGCACGCCGACCAGCGCGAGCAGGAATGCGGCCGTCAACGCGCCGACGGCCCGCGCACCCGGGCTCGCGGGCAGGTAGTCACGCGCGAACACGAGCGTCGGCACCGCGGTCAGCGCGAGCACCGCCAGGAAGAAGCCGCTGAGCGGATCGAGGCCGAGCGCCGGCGCGATCGTGCTTCGGAAGGCCGCGCCAAGGGCGTCGCCGCCCGTCAGGACCGCCACGCCGTCGAAGCCGAGCAGCGCCATGCCCGCCGCCTGCACCGCCAGCCCGGCGCGCAACCCTCCGTCGATCGCCGCAAGTAGGCCGCCGAGAGCGACCGTCGCAGCGCCAGCGAGCGCGACGGCATCGAGCGTGCCCACGGCTAGCGCTGAACCTGAGGTCCGAAGTCCTCCACGGCGAGGTCGTCGAGCAGCGCCCGGTTCTCCTCCAGCGCTCCCGAGATGATCTCCTTCGCGAGCTCGAGCAGCTCCAGCGTGCGCGGATCCTTGATCCGGTAGTAGACGCTCGTGCCCTCCTTGCGGCTCACCACCAGACCCTGCGCGCGCAATGCCGCCAGATGCTGCGAGGTGCCACTCGAGTCGAGCTCGATCGCATCGCGCAAGCTCCCAACCGACTGCTCGCCTTCCCGCAGGAGTTGCAGCAGGCGGACCCTCGCCGGATGACCGAGCACGCGGAAGAAGTCGGCCTTCAGGGCGTAGATCGGAGGCTGACCCGCACGAGAAGACCACATAGATGAAGAGTTTACAAAGTTATAAGATTCATGGATCGTGCCTGCGCCGATACACGCCGGCTCAGGCCACCGTCACCGCGCCCGCGAGCCGCGCCACCGATTCGGGGTCGTGCGACGGCAGGTAGCGACGCATCACGCGCGCGAACGGGGTGGCGAGGAAGCGCAGCTCGGCCTCGTTGCACATCACTCGCGCGCGCACGTGGACCAGCCCGTCGATGTGGTCTCCGTGAGCGTGCGTGAGCACTACCTCGGTGACGTCGTCGAGCCGTACGCCCGCCGCGGCCATCGCCACCGGAAGCTCCTGCTCACGAGTCACTTCAAAGCGCGCGAACGGCACATTGCGCGCGGCGGCGGTCTCGCCGGTGTCCACAAGCCGCAGCAGCCCTTCGTGCTCGATCGCCCAACAGTGGATCGGCAGCGGCTCTGACCAGGCGCCCGGCATGAACAGATCGAGCTGCCGGCGCGCGCCGTGGCTGGGGAACAGGAAGCTGTGCTTGACGCGTACCGCGCCAGTCTGGATCGCATGGATCTTCATCTCGCTCCGTCCATTCTCCAGAGAGCTTCCCCGGTGCGCCGTGGCAACGTTGGGGCTGCCACGGAGGCAGCCGCCCCAAGGGTTGCAAGCGGGCCGCTACTTCATGCGCGGGTCGACGTAGACGTCGTACAGCTCCGTGGCGCCCTTGCTGCCGCCTTCGAAGATGAAGCGGACTTCGCGCGGCGCGTCTTCGGTGCCAGCCAGCGATGGTTCGACGGCGAACTTCCCGAGCGTCCAGGTGCCGTGCTTCGCTTTGATGGTCACGACTTCCTGGGGCGTGATCGCGCTCGCGGTTCCCGCATAGGAGACGAACACGTTGACCCCCTTTGAGCCCTTGGCGCCGTCCACCCACGCCTTGGCTGTCGGGTAGGCAAGCGTCACGCACATCGGCGGGCTCTCCGCCTTCGCGCCGCTCGGCAGGTTGAGCGCACCGCCGGTGCCTCCTTCCGGCAGCGTCGCGCTGATGACGCTCGCTCCGCCGCTCAGCGTCCAGCCTTCTGAGGCGCTCTTGAATTCCCCGCCCGGCACCAGCGTGTAGAAGGCGCTGTCGCCGTAGGCGAGGAACGGCTGGCTGAACACCTGCCCTTCGCATGTCGCCGGCGTTTCCGTCGCAGCGGCGACGGCTGCGCTCTTCTTCGCGAGAGCCGGAGATGCTGCGAGGCCGAGAACGGCGACGCAAGCGCCCGCCGTCCAGCTGAGCCGGCGCTTGAGACTTGATGCCGTGGGTCGAGACGATGGGAACACGATGTCCTCCGTGACGTTCCACTGGCGGCTGAGCTATCTCGGCCGAGACCTCTCGCTTTGCGTCCCCGCCTCACGACGGGTTTGCCTTTGTCAGTTGTTGGGTTGTAGTCCTTCACGGGCAGTATCGGTCACAGATTCCTGCCCGTTTAGGGCAATGGACGCGTGTACGAGGCCGCGATCGCTCGGATTGGCCATCCGCGTGTGCGCGGCGCATGACCTAAGCCTCACGGCGCAGCTTGGCGATACACAAGGACACGCCCATGTCCGTCCACGCCCTCAACGAAGCCGAACGCACAAGGGTCTCCCACACCCAGCGCGCCGAGCCGATGAGCGCGGCGGCGCTGCGTCGAGAGCTGATCGCCGGAGCCTGCTTCCTCGCCGCGGCGCTCGCTCTGCCGCTCCTCTGGGGTGTGCATGGGAGCGTCTCACCGGGCGTCGTGCTGCTGTACGTCGCCGGCATCGCCGTGGCCGGACACGTCCGCTTCGATGTCGGCGCCGGATTCACCGTTCCCACACAGGCCATCTTCGTGCCGATGCTGTTCGCCGTGCCCGTCTCGCTCGTGCCGCTGCTGGTGGCGCTGGCGCTGGCGCTCGACATGGCTCCGAGGATCATCGGCGGCCAGATCTCGCCGAGCTGGCTGTTGACCGTCGCCGGCAACAGCTGGTTTGCGTGGGGGCCTTCGCTCGTCCTGCTGCTGGCCGACGATCACAACCCCGACGGGCGCTGGGGCGTCCTGCTGCTCGCGCTCGCGGCACAGTTCGCGTGCGACTTCGCGGTGAACGTCGTGCGAGAGCGACACCTCGGCGCGATCACGCTCGAGCAGCTGCTCGATGAGGTCAGGCCGATCTACGCCATCGACCTCGCGCTCACGCCCGTCGGGCTGGTCCTCGCCTTCGCCGCGTCCCCCGCCTACGGGCAATGGCCGATCGTTCTGATGGCCCCGCTGTTCTGGCTGCTGAGCTTCTTCTCGAAGGAGCGCCACGACCGCCTGAGACAGCTGGTCGAGCTCAACGACGCCTACCAGGGCACCGCGCTGCTGCTGGGGGATGTGGTCGAGGCCGACGACTCGTACACCGGCGAGCACTGCAAGGGCGTCGTGCGGCTCGCCCTCGACGTGGCCGATGAGCTCGGCCTGGACGCCGACACGAGGCGCAACGTCGAGTTCGGGGCGCTGCTTCACGACGTGGGCAAGATCGCCGTGCCCAAGGAGATCGTGAACAAGCCGGGCAAGCTCGACGAGCAGGAGTGGGCGATCATCAAGACGCACACGATCGAGGGCGAGAAGATGCTCGAAAAGATCGGCGGCTTCATGTGCGAGATCGGCCACATCGTGCGCGCGTCGCACGAGCGCTGGGACGGCACCGGCTACCCCGACGGCCTCAGCGGCTACGCGATTCCCATCGAGGCGCGCATCGTCTCCGCCTGCGACGCGCTCAACGCGATGACGACGACCAGGTCCTACCGCGAGGCGATGCCGCTCGCCGATGCCATCGCCGAGCTGAACCGATGCGCAGGCTCGCAGTTCGACCCGCAGGTGGTGCGTGCGCTGCTGGCGGCGATCGGAGCGCCCTGCGCCGCGGCAGAGGGCGGAGCGCCCTCCGGCCAGGCGAGCAGCGGGCGGCTGCCGGCCGTCACGTTTCGACCGTGACGAGCGTGCCGATCGTCGTGTACGGCCACTCCTCGGCGGCTGCTTCCAGCGGCAGCTCGACGCAGCCGAGGCTCTGCGGCGTGCCGAACGATGAGCGGTCGAAGTTGTGCAGCGCGTCGCCGCCGTTGAAATAGCTGACCCATTTGATCCCCGGGTCTTCGTAGTGCGAGCCGTCCGGGTTGGTGCCGCTCATCGTCGTTTCGGGGAGGTGCTCGAACACGGGGAACGTGCCGAGTGCGGTTTCCGCGCCGGAGATGCCGGTGTTGGCGGGCGCGGTCTCGACCGTGCGCCCGGCGCTCCACAGCGTCATCGTCTCCGGGACTTCGCGGTGCACGTACACGTAGCTGTACGGTTCGTTCAGGCGCTTGTCAGCGAGCACGTACCCGAGCAGCGCGCGCCACACCGCGGGGCCGGCTTCGCCGTCGACGGTGAGGTTGTTTTCGTTCTCGAACTTCATCACCGCGCCCTTCATCACCACGCTCCACTGCCCCGGGCTCCACAGCGCCTGCAGCTGCGCCGGCGTGTTCCCGTAGCGCCAGCTGAAGCTGCCGCTCGGCGGGTCGACCGCCGCCTGCGCCTGCGCGCCCGGCGTGTGCGCCACGCGGGCGCCCGACGGATGCCACTCGACCGGTAGGTAGCCCGTCTCGGCGAGCAGCTGCTGCAGGCGCAGCGTCGAGCCGGGCGGCACCGTCCATCCGATCTGGCTGGTCGTGCGCAGCCCGCTCCCCGAGCCCGCCGTGACCGCGACCCCACGCGGAAGCTCGACGTGCAGCTGGGAGTCGAGCGCCGCTCCAAAACCCGACGGTGTGAACACGAGCGTGTGGCTGTTGGGTTCGCTCCAGCTTCCGGCGGTGCTTGGCGAAAGTCGTGGACGGGCTGAGCCCAGCACTTCGCTCACGGGCTTGGAGAACGTCAGATCGATCGGCGTCGAGGGAGCGATGCGTTCGCCCGCGGCGGGGATGCTGACCATCACCGGCGAGCTGGACGGCGGGAACCAGCTCACCAGCATCCGCGCGCCGGTGGTCTCCCACGGACGTGGCGCCGCGGCGATCTCGACGGCGCCGGTCGCCGGCTGTGAGCCGAGCGAGATCGAGCTGCGGGCGTCGCTCAGCGCGCGGTGGGCGGAGTTTCCCTCGATTCGGTAGGACACGGCGCTCACCGGCTGATCGAAGCTCACCTGCACCGGCGCGCCGGGCGTCACCGTCATCCACTTCTCGGTCACCTGTGCAACCGGCGCTCGCAACGTCAGCTGCTCGGTGCGCTGAGCTCCCAGCGCCCACCCGAGCCACCCCGGCCGGCGGACCTCCACGTTCACGGACACCAGCTCTCCGGGTGTCAGGCGCTGTAGCGGCGTCAACAGCCCGCCGTCGACCGCGAGCGCCAGCTTCCTGCCGTTTGGCCCAAAGGCCTGAACGTGCTCGATCTTGCCGCCGAGCGGGCCCACCGACACACGCGCGAGCGCCGTCGACGTGCTCGCCAGCGTCACACCCGACAGCGTCAGCGCCGCCACCGACACCGCGACGATCACCACCAGCAGGCCCGCTGCCACGCCCAGCAGGAAGCGTTTTCGAGGAGACCCGGCCGTCACGGCGTGGTGAGCCGACACGCTCGACATCCATAGATCGTAGGACGCTGCGCAAGGCTGTGCGTGCGGTGGGTAGACTGCGCGCCCACCTACAGGGAGGGAGCGAGGCGCAGATGACGACCGTCCGCGACGCCGCGTTCGAGCTGTTTCGCGCGCGCGGCATGACCACGATCTTCGGCAACCCCGGCTCGACCGAGCTGCCGATGCTCGGCCCGTTCCCCGAGGACTTCCGCTACGTGCTCGGCCTGCAGGAGGCCGTCGCCGTGGGCATGGCCGACGGCTACGCGCAGGCGAGCGGCAGCGTCGCGCACGTCAACCTGCACACGGCGCCCGGCGTTGGCAACGGCGTGGGCTCGATCTTCAACGCGCGCGCCAACAAGGCGCCGCTGCTCGTCACCGCGGGACAGCAGGTGCGCTCGCTGATGACGCTGCAGGCCAACCTCACCAACCGCGACGCCATCGAGGTGCCCAAGCCGTACGTGAAGTGGAGCTACGAGCCGCCGCGCGCCGCCGACGTTCCGTTCGCCCTCGCGCAGGCCATCCACCACGCGTCGCTGCCGCCGCAGGGGCCGGCGTTCGTGTCGATCCCGATGGACGACTGGGCCACCGAGGTCGCGCCCGTCGATTACGTCACGCAGATCGCGCGCACGGTCGGCGGCCGCGCCCAGGCAGACCCCGCGCAGATCGCTGCGCTCGCCAAGCGACTGCGCTCAGCCGAGCGGCCGGTGTTCGTCGCGGGTCCCGAGATCGACGCCAGCGGCGGCTGGGACGCCGCGGTCGAGCTCGCCGAGTCTCAGCGCCTGCCGGTGTGGGCGTCGCCCGCGACCGGCGGCGGGCGCATCGGCTTCCCCGAGGACCACCCCGCGTTCCAGGGCGTGCTGGCGCCGGCCGTGGCGCCGCTCGCACAGATGCTCGCCGGTCACGACCTGGTGCTCGTCGCCGGCTCCTCGGTGTTCCCCTACTACCCCAACATCCCCGGCGACTTCCTGCCCGACGGCGCGCAGCTGATCGCGATCACGAGCGACCCCGACGAGGCCGCGCGCGCGCCGATGGGCGAGGCGATCGTCGCCGATGTCGCGCTGACGCTGCGCGCGCTCGTCGCCGAGCTGGCCGCGCGCGCCGGCGGCGGGCGGCCCGACAGCGACCCGTCCGAGCGCGAGCCGGCCGACCGCGAGCCGCCGCCCGCGCGCGTCGAGCTGGAGACGCCGCCGCCCGGCGAGCAGCTGTCGGGCGGCGAGGTGCACACGGTGCTCGCCGGGCTGTTCCCCGAGGACGGCATCATCGTGCTCGAGTCGCCGTCGAGCACCGCCGCGCTGCGCAACAACCTGCGCCTGTCGCGCCCCGGCTCCTACTACTTCAGCGCCGGCGGCGGGCTCGGCTTCGGCCTCGCGGCGTCGCTCGGCGTGCAGCTCGCGCAGCCCGAGCGCCAGGTCGTGTGCGTGCTCGGCGAGGGCTCGGCGCAGTACGCGATCACCGCCTTCTGGACCGCCGCCGCGTACTCGATCCCCGTCAAGTTCCTGGTGCTGCGCAACAACGAGTACTCGATCCTGAAGTGGTTCGCGATGCTCGAGAGCGTCGACGGCTCGCCCGGCCTGGACCTGCCGAAGCTCGACGTCGCCGCCACCGCTTCGAGCTACGGCGTGCCCTCCGCCACCGTCAGCGGGCGCGACGAGCTGCACGCCGGCCTCGCCGACGCGCTCGCGCAGGATGGCCCGCGGCTCGTGCAGGTCGACGTCGCCCCGGGGATGGCGCTCGCTTGACGACGCTGCTCGCCCCGGACACGCGGCGCATCGGCCGCCCGCCGGGCCCGCCGCACGCGGACCGCGCGCCGGACAGCCTCGCAACCGGCACCCCCGAGCCGCTGCGCTCGGAGCTGATCGCGCTGCTCGGCGCCGAGCGCGTGCTCGCGCGCGCGATCGACCTGGTCGCGTACGCATCCGACGCGAGCCCGTACAGGCGCCTGCCGGCGGTCGTGGTGATGGCCCACGACGCGGACGACGTCGGCAAGGTGCTGTCCTACGCGCGCAAGACCGGAATCGCGGTGAACTTCCGCGGCGGCGGCACCAGCCTCAGCGGGCAGGGCGGGACGGACGGCATCCTGATCGACGTCCGGCGCTGGTTCTCGGGCGTGAAGATCGAAGAGGGCGGCCAGCGCGCGCGGATCCGCGCCGGCACGCTCGTGGGCCTCGCCAACCGCCTGCTCGCGCGCCACGGCTACAAGCTCGGCCCCGACCCCGCGAGCAAAGACATCGCCACGCTCGGCGGCGTGATCGCGAACAACTCCGGCGGCATGCGCTGCGGCGTCACCTGGGACCCGTACTCGACCGTTCAGTCGATGACGCTCGTGCTCGCGTCGGGCACCGTCATCGACACCGCCGCGCCCGACGCGGAGGCGAGATTCGCGGCGGCGGAGCCCGAGCTCGCACAGGGCCTGCTCGAGCTGCGCGCGGAGCTGCTCGCCGACGAGGAGCTCGCGCAGCGCGTGCGGCGCAAGTACGAGATCAAGAACGTCACCGGCTACCGCCTGTGCGCGCTGCTCGACGCCGACACGCCGCTGGAGATCTTCCGCCGCCTGGTCGTCGGCTCGGAGGGCACGCTCGCGTTCATCGCCGAGGCGGTCATGCGCACGCGCCCCGAGCCGAAGCTGACGTCGCTCGCGTGGGTGCACTTCGCGAACATTGACGCCGCCGCCGCGGCGGTTCCCGCGCTCGTGGCGGCGGGCGCGCGCGCGACCGAGCTGATGGTCGCGCCGGCGCTGATCGCCGCCGCGTGGAACCTGCCCGGCACCCCGGACTACTGGCGCGAGCTCGCGCCCGAGTCCGCGGCGCTGATCGTCGAGCTCGGCGGCGCCGACAGCGAGGAGCTCGACGCGGGCGAGGCCGCGGTCGCCGAGATCCTCGCCGGCCACGAGCTCACGCAGCCGCACCGCTTCACCCGCGATCGCGAGGAGATCGAGCTCGCGTGGATGGTGCGCGAGGGGCTGTTCGGGCTCGTCGGGCGCCTGCGCCTGCCGGGCACGGCGCTGATCGTCGAGGACGTGTGCGTGCGCCCCGAGCGTATCGCCGAGTGCGCGCGCGACCTGCAGGCGCTGCTCGGCTCCCACCAGTTCCTCGTCGGCGTCGCCGGGCACGCCTCCGCCGGCAACCTGCACTTCCAGCTCACCCCCGACTTCACCAAGCCCGAGGACATCGAGCGCTACGAGGCGTTCATGGGCGAGCTGGTCGAGCTGATCGTCGACTCCTACGACGGCTCGCTGAAGGCCGAGCACGGCACCGGCGTGAACATGGCGCCGTACGTCGAACGCGAGTGGGGCGCCAAGGCGACGGCGATCATGTGGCGCGTCAAGCAGCTCGCGGACCCGCACGATGTCCTCAATCGCGGTGCGGTCCTGAATCGCGACCCGGGCATCCATCTAAAAAACCTGAAGAGCCAGCCCGCGATCGAGCAGGTCGCCTCGCAGTGCGTCGAGTGCGGCTTCTGCGAGCCCGTCTGCCCGAGTCGCCACGCGACCACGACGCCGCGCCAGCGGATCGTGATCCGCCGCGAGATGGCGCGCCAGGCGGAGGGCTCGCCGGTGTACGAGGCGCTGCTGCGCGACTACGAGTACGACGCGCTGCAGACGTGCGCCGCCGACGGCAGCTGCCAGGGCGTGTGTCCCGTCGCGATCGACACCGGCAAGCTCGTCAAGCAGCTGCGCGCGAGCGAGCGCAGCGAGCGTGAGGAGACGGTCGCGCTGGCGATCGCCAGGCGCTACGGCGCCGTCGAGCGCGCGGCCCGTGCCGGGCTTGCGGCGACGGGCGCGGCCGCCGACGTGGTCGGCCAGCGGCGGCTCGCGCACGTCCCCGAGCTCGTGCGGCGGCGTGTGTCCAGCGAGCTCGTGCCGACGCTCCCCGCGAACCTGCCGCCCGCCGCGCCGGTGCGCATGCCGTTCACGCAGCGCTCCGGCGCGGCCGCGGTGTACCTGCCGGCGTGCCTGAACCGCATCTTCGGCAACCCCCGCGGGCCCGGCCGCGCGCCGGCAGGCGGAGCCGATGCGCCGTCGCTGGCGCAGGCGCTCGTGTCCGTGTCCGCACGCGCGGGGCTGCCGTTGTGGATCCCCGACGACGTCGCCGGGCACTGCTGCGCGACGCCGTGGTCCTCCAAGGGCTACCGCCGCGGGCACGAGCACATGGCCGCCAAGACCGCAGCCGCGCTGTGGCGCTGGAGCGACGGCGCCAAGCTGCCGGTCGTGATCGACGCGAGCTCGTGCGCGCTCGGGCTGCGCGACGACGTCGCACCGTGCCTGGACGGCGGAGAGCGCGAGCGCTTCGAGCAGATCGAGATCCTCGACTCGATCGCCTGGGCGCACGACCGCCTGCTCGCGCAGCTGCACGTAGGGCGCAAGCTCGCGCGCATCGCCGTGCACCCGACGTGCGCCGCCGGCCAGCTGGGCCTCGCGGGCAAGCTCGAGGCGATCGCGGGCGCGCTCGCCGAGGACGTGCTCGTGCCCGCCGCGACCACCTGCTGCGGCATGGCCGGCGATCGCGGCCTGCTGCACCCCGAGCTGCCCGCCTCGGCGCTGCGCGACACCGCCGCCGAGCTCGACGAGCGTCAGGACGGCGGCGAGCGCGTCGACGAGCACGTCTGCAGCAACCGCACGTGCGAGATCGCGCTGCAGCAGGTGACCGGCGCGCCGTACGCGTCGTTCATGCTGGCGCTCGAGCGGCTCACGCGGGCGTGAGCGAGGCTATGCCGCGTCTGGCCAGGCGGCGACGCCCATGACGCCGTCGCCGTCCTCGGGCTTGGGTCCGCCGATCGCGATCAGGTCCATCCCGTCGGGGCCCGCCTCGAACGCGCGCACGACCTCGGGCGCGACGCGCACGACGTCCCACTGGCGCAGCTCGTGGACCTCGCCGTCCAGCAGCACGCGCCCGGAGCCGGCGACGACGACGTAGGCCTCCTCCTGCTCGCGGTGGCTGTGAGCCATCGGGCTGCGCAGGTCCGCGGCGTAGCGGAACAGGCTGACGCCCAGGTCACGCGAGTCCAGGTGCTTGCGGCCAAAGCGGCCTTCGATCCCGGGCGCGCGATCGCCGACGGAGTCCTCGACCTCGAGCAGGTTCACGACGGCGAAGCTGGACATGCGATCTCCTTTGGCGTGGCGGATCAGTTTGCCTTCCCACCAACCTTAACGGGACCGGCCTCGGCGATGGTTGCCGCGGCGGCCACCGTCCCGCCGACCCGCACGGCTGCGGCGTGCGCCTTCGGCACGAGCGCGCCGGCGAGCAGGCACACGAGCAGGAAGCCTGTGGCCATCAGGAACGTGTCGGTGAAGCCGGTGACGGTCGGCTCTCCGTGGGCGACGTTGCCGGCGATGAACGTCGCCGACAGCTGTCCGCCGAGCGCGCCCCCCAAGGTGCGCATGACGGTGTTCATGCCGCTCGCGACTCCGGTCTGATGGTTGGAGACTGCCTGCACGATCAGGTTGCCGAGCGCCGCGAACGCGAGGCCGATCCCGACCCCGAGCAGCGCGGCGGCGATCAGCAGGTCGTACGGGTGGCCGTGTTCGAGCGCGAGCAGCGCGAACGCGGCGGTCGTGAAGGCGGTCCCCGCGAGCAGCGCGCTGCGCGAGCCGAAGCGCGCGGAGATGCGCCCGGCGAACAGGCCCAGGATCGTCATCCCGACGGTCGAGGGCAGCAGGTAGAGACCGGAGACGACGACCGAGGCGCCGAAGCCGAAGCCGGTGCTCTTGGGCAGCTGCGCGAACTGCGGAAAGACGATGAACGACGCGTACATGCCGGCGCCGAGCAGGAACGCCGCGAGGTTCGTCGTCCAGACGCCGCGGATGCGCATCATCGTCATGTCGACGAGCGGATGATCGCTGCGCGCCTCTACCGCGATCCACACGGCTGAGACGGCAAGGCCGACTAGGATCAGGCCGAGCGTCCTGGCCGACCCCCAGCCCCACGTGGTCGTCTCGCTGACCGCGATCAGCACCGTCGAGAGCCCGACGGTCATCAGCGTCGCGGCGAGCCAGTTGATGCGCCCCGGCACGCGGATCGGCGATTCGGGGATGTAGCGCCAGGTAGCGATCGCCGCCAGCACGATCGCGATCAGCGGGATCCAGAACAGCCAGTGGTAGTTGAGGTGCTCGACGATCACGCCCGACAGCACGATGCCGATGCCCGCGCCCACGCCGAGGATCGCCGACAGCAGCCCGATCGAGCCGGCGACCTTCTCGTGCGGGAACTCGTCGCGGACGATGCCGAACGCGAGCGGGAAGATCCCGCCGCTGGCTCCCTGGATGAAGCGCGCCACGATGATCACCACCAGTGAGCTCGACACGGCGGCCAGCAGCGTGCCGGCGGCGAGGATCACGAGCGTCACCAGCAGCAGCCGCTCCTTGCCATACATGTCTCCCAGCCGGCCGAGGATCGCGGTCCCCACCGAGGCTGACAGCAGGTACGCGGTCAGCAGCCACGCGATCCCCGTCTCGTTCGTGTGCAGCGCGTGCTCCATCGTCGGCAGCGCCGGCACGACCGACGAGCTCAGCATCGCGTACGCCACTCCGCCGAGCGACAGCACCGCGAGGATCAGCGTCGGATGGGTGCGCTCGGCGGTGGGTGCGCTCATCGCGCTGAGGCTAGCGTGCCCGCTTGCGATGCTGCTCCTCTACGGGTGAGCGGCCCGCTCACGAGACGCCGGCCAGATGGGCGGCGGCATCCTCGAGGCGGTCGTCGCCCCAGAACAGCTCGCCGTCGATCGCGACCGTCGGCACGCCGATCACGCCCAGCGCGTGCGCGGCGTCGGTGGCCTCGCGCAGCGCCTGCTTGATCCGCGGGTCCTGCGCGGCCGCCTCGACTTGTGCGCGGTCGAGGCCCGCGTCCTGCGCCGCGTCGAGCACCCGCGCGGGGATGCTCAGGTCGTGGCCGCGCGCGAAGGCGTCGCGGAAGGCCTGCAGGGTGAACTCATGCCCGCGCCCCGCGGCGAAGGCGAACGTCGCCGCGCGCATCGCCATCAGGTAGTTGCCGGGCCATGGGTCCGGCCAGTGGATCGGTGGGAGCCCGTAGTCGCGGGCGCGGCGCTCGACCTCGGCGCTGCCGGCCTGCCGGCGCTGGTAGTCGTCGAGCGCCCATGAGCTCCTGCCATTGGCCTTGAACAGCCCTCCCAGCGACAGCGGCTGCCACTGCGCGGGCTCGCTCAGCACGTCCGTCAGGCGCTCCGCGGCGAGGTACGCGTAGGGCGATCCGAGGTCGAAGTAGAACGTCACCTGTGGCATAATGCTTGCCGGCAAGCAAATAGTTTATGGAGGGGCGTTCGCATGGCGATCGACGCGGCCAAGGTAGCACCCGAGCCCGAACCCGAGCCCTCACAGGCGGAGGCGAGCGAGCGCCTGCGCGTGGTCATCGGCAGGCTGTCGCGGCGGTTGCGCCCGACGGTGGCCGGCTCCGGCCTGACTCCGTCGCAGATCTCGGTGCTGTTCACGGTCGTGCGGCTGGGTCCGGTGGGGCTCTCCGAGCTGGCGCAGGTGGAGAGCCTGAACGCGACCATGCTCTCGCGCATCACGGCGCAGCTGTGCGACGCCGGCCTGATCGTCCGTTCGGCGGACCCCGGCGACCGGCGCTCCGCGAACGTGGCCGCGACCGCCGCCGGCAGGCGTATCCGCGAGCGCATTCACCGTGAGCGTACGCGCGCGCTGAGCGCCCACGTCCAGGAGCTCGACGAGCAGCAGCGCAAGGCGCTGTGGAACGCGCTGCCGGTGCTGGAGGAGCTCGCCCAGCGGCTCCCCAGCGGGCGCACCGTGTCGGGCGAGCGTCGATGACGCGCCTGCAGGGCATCGGCCGCGTCACCTTCGCGGCGCTCGCAATCCCCAACTACCGCCGCTACATCGCCGGGCAGTCGGTGTCGCTGATCGGCACCTGGATGCAGATGGCGGCGCAGTCATGGCTGGTGCTGAGCCTCACCGGCTCAGCCACCATGCTCGGCGTGATCGTCGCTCTGCAGACGCTGCCGGTGCTGCTGCTGGGCCCGTACGGCGGCGTCGTCGCCGATCGCATCGACAAGCGCCGGCTGATGGTGATCCTGCAGATCGCGATGGGCGTGCAGGCGCTGATCCTCGGCGTGCTGACCGTGACCGGCGCCGTACGCCTGTGGGAGATCGGCGTGCTGGCGGCGCTGCTCGGCCTCAACAACGCCTTCGAGAACCCAGCGCGCCAGGCGTTCATGCTCGAGCTGGTCGGGTCGTCACCTCGCTGGTGACGCTCGACCGCAGCGCGATCCACCCCAGTCCGCCAAGCGGACGCGAGCCGGGGCAGCTGGAGCTGTTGGCGCTGGCGCTCGCCGGTGGTGCGAGCATCTCGTTCATGTCGACCGGCAACTCCACGCTGCAGCTGGCCGCCGCGCCGAGCATGCGCGGTCGCGTGATGGCGCTGTGGTTCGTCGCATTCCAGGGCTCCACGCCGATCGGCGGCCCGATCGTGGGCTGGGTGATGGCGCAGGCAGGCGCTCGTGCCGGCCTCGGCCTCGGCGGCGTCACGTGCCTGCTGACGGCGCTGCTCGGGCTGCTGGCGCTGCGCCGCCTCACACCGGGCGGCGTCCGCGCCAAGCTCGTCGCAAGCGTCAGGTAGCCGCGCATGGATGCACGCCAGATCCCGATTCGCTGGGCACGCGGTCCTGAGGACGTGCAGGGCGCGTTCGCCGTGAGAGAGCGCGTGTTCTGCGGCGAGCAGGGTGTGCCGCGCGAGGAGGAGATCGACGGTCACGACGATCGCGCGCTGCACCTCGTGGCGCTCGACTCCGACGGCGGTCGCGTTATCGGCACGCTGCGGCTGCTGCTCGACGGCGAGCGGGCCAAAGTCGGCCGCGTGGCCGTCGAACGCGAGTGGCGCCGGCGCGGCATCGCCGCGCGCATGCTCGAGCTCGCCCTCGTCGCGGCGCGCGAGCGCGGCTGCGTGCGGGTGCGCCTCGCCGCGCAGCTGGCGGCCACCGAGGTCTACCGGCAGGCAGGATTCGCCGTCGAGTCCGAGCAGTTCGAGGAGGCGGGCATTCAGCATGTGTGGATGGGTCGCAGCCTCTAAAGACCGTCCCTGGCAGTGATCCAGCCGACGGCCGCGCGACTATCTGTGAGGGTGAGCGCCGCCACAGTCGATACGTCGCGTCCAGACAGCGCCCCCTGGCGGGAGGTGCTGGCGCCGTACGCCAGGCCGCGCGTGGGCCGCAGCCTGCTCGATCTCGCGACCTCGCTGCTGCCCTATCTCGCGCTGTGCGTCGCGATGTACCTGTCGCTGGGCGTCTCCTATCTGCTGACGCTCGCGCTCGCGATTCCCGCCTCGGGGTTCCTGGTGCGTACGTTCATCCTCTTCCACGACTGCTCGCACGGGTCGTTCCTGCCTTCGCGCAAGGCCAATCTGTGGCTCGGCACGGTGCTGGGGCTGTTCGTCTACTCCCCGTTCCTGCGCTGGCGCCACGATCACGCGATCCACCACGCCACCTCCGGTGACCTCGACAGGCGCGGCGGCGGCGATGTGCGCACGCTGACCGTCAGCGAATACCTCGCGCTGCCGCCGCGCGCGCAGTTGGGATATCGCCTGTTCCGCAATCCCCTCGTGATGTTCAGCGTCGGCCCGATCTTCGCGTTGGTCGTTGGGCCGCGGCTGGTGTCGCGCTCGGCGCGGCCGCGCATGCGGCGCAGCGTGATCGGCACGAACATCGCGCTCGCCGCGCTCGTCGGGGCGCTCTGCTGGCTGATCGGCTGGCGCGACTACCTGCTCGTGCAGGCCCCCACCGTGTTGATGGCGGGCTCGGCAGGAATCTGGCTGTTCTACGTGCAGCATCAATTCGAGGATGCGTATTGGGAGAGCGCCGACGCTTGGAGCTACGCCGACGCCGCGCTGCGCGGCAGCTCCTACCTCAAGCTTCCGAAGGTGCTGCAGTTCTTCTCTGGAAACATCGGCCTGCATCACGTACATCACCTGAGCGCGCGCATCCCCAACTACAACCTGCAGCGCGCGCACGATGACAACCCGATCTTCCACGAGGTGCCGACCTTGTCGCTGCGCGACGGGCTGCGCGCGGTGCGTCTGAAGCTCTGGGATGAGGAGCGGGGACGGCTGGTGACTTTCGCGGAGGCGAGCGAAGGCGCGCTAAGCTGAATATATGATTACGCAGGCAGATCGCGCGGCCGAGAAGCGCCGCGTGAAACTCCAGGACGTGCAGCGGCAGATCGAGGAAGGATCGCTGACGATCCGCAAGATGACGGCGGAGGAGCGCAAGCGCTTTCCCCCCAAGACTGCCGAGCCGCGCCGTAAACGGCGCGCGAGCTGAGAACCTCTAGGCGCTGTCGAGTCGCTCGAGGTACGGCGCTAGGTACTTCGCGGCGATCTTGGTCGCTGGCGACCAGCTGGGCGTGTCGCTGATCTCCGAGCTGAAGCCCTGTCCGCCCGTGATGCGCGCGGTCAGGTAGCGCGGTTTGTCGGCGGTCAGCAGGATCCCGTGGATCACCGGGTGAAACGGCTCGGGGGTGACGTCGGCGCCGGCAAGCGCGGCGATCGCTTCGGCCAGCGCGTCGGCCTGCTGGGCGGCGATGCCGCCGAACTTGACGGCGAACTCGGTCGCGTCGCCGGCCGCATAGATGTGCTCGGTGTCGACGAGCTTGCCGTGCACGTCGACGCGGAAGAAGCCGTGCTCGCTGAGTGGCAGCCCCCGTACGCCCGGCCCGTAGAGCTCGGGTAGCGCCACCACGCGGCTGACCTGCAGGTGACGGTCGCCGGGGTTGATCACGATCTCGCCCGCCCGCGGGATCTCAGCGTAGGCGGAGTGGATCGTTTTGATCTGCGACTGCTCGAGCAGCTCCGCGACCGCGTCGCTCACAGTCGCGCCGAAGATCGCCAGCGGGGCGTCCTCGGGCGTGATGATCGTCGTCGCCAGCTCGACGTTCATGTCGTAAGCCCGCGCGGCTGTCATCAGTGCGAGCTCGTACAGCGGGAAGGGCCAGGCCATGCGTCCGGGCGAGACGAACGCGAGGCTCTTCACGTAGCCCTCCTCGACATCCTGGATCAGCCCGTGCATCGTCTCATCGAGCTTGCGATCGTCGATCGTGATCGCGTGCTCGTAGCGTGGACGCGCGCGGGCGCCCAGCGCCAGCACGAGCGCGTCGTACTCGATCTCCACGTCGGCGGCGGTGTGCGCGATCCGCTTCTCGGGATCGACCCACGCGAGCTCGTCGACGACCAGCTCAGCGCCTGCCTCGCTCACGATCGGCGCGAGCGCGTAGCGATTGGCCTCTGGGTAGGCGAATGGCTCGCGCACGGTCATCGGCCGGTAGACGAACTCGTGGTTCGGTGCGAGCACGGTGATCGCCGTCTGCTCTGGCGCGAGCGCTCGCAGCGCGAGCAGCGCCTCGAGGGCGGCTACGCCGCCGCCGGCGATCGTCACGCGCAGCTTTGAAGGGGAGGCCTGGATCGTTACAGGCTATAGCTTTGCTCACTCGCCGATTGGGCGGGTGTGGCGATATGCCTCGTAGCAGGCGCGGTGGTAGCAGTCGGCCCTATTGTCCGCGGGCAGCGCCTCGGCCGCGAGCGACGTTTCGCGTGCCTGTCCGGCCGTCAGCGCGACCAGCGGCTCGTACACGCCGATCACGTCGCCGCAGTGCGCGCAGTGCAGCCGCTCGCTCATGCCCTTGCTCCGAGCAGGCAGCGTCGCAGCGCGTAAGCGACGAGCTGTGCGCGGGTGGCCAGGCGGAGCTTCTTGTGTATGTGCGCGCGGTGGGTCTCGACGGTGCGTGGGGAGAGATGCAGCTTGCGCGCGATCTCGACGCTCGTGTGGCCGAGCGCGATCAGGCGCAGAACCTCGACCTCGCGCGGCGTCAACGCATTGTCGGTGAGCGAGCGGTGCAGGTCCTCCAGGCGCACCGCGATCGCCGGGCTCACGTACTGCTCGCCGCGCACGGCAGCTCGGATCGCCGTCGGCAGCTCGCTGGCGGCGAGGTCCTTCGCGACGTAGCCGCTCGCCCCGGCTGTGAGGGCGCGCTGCGCGAGCAGCGGGTCTTCGCTCGTCGTCAGCACCACGATCTCCACGTCCGGTGCTCGTTCGCGCAGCTGGCCGATCGTCTCCGTGCTCGATCCTGCGGGCAGGCTCTCCTCGAGCACGAGCACATCTGGCCGCTGTCCCTGCACGTCGTTGCTCACGGATGCGAGGTCGGATGCCTCGGCGACCACCTCCACGTCCTGCTCGTCCGCGAGCAGGCGGCGCAAGCCGCGGAGCATCACCGGGTGATCGTCCGCGAGCACCACGCGAATCGGCGCCAGCGGGTCAGCGAGCACCGCCGGTGGGGCCGCTCGAGTCGCCCCCGGGCCCGGCGCCAGGTGCAAATAGGACGGCATACCCCGACGCTACGCGCTCCTTGGCGCTGCCATCTACCGAGAATGCCCCACTAATTCTGTGGGAAATCACTGACTCGTAGGGTGGGATTACGGTCGTCCCGCCGCTGTATGGGGGAAAAACCCGGATGGTATGGTCGCCCGCCGTCGGGATGCTGCACTCATGTCTGCGCCAGCCGAGCCTCCCTGGGCCGATCGCGCTCCGCCGGCCGCAGGCGGCGCCGCTGCGATCCACACCGAGGGGCTCGGCAAGCGCTACGGCGACACGGTCGCGCTCGCCGACCTGGACCTGACGGTGCAGCGGGGCGAGGTCTACGGCTACCTGGGGCCCAACGGCGCCGGCAAGACGACGACGATCCGGCTGCTGCTGGGGCTGCACCGGCCGAGCACGGGCCGCGGCGAGTTGTTCGGCGTCGACGCCTGGCGCGATCCGGTCGCCGCCCATCGCCGCGTGGCGTACGTCGCTGGCGAGCCGTTCCTGTGGCCGGCGCTGACGAGCGCCGAGACGTTCGAGTTCCTCGCGCGCCTGCACGGCGGAACGGATGTCGCCTATCGGGACACGCTGGTGGAGCGCTTCCAGCTGGACACGCGCAAGAAGATCCGAGCGCTGTCGAAGGGCAACCGCCAGAAGGTGCAGCTGATCGCGGCGCTCGCCACGCGCGCGGAGCTGCTGCTGCTGGACGAGCCGACGAGCGGCCTCGACCCGCTGATGGAGATGGCATTCCGCGACTGCGTCAAGGAGGCCAAGGAGCGCGGGCAGACGGTATTCCTCTCCTCCCACATCCTCAGCGAGGTCGAGGCGCTGTGCGACCGCGTCGGCATCCTGCGGCGAGGGCGGCTGGTCGACGAGGGCACGCTGCGGGAGCTGCGCCATCTCGCGGCGCAGACCGTCGAGGTCACGTTCGACGGCGGCGCACCGGAGCTCGCGCCGCTGGCCGGTGTGCAGGTCGAGAGCGCCGGGGCCAGCGCGCTGCGCTTCGAGGTCACCGGAAGCGTCGGCCCGCTGATCGCCGCGCTCGCCGAGGCGGGCGGTCAACGCATCAAGACGCTGACCAGCCGCGAGCCGTCGCTGGAGGAGATATTCCTGCACCACTACGACGGCTCCGACGGTCGTGTCGAGCGCTAGCCGAGCGATCTCGGCGCCTGGCGCCGTGGCGGCGGGCGGCGGCGTGCGCCTCCGGGCCGCACGCGCCCTGGCGGGGCGCGCGCTGCGAGACGCGCGCACGCGCACGATCTCGTTCGCCTACCTGTTCGCGATCTACGCCTACATCCAGCCGGCAGGCTTCCGCCACGCCTACCCGACCGTCGCCGACCGGCTCGCGTTCGCGCACAGCTTTGCCGGCAACGACGCGCTGCGCCTGTTCTACGGCTACCCGTACGACCCCGTGACCGTCGGCGGCTACGCCGCCTGGCGCGTCGGCGGCACGCTCGCGATCGCGGCTGCGGCCTTCGGCGTGCTGGCCGCCGTGCGCGCGCTGCGGACCGAGGAGGACACAGGCCGCATGGAGCTGATCCTCACCGGGGCGATCGGGCGCGGGACGGCCTATGTCGCGGTGATCGTCGCGATCGCGGCGGGCGTGCTGGCGCTGTGGGTGGCGCTGCTCGCCGGCTACCTCGCCGGCGGCCTGCCCGCGGGCGAATCTGCCTATCTCGCCCTGGCGACGGCCTCCGTTGTGCCGGTGTTCGTGGGCGTGGGCGCGCTCGTCAGCCAGCTCGCGCCCACGCGCCGGCTCGCGCTGGAGCTGGGCAGCGCGACCGTCGGTCTGTTCCTGGCGCTGCGCGTGATCGCCGACACCGCCAGCGGCGCCGCCTGGCTGCGCTGGGCCACGCCGCTCGGGTGGGCGGAGGAGCTGCGCCCGTTCGCCGGCGCGCGGCCGCTCGCGCTGGTGCTGCCGGTGGCGGCCACCGTGCTGTTGCTCGCGGCCGCCGCGCGGATCGCCGCCGGCCGCGACGTCGGCACCGGCCTGTTGCCGGCAAACGACACGGCCGAGCCCCGGCTGCGGCTGCTGTCCTCGCCGTTCGCGCAGGCGCTGCGCGGCGAGCGCGGCAGCCTGAGCGTGTGGCTGATCAGCACCGGCGCCTTCGCGTTCATCCTCGGCATGGTCTCGACGAGCATCTCATCCGCCGGGATCTCCAAGGGCATCCAGCGAGAAATAGCCAAGCTCGGCTCCGGCTCGATCCTGACTCCCACCGGCTACCTCGCGTTCGTGTTCATCTTCTTCGTGCTGGCGGTGAGCCTGTTCGCCTGCGCGCAGATCGGCGCCGCCCGGGAGGAGGAGGCCGACGAGCGACTCGAGACGCTCCTGGCCCAGCCGCTCAGCCGCGTCGGATGGCTGAGCGGGCGACTGCTGCTGGCCGCCCTCGCCGCCGCCGGGCTGTCGCTCCTCGCGGGCCTGCTCACGTGGGGGGGAGCGGCTTCGCAGGGCGTCAGCATCTCGCTGCCGCGGATGCTCGAGGCCGGCGCCAACTGCCTGCCCGTAACGCTCCTGTTCCTCGGAGTCGCGGCGCTGGCCTACGCGCTCGTGCCCCGCGCGAGCGCCGGGATCGCGTACACGCTCGCCGCCGTCGCGTTCCTTTGGGATCTGGTCGGCTCGCTGCTCGGCGCGCCGAAGTGGCTCGTCGAGCTGACGCCGTTCCAGCACGTCGGGCTCGTGCCCGCGCAGCCGTTCCGCGCGCAGGCCGCCGCGATCATGGTCGCGATCGGCGTGCTCACGGCGCTCGCAGCGCTCGCGGTGTTCCGCCGCCGCGACCTGATCGGGCAGTGAGCAGCCGCTCGTACAGTACTTTCCCGCACGATTTATGAGGGCAGGGGCTGATCCTTTGGCGAGGGGCGGGAACTAGGTTCAGCGCATGAACACCCTTGAACTCGCGCGCCTGCAGTTCGGCGTCACGACCGTCTTCCATTTCATCTTCGTGCCGATGTCGATCGGGCTGGCCGTGTGGGTCGCCTACTGCCAGACGCGCTGGCACCGCAGTGGCGATGAGGTCTACCTGCGCATGACCCGCTTCTGGGGCAAGTTCATGCTGATCTCGCTGGCGATCGGCGTCGTCACCGGGATCGTTCAGGAGTTCCAGTTCGGCATGAACTGGTCGGAATACTCGCGCTACGTCGGCGACATCTTCGGCGCGCCGCTGGCGATGGAGGGGTTGATGGCGTTCTTCCTGGAGTCGACGTTCCTCGGCCTGTGGATCTTCGGCTGGGGGCGCCTGTCGCCCAGGGTGCACCTCGCGACGATGTGGCTGACCGCGTTCGGAGCGGTCCTCTCCGCGTATTTCATCCTCGCAGCCAACTCGTGGATGCAGCACCCGGTCGGCTACGCGATCAACCATGTCACCCACCGCGCGGAACTGAAGAGCATCTTCGCCGTGCTCGGCAACCCGACGGTGCTCTTGGCGTTCCCGCACACGATCTTCGGGGCGCTGTGCACGGGTGCCTTCCTCGTGCTGGGGATCTCCGCGCTCGGCCTGCTGCGCGCACGCAAGGGCGCAGACGGGCGCAACACCGACGTCTACACGCGCTCGGTGCGCCACGTGCTGCCGCTGGCGCTGGTCGCGGCGATCCTCACCGGCGCGTTCGGCCACACGCAGGGGATGCTGATGGAGAAAGAGCAGCCGATGAAGATGGCGGCCGCCGAGGCGCTCTACAAGACCACCAAGGGCGCGAGCCTGTCGATCTTCGCCGTCGGCCCGTTCGAACACTTCCCCAAGCGCCTGAACACCGACATCCGCATCCCGCACCTGCTGTCGATCCTCGGCACCGCCTCATGGGGCGGCGAAATCAAGGGCGTCGACCAGCTGCAGGCCGAAGACGTCAAGAAATACGGGCCCGGCGACTACGTGCCGATCCTGGGCGTCACCTACTGGACGTTCCGGATCATGGCCGGCGTCGGCGTGCTGCTGCTGCTGATCCCGCTGCTCGGGCTCTACCTGCTGCGCCGCCGCAGGCTCGAGCGCTCGCGCCGCTTCCTGCAGCTGGCGATCATCGGCGCGTTCCTGCCGCCGCTGGCGAACCTGACGGGCTGGATCTTCACCGAGATGGGACGCCAGCCGTGGGTCGTATACGGCCTGTTGAAGACCAGCGACGCGCGCTCGCCGCTGGTCAGCTCCGGCGACGTCATCCTCAGCCTGCTCGGCTACACGCTGCTGTACGGCTTCCTGCTCGTGATCGGCGCGCGGCTGTTCCTGCGCGAGATCGCCCACGGACCCGAATCCGAGCCCGCGCACGAGCCCCACGCGCACGGCGACGGCGCCGCGAAACCAGACCTGGTCCTGGCGTACTAGAGAGAGCGAGGCGACGGCGATGCGCGATCCAAACTTCCTGCAGACCGTGTGGTTCGGGTTGATCGGCGTGCTGTGGATCGGCTATTTCGTGCTCGAGGGCTTCGACTTCGGCGTCGGCATGCTGCTGAGGCTGATCGGCGGCGACAGGACCCAGAAGCGCATGATCATCCACGCGATCGGCCCCGTGTGGGACGGCAACGAGGTGTGGCTGCTGACCGCCGGCGGGGCGACGTTCGCCGCCTTCCCCGGCTGGTACGCGAGCCTCTTCTCCGGCTTCTACATCGCGCTGTTCCTGATCCTCGCTGCGTTGATCATCCGCGGCGTCTCGTTCGAGTTCTGGGGCAAGGAGGACTCGCCGCGCTGGCGCGCCACGTGGGAGTGGACGGCCGCCGTCGGCAGCTTCCTGGCGGCGCTGCTGTGGGGCGTCGGCTGGGCGGACATCGTCCACGGCGTGCCGATGAACGCCCAGCACAACGTCACCGCCTCGCTGTGGGATCTGCTGCACCCCTACGCGCTGCTCGGCGGCCTGACGACGCTCGCGCTGTTCCTCAGCCACGGCGCGATCTTCCTGTCGCTGCGCACCAAGGGAGAGCTCGTGCAGCGCGCACGCCTGCTCGCGCGTCGCGCTTCGGTGGCCGCGACGGCGCTGCTGGCGGGCTTCTTGATCTGGACGACGATCGACCAGTCGAGCCCGGGCGGCGTGAAGGTCTCCGCGCTCGTGCTCGCCGTCGCGTCGGTGCTGCTCGCGGGCGCCGTTCCGGCGGTGCTCGCACGCGAGCGCGAGGGGCGCGCATTCGCGCTCAGCGCCGGCGCGATCGCGCTGCTGTTCACGAGCCTGTTCGTGAGCCTCTACCCCGACGCGCTGCCATCCACCACCAGCCACACCTATGACCTGGCGCTGACGGCGGCCTCCTCGACCCACTACACGCAGACGGTGATGACGGTCGTGGCGATCGTGTTCGTGCCGATCGTGCTCGTCTACCAGGGCTGGACCTACTGGGTCTTCCGCCACCGCCTCGGACGCGATGACTTCGAAGGCACGCCCACGCCGCTGGCGGTGCTCGAGCATGCCCGGGCCGGTCGATCGTAGGCTGCTCGCCGAGAGCCGGGTCGCGCGCACGCACCTGGTTCTCGCCGGTGCGCTCGGCGTCGCAGCGGCCGTCCTGATCGTCGCGCAGGCGGCGCTGCTGGCGTTCGTGATCGACCGCGCGGCGATGGATCACGCGACGCTCGGCTCGCTGCGAGCGCAGCTGATCGCGCTCGCGGCGGTGCTGTGTCTGCGCGCGCTCGCGGGTGGGGCGTTCGAGCTGTCGGGGCGCTGGGGGGCTGTGCGGGTGATGTCCGAGCTGCGCGGTCGGCTCGCGCAGCGGCTGCTGCTGAGCGGTCCCGAGGCGCGCCCCACGCGCGGGCGCACGGGCGAGCTGGCGAACACGGCGGTGCAGGGCGTGGACGCGCTCGAGTCCTACTTCGCGGGCTACCTGCCGCAGCTGGTGCTGGCGACGCTAGTGCCGCTGGCGGTGATCGCCTGGGCGATCGCGCTCGACCCGATCACCGCTGGCATCCTCGCGCTGACCGTGCCGCTGCTGGTGGCGTTCATGGTGCTGATCGGCAAGGGCGCAAGCGCGCAGGCGCGCGGACGCTGGCAGGCGCTCGCGCTGCTGGGCGCGCACTTCCTCGACGTTGTGCAGGGCCTGCAGACGCTGCGTGCGTACGGCCGCGAGCACGCCCAGGAGCGCACGCTCGCCGAGGTCGGCGAGCGCTACCGCGCCGAGACGATGTCAACGCTGCGGATCGCGTTCCTGTCGGCGCTCGTGCTCGAGCTGTGCGCGATGATCGGCACCGCGCTGGTGGCCGCGACGATCGGCGTGCAGCTGGTCGATGGCGCGCTCGGACTGCAGGCAGGGCTGACGGTGCTGCTGCTCGCTCCCGAGCTGTATGCGCCGCTGCGCCTGGTCGGTCAGCAGTTCCACGCGAGCACCGACGCGAGCAACGCCTCCGCGCTGCTGTTCGCGGCGCTCGACGCGCCCTCGTCGATCGCGCGGCCGAGCAACCCCGCGGCGATGCCGGATCCGGCGCTGGCCGCGGTGCGCTTCGAGGGCGTCTCCTACGAGTACCCGCAGCGTCCAGGCCGGGTGCTGAGCGACTTCGAGCTCGAGCTCGAGCCAGGCGCGATCACTGCGCTGATCGGACCGAGCGGGTCGGGCAAGAGCACGCTCGCGCGACTGTTGATGCGCCTGGACGATCCCAGCTCGGGCCGCATCACCTGCGCCGGCGTCGACCTGCGCGAGCTCGACCCCGAGCGCTGGCGCGCGCAGATCGCGTGGGTGCCCCAGCGTCCCACGCTGTTCACCGGGACCGTCGCGGAGAACATCGCGCTGTACGCGCCCGACGCGACGCGCGCGCAGATCGCGCGGGCGGCACGAGCTGTGGGCGCCGAGCAGCTGATCGACGAGCTGCCCGCTGGGCTCGACACCCCGATCGGCGACGGCGGCCGGCGCTTGTCGGCCGGCCAGTCCCAGCGCCTCGGGCTCGCGCGCGCGTTCCTTGCGAACCGGCCGCTGCTGGTGCTCGACGAGCCGACCGCGCACCTCGACGAGGACAGTGCGCTCGCGCTGGCCGGTGCGATCGAGCGGCTCGCCCGCGGGCGCACCACGCTGCTGATCGTCCATGACCCGGTGCTGAGCGAGATCGCCGGGCACGTGCACTGCATCCGCGACGGGCGCCTGCTCGCCGAGGCGCTGGCATGAGTCGCTCCGACACCCGCGCGCTGCTCACGCTGGCGCGCCCGCAGCGCGGAGAACGCGCGCGCCTGGCGCTGAGCGTGGCGCTGGCGGCGGCGGCGGCCGCGGCTGCGATCGGGCTGCTCGCGACGTCCGGCTATCTGATCTCGCGCGCCGCCCAGCGCCCGCCGATCCTGATGCTGATGGTCGCGATCGTCGGCGTGCGCGCCTTCGGGATCACCCGCGCCGCGCTGCGCTACGGCGAGCGGCTGGCCTCGCACGATCTTGCCCTGCGCCAGCTCGCGCGTCTGCGCGTGCGCTTCTACCAGGGCCTCGCACCGCTCGTGCCGGGCGGGCTGAACGCGCGCAGCGGCGATCTGCTGAGCAGGTTCGTCGCTGACGTGGACACGCTCAAGGACGTCTACCTGCGGGTGGTGATCCCCGGGCTCGTATCGATGCTCGTGATCGCCGGCGCCGCGCTGGTCGCCGCGATCGTGCTGCCCGCCGCCGGGCTGACGGTGCTTGCCTCGCTGACGCTCGCCGCCGTGCTGCTGCCCTGGCTCAGCGCCGCCGCGGTCGCCCGCGCCGCGCGCCGCCAGGCGCCGGCACGCGCCCGGCTGACGAGCGAGCTGGTCGAGAGCATCGACGGTGCGAGCGAGCTCGCGCTGGCGGGACGCGCCGGCGAGTACGTGCGCCGCCTGCGACGCAGCGACGCAGCGCTCGCGCGCATCGCCCGCGGCGACGCGCTCGCGGTCTCCGGCGCGCAGGCCGCGGGCGGGCTGCTCGCCGCCGCTGGGATGCTCGCGCTGCTGCTCGTCGCGATCCCCGCGGTGCATGCGGGCGCGCTCAGCGGCGTGCTGCTCGCCGCGCTCGTGTTCCTGTTGCTTGCCGCATACGACAGCGTGCTGGCGCTGCCGGCCTCCGCGCGCGGGCTGCGCATGTGCGCGACCGCCGCCGGACGCCTGCGCGAGATCACGCTCGCGCGGCCCGCGGTTGCGGACCCCGTCTCGCCGCGGACGCTCACCGGTGTAGGGCCGCTGTGTGCCGAGGGGGTCGGCTTTCGCTACGCGCCCGGGTTGCCGTGGGCGCTCGAGCACGTCGAGCTGCGGATCGAGCCGGGCGAGCACGTCGCCCTCACGGGTGCCAGCGGCGCGGGCAAGAGCACGCTCGCCGAGCTGCTCGTGCGCTTCCACGATCCACAGCGCGGGCGCGTGACGATCGACGGGGTCGATCTGCGCGAGCTCCCGCAGGAGCAGATCCGCAGCGCGGTGCTGCTGTGCGGGCAGGACTGCCACGTGTTCAACACGAGCATCCGCGAGAACCTGCTGCTCGCACGTCGCGGCGCCAGCGAGCGGGACGTGCTCGCGGCGCTCGCCGCGGTCGAGCTGGACGAGTGGGCGGGCGGCTTGCCCCAGGGGCTGGACACGCTCGTGGGTCGCGACGGCGAGCTGATGTCCGGAGGCCAGCGCCGGCGCCTGGCGCTGGCGCGAGCGCTGCTGGCCGACAGTCGCTTCCTGATCCTCGACGAGCCGACGGCCCACCTCGACGTTGCCCTTGCCGCTCGTGTCATGCACAACGTGCTGAGCGTATGCGACGATCGCGGTGTGCTCGTCATCACCCACGACACGACCGCACTGGAGGGCTTTGACCGCGTCCTGAGCGTATGAGCTTCGGGACGCTCGTGCTGATCGTGCTCGCCGGCCTGGGCGGGCCGCTGCTCGGGGTCGCCACGGGGCGCTTCGTCCCGGTCGTCGTCGGCGAGATCCTCGCGGGCATTCTCGTCGGGCCGGCCGTGCTCGGCGCGGTGCATCCCGCCAACGCGACGATCGCGACGCTTGGCGAAGTCGGGTTCGCGATGCTGATGCTGACCGTCGGCATGCACCTGCCGCTGAGCGATCGACGGCTGGCGGCCGCCGCGCGAAAAGGGGGACTGCTGGCGGCGATCGTGTGCCTGCTGGCCGTGCCCGCGGGGTTGCTCGCGGCGAGCATCGCCGGCTCCGGCCACGCGGCGATCTACGCGGTCGTGCTCGCGTCGGGCTCCGCCGCCGTGCTGCTGCCCGCGATCGAGGAGACAGGCCTCGCCGGCGCCGCGGTGCTGACGGTGATGGCGCAGGTGACGGTCGCCGACGTGATCACGATCCTGGCGGTGCCGATCGTGTTGCAGCCGTCGCGCATCGGTCACGTGGCGCTCGGCGGCGCGCTCGTCGCGGCGGCCGCGATCCTGCTGTTCGGCGTCGCGCGCTTGCTGGCGGGCCACGAGTGGGTGCAGCGCGTGCGCCACCTGTCCAAGCAGCGCCGCTGGGCGCTTGACCTGCGCCTGTCGCTGGTCGTGCTGTTCGCGCTCGCGTGGATCGCGCAGAAGGGCGGCACGAGCATCCTGATCGCGGGCTTCGCCGCGGGCGTGATGGTGGCGGTGATGGGTGGGCCCAAACGCCTCTCCACCCAGGTTCGCGGCATCGCCGACGGCTTCTTCGTGCCGCTGTACTTCGTCGTGCTCGGCGCGCAGCTGAACCTGGCCGGCCTCGTACGCCATCCCGCGATGCTCGCGCTGGCCGGGGCGCTGGCGGTCCTGAACGTCGCGATCCACGTACTCGCGAGCCTGCTCGCGCGCCAGCCGCTCGCGGGCGCGCTGACGGCCACTGCGCAGCTCGGCGTGCCCGCGGCCGTCGCCTCGCTCGGGCTCGCCGAGCACCTGCTCTCACCAGTCGTCGCGACCGCGATCGTCGCCTCTGCGCTCGTCAGCCTCGCGGTCTGCACCGTCGGCGTGGAGATGCTCAGACCGGCGTCGGAGCCGACACCGGCTCCTGCTCAGTGAGCGGCACGCCGGCCGCCGCGTAGGCGTCGGGGGCGTCGAGCGTCTCGGTCTTGAGCAGCGCCTGCGCGAGGCCCTCGAGCTGGTCGCGATGCTCTTCCAGCAGCCGCGTGACCTCCTGGTGGGCCGTTTCGACGATCGTACGCACCTCGCTGTCGACGACGCGCTGGGTCTCCTGGGAGGTCTCGCTGACGCCCGGCAGGAACATCCCCTGGCCCTCCTCGGGTAGCACCGCGATCGGGCCGATCGCCTCGCTCATGCCCCAGCGCCCGACCATCTGGCGCGCGATCATCGTCAGCTGCTGGATGTCGGACTCCGCGCCGGTAGTGATTTTCCCGTAGACGACCTCCTCGGCGACGCGACCGCCGAGCGCCACTCGGATCTTCGCCTGCAGCTCTTCCAGCGAATACGACACGCGGTCTGAGTCGGGCGTCGACAGCGTCACGCCCAGAGCCATCCCGCGCGGGATGATCGAGACCTTGCGCACGGGGTCGGCGCCCGGTGTGAGCATGCCCACGAGCGCGTGCCCGGACTCGTGGTAGGCGGTGCGCTCGCGGTCAGCCGGTTCCAGCACGAGCCCGCGCGGGGCGCCCAGCATGATCTTCTCCAGCGAGTCGGTGAGGTCGCCCATCTGGACCTTCTTGTGACCGCGGCGCGCGGCCAGCAGCGCGGCCTCGTTGGCGAGGTTGGCGATGTCCGCCCCGACCATGCCGGGCATGCTCGCCGCGAGCGCGTCGAGGTCGACGTCGTCGTCCAGCGGGATCGAGCGCGTGTGCACCTCGAGGATTTCCACGCGCCCATTGCGGTCGGGCGCCTGCACGGTGACGCGCCGGTCGAAGCGCCCGGCGCGCAGCAGCGCCGGGTCGAGCACGTCGGGGCGGTTGGTCGCGGCGAGCACGATCACCGCCTCCGAGGATTCGAACCCGTCGATCTCGGTGAGGATCTGGTCGAGCGTCTGCTCGCGCTCGTCGTTGGCGCCGGTCACCGACACCTGGCCCTGGCGCGAGCGCCCGATCGCGTCGAGCTCGTCGATGAAGATGATCGCCGGCGCCGCCTCCTTGGCCTTGGCGAACAGGTCGCGCACGCGCGCGGCGCCGACGCCGACGATCGCCTCGATGAACTCCGAGGCGGAGATCGAGAAGAAGGCGGCGTGCGCCTCGCCGGCGACCGCGCGCGCGAGCAGTGTCTTGCCGGTGCCGGGCGCGCCCGAGAGCAGCACGCCGTGTGGCATGCGCCCGCCGAGGCTGCCGTAGCGCTCGGGGTTGCGCAGGAAGTCGACGATTTCAGAGAGTTCGGCCTTGGCCTCGTCGATGCCCGCGACGTCGTCGAATGTCACGCGGATCTTTTCGGGGTCGACGCGGCGCGCCTGCGATTTGCCGAAGTTGCCGAGCGCGCCCATGCCGCCGGCGCTCTTGGCGGCGCGTTTGAAGATCAGGATGAACAGGCCGACAATCAACAGCGTCGGGCCGAAGCCGAGCAGCAGCTCCTCCAGCAGCGACTCGCTCGTGGTCGTCGATTCGGCCTTGATCTGCACGCCCTTTTCCTGCAGCAGCGCCGACAGCTGGCTGCCGTTCCAGAACGTCGGCACCTGCGTGGCGAACAGCTTCGTCGGCGTCGCTTTCTTGTCCGTTGCGGGGTAGCGCTGCTTGACCTTGAACTTGCCCTGGATCGTGTCGCCCTTGGAGGCGATCGTGCTGACCGTGCCGTCCTTGACCTGTGTCAGGAAGTACGGGCTGAACGGCACGGTCACGCGTTCTTCGCCGGTGGAGGGCTGGAAGAAGATCACCGACAGCCAGTTGAGCGCGATCAGCGCCAGCACGAAGTACCAGAAGCCGCGCATGCGGTGCGGCGGCGGGCCCGTGGGAGCGTGCTCGGGCATGCCCCGACCGTCGGGCGCCGGCGCGACCGACCAGCCGCGTTTGTCGCGCGGCAGCGGGGGGTGCGCTTCGGAGCGCTCGCCGCCTACGCGGTCGGGCCCGCTCGAAGGTTCGTCAGGCACGCAGCCAATGCTACCCCGCGCGCGCTCGAGTGCCGCCAAGCACGGCCGGCCCACGGGTGGACGGTGTCGAGGCGCGGCGGGTTGACCCCTCTATCGTGGGCCGGGCGATGTCCTCCACGGACTCAACAGCCCCAGCGCCCGCGGAACAGGCGCCGCGGCGCTACCGCGGTTTGAGCGTCGCCGAGCGCCACGCGCAGCGGCGCGAGCGACTGCTCGATGCGGGCCTCGAGCTGTTCGGGACGCACGGCTACGCCGGCAGCTCGATCCGTGCCGTCAGCGCTGAGGCATCGCTCAACTCCCGCTACTTCTACGAGTCGTTCGGCAGCAGGGAGGACCTGCTCTACGACGTCTACCAGCGCGCCGTCGCGGACGTGGCCGCGGCGGTGATCGAGGCGACGGCGCGGGCGCAGACCGTCGAAGAGCAGGCGCGCGAGGGGCTGCGGGCGTGGTGGCGGGTCCTCACCGAGGACCCGCGCAAGGCGCGGGTGATCGTGCTGGAGGTCGTCGGCGTCAGCGAGCGTTTGGAACGGGTGCGCCGCGAGAACAGGCACGCGTTCGCGGACATCCTCGTGCGCAGCGCGATGTCGCTCGCCGGCGAGGGCATCCAGCTGCGCATGGACCCCGTGCTGACGGCGCGCTCGCTGATCGGCGCCTCGACGGAGCTGCTCGTCGACTGGATCCACGGTGACGTGGACGCCTCGCCCGAGCAGATCGTCGAGGAGCTGACGAACATGTACACCGCGGTCGCGCTGGCATCGGTCGCGGAGCCGCCGGCCGCGCAGGCGCAGGCCAGCGAGTGAGCGCTACGCTGCGCGGAATGCGCACGCTGCCGACAGCCCCGCTCGCGGCCGGCTCTCTGATCGCTGCTTGGGCGGTCGTTGAGGCAAGCGGCTCGCGCCCGCTCGGCGGGGTCGTGCTGGCGCTCGGCGGTGTCTGCTGCATCCGCATCTGGGCGCGGCGCCACGGGCCACGCACGGCCGCAACGCTCGGCGGCGTCGGTTTCGCTGCGTTCGTCGCCTCGCACGTGCTCGCGCTGGTCCTCGGGGCGTGGCCGTCGGTGCTGATCGTGGCCGCCGTCACCGCCGCCGTCACCTGGGCGCTGGCCGATGCGCAAGTGCTCGCGCCGGCGCGCGGGCTGGCGCTCCGCCCGCCGACGCGCTAGATTCGCGCGATGGCACACGCCGCTGTCTCCTCACCGGGTGCCGTCATCGGCGACGGGCCACCCGCGGCGCTCGAGCGCCCGCACTTCCAGATCGTGCCGCGCGCGGGACTGCCGATCGTGGCCGTCGTGCTCGCGCTGCTGATCGCCGGCATTGCGGTCAACGAACTGTGGCCGCTCGAGTTCCTGCATGTCGTGGCCGGCGCCGCGTGGACGATCATCGACCTGTTCCTCGGGTTCGTGCTCGGACCGATCATGGGCAAACTCTCGATCCCGGCGCGGATCGAGTTCACGACGCGACTGATGCCGAAGATGGTGCTGATCATGCCGACCGTCGTGACCGTCACGCTCGCGGCCGGCTGGCAGCTGTCAACGCACCTGGGAACCAACCAGACGAGCTACGCGCTGCACGGATGGGTGGTCGCGAGCTTCATCGTCGTCAGCGTCATGGCCGTGGTCGCCCTCGGCCTGCTCGAGCCGGCGAACATCGCGGTGCTGACGGAGCTGAAGAAGCCCCAGCCGAACCCCGCGGTGATCGAGCGGCTGATGAAGCGCTTCATCTACTCGGCGGGCGCGACCGGGCTGATGCAGGTCGCCACGCTCGTGATCATGACCAAGCTCGCATCCGGATGAGCGCGTCGTCCGCGCAGGGGGAGCGCCGCCTTCCACCGGTGACGCAGCTCGGGATGCTCTCGCTCGCGCTCGTGCTCGTCGCCGGCATCTACCTCTCGGCCCATCTTCCCCAGCACGTCTCGCTCGGCCCGGCGGTGGCGCTGCTGGCTGCGTCGGCGCTGGTGCTCGCCGCCAACATGCTCGCCCTCGCGCGGGTGAAGGGCTTCGCGTGGGGCCGTTTCTTCGAGGTCGCGAGATGGGCGCTGCTCGCCTACGCGGTGATCGCCGGGATGATCGAGTACGTGTTCCTGCGCAACCACACCAGCGGCGGCGCGCTGGTGGTGCTGACGCTGTCGCTGGTGATGTTCGCCGTGAACGTGCCCGTGTTGATCGGCTTCACGGTCGCGCGCTACGCACAATGAAGGCCATCCAGATCGTCGAGGAGTCAGGTCCCGACAGCGCGCTCGCGCTCGTCGATCTGCCGCAGCCGGAGCCGTCCCACATGCTGACGCCGGGGGCGGGCGTACTGGTCGAGGTCCATACGGCCGGTGTGTCGTTCCCGGAGCTGCTGCAGACGCGTGGTCAGTACCAGATGAAACCGCCGCTGCCGTTCGTGCCCGGCAGCGAGGTCGGGGGCGTCGTGCTCAGCGCACCGGAGGGAGCGGCGGTGAAGCCCGGCGACCGCGTGGCCGCTTTCTGCGCACTCGGCGGCTTCGCCGAGACCGCTGTCGCACCGGAGTTCTTCACGTTCGCACTCTCGCCCGAGCTGGACTTCGCACAGGGCGCGGCGCTGATCCTCAACTACCACACCGCCTACTTCGCGCTGCTGTTGCGCGGGCGCCTGGCGCAGGGCGAGACGGTGCTCGTGCATGGCGCCGCCGGCGGCGTGGGCACGGCCTCGCTGCAGGTCGCCAAGGGTCTTGGGGCGAAGACGATCGCGCTGGTCTCAAGCGTTGCCAAGCGAGCGGTCGCTGAACAGGCCGGTGCCGATCGCGCGCTGCTGCTCGGTGACGGCTGGAAGGACGAGGTGCTCGAGCTCTCAGGCGGCGGCGTGGACATGGTGCTCGACCCGGTCGGCGGCGATCGCTTCACCGACAGCCTGCGCTCGCTGCGCGAGGGCGGGCGCCTGGTCGTCGTCGGCTTCACCGGCGGCTCGATCCCCGAGGTTCGCGTCAACCGGCTGCTGCTGAAGAACACCGAGGTCGTGGGCGCCGGCTGGGGCGCCTACGTGATGGGCAAGCCGGACCTCAACCGCGAGATCGGAGCGGCGGTCAACGGAATGGTCGACGCGGGCTTCATACGCCCGATCGTCGGTGAGCGCTTTCCGCTCGAGCACGCCGCCGAGGCGCTCAAGACGCTCGACGAGCGCCGCGCGACCGGCAAGATCGTGCTGGACGTGCGCAGCAGCTGACGGGCGCTGTCGCGCAACCTCCGGTCTGCCCCACCTTGCGGACGGGGGACAGCCACCGCGGGGCCGGTGGCCGGCCGGATCGACAAGGACGCTCGTCGTGTTCACGATGAGAGGGGCATGAGTGCCACCGCCGGCCCGCTGACCGAGCCCCAGCCCACCGAGGATCGCGCAGGCGGTCTTCCGCCCGCGCCCCCAGTGGCGCCGCAGGCGCGCGCCGAGACGCGCGATGGGCCGGCGCCGGAGGAGATCCAGGAGCCGGTGCTCGAGAACCTCGACCGCGCGATCACCGGCCTGATCACCTTCGTGCCGCCGCTGCTGCTGGCGCTGGCGGGCTGGCAGATGTGGAACCGCGAGCTTCGCTGGCGCGACATCGCGATCTTCCTGATCATGTACATCCCGACCGGCCTGGGCGTGACCGTCGGCTTTCATCGGCTGCTCACGCATCGCAGCTTCAAGACCTCGCCCGTCTTGCGCGGGGTGCTGGCGGTGCTGGGCACGATGGCCGTCGAGGGTCCGGTGATCTCGTGGGTAGCCGACCACCGCAAGCACCACGCCTACTCCGACCGCTTCGGCGATCCCCACAGCCCGCACGTCGAGAACGGCGGCGGCTGGCGGGGGGCGCTGCGCGGCCTGGCTCATGCGCACGTGGGCTGGCTGTTCGACCACACCCAGCGCGGGTCGCGCGAGCGCTTTGCCCCCGACCTGCTCGCCGACCCGGTCGTGTCGTTCGTCGACAGGACGTTCGTGTTCTGGGCGCTGCTGGGCTTCGCGATTCCGTTCGGGCTCGGCGTGCTGTTCGGTGGAACGGTGGACGCCGGTCTGGAGGGCCTGCTGTGGGGCGGAGCTGTGCGGATGCTCGTCCTGCACCACGTCACCTACAGCATCAACTCGCTGTGTCACTTCTTCGGGCGCAGGCGGTTCGCTACGGAGGATCACTCGCGCAACCTGCTGTGGCTTGCGCCGTTCTCGCTCGGCGAGGCGTGGCATAACAACCATCACGCATTTCCCACCTCGGCCTTCCACGGTATGGGACGCCGCGAGCTCGACATCTCGGGTCTGGTGATCGCTGCTCTGGAGCGTGCCGGCCTGGTGTGGGACGTGCAGCGGGTCGGCGCGGACAGACAGGCCGCCAAGACGCTCTGACCGCAGACGGGCCGGTGCGCCGCTGCGGAGAATCGCTGAGCCACTACGGGGCCGTCTACCGATGCGCCGGCGCGGCGCAGCCGCGAGCCTGCCTGTCGAGCATCATCACCCGATCAGGGAGTCTGCATGCAGCGCCTCGGCCCACAAGACGCCGCCTTCCTGCATCTCGAGGACTCGGTGAGCCACATGCATGTCGGTGCGGTAGCGATCCTCGAGGGGCCGCCGCCCGGCTATGAGGCGATCGCGCGGATGGTGCGGGCGCATCTGCGCAGCGTCCCGCGCTACCGGCAGACGGTCCATTTCGTGCCGCTCGCGCTCGGCCGGCCCGTGTGGGTGGACGATCCGCACTTCAACCTGGGCTATCACCTGCGCCACACCGCGCTGGCGCCGCCGGGCAGCGATGAGGAGCTGCGCAACCTGGTCGGACGCGTCATGTCCCAGCAGCTCGACCGTGCCAGGCCGCTGTGGGAGATGTGGATCATCGAGGGCCTCAGCGAGGGGCGCTGGGCTGTGATCACCAAGGTGCATCACTGCATGGTCGACGGCGTCTCGGGGATGGAGCTGCTGGCCGTGATCCTCGACTCCGAGCGCCATCCCAAGCTTCCTCCAAGCGAGGATTGGCATCCGGAGCACCAGCCCCTGGGGGCGGAGCTGGCCGTCAAGGCGCTCGCCCGGCGCGCCGTCAGCCCGTACGAGCAACTGCGCGCCGTGCGCGCCGCCGCGCACTCGCCGGGGCGGGTGGCGAGAACCGCTGCCACGACCCTGCATGGGCTGTGGACGATGGCTGGCGTGGTTGCGCCGCCGCCGCCGTCGTCACTGAACGGAGCGATCGGCCCCCACCGTCGCTGGGCGTGGGCGCGGTCGCAGCTGTCGGACGTCAGGCGCGTCCGCGGCGCGTTTGGCGGCACCATCAACGACGTCGTCCTGACGGTGGTAGCAGGCGGCTTTCGCGCGCTGCTCGCAAGCCGCGGCGAGTCCACACAGCGCGACGTGCGAACGCTCGTGCCGGTGTCGGTGCGCTCCGCCGAGGAGCACGGTGAGTACAACAATCGTGTGTCTGCGATCTTCGCCAACCTGCCGGTTGGGATCGAGGATCCGGTGCAGCGGCTCGCCGCGATGCGGGCGCAGATGGAGCATCTCAAGCACTCCGGCGAAGCCGTTGCGGGCGACGTCCTGGTGGGCCTCAGCGGGTTTGCGCCGGCGATGCTGCTCGCGCTCGGGCTGCGCGCGGCCACTCGCATGCCCCAACACAGCGTCAACACGGTGACGACCAACGTTCCCGGCCCTCAGAACCCGCTGTACGCAGGCGGGCGCCGGATGCTCGAGTGCTTCCCCTACGTGCCGATCGCCGGGCACGTTCGCATCGGCGTGGCGATCTTCTCCTACGACGGCGCGTTGGCGTTCGGCGTCACCGGTGACTACGACGAGGCCCCGGACATCGGTGTGCTGTGCGACGGGATCGAGTGCTCCATGCGTCAGCTCGTCGCGGCGGCGGAGCGCGCCGGGCGTGCAGACCGGGTTGATGCGCCCCACGCGGTTGGAGCGACCGGCGGCTCGGCGCAACGCCGATAGCTCACGGCGGGCTCTCTCGGTCGGCCTCGTCGAAGCGCTCGAGCGCGGCCTTCATCGTCGCCAGGGCGTTCCAGGCGTTTGGAAACCCCGCATACACGGCGACCTGGCGCAGCACCTCGCGGATCTCCTGCTCGGTGGCGCCCTGCCGGCGCGCCGCTTGGACGTAGACGCCGAGCTGTAGTTGCTGGTCGAGCGTGGCGAGCATCGCCACCGTGCACAGCGCGCGCGTCTTGGCGTCCAGGGTCTCGCCAGCGTAGACCTCGCCGTAGACGAAGTCGACGATGTAGCGATGCAGCTCCGGATCGAGCTGCTCGAGATAGTTGCGCCCGCGCTCGACGTTTCCCGCCCCCACGTAGCGCGCCATCACCTCTGGGCCGGGCTCACCCACCGGAGCGTCCGTTCCCGGAGAGGTATGCCTGCGGGTCGAAAGCGACGCGGATGCCCGTCGAGGCGAACTTGCCGACAAGCTCGCCGTCGGCCAGCACGTCGGCCTCGGTCCAGACCAGCCGCCCGCCGGCGCGCACGACCTTCGCCTCGGCGCGCAGCCGGTCGACCTTCTTCGCGTTCACCGGCCGGATGAACCGGGCGAAGAGGTCGATCGTGGTGATCGCGCTCGTCTGGATCTCCTCATCGGTGAGGATGGTCGTCGTCGCCGCGGCCATCGCGGCATCCGCCAGCGCCGTGGCCACCCCACCCTGTATCACCCCGAGCGGATTGCCGAGCTGCTCGCGCGCGGGCATCTCGTAGACCGCCTCACCGCGCGCGAACTCCACGAGGTGCATGTCGAGAGTTTGGGAGACCGGCGAGCGCAGCTCCCCCGTCCTGTTCAGCTCCATCATCCGATCGACGAACTCGTAGCTCATGCGCGGGTCGCTGGCGTTCCGCGCAAGTGCATCACTCTCATCGGCCGGAGGGCGCTTGCGAACAACTGATCGCTGCTTCGCCGCCGGGCGGGTTTGGGTCTTCGTCTTGGGCATGGCCCCACCACCTTTCGGACCTTGGTCACGTCACAGCACATCGGTGGGTGCAGAGCGGCTGACTGACTCGGAGTCGGCCGCTCTGCGCCGCCTACTTCTTCGCGTCGTCTGACCGCGTCACCGTCTTGCCTGCACTGTCCACGACCTTGCGGAGGAACTCGTACTGCGTGTGCACGAGCCGCTGGGCCATCTCCAGGGCGGAGTCGGTGATCTCCTCCCTCCTGGACGGGCCCTCTCCCCGTGGTGGCAGCGCCTTGTCGACTGTCTCCACGAACTTGCGCACCGCATCGAGCGCGGTCCTCGCACCCTCGTCGAGCGATTTGAGCACATCCTCCGACAGCTCGGTGCTGCGATCGACGGCTTTGCTCACATCGCGCCCCCGATGGGATGGGCGGCGCGTGGTAGCTGTCGCTTTCTTTTTTACCGGCGCGGGATGTTTGGTCTTCGTGTCGGGCATCAGATCCACCACCTTTTCGGGACCTTGGCCCCGTACGTAGCTCTTGCGAAAGTTGGGGAACCGTGCGCTTGCAGGTCCACTCCAAAGCTCCGCCTGTTCGCCAACGACCGTATGTCAGACCGATGGCCGTGCCATCCGCAGAAACTCGCACACGTGCGCGGGCGGACTACGTCCGGTCTTGCAGGATCGGCGCGATGTCTGACGTGTCGGTGGGTGCGCGCTACCGCTGCAGCCGGCCGTCAGGCGGGAATTGCGAGCGCCTCGGGCGCCCTTGCCAGCCAGTCGCGGAGGCGCTCGTAGACCTCGGGGTGGTTGAGCAGCGCGAGGTGGTGGGTGCCCCCCACGTGATGCCCGTGCTCTTCGCGGAAGGGGATCCGCCGGGTCTTGCTCTTGCCGCTGGCGCTGGGCTTCAATACCAGGATGTCGCCGAGCAGGCGCCCGAGCGGGTGATTCGGGTCGCGGGTGACGGTCGCCGAGACGAAGAAGTGCGTCGCCCATGGCAACAGCGGCACCTCCTGGCAGGCGACCGCACGCAGCGCCTCAGGATCACGGCCCCGCCAGTCCTCGTCGACCAGCGATCCGTGGCGCAGATCACGAATGCCGGCGCTGCGCTTTTTCAGGAAGCTGCCCAGCATTCGCGTCTCGGGCAGCTTGTCGAGTGCCAGTGCGGCCCGGTGAGCTCCCCGCTCCAGGGGAGCACCGTGGTGGGGGGTCCCCAACGAGACGACGTGCCGGACGCGCCGGACCCACGTCTGGTCTTGCTCATGTGCGTGATGTGCAGCGCTGCGCGCCACCAGACCGCCCATCGAGTGACCGACCAGCGCCACCTGCTGCGCCTCGACCGGCCACGACTCCACAAGCTCCTGTAGCAGCTCCGCCACCGTGCGGCCGTTTTCGGAGATGTGCAGGCCGCTGTTGTAGCGCAGGTAGACCGGCGTGTAGCCGAGGTCTGAGACCAGCCGTGAGCCATACGGGTCCGCCGCACCCGGATTGGTTGCCAGGTTCGGACCCCAGGACCAGCAGAACTCATCCCCGGTCAGCCCGTGTATGAAGACCACCAGGCGCGGAGTGGCCTGCGGGAACGCGTCGCGCAACGAGGACTCATCCAGCCCGATCCGCTTTCCGTGCATCCGTGCCGACGCGGGCTGGTGGAGCGCGCTGCCCTCGCGCTCCAGCCGGTCCCCGATCAGGCCGTTGAGCACAGCGAGCCCGAAACTGCCCGTCTGGGTGGTGGAAAGCGAAACCTGCTCGCCGATGCCGCGACGCTCCATCGCCCTGTCGGCGGCCCTGCCGAGCGCCGAGGCGCCCGCCCCGATCGCGCCATAGGCGCGGCTCGACAGCGTGTCGTGGATCAGCTTCACCGGGACAGCCGCCGGGCCCACGCCACGGAACGCGCGCTCCGCGATGCCCAGGTGCATATCGCGAATCGCGCCCGGGAAGCCGCGCAGCTCGTCGAAGGCCAAGGCGCTCAGCGCCCGAACCTCGTTCGGCGCAGCCCCCTGGGCCTCGCCGCTGGTGCTGGTCGACGTGCCGGCCATGCCTGTCTTCGCGCTGGACATTCCTGTCTCCCATCCGCTTGTCGTGCCGATCGGCTTAGCCGAGGCTAACCCTCGATCCAGACTACACTACTTTGTGGCCTTCGTTACAAGGGCGGGAACATGGCTTTCGACATCGATCTCTACAACCTGAAGCGCGGCTTCGAGCGTACGAACGAGCTGCTCGACCTCGGGCGCGCGAGCGCGGGCCTATCGTTCCTGCATCATGCGCGTCGCGCGCTGATGCCGCTGCCGCTGATCGATCGGCCGCAGCCCGTGCCCACCGACGTCTTCCCACCCCTGCAAGAGCGGCCGATCGCCGCGCTGAAGGGCAAGCGCATCGGCGTGATCGCATCGGGTGGCGGCGGCGGGTGCGTCTCGATGGTGGGGGTCGCGCGGGCGTTCGAGGAGGCGGGGATCCGCCCAGCGCTGTTCTCCGCCTGCTCGGGTGGCTCGATCTGGGGGGCGATGTGGGCGGCCGGGATGAGCGCGCAGAAGATGGCCGACTTCTCGCTGTCGTGGCGAGCCGAGGACTACCTCGACATCCAGTGGGCGCGGATTCCCCGCTTCGCGCTGAGCGCGCTGAAGGGGTTCACGGGGCTGATGAAGGGCCGTGCGCTCGAGCACCTGTTCAACGAGCGGCTGTGGAGCATGCGGGTCGGCGACACCGCGTTCCCGATCAGCTCGATCGTCTACAACATGGATCTCGGTCGCGTCGAGTACTTCGGCACCGAGCGCACGCCCGAGCTGACGATCGGCGAGCTGGTTCGCATAGCGGTCGCGCTGCCGGTGTTCATCGAGTCGGTGCCGGTGGGCGGCCACCTCTACGTCGACGGCGGGATCATCGAGCTGTTCCCGGCGCAGCCGATCCTCGAAGACGGGGAGCTCGACCATGTCTTCGGCTTGAACTTCATGCTGCCACCGCGCTTTGAGGCGCAGGACATAACCGGCTGGGGCGAGCGCCGCTGGGGGATCCTGCAGGCGAGCCGTCAGCTGCAGCAGGGCTACCATCTCGAGATGGCACGGCGCGCACGACGCCAGCTCGGCGAGCGCTTCACGCTGATCGATCCGATCGACCCGTCGCTGCTGCGGGGCGTCTCCTTCTATGACCTGTTCATCGACCGCCGCCAGTGGCCCGCGCTGATCCGTCAGGGCCACGCGGCGGCGACGCGCGCGCTGGATGCGTTGCGTCGCCGTCAGCGGGTCCGCTCCGCCCGGTAAAGTCGCGCCGCGCCTCATGGACGAGTACGGCGACATCCCCGAGAACCTCCGATGAGCTCCCCCGCAACGGCACGGCAAGCGCCCAGAGTACGAGCCGGACGACTCGTGAAATCGCCGCCGCGGTCGCTCAAGACGCTGGCCGGCCGCTATGACCGCGACGTGTTCGAGCCTCAGGGCGGCCGGGCGCGCGTCCGTCTGGCGGTTCTCGGCGGCGACGCGTGGGACGTCGTGGTCGATGGCGAGACGGCGCGACTCGAGCCCGCCAAGGGCGACGTCGAGGCGACGCTCACCGCCGATGCGCGCACGTGGGCGGCGATCGCCGCGGATGCGCGCGAGGGGTTGGAGATATACGGCTCGGGGCGCCTAGCGGTACGGCGCAACCTGCACCTGGGCGTTGGCTTCCTGGTGGCCACGAGCGGGCAGACCGGCTCCGGACGCATGCGGTTTCGGACGGTCTGCACTCGCCGCGGGCGGCTGTCGACCGTCGAAGCGGGGAGCGGGCCACCGCTCGTGGCGATTCACGGGCTGGGGGCCACCAAGGGCTCGTTTCTGCCGACCGTGGCTGCGCTGAGCCAACGCTTCCGCGTGATCGCGCTCGACCTTCCGGGATTCGGCGACTCCGACAAGCCGATCGGCGCAAGCTATGACGCTCGCTTCTTCGCTCGCGCTGTCGTCGGCCTGCTCGACGCGCTGGAGCTCGACCGCGCTCATCTGATCGGCAACAGCCTCGGTGGGCGCATAGCGCTGGAGGTCGGGCTCCAGCATCCCGACCGGGTCGAGCGCCTGGCTCTGCTGTGCCCCTCGCTGGCGTGGCGACGGGAGCGAGCATGGGCGCCACTGGTCAGGCTCATGCAGCCGAAGCTCGGACTGGTGCAGATCGCCCCGCGGTCGCTCGTCGAGGCGATCGTGCGCCGCCTGATCCCGGGTGCCGACGAAGGTTGGACCGCAGCCGGTGTGGACGAGTTCCTGCGCGCATACCTGACGCCGGCCGGCAGGGCGGCGTTCTACGCCGCCGCGCGGCATATCTACCTGGAGGAGCCCCACGGTGAGCAGGGCTTCTGGACCCGGCTGCAGGGGCTGCAGGCCGATGCGCTGTTCGTCTGGGGCAGGCGCGACCGGCTGGTGCCGATCGCGTTCGAGCGGCACGTCGCCGAGGCGCTGCCGCACGCTCGCCACCTGGAGCTCGACTGCGGACACGTGCCCCAGATCGAGCGTCCCCCCGAGACCCACGACGCGGTCGGCGGGTTCCTGGGCGAGGCAGCAACGGTACGTGCCACCGCTGCTGCTGGCCGTTAGCGAGACAGACCTCCCCGGGCTCTTGCTATCCCGGGGAGGTCGGGGAACTCGCCTCTCAGTGTGCTCGGCGTCTAGCCGGTCGCGCCCGGCTGCGGCGCGTGTGAAGTCCGCCGTGATGCCGGCTCACTGCCATCGGCCGCGAAGCTCAGCCACCAGTTGAGCATTGGCAGCAGGAACAGGATGCCCCCGAACACGATCAGCAGGATTCCGGCGAGGATCGCGATGCTGCCGATCTGCCCCCAGCCCCACGCTTGGAGCAGCAGACCCCTCAGCGTCTCTCCGGTGAACAGCTCCGTACGCTCGCCGGCGAGCTTTTCGCTCTTCATGCCCCCTGCGATCCATTCGTCGCTCACCTGCGAGTAGGTCTTTCCGCCCGCGATCTTGGTCATGTCAACGCCGATCTGGTCTTCGGCGTACGCTTTCGCCTGGGTGCCGTTGAGCACCTGCTGCCCTTCGTACTTCTTGAGGTCCGGGTACTCCGCGGGCTTCGGGAAGGTGATCTTCTGCGGGCCAAGCTGGTTGTGCACCACTTCGTGGTCGTAGCTGCCGCCGATGATCGAGACGATCCCGAGCACGATCATTCCCGCCGCCGCCCCCGCCGCGATCGGTGTCAAGCTCGTAATTTTGCTGAGAAACGAACGCATGATGCCTCCTGTGTGAGAGTTCCCTTATCTGCGCACAGGTTCCCCGGTGGCGCTCAGTACTGCATCCGCTGCCGACCGTAGGGCGTCCGCGGGAAAACCCTGACGGGTCCGCGTCGCATCTGCTGGGGAGTTAATACGTATCTGGGGGGAGTCAAACGTTCTCGCGGCTCGGTCCGGGCGGCGCCGTGAGACGATTGCGGGGATGAGTCAGCGCGCTCGACTCCCGATGGACATCTCGCTCACGCAGGACGCAAGCCCGCGGCGTTGGATGCCGGCGCTCGCCGCCGGGCTCTCGATCGGCGAATACGTGCGCTCGCTGGTGCGCCGCCTCGCGTTCCTGAGCGCGGTCCTGGTCGCCGCGATCTGGGCGCTGGGCGGGCAGGGCTACTTCTGGCCGGCGTGGGCATGGCTCGGCCTGGGCGACCTCGTGCTGCTCGACTTTGCTGGAGGCTGGGCCTGGCGCCAGCCCCCGGGGGCGGTCAGGCGTGTGGCGTGCGTGTGGGCCGTGGTCGGCGTGGCGGCGGTGATCCTCGTGTTCACCTGGCTGCTGACCTGGCTGCTGGCGGGCGTGGACACGTTCTGGCCGGGGTGGGCGCTGCTGGGCCTGGCGACGGCCGGCAGCGGGTACTCACTGGTCGCGCTGCACGACCGCGTGCTCGTCGCCTACGGGCGGCGCGCGCTGCGCGCGAGGATCGACACGCTCACCCGCACGCGCCGCCAGGCCGTCGATGCGCAGGCGGCGGAGCTGCGGCGGATCGAGCGCGACCTGCACGACGGCGCGCAGGCGCGACTGGTCGCGCTGACGCTGCAGCTCGGCCGCGCCGAGTTGCGTGTCCAAGATCAGCCGGAGCTGCGCGGCCTGATCCTCGACGCCCAGCGCGAGGCGCACCATGCGATCGCCGAGCTGCGCGACCTCGCGCGTGGCATCGTGCCGCCGCTGCTCGCGGATCGTGGTCTGGTCGCAGCGGTCGAATCGCTCGCCGCGCGCTATGGCCTGGGGACCTCGATCGAGGTCGACACGCATCGATGTCTCGCGCCGGCCGTTGAGAGCGCCGCGTACTTCGTGATCGCGGAGGCGCTCACGAACACCGCCAAGCACGCGGGCGCGCAGCGCAGCTGGGTGCTGCTGCGGGACGAGCACCGGGCGCTGGCGGTGGTCGTCGGCGATGACGGCCGCGGTGGGGCTGACCCGCTCGGGTCCGGGCTGGCCGGACTGCGCGCCAGGGTAGAGGCGCTCGACGGCAGCCTGTGCGTGGAGAGCCCCGACACCGGCGGCACAGTGCTCGAAGCGAGGCTTCCTTGCGGGTAGTGATCGCCGAGGACCTCGCGCTGCTGCGGGAGGGACTGGTGGCGCTGCTGCGGGAGAATCAGATCGAGGTCGTCGCTCAGGTGCAAGACGGTCCGGCGCTGCTGCGCGCGATCGCCGGCCATGAACCGGATCTCGCGATCGTCGACGTGCGCCTGCCTCCCACGTACAGCGACGAGGGGCTGCTGGCCGCGATCGAGGCGCGCCGGCGCCAGCCGGCGCTGGGCGTGCTCGTCCTCTCCCAATACGTGGAGACCGCCTACGCGAGCGAGCTGATCGGCGAGGACACGGCCGGGATCGGCTACCTGCTCAAGGAGCGGGTAGGCGACGTGCGGGCATTCCTCGATGCGCTGCACAGTGTGGCCGCGGGGGGGACGGTGCTCGACCGCCAGGTCGTCGCCGAGCTCCTGGCCCCGCGCGACGGCGCGATGCACGCCCTGTCCGGCCTGACCGCGCGCGAGCGCGACGTGCTGGCGCTGATGGCCGAGGGCCGATCCAACACGGCGATCGCCGAGAGCCTGGTGGTCACGCCGGGCGCGGTCGAGAAGCACATCACCAACATCTTCGCCAAGCTCGAGCTCCCCGCCTGCGACGACGATCACCGGCGGGTGCTGGCGGTGCTCGCGTATCTGCGTGTCTCTGGATAGTCGAGCACAGTCTGCCGAGAGGCGACCTCGACACGTGATAAAAAGACGGCCGTGGCCGCTGACGTGCTCACGCGCGTGCGCGCCGAAATCGAGGACCGGCTGCGCGAGCTGCGCCCCGCGGTTACCGAGCACGAGCAGCTGCTGGGCGCCGCCGCCGCGCTCGAAGCGGAAGCCAAAGCCAGGGCTAAAGCGCCGGCCAAACCGCGGGCCGTCGCCAAACCGCGTGCCGTCGCCAAACCGCGTGCCGCGGCCAAACCGCGCGTGGCGGCCAAACCCAAGCAGGCTGCGCTGGGCCCGGCCGAGCAGGCGATCGTGGCGGCGCTCGAGCACGGCTCACACACCGTCGGCGAGCTGGGAATCGTCACTGCGATGTCCGGCGGCGAGATCCGCGAGGGCGCGCGACGCCTGCTGGCAGCGGGCAAGATCGTGCGCGCCAAGCGCGAAGGCAAGGCTGCCTACGCGCTGTCGGGCACTGCGTAAGCAGCCGCCTGAAGAGGCCCGATGAACGGCGTCAGCGCGAAGTAGGTCAGCTGGGCGCCCGCGCCGGGCAGTTCGGCGATGCAGTCGTTCTCGACGTAGTGGTGCATCACCTGCCAGATTCCGCCGGCGATTGCCTCGCTGGCGATCGTCGGCACCTCGACGTGGCCGCGGGCGAGCTCATACCCCGGGCCGAAGTAGGCGCCGAAGGCCTGCAGCGTCGCGTTGCGGATCTCGATCGCCTCGGGGCACGCCGCGAACGTGTCGACGACGCTCAGATGGGCGTGGGCGGGCTCGGAGGCGAGGTACTCGAGCAGCGCCCGCAGGCCTGCGCGGGCTGCTCGCGGCCAATCGTCGGACTCGGCCTGGTAGGCCTCGACGGCCACCGTCAGCGCCTGATGCATGCCGACCTTCTGCGCGCCCAGGAACGCGTCGTGCTTGGAGCTGTAGATGTCGTAGAAGGTCTGATGCGAGACGTTTGCACGGCGCGCGATTTCAGGGATCGTGAGCGCCGCGAGCCCTTTCTCGGCAACGATTGCGGCGGTCGCATCGACGATTCGCTCCCGCTGGCTTTTGACGATGAACTGCCGTGGCAGGTCGCTGCGCCCACTCGGCAGCCGGCCCTCGGCGCGTCGCGCGCGCTCGGAGGGGGGCGCCGTGGTCCCCTCGCTGGAACCCGTCGACTTGGCCAGGGGAGCGTCCAGGCCGTCGGGCAGGCGCCGCGGATAGCACGTCGCCCACGCCGTCAGTTCGTCCGCCAGCTCCGGGAGCTCGTCTGCACGACCCTCGCGCAAGCGCGCGGCGGTCACCTCGCGGATGCCACCGAGGATCGCCTTGACGGTCAGGTCCCCCGGCGCGGCGGTCGGGGCTCCGTCGCGGCTTGCGTGGATGCTCCGCTCGAGCTCCTCGAGCACGCGCCTGCGTCGCCCGAGCGCCCTTGCGCCCGCACCGAACGCGCCCAACACCAGCAACGAGGTCGCCTCTGGCTCGGCGGCCGCCAGCTCGGCCCACGCGCGCATCGCCGCCGTCAGGCGCTGCTCGCGGGGGCTGTCCGCGTCGTAGGCCTCCATGACCGTCCGTCCGGTCCGGGCGGCGACCTCGTCGTAGGCGCTCAGGAACAGGTCTTCCTTGTCCGCGTAGAGGTTGTAGAAGGTCGGCTGGGAGACGTGCGCGAGCTTGGCCAGATCGACGATGCGCACCCCCGGATAGCCCTTGCGGGCGATCAGCTCGACCATCGCCTTCTGCAGGCGCCCGCGCTGGTCACGCTTTACAAGCTCGGGGTCCAGGCCATGCGTGCCGGTAGGCAGCGGCCGGTAGCGACCGGCCTGCTCATCGTGTGCCGGCGGAACTCCGCTGTTGGCTGTCGGCGAGAGCCCGACAGCCTTCGGTGGCTTGCTTCTGACATTCCTGGTCGCCATCCAGAGCAACCCTCCATTGGTCTCCGGGAAAGTCGAGAGTATCAAACTGTGCGTACAGCTTAATCTGGCTATCGAGACTTACAATCACCCGCGTCTCAAAAGCTCAATCCGCCTGATTCCCTGTATGGGAGCGAATAAATGGGCCTTTGACGAACCATTGACGTGGGCTCAGCCGGCGATCGTGCGCGATGTCCCGAGCACTTCCCCGGAGGCGCCGAGCGCCTGCACCGCCACGTCGGCCTCCGCGATCGGCGTCGTGATCTCGGTCTCGAAGCCGGTGCGGGCGGCGCTGGCCACCGGCGTGAGCTGCTGGGCGTTTGGCCCTCCGAGCACACGCCAGCCGCTCGTGCGGGTGTCGCCATTCCAGCTCGCATAGACGATCACCTGGGCGCCCACCTTCGCCGCGGCGATCGCGGGCGGTTCGCTCGGCGAGCCCGTCCACGAGAAGCGGAAGCTGCGATAGGACTGGTAGGCGCCGTGCCAGTGCGCGTCGTACACGAGCTGGCCGCTGGCGCTGTATTCGGAGAAGTACGGCTCAGCCCCCCAGCCGATGAACACGTTCCCGCCTTCGAGCGCCTGCACGTCGCCCTGGCTGCCTGCGGACAGCGGCGGCGAGGAATGGTCGTATTCGGCGACGACGCTGTCGGTCTTCGCCTGCGCGTTGATCGCCAGGATCAGACCGCGCGACTGCGCGTGGACCTTGGGCACGCCGCCGTTGTCGAACACGCTGATCGTCCCGTTGGGCAGCACGTGCGCGTCGTGCTGATAGGCGGTGGCCGCCCCGGCGGACAGCTTGACGCTCGAGCTCTTGCCGCCGATGCGCGTGATCACCTGGCCGGTGACCGTGTTCAGTTCGTAGAGCGTCGAGGTGTTGCGAGCCGAGATCAGGGTCATCCCGTCGGCCAGCTGGTCGATCGAGTTGAGATGGAAGTAGTCGAACGGCCAGATCGCGTTTGCGGTCGTCGCCGAGCTGTAGGAGTCGCTGAGGGCGACGTGATCGAGGCTGTCCCATTCGCGGCGCACCAGCCCCGTCTTGAGGTCGATTTCCTGAAAGCCGCTGTCGGTCACGGCGCCGCCGCTGGGGCCGCCCAGCGACGACAGGTCGCAGTCGATCGGGTCGAACACGGTGAGCAGCGCGGTGCCCTCCGGGGTGATGTGGAATTCGTGCAGGTCCGCCAGGTAGCCGTTGCCGGCGTGTACGCGGCCGATTTCCCGATACGAGCTGTTGTCGATGATCTCTTCGCCCTGGCCGAAGCCCTGGGGGGGAATGCGTCCCTGCCACCACGTCAGCACCGGCTGACCACCCAGCTGCTGCATCTGCAGGTCGGTGGCTTCGGTCCCGGTCGGCAGCGGGTGAAACCAAACCAGGTTGCCGGATTCTTCGAAGATCATCGGTCCGCTCGGGCCGGGACCGTCGTAGGGCGCCGCGAAGATGTCGCCGGGAGCGCTCTGGGAGGATTGCGCGGAGACCACGACCACGGGCGGCTCCAGTTCGGGGCGTGAGTGGAAGTGCTGCATCTCGCTGAAGTCGTGCGGCTCGCTGACCGCGGCTGCGTAGTCGATCGGATCCTGATGGGCGGTGACGAAGTGGTAGGCGAACGGCTGCTCGTGCGAGCCGACCTCGACGGTCCCGCGTACGGTCACCGTCTCGCCGGGGAGGAATGGCCTCGCCGGCACGAAGCTGGCGCCGTCGCCCTGCGAGTAGGCGAGCAGGCGGCCGCTGTGCGAGCCCGTCTGCGATCCGCTCACGTGGATGGCGCCGAGCGCGCTCGGCGGGGCGCCCAGCAAGCTGATCTGCGTGTCCGTCGAGGCGTCGTAGGAGTCGGGCAAGGGCGAGACCGCGATGGTCGTTCCCGCCAGCACCGCCGAGCCGTCGAGCGTCGTCGGCGTGCAGCGGCCTGCGCTCGGCACGCTGTAGGCGGCCTGCTCGGCGCTGATGCGTTTCGAGGCCAGCGCGAGCGTCGTGGCGCTGGCGAGGACGATGACCACTGCGCCACCGATCAGGGAGGCGTGCAGCCGGCTATGCAGCCGCATCATCGTCATGACGGTCGATCGGGTCTCCTGCGGCGGGCGCGGTTGTGGGGCGGACGCAATGCTAAGCGGTGGACACGTCGACGGGCGAGGAAGTTGCGAAGACGGTCGCTAAGAGCTTACGAAGAGTGAGCGCCGGGCGGTGCGGGCGGGCCGGAGCTTGCACCCACCGACCCCCTGTTTGGGGGGGTTGCTGTAGCCAACGCATACCCGCCGCGCGCATTCGTGGGATTCTGCGGACATGCTTGGTGGCACTCCGCTCAGCTCAGGCTCCGTGGCTGACGCAGGATCCGAGGCGCACTCGGCGGTCGGCGCGGCGCGCGCTCGTGCCGGTCACATCGAGGTGCTCGAGGTCATGTCCGACCTGCTCTCGGGCGTCGGCGAGGGCTCGCCGCCGGATGCGTTCTTCAGCAGCCTGTGCGAGGCCATCTGCCGTCTGGCGTCGATGAAGCGCGCGGTGCTGGCCCGCTATGACAGCGCCCGGCGGCGCGTGCGCGCGGTCGGGGCGCACGGCATCGAGCTGGACCTGTTCGCGGATGTGTTCGCGACGATCGACTCGGTGCCGGTGGCGCGTCGCGCGCTGGTCGAGGACCGCGTTCTGGAGGTGCTGGGTGCGGAGGACTTCAAGGTGCCGCCGGCCGTCCGCGAGCTGCTCGCGGGAGTGCGCATCGTGTGCACGCCGATGGCCGCGGCGGGCCGCTACGTGGGTGTCGTGCTGTCCGAGCGCGAAGACGGCCTGCCGGAGATGGACGAGGACGAGCGACACCTGCTGTGGACGCTCGGCAAGGCGATCGCGATGGCCTCGGTCGCACGCGAGGTCACCGCCTACGACGAGCAGAGCCGCCAGCTCCGGCAGCGGATCGACCTCGCGCGCGAGATCCACGAGGGGGTCGTGCAGCGCCTGTTCGGGATCTCGCTCGCGCTCTCGCGGGAGGAGCTGCTCGACGCCGACAGCCAGCGGCGCTGCGCCAGCGAGGTGCAGACTGCGCTCGCCGACCTGCGCACCGCGCTCACGCGTCCGCTCGGACATGCCTCGCGACCGACGGCCGTGACGTTCGCAGAAGAGCTCGAACGGGTGCGGGCGCAGGACCCAGACCTGGAGATCGTGCTCGACGGGCGCAGCGAGGACGTGCCCGCCAACCTCGAGGCGCTGGCCCAGTCGATCCTGGTCGAGTCGGTGCGTAACGCGCGCAAGCACGCGCACGCCAGCGCCGTGGAGGTGCTGCTGCGCAACGACGGCGGCACGCTGGTGCTCGAGGTGCGCAACGACGGGGCACCCGCCCGTGGCGAGAAGCCCGGGGGCGTCGGACTGCGCCTGGCGACGCTCGAGGCGCTCCAGCACGGCGGCGTGCTCGAGTACGGGGAGTCCGAGCCGGGCGCATGGCAGGTGCGCCTCGTGGTTCCGACGGGCCAGTGAGCGTGCCCGCGCCGATGCCCGAGCAATCGGCGCAAAAGCGCTTGCGCGTCCTGGTCGTCGACGACCACGACGTCGTGCACTGGGGATTCCGGCTGATGCTCGGCCAGATGCCGTGGGTCGATCGCTGCCTCAGCGCTCGCACGGGCGCCGAAGCGCTCGCGGTGTGCCGGCGCTATGAGCCGCACGTGGCGCTCGTCGATCTGTTCCTGGGCAGCGAGTCCGGACCGGAGATCTGTGAGCGCTTGCGAGCGGAGGCGCCAGCTCCGCGCGTGCTGCTGATGTCCGGGGCGGGCGGCATCTCGCCGCGTGCCGCGCGCGCGGCGGGTGCAGCCGGCTTCATCTCCAAGGACTGGCCCGCTCCAGAGATCGCCAAGCTGGTGCGCATGGTGGGTGACGGGCAGGAGGTGTTCAGGGACACGGGACGCCCCGTGCCGACGCTGACCGACCGCGAGAGCGAAATCCTCGGCCTGATCGCCGGCGGTGCCACCAACCGCGAGATCGCGGCGGCGCTGTTCCTGTCGCCGCACACGGTCAAGGAGCACACGAGCACGCTCTACCGCAAGCTCGGCGCGCGCAACCGCGCGGACGCGGTCCAGCGCGCGCAGCGTCTGGGGCTGAACCGCTAGCACCCCGCAGGCGCACGGACTGGACCCCCCATTTGGGTGGTTCGCGTGGGACCGCCGGGTATTGACAGCATCTAACCGCGAAGCTGGTCGAAGTGTCAACCGGCGCCATAGCGGGTCTGTTCCCGGGACAGGGAAGCCAGACGAACGCTCTTCGTGACGAGGTCGCACGCGTCCTCCCGGCATTGCTGGCCGAATGCCTAGCGCTCGTCGGCGAGGATCCGTTTGCGCGTGTGGGCGAGAGCACCCGGTTCGCCCAGCCGGCGATCTTCTGCGCGAGCGTCGCCGGCTGGAAGGAGCGCCCGCCGTTCCTGCGCCCGGTCGCGCTCGCCGGGCACTCGCTCGGCGAGCTGAGCGCGCTGGTCGCCGCCGGAGCGCTCGAGCAGACCCAGGGCCTGCGGCTGGCGGTCCGCCGCGGCGAGCTGATGGCGAGCGCGTCGAGCGGGCGCGACGAGGGCATGCTCGCCGTGCTCGGCGCCTCCGACGAGCAGGTCACGGCCCTCGCGCATGAGCACGAGCTGGTGCTGGCCAACGACAACGCGCCCGGCCAGGTGGTTCTGGCGGGAGCGATCGAGCGGCTGCGTGCGGCCTCCCGCGCGGCGCGCGAGCAGCGGGTGCGCGCGATCCTGCTGGATGTCGCGGGCGCCTTTCACTCGCCCTCGATGGCCGCCGCCGTCGAGCCGTTTCGGGCCGAGCTCGATCAGGTCGAGCTCTCGCCCGCGGCGGTGCCCGTGATCTCGGGCGCGAGCGGGCGGCCGTTCGAGGACGTACGCGCGGAGCTGGCGGCGGCGATCGTCCGGCCGGTGCGCTGGGGCGCAACGATGCTCGCGCTCGCCGCGCTGGGAGCCGACACGTTCGTGGACTTCGGCCCGGGCGAAGTGCTCGCCAAGCTGGTCACGCGCAACCTGCCCGACGCGAGGGTGCTCGACTTCGCCAAGCCCGCGTCCACTCGCGACCGGGAGACCAGCGGTGTCGCCTGAGTCGCCCACGTTGGCGCTGCGGGCGGCTTCCTCGGGCGGGCCGGCCGCGCCGCTCTCGATGCGCACGGCCGGCATCGTCGGGCTGGGCGCGGCGCTGCCCGAGCGGCGGGTCGCCAACGCCGAGGTAGCCGTGCGCCTGGGCGTGACCGACGAGTGGATCGAACGGCGCACTGGCATCGGCGAGCGCCGCTACGCGTCGCCCGGGCAGCGCGTCAGCGACCTGGCGAGCGCCGCGGGGCGCGCGGCGCTGGCGGACGCCGGCCTCGACGCGCGCGAGCTCGACATGGTGCTGGTGGCGACGCTCGCATCCGATGAGATCACACCCTCGACGGCGCCGATCGTCGCGCGCGAGCTGGGGATCGCGGGCGTGGCGGCGATCGACGTGGGCGCGGCGTGCGCCGGCGCGATCGCGGCGCTCGCGCACGCGACCGCCTGGATCGAGTCGGGCCGCGCGCGCAACGTGCTCGTGATCGGCGCGGAGGTCCTGACGCGCTTCGTCGACTTCGATGATCCGCGCACCGCGCCGCTGTTCGCCGACGGCGCCGGCGCGCTCGTAGTCTCGGCCGGGGCCACCGGACAGATCGGGCCGTTCGTGCTCGGCAGCGACGGCGCGGCCGCGGACGCGATTCGCGCGACGCGCGCCAGGGGCGTGCTCGAGATGCAAGGCCACGAGACGTTCCTGATGGCCGTCGAGAAGCTCTCTAACAGCACGCGAGAGGTGCTCGAGCTGGCGGATCTGGCGCTCGAGGACATCGAGCTGTTCGTGTTTCACCAGGCCAACTCGCGCATCCTGACGGCGGTCGCCGAGCGGCTGGGGCTGCCGCGCGAGCGGGTGTTCGACTGCATCGCCAACTTCGGCAACACGAGCGCCGCGAGCATCCCGATCGCACTCGGCGAGGCTGTGCGGCTCGGCGCGCTGGCCTCGGGGGCGCGGGTCGTGCTCGGCGCCGTCGGCGCAGGGCTCGTATGGGGCGCGACGGTGCTCACCTGGGGCGAGGCGTCGGCCGCGCCCGCGGCCATCCCGTTGGAGGCCGCATGAACGGCCATGGCGAGCGCCAGGGATGCGCGCTGGTGACCGGCGGCTCGCGCGGCATCGGCGCGGCGATCGCATGTGCGCTGGCCGCCGACGGCTGGCCGGTGGGAGTCAACTTCCGCAGTGGCAAGGACGCCGCCGGCGAGACCGTCGCGCGCATCGAGGACGGCGGCGGGCAGGCGCTGGCGCTGGGTGCCGACGTGACCGTGCCCGAGCAGCTCGAGCGCATGTTCGACACGCTCGAGCAGCGCTTCGGGCGCGTGCTGGTGCTCGTCAACAACGCCGGCGTACGCGCTGACGACCTCGCGATCTCGCTGACGGACTCCGACTGGAGCCACGTCATCGACACGAACCTGTCCGCCGCATTTCGCGCGACCAGGCACGCGCTGCGCGGCATGATCCGCGAGCGCTTCGGCCGCGTGATCAACCTCGCCTCGGTCGTCGGGCCGCGCGCCAACGCCGGGCAGGCCAACTACGCGGCCGCCAAGGCCGGGTTGATCGGCATGACCAAGACGATCGCCGTCGAGGTCGCCCGCCGCGGCGTGACCGTCAACGCGATCGCGCCCGGGCTGATCGACACGGACATGACCGCCGACCTCGACGGCGAGCTGCTGCGCGCCGTGCCCGCACGCCGAGCCGGCACGGCGGAGGAGGTGGCGGCGTGCGCGCGCTTTCTCGCCTCCGAGCAGGCTGGCTACGTGACCGGCTCCACCTTGTATGTCGACGGCGGACTGGCCGCCTGAGCTGCATCAAACCAAACGAAAGGAACACACATGAGCACAGCCGTAACCACAGAGCAGGTCGAAAAGGTCGTGATCGAGTCGCTTGCGACGTTCGGCGCCGACCCCGACCAGATCACCCCGGACGCGACGTTCGAGGCGCTCGACATCGACTCGCTGGACCTCGCCGAGCTCTCGCAGATCGTGCACGAGCAGTTCGGCGTCGAGCTGAAGGGCTCCGATGTGGCCGAGGTCAAGACCGTCGATGACGCCGTCCAGCTGATCGCGTCGCGGCTGTAGGAGCGGTGGAGACGATGGCCCACACCGAACGAGCGGACGCGATCGTCGTCACCGGCGTCGGCGCCGTGACGCCGCTGGGCGTCGGCGCGCGCACGTTGCACGAGCGCTGGTGCGCGGGCGAGTGCGGGATCGCAGACGGCGAGGGCGCGTGTTCGGACTTCGACGCAAGGGACTTCCTCACCGCCAAGGAGGCGCGCCGCGCCGATCGCTTCACGCAGCTGGCGATCGCGGCGTGCACGGAGGCGCTCGCGGACGCGGGCTGGCAGGACGGCGGGGCGGACGGGCTCGCATACCCCCCCGAGCGCGTCGGCTGCGTGCTGGGCACCGGCATCGGCGGCATCCAGACGCTCGTCGACGGCCAGGACACGCTGCGCGAACGGGGCGGGCAGTACGTCTCGCCGCTGTCAGTGCCGCTGATGATGAGCAACGCCGGGGCGGGCGCGCTGTCGATGCGCCACGACCTGCGTGGGCCCTCGTTCGCGGTCAGCTCGGCATGTGCGTCGGGCGCGCACGCGATCGGCTCCGCGCTGCGGATGCTCCAGAGCGGCGAAGCGGACGCGGTCGTGGCCGGCGGCTCAGAGGCGGGGCTCACCCCGCTCGCACGTGCGGCGTTCAGCGCGCTGGACGCGCTCTCGCAGAGCGGCATCTCGCGACCGTTCGACGCGCGCCGCGACGGCTTCGTGATGGGCGAGGGCGCGGCGGTGATGGTGCTCGAGCGCGAGCAGGCGGCGCGTGCGCGCGGCGCGCGCGTGCTCGGCACGATCAAGGGCTACGGCGCGAGCTCCGACGCCCACCACCTGACCGCCCCCCGCGACGACGGTCAGGGCCAGGCCGCGGCAATGCGCGCGGCGCTCGCCGACGCCGGCGTCGTCGCCGAGCAGATCGACTACGTCAACGCCCACGGCACCTCGACGCCGCTGAACGACCGCGCCGAGACGCGGGCGATCAAGCTGGCGCTGGGCGAGCACGCGCAGCGGATCCCCGTGTCCTCGACCAAGTCGGCGATCGGGCACCTGCTGGGCGCCGCCGGGGCGGTCGAGGCAGTCGCGACGCTGCTGGCGCTGCGCGATCGCATCGCGCCGCCGACGCTCGGCCTGTCCGAGCCCGACGAGGGCCTCGATCTCGACTACGTGCCGGGTGCGGCGCGGCCGCTCGCGCGGGGCGGCGACGGAGCCCGCGGCGAAGGCGGCGGCGCGGTGCTGGCGCTGTCGAACTCGTTCGGCTTCGGCGGGCACAACGCGGTGCTGTGCCTGGAGGCCGCATGACTCCGGTGCGGGGGAGCGCGTGAGCCTCGCGCTGCTCGAGCGTCCCGACGAGCGGCTGACGCCGCTCGAGCGCCTGGAGGTCCTGGCCGACCCGGGCTCGCTGCAGCCGCTGCGCACGCAGGTGCGCTCGCGGCGGATGGGCGAGCGCGCGCAGGCCGGCGATGGCGTGCTCGCGGCGCACGCGCGCGTAGACGGACGCCAGGTGTACTGCTACGCGCAGGACGCGTCGTTCGCCGGCGGCTCACTCGGCGAGGCGCACGCGGAGACGATCGTCGAAGTCCTGCGCCTGGCCGGGCGTGCGCGCGTGCCCGTGCTCGGCTTCGTCGAGTCGGCCGGCGCGCGCATGCAGGAGGGCCTGGCGGCGCTTTCGGGCTATGGCGCGATCTTCCGCGAGCACGTGCGCCTGTCGGGCCTGGTGCCGCAGATATCGATCGTGTGCGGAGCGGCGGCGGGCGGCTCCTCCTACGGCCCGGCGCTGAACGACTTCGTGATCATGACCGGGCGCGCGTCGATGTTCCTGACCGGGCCGGCGGTCGTCTCGGAGGTCACCGGCGAGGACGTGGAGATGGCCTCCCTGGGCGGCCCGCGCGTACACGAGCGCAACGGCGTCTGCCACTTCACGGCGCCGACCGAGGTGGACGGCGCGCTGATGGCGCGCGACCTGCTCGACTACCTGCCCCAGCACGCGGGCGTCTGCACGCAGATGTGGCCGAGCGTGGCGCCGCCCGAGGGCGCGCCCGATCGCGCGGTTCCGGCGCAGGCGCGCAAGGTCTATGACATCCGCCACGTCGCCGGCGCGCTGGTCGACGGCGGGCGCCTGATGGAGGTCAGCGGACGTTGGGCTCGCAACATCGTCTGCGCGTTCGCGCGCCTGGACGGTTGCGCGATCGGGATCGTCGCCAACCAGCCGAAGCACTTGGGTGGCGTGCTCGACGCGAACGCGGCGCAGAAGGCGGCGCGCTTCGTGCGCATGTGCAACTCGTTCGGGCTGCCGCTGCTGGTGCTCGTCGACACCCCCGGCTTCCTGCCTGGATCGCGCCAGGAGCAGGACGGCGTGATCCGCCACGGCGCCAAGCTCGTGCATGCGTTCGCGGAGGCGACCGTGCCAAGCGTGACCGTGATCCTGCGCAAGGCGTTCGGCGGCGCGTTCATCGCGATGAACTCGAAGGCGCTGGGCGCCGACTACGTGTTCGCGTGGCCGGGCGTCGAGGTCGGCGTGATGGGCGCCGAGCAGGCCGTCGGCATCCTCAACCGCCGCGAGATCGCCGCGGCTGATGACCCGGACGCGCACCGCCGGCGGCTGGCGGGCGCGTACTCCTCCGAGCAACTGCAGGTCGAGGGTGCGAGCGCTGACGGCTTCGTCGACGAGGTGATCGCACCGGACGCGACGCGCGCACGGGTCGCGTCCTGCCTGGAAGCCCTGGCGGGCGTCCACCGCCCCGAGTCTCGCGGGGGCAACATCCCGCTCTAAAGGAGGTAGCGATGCGTTGGTCAGATCCATTCGAGCAGCTGTCGGTCGGGGAGCGATTCGACTCGGGACAGCGCACCGTGCGCGACACCGACGTGATCATCTTCAGCGCCCTCACCGGGGACTGGCATCCACAGCACTGCGACCCCGAGTGGGCCGCGCGCAGCCCGTTCGGCGAGCGGATCGCGCATGGCATGCTGGTGCTGTCGCTGGCGGTCGGGCTCGTGCCGCTCGATCCAGAGCGCGTGCTCGCTCTGCGCCGTGTCAGCGACGTGGTGTTCAAGCGCCCGGTGCGCCTCGACGACATCATCTCGGTCGCGGGCGAGATCACGGCGCTGCGCCCGATCGACGAACGCAGCGGGCTGGTCGACTTCGGCTGGCTGATCCGTAACCAGGACGGCGCGCTGGTCGCGCGCGCGAACGTGCAGGTGCTGTGGCGCACGGACGCAGGGCGCGCCACAGACACCGGCGAGGATGCGATCGCGGGCTCCTCGAGCGCGGACGCCGCGCCCGAGTCGTGGCTCGAGCCGATCGTCGGCGGCGCGGCCCCCGGCGAGTTCACGCCGCTGCCGCTGTGATGTTGCAGGGGCGGCGGATCCTCGTCACGGGCGTGCTCGACCGCCATTCGATCGCGTTCGCGACGGCCGCCCGCGCGCAGGAGCTCGGCGCCGAGGTGCTGCTGACGGGCTTCGGACGCACGAAACGGATGACCGAGCGCGCCGCCGGCCAGCTGCCGCAGCGGGTCGAGGTGCTCGAGCTCGACGTCAACAGCGCGGACGACGTCGAGCGCGTGCGCGCCGAGCTGGACGAGCGCTGGGGCGCGTTGGACGGGCTGCTGCACGCCGTCGCATACGCGCCGCCGGATGCGCTCGGCGGCGGCTTCCTCGACACGCCGCTGGAGAGCGCGGTGCTCGCGTATCAGACGAGCGCGTTCTCGCTGAAGGCGCTCGTCGCGGGGCTGCTGGGGCTGCTCGAGGCGGCGCCGGACGGCGCGGGCGTGGTCGGGCTGGACTTCGACGCGAGCATGGCGTGGCCGTCGTATGACTGGATGGGCGTAGCCAAGGCGGCGCTCGAGGCGGTCTCGCGTTATCTGGCCCGTGAGCTGGGCCCGCGGGCGATCCGCGTCAATCTCATCTCTGCCGGCCCGATCGAGACGCTCGCCGCCGGCGGCATCCCCGGCTTCTCGCAGCTGGCGGACGTGTGGTCACAGACGGCGCCGCTTGAGTGGGACACCGAGGACGCGGGCCCGGTGGCCGACGCCGCGTGCTTCCTGCTCTCGCCGCTGGCGCGCGCGATCACCGCCGAGATCGTGCACGTGGACGGCGGCTATCACGCGATGGGCTGCGCATCGCCGTGAGCGGCGCGATCCTGCTGACGGGGGCGACGGGCTTCCTCGGGATGGACGCGCTCACGCGCTTGATCGAGCGCGGCGACGGGACCGCGCGCGACGGCGAGCGGATCGTGGTGCTCGTGCGCGCGCGCGACGACGAGGACGCACGGCAGCGGTTGCGGGGCGTGCTTGCGCGCCTGTATGACGAGCCACCGGCCGGCGCGGCACGGGTGCGGGCCGTGCGCGGAGACCTGCAGGAGCCGGGGCTGGGCCTGTCGGCGCGCGACCGCGCCGAGCTCATCGGCTCGGTCGGGCGGATCATCCACTGCGCCGCGTCGATCTCGTTCGAGCTGCCGCTCGCACAGGCGCGCGAGATCAACGTGCGCGGCGTCGAGCGGGTGATCGAGCTGGCGCGTGAGATCGTGGCAGGCGGCACGCTGCGGCGCGTCGTGCACGTGTCGACCGCGTACGTCAGCGGGCGCCACGCGGGCGAGTTCGGCGAGGCCGATCTCGACGTCGGCCAGGAGTTCCGCAACACGTACGAGCGCTCCAAGCACGAGGCCGAGCGACTGCTGCGGGACGCTGAGGACCTGCCGCTGGCGATCGCGCGGCCGAGCATCGTCGTCGGGCACAGCCGCAGCGGCTGGACCTCCGCGTTCAACGTCCTCTACTGGCCGATGCGCGCGTTCGAGCGCGGGCTGCTCGAGGAGGTGCCCGCGCGCGAGGACTCGATCGTGGACTTCGTGCCCGTCGACTACGTGACCGACGGGATCGTGGCGCTGCTCGACGATGAGGCCGCGACCGGCACGTACAACCTGGTCGCGGGCGAGCGCGCGCTGAGCGCGGGCGAGCTCGTGCAGCTGCACTCGTCTGTGTCGGGACGTCCGCCGGTGCGCTTCGTGGCGCAGGACGGCCCCGGCGGCCTGCCGGCTGGCGCCGAGAGCTTCGTGCCTTACTTCGATGTGCGCTGCCGCTTCATGGATGGGCGGGCGCGCGAGGTGCTCGAGCGGGCCGGGGTGGAGAAGCCCGAGCCGAAGGACTACCTGGAGCGGCTGATCGCGTACGCGCGGTTGGCCGGCTGGGGCAAGCGGCCGATTACGCGGCAGGCATCGCTACTGGCTGCCGGCCACGTCCGGTAGCTGCCTCAAAGCTCAGGGCGCCAGCTGCGTCGCGGGCGGGTCTGGTGGAACACGTGTACCACGTAGGCCCGTTCGTCCGCGGGCGCTCCGAGGTTGGTTGCGAGCGCGAGCTCTCGCTTCGCCAGCTTCCGATCCCCCCTTCTGGCGGCCAGATTTGCGAGCGCGTGGTGTGTCGCAGCCAGGCCCTCACGGGCGTCCTGCGCAGCGAAGGCGCGGTGAGCGAGGTCGAGGTTCCTGCGCGCCTGCGGCAGCGCTCCCGTGCGGATCTGCACGACGCCGATCTCCAGCAAGAACCAGGCTTCACCGACGGGATCGCGCAAGCGTTTGCGCAGCTCGAAGCCTTCCTGGAGAAAGCGCCTCGCGGCGGCCCAATCGTGCAATGCCCGCGCGCGGCGCGCGAGCGACAGCAGCGAGTCGGCCTCTACATGCGCGTCGTTCAGTTCACGAGCGAGGGTGAGCGCACGCTCGTGCTCCCGATAGGAGGCCGTTGGATCCTGTATGAGGGCACCGAGGTGGTCGCGAGCGTACAGCTCACGCGCCCTGTTGCCGGTGCTCTGCGCGAGCGCGACCGCCTCGCGCAGCAACCCGATTGCGTCATCCGCGTCGCCGCGAACCACCTTCACAGCACTCATCGTGGTCAGGCTCGAACAGATGCCGTTGCCGTCGTTCGATTCGCGATAGAGGCGTATCGCTGCGGCGACGGCGCGCTCGGCGCGGGTCGTGTCGCCACATTCGAGCGCAATCTGACCGCGCTCCTCGAGCGCCCCCGCCTCGGCTCGAGGGTCCTGAATCGATCGGTATTCCTCTATGACCATATCCAGCCGCCGCGCCGCTGCAGCCAGGTCTCCCTGCTGTGAGTCCAGGTAGGCGAGCTCACACAGCAGGTTGCTGCGCTCGTGCCTGTCGCCCGCGGGGCCGAGTATCCGCTCGGCGGCGTCGAACCGCTCGCGCGCACGGTCGTACTCGCCTGCAACCGCGCGGACCTTGCCTTGCAAGCGGACCGCGGCCGCGCGTTCACTGTTGAGGTTGTGCAGCGCACCGAGTCTCTCTACTGCCTCGAGCAATGGGTACAGCTCGTTCCACGGCTGCACACGGCTGAACACCACGGACGCTTTCAGCAGGAACTGCGCCGTACGGCGGGCCTGCTCGTGACTCCAGCTCTTCCATTGCTGCTCGTCCTCGAGCGCAGCCTGCACCTGCCAGTGAAGGAGATCGCCGCTCGGAGAGACGTTGGCGATGTCCCGCCAGCGGCTGCTCTCGGCCGCATCCTCGGCAAAGTGGTACAGGGATGCAAGGGTCGCCGCGATGGACGCCGGGTCACAGGCATGGCTGCGTTGCAGTATCTGCGCGCTTCTCAGCGCCGCGTCGCGGCGATCTGCGGTGCTGAGACCGTATTGCGCGAGCGAGGACCAGACCAGCCGGTCCACGAACCGATAGCGAGGCGCGTAGTGCGTGGGCTGGGCGGACCCCTGCAGGGGCAGCTCTGCCACAGCTTCCAGCAGCGCTCCCTCGGCCGCACCGTGCGTCAACTTCGCTGCCAGCGCCTGGGAGCTCGCGAGCTCCACGCCGAGCAGCTCCGCGATCGGCTCGAGGCTGAAGGTGTCGCCCTGTAGGACCGCGAGCGCGAGCAGCTGTTTCGCCCCGTCAAAGAACCCGGATTCATCTCCTAGCGCTTCTTGGATGCGGTCATTGACGATCTCCCTGGTCGCGGCGAGCCCGCCCTCCAGCTTGGCGTGATCGAATACCCAAAGGCCCCGTCGATCCTTGATCACGACCGCTCGTCGACGCCACTCCTCGAACAGCTCGACCACCCAGCCGGCCTGCCCTCCGCTGACCGCATGCAGCTCAGCCCGTAGCTCCCGCGCGGACGGCTCGATGAGCGCCTGGATGGACGTGTCATCGAGGATCGGCATCGATCGCCACTCGGCGCGCTCGCTGCTCACAAGCGAACGCGCCATGCGCCACAGCGGAGGCTCGGTATCGTTTCGGGGGGGGAAGGCATGAAGGCGCCTCGATGCCAAGGATCAGCAAGAGGCGCAGATCCACGTCGGCCTCGGCCGCAAGGCCCTCGATCAGGTTGAGCCACCACAAGCCGCCAACGGGCGCCGTGCTCTGGACTGCGAAACACACAGGCTGCTGGTCCGCCAGCGCGCGAAGCGCCCGCTGCAGCACACGTGGTCCGGCGGGCATGGCGGGCCGCTCGCGCGAGAGCTCTTTCAAGAGGCGCTGGCTGTTGCTCATGCTGCCGGCTATCTGCCCCAGCAGGGCTCCAAGCGGGCCGCTGAAGGCGGCGAGTGAGGTCATCAGTTCGATGGTGGTCGAGACCGCACCGGGCCGCGAGTCGCTGTGCATGCCGCCGGCGATGTAGGCCCCGTTGGTCAGCGTCCCGCGCAGCAGCAGCGGCTGCTCACGGTGCTGCGCCAGCAGCTGCGGCAGCTGCTCGAACACCAGACCCTGGCCGGCTCCCGGCCCGCCGGCCAGGAAGACGGTGCCTCCTCGCCCGGCCGCAAACCGTGTCTGTGCAAGATCGGCGACGGATACGGCGAGATCGGTGATGAGACTCGGGCGGCGCGGCGAGCCGCCGCTGAGAATCTGTCGCAGGCGATTTACCACATAACCGCCTCGAGATCGCTCAGCGACAGGTAAGGGACGAGCTCTGCGCCGGCGGCGCGTTCCACTGTCACCTTCAGGACAAACCTTCGGCGGCGGGCAGCGGCCAGTCGACGCCAAACGGCTCGACTCGTCGCTCGACGATGCGATCGAGTGCGATGGTCTCAATTATCGGTGGTGCGAGTCGCGCCGTCACGCCGAAGCCCGGGTTCGCGACCCAGCTCGTGATGAGCCTCAGGGCAGCGTCGTAATACCCTGAGCGCTTCAACAGCGGACCGTGAGCAAACATCGGAGTGGCCAGCAGCGGTGGATGATCCCTCGCGGTCGTAGCCACCCGTCCCGCGGGGAGTGGCAGCAGCACCATGCCGCAGTACCCTGCGGGGAGCTGCAGTGGCCAGCCACGCGTCGTGTACTTGTCGCTCTGCCGGCGCCAAGTGCTCTCATGCGCCTCTCGCCAGCCTTGAAAGCTCGCCGCGCCGCACACCTGTATCACCAGCTGAATCTGCGATACGTTTACGTACGGCTGGCCAACCCTGTCGGCCAATCTCTCCAGTCCGTCGCGCAGGTGTCCCACGAGGCGCCGCCGATCACGGACGGATACGTCCTTGAACTGGCCGGTGAAGCTCGGTGGCGTGTTCCTGGATCTCAGCTTCATGTCGGAGGGGGATGCGAGACGGGTGGACGAGTTTCGATATCGGCGTCAAGTCGACTCCGCTGAAGTAGAGACTGTCAATCCGTGCGGGCGGAAAAAGTCGGGCTCCTAACTCTCGCGAGGGCCAGTGCCGGTCACCCGCTTCGCGCCTTGACCCGTGGCGGGATGGTCGCGTCGGCGGGGGGCGCAGCGACAGCGGTTATAGTTGCCCGATGTCGGGGCGACTCGAGGGGAAGGTCGCGGTCATCACGGGCGCGGCCGGCGGCATCGGTGCTGCGGCCGCGCGACGGATGGCGCAGGAGGGCGCGCGGCTGCTGCTGACGGACGCCGATGAGGGCGGCGCGCGGCGCGTGGCGCAGGAGCTCGGCAGCGAGCGCGCGGATGCGCTCGGCCATGACGTCACCAGCGAGGAGCAGTGGCAGGCGGTGCTCGCCGCAGCACTGCAGGCGCACGGGCGGATCGACGTGCTGCTCAACAACGCGGGCGTGTTCCTGGCAGCGGCGCTGACGGAGACCTCGCTCGAGCAGTTCCGGCTGGTGATGGAGGTCAACGTCGTCGGCGTGTTCCTCGGCATGCGCACGGTCGCGGCGGCGATGAGCGAGCAGCAGGCGGGGTCGGTGATAAACATCTCGTCGGTCGCTGGCCTCACCGGACCGCCTTACCTGACCGCGTATGCCGCGAGCAAGTGGGCGGTGCGCGGCATGAGCAAGGTCGCCGCCAAGGAGCTGGCGCAGTTCGGTGTGCGTGTGAACTCGCTGCACCCAGGACAGATCGACACCGACATGAACACGCGCCAGCGCGAACAGACCCCCGAGCTGATCGACAAGCTGATCAGGGGTATCCCGCTGCGGCGGATCGGCCAGCCCGAGGAGGTCGCCGAGGCGATCGTGTACCTGGCGAGCGACGAGAGCGTGTACGTGACCGGGTCAGAGCTCGCGATCGACGGCGGCGTCACCGCTTGAGCGGCGGCTGCGCCCACAACCACAACGGCAGGGAGAGGCAATGAGCGAGATCAACCATCAGGTGCGACTGGCAGCACGGCCGGTGGGACTGCCCAAGAGCAGCGATTGGAACATGACCGAGGAGTCCGTGCCGACGCCGGGCGCGGGGGAGTTCGTGGTGGCGATCTCCTACGTCTCGCTTGACCCGGCGATGCGCGGCTGGATGAACGCCGGCGCCTCCTACATCGAGCCGGTCGAAATCGGCGACGTGATGCGCGCCGGCGCGGTCGGGCGCGTCGTCGCCTCCGAGCACCCCGGCTTCGCCGTCGGCGAGCACGTCTACGGCGCGTTCGGCGCGCAGGAGTACGCGCTGTCGGACGGCAACGGCGTGATGAAGATCGACCCGACGCTCGCGCCGCTGCCGACGTACCTCGGCACGCTGGGCATGACCGGCATGACCGCCTACTTCGGGCTGTTCGACACGGGCAAGATGCAGGCGGGCGACACCGTCGTCGTCTCAGGTGCCGCCGGCGCCGTCGGCATGGCCGTCGGGCAGATGGCGAAGATCAAGGGCGCCGACCGCGTCGTCGGGATCGCCGGTGGCGAGGAGAAGTGCCGCTGGCTCGTCGACGAGCTCGGCTTCGACGCGGCGATCGACTACAAGTCCGAGGACGTGCGCCTCGCGCTGCGCGAGGCCGCGCCGAAGGGCGTCGACGTGTACTTCGACAACGTCGGCGGCGAGATCCTCGACGCGGTGCTCACGCGCCTGGCGCGCGGCGCGCGGATCGTGATCTGCGGCGCCGTCTCGCAGTACAACTCGACCGAGGGCGTGCGCGGCCCTGCGAACTACCTGTCGCTGCTTGTCGCGCGCGCGTCGATGATCGGCATGGTCGTGTTCGACTACGCGCCCAAGTTCGGGGTCGCCGCCGCCGAGATCGCCGGTTGGATGCAGGAAGGCCGGCTGATCTCGCGCGAGGACGTCGTGGACGGCGGCGTCAGCGCGTTCCCCGACACGCTGCTGAAGCTGTTCACGGGCGAGAACGTCGGCAAGCTGGTGCTGCGCGTCGGCTCGGACTGAGCCGAGCGCGTCAGCCGGTGCCCTGTCCTCGAGCGAACCGTATGAGGTCGACGTGCTCCCCAGTGTCGACAGCCTTGGTCAGTGCCGCTATGTAATCGGCTCGGCCGGAGCCGTCAACGTCGAGGCGTGCGCCGCCCCAGGTGAACGGCTCCTCTCCGACGGAGACCAGGAACAGGTCGGCCATCAGTCGGGTGCAGCGACCGTTCCCGTTGGGGAACGGATGGATGCTGACCAAGCGGCAGTGGATCCTGGCCGCCAAGGTGTCTGGTTCGAACACTTTCTCTGCATGCCAGAGCTTGGCGTCGTCGAGCAGCAGCTGGGACTGAGTCGTGATCAGGTGTGGCTCCACCCCGATGTTGGTCACGCGCCGTCGTTGCGTTCCGGCCCATCTCCAGACATCGCCGAACATCCTGCGGTGTAGGTGCAGCATGAATCCGTAGTCGAGTATTCCTACTGGCCCGAGTGTGCGCGCCTGCTGCTGCGCCCACGGAAGCGCCTTCGTGATGTTCTCGAACTCCACCTGATTGAGGTCTGCGCGGGTCGCCACGAAGTCTGGGATGAGACCGCCGAGGTCCTCCTCCTCCAGTGGCGTAGCCCCGGATGGCTCTGGACCGATCGTCCGTACGTGGAACGTCGGACGCGGCGGCTCATCAGGTGGCATGGCGCTCACTGTTCGCGTGGCAGTCGGCTTCGCGACGCGCGCCAGGGATTGCCGCTCGCCACGAGTTGCTGCGCATATCGCTCGACAGCCTCGCGCTGACGGTCGTCGTCTATGTCCTGGGCCTCCAGGGCCATGGTCCGGGCGGCATACCCGAGGAGCTGTGCCGCAGCCGTTCGAGCCCGGGTCCAGACCGTCCGCTCCAGCGTGGAGTTCGGCACGAGTGCGTAGACGAGTGTGCAGTCCAGGGCGCCAGCCACTTCGGACAGCTTGTTGATGGTGATGCCGCCGTGAAGCTCGGCGCGCTCCAGCTTGTTGACCGCGGCGCCCGACACCCCGAGACGCTCGGCGAGCACGGCTTGACTCATGCCGAGCGCACCTCGGATGGCGCGTATCCAGCCGGAGCGAGGGCGGGCTGCAATGGGCCCTAGTTGGGCGGAGCTGAACTTTCGATCAAGCTCACGGCGGGCCTGCGCGGCCCTCTCTGCTCGTTGCATATCTATAGGTTAGCAGATCAATTAGTGATCGAAACCTATCGGTTTAGAAAGTGACCATATGTGCAAATGTATAGGTTGTGACCAGGCGATCTGTCGGCGCATCCGACGACGTCGAGCAGGAAACAGGGATCTATCGCGCGGCGCTGGACGTCAGAACACCGGCGTCTCGCGGTAGTCGCCGAAGACTTGCTGCAGCGACTCGATGATCTCGCCCTCGCTGGCGTGGGCGCGGGCGCACGCCAGCAGCGGCTCCATCAGGTTGCGATCCTCGTGCGCGGCGTCCTCGCGCAGGGCGGCGAGCGTGCGCTCGACAGCGGCGCCGTCGCGCCGGGCGCGTGCGGCCTGCAGGCGCCCGATCTGCTTGCGCTCGAGCGCCGGGTCCACGCGCAGCGTCGGGATCGGCTGCTCATCGGTGGCCACGTAGCTGTTGACGCCGACGACGATCCGCTCGCGCGCGTCGATCTCCTGCTGCAGCGCGAACGCCGCGTCGGCGATCTCGCGCTGGGGGTAGTTGAGCTTGGTCGCCTCGACCATGCCGCCGAGCTCGTCGATCTTCGCGAAGTACTCATACGCGCGCGCTTCCATCTCATCGGTCAGAGCCTCGACGAAGTAAGAGCCGCCGAGCGGGTCCACCGTGTTCGTGACGCCGGTCTCGTGCGCGAGCATCTGCTGGGTGCGCAGCGCGATCGTGACCGCCTCCTCGGTGGGCAGCGCGAGCGCCTCGTCGTAGGAGTTCGTGTGCAGCGACTGCGTGCCGCCGAGCACCGCCGCGAGCGCCTCGACGGCGGTGCGCACGATGTTGTTCAACGGCTGCTGCGCAGTCAGGCTGACCCCCGCCGTCTGCGCGTGGAAGCGCATCTGCCACGAGCGCGGGTTCTTCGCGCCGAACGTCTCGCGCATCTCTTTCGCCCAGATGCGCCGCGCCGCGCGGTACTTGGCGATCTCCTCGAAGAAGTCGATCTGCGCGTTGAAGAAGAACGACAGCCGCGGCGCGAACTCGTCGATGTCGAGGCCGCGCGCGACCGCCTGCTCGACGTAGGTGAGGCCGTCCTTGAGCGTGAACGCGAGCTCCTGCTGCGCGGTCGAGCCCGCCTCGCGGATGTGGTAGCCGGAGATCGAGATCGGGTGCCAGCGCGGCATCCGCCGCGTGCACCACTCGATCATGTCGCCGCACAGGCGCATCGCCGGGTCGATCGGGAAGCACCACTCCTTCTGCGCGATGTACTCCTTCAGGATGTCCGCCTGGATCGTGCCCGACAGGCGCTCGAGCGGGATCGGGCCGTTGGGCCCCACCTCGCCGGACTCGGCGGCGGCCACGTAGAAGGCGAGCATGATCGCGGCGGGCGCGTTGATCGTCATCGACACGGACACCTCGCCGAGGTCGATGCCCGAGAACAGCGTCTGCATGTCGTCGAGCGTGTCGATCGCCACGCCCTCGCGGCCGACCTCGCCCAGCGAGCGCGCGTGGTCGGAGTCGTGGCCCATCAGCGAGGGCATGTCAAACGCCGTCGACAGCCCGGTCTGGCCGTGCTCGAGCAGGTAGTGGAAGCGCTCGTTGGTCTCCTCGCTCGTGCCGAAGCCCGCGAACTGGCGCATCGTCCACAGCCGCCCGCGGTACATCGTCGGGTGGATGCCACGCGTGAACGGGTACTCGCCCGGGCGCCCGATCGGGTCATCCGGGGCGCCCGCGCCAGCGCCGGGGGATAGGTCGGCGGCGGTGTAGAGCTCGCGCACGGGCTCGTCGGACAGCGTGCGGAAGCTTTCGCGCACGTCCGGCGCGCTGACTCGGGCGGGCGCCCCGCCCCCGGCGTCGTCCTGTGCGTCCCCCTCGCCAGGCGGCTTCGTGCTGATCGCCATTACGACCGTTCATGCTACCCGCGGCTACCGTGTGTGCCATTCCCGCGGCACTGGAGCGACGCACGCTGGCGCTGGTCGGCGAGGTGATGGGGCTGCTCGATCTGCAGGAGCTGTGCGTTGGGCTGCTGCGCGCGCTGCGCGAGGCGATACCCGCCGAGTGGTGCGCGCTCAACGAGCTGCCCGCGGATCTGCCGCGCACGGTCTCGATGGCCGAGCCGCCGGTGCCGGCGCAGATCCACATCGCGTTCGCCCGCTACGGCTCGGAAAACCCGCTGGTCGACCACTACGTGCGAACCCGCGACGGTCGCGCGACGCGCTTCTCCGATCTCATCACGCGCCGCGAGCTGCACCGGCTGGACATCTACCGCGAGGTCTACCGCCCGCTGGGCGTCGAGTACCAGATCGCGTTCACGCTGCCGTCCGCCTCCGAGCGACTGCTGGGCATCGCGCTCAGCCGCGGCAAGCGCGACTTCACCGCGACGGAGCGCGACCTGCTCAACCTCGCCCGCCCGTACCTGATTCAGGCGTATCAAAACGCCATCGCGTACACGCAGCTCGCGCGCGGCGCGGGTCGGCAGATCGTGGTCGCTGACCTGCGGGCGCTCGGCCTCACGGGGCGGCAATCGGAGGTGCTGCGGCTGGTGGCGATGGGGTATTCAGACCAGGACGCCGCGGCGGCGCTCGGGATCAGCGTTCGCACTGCGCAGAAGCACCTCGAGCACTGCTACCGCACGCTCGATGTCGGCGACCGCTCGCAGGCCGCGCGGTTGGCTTGGGCGGCGGCCAGCGACGTCGACTAGCCTCGCTCTCGATGATGTCCAGCGATGGCGGTGTGATCGTCGGCGAACTGCGCCGAGTGCTCGGCGCCGAGCACGTGCTGCAGGCGCCGCCGGCGCAGTCGCCGTACAACCGCGACAGCTCCAACCGCAGGGGCGTGCAGGGGCGTGCGGATGCAGTCGTGCTGCCGGGCAGCGCTGAGGAGGTTGCGGCGGTGGTCGGCTGGTGCTACGCGCACGACGTCGCGATCGTGCCCCGCGGCGGCGGCACCGGGCTGACGGGCGGAGCGGTTGCGGTGCACGGCGGCGTGGTCTGCTCGCTGGAGCGACTGCGCCGCGTGCGCGAGCTCGAGCCGGGGCTGTGGCGGATGTTCCCCGAGGCGGGCGTCAGCACCCACGACGTGCAGCGGCTCGCGCGCGAGAACGGCCTGATGTTCGCTCCCGACCCGGGCGCCGGCGAGCAGTCGCAGATCGGAGGCAACGTCGCGACCAACGCCGGCGGCCCGCACGCGCTCAAGTACGGCGTCACCGGGGCGTGGGTCGCGGGCGTCGAGGCCGTGCTCGCACCGGGGGAGCTCGTGCGCGTCGGCGGCTGGGCCGGCAAGGACGTCGCCGGCTATGACATCAAGAGCCTGCTCGTCGGCTCGGAGGGCACGCTGGGAGTGATCACGGCGGTGCGCCTGCGCCTGCTGCCCGCGCCCGAGGCGGCGATTCCGCTGCTCGTGTTTCTGCCGACACGCGAGGACGGCTGCGCGGCGATGTGCGCGGTGTTCGCCGCCGGGCTGCGCCCGTCCGTGCTCGACTTCATGGACGGCGAGACGCTGCGGATCCTGGCCGCCGCCTACCGAGGCGTCGGCGCCGATGCCGCCAAGGCGGGCGCACACGCGGACGAGGTGCAGGTGCCGGCGGACGCGGGCTTCGCGCTGATCTGCGAGCTCGACGGCTCGCACGCGGAGGCGCACGCGCAGCGACGCGCGCTGCTCGAGCTGCTCGGCGATGGTGCGCTCGCGGTGCACGAGCCGGCGGACGCGAAGGCGCTGTGGCGCTGGCGCGACGGCGCCAACCCGGCGGTCACGGCGGTGCGCGGGGCGAAGGTCAGCGAGGATGTCGTGTTCCCGCTCGAGCGCGTCGCCGAGGGCCTGCAGCGCTTCGAGCAGATCGCCGCCGCGCACGGGTTGCGCTCCTGCGCCTGGGGGCACGGCGGCGACGGCAACGTGCACGCCACCGTGCTCGTCGATCCGGCGAATGGGGCCGAGCTCGACGCCGCGGAGGCGGTCGGCGAGGAGCTGTTCGCGCTGGTCGTCGAGCTGGGAGGCTCCGTCGCGGGCGAGCACGGCGTAGGCTGGCTGAAGCGCGGGCGCCTGGAGTCGCAGTGGGACCGCAGGGCGCTCGACATTCACGAACAGATCAAGAGCGCCTTCGATCCGAAGGGCCTGCTCAACCCGGGGAAGAAGCTGGCGCGGTACCCTGCGCGCTCGCTGAGCACATCTACTTGAAAGGAACACCAGCATGAACAAGTCGCAACTGATCGACGCGATCGCCGCGGACAGCGGTCTCACGAAGGCCGATTCCCAGCGCGCCGTGGAGTCGCTGCTCGACACCGTCACCAAGACGCTCAAAAAAGGCGACGAGGTCAGCATCACCGGCTTCGGCAAGTTCTCCGTCGTCAAACGCGCCGCGCGCCAGGGCGTCAACCCGCGCACCGGCGAGCGCGTCAAGATCAAAGCGTCCAAGGCGCCCAAGTTCTCCGCCGGCGCCGGGCTCAAGCAGGCCGTTCACCCCAAGAAATAGTCAGTCCACCCGAGCACGCTCACCGGCGATGACGCTCGTCAGCGACCTGGAGCTCCCCGCGTTCGACTACACCGACCCGTCGATGCGCGGGGAACGCTTCCATGTCGCGATGGAGGAGCTGCGAGCCGAGGGTTGGCTGGCGCAGGGGCCGTTCGGGTACATGGTGCTCGACCGCGACGCAGCCGAGTTCTTCCTGCGCACCCGCGCCGCGACGTTCCCGGGGATGAAGATCGCCGAGATCTTCGGCGTGAGCGAGGGGCCGCTGTACGAGCAGATGCTGCGCAACATCCTGCACGTGAACGGCCCCGACCACGCGCGGCTGCGCGGCCTCGTCAACCCGTCGCTGTCACCGCGTGCGGTGGAGCGCTACGCGCCGGCCATGCGCGGGTTCCTCGAAGGCCTGTTCGAGCAGGCTCTTGCTTCGTCGCAGGTGCCGGGGAGCGTCACGTGCGAGTTCGTGGACGCGTTCGCCAAGCCGTATCCGTCGCAGATGATCGCCACCGTGATGGGCGCGCCGCTCGCGGACGCGCCGAGGCTGCACCACTGGTCCAACTGGATCCAGCGGCAGTTCGACGCCGCCAGCATGGCCAGCGAGCGCGATCAGATCGAAGAGGCGGTCGAGCAGTTCTACGGGTATGCCGAAGCCCTGATCAGGGCGCGCCGCGAGGACCCGCGCGATGACCTCATCTCCATGTTGATTCAGGCTGAACAGGACGGCGAGCGGCTGTCGGACGTGGAGTGCATCAATCTCGTCTTCAACGTCCTCGCAGGCGGCGTCGACACAACCCAGAGTCAGCTGGCGCACACGGTCAGGCTGCTCGCCGAGCATCCCGAGCAGTGGGCGATGCTGGTGGACGATCCGCAGCTCGCGCAAGCAGCCGTCGACGAGGCGCTGCGCTTCGAGCCGATCACGCCGTTCACCGCGCGCATGACCACCGAGGACGTCGTCTACCGCGACGTCAGCTTCCCCGAGGGCACGATCGTGATGGTGTGCGCGTTTACCGGCAATCGTGACCTCGCCGAGGACGAGCTCGGCCCCGGGGGACCCGACAGCTTCGACATTGCCGCCGCCGATCGAAGATCGGCCAGCAGCCGCGCGCGCTCGCTCACGTTCGGGGCCGGCGTGCACTACTGCGTCGGCGCAAACCTCGCGCGCCTGGAGCTGCGCGAAGCGGTGTCGTTCCTCGCCCAGCACGTGCGCCAGCTAGAGCTCGACGGCGAGCCCGTGTTCGAGAGCATCACCGGCATCTACGGCCTCGCCGAGCTGCCCGTCCGCATGTCGCTCTGACCACCGAGAGGTGGAACAATTTGGGAGGGGGCCACCGGAGGCTCCCAAGCGACACGAGGTTGGAGTGGTGGCTGTATTCGAACGGAGATCGAAGCGGAGTCGACGCGCAGCGTGGTTCCCGGCGGTAGTGGTCGCTGGTGCCGCAGCGATCGTGGTGGTCAGCGCCTTCTGCACGGCGAGTGCGCTGGCGGGTCTGTACCACGTGTACTCGTGCCGGACGCCCTCGGGGGAAAGTGCGCCGGTGGATGGGTGGAGCGGGGCAGTAACCGGTGTCGGATCAATTGCGGAAGACACATGCTCGGAGCCGAGCGGTGCCCTGGTAGCGGCGCTGCGCGCCAATACGGAACGCACCGCCGGTTCAGACGCCGCGACGTGGCTGTTTGAAGCCCCAACAGAGGAGACGCTCACGGGGGCAATCTTGTGGCGCGCGGGGGACGCAGATGGCGGTGCGGAAATTAGTGATACCTACGAGTTCTGGCTGGCTGGGCCAACCGAACGCGACGTCTTCGAAGACTGTCTGTCTATCTCGGAATGCGCTGGCAAGGGTGACATCGGGCAGCCGCTTTCGGTCGCGAACCTCGTGGCTGTTCCTGCAGCCAATCTCGGCTCTCGTCTCTACCTGACAGCCACGTGCGGCGGTGTCACGAAGTTCAATTGCCTGGATGGCTTCGGCGACCCCGACGGCTACGCCGCAGTGGTCTACCTGTACGCAGCGGACCTGACGCTCGAACAGAGCGCGCCTCCGAACGCGTCGAATGTGAGTGGGGAACTGGCGAGCGCGCCGACCGTGGCGGGCACTAGCGACGTGGCGTTCGATGCGAGCGACCCTGGCTCAGGTGTGTACGAGGCCGTGTTCAGCGTCGACGGCAAGGTGGTGCAGAGCACCGTGATCGACGAAAACGAGGGGCGCTGCCGGAACGTCGGTCAGACGACGGACGGGCTGGCTGCGTTCTTGTACGTGCAGCCGTGTCCGGCGTCGGTGAGCGCTGACGTGGGCTTCGACACGACGGCTGTGGCAAATGGCGGGCATCACCTCGTGGTGAGCGTGATCGACGCGGCCGGCAATGCGGCGACTGTGCTCGACAGGAACGTGACGATCGACAACCCGCCTGCGCCAGGCGCGCCTGGCGCGTCTGGCGCGCCTGGCGGCCCGAACGGGACGAACGCATCGTCACGAGCGACGCTGGCGGTGAGCTGGGCGAGTACGGCGAGCGCGCGCCTGGTGAGCAGCTATGGGCATGCGCACACGATCGTTGGCCGGCTGACAGCCCCGGACGGAGCGCCGATCGAAGCGGCGCAGGTCAACGTGCTCTCCACGCAGGATTACGCGGGCGCGAGGACCGCGGCGATGCCCGGTGTGCGCACGGGCGCCGGCGGTCGCTTCGCGCTGCGCCTGCCGGTGGGATCGTCCTCGCGCACGCTGCGCTTCCAGTACAGCGATGAGCTCGGCTCCTCGCCCGTGGTAACGCGCACGCTGACGTTGAGCGTGCGGGCGGGCGTGAGCCTCGGTGTCTCGCCGCGCACAGCCAGTGTGGGCCGCAGTATCTACTTCTCCGGCCGCTTGCGTGGCGGGCCTGTTCCGAGCGGCGGCAAGCTGCTCGTGCTCGAGGCGCGCTCGCCGGGCGGCGCGTGGCTGGAGTTCGACGTGATCCGCAGCGACGCCAGCGGGCGCTTTCACGCGAGCTACCGCTTCAAGTTCTCAGGTCCCGCCACGTATCAGTTCCGGGTGCTGTGCGAAGCCGAGGCCGACTACCCGTTCGCGACTGGGGCATCGAACGTGGTCGGGGTGTTCGAGCGGTGAACGCCAGCGCTCAGCTGGAGCGCGCTCAAACCGCTTCTCATGGAGGAGCCGGTCGGCTCGTGCATTTGACCGGAGCGGGGGAAGTGCCTACGGTTACAGGGGTGCTGCCGATGTCGGCGAGGTTCTCGTACTCGATGCTCGGTGGCCCGGTCGGCTCCCTTACATAGCTGCAGGTAGGCCCCGTGGTGGGGTGGCTCGCTTCAGGGGGCCAGAGCTCGTAGGCGACCGGCTGCTCGATCCAGGCTAGCTCGGTCCCGTCGAGCGCGAGCCCGAGAACCTCGTTGCCGGGTGCGATGTCGACCGTCGCCACGGGCGCACGGGTCGCGACATCGAGAACCTCGATCTGCCCGGTCGAGCTCAGAAAGGCCAGCTCGCCGTCCGACATCGAGACGGCGGTCTGAGGAACCGGCCCGGAGCGCGGCGTGATGGTTACGTGAATGTCGGGTTCGAATGGCCGGCCTCCGTCTGGGACTACGAAGCCACTCGTATCGTCATATTCTCCTGGGGGCCCGGGGCCACCCGAGGCCAACACGTTCGCAAACACGTCCCCAGCATCGTCGGTCTGCACGTCTGTCGTCACCTGTGGCGAAATACCGAGTGTGTCGAACGTCGTGACATGCGCACCGCCAGGTCGAATGACGGCCACGGTGTAGGAGTTCTCGCGGGCGGTCGCGCTTACGATCGCGACTGTCTTTCCGGCTGCCGAGACAGCGAGTGGCCGGCGCGCCAGCCGGCGCAAGAGCCCGGCGTACTGGCCGTCCGAGCCGAACGCGACCAACCTGAAAGCGCCGCTTTTTGAGGGCCCACCCACACGGCAGCTCCGCCCGACTACGTCAAACAGACGCCGGCCGCTTATCGCGAGCAACGAGCGGGACGAGCTGCTGCCTTTCGTGGATGTCGTTTCCGCTGCAAGTGGCTCACATCCCTGCGGTGGCTTCACTTTGGCCAGCTTGCCGTCGGCAGGACCTGCCATGACCGCGCGGTCGATGCCGAGCGCGATCCAGCCGCCGCCGGTCGAGACCTCTGCGAGCGTGCCACCACGCAGCAGTGAGCGCGGTGCCGCGCCTGGCGATAGTGCCTCAAGACCCGCGCTGTCTTGCCAGATCAGCGTGCCGCCACTCAGCAGCGGACCGGCGACGAACGTGGGAAGCGCAAGTGGGGCAGCGGCGATAGCGACGGGGGCGGCTGCGATGGCTGCGAGCAGGCCGGCTCCCACTGTGGCGAGGACACTGGATGTCAGCCGACCAGTGGAACCCATATCCCGACCATAGCGCGGACGCTGGCGTCAAAGCAAAGCCGCGCCTGCTGCGTGGCTGCGGTCACATCAGTGCGCCGCGGGCCGCGGGCACTGGTACCGCGGGTGCGCGACCGTGGGGTTACCAAGCACGACATACAGGCCGCTGCCATCTGGGAAGCGTCCGCAGGGCTTTGGCCCGTTGGCGGTGATCGGCTTGCGCAGCAGGTACGCGTCGCTGGGCGTGAGCTGCTGGGGAGTGAGCCCGGCGGGCACGGGGAGCTGCGCGATCTCCGCGAGCCGTTCGAGGCCGCCCGGCTGGAAGAACAGCGTGTCGGCGGAGGCGTGTTCGAATTGCAGCGCCTGCATGCCTTCGCGGTGCAGCGCGAGCAGCGTGTTCAGCAACATCGTGCGGGAGGCGCCAGTGATTTCAGGGTGCAGTTCGATCTCCGTCGCAATCGACAGGGGCGCGGTGCGCCGGTAGATCTCGGGGTGGCGCCCGGGGCAGATGAACGTGTATTCCTCAAACGGCTTGAGCGCGTCGCCGAGCTCGACGTACACGCCGCTTCCATCCAGCAAGCGTTGGCATGGGGGAGGGTCTCCGGGTTGGGGGACGTGGCGAAGCATGAATGCGTCACGCGGTCCCAGCGCAGCCGGGTCGTACACCGCCGTCGGGTGCAGACCGGCCTGGATCGCACGGACCTGCAGTCCATAGGTGGTGAATTCGGCGACGTCGGTGCTGCCGGCGTCGAACGTGATCGACTCGATGCCGGCGCGCTTGAGTCCGCGCATGAGCGCGAGGATGTCGCCGTCGTGCTCCGGCCCGCCGCGGATGTAGCCTTCCGGCGAATACAGCGTCACCTGCCGCGCGCGGATGGTGCCGCTGCTCGACGCGCCGGGAAGCACGATTCGCACCGCGTGCCCGACGCCGACTGAGACGCCCACGAAGTTGACGGCTAGCACCACGCCCAGCACAGCCGTCGCGGCCAGTCGCAGGCGCGGGCGCGCGAGCATGATCCAGCCCGTCGCAAGCACCGCCACGTAGATCAGACTCGGCAGCATGAAGCGGACGTCCTTGTGCCGGATCAAGACGATCCCAAGCCAAGATACCAGCGCGCCGGCCAACAGCTCCGGCTCAAGGCTGTCGGGCTTCCAGCGGCCGATGCAGCGGCGGGCGGTCGCGACCGTCCCGACCAGCAGGAACAGCACCAGCGGCACCAGCAGCTGCACGTTGAGCGCGGCCCACACGTACCACAGCAGGCCCGCGCGCGAGAACAGCGGCGGCGCCGCTTCGAGTGTCGGCGCCGCGCCCGTGCCGCCCTGGCCTTCCACCAGCTCGCCGAGCTGCGCGCGGTGGTAGATGTACCAGGGCAGCGAGATTGCGCCCGCGATCGCCACGAACACGAGCACGCCTCGCCACTGACGCCAGCCGCCGCGCAGCAGCATGACAGCCACCAGGCCGGTCACGAAGATGACGCTCGTCTCCTTCGTCATCAGCCCCAGCCCGACAGCCACGCCGGCGAGGGCCGCGACGCCGACGCGCGCGAAGCGTCGCGACGCGAGGATCGCCCACGCGCTCGCCGCGACCATCGCCGCCTCGGGCGAGTCGATCATGAACTCGTGCATCTGCGAGACGAAGATCGGCGTGCCCAGTGCGAACAGCCCCGCGAGCAGGCCCGCGAGCGGTCCGTACGCCAGCTTTCCCACGCCGTAGCAGCTCGCCGCCAGCAGTGGCACGAACACGATGTTCGAGGCGATGATCACCGACATCGGGCTCTTGCCGCCGATGAACACCCCCAGCGCCCCCACCAGGTGCACGAGCGGCGGGTAGGTGTTGAATTCGGTGAACCAGCCGGTCAGGTCGCCGCTGGCGATCTGATCGTGGATGCCGAACGCGAGCAGCGTGTGCAGCCCGTTGTCCCAGTCCTGCACGCGGTCGTCCTGCGTCAGCCACCAGACCGTGACCGCGATGAAGCCGACGACCGCGGCGCCCAGGATCCAGATCTCGCGGGGAGCGGTACGGTTCGCTCTGCCGGCACCGATCGGCCTCTCGGGCGTGGGCGCAGTAGCTGTCGTCGCACGAGCGCTGATGCCCGGCAACCTATCGGAGGCGTCCCAGCGCCGCAACGGCGCCACGCGCGAGCCGCGACGGGTATACGGAATGAGCGGCCTGTCGCTACGGTGCACGAGCGTGGGGCGCAACCTGCCACGTCGCATCGGGCTCAACGCCGTCTTCCTCGAGCCGCCCATGGGCGGGCTGGAAACCTACGTGCGCGCGGTGGCGCCCCAGCTCGTGCGCCTCGCCCCCGATGTCCGCTTCAGCGTGTTCTGCAGCCCGCGCGGACACGCGCAGCTGAGCCGTGAGGACTGGAGCGGGGACGTCGAGCTCGTCACCCATCCGCTGATCGGCGTGCGCGGGCTCAAGGCAATCTCGGAGATGACGGTGCTGGGCGCGCTGGCGGGGCGGCGCGTTGACCTGCTGCACAGCGTCGCCTTCACCGCTCCGCTGCGCACGCGCGCGGTCAATGTTGTGATGCTGCCCGACGTCATCTGGATCGTCGCCCCGGACGAGGACCAGGCAGCCACCATGCGGCTGTGGCGGCTGATCGTTCCGCTGATCGTTCGCCGCGCCGATCGGCTGATCGCGATCTCCCGCTCGGGCGCCGAGGACATCGCTCTGCACCTGCGTGTCCCGCGCGAGCGCATCGACGTGGTGCCGCTCGGGCCTGGCATCGAGGAGACCGTCACGCCGACGCCGCAGCGCGCGCTGCGCGAGCGCCTGGCGCTGGGCACTGGACCGATAGTGCTCGCGGTCTCCGCCAAGAAGGTCCACAAGAACCTCGTGCGCCTGATCGAAGCGATGCGGATCGTCGCTGAGCGTGAGCCGACGGCGATGCTCGTGCTGCCTGGTCGGCCGACCGAGCACGAGCAGCAGCTGCGCGCGCTGGCCACCCGGCTCGGCATCGCCGCCAACGTCGCGTTCCCGCCGTACGTCGACGAGGCCGACCTGGAGGGCCTGTACGCAGCCGCGGCCTGCTTCGTGCTGCCCTCGCTGAACGAGGGCTTCGGACTGCCGATCCTCGAGGCGATGCGCCGCAGGGTCCCCGTGGCCTGCTCCAACGTATCCGCGATGCCCGAGGTAGCCGGCGACGCCGCCCGCTACTTCGACCCGTTGCGCTCCGAGGACATCGCCGCGGCGGTGCTCGATCTGCTCGGAGACCCCGCGCTGACGTCGCGTCTGGTCGCCGCCGGCGCCGAGCGGGCACGAGCATTCTCCTGGGAGGCCACCGCGGAGCTCACGCTTGACTCATACGAGCGCGCCTGGCACGCGCGCATCACCGCGTGATCGGCGTCTCACGGACCGCGTCCGCCGTCGGGCGCTCCGTGGCCAGCTGACGCTCCCACACCTTCAACTCCGCCAGCAGCCAGTAGCACCACGACATCAGCGCGACCGCCAAGCCGTAGCGGCCGCCACGATAACCGCGCTTGACGACGTAGTCCTGGGCGAAGCGAGCGATCGGGATGGCAACCAGGCGTGGCAGGCTCGCTCGGCGGCCGGCGTTCGCCAGGCGCTCGGCCTCGAGGTCGGTATAGCGATTTGCGCTTGTCATCCAGTCGCTGATGCGCGCAACGCTGTGGTGGACGAGCGCGTTCTCCACGCGCGCGGGCGCGTGCTCGACCTTGCCGTCGATGGTTGGCCCTTCGTGCGTTCGTAGCCCCGGCCAAGTGGTCTGCGCGCCGCGAAAGAACCGCAGCTGCCAGTCGGGCCAGATGCCGGACCCGGGCACCCACCAGCCGAACTGGAAGTTCTGCCGCGGAAGCTGCACGCCCGCTACATCCTCGCGACCTACATATTTGGCGGCGAGCGCCCGCAGCCCGGGCGCGGCTCGTTCGTCCGCGTCCAGCGCGAGGACCCACGGCTGGGTGGCGGCATTGATGCCAGCTTGTCGCCCCGGCTCCGCCCATCCCGCCACAGGAACCTGGACGATCGTGGCGCCGTAAGAGCGTGCGATCTCGAGCGTCGCGTCACTGCTCTCCATGTCCACGATCACGATCTCGCTGACCCAGTCGCGGACGCTGTCGATACAACCTGCCAGCACTGGCGCGGCATTTCGAGTGCTGATGCACAGCGTGATCGGCAGGGCGTCCACGCCGCGAACAATAATCGCGCCTCGCTACTGTACGACGCGTGCCGCGTCCCCGGCGGCGTGAGTGCTGAGATCGAGTGGGCACGGGGCCTTGGGCCCCTCCGCGATCTCTAGCCTGTAGGCCGGCGCCTGAGCGCATGTAGGAACTCCGCCGGCAGCGCTCGCAGCGCCAGCAGTCCGGCGAACATCACCAGGCCGCCGGCGATGACGGCGACCACGGGGCCGAACGGAAGCGCCTCCGCGACGGCGAACGCGGCCGCGAGCGCGAGCGCCACGCGCGGAACCTGGCGCAACGAGGGCCGCAGCTCTGGTCGGCGGCGGCTCAGCACCGCGGCATATGCGAGCGCGAGTGCGATCTCGAGCGTCGCGGTCACCAGCGCCCCGCCGTGCGCGTGATAGCGGGGGATCAGGAGCGCGCTAAGACCGATGGCGACCAGCACGGTGATGCCGTTGACGACGATCAGCTCGCGATACAGGCGCAGCGTTAGCAGCGCGAAGGACCAGGTCGCGACCAGGAACGTGCCGATGACGCCGACACCCAGTATCTGGAGTACCGCGATCGAGGGGTGGTATTTGGGTCCGCCCACGACCGCGACCGCGAACGGCGCCCCGACGATGACGCACAGCGAGAAGAAGCCACCCACCACCAGGCTGCCGTCGAACAGCCGTTGCAGCGCGTAGCGCAGTCGCTCGTGGTCGTCGCGGGCCGCGCGGGCGAGGATCGGGAAGGCGGAGGCGACAAGCACCCAGGGGATGCCGTTGACGAGGCTGAGGACTCGAAACGAAAGGCTGAAGTAGCCCGTCTGGAGCTTGCTGGACAGCAGCGACATCGCGACAACGACGATCTGGAAATAGATGACTCCCAAGGTGGTCGCGGCGGCGTAGACGATCGAGTCGGACGCCAGCGAGCGCCAGCGGGTGGGCGAGAAGGCGGGACGCAGGCTGATCTCACTGCGAACGAGCGTCGCCATCAACGTGAGCGTGACCAGCGCGACGGCGATCGTGACCGAGTAGAACGGCAGCAGCGAGGCGCCGCTGACGACGAGCAGGACCATGCACACGGCTGTGACGAACTGACCGGTGAAGTCGCTGAGTGCGAGCCAGCCGAGTCGCAGCCGCGCGATCAGCGGGATGGCGAGCGTGACCCGCACGCCTTCCAGCACCAGGCCCACACAGGCCAGCCCGGCCCCCTCGACGAGCACCCGTGGGTAGCCGGCCAACAGGACGAACGTGAACGCCCCGGCGGCACCCAGCAGCGACAGCACGATCCGTAGCCCGAGCAGGCTGCTCATGAACGCGCGGCGCTCGGCTTCGCCGCTGGTCGAGAACTCGCGGACTCCGAGGTTGCCGACGCCGCCCTCGGTAAGCGCGGCCGCGATGAAGATCACCGAGGTGACCGTGATGTAGTGCCCCCAGTCGGTCGGTCCGAGATGGCGGGTGACCAGCGGCGTCGAGGCCAGTCCCACCAGCAGGCCCGAGCCGTATGCGAACACCCGCAGGCCGCTTCCCCGCAGGAAGCGCCCGCCGGCTTCGCGCGACGCGAGGATGTCGGCGTCGGGAATGGTTTCCGAGATCTCGCCGGGCGTTCCCGTGCTCATCTCACGGCACGGTGCACGGTCGCCTGCCGGGCGCTGACCCGCCCCACGGCCGCGTCGTCGAGCGTCTGCAGCGTGATCGTCGCGAAACGCTCCCATGAGAACTCGGCGGCCCGCGTCTGCGCGTGCACCGCCAGCTCGGCACGGTGAGACTCGTCGCCGAGCACCGCCCGCAGCCCGGCGGCGATGCTCGCCACCTGGTACGGGTCCACGTACTCGACCGCGTCGCCGCCCACCTCCGGCAGGGAGGAGATCCGCGAGGTCACGACCGCCGCGCCTGCGGCCATCGCCTCCAGCACAGGCAGCCCGAAGCCCTCGCCAAGCGACGGATAGCAGAACACCGCGCAGCGCCGGTAGAGCTCCGCGAGCGCCGCGTCGGAGACGTAGCCGAGCATCTGACAGTGCTCGCCCAGCGAGCGCAGAGCGCTCAGCGTCTCACCGGTCTGCCAGCCGTTCGCCCCCACCACGACCAGCCGATGGCGTGCCCGCTCGGCATCGTCCAGGGAGCCGTACGCGGCGACCAGCCGCGGAAGGTTCTTGCGTGGCTCGAGCGTCCCGACCGCCAGCACGAAGCCGGGTGGCGGCAGCAGCGCGGCCTCGGCGGGCGTCAAGTCGCCGTCTAACGTCGAGGCGACCCCCAGCGACGCCACCACCGTCTTGCCGCGGGCCGCGGGGAAGCGGTCCGTCAAGAGCTCGGCGGTGGCTTTGGAGATGGCGAGCATCGCGGCCGACCGTCGCACCGCGATCCCGAGCGTGGCGCGCTCGATCAGCGTCGAGCGGCGGTTGGGTCGCATCGACGGCGCGAACGTCGTCATGTCGTAGACGATCGGCACCGCGGGGATGCGCAGCAGCCAGGTAGTGAGATACGAGTTGGATGAGAGGAACACGCCGCACTCGCGATTCGCGGCGCGCGCGGCCAGTACATGCCACCAGGGGTCGCGGGCGCCGATCAACCGCCACCGGAAGCGCTCGTCCAGATCCTCGCCCCGCCACACCTGGCGTGCGTACAGGACGTAGCGGTGGCCATCGTCCTCGCGTGCGGCCAGCGCGCGCAGCAGCTCGCGCACCACTCGGCCGCGCCCGGCGGGGACCTCGGCCGCGGCTCGAGCGTCAATCCCTACTGTCACAGGCGGCTCAGTTCAGCGCAGATGATCGCAGCCGCCGCGGCCGCGCCCTGGCCGTAGGTGCGACCCTCCACCGAGTCCTCCTCAGCGGGTGCCCATCCGCTCACTGGATCGTGCGCAAAGACCTCTAGGCGCTCAACCACGAGTCCGGCTTCCTCGACGACGCGACGGAACGTCCTCGGCGCGTACTGTCGCTGCCAGCCCATGTTCTCGTCGCTTCCCGCTGGCACTGTGACAAGCACACGCCGAGCTACTCGTCCGAGCTCGCGTAGCGCCTGCACCTCACCAGCACCGCCGCTCTCGACGCCGTAATCGGTGTTGTCCATGCCGACATGCTCAAGCGTCGAGATACAGGTCGCCACCTCGAAGCTATCCTGGGCGAACGGCAGGTTGCGCACGTCGGCCACGTGACTCCTCAGCCCAGGGACGTACGCTTCGGCGAGATCGGCGATCTCGACAACGTGAGGTTGCCTGACGAGCAGCCGCCTGTAGACGATCAGGGAGAACGCGGTGCCGATGTCGAGGACGCGCGCTTCCCGATCCCTGGGAAGCGATCGCAACACCCAGGGGATCTCAACGACTCGCTCGCTCAGCCCCACACCGATTCCCTCGAGTGGCTCCCGCCCCAAGGCGAGTCGTTCGATCAGCGGTTCTTCCGCGAACACGCCGCGCGTGGCGGCATGCCCTCGAGCGAGCCTCGGCAGGTAGGCAAGCTGACCGATTCTCCTCGACCAAGGTTGGGGAAGGCGAATGCGTAGCCACCTATACGGACGAGTCAGGAGCTCAGGCGGCACGCGCTGGAGATTAGTGCCCACGGCTGCGTCAGGCGGCGAAGCCCACGCCGATCGACGGCGTCCCCCAAAGCGTCGATTAGGGTCTGCCCGCGATGCACGTCGGCCTGAACCTGATCTTCCTCGTCCCGGGCGAGACCGGCGGCATGGAGGTCGCCGCGCGCGAACTGATCCCGGCGTTGCTCGAGCAGGCGCCGCCCGGCACGCGCTTCACCGCGTTCGTCAACCGCGAGGCAGCCGCCGCCGGCGACGGACCGTGGGGAGAGCTCTTGCCGGCTGTGACAGTGCCCGTGCGTGCGCGCGAGCGCGTGCAGTGGGTGCTCGGCGAGCAGGCGCTGCTGCCGATCGCGGCTGCCCGCGCGCGCGTCGAGCTGGTGCACAGCATGGCCAGCACGGCGCCGCTGTGGGGGCGCTTTCGCCGGGTGGTAACCGTGCACGACCTGATCTACGCCCGCTTCCCGGAGGCGCACGCGGGCCTGCGCGACAGGGGGATGCGGGTGCTCGTGCCGGGTGCGGTCCGCCGCTCGCATCGCGTGATCGCCGATTCGCACAGCACGCGCGAGGACCTCGTGGCGCTGCTGGGCGTCAGCCCCGAGCGCATCGACGTCGTGCCGCTCGGCCTGGGAGCCGTGCGACGCGAGGCGCCGCCACCGGAGCGCGACGTGCGCGCGCGGTTCGAGCTCGGCGAGCGCAGCGTCGTCCTGAGCCTGTCCGCGAAGCGGCCGCACAAGAACCTGCTCGCGCTGATCGGCGCGCTTGCACAGATCGCGCCCGAGCAGCGCCCGGTGCTCGTGATCCCCGGCTATCCGACCGCGCACGAGCTGGAGCTGCGCGCGCGCGCAGATGCGCTCGGGATCGCTGAGGACGTGCGCTTCCCGGCGTGGGTGTCGAGCGAGGAGCTCGAGGGTCTGTGGTCGATCGCGCGCGCATTCGTCTTCCCGTCGCTGTACGAGGGCTTCGGCCTGCCCGTGCTCGAGGCGATGGCGCGCGGTGTTCCCGTGGCGTGCTCGAACGCCTCGTCGCTGCCGGAGGTCGCGGGCGACGCGGCGCTGCTGTTCGACCCGCGCGATGAGTCGGCGATCACGACCGCGATCTCGCGTCTGCTCAGCGACGAGGCCCTGCGCGCGCGGCTGGGAGAGCTCGGCGTCGCGCAAGCGGAGCGCTTCACCTGGGAGCGCACCGCGCGTCTGACGCTCGAGAGCTATGGGCGGGCGATGGCGACGGCCCAGCCGTCATGATCGGCGTGGGTCAGGAGCGCGGCACATCGATCGCGTAGCTCTCCAGCACCCTGCGCAGCGAGGACTCAAGCGACAGCGAGTCGGCGTTCTCGGCGAACCAGTGCGCGGTGCTCTCACGCAGCGCGCTGCCCGCCTCGTGGACGCGCACGATCGCATCGGCGATCCGGGCAGGCTCGGCGCTCGTTGCGACGAAGCCGTTGACGCCCTCCTCGATCAGCTCCGTCGCTGCGTTGTCCTCACCGGCGACCACGACGCTCGGCGTCCCGCGCGCGGCCGCCTCGACGACGACCAGGCCGTACCCCTCCCGACGCGAGGTCAGCAGCATGCACATCGCGCGGCGCATCTCCTGGTCGACGATCTCGGTCTCGGTGAAGCCCCGGGCCGTGACGATCCCCTGCAGCCCGTGCTCGGCGATCGCCGCGTCGAGCGCCGCGCGCTCGGGTCCGTCGCCAAGAAACTCTCCTTGCAAGCCGTCGATGCGCGCGACGGCCAGCGCCATTGCGGCGACCGCCAGCGTGACCTGCTTCTCGGGGATCAGGCGCCCCGCGAACATCACCATCGGCGCGGGGGGAGCCGTTGCGCGGGGTGCCGGCGCAGGGCTACCGGCGTAGAGCCCGCGCAGCACCGTCACCGGGCCGCGCAGCCCCGCCTCGCGCAGGCGCTCGGCGTGCAGCTTCGAGAAGCAGAACGCGCGCTGGGGCACGAGCGCGCACAGGCGCTGCACGAGCTCACCGACGCGTCCCCCGACTCCGCCGAGGTACTCGCGCCAGTACGAGCGGCTCCAGACCTCGAACCAGTCGACCACCAGCCCGAAGCGCATCAGCGGTCGCGCAAGCGCTGCGGACAGCAGTGAGAAATACGGGAAGGAGCATGTGTGGACGACGTCGTAGCGGCGGCCGTGGCGCAGCAGGTGCGCGAGCACCCCGAGGCCGAACACGAGCGGCGGCAGGATCCGCCGCCGCCCGTCGGCCGTGTACAGCGCCATGCGCGGGCCGGCGCACACGACGCGCACGCGCTGGTCGATCTGCGCGCGCTCGTGCCGCTCCCACTGGCGCAGCGTCAGGTAGGTGACCTCGTGGCCCTCGGCCGCCAGGCGCTCGGCGAGATTGCGATACCAACGCTCGGCGCCACCCACGGTGTGGGGGAAGAGGCAGTCATACACAAGGCACACGCGCATACCGCTAGCATTCCATCTCATCGGTGTGGCCACGTCCGTGCGCCACTTTCCGCCCTCTCAGGCGTTATAAACGCAACGCCAGCCGCCTGACTCTTCGAACAAGGGCTGCAAGCTTCAGCCAATGAGCACACTCGCCCCGACAAGCGCCCCGCCTTCGATGCCCGATTCCCAGGATGCCGAGCTGCCACTGGTCTCGGTCGTGATCCCCTGCCTGAACGAGGCCGAGAACATCGAGTCGTGCGTGACGGCGGCGCTGGAAGCGATCGTGCGCATGGGGGTGCACGGCGAGGTCGTGGTGGCCGACAACGACTCCGAGGACGACTCCGCCCGCCTAGCCGAGCAGGCGGGTGCGCGCGTGGTCGTCGAGCACAGGCGCGGCTACGGCAGCGCCTACCTGGCGGGGTTCGAGGCCTCGCGCGGTCGCTACATCGTGATGGCGGACGCCGATCTGACGTACGACTTCGACGAGATCCCGCGCTTCGTCGCGGCGCTGGAAGAGGGCGCGGAGATGGTGATCGGCGATCGCATGGACAACATCCAGCCGGGCGCGATGCCGTGGCTGCACCAGTACATCGGCAACCCGATCCTCACCGGGCTGCTCAACCTGTTCTTCCGTACCGGCATCAGCGACGCGCACTGTGGCATGCGTGCGCTGCGCAGCGAAGTGCTGCCACGCCTGGACCTGCGCACGACCGGCATGGAGTTCGCCTCCGAGATGGTCATCAGGGCCTCCAAGGAGAACCTCAAGATCGCCGAGTTCCCTATCGAATACCACCCACGCGGCGGCGAGAGCAAACTGTCGAGCTTCCGCGACGGCTGGCGCCACCTGCGCTTCCTGCTCGTGCACAGCCCCAACCACCTGTTCATCGTGCCCGGTGCCGCGCTTGCCGGGATGGGCACGCTGATCGTCGTCTTTGTGGGCGCGGGCCTTGACTTCTTCGGGCGCGCCTGGGGCGTGCACGCACTGATCGGCGGGGCGCTGCTGATGATCGTCGGCACGCAGGTGCTCGCGCTGGGGCTGTGCGCGCACGCCTACGGCACGTACTTCATGGGCGAGCAGGATCCGTGGTTCGATCGCATGCGCGCCCGCTTTCGCCTCGAGCATGGCCTGTTGCTGGGGGGCGCGTTCATGCTCATCGGCGTTGTCATGGGCGGCCTGATCCTGGCCACGTGGATCTCGCATGGGTTCGGCTCGCTGGCCGACGAACATCTGGCGGTGATCGCCGCCACGCTGGTGATCGTGGGCATCCAGATCTTCTTCTCCGCGTTCCTGCTGAGTATCCTCGGGCTGCGCCGTCGCTGACGTGCGCGTGCGCGTGGTGCTCGCCGTGGCGCTCGCGCTGGTGATCGGCGCGCTCGCGCTCGACATGTCCGGACGCGCGCCGCGCACGGCCGGCAGCGATCACACCGCGCCGGTGGGCTTCATCGCGACGCTGCTCGGCGCGCGCGAACTGTGCCAGCCGCAGATGACGCTGCCGAGCGATGCCGCCAGCGTGCAGGTGCTGATCGGCACCTACGGGCTGCCGGTGCCGGAACTCTCCGTCCGCTTTCTCGGGGCCGGCGGGCGCGTGCTCACCGGGGGGCGGCTCGCAGCGGGAGCCGTGCAGGGGGATGTCTCCATCCCCGTGTCCTATCCGCATGGACCCGACACCGAAAGCACCATGTGCGTGCGCGTGGGGGGGCACAAGAGGATGGTGTTGGGCGGCAACGTCGCCACCGCTGGCCCCAGCTCCGAGGAGGTCGGCGGCAGGCCCGAAGCGGGCCGCATCAGCGTCGAGTACTTGCGTCCCGATCGCGAATCCTGGTGGCAACTGCTGCCTACGCTGAGCCGGCGCTTCGGGCTCGGCAAGTCGCCGCTGTTCGGCGACTGGACGCTGGCGGCGGTCGCCCTGCTGCTGCTCGGGGTGTGGGTGTTCACGGTGCGGTTGCTCGCGCGGGAGCTGACTTGAGCGCTTGGCGGGCGGCGTCGGGGGTGTGGCGCGCGGCGCTCGTCAGATGGCGACGCGTCCCCCGGGCCGGGCGCGCGTGCTTCCTGATCGCGCTCGTCAACGCCGCCGTGTGGGGTGTGGTCGTGCCGCCGTTCCAGGTGCCCGACGAGATCTCGCACTTCGCCTACGCGCAGTACCTCGCCGAGACCGGCAAGGCGCCGCCGCAGGGCCCCGAGGCGCAGTACTCGCCGCAAGAGCAGACGGCGCTGCAGTTCCTCGACTTCTTCTCGGTCATCGGTCACGCCGGCGAACGCGGGATCCTCACGTCGGTCGAAGAGCGCGCGCTGCGGGCAGAGCTCAAGGGCCAGAGCCCGATCGGCCAGGGGGGCGGCAGTGCGGCCACCAACCAGCCGCCGCTCTATTACGCGCTGGAGGCGATCCCCTACCGGCTGTCGCCCTCGCACGAAATCCTCACGCGCCTGGCGCTGATGCGCCTGCTCTCGGCGCTGATGGCCGCCTTGACGGTGCTCGTCGTGTTCATGTTCCTGCGCGAGCTGCTCCCGGGATCGCCGTGGGCGTGGACTGTCGGAGCGCTGGTGGTCGCGTTCCAGCCGATGGTCGAGTTCATCGCCGCCGGCGTGCAGGGCGACAACCTGCTGTTCCTGACCTCGGCGCTCACGTTCCTGCTGCTGCTCCGCACCTACCGGCGCGGGCTGACCATGCGTCGCGCCGTCGCGATCGGCGTGGTCGTCGCGGCGGGGGCGCTGGCGAAGCTAACCTTCATCGCGCTGCTGCCCGGAATCGCGCTGGCGTTGTTGCTGATCGCGTGGCGGGCGCTGCCGCAGGGACGCGGCGCCGCGCTGCGCGCGCTCGGCGCAGCGGTCGCGGTTGCGTTCGTGCCGGTGCTCATCTATGGCGTGCTCAACGTCACGATCTGGCATCGCGGCGGCATCACGGCCGGTGGCGTAGCAGGTGCGACCGGCGGCTCGCTGCCCGGTGGGGCCCCGATCACGCTGAATCAGAGCCTCGACTACATCTGGGAGCTGTACCTGCCGCGACTGTGGTTCATGCACCACGTCTACTTCGACTCCTACCCGGTGCTGGGTCTGTGGCTGCACGAATCGATCGGCCACTTCGGCTGGCTCGACTACTCGTTCCCAGCCTGGGTGTATGAAGACGGGCAGAAACTCTTCTACGTTCTCGTCGCGCTCGCGCTCCTCGGGCTGGCGCGGGTGCGTAGGGGCATCAGGCCGCTGCTACCGATCTTCGCCTGCTTTGCGGTGATGGCCGTGGGCCTGCTCAGCGCGATCGGCTATGCCGGCATCCGCTACAAGCTGAGCACGGGCTTCCAGTTCGAGCAGGCGCGCTACCTGTTCCCGCTGCTCGTGTTCTACGGCCTGTTCCTGGTGCTCGCGGCACGCGGGGTCGGGCGCCGCTGGGCCCCGGCCGTGGGCGCCGCGCTTGTGATGCTGGCGATGGCGCACGGGCTGTTCGCCGAGACGCTGACGATCTCGCGTTACTACGGCTGAGCGACGGTCGCGGCTTCGCGCTCGCGCAGCGCGTGGCGCAGCCCGACTTCGACCTCGTCGGTCGCGTGATCCCAGGTGTGCGAGGCGACGAACTCGATGCCCTCGCGCGAGCGGCGCTCCCAGCGCTCGGGGTCGGCAAGCAGCCGCTCCATCGCGTCGGCGATGCGATTGGGATCCAGCGACGCCAGCTCCAGCGGGCCGTCTGCGCCGAAGATCGACTCCGCGCTGATGCCTGCGAGCTCTACGCACGGCAGGCCGCAGGCGAGCATCTCCTTGGGCATCAGCGAGAAGTTGGTCAGCGACAGGCACAGCCCGACGGTGGCTTCGGAGTACAGCCAGGAGAGCTGCTCGGGGCTGAGCACATCGACGTGCTCGTACGGGAAGGACGCGTGCAGGACCTCGTTGGTCCCGAACAGCACGATGCGCACGTCCGGGCGCCGGCGCTTCAGCTCGGCCAGGGCCATCAGCCCGATCGGCACCGCGCGCCTGGGGGTCGCGTAGCGCGCGTAGTAGATGACTGTCGCCGGCTGGCGGGCGACCGGGCGGGGGTGGTAGGTGTCGTGCTCGACGCCCAGCTGGAAGGCCTCCGCGCTCGCGCCGTAGCGCTCGATCAGCTGATCGCGCAGCCACGGGCTCGCGGCGATGCAGTGCAGGTCATAGCGATAGGTGTCGGCGGCGAGCGCGTGCTCGGCGGAGGCCGGGTAGAACTCGGGCTCGTGGTCGTTGACCACGTAGGCGCGCGCTCGGCAGTTGTCGAGCTGAAGCATCGCGTGGACCGTCTGCCAGCCGGTGGCGATCGCGACGTCGGCCCCCTGCCAGGAGTCAAAGCCCTTGTAGACTGGGCCCTGGAACGGCGCGAAGTACTCGTTGATTTCCTGGCGCAGCACCGCCGGCCACACATCGCGGGAGTAGCCGTGGTAGTCGGCGAGCCAGACGCTGCACGTATGCCCGCGGCGCTCCAGGCGCGAGAAGATCTGAAACAGCGTGTTGTGCCCGCCGCTGCCACGGCTGAACGGCGGGATTATCATCGCCAGGCGCAGCCGCTCGCGCTCGGCCATCCCGGGCACGGGATCGCGCAGCGGAGCAGGCCCGTCGCGCCAGACCTGCGCGACCACGTCGTAGACCTCGCCGGAGAGCTTCTGCTCGATGTGCTTTGAGGCTGGGACGGGCGAGCCCGCGGCGGCTTCGCCGGCCGCTGCACCCGCGCCCGGGTGGGCGGTGGTGCCCTCCAAAGACAGGAGCCTGCTCACGGCGCTCGGCAGCCGCTCCGAGCGCGAGCCGATCGCGGAGAACACACGCCGGCCACTGTGGTGGACGAGCGAGCGCGCCGTCCAGCGCGCGCGGGCGCCGCCGGCGATGCCGCGCTCTGCCATCCAGCGGCGGTCGGCGGAGACCTGGCTTAGCACGTGGCGCGCGGTTGCGGATGGCGCGAAGGGCTCGACGTGGCCGGTCGACTCGCGCAGGCCGCGGTACTCATCGAAGTAGCGGCGCATGAACTCCACGGGGCTGTAGTCGTGCGCGTGCAGCACGGCGGCGCCGGGGTGATAGACCTTCGCCCAGCCCGCGGCGAGCATGTCGGCGCCGAAGGCCTGATCCTCGGAGTAGCGCACGTCCCGGAAGCGGATCTCCTCCCAGCACGTACGCGCGTAGCAGGCGTTGACGTTCGACAGGAAGCTCGGATCGCCCGCACGCTGCACGACCGGGCGCGGGCTGTCGTTCCCGTTCGGGTGTGGCGCGCGGGCCTCAAACCCGGCGAAGAACTCTGTCAGCTCGCGCGCGATCATCGGGCTGGTGTCAGGGCGCGGCAGGTGCGGGCCGTAGGCGGCGCCGACGCGCTCCTCGAGAGCGAACGCCTCGCGATAGGCGGCCAGCCAGCCGGGGCAGGGAGTGGCGTCCTGGGTGAGGAAGCAGATCAGCTCGCAGGTGCTCCGTTCGGCGCCGAGGTTGCGGGTGCGCCCGTGGCCGAACTCCTCGGGGGCGATCTCGAGCAGCTCGACGCCGGCCGCGCGCGCGATCTCAAGCGTGCGGTCGCTGGAGCCCGAGTCGATCACGAGCACCTCATCGACCCCCTCGCGCGCGAGCGCGGCGAGCAGCTCCTCGAGGTAGCGCTCCCCGTCCTTGACGGGGATCACGGCGGCGACGGACTTCACGATCTGCTCAGCGTGCGCCGGGCGCGCTTGTAGGCGCGCACGACCGAGCGGATCGCGCGCAGCGCGGCCCGCAGCTCCGCCGCGCCGGGCCGCTGCATCAGCGCGTTCAGGTCGACGTGCCAGCGGTCCAGCCAGTAGGCGCGCTCCTGCCACTGCGCGACGGCGGCGTCGGTCCGCGCCTGCACCTCGACCAGCTCGGACTCGAGCGCGGCCACGCGTGCCCGCAGGATCTCGTTCTCGGCCTGCAGCTCCTGCTCGCTGGAGGTCTCGGCGGCGCTCATCGCTACAGCTTCTCCGATATCAGGGGCGCCTCGTGGTTGAAGTACCAGAGGCCGAGCGCGAACAGGCCGCCGACGATGCCGAGCGGGATCAGCAGGCGCACGTCGCCGCCGAGCGCGTGCGCGGCCGACGGCGCGCTCGTGTCCAAGAGCGCCTTGCGTGCCTGCGTGAAGACCGCGCCGAGCGGGTTGAGCACGAGGATGCGGGAGAACGGGATGTTGAGGAAGTGGTGCTTGGCGGCTGTCTGCACCGTGTAGAGGATCGGCGAGCCGTAGTACAGCAGCTGCAGGAGCACTTCCCAGATCGGCTGCACGTCGCGGAAGCGCACGTACAGCGCCGAGAGCAGCATGCCGAGCCCCGACGCGAAGATCACGAGCAGCCCCACCAGCGGGATCAGCTCGAGCCAGCTCCAGCGCGGGTCCACGCCGCTGGCGAGGATGAAGATGAACACGACGACCAGGTTCATGCACAGGTTGAACAGGCAGAACAGCGCGACAGACAGCGGCACGACCAAGCGCGGAAAGCGTACGCGGCGCAGCAGGTTCTCGCGCCCGACGAGGCTCCCCACGGCGCCGGAGGTGGTTTCCTGGAAGTAGGTGAAGAGGATCAGCGACGTGAGCAGGTACTCGGGGTAGTGCTTGGTGGGGTTGCCCTTGTTGATGTTGAGGATGACCGTGAACACGAACAACATCACGCCAAACAGCATCAGCGGGCGCACGAGCGTCCACACGTAGCCCAGCACGGAGCCGAAGAAGCGCAGCTTGAATTCGGTGCGGGCGAGCATGAACGTCAACGACCAGAAGCGCTGCAGCCCGCCGCCGAGCGCGGACGGGCCATAGACGCGATGGCTCGCCGGCGAGCGATGGGCTGGCGCCGGCGTGGGAAGGCCGATATCCGGCAGCGTGCTCATAGGCGCTCCAACTTAACGTCGACGGGGAGCTCCAGGATGCCGCCGGTGGCGGCTCCGTGGATCACGATCGAGGCCATGTCCGCGACGAGCGCGAGCGCGGCGTCACCGGTGCCCTCGCGCGCGATCGAGGGCGTGAGCATGTAGCGGCTGGCGGTCAGCCAGTTGGGGATCGCGAACTTCGCGACGACGCTTTCCCCGGCCTTGAACGAGCCGCTCGATTGCGCGTGCTGGTCTGAGCGCGCGACGATGATCGTGTGGCCGAGCTCGGTGCGCAGCGTCACGGCGAACACCGGATCGTGGAGATCCTCGCCGACATGCGCCTCGAAGCACATGCTCAGCGCGTCCTCCTGGCTGGCGCTCGTGACGCGCTCGCCGTCGGCCGTCTCGAACCAGGCCTCGGCGATCGTGGTGGTGCTCGCGGGCCGGCTCTCCTCGGGGGCCTCGTGGGCGAGCTGCCCGAAGTTCAGCTCGTGGTATGCGCGCCCGATCGCCCGCGGCTCGCCGATCTTGGTGACGACGCCGTGCTCCATCAGCATCGCGCGGTCGCAGAAGCGCTCGACGGAGAACATGTCGTGCGAGACGAACACGATCGTGCGGCCTTCGCGCTTCAGCCGGAAGAACTCCTCGAAGCACTTCTGCTGGAAGGCCGCGTCGCCGACCGCGAGCACCTCGTCGATCAGCAGGATCTCGGCGTCGACCTGGATCGCGGTGGCGAACGCGAGGCGCACGAGCATCCCCGACGAGTAGTTCTTCAGGCGCAGGTCCATGAAGCCCTCGAGCTCGGCGAAGGCGACGACGTGTTCGAAGCGCTGCATCGCCTGTCTGCGGCTGAGACCGAGCATGATCGCGTTGATGATCACGTTGTCGCGCGCGTTCAGGTCGGGGTTGAAGCCGACGCCGAGCTCGATGAACGGCGACAGCCGCCCGGCGATCGAGATCCGCCCCGTCTCAACGCGGTAGATGCCGGCGATGCACTTCAGCAGCGTGCTCTTGCCGCTGCCGTTGCGTCCGACGATCCCGAAGAATTCGCCCTCGGCGATCTCGAGCGAGACGTCCTTGACGGCGTGCAGCTCGTCGTAGGTGGTGCTGCGCAGCGGATGCAGCGCGCGCTCCTTGAGCGTCGAGTACTGCCGGTGGGGCAGGCGGAAGGTCTTGCTGACCTGCTCGATCGAGACGGCCACCGGCCGTGTCGGCGGGATGGCCGGCGGCGCGTCTGGCGCTAGGGGAATCGTGGTCGACAAGGCTCGGTGAACGCTAGCAACGCGGCTGTGCGGCGGATCAGACGCGCTGGAGCACGTAGACGTCCTGGTTGTCCTGGTTGCGCCCGGGCGCAAACTCAACAACGCGCCAGCGCGGACAGAGTTGCGTGAGCATCCAATCGGGCGAGAGGAACGCAGTGCCCCAATCTGGGTTCACGACACCCCAGTCGCCCTCCTCGCCGAACTCCGGCGCATACCACCAGCCCTGGCGGTAGAGGGCGTCTGCGATCTGGAGCGACTGCTCGGGCGTGCGCAGCTCGAGCGTGGCGTAGTACGCCACCGAGGTCAGCCCGTGCGTCGTGCACACGAGGTGTCCCCCAGGACGGATGACGCGGTGCGTCTCCTCGAACCAGCGCAGGCCGAGCATGGGCTGGAAATGAGACCAGATCGAGATCGCGTAGACGAGCTCGAGCGAGCCGTCCTCGAGCGCCAGCGGCGGGGCGTCACCGCTGACGAACAGCTCCGCGCCGGGCAGCTGCTCGGCCGCCCACGACACGGCCGCGGCATTGGGGTCGCAGCCGTGCCAGCGGATCTGCGGATAGGCGGCCGCCAGCGCTCGTAGCACGCGCCCGGAGGAGCAGCCGAAGTCCAGGGCGCTGCGGACGTCTGCCAGCCGGCTGCCGACGCTGAAGAGCGCATCGGCGACGAGGTCGGCCTCGTACAGCCCGGCTCCGGCGGCGAGCGGGCCACGGGCCATGGCGTGTATGTCCTCCGGCGGCTCTGCGGGGGTCAGACCGGTCTTCTCGATCACCTCGGCGACGCCGAGCCACACTCCGGACCTGAGGATCAGCGCCTCGCGCATGGCCTGCGTTGGGGCTACGGCGTAGTGAGCAGCGAGCTCCGGACACTCGGGCAGGCGACGCTCGACCTCGGCCACGTCCTGCTCGCTGAGTCGCTCGAACAGCATGTGCGTCACCGGAGATCGCTCGTGCACGAAGCTCCCGGGCACCACGTCGCGAACAAGGTCCGCGGGCGTGGGCGGCGGCGGCTCGGGTGGCGGCGGTGGCTCGGGGGGCGGGGGCGGCGCAGGCGGTGCGGGCAGCGCGAGCTGGTAGGGGGAGCCGATTCGCCAGAGCGCGCCGGCGGCGACACGCTCGATCAGCCGGCGCGTGCGCGGGCGGTTTCTCAGGCTCAGCACGCGCGAGAAGCTAGCAGCGAGTCGTGCCGGGGGCGTGCGCCTGTCGCGTCGCTGCGCCTGTTTCGTGCCCGCTGACGCCGAGTGGGGGCGCATAGAATGGCCCGGTGCACGTATGTACGATCGTGAGCCGCCGCTCGCTCGCTCGTGCCCGTGTGATGGAGCGCACCCTGCGTGAACATCACCCCGACGCTCAGCTCACGGTGCTCCTACTGGACGGCGACCACGACGCCGTCGTGGACTTCCCCGGCGCGCGCATGCTCGACGCGGCGAGCGTGCTCGGCGAAAGCTTCGGTCTGCTCGCCGCCGCCAATCCGCCGGCGGCGTTGAACGTGGCGGTGCTTCCACATCTGCTGCGCGCGGTGCTCGCCGCCGGCGCCGACTCGGTCCTCTACCTCGGCGCGGGTCAGCGTGTGCTCGGCTCGCTGGACGCGCTCGTCAACCTGATCGACGATCACGACATCGTGATCGTCGCGCGTGCGAGGGGCGCCGCGAGCTCGGTGATCGCGCCGTCTGAGTCCGGGGAGGGCCCGTTCAGCAGGCATCTGCTGGGGGTGCGGGTGGGGCTCGGCGTCGACATCTTGCTAGATGCGTGGCCGGGCTACTTCATCAGCGCGGGCGATGAGGGTGCCAGCGCGGTGCGTGGCTGGATGGACGGCATCCCGGCACTTGCGGGGGACGTAGCCGTGCTGCGCGATCCCGGCTACGGACTCGACCCATGGTCGCTCGCCGGCAAGCAGGTACTCGCGGCCCGTGGCGGCGTCGAGGACGCGCTTGAGGTGGACGGCGCGCGCGCCCGCGTGATCGACCTTGGCGAGCTCGACCCGGCGGACCCTCCGTCGTGGTTCGACGGCGAGGATCGCATCCAGCTGAGCGCGGCGCCGGCGCTTCAACGGCTCGCTGCACGCCACGCCGACGATCTCAGGAGCTGCGGCTGGGGACCCGACGCCGCGGCGCCGCCATTCACGAGACTGGACGACGGCCTGCGGCTGACGCCCACGATTCGCACGCTGCTGGCGGGGGCGATCGCGGAGGAAGCGATCACGCGATCGCCTTTCACCGGGGCCGGTCGGGCCGAGCTGTATGCGTATCTGAACCAGCTCGACGGACGCGGACGGGCGGCGGGGCTCACGCGCCTGCACATGGCGATCTGGGAGGCCCGCGCAGACCTGCGTTCGGGCTATCGCCATATCGACGGTCCCGATGGGAGCGGTTTCGCGGGATGGCTGTGCGCGTACGGGTGCGAGCAGGAGGGCCTCGTCCCCGAGCTGCTGCCACGGGTGCCCGAGCTCGCCTACCGCGACGCCGACCCGCACGCCCACGAAGCCCCTCCACGCTGGGGGGTCAACCTGGTTGGGTTCTTCACCTCGGAGCTGGGCGTGGGTGAGGCCGCCCGGCTGATGGTCTCGGCGCTCGACGCACGCGAGATCCCGGTGCTGCCGGTTCAGGGCAACCTGATACCGCCGAGCCGACAGAACGCGGAGTTCGACCACGTGAGCCCCGATCAGGCGGCCTATCCGATCAACCTCGTCTGCATCAACGGCGATGGGATCCCGGTCTTCGCTCGCGAAGCCGGACGCGCGTTCTTTGAGGGGCGTCACACGATCGCGTTGTGGTGGTGGGAGGTCGGCGATCCGCCCGCCAGCTGGACGGAGGCATACGAGTTCGTCGACGAGGTGTGGGTCGCCTCCCAGCACGTCTAC
>JBEKWH010000009.1:0-154460 GCA_049513255.1 Solirubrobacteraceae bacterium
GCGGCGATGTGCGCATCGGGTACGTGGTTGCCGCGGGTCTGGTCATCGGCTGTGGCGCGGTAGATGTCCCAGAATCCGTCCTGCTCGGCGGGTGCGCGAACGTTGGGTCGCTGCAGGAGCCCGGTGATCGCGCCGGCGGCCTGCTCGGGGGTGTGGGGGTCGTTGAAGATCGCGGGGTGCGTGCTGATGCGCAGGAACCCCATGATCGTGGGCCAGAGCAGGTAGAGCAGGTCGGGTCCAGCGGCGAGACGCCCGAGCAGGTCGCGGGCCCAGGCCAGCTGCAACGCGTGACCGCTCGCGGCGCTCTGGCCGAACGGGTGCTCCTCCAAAAAGGGCGGATTTTCTGGATGCGTCTTTCCAAAAAACCATGGTCTTTTGGAGGCCTACATCCAAAAAGCTAGTTTCCTGACGTGATGAGCGTGTACAGTCTGCACGATGAAGGACGCTGAGCTCGCAGATCGGCTTCGCGCTCGCAACCACTGGTGGCGTGACGAGCGTGGCTGGGAGCATGAGGACGAGAACCTGCGCGAGGCGGCGCAGGCCCCGTTCGACTATCGCCCCGGCGTCCTCGATGACATCGAGCCAGGCGGCCTGTACACGCTCAGTGGTCCGCGCCGGATCGGCAAGAGCCTGGAGCTGCGCCGCGCGATCGCTGCTCTGATCGCGCGGGGTGTGGCGGGCCGGAACATCGTCTACTGCTCGTGCGACGACTTCTCCCTTCAGGATCTTCGCCGCATGTTCCGCGTCGGCGAGAGCATCACCCGGCGCGTCGAGGGAACAAGATGGTGGTTCGTCGACGAGGTCACGTCGGTCGGGCGGGGGTGGTCGAGTGTCGTGAAGGATCTCCGCGACGACACGCCGTTGCGCCGCGACTGCCTCGTCCTGACCGGCTCGAGCTCGCGCGAGCTGCGCGACGCCACCAAGAACTTCGCCGGTCGGCGCGGTCCCGCCGCCACTAAGTCAGACCGGCTGCTGATGCCTATTCCCTTCCGTGACTTCTGCCGCTTGCTCGGTGGGCTCGACGGTCTGCCGGACGTTCCTGCGATCGGCCCGAGGGAGATGCTGGGTCGCCGGGCGCAGGCTGCGATCGCAGAGCTGTCGTTCTGGACGAACGATCTCGTCGATGCCTGGGAGCTCTATCTGCGTTGCGGCGGATTCCCTCGCGCCGTCGCGGACTTTCTGCAGACCGGCGACGTCTCGCCCGCATTTCTGCAGGATCTGTGGGATGTCGTGCGCGGTGACGCGATCCGTGTGACCAGTCTCGGCGACGCCGACCTGCTCAACTTCCTCGCGCGCATCGCGCAAGGCATCTGCAGCCCGCTGAACGCGAGCAGCGTCGTCGAGCACGTCGGCCTCGGCAGCCACCACGCGGTCAACGATCGTGTGAACGATCTCGTCTTCGCGTTCCAGGTCTGGAAGTGCCACCAGATCGGCACAGGCGGGCGGCCGAACACGAACAGCAGGCGCAAGGTGTACTTCACCGATCCGCTCATTGCTCGTATCCCGAGTGAGCGCCAACGCGCGTACCAGCCGCCGGACATCAGCAAGCTCAGCGAGCAACAGCTCGGACTGTCCCTTCTGCGTGCAGTGACAGGCGGGCGAGCCGACGTCTTCGCAGCCGCCGGCGACGTGATGTATGAGCGAACCTCCACGGCCGAGATCGACTTCGTTGGCGCTGCCATCGATGTCCCGTTCGAGAGCAAGTACGTCGAACGCAACTGGAGGAGCGAGTCGCGCGCCCTCACCGCGCGGTACGGTCGCGGGATCATCGCCACGCGAAACATCCTCGACACTGACGGCGACATCTGGGCCCTGCCCACAAGCGTCGTCGTCTGGCTGCTCGGCGCCTGACGCTTACCGCTGCGCGACCGACACCGCGCCAACGCCGGCTGGCGCCTGCCCCGGGTCGATCCGCCGGCGCCACAGCGCCGCCAGCAGGCACGCCAGCGCCACGCCCGCGCAGCCGAGCGCGAACGCGCCCGCCGCGCCGTGCGTGTCGATCAGCGAGCCACCCAGCGTCGATCCCGCGGCCATGCCCGCGATCGTCGCGCCGCGGTGCCACGTGAACGCCTCCGTGGCGGTGCCCGCCGGCGCGAGCGCTCCCACGAGTGAGAACTGGCACGACAGCATCGGCGCGAGCGCCAGTCCCGCGAGCGCGCTCAGCGGATACGCCACGGCCAGCGCGTGCGCGGCGATCAGCGGCGCCACGCCGGCCGCCATGCTCAGCAGCAGCGCCACATAGCGCAGGCCGATCGGCCGGCGCCAGCTCGCCGCCGCGTACAGCAGCCCGCCGGCCATGCTGCCGACGCTGAACAGCGCCAGCAGCGGGCCCGCCGACCAGCGCGCACCGTGCGCCACCGCCAGCGCCGGCAGGCCGACCTCGACCGCGCCGATCACCACACCCGACAGCGCCACCGTCGCCAGCAGCGCGCGCAGCCCCGGGCTCGCCAGCGCCCCCCGGCGCGTGCGCTCGCGCGCCTGCGCCTGCCAGCCGCTCGACAGGTTCGACGCCGCGAAGAACGCCGTCCCGCACACCGTGATCGCCGCGCACGCCAGCACCGCCGCCGCCGGCGACGCGAGCACTGCCGTCGAGGCCACCAGCAGCGGGCCCAGCGTCCAGATCACCTCCTGCGTCGTCGCGTCCAGCGCGTACGCCGTCTCGAGCGTCTCCGCGTCGGCCGCCACGTGCGCCCACAACGCGCGGATGCAGCCCGCGATCGGCGGCTGCGCAGCTCCCGCCAGCGCCGCCAGCGCCACGATCACCGCCGTCGCCGCGCCGCTCTCTGCGACCAGCACCAGCGCCACCAGCAGCGCGCCCTGCGCGCCCGCGGCCGCCAGCAGCACGCGCGTCTGGCCGACGTGATCCACGCGCGCGCCCAGCAGCGGGCCGAACGCCGCGCCCGCCAGCGAAAACGCTCCCACCGTCACGCCCGCCGCCAGGAACGAGTCCGTGCGGGCGTGCACGAACAGCAGCAGCGCCAGCGAGAACATGCCCGACGGCAGGCGACCGAGCACCGAGCTCGCCAGCAGCCGCGTGAAGCCCGGCGCCGACAGCAGCGCGCGGTAGCGCGCGATCACGTCGCGTGCGCTGGCTGCGGCTCCGCCGGCTGCAACTCGCCCATCTGCGCGAGCTCCTCAAGCGCCGCGATCAACATGTCCACCTCAGCGTCCGTGTTCGCCGCGGTCAGCTGCACGCGGAAGCCGACCTCGTCGCGCGGCACCAGCGGGTAGGCCGCCAGCGTCACGTACACACCGCGGTCGAACAGCAGCTGCCCGACCGCGTCGATGCGCGTGTGGTCGCGCAGCGGGACCTCCACGATCGGCAGGCCCGAGCGGTTCGGCGTCGCGATGCCGAGTCGCGTCAGGCAGTCGAGCACGCGGCACGTCAGCCTGTACACCGTCTCGCGCATCTGCTCACCGCGGCGCTCGTTCACGTCGAAGCCCGCCAGCACCGTCGCCAGCGACGCGACCGGCGATGGGCCCGAGTACAGGTACGGCGGCGCCGCCACCTTCAGCATCTGCTTGATCTCCGGCGGGCACGCGATGAACGACAGCAGCGACGAGTACGCCTTCGAGAAGCCGCCCACGAGGATCACGTTGTCGTAGCTCTCGTGGCAGTGGCGCACGATGCTGTTGCCGCGCATGCCATACGGACTACGCTCGCCGGGGCCGCGCTCGCCGATCACGCCGAAGCCGTGCGCGTCGTCCACGTACAGCAGCGCCCCGTGCGCGCGCGCCACCTGCGCGAACGCGCGCAGGTCCGGCACGTTGCCGGTCATGCTGTTGACGCCGTCCATGCACACCAGCCGCGCGCCCGCCGGCGCCGAGCGCAGCAGCTCGTTCAGGTGCTGCGGGTCTTCGAAGCGGAAGCGCTCGACGCGCGCGCCGCGCGTCTTTGCCATCTGGCAGCCGTCGTAGATCGTCTTGTGCGAGCGCGAGTCCAGGAAGATCGTCCCCGACGCCGCCAGCACCGGGATCACCGACATGTGGATGTGCGTGATCGTCGGCAGCACCAGCGAGTCGGGGCTGCCCAGCAGCGCCGTCAGGCGCTCCTCGATCTGCTCGTACAGCACCGGGCTGCCCAGCAGGCGCGACCAGCTCGGGTGCGTGCCCCATGCGTCCAGGTACGCCGGCACCGCCTCGATGATCTCGCGGTCCAGATCGAAGCCCAGGTAGTTGCACGAGGCGAAGTCCGCCAGCCACTGCGAGCCCACGCGGATCATGCGCCCGTCGATCTCCTCGATCACCGCGTCCATCATCGGGTGCGAGCGCGTCAGCGCCGTCAGGTCGCGCAGCGCCTCCGGGACCGCGGTCGGGCGAGCGGAGGACCTCGCGGCGTTGCCGTTGGCCGACGGCCTATCCACGAGCGCCGACGCTTCGAAATGGGCGGGCTCGGTGCGGACCGGCTTCGCTCGCAGCAGCTCATCGAGCTCCGCCGCCGGCAGCGGTCGCGACAGCGCGTAGCCCTGCACGAGCTCGCAGCGGTTGGCCACCAGCGAGCTCCACGTCGTCTGATCCTCGATGCCCTCCGCCACCACGCGGCTGCCGATCGAGTGCGCCAGCTGGATCGTCGCCTCGACGATCGCCGCATCCACCGGGTCCGAGGTCATGCGCCCGACGAACGAGCGGTCGATCTTGACCTCGCCGACCGGCAGCGACTTCAGGTGCGTCAGCGACGAGTAGCCCGTGCCGAAGTCATCGAGCGACAGGCCCAGGCCGAGCTCGCCCAGCCGTGCCAGCACGTCGCCAATGCGCACCGGGTCCGCCAGCACCATGTTCTCGGTCACCTCCAGCACCAGCACCTCCGGCGGCAGGCCGTGGGCCTCGAGTGTCGCTGCGACCTCGTCCGGGAAGTTCGTGTCGAGCAGATCGGCGACCGTCGTGTTGACCGCGACGTGCAGGTCCAGGCCCGACTCGTGCCACGCCTTCACCTGTGTCAGCGCCAGCTCGAGCATCCGCCGCGTCAGCGCACGGCCCAGGCCCGCCTGCTCGGCGACCGCCACGAACTGGTCCGGCGGCACCATCCCGCGCTCCGGGTGCAGCCAGCGCACCAGCGCCTCGACGCCGACGATGCGGCCGCTGCTCGCGTCCGCCTTCGGCTGGTAGTAAGCCTGGATCTCGCCGTTCTCGAGCGCGCGCGAGAGCTCGCCCGCGAGCGTCAGGCTCTCGAGCGAGTGCTTGTCGCGCTCGCTCGCGTAGCTCGTGCGCCCGCACTGCGTGCTCTTCGCCTCGTACATCGCCACATCCGCGTGCTGCATCAGCTGTTCGCCGTCGCCCGCGTGCTCGGGGAACAGCGCGATGCCGATGCTCGCGGTCACGCGCAGGTTCAGGCCCTTGATCGGGAACGGCTTGCCGATCACGCCGAGGATCTTGTCCGCCACGAGCTCCGCCTGCGCGATGTCGCACGGGCCGCTCAGCAGCACGCCGAACTCGTCGCCGCCCAAGCGCGCGGCCGTGTCGCTCGCGCGCAGCACCTCGTGCAGGCGCTCGCCCACCTGGCACAGCAGCTGATCGCCCGCGTCGTGGCCGAGCGTGTCGTTGAGCTCCTTGAAGCGATCGAGGTCGAACAGCAGCAGCGCCACGCTCGTGTCGCTCGCGCTGCTCGCGAGGATCGCGTCGTGCAGGCAGCGCAGGAAGTGGCGGCGGTTGGGCATCGAAGTGAGGTCGTCGGTCAGCGCCTGCCGGCGCGTTTCCGCGAGCGCGCGCACGTCGCGGAACGCAAGGCCCGTGCGCGCGAACGCCGCCAGTATCGTCGCGAACGCCAGCGACAGCGCCAGCGGGTCCAGGCGGCTGAAGTGGTCGTAGATCAGCAGTCCGAGCGCGCTCAGCGTGAACGCCGCCGGGATCCCCAGCACCGCCGAGCTCGGCACCGTGTCCGACTCCACCGTCGCCCCGCGCTGCCACGCCGCCAGCGCCAGCAGCAGCACGCCCACGTCATACGCGAGGTTCGTCGCGCTGCTCGGCGCCGACGCGCCGCCTGCCACCTGCAGCGCGTACATGCAGTCGGCCGTCGCCAGCGCCAGGAAGCCCGCGCCCAGCATCGCCCACATGCGGTCAAGGCGCCAGCCGCGCAGCGCCAGCACGCCCACGACCAGCGCCGCCAGCAGCAGGTCGCACAGCGGGTAGGCCATCTCGGTGATCACCGCCGCCGTGTTGCCCGACACCGACGCCAGCACCGGGCGCAGCACGATCGCCGCGCCGATCGCCGCCACGCCGACTCCGGCGATCACGCCGTCCAGCCAGATCCGCGCCGGCACGCGACGCTCTTTGATGCGCGCGAGCCCGATGATGCCGATGTAGCAGCACGGGTACAGCGTCAGCCACATGCCGTCGCAGATCGACGGGATCGGCGGGTTCGGGAGGTGTTCGATCCACGCCGCCCACAGCACGTTGCCGAGGCCATAGATCGAGATGCCGAACGCGAACCACATCCACGGGCGCCGCGCCTCAGCCGTGCGCACCGCCCGCCAGCACACGATCACGCCGACCAGGATGTAGATTGCCGACGTGATCCAGTCACGGATCACTTCGCCGAACGCGTGGCCGCCGACGCCGAACACGGCCCGCACGGCGGTCGTTGCCACGAGCGCGAGCAGCAGCGCCGTAGCGGCCTTCAACACGCGACGCTCGGCCTGCCGCAGGGGCGATGCCAGTGGGAGCAGCCAGGAAGTCATCGCGGCCTTATCGGATGCCACCGGCGCGGGCTTAACTGAATCTGGACGCCGTGGCCCCACCGCCCGTTCCGCCGCGCCGCCTTTACATCCTTGATAGTTACGGCGGACATCGTCTCTAGCGCACCAAAGCATTTCGATAGCCACGACAACGACGCCGTTCCGATAGTTGGTGTAAAGGCGGATTTATGGAACTTGGGGCTGGGTTGCTGCGTAGAATGGCGAGCGTCGGCGACTCGCCCCCCGAGCTAGGTGCTACCGACTGTTCGAACGCCTGGGCATTGCGCCACGCTCGCCCGAGCAGCCGTCACGCCGTGCTGCAGCGCGTTCTACGATTACGCAAATATTCGCCCATGATCCAGACTTCACGCCCGCAAGACGCGCCTGCCGTCGCCTGCCGTGACCGGCCGAGCCCGCCGGAGCGAGGTGATGACCAGCCTTTTTTGGTCCCCTTTTGGCACCCCCGCGGCGTGAGGGTTTGTACGTGCTCGCCGTTGAATGCCAGTGTCCCGTCATCAGATCGAGGTCCAAAGTGAGCGGCCCGCCGCCCCCCGGCGAGGGTCGTGCGCTCGACGGCGATCACACGCTCACCGTCCGCCTGCAGGGCTTCGCACGGGAGGCGATCGAGCAGGAAAGCGCGCGCCTAGGCGTCTCCGTGGAGGAGCTCGCGGTGTTCGCGCTGCAGTACTACCTCGCGGACGTCGACAGCGGGCGCATCGCGCGGCGGATCGCGCGCAGCCCTACCTACCCGGACGCCTCGGACACCGCGTCCTGATTGCAGCGCGCCCGCGCCGTCGTCGGTGCGAGCCCGCGGCTGCTCAGCTCCGCCGTCAGCGCCCGGCGCCCGCGGTGGTGCAGGCCGTGCACCGACCCCTCCGTGCGCCCCGTGCGCTCGGCGATCTCGGTTGGGGAGAGCCCGGCGAAGTGGCGCAGCACCAGCACCTCGCGCTGGTCGGGCGGGAGCATCGCGAGCGCCTGCTTGAGGTCGTTCATGCGCCCGCTCTGTTCGATTCCGCCGACCCCGTCGCCGCCTTGATCGACGGCCCTCACCTGTTCGACCGGGATCGCACGTTGGCGGCGGATGTGGTCGACCGCCACGTTGCGCGACACGCGCAGGATCCACGCGAAGAACGGCACGTCGCGCTCCTCGTACTTGCCGATCACACGGATCAGCTTCGCGAACACCTGCTGCGTGATGTCTTCGGCCTCGTGCTGGTCGTGCACGATGCTGCGCACGTAGCCGCACACGTTGTCGGCGTAGCGCGCGTACAGGAAGCCCAGCGCCTCGCGGTCGCCCTGCTGCGCGCGCTTCACAGCCTGCGACACCAGCCCTGGCGTGGACAGGCTCTCGCGACTGCCGCGACCGTGCGGCGCCATCCTTTGATCGTGCGGTGCGGCCGGCAGCGTGACTGGTGTGGCTTTCCCCATGTCCCCTCCGTGGTCTGCGGACAAAACGACTGCGCGAGGAAGCTAAGCGGACAGTTGTTGCGTCCCTGTTCACATTTGAGTTAGAAACGCGTTAGAAGCCCGCAAATATCGAGGTTCCAGTCAGCATCGGGCACGATTCTCACATGTCAAATATGACAGCGCCTGGTTCACCGAATATTGGCAGTGTTCGATTTCCGTGTGCCGCCCCTGGAGCGCCGGCGCGGACCGGCCGTACGTCCGTTTGACGTGCATTTCTAAAGACGCCGAGCGCCACTGACGAGACGGTCGGTGAGATGTCGGGAGGTTGGCTCTGTCCTACTGATCAGGATCGCGCACGCGTGCTCGACGCGAGCGCGCGTGTGCGCACGATACGTAAGGTGGGGTCCGGCGCGGTCGGTGTCACGCTGCTGATCTCCGCGCCGTGGCTCGGCTGGTGGACGCTCCCCTTGTTCCTGCTCTCAGCGCTGAACTTCCTGAGCGTCGATCGCAGGATGGCCCGCAGCGCGCACCCGGAGCGCGTCAGCGTGAGCGCGATCCTGATCACGCTGGCGCTGCTCGCCACCGGCGTCGCGCTCAGCGGCGGCCCCACCAGCCCGGCGCTGCCGTGGCTGATCCTGCCTGGGGGGATGGTCGCCGCGCGCTTTCGCCCGCAGGTCGTGATCGCCGCGCTGGCGCTGACGGTCGCCGTGATCCTGGCCGTCACGATCGGGCTATACCCGCACGCGACGCTGCACGACCCGGTGCCGGTGTTCATGACGCTCGCGCTGCTGACCGGCGTCGTGTCGATCGTGTGCGCGCTGCAGTCAGCCGAACTCCACCAGCGCAGCGAGGCGACGATCGACCCGCTCACCGGCCTGGCCAATCGTCGCCAGCTCTCACAGGACCTCGACTCGGTCTGGGCGGAGGCCTCCGCCGAGCACCCCGTGCGGCTGCTGCTGTTCGACCTCGACGGCTTCAAGGCCTACAACGACAACTTCGGCCATCTCGGCGGCGATCTGCTGCTGACGCGCCTGGCGGGTGCGTTCAAGCGCGCGGTCGGCTCAAGCGGCTGCGCGTACCGGCTCGGCGGCGACGAGTTCTGCGCGCTGCTGTGGGCCGACAGCGGCGAGGCGATGGTCGGCGACTGCCTGCAGGCGCTCAGCGCCGAGGGCGACGGCTTCTCGATCACCAGCTCCTTCGGCTCCGTCACGCTGCCCGAAGAGGCCTCCGACCCGCGCCTGGCGCTGCAGCTCGCCGACGAGCGCATGTACGCGCACAAGGACTCCAGCCGCGCGAGCGCCGGGCGCCAGACGCGGGATCTCGCGCTGCAGTTCCTCGCGGCGGCCGAACCGGCGCTGCACACCCATTCCTCGCACGTCGCCGAGCTCACCGACGGCGTCGCCCGGCGCCTGGGGCTGGTCGCGACGGACCTGTCCGACGCGGTGCGCGCGGCCGAGCTGCACGACATCGGCAAGGTCGCGATGCCCTACTCGCTGCTGCACAAAGCGGGCCCGCTCGACGATCACGAGTGGAAGCTCATGCGCCACCACACGATCATCGGCGCCAGCATCCTCAGCGCCGCGCCCGCGCTCGCGCACGTCGCACAGATCGTCGGCGCCAGCCACGAGCGCCACGACGGCAGCGGCTATCCGCGCGGGCTCGCCGGCGCGCAGATCCCGCTCGCGAGCCAGATCGTGTTCGTGTGCGACTCGTTCGTCGCGATGATCTCCCACAGCCCCTTCGGCGAAGCCAAGTCCGAGGTCGACGCGCTGCGCGAGCTGCGCAAGTGCGCCGGCAGCCAGTTCGACCCGCGCGTCGTCGACGCGTTCATCGCCGAGTACGCCGCGCGGCGCGCGGCGCGGCTGCAGGCGCAGGATCCGGTCGCGGAGGCGAACGGCGCGGATCCGGGGCCGCGAGGTGCGGGGGCGCCGGGAGCGGGCGCGCCGGGAGTGGGCGCCGGGGGCGGCACGCATTTGAGGCGTGCGACGGGATTGCCCTCGTCACGCTGACCTTGCACAGGCGTGATCGTTACAGGCCGTAATGATTACGCGCCGGAATGATTACAGGGCGGAATGATTACGGGGCGGAATGATTACGGGGCGTAACGAGCTCTCCGCGGAACAACCCCGAGCGACCGCCCGCGCGGGTATGCGGGTCGGGTAGCCTGCGTGTGTGAACGGCGAGGGTGGACCGCGGGTCAGGCTGCGTCAGGCGGTGCTGGTGGCGAGCGAGCTCGAGCCCGTCGCCTCCGAGCTGCGCTCCGCGCTGAACCTTGACGAGCCGTTCCGCGACCCGGGGGTCGGCGAGTTCGGGCTGGCGAACACGGTGTTCGCGCTCGGCGACTGCTTCCTGGAGGTCGTCTCGCCGACGCGCGCCGACACCGCCGCCGGGCGCTACCTCGCACGCCACGGCGGCGACGGCGGCTACATGGTGATCTTCGACCTCGAGGATCTCGAGGGCGCGCGCTCGCGCGCGCAGGCGTTGGGCGTGCGCGTGGTCTGGCAGATCGACCTGCCGGACATCTCCGGCACGCACCTGCATCCCGCGGACATGCGCGGCGCGATCGTCTCGCTCGACCGCTCGCAGCCGTACGGCACGTGGCGCTGGGGCGGCCCGGAGTGGACCGGTCGCACCGGCGGGGGCGCGCCCGGTGGCCTTGCCGGCATCACCGTCGCGGTCGCCGACCCAGTCGCCGCGGCCGCGCGCTGGGGCGAGGTGCTGGGCGTGGCCGTGAGCCACGGCGACGCGTCGGCGGGCGGCTCAGACGGCCCGCTGCTGCGCCTCGACGGCGCCGACGTCCGCTTCCAGACCGCCGTCGGCGACGACGAGGAAGGGCTCGTCGAGATCGCGCTCGAGCTGCCGCACGAGCTCCCCGGCGGAGGGGAAACGCTCGAGCTCGGCGGCGTCACGCTGCGCCGGCAGCTGTAGAATCGCTCGATGGCCGCAGACAGCCAGATCGTCACCGGCGTTGACTTCGTCGCCGTCCCCACCAACGACCTCGACGCCGCGGTCGAGTTCTACGGCACCACGCTCGGCCTCACGCGCTCGGTCTACAACCCCGAGCGCCACTTCGCAGAGTTCGAGACCGGCACCGTCACGCTCAGCGTGATCGTCGCCGAGAAGTTCGGCCTCGGCTATCACCCCAACCACAACGCGATCGCGCTGCACGTCGAGGACGTCGAGGCCGCGCGCGCGGCACTCGCCGAGCGCGGCGTCGAGTTCGCCGGCGACACTTTCGACACGGGCGTCTGCCACATGGCGTTCTTCGCCGACCCCGACGGCAACGCGCTGATGCTCCACCACCGCTACGCGCCCCGGGTCACCGACGCGTAGGGCGCGCAGCGACACTGCGCACGGGCCTCCTTCCAATAAAAATGGAAGTCCGCGCGCGCGTTCTAGCTGCTCGAGCCGAGCGCGGCGAAACGCGGGTCGCGCCGCGCGACGAAGCTGGTGACACCCTCGACGAAGTCGGCCGCGGTGAACGACTCGAGCATCAGCCGGTCGGCCTCGGCGAGCGCATCGGGCAGCGCCTGGTCGAGAGCGGTGTACACCTGTCGCTTGATGGTGGCCATGCTGGCGGGCGAGCAGTTGACGACGAGCTCGCGCGCGTAGTCGAGCGTGGCGTCGAGCAGCCGGTCGGGCGCGAACACGCGGTTGACGAGGCCGAGCGTTTGCGCCTCCTCGGCGAACACGACGCGACCGGAGAGCAGCAGGTCGAGCGCGTTGGCCGGCCCGACGAGCCGGGGCAGGATCCAGGAGATGCCGTGCTCGGCGACGAGCCCGCGACGGGCGAACGCGGTCGTGAGCTTGGCGCCCTCGGCGGCGAAGCGCAGGTCGCACATGAGCGCCTGCACGAGGCCGATGCCGGCGCAGGCGCCGTTGACGGCGGCGATGATCGGCTTGGGGATCGACAGCGGGAAGGTCTGCGGCCGGCGCTCGCGCTCGGCGGCGCCGGCGGCGTCGAGCGTGCCGTCGCCGAGCGCCTGCAGCTGCTGCATGTCGGCGCCCGCGCAGAAGCCCCGGCCGGCGCCGGTGACGACGATCGCGCGGACCTCGTCATCGCCTGCGCAGTGCTCGAGCATCGCGAAGTACGCGTGCTCCATCTCGTCGGTCCACGCGTTCAGACGGTCTGGCCGGTTTAGCGTCAACAGCGCGACCCCGTCCTCGATCTGCATCTGCACGACTTCGGTCTGTGTGTGCACGGCCTCGCTCATAGCTGCTCCCTCTGCTCGTCCTCCGCTTGCATCGAGCGTAGCGGGAACGCTCGTGGCAAGCTGTCGCTCGTGAGCGCGACCTACAGGTATGTGTTGCTGGACGTGTTCAGCGACGCGCCGCTGCAGGGCAACCAGCTGGCCGTGTTCACCGGCGCGGACGCGCTTGCGGCAGGCGAGATGCAGCCGCTGGCGCGCGAGCTGAACCTGTCGGAGACGGTGTTCGTGCTGGCGGGCGAGCAGGGCGGCGACGCGCGCATCCGCATCTTCACGCCGACGGCGGAGCTGCCGTTCGCGGGGCACCCGGTGCTCGGCACGGCGGTGGCGGTGGGCATCGAGCGCGGCCTGGAGCGGGTGACGCTCGAGACGGGCGCGGGCGCGGTGGCGGTGACGCTGCGGCGCGAGGGCGAGCGGCTGGCGTACGGGACGATGCACCAGCCGATCCCGTCGTGGCAGCCGTACGAGCGCGCGGCGGAGCTGCTGCGCGCGCTCGGCGTGGAGCGCTGTGGGCTGCCGGTGGAGGCGTACGTCAACGGGCCGCGTCACGTGTATGTGGAGCTTGAAGATATGGAGGCGGTGGCGGCGCTGGCTCCTGACGTGCGCGCGATTGCCGAGCTCGGGGAGCTCGGCGTGAGTTGCTTCGCGGGGGCGGGCAGCGCGTGGAAGACGCGCATGTTCGCGCCGGGACTGGGCGTGGCGGAGGACCCGGCGACGGGCTCGGCGGCGGGCCCGCTGGCGGTGCACCTGGCGCGCCACGGCAGGATCGCGTTCGGCGCTGAGATCGAGATTCGCCAGGGCGCGGAGATCGGCCGCGCGTCGCTGCTGCGCGCGCGAGCGGTGGGCTCGGCTGATGCGATCGAGCGCGTGGAGGTGAGCGGCGCGACGGTGATCGTCGCCCGCGGAGAGTTCCTGCTCGATGCCTGAGCCGCGGTTCGGCGTTCGTGAGGTGCAGATTCGCGGCTTTCGCTCGGCGCGGTCGGTGCGCTTTGCGCCGGGCGCCGTGTTCGCGCTGGTGGGCGGGCCGAGCGTAGGCAAGTCGAACGTGCTGGCGGCGGTGTGGATGCTGCTGCAGCGCGGCACGCCGGAGCCGGCGGTGGGTGACCTGAGCGCGGGCGCCGCGAAGACGATCGAGCTGAGCGCGACGCTGGACGACGGTGACGAGGTGTCGCTGCAGACGAGCCCGCCGGGCGCGACGACGCGCAGGGGCCGCGAGGTGCCGGCGCTGTTCCTGCCGGCGTCGTTGCGCTCGGGACGGCTGGTGGCGGGCCCGACGCCGGCGCCGAGCGCCGCGCGCGTGGCGAGCGAGTACCTGGCGGTCGGCGAGAGCGCGCCGTCGTCGGCGGCTCCGGCGGCGGCGCTGGTGGCGGGCATGGAGCGGCTGTGCGCTGCGGGCGAGCGCGGGCTGGTGCTGCTGATCGAGGAGCCGGAGCTGTTCCTGCGCCCGCAGGCACAGCGGTACCTGTACCGGCTGCTGCGGCGGTTCGCGGAGCACGGCAACCAGGTGCTGTACTCGACGCACGAGCCGGTGTTCTTGAACGTGGGGCGGCTGGACGAGCTGGCGCTGGTGGAGCACAGCCCGCGCACGGGCACGACGGTGATCCAGCCGGAGCCGCTGAGCGCCGACGAGAGCTTTCGCGCGCTCAGCGAGCTGGACGCGGAGCGCGGCGAGCTGCTGCTGGCGAGCGCGGTGCTGCTGGTGGAGGGCCGCACGGAGAAGCTGACGTTCCCGTTCGTGTTCAACGCGCTGGGCTATGACGTGGATCGCGAAGCGATCACGATCGTCGACTGCGGCGGCAAGCCGAACATGCGGCTGTTCATACGCATCTGCCACGCGGTGGGGGTGCCGTGCGTGGCGGTGCACGACCGCGACGCGCCGGTGGGAAGGCGACCGAGCGCGGCGCAGCGGGTCGTGAACGAGGAGATCGCCGAGCTGGCGGGCTCGCAGCGAACGGTGGTGCTGGCGCCCGACTTCGAGGCGGTGGCGGGCCTGCGCGGGCACCGCCACAAGCCGACGCGCGCGTGGCAGCGCTTCTCCGGCGTGGAGCGAGGCAGCGTGCCGCGGCCACTGGCGGAAGCGGTCGAGAAGGTCGTCAGGTTGGCGCGCGCGTGAGCGTCGGGTCACGTCGGCGCGCGCGTTGCGAGCGTGTGATCGCGGCGCTGGACGAAGTCGGTGAGCAGTTTCACCAGCACCAGCAGCACGAGCGCGAGCACGGTGGTTGAGGCGATATACCACGGCCACGGCCCGAGTACGTTGAGCAGCGAGCTGTATTCGGGCTTTTCGCGCAGGAACATGTAGTTGCCGCCGGTGATGACGTCGCCGAGGCCGGCGATGAGGGTGAACGCGAACGTCGCAGCGTAGACCCTGCGGACGGCGCCCGGCCGCGGGTACAGGCGGCAGCCGAGCACGAGCAGGCAGCCGCCGGTGATGGCGCCGACGTGGTAGATGTAGTAGGTGAAGTAGTAGACGCTGGGGAACGTCTGGTAGAGGTCGGGCGTGAGCGTGGCCTGCAGCGTCGCTGTGAGCGACCAGAAGTACATGAGCTCGATGGCCAGCGCGCGGCGGGTCCAGAGCGCGACGATCGATGCGACGGAGATGGCGTCGGTGAGCTGCAGGGGCAGGTCGTACTGAGTGCTCCAGGTGCCGAGCACGACGTCGGCCACGTACTCGCCGGCCCAGCCGGCGAAGATCAACAGCGCGAGGGCGCGCGCGGCGATGACCGTCCAGCGGCCGGGGTGACGGCGCGGGGCCCACACTGCGAGCACGGTGCTGAGCGCGAGCACTGCAAGCGCTGCGAGGTGTTCGTCTGAGAGCTGCCGCAAGGTCGTGGCTAGCGTACGCGGCTTGGCGCACGGCACCGCACGGCACGCGACCGAGGCTGCTTGCGGGCGAGCGGACACGGCTGTTAGCCTTGCCGCGGTGCGGTTCAAGATCACACGCCACTCGGGCTACACGCCACCCGAGGATGCGCTCGACCTGCTCTTGCAGCGGCTCGGTGCGCACCGCGAAAGCGTGTCGTTCGCGAAGGTCGGCGCTGAGATCTGGGCGACGGTCGAAGCGGACGCGCCGGTGTCGATGACGCAGGACGAACGCGCTGACATCGGTCGTCGCACGGTTCTGGGGGTTGTAAATGAGGTCTGTGAGGGAGCGCCGGGGCTCAAGTCGGATTGGTTCGCGGTGAGCTCTGCGAGCTAGCCGCCTCCGCGGGGACCGTGCCGGCGCTCGCGTGCGTGCGGCGCTGGGCGTCGTGCTGGCGGTGACGCTGATGACGATGTTCGCCGCGGCGGGCGTCGCTCGAGGCGAGCGGCACAGCTCGGCGCCGGCGAAGCGCGGGCCGGCGGTGGCGAATGGCGTCTCGGCGCGGGCAGCGCATGGGCCGCCGCCGGCGAAGCGCGGCCCGGCGCACGCGAAGCGCAGGTCGACCCCGCTGAGGGACCGGCCGGTGTCGGTGTCGGTGTCGGCGTCGGCGCAGGCGGCGAGCGAACCGGTGCCGCCGGTTCCGCAGGACTTCCTGGGGCTGTCGTTCGAGGTCGGCAGCTTGGCGCAGATCGCGAGCTACGCGGACGCGGGCGACCTGGTGACGATGCTGCGCTCGCTTGGCGCGGGCGTGCTGCGCTTTGGAGGCGTGACGGCCGACGAACAGATCGCGTGGACGGACGCAACGACGCCGCGGCCGGCGTGGGCGCTGGGCGTGCTGGAAGCGGGCAGCCTGGGCCAGCTCGGCAGCCTGGCGGCGGCGAGCGGCTGGCATGTCCTGCTGACGCTCGGCCTCGGCCACTACGAACCGGAAGTTGCGGCGCAGGAGGCGGCGGCGGCGAAGGCGGCGCTGGGGCCGTCGCTGGAAGCGTTCGAGCTGGGCAACGAGCCGGACTCGTACGCCAAGCACGGCCTGCGCGCGTTGCCGTGGACGCCTTCGCAGTACGACGAACAGGTCAACGCGTATCGCAACGCGATCGAAGCCGTGGCGCCGGGCATCCCGCTGGCCGGCCCGGACACGTCGGGGTCGAGCGCGTATGAACAGTGGGGCCTGAGCGAGGCGATCTACGAGCGGCCGGCGCTGTTGACCGGCCACCACTATCCGCTCGGCTGCAACGAACAGCCTGCGCCGAGCATCGCGCGGCTGCTGAGCCCGCAGATCCGCGAACTGGAGGTGGCGTCGCTGCGTCGCTACACGTTCATCGCGCATGAGACCGAAGTGCCGTTCCGTCTGGATGAGGCGAACACGGTTTCGTGTGGTGGGGTCCCGGGCATCAGCAACACGTTCGCGTCGGCGCTGTGGGCCGTCAGCTTCATGACAGAGGCGATGGAAATGGGCGTGTCGGGCATCAACCTGGAGGGCAACCCCGCCAACTGCGGCGGCTACACGCCGGTGTGCGCGCCGAGCGCCGAAGACCTCGCCGGCGGCGCGCTGGTGGCGCAGCCTGAGTGGTACGCGCTGCTGTTCGCCAGGGCGCTGCTCGGCGAGCGCCCGCTGCATACGGTCATCGGCCCGGAAGAACGGCCGAACGTGGAAGCGTCGGCGTTCGCCGCGGCCGACGGAACGTTGCAGTTCGCGCTCGTCGACGACGACCCGCCGGGCGCGCGCAGCGTGGCGGCGCATCTGCACGTGGGCAGCGGCTTTCACGGCGGCACGATCCTGTCGCTGACGGCGCCTTCGCCGGAATCGGTGTCGGGGGTGGAGCTGGGCGGCGAGCCGGTGGCGGCGAACGGCTCGTGGACGGAGCCCGCGGTTCTGCCGCACGCGCCGAACTCGGACGGTGTGATCACGGTCGTGCTCAAACCGAGCAGCGCGGCGCTGGTGACCGTGGCGCCGCTGGGCAGATGAGACGCGGGCGCTGATGTCGCAGTCCGCCGCAGACGCTGCTGCCGCCGCCGCGGCCGCCGCGGAGCCCGAGCTGATCGACCTGCTGCACCTGGGGCGCGCGCAGGTGATCGGGGCGTGGCGCGTGGGCGAGGTGCTCGTCGATCCGGGGCCGAGCAGCTGCCTGGGCGAGCTGCTTGCGGCGCTCGAGCGCCAGCCGCCGCGGGTGCTGGCGCTGACGCACATCCATCTCGATCACGCGGGCGCGACGGGCTCGCTGCTGCGGCGCTTCCCGGACGCGGAGGTGTGGGTGCACGAGCGCGGCGCTGCGCATCTGATCGACCCGACCAAGCTGCTGAGGAGCGCGACGCGCCTGTACGGCGCGGACATGGAGCGCCTGTGGGGCGAGGTGCTGCCGGTGCCTGCCGAGCGTGTGCGCGTGCTGCGCGGCGGCGAGACGCTTGGCGCGTTCCGGGTTGCGTACACGCCCGGACATGCGTCCCATCACGTGTCCTACCTGCATGAGCCGAGCGGGCGCGCGTTCACGGGCGACGTCACGGGGGTGCGGATCGACGGCGCGTGCGTGCTGGCTCCGACGCCACCGCCGGACATCGATCTGCGCGCGTGGCGTGCGTCGCTGGAGCTGATCGAGGCGTGGCGCCCGCGCAGCCTGGCGGTTACGCACTTTGGCGCGTACGACGACGTCGCAGGCCACCTGGCGGAGCTGCGCGCGCAGCTCGAGCGGGTGCAGAAGCTCGCGGGCGAGGTCGACGAGGCGGCGTTCGCGGCGGCGGTGCGGGCGCGGGTGGCCGGCGCGAGCACGCCTGCGACGGCGGCGGCGTACGAGCAGGCGATGCCCCCGGAGCAGAGCTTTCACGGTCTCGCGCGGTATCTATCTGCTAGCGCATCCACAGACTGAGGGGAGCAGCTCGTGTCCAGCCATCCGGATCAACGCCTGTATGAGCGCGCGTGCGCCGAGCATCGCTGGGAGGTGCCGGAGCGCTTCAACATCGCGGCGGACGTGTGCGACAGGCATCCACGGCAGAAGCTGGCGATGATCCACGAGCACTTCTCGGGGACGGTGCGCGAGGTCAGCTGGGGCGAGCTGCAGGATCTGTCCAACCAGTTCGCAAACGTGCTCGCAGAGCTTGGCGTCGCGCGCGGCGATCGCGTGGCGGTGGTGCTGCCGCCGACGCCGGAGACGGCGGCTGTGTTCTTCGCGACGTGGAAGCTGGGGGCGCTGTTGCTGTCGATGTCGGTGCTGTACGGCGACGAGGGCATCCGCCACCGCCTCGGCGACGCGGAACCGAGCGTGCTCGTGACCGACGCGGCCAACGCGGGACGCTTCGCCGAGGCGGGGCGCGGCGCCGATGGGGGGCGCCCGGGCGATGGCCCCGCGCCGAGGCTGCTGGTGCTCGACGAGCACACGCTGGACGGCGCGTCGACTGAGTTCGCGCCCGTTGACACGCTGGCGGAGGATCCGGCGCAGCTGTACTACACGTCCGGAACGACGGGGCTGGCGAAGGGCATCGTGCACGCGCACCGCTACGTGCTCGCGCACGAGGAGTTCCGCTACTGCCACGACATCCAGGACGGCGAGCGCTTTCACGGGATGGGCGAGTGGGCGTGGGCGGCGGGGATCTGCCCGCTGCTCGGCCCGTGGCGGCTGGGTGCGGTGCAGTGCGTGTACCAGCGCGAGGCGGGCTTCGACGCGCACAAGCAGCTCGACTTCCTCTCGCGCCATCAGGTGAGCAACGTGTTCGCGACGCCGACGGCGATCCGCTCGATGATGTCGATCGCGGACGCGCGCACGCGCTACCCGCAGCGCTTTCGCATCGTGTGCTCGGCGGGCGAGCCGCTGAACCCGGAGGCGATCCGCTGGTTCCGCGACCAGTACGACGTGACGGTGCTCGACTACTACGGCCTGACGGAGTCCTACCCGCTGTGTGGGAACTTCCCGTTCATGGAGGTGCGCGAGGGCTCGATGGGCAGGCCGATGCCGGGCTGGGAGGTGGCGATCCTCGACCAGGACGAGCAGCCGGTGGCGCAGGGCGAGCGCGGCGAGATCTGCCTGCGGGCGCGCACGAACCCGCACTATCCGCTCGGCTACTGGCGCCTGCCGGACGCCAGCAGGGAGACGTTCGGCGGCGACTGGTTTCACACGAAGGATGCGGCGAGCATGGACGAGGACGGCTACGTCTGGTACGAGGGGCGCGCGGACGACGTGATCATCGCCGCCGGCTACCGCATCGGCCCGTTTGAAGTCGAGTCGGCGTGCCTGGAGCACGACGCAGTGGCCGAGGCGGCGGTGGTCGCCTCGCCGGATGAGCGCCGCGGCAACGTGGTCAAGGCGTTCATCGTGCTGGCCGCCGGACACGAGCCGTCGGAGGCGCTCGCGCAGGAGATCAAGGAGTTCGTGCGCGATCGCCTGTCCGCGTACGCGTACCCGCGCCGCATCGAGTTCATCGCGGAGCTGCCGAAGACGCTGACGGGCAAGATCAGGCGGATCGAGCTGCGCGAGCGGGGGTGAGGCACGCGGATCGCGCTGCGGGCGAGCGGGAGGCGATCTATATGCTGCGTGTCACCTTGGGGGCTAGAGAGAAGCTGGCGCGTGTGAGACGCGACACGGCATTCCGTTGCATTCGCCTGGCTGGGGTGTTGGCGCCCGCGAGCCTGCTCCTCGTCTTCGGCGGTGCTGAGGCGAGAGCGGAAAGCGAACACGTGATCTGCGCCGCGGGTGTCACGACCGTGTGCACCGATCATGTCGCCGGCTATGCCACGTGGACGGTGCCAGCGGGAGTCTCGAGTGTGACGCTCAACGTGTACGGCGCTGCGGGCGGATCATCGCTGCGCTCGCACGGGGGGACCGGCGGTCCGGGCGGGAAGGTGAGCGCCGGCTTCGACGTGACGCCCGGGCAGGTGCTCGACCTGCGCGCCGGTGAAGCCGGCGGCTCGGGCCCGACCAAGTTCGTCGACGAACACGGCGGGATTCACATCAAAGGCGGCATCGCTGGCTATCAGGCCGGCGCTGCGTGGGACGGGGCAGGGGGAGCGGCGTCGTTGGTCGCGAGCCCGGTTGGGATCGATCCGGAAGCGAGCATGCTGGTCGTGGCCGGTGGTGGAGGAGGCGGCGGCGCCAACAGCAACGGTGGCGACGGAGGCGGGGTCACCGGACCGGGGTCCGGCGGCGCCGCGCTCGTTGGGGCGGGCGGGACCTACGGAGGCGGCGGAGCCACCGAACACGTGCCCGGCCAGGGGGGGCGCCGAGCCCCCGAGCAAGGGGCTGGCCGGCGAAGCCGGATCCCACGGGCCGGTCTACTTCGAAGCGACGATCGTCCCAAGTGAACTCGGCTCCGGTGAACACTTCCAGCCGGAACTCTTCGAGCTCGGCGGGTTCGGCGGGGATGTCGGCGGAGGCGGGGGCGGGGCCGGCTACTTCGGCGGCGGCGGGGGCGGCGGGTGCACGGTTGCCACCGAAGAACTCACCACCTCCTGTGGCGTGGGCGGCGGCGGCGGGGGCGGTGGCAGCGCCTACGTGTATCCGTCGGCGACGGCGGCCGCGGGCGTCAACGGCGGCAACTCCGAACCGGCCGGTCGCATCGAAATCACCTACACCACCCCGGTCGCCCCGAGCGCTCCACCGCCGGCGCCGCTGGTCGTGGCACCGACCGTCGCGGTGGTCGCGAGCAGTCAGATCGGCAACCAGCTGCTGCAGCTCGTCGCTCCGACCGCGTGCACGGCATCGAGCGCGCTGCTGTCGCTGAAGGTCCAGAGCGTGCCGCATGCGGGTAAACGCCTCGCAAGCTACAAGGTGACTCAGGTCGGCTTCTACATCGACGGCGGTCTACCGGAGAAGGTGCTCGTCGGCAAGCCCGGTCATCGTCGCCGCAGGACGCTCGATGAGCCCCAGTTCGAGGCTAGAGCGCTGCCGAGCACGTTCGAGTTCCTGCCTTCGAAGATCGGCGCGCACACCGGCAGCAACACGGTGGTCGTCGAGGTTGTGCTCACCAGGCACGTGGGCAAGGGCAGGCACCGCAGGACGCTGCGCGTCACGAAGACGCTCAGCTCGACGTTCGACGTTTGCTAGACGGCGTGAGCTGGGGCTTGCGGTGCTGCGGGCCGGGCGGCGGCGCTCCGGGCCGCGCGGGGGCTGCGGGCCGTGCCGCTCAGACGTTCTGGGCGAACAGCGTGAGCGCCCGCGCCCACGCGTCGCGAGCCGCCGTGACGCGGTACGAGGGGCGCGTGTCGTTGAAGAACGCGTGCGGCGCGCCGTTGTAGACGTGGTGCTCGAAGGGCTTGCCGAACTCGCGCATCGTCTCGACGAACGCCGGCACCTGGCTGGTGATGCGCTCGTCCTCGCTGCCGTAGATGCCGAGCACGGGACAGGAGATGCTCTGCGCCTGCTCGCGCGTGGGCGGCATCCCGTAGAAGCAGGCGGCGGCGGCGAGGTCTGCGCCGCTTGCGGCGAGCTGCGCTGACAGGCCGCCGCCCATGCAGAAGCCGATCGAGACGACCGCGGCGGTCGTGTCGTCGCGCTCGCGCGCGTGCGCGACGGCCGCCTCGAGGACCGGCACGTGGCCCTCCCGTTGCACACCGGCGAACAGCGAGCCGAGCGTCTCGCCGATCGCGGCGCCGTCCGCGTGGCGCGAAAGCGCCTCGGTGCGGGCCTGCTCGTCGCCCCACGCGCCCGGCGGCAGCGTGTCGAGAAACGCCTTCGCCGCCTCGACGCGCTCGGGCGCGAGCTCGGGGCGAGGATCGCGAGAGTACAGATCGGGAGCGAACGCGAGGTAGCCGCACGAGGCCAGCCGGTCGGCGATGTCGCGGATGTGTGGGTCGACCCCCCAAACCTCCTGGATCACGATCGCGATCGGCAGCGCGTCGGCGGCTGGCGCCGGCCGCGCGAGATACCCGCGCAGGCGCGCGCCGCCGGCCTCGAACTCGCTCCACTCCGTCTGCAGGCGCATCGGCGGACTGTAGCTTGCGAGCGCGGCGCGCGAGCCGGCGCTGCGTCTCGAGCTCAAACGGCTCGGCGCTGCCGGGTGGCGCAATGATCGAATGATAGATTCTATCTATCATGTCCGGTCCGGTCTTCCAGACCCCCGCGTCCGACGCCGTCGAGCGCCAAGTTCTCGACCTGATCGACGATGCTCGCCGCCAGCTTCGCTTTCGCGTCGCGGAGCCCCGTCGTTGGATCGGCAGCCTCCGCCGGATGGCGTTCGCCCGAGCGGTACAGGGTTCCAACAGCATCGAGGGCTACAACGCCAGTCTCGACGACGTGCTCGCCGCCGTCGAGGGCGAGCCGACGCTTGACGTGGACGCCGATACGCAGCTTGCCCTCGCCGGCTACCGCGACGCGATGACCTACGTGCTGCAGGTCGCACAGGACCCCTCGCCGCCCAGCGTCGACGAGGGTCTCCTGAAGGCTTTGCACTTCATGATGATCAAGCACGACCTGCAGAAGAATCCGGGGCGCTGGCGTCCGGGAACGATCTACGTTCGCAACGACGCGACCGGCGAGATCGTCTACGAGGGCCCGGGCTTCGAGCAGGTCCCCGCCTTGATCGACGCGACCATCCGTGAGCTCGAAGACAGCGACGCGCCAGTCCTCTTCCGTGCCGCGATGGCCCACCTGAATCTCGTCATGATCCACCCCTTCAGCGACGGCAACGGCCGCATGGCGCGCGCTCTGCAGACGCTCGTGCTTGCCCGCGAGCGGATCGTCGCCCCGGTGTTCTCGAGCATCGAGGAGTATCTCGGGCGCAACACGCAGGCCTACTACGACGTGCTCGCCGAGGTTGGCCAGGGTGCATGGAACCCTCACCGCGACGCTCGTCCCTGGCTTCGGTTCTGTCTGACTGCGCACTATCACCAGGCGATGACCCACCTGCGTCGCATCGAGGAGGCCGAGCAGCTTTGGGCCGCGTGCGCCGAGCTCGCCGTCAGTCGCCGGCTGCCAGAACGCGCCGCGAGCGGCCTCTACGACGCGGCACATGGCATACGGCTTCGTAATGCGTTCTACCGCAAGCTCGTCCAGGAGACGCTCAGTGAGGAGATCTCCGAGCTGACCGCGAGCCGCGATCTCAAGGCGATGGTCGATGGCGGCCTGCTCGAGCCAGTGGGGGAGCGCCGCGGTCGCTACTACGTCGCTCACGACCCCGTCATCGAGCTACGGCGCAGAATCCGCCAGCGCCGCCCTGGGCGCGACACCACCGATCCGTTCGATGTTGCAAGCGCGCAGCTGCAGCTCAACTTGGGTTGAGCGGCGGCAGCGTTCCCGCAGTCGGCGCGCTCCTCAGCCGAGGTGCTCGGCGAAGAACGCGAGGATGCGCCGCCACGCGTCCTCCGCGGACGGATGGTGGTAGCCCATGCCGGCGACGTGCAGCAGCGGTGTGAACAGCGGGCCGGTGTTGAAGCGGTTGAGGAAGCTGTGCCCGGCATCGGGGTACTCCTTGACATCGTGCACGACGCCGGCCTCGCTCAGCGCCCGCTCGAGTCGCTCGGCGCGCCCGCGCAGGCCGCGGTCGCGGGCGCCGAAGCTGGCGACGACCGGGCACGCGCCCGCGAGCCGCTGCGCGGCGTCGCCGGGGACCTCGCCGTAGTTGACCGACGCCGCCCCGTACCCGCCGGTGGGCGCGCACAGCAGCGCGAAGCCGCCGCCCATGCAGAAGCCGATGATGCCGATCCGCCCGGTGCAGTCCTCGCGCGCCACCAGCAACGCGCGCGCGGCCTCTATGTCCGCGTACGCGGGTCCCGTGCCGGAGCGCGACGCGCGCATCGTCGCCGCCACGCAGCGGATGCCGCGACCCGAGTACAGGTCCGGCGCGAACGCCAGGTAGCCGGCCGCCGCCAGCCGGTCGGCCTGCTCGCGGATGTCGTCCGACAGGCCCAGCGCGTCCTGGATCACAACCACGCCCGGATGCGGGCCCTCGCCGAGCGGCAGCGCCAGGTAGCCGCCGAGCTCTCCAGAGGGTGCGGCGAAGCGTAGATCGGGCACGGGCGTAAATCTACGCCAACGGTTGCGCGGGCCCGTAGCAGACGCCAGGGCTTGACTCTTCCGTACCGCAGCGTTGTCGCTGTATCTGAGGCGCATAATGTGCGCATGGAGAGGGCCTCGTCAGCCGGGGCGAGCCAAGGTGGTCGCACGGGCAAGCCCATCGATGGGCGGCTGCGCGTGGCGGTCGTGTTCGCCTTGGCGATGGCGGTCCTTGCCGCGCTCGGCTGCTGCAACGTCGCCCTGGCAGGTGGCTACGGCCCGTTCGGCGATCCGCAGCCGGTCACGATCGTGGGGTATTCGGGTAGCGCTGAGGAGCCGTTCATCACGCCCGACGGCCGCTACCTGCTGTTCAACAGCTCCGAGGCCCTGCCCGACTTTGCGCTCCAGTTCGCCACGCGCGTGGACGCGCAGCAGTTCGAATACCAGGGCGAGATCCTGGGCGAACATGTCAACGAACCGGGCTCGCTGTCGGGCACGCCGTCGCTGGATCAGGAAGGCAACCTGTACTTCATCTCCGACCGCAGCTACGCCGACACGCTGTCGACCGTGTACACCGGCCGCTTCTCCGAAGGCGAGGTCACCGACGTGCATCTGGTTCCCGGCGTGTCGGGCGAACTCCCCGGCAAAGTCGACTTCGACGTCGACGTCAGCCCCGACGGCTCGACGCTGTACGTAAGCGTCGGCCAGTTCAGCGAAGCGGGCGGCCCCACGAGCGCGAGCATCGTCTCCTACGAACGCGACGGCAGCAGCTTCGTGCGCGACCCGCACAGCGCCAAGCTGCTCGCGGCTGTCAACGCGGTCGGTGCGCTCGACTACGCGGCCGACCCGTCCCCGGACGGCCTCGAATTGTTCTTCACCGCCGCCAGCCCCGCGCTCGGTCAGCCGCCCGCTATCTACCGCGCCACGCGCTCGCGCCTGGGCAAGCCGTTCGGCGACATCGAACGGATCTCCGCGATCACCGGGTTCGCCGAGGCGCCGTCGATCAGCAGCGACGGCACCACGCTCTACTACCACGAGCAGGTCGGCGAACAATTCGAGATCGAGACCGTCACGCGCGCGGCCGGCGTCCCCACGATCACGAAGGTCGCGCCCAAGACCGGCCCGGTGGCCGGCGAAACCCCTGTGACGATCACCGGCACGAACCTCGCCGGCGCCACCTCCGTGAGATTCGGCGCGAGCGACGCGATCGACATCACCGCCGGCTCCGCGACCTCGATCACGGCCGTCTCGCCGCCGGGGGCCAGGGGAACGGTTGACGTGACCGTGACGACGCCCAGCGGCACGACCGCCGTGTCGAGGAAGGATCACTTCAAGTACGTCGGGTAGCAGTCGATTCGCCTCCGCGATGAACGCGCGTCCTCACGTTGCTGGCGCCCGAGCTCCTTATCACCTGCGAGGTGCTCGTGCTCGGACGCAGCGGCGAGTCCTCGGCGACGTCGAGTCGCGTCATCATCAGTGCGAACAGCACCAGCAAGGTTGTGAGTGTCATCACCGTGAGCGGGAACGCGTCCAGCAGGGGATGCGCCTTGCGGGTCTGCGCGAACCGCCGTGCGCTTCGTGGATGCTCCGCTGGTGTGGGTCGGTGTTTCACAGCTCACTCAGGTTCTCTAGGACCAGGCCATCGTGCGCGAGGTTGCTGTGCGAGCGCTAACGCTGCGCGAAAGCGCAGATAAGTATGCGCAAGTGACTCATAACCAAAGCGTCAAGTACCTGATGAACGGTCGCGCGGAGCGATGACGCGGCAGGCGGTCACCGGAGCTGCTCGGACAGATGGGGTGCTCACCCCATTCCGAGAGTGTGAAGCGCATGCGAGCCTGTTGCACATGAACGACGACCAAGGAGGAACCATGCTGACCGTAACGCGAGCAGTTGAACATGACAGTGTCGATCGCGACGGTGCGCCCGACGCGCAGCGCCGTCAGATTCGTTTGATGGTCGTGGACGATCATCCAGCCGTTCGGCTGGGGATGGTGCAGCTGCTGGAGAGTCAACGCGACTTCAGCGTCGAGGTCGTGTGTATCGACGCCGAGGGTGCCGTGGCCGAGGCAGAGCGTCTGGGCATCGACGTCGCGATCGTGGATTACCATCTCGGCGGACGCAACGGCCTGTGGGCTTGCCGGCGGCTGAAGCAGATGGCAGAGCCGCCTCACGTGATCATCTACTCGGCGTTCGCCAACGACCATCTCGCGACGTGCTGCGCTGTCGCGGGAGCCGATGGCGTTCTCAACAAGGCAGGTCTCGGCTCGGAGCTGTGCGACGCCGTTCGGTCGGTCAACCGCGGCAGGCGCCTGCTGCCGAAGCCGTCCCAGCCGATCGCCGACATGCTGCGTCGCAGGCTGGACGAAACCGAGCAGCCGATCTTCGGAATGCTGATGGCGGGCATACCGCGGATCGAGATCGGCCAGACGTTGGGCATGTCCTCACGCGAGCTGGCTTCGCGTGAAGCCGTGATGCTGCGCAAGCTCGAGGTGTTGCCCGGCGAGGCCTCAGGCCCGGCTCACGGGCGAGCCCAACCCGACATGGAGCGACTGATCCCGCTGCGGCTTCCGTCGACTGCAGGTCGGCGTTAGGCAAGTTTCCCACCGACGAAACCAAGGAGCTGATCATGGCAAGAATAATCGTCATAGCTGACACTCCACGCCGAGCGAACATCGACGCGCCCGTGCTGATGGACGAGGAGGTGGAGCCCATTCATCTCGCTGACGAGCACGCCTCCCACCAGCTGATCGAGCGCATGGCGTGGGCCGTCCTCGATGCGCAAGAGGTCTCAAGACCATGGGCCGCCTGACCCCGGGCGAGATCGCGCGGCTGACGACGCTCTGTGGCGAGCACAGGGTCATCGGAGCGCGAGACGGATCGCCCGTCGCCGAGCGTCCCGACGGCCGGCCGGCGTGCGCAGCGCCGGACGGCCGGCTGGCCGCGACAACGCTCGTTTCGAGGGTGCAGTCCTATCTGCACGTGGAACGCTGCTGAGGCATGTGGCCACGCCGCGCAACAATGCTGCCATGACCTCATCCGTCGAGGATCACGCCCGAAGCGAACCGACGCGTAAGCCCTATCGGTCGCTGCGTCAGCGGCTCGTCGTGGGCAACGCCGTGCTGCTCATCGTGGCCTGCCTTCTGACGGCCTTGATTCTCGCGCCGCGGAAGTTCTCCTCGCCTGAGCTGGATGAGGCGGCCATTCTGGTCGTTGCGCTCGCTCTGGTCACCGTGATCAACGTGGTCGTGGTGCACCGTTTCCTCGCGCCGCTGCAGGCATTGACGGCCCTCGCTCGCCGCGTTGACCTGGGCAAGCCCGGACAGAGGATCCCCGACGCGCGAGCGACCTCGGAGGCCGGCGAGCTTGCGGTGACGTTCAACGAGATGCTCGCGCGGCTGGAACTGGAGCGGCGTGAGGCAGCCCGCCGTATTGTCGACGCGCACGAGTCCGAACGGCTCCGAATCGCTCAGGAACTGCACGACGAAGTTGGGCAGACGTTGACCGCCGTGCTGCTGCAGCTGAGCCGGCTGCAGGAGCGCCTGCCAGCGGACCTGAGCGGGGAACTGAACGAAGCGCAGGACGCGGCGCGCGCGAGCCTCGAGGACGTGAGGCGCATCGCGACCGACCTCCGGCCCGAGGCGCTCAGGGACCTCGGACTCGCCAGCGCGCTGGCGGCGCTCAGCGATGGGTTTGGACGGCGTGCGGGCTTGCACGTTGACCGTCAGATCCAGACACCGATGCCGCAGCTCGGCAGCGAAGCGGAGCTGGTCGTGTACCGAATCGCTCAAGAGGCGTTGACGAACGTGGCGCGCCACGCTGGCTCGGGCACAGCAGAGCTGACGGTCCAGGCCGAGGCTGATCGGCTGACTCTTACCGTCCGAGACCACGGTCGCGGCCTACCGAACGAGTACGCAACGGACGGAAACGGGATGCGCGGCATGCAGGAGCGAGCAGGGCTCGTAGGTGCGAACCTCACGATTGAAGCGCCAATGGACGGGCCGGGGACCGAGCTGCGTCTCGAGCTGCCGTTGAACGGTGCGTCGTGCCACGCCTGAAGACGAGGATCCTGCTTGCCGACGACCACGCTCTGGTGAGACGTGGGCTGCGCCTGATCCTCGACGCCCAGCCAGACCTGGAAGTCGTCGCCGAAGCCAGCGATGGCGCCGAGGCCGTCAAGCTCGCGCTGAGCACCGACATCGACCTGGCGATACTCGACATCTCGATGCCTCGCATGACTGGATTGCAGGCCACAAGAGAGCTCCAGCAACGTTGCCCGGAGCTACGCGTCTTGATCCTCTCGATGCACGAGAGCGAGCAGTACCTGTACGAGGCACTCAGGTCGGGAGCGTCAGGGTATGTCGTCAAGAGGGCCGCGGACCGCGACCTCGTGGAGGCGTGCCGCGCCACCATCCGAGGCGAGCCGTTTCTGTATCCCGGCGCCGTCACCGCGCTGATCAACGACTACCTGCGGCGCGCACGCAACGGCGAGACGCCACGTGACCCGCTCACCGCGCGCGAGACCGAAGTCATCAAGCTCGTGGCTGAGAGCTACACCAACCAGCAGATCGCAGAGGCGCTGGTGATCAGCGAGAAGACAGTGGAGCGCCACCGCGCGAACATCCTCGAGAAGCTGGGCATGCGCGACCGCGTCGAGCTAACCCGCTACGCAATCCGAAACGGCCTCGTCGAGGCGTAGCCCGCCCGCACGGCGAACGTCTAGCGTGGTTTCATCGTCGGCGCCGGGAGCGCTCGGCAGGCTCACAGTCGGATGACGGCACGCAGCCCGTTCGCCGTGGCCGACAGCGTTCCATGGATGAGCTCCAGACGGGCGCTCAGGACCGCCAGCCGCTCGCGGGCGATCGAACGCGTACCACCGTCAAGGACGATCACCAGCTCGTGTCCGGCGGGCTCGCCACGAACGACGATACGGCCTGCCCCTCCGAGGGCATCGAGTGCTTCCTCGACGACTCGATAGACGATCGTCTCGGCCTCCGCGCTGAGGCCGCTGATGCCTTCGAGCGCGACGGTCACCCCTGTGAAGCCGCCATCGCGTGGCTCGGCCGCCAGTGCCTCCAGTGCGGTCTGCAGTCCCAGCTGGAGCACTGGGGGCCGGAGACTGACGGCGAGCGCGCGCAGCGTGTGCAGCGTGCTGTCGACGTTCGACCGCAGCGTGTCCAGCGCCGCGGCGGCCAGATCGGCATCGAGCTCCCGCTCGAGTGCTCGCAGGCCGAGAAGCACGCCCGCCAGCGTTTGGGCCGCCTGCTCGTGCAGCTCATCGGCGACGTGATGGCGCTCTTCCTCGTGGCTGGTGATCACCGCGCGCAGCTGGTGTCCCCGTTCAGCAAGGTCGCTGCGGGCGTCATGCAGCTCCATCCGCAGCGCAGCTCGCTCTCCCGCGTCCTGAAGCAGGCGTTGGTTCTCGGCCGCCACCGCCGCCTGGAGAGTCAGGATCCCGAGCGTCACGCGATCCTCCGGGCTGATCGTGCCGGCGCCGCCCACGGCAAGCGTCCCGTATCGAACCCCCCGTGCCTCGATCGGGACACGCTCCCAACGCCCCTCGATGACACCCGACTCGACGCTCGCGCCGTCGATCAGCTCCACGCGCGCCCCGCGGGATCCGAGCAGCGCGCGCGCATCCCGTGCAAGCGTTGCGGGAAGGTCCTTCGCACGGGTCAGGTTGGCCAGCGCCAACCCGGACTCCAGCAGCAGAGACTGGCGCCGCTGGATGTCGCGCATCCGATCGCTGAAGCGGCCAGCCACGGCGCCGACGGCGAGGTAGGACGCGCTGAACGTGAGCACTCCAACGGCTTCAAGGCCAGTGTGCGTGGTGAGCGCCGACACGGTCACCAGACCCATCGCGAACGCGGCGCAGGCCACGCCCGCGATCAATCCCAGCTCGACCGCCACGAGCAATATCGGGATCACGTACAGCAGCGCGATCGTGTCGGCGACGTTGCCGTTCGTCTGGCACAGGACGAAGACCGCCGCAAACAGGCTCGCAGCTACCCCCAGCACCACGACCCGCGCCTCGATCAACCCACGCACCGGCAGCTGGGACTCGCCGTCCGTCGCTCGTACACGCGATGCTTGGCGGGCGGCAAAGCGCCGCACCGCTTGTGGCAGGAGCTCGATTCCCAGAGATCTCATCCTGGAAGACCCTCACGAGTCGCCGAATGATCCGTGTGACCGCTCTCGTCGAACCACCCCCGGACCGGTAGATGCGAGGACGGACATCCAAACACGAAAGCATCGTGGCCGTCACGGCACATCCGGAGCGATTCCGCGGTCGGACCAGTAGTTCACCGTGCGCTCGAGCGCGAGCAGCTCCCGGGGACGCTGCTACGCCGCCCTGTCCGGTGGGCCTGACAGCGTTGAGCGGATGGTGCCGTCGAGGCTGGCCCCGATTTCCGGCTCGGTCGCGTGACCCGACGCCAGCTTGCGGCGTGGGCGGCAGCGATGGCGCTGCTCGGGTGGGCCCTGATGACCATCGGTGCGTTCGTTCGTGCGTCCGAATCCGGGCTCGGCTGCCCGGATTGGCCTGCGTGCCACGGCCAACTCGTCGCAGGTGGCCACCACGCCACGATCGAGGAGCTCCATCGCTGGGTCGCAACCGTGCTCGTCATCGGTGTGGTCGGCCTGGCGGCGATGGTGTTCCGCGGCTACCGCCACGAGCGCCGGCTGACTCGCCCAGTGGTCTGGATGCTCGCGCTGCTCGCGCTACAGGTCGTCCTGGGCGGCGTGACGGTGCTGCTTCGCAACGTCGCCTGGACGGTCGTCGCCCACTACGGCGGGGCAGCGCTGCTGGTGGGGTCGATCACGCTCGTCGCCGTACGACTCGCCTTCCCAGCCACCGAGCGCGCACCACGCGACTCGTTCTCACGACTGGTCGGATGGTTCGTCGCGCTCAGCTTCGGCCTGCTGCTGGCGGGCTCGACCCTGGCCAACGCGGGCTCCGACAGCGCATGCGGTCATGGGTACCCGCTATGCAACGGATCCCTGTTCCCGTCCTTGAATCACCTGGTCGTGATCGCCCTCATCCACCGTGTTTGGGCGGGGGCGCTGCTCGTCCTTGCCGTGTGGGTGCTGTTGCGCAGCCGCCGCGATCGGGCCGGTGTGGCGGCGATCGAGTGGGCGGCGGCGGCGGTGCTCGTCCTCTATTGCGTCCTGGCTGGTCTCGGCTTCGTCATCGTCGGCGTGAGCGACACCCACGCCACCGAGGTGCTGCACTCATCGGTCGCGTCGCTGACGTGGCTGGCGCTCGCGACGCTCTTGTGGCTGACCTGGACGCTGGCGAGTTGAGCCGCACGAATCGAAGCCCGGGCTCGGAATGGGAGGCGGAGTGCGCGCCGGCCTTCAGGCAGCCATTTTCAAGTCGCGCGAGACCAAAGTCGGCACAGAGCCAAGCGTGTACTCGAAAAAGCCAAGGACCTTCACAACCTCGTCGCAGCTCTCACAAACCAGCTTGGCCACCAGTCGGTCGGACTGAGTCTTGCCGCGCGAGAGAATCGCCGTGCAGGTGCCGTAGTGGTCGTTTGCGCACACCGCAAGAGCCTCCGTCGGCTGTGGTGTCAATTGTCGCCTCGAGCACAGATCCCGAGTAGAGGATCTGGATAGGCCCTCTGTATCGGCTACCTGGACCCGCTCCTGAAGAGACACCGGCATAACTCACCGTTCGTCGCTCGCTCGGAGCCGACTGGCGACGTCGTCATCCTGATCTGAGGTCGGCGCCGACGACCTCGTCCACCAGCTCCGCGTAATGGGCGTCGGCCTCTGCGTCGTAACCGGGAACGAGGTGGCGGCGGATGTGCAGCGCCGCTGCGGCCGCCTCTCCGTCGGCGAGCAGGCACCCTGCCTGCAGCGCGCGCACGAGCAGATCGAGCTGGCGGCGGAAATGGACCGAGCCCTCCGCGAGCGACCGCCGCAGTCGCGGCGCGAGCGCGTCGAGCGCCTCAGCCACTGCGGCCGCGTCAGCGTCCTCCGCAGGCAGGCAGCCGCGGACGCGCTCGAGCACGAGGTCCAGCGCGTCGAGCCGGACGAGGTCCCGCAGGACCTGGTCGCAGAGGACGTTGTGCGTCCCCTCCCAGCTCTCGAACACGATCGCGTCGCGGTAGAGGCGTGGCAGCGATGAGAAGTCCTCGATCGTGCCGTTGCCCGCGAGCGCCTCGATCCCCCGGCGGACACAGCGGGTGGCGGCCAGCGACGTGACGAACTTGTTCGCGTTCACGAGGATCCGGTGCCAGGCGAGGTCTGCCCTGTCGGCTGTGCCGGCGTCGATCGCCTCGACCAGCGCAGTCAGCTCGAGCGTCGACGCGAGAGCTGCCTGCTCCTCCACCTTCATCACGGCGAGGTTCTCGCGCACGAGCGGGTAGTCGGCGATCCGGTGGCCGAACGCGGTGCGCACGCGGGAGAAGCTCGCCGCCTCCAGGTAGGCGCGACGCATCAGCCCCGTCGAGCCGAGGGCGTTCAGCCAGCGCGAGGTGTTCAGGACAGCGCTGGCGGCGATGCGGAAGCCATCCTCGGGCGCGCCGATCGCGTACCCGAGCGCGTCCGTGAACTCGATCTCGCCGGTGGCGAGCGCCCGCGTGCCGAGCTTGTCCTTCAGGCGGCGCAGCCGGAACCCGTTCGCGCTCCCGTCGGGGAGGCAGCGTGGAACGAGGAAGCAGCCGATCCCGCGTGTGCCCGGGGGCGCGCCACGCGGCCGCGCGGTGACGAGAAACTGGTCCGCGTCCGCGACCGAGCAGAACCACTTCTCGCCGGAGATCCGCCAGAGCTCGCCTTCGGGCACCGCCGCGACGCGGTTGGCGCCGACGTCGGAGCCGCCCTGCACCTCCGTCAGGAACTGCGCTCCGCGCTGGCAGCGGTCGTAGTCAGGCTCGAGCAGCGGCGGCAGGAACCGCTCCTGCAGCTCCGGCGAGCCATGCCGCCGCAGGGCCCGGATCAGACCGGCTGTGCAGACGGCGGGACACGTGTGGCCGCCCTCGCCGGCGTGCGCGAGCAGGTAGAGCAGCGCCGCCTGCTCGAAGGCCGGCGCGCCGGCGACGCCGGAGGCCCAGACGGCGCGGCCGGCCTGAGCGTACTCGGGGTCGAACGTCACGCGCTGGGACTCGCGCCCGAGCGAATCCGCCGGCGCCAGCGACGGCGGGCGGAGTTCGAGCGCCCGGACGGACGGCTCGACCACCGTCGCGACGGCCTCGCCGAACGCGCGCAGCCTCGGCTCGAGCTCGCGCAGGTCGTGTTCGCCGAGCCGGACCTGCAGCGACCGCGCGAGGTGGGGGGTGGCGTCGTAGAAGTTCCCCGCCCGCGTCGCCTGCCAGCTGTCGAGCTCGACGCGTGGATCGGCGTCCATCGACTCAGCCGCTCTTGGGAACCATCTGCACGAAGTCGCCGAAGCGCTCGGGCTCCTCGAGTCTGCACGACCACACGAGGCGGTCGTTCCACACCGTCATGTCGGGGCAGCTGTCGCACATGTTCTGGCTTCCGTCCTCGTAGATGTCGGCCGGCTGGATGATCATCACCGACTGGAAGCGCAGGCGCTGCAGCAGACGCGCGGGTCTGCGTGCGCCCGCCGTCAGCCAGCGGCGCGTGATCGTACGCAGGCGGGGGTCAAGCGCGGACAGGAGCAGCATCGCTCGGCCGTGGCTCAGCGTCTTCGGCGGGGTGTACGCGAGATACCTGCCGCTCGTCAGGTGGTGGTAGGTCTGCGCGAGCTCCATCGAGCGTGGGCCGACGTAGCCGTAGATCTCTCCCTTCGCGCCGAGGCGTCCCGCCAGCAGCCACTTGAACGTGTCGGGCCGCTCGGTCCCGTTCAGGTAGGCGGCGGGAGCGAAGTCGGGGAAGCGCGTGCGGATCTCGGCCACGATGTCGGTCGATTGGAGCTCGTGCGGGGTCTGGTCGGTGGTGGCGTAGGGCACCGTGGAGAAATCGACCGGCTCTCCCCGGACGTAGTGGTCGAAGTCGTTGCCGACCATGCCCGCGCGGAAGGCGATGAACACGATCGTGTTGACGATCTCGATGTGTCGCTGTGCCCACTCGAGGACGTCGGGCACATAGCGCAGCGTGTCCTCGTAGACGGTCGCGTTGAACGAGCAGCCGATCCCTCCCGCCGCGGCGACCATCTCGGCGTAGCGCTGGCGCAGCTCGCACAGCTCGATCTCGTCCGCCTGCTTCCAGCCGGGACGGCCCTGCTTGGAGTCGATGTGAAACGTGAAGCCGGCCACGCCGGCGTCCTTGAGCTCCCCCAGCAGCTCCACGGTGAGCGCCAGGCCGTTGGTGTTGACGATCGGCTTGAGCCCGTCCTGCGCGACCATTCGGACGATCTCGACGATCTCCGGATGCACGAGCGGATCGCCGCCCGCGATCGACACGCCGTCCACGGTGCGAAAGCGCGCGAACACGTCGAGATCGTGGCGAACCTCATCGAGCGTCTTGTGTCCCCGCGGATCGTTCTCCCGGTAGCAGCCCAGGCACGACAGGTTGCACTTCTTGGTCGGCTCCAGCCAGGCGATCGCGTTGTCGGGCAGCGACCACGGCAGGCGGTAGAGCTGGCGATGATCGATGGTGACGCTCATGTCAACCCGCTTTCGTCCAGGCCGGATCGCGCAGCTTCGCTCCGCACCGCGGAGATCTCGAGCGCGAGCTTGACCTTGTTGCCGAGGAGCGCCCCGCCTGTCTCGAGTGCCTGATTCCAGGTGAGGCCGAAATCCTTGCGGTTGAGCTCCCCGCGCAGCTCGAGCTCGATGCGCTCGAGGCCGTCCGACTCGTGTGTCGTGGCGCCCAGCCGCGCGTCGAGCGCTATCTCACGCGTGATGCCGCGCATCGTCAACTCGCCCACGATATGCAACAGCCCACCGTCGCGATACTCGATCCGGGTCGAGTTGAAAGCGATCTCCGGATAATGCTCAACGTCGAAGAAATCGCGGGAGCTCCGCACGTGCTCGTCGCGCACAGGCTCGTTCGTATCGACCGAGGCGGCCTTGACCACTCCCGTCGCCCGCGGGGCGCCTGCCCCGATCTCCAGCATGCCATCGAACTCGTGGAAGCGACCGTTCACGGTCGCGAGCATCATGTGCTTCACCGCGAACGCGACGCTCGAGCGCGACGCGTCGACTGACCATTTGCCTGAGGGGATGACGCTCGCGCCGCTGGCCTGGTCGACCACAGACATCGGCATCAGGTGGCGGTGATGTAGCCGCTCATGTAGCCCGGGTGTTTCATCGCCCACCCGTTGGCGTCGCTGTCACACGGGTACTGGCAGAACCACAGGAACTTGCCGGGTTTGCTGACAACCAGGACATAGGTGTGGGTTCCGGGCATGGCCGTGATGCTGACGTTGGCCACCGGCGAGGTGATGCTGTGAGGCTGGTTGTCCGTGTTGTCGATCTCGAGCTTGAGGGGCTGGCCGACCTTCACCGCGAATTCGGTCTTGGTGAACGCGTCGTGTTTTTTGCCGTCTGGGCCGAGCTTGGATTCCGGGATTACCGACAGATCGACCACCTTGGCCGCAGCCACGCTCGCTTCCGAGATGGTCGCGGCCGCACCTGTTTGCCGCAGCGTCGCCGTCGCCGGCGCGGCGGCTTCGACTCTCTCGCCGCTCTTGACCAGCGCGAACATCGACATCATCACGGCGGCCACAATGCCCAATCCTGCGAGCCACTGCAAGACCACCTTGCCGTTCGTGTTGACCGTTTCGTCGAACTGTCGCTGGTCCCTTGCTTGGGTCTCCTCGTCCGGTACCTGGATGTGCTCGATCTTCCTCACCCGCCTCGGTTCGCTGTTGGCCTTGGCGTGCACGGTCGCGCGTGCGGGGTCCTCGGAGGGGCTCGGCGGGGGAAAAGCCATCGCTGTTGCCGGCTATGGTCATAACCTATGGGAATGGTCCATGTCTCGATCCCGCTCCCCGGGTGAGCGCTTCACCCCCGCCGCGCAGCCCTCAGCTGGACGAGCTGCGCGCCTTCTGCGCAGCCGTCGATCTCGGCGGGATCGGGCGCGCGGCGCAGCGACTGCATCTAAGCCAGCCTGCCGTCTCCAAGCGCCTGAAGGCGCTCGAGGAGCTTGTCGGCTCGTCGCTGCTGGAGCGCTCATCGCGTGGCGTGAGCATGACCGCCGACGGCGAGCGTCTATATGCACACGCGCGGCGGGTGCTTGCCGAGCTGCACGAGCTCGACGGCCTGCTCGATCAGATGCGCGCCACCGGCGAGACGGTGCACCTGGCGATCAGCCACACGGCGGCCGAGTTCGTGATGCCGAGGGCGCTTGTGCTGATGCGCCGCCACACGAGCGCTGCCGTCGAGGTCGTCATCGCCAACTCCCGCGTGGTCAAGCACATGATCGCCGACGGTAGCGCCGACATAGGCGTGGCAGCGTGCCTGGCGGAGGAGACCGTCCCCGATGCCACGCTCGTGCCACTGATGGACGATGAGATCGTGATCGCGGTCCCGCTCGGCCATCCGTGGGCGCGCCGGTCGTCGATAACGCCCGCGGAGATGATCTCGACGCCGCTCATCCTTCGAGATCCCGATGCTCACACCCGTCAGGTGATCGACGATGCGCTCGCCGCAGCCGGGCTGGGAGCGCCGCAGGCCGCGTCCGAAGTCGGCTCCACGCACGCCGCCAAGGACGAGGCGCACGAGCTCGGGATGCCCACGGTGATGTCGCGCCTGACGCTCTCGCCGGCCGACCGGCTGGAGATCGTGCCAGTCGATGGCCTGCGCTTTGAACGGCGCTTCTGCGTCCTATATCCACGAGGGCCGCTCTCATCGGCCGGTGCGCATCTCGTCGAGGCCTTCCGGCGGACGGTTGCCGACTCGGGCGCAGTGTGAGCCGACGCTCACTCGAGGGCGGCAAGCCTGCGCTCGAGCCAGCGTGGCAGCCACCATATGCGCGGTCCCGCGATGCGCATGACCGCCGGCAGCAGCACGAGCCTTACGATCGTCGCGTCGAGCAGCACTGCGATCGTCAGACCGAAGCCGAACTGGCGCAGCGGGATGACATCGGCTGCGGCGAACGCGAGGAAGACAGCCGTCATGATCGCGGCGGAGCCCCTGATCACGCCCGCCGTGTGCCGCAGGCCGTACCGGATCGCGCCATCGGAGTCGCCCTCGGCGACCCACTGCTCGCGCATGCGTGTCAGCAGGAAGACCTCGTAGTCGATCGACAGGACGAACATGATCGAGACGATGCCGGCGCCGGACGCGGCGTCGATGTAGCCGGGGCCGCCGAGCACATGCTCCTCGGTGAGCAGCTCCAACGCTCCCAGCGCGACGGCGATCGTGGCGAGGTTGAGCGCGACGGCGATCAGCGCCAGCGGCAGCGCTCGCAGGACGACGATCAGCGTGAGCACGGCGACGATCGCCAAGGCGAGCACGAGCCACGGGAAGCGGGCCGTGTTGGCGTTGGTGTAGTCGAGCAGGTACTGCGCTCCCTGGCCGATCCCGACCTCGCCGCCGGTCGCGGCGGCGAGCGCGGGCAGGCTGTCTTGCAGCCTCCTGCTGAGGGCGGCGGTCGCGGGCGCGCCGGGTGGACTGGACGCGACCACCATCACGCGCGCGGCCTGGCCGCCCTCGTCGACGTTGACCAGCTGAGCGACCTGTTCGCGCACCGGCGAGACGGTGCCGTCGAGCGCGGTGAGCACGAGGTAGCCGGAGTCGAGCGCGTTCGGCGAGTCGGTGTGCAGCAGCCGGGAGTCCTGCTGGTAGCCGTGCAGCATGCTCGCGTAGCTCTGCAGCGGGCGCTGCGTCTTGTGCAGGCCGGCTGCGAGCGCTCCGGTGCGGCTGTCCGCGGAGGAGAGCCCGCCAGCCAGCTGTGAGTTGCCGGCAGCGAGCTTGCCGAGCCCGCCGGCCAGTCGCGCATTGCCGCTCGTGAGCTTGCCGAGCCCACCGGCGAGCTGAACGTCGCCGTTTGCGAGCCTGCCAAGGCCGCCGGCGAGCCGCTTGTTGGCGTCGGTGAGCTTGCCGAGCCCGCTCGCGAGCTGGGCGTTGCCGTTGGTGAGCCTGCCGAGCCCGGTGGCGAGCCGGGTGTTGCCCTTGGTAAGTGCGTCAAGCCCGCCGGCGAGCTGGCTTGCGCCGCCGCTCAGCCCTGCCAGCCCGTCGCTGAGGGTGTGTCCGTCTGCGGCGAGACCGTGCAGGGCGGAGTCGAGCCTGAGCGCGCCTTCTTCGGATTCCCTGGTGCCGGCGGCGAGCCGGTCGGCGCCCGCGCGCAGCTGGTCCAGGCTGGCGGTCAGCTGTGAGATCTCCGCCGGCAGGTCCGCGAGCTGTTCCAGGCACTGGGTCAGCTGTTGTTGGATGCCCGCAAGCTGCGAGAGGCCGTTCTGTTCGCTCAGCTGTGTGACCGCTGCGAGGTCCTGTGCGAGCGCCGGATAGCGTGGGTCGCCGCGCGCGACGGTCATCGCGTCGAGTTCATGCGTGGCTTCGCTCAGCCGGGTGCGCAGCTGCTCGTCGGAGGCTCGCAGCGCGCCGATCCAGACGGCCCACGCGTGGAGCTGTTCGGCGAGCAGGCCGATCGGCGCCAGGATCACGTGCACGGTGTCATCGAGCGTGTCCATGCCCTGCGCCAGCTGTGCCGCGCCGGTCGTCAGCTGACCGTCGGAGCTCGCCAGGCGTTCGGCGCCGGCGGCCGCTTCGTCGAGCCCGCCTGCGAGCGCGGCCGATCCCGTCGCCGCCTGGGCGATGCCCGTCTGCAGCTGATCCGCGCCGGTGCCGACGCGGCCGGCTTCGGTTGCCAGCTGCGCTGCGCCGGCGTGCGCGCGGCCGGTTTCGGCTGCCAGTCGCGTGGCGCCGGCGTGTGCGCGAGCGGTTTCGGCTGTCAGTCGCTTGGCGCCGACGTGCGCACGAGCGGTTGCGGCTGTCAGTCGTCTGGCGCCAGCGCCCGCGCGGCCCGTTTCGCTTGCCAGGCGTTCGCTGCCGCTCTCGGCATGCCGGGTGCCCTCGCCGAGCGATCTCGCGCCGCTTGCAGCCGAGACGAGGCCGCCGCGCAGCGCCGCCACACCGTCGCTTGCGCGCCCCAACCCCGAGCGCAGGCCCTTGATGCCCTGCTGCGCGCCTTGCAGACGCTCTGGCGCGGACGCGAGCGCCGTGTGAGCTTCCGTCAGCTCGCGTTCCGCGCCCGCGACCGACGCCGGGCCGAGCACCGCCGCGACGTCTGGCTCGCGGGCGATCGCTTCCTGCCAGCGCATCAGCGCCCGCAGCCGCTGCGGGGTCGTGATCGCGCCGCTGTCGGCGCTCGTCACGATCACGAACGGCGCCGACCACCCCGGTCCGATCGTGCGTTCCACCATCCGCACCGCGATGCGCGCCGGGTTCGACGCGGGCAGCTCCGACGCGTCGGGCGGGCCCATGCGCAGCGCACCGGCCGGGGCCGCCAGCGCCAGCATCCCGATCACGATCACAGGAACCGTGATCGCGGGGTGTGCGATCAGCCGTTCCGCGAGAGCGCCCGCTCCAGTGCGACGCCCAGCGGCGGGGGAGCGGGTGAGCCGGATCGGCCAGCGGTCAAGGCGCGGGCCGAGCAGGCGCAGCAGCGCCGGCATCGCCGTCAGCGCCAGCGCGACGCTCAGAAGGCCCGAGATGACGACCCCGATCGCCACCGGGCCGAGCAGCCCCGGCGTGGCCACGCCGCTCGCCGCGAGCATCGTCAGCGCCAGCGTGCCGCCCGCCGCGGCGATCGTGCGCCCGGCGGCCCTGGACGCGATCGCGACCGCCGTCTCATGCTCGCGGCCGCCGGCCAGCTCCTGGCGCACGCGCGAGACCATCAGCAGCGCGTAGTCGACGCCCAGCGCGAGGCTCATCATCGCGGCGATCGCGACTCCCAGCGAGTTGATCGGCGTCAGGAAGCTTGCAACCCACAGCAGCCCGTGCCCGGCCATCACCGTCGCACCCCCCATCGCGAGGGGCACCGCGGCAGCCACCGGCGAGCGGAACACGATCAGCAGCACGAGGATCAGCACCGGCAGCGCGATCATCTCGGCCCGCTCGGTGTCCGTCATCGTGGCCTGCTGGAGCGCGCGTCCGATCACGGCGACGCCAGTCAGGTAGCTGCGCACCGGGCGCTGCACGCTGCGGGCGATCACCGCTTCGGTGAGCGGCACGACCGCCAACGCGCGGCTCGCGGGTCGGATGTAGTTCACGAGCACGAACGCGCTCCCGGGGTTCGGGCGCAGCGAGTGCAGCGCGACCGACCGGTCCCACGGCGAGAGCACCTGAACCTGCGCGATCCCTCGCAGCGCTGCGACCAGCCGCTGGCCCTGGCGGTCGACCTGCGCGGGAGGGCCGCGCAGCAGCACGGCGATCGGGACCGCGTTGCCGAACCTGGCGGCGAGCATCGCTTCGGCTCGAGAGGAGGGCGTGCCGGGCACCGCCAGGGACATCGGCGCGAGCCTGCCTTCCAGACCCCTGCCGAGGAACGCGAGCACGACGATCGCCACGCCCCAAGCGAACAGCGTGGACCACGATCGCCGCCTCGTTGCGCTTCCCGCTGGTCTGCTTCGCCTGGTCACGGCTACCTCCTGGGTGGTGATCGCCGACAGCCACTCCGCAAACGATGTATCTCTCTATATTTGTAGCATAGATTGATGTTACATTGATCTGTGTACCCTTGATTCCCGATATGCTTAGGTCGTGGCGAACGCGCAGGCAACGCAGCGGCTGACGATCGACCAGCTCGCACAGGCGGCGGGGCTGACCGTTCGCAATGTGCGCAGCTACCAGTCGCGAGGGCTGATCCCGCCACCGGAGGTGCAGGGCAGGGTCGGCTACTACGGCGCCGAGCACATCGCCCGCCTGGCGCTGATCCGCGAGATGCAGGCCCAGGGGTTCAACCTCGCCGCGATCGCCCATCTGCTCGAGCAGGCCTCCGGCGCGAGCGAGCAGGTGCTCGGCTTCACCCGCTCCCTGATGACCCCCTTCGAGACGGAGGCCCCCGAGATCGTCGGGCACGCCGACCTGCTGCAGCGCCTCGGCGGCGACATCGAGGCAAAGCTCATCGCCAAGGCCGAAAAGCTCGGCCTGGTGATCTCGATAGGCGAAGACAGCTTCGAAGTTCCCAGCCCAACCCTGCTGGCCGCCGGCGAGCGACTGGTCGCCCTGGGCGTCCCCTTCGACGCTGCGCTCGACACGATGGACAAGCTCAGACGCGACACCCAACGGATCGCGCAGACGTTCGTACGGATCTTCCTGGAGTACATCTGGAAACCCTTCGACGACGCCGGCCGGCCCGAGGCCGACTGGCCCCAGGTGCGAGCGGCCCTCGATCAGCTGCGGCCACTCGCCTCCGAGGCCCTCACAGCCGCCTTCCAGCCCACGATGACCAAGGCCGTCGAAGTGGCCTTCGGCAAGCAGATCGACCACGGGCGTGCGCGCAAGTCATGACCGCGCGTGCTCGGAACGGCGGCGGTAGGATGCGAAGCGCCAGGCCGACGTAGCTCAGCTGGTAGAGCACCTCCATGGTAAGGAGGGGGTCTCGGGTTCGAGTCCCGACGTCGGCTCTGCCCTGCAAACCGTTCCGCCACCCAAGATCGGCACAGCCCTCCTCGGCCGCCTCGCGCACGGCGGCCTCGAACGGCGATTCATCCAGGGGACATGCCCACCGGGCGATCATATGATTCCGGTCGCGGTGTCGGCGACCGACCCCGCTCCAATAAATCAGGGTTTTCTACTGATGACCGGCCGTCACGCGGCCCGCGTTCGCTACTAAGCTCTGCGGTATGAGCTCAGTGCCCGAGGAGCTTTGGATTCGTCGGCTGCTGGACGTCGGGCGGGCGCTGATGACGGATCTCGACCAGCGCGCGGTGCTGGACCGCGTGCTCGTCACGGCGCGTGAGCTCACCGGTGCGCGTTACGCGGCGCTCGGCATCCTCGACGATCACCGCACCGAGCTGCAGCAGTTCCTGACCTCGGGCGTGGACGAACAGGAGGCGCGTCGCACGATCGGCGATCTGCCGCGCGGCCGGGGCGTGCTCGGCACGCTGATCGAGCATCCGCGTGCCCTGCGCCTTGCCGACGTCGGCCAGCACCCGAGCAGCTATGGCTTTCCTGTAGGGCACCCTGTGATGCGCAGCTTCCTGGGCGTGCCGATCCTGATCCGGGGGCAGGCGTGGGGCAACCTGTACCTGGCGGAGAAGGACGGCGGCGAGTTCTCCGAGCAGGACGAGGAGGCCGCGGTGATCCTCGCCGACTGGGCGGCGATCGCGATCGAGAACGCGCGGCTGTATGAGGTCAGCGAGCGGCGGCGCGAGGAGCTCGAGAAGGCGTTTCGCGGTCTCGAGGCCACGCGCGACGTCGCGATCGCGATCGGCGGCGAGATCGCGCTCGAGCACGTGCTCGAGCTGATCGTCAAGCGCGGCCGCGCGCTCGTGGGCGCGAGGAGCCTCGTGATCATGCTGCGCGACGGCGACGAGCTCGTCGTGCACGCGAGCGCCGGCCACGTCACGGACAAGCGCGGCGTGCGGCTGTCGATCGCCGCGTCGACCTCCGGCCAGGTGCTCGAGCGTCGGCGCGCCGAGCGCATCACCGACGTCGCCGCGCGCCTGCGGATCGCGCCCAGCGTGTTCGGCGTCCCCGACGCGCAGACCGCCCTGCTGGTGCCGATGGTCCATCGCGGCGATGCGCTCGGTGTGCTTGCCGCGTTCGATCGCGGCCAGGACGGCAACGTGTTCGCGGAGGACGAAGAGCAGATGCTGCGCACGTTCGCCGCGAGCGCCGCCACCGCCGTGGCGCTCGCGCAGAGCGTGCAGTCAGACAGGCTGCGCACCTCGCTCGCCGCCGCCGACGCCGAGCGCCGGCGCTGGGCCCGAGAGCTGCACGACGAGACGCTGCAGAGCCTCGGCGGGTTGCGGGTGCTGCTGTCCACGGCGCTGCGCGGCGACAGTCTCGACCGTGCGCAGGCGGCGATGCGCCAGGCCGTCGAGCAGATCGAGCACGAGATCTCGAACCTCCGCGGGATCATCACCGAGCTGCGCCCTGCGGCGCTCGACGAGCTGGGGCTGCGGACCGCGATCGAAGCGCTGCTCGACCGCCATCGCGAGGACAGCGGCTTGCAGATCGATGCCGATCTCAGGCTGCCGGGGCCCTCGGCGGACGCCGAGCGCCTCGATCCGGATCTCGAGACGGCCGTCTACCGCATGGTTCAGGAGGCGCTCACGAACATCGCCAAGCACGCGCGCGCTGAGCACGTGCGCGTCGCGATCGGCGACTGCGACGGCGAGCTGCTGCTGGAGGTGCAGGACGACGGCACGGGCTTCGACCCGGCGGCGAAAGCGGACGGCTTCGGGCTGTCGGGCATGCGCGAGCGCGCGGGGCTGGCCGGCGGGACTCTGACCGTCGACTCCGGCGAGCATGGAACGTGCGTGCGGGCGTGCCTGCCGACACGCCGCAGCAGTGCCGCAGCCGCAGCTGCGCAGCGGTCGGCGTCGTAGGCTCAGGCGCCCATCAGGCCGCGGTCCATCGCGTAGCGGACCAGTTCGGCGCGAGTGCGCAGGCCGAGCTTGCGGTGTATGCGGGCACGATGGGTCTCGACGGTGCGGGGGGAGAGCTGCAGCGCTCGCGCGATCTCGACGCTGGTGTGTCCGAGCGCGATCAGACGCAGCACCTCGAGCTCGCGCGCGGTCAGCGTGTTCTCCGCGAGCACAGCGTCCAGGGAGTCCAGTCGCGCCGCCACCCGCGGACTCACGTACCGCTCGCCGCGCGCGGCCTGCCGGACCGCGTCCGCCAGCTGCTCGTCGGCCATCTCCTTGGTCACGAAGCCGAGCGCGCCGGCAGCGAGCGCGCGATGTGCGAACACCGGGCTCTCGTCCATCGTCACCACCACGATCTGCGTCTCGGGCGAGCGCTCGCGCAGCTGTCTGACGGCTTCCATGCCGGATCCGCCCGACATGCCGAGGTCCAGCACCAGCACATGTGGACGGTGCCCGTGAACGTGGCGCACGACGGACGCGAGATCGTCAGCTTCGGCGATCACCTGGACGTCTTCCTCCCCGTCGAGCACCAGCCGCAGACTGCGCCGCATCTGCACGTGGTCGTCGGCGAGCACAACGCGGATCGACTCCTCCTGATCATCGGGTGAATCGCTCGCGTCTGCGATCGCCGGAGCCAAGCGTAGATGCGGAATATCCATGCTGCCACGCTAGCCCCGAACTGGGTGCCTCGGCGTCCGGGGGAACATGCCGATCTCTTGCGGCAAAGCACCCACAGCCCCCGGCAAAGCACGCACGGCACCGGCCGAGCGTGCGTAACTACTCAGCCGACAGCAGCGTCCTGACCTGGCGCGCGATCTCGAGGTCCTCGCGTGCGCTGATCACGAGCGTGCGAGCGGGTGCTCCGTCGGCCCCGATCTCCGCGTCCGCGTGCGCGTCGTCGTTGCGCGCGTGATCGAGCGCCACGCCGAGGAAGCTCAACCCGGCGGCCGTCCGCGCGCGAATCTCCGCGGCGTGCTCGCCGACGCCGCCGGTGAACACGAGCGCGTCCAGGCCGCCGAGCGCCGCCGCCATCGCGGCGATGCCCGCGCGCAGCCGGTGCACGTACACCCCCAGTGCGAGGCGCGCGCGCCCGCCGTCCTGCGCGCCGCTGCTCGCGCGCTCGATGATCTCGCGCATGTCCGCCGTGCCCGCCAGGCCGAGCAGCCCTGAGCGGTGCTCGAGCGCGTCCGCGAGCTGCGCCGGCGAGAGCCGCTCGTGCTCGGCCAGCCACAGCAGCATCCCCGGGTCGACGCTGCCCGAACGCGTCGCCATCACCAGCCCCTCCAGCGGCGTGAAGCCCATCGTCGTGTCGAGCGAGCGGCCGTCCGCGATCGCGCACAGCGACGCGCCGCCCCCCAGGTGGCAGCTCACGATCCGACGTGCCGCAGCGTCCTCGCGCAGCAGCTGCGGCGCTCGCCGCGCGACCCACGCGTGCGACAGGCCGTGGAAGCCGTAGCGGCGCAGCGGCCAGCGCTCGCGCCACTCCCGCGGCAGCGCGTACGTCGCCGCAGCCGCCGGCAGCGTCGCGTGAAAGGCGGTGTCAAAGCACGCCACCGCGGGCACGTCCGGCAGCGCCGCCTTGACGGCGTCCAGCGCCTGCAGCGACTTGGGCTGGTGCAGCGGCGCCAGCTCGCTCAGCTCACGCATCGCCGCCTCGACCTCGTCGTCGATTCGCACCGCCTCGTGGAAGCGCTCGCCGCCGTGCACGATGCGATGCCCGACGACGTCCGCTTCGCCCAGCGGCGAGTCCAGCGCCGCGCGGATCGCCTCCGGCTCCACCCGCGCTCGCGGCGCCTCGAGCTCCTGCGCGGCCAGCGTGCGCTCGCGCGCGTCCAGCAGCGTCAGCTTGAGGCTGCTCGAGCCGGCGTTGACGACCAGCACGCGCACCGCGGCGCCTAGTCCGGCGCCGGCCAGCACCAGTCGGTGACGTCCGGCGGGTCGATGCCGTGCTCGCGCGTGTACGCGCGGTGGCGCAGGCGCTCGTCGATCATGTGCTGGCGCAGGTGCGCCGCGCGCTCGGCCAGGCCGGGGATGCGGTCGATCACGTCGATCACCAGGTGGAAGCGGTCGAGGTCGTTGAGCATCACCATGTCAAACGGCGTCGTCGTGGTGCCCTCCTCCTTGTAGCCGCGCACGTGGATGTTGTGGTGGTTGGTGCGCCGGTAGGTCAGGCGGTGGATCAGGTACGGATAGCCGTGGTAGGCAAAGATCACCGGTCGCGAGGTCGTGAACAGCGCGTCGAATTCCTCCTCCGGCAGGCCGTGCGGGTGCTCGCTGTCCGGCTCCAGGCGCATCAGGTCGACGACGTTCACGAGCCTGACCTTCAGCTCGGGCAGCTCGCGCCTGAGGATCGCCGTCGCGGCGACCGTCTCGAGCGTCGGCACGTCGCCCGCGCACGCCAGCACCACATCGGGCTCCGCGCCCTCGTCGTTGCTCGCCCAGTCCCACACGCCGATCCCGCGCGTGCAGTGCGCGATCGCGTCCTCCATGCCCAGGTAGTCGAGCGACGGCTGCTTGCCTGCGACGATCACGTTCACGTAGTCGCGGCTTCGCAGGCAGTGATCGGCGACCGACAGCAGGCAGTTCGCGTCCGGCGGCAGGTACACGCGCACGATCTCCGCCTTCTTGTTGATCACGTGGTCGATGAACCCGGGATCCTGGTGGGAGAAGCCGTTGTGGTCCTGGCGCCACACGTGTGAGGACAGCAGGTAGTTCAGCGATGCGATCGGTCTGCGCCAGGGAATGTCCCTGGTGACCTTCAGCCACTTGGCGTGCTGGTTGAACATCGAGTCGATGATGTGGATGAACGCCTCGTAGCAGTTGAACAGCCCGTGCCGGCCGGTCAGCAGATAGCCCTCCAGCCAGCCCTCGCACAGGTGCTCGGAGAGCACCTCCATCACGCGCCCGTCCGGCGCCAGGTGATCGTCGCTGGCCAGCGTCTGCGCCTCCCACACGCGGTCGGTGACCTCGAACACCGCGCCGAGGCGGTTCGAAGCCGTCTCGTCGGGCCCCATCAGCCGGAAGCTCTCGCCGTTGCGCGCGATCACCTCGCGCAGGAAGCCGCCGAGCACGCGCGTCGCCTCCGTCGTGCCCGCGCCCGGCTCCGGGACCGCGACTGCGAACTCGCGAAAGTCGGGCATCTCGAGGTCGCGCAGCAGCAGCCCGCCGTTGGCGTGCGGGTTCGCGCCCATGCGCCGCTCGCCGTCGGGCGCGAGCGCCGCGAGCTCCGCGCGCAGCGCGCCGCCCTCGTCGAACAGCTCCTCCGGTCTGTACGAGCGCAGCCACTGCTCGAGCTGGCGCAGATGCTCGGGGTTACCCTGCAGGTCCGCCAGCGGAACCTGGTGCGAGCGAAACGAGCCCTCCGCCGGCAGCCCGTCGACCATCTTCGGCCCCGTCCAGCCCTTCGGCGTGCGCAGCACGATCATCGGCCAGCGCGGTCGCTCTCGCTCGCCGCCAGCACGCGCGCGCTGCTGGATCGCCGCGATCTCCGCCGTCACCTCGTCGAGCGTCGCCGCCATCAGCTGGTGCATCTCCTGGGGGTCTGAGCCCTCGACGAAGCGCGGCGCGTAGCCATAGCCCTCCATCAGCGCGCGCAGCTCCGTGGTGGGGATGCGCGCCAGCACCGTCGGGTTGGCGATCTTGTAGCCGTTCAGATGCAGCACCGGCAGCACCGCGCCGTCGCGCACCGGGTTGAGGAACTTGTTGGAGTGCCAGCTCGTCGCCAGCGGCCCCGTCTCTGCCTCGCCGTCGCCGACCACGCAGCACACCAGCAGGTCGGGGTTGTCGAACGCAGCGCCGTACGCATGCGCCAGCGAGTAGCCGAGCTCGCCACCCTCGTGGATCGAGCCCGGCGTCTCAGGCGCCACATGACTGGGAATGCCGCCCGGAAACGAGAACTGGCGAAACAGCCTGCGCAAGCCCTCCTCATCGTGGCCGATACGCGGATATACCTCCGTGTACGTGCCCTCCAGGTACACGTTCGCCACCACCCCCGGTCCGCCGTGGCCCGGGCCCGCGATGTAGATCACGTTCAGATCGCGCGCGCGGATCACCCGGTTCAGGTGCGCGTACAAGAAGTTCAGGCCCGGGGTCGTGCCCCAATGCCCGAGCAGTCGCGCCTTGACGTGCGCGATCTGCAGCGGCTCGCGCAGCAGCGGGTTCTCCAGCAGGTAGATCTGCCCGACCGACAAGTAGTTGGCTGCCCGCCAGTACGCGTCGAGGGCGCTGAGCTCCGCGGTGGACAAAGTGGCCGGCAAGGTCGTCATCCGGTCATCATCGTTCCCCGTCGTCGATCGCGTCGTGTGGCCATCGTGTGGCCGTCCCGCGTGCGGCCGTCGTGTGACTCTGTTCTCGCGATCGTTGCGTTCCTGAATGATTCCGTTTGGAATGATTACAAGGTGTAACGATCTCGCGATTGCTGTAATGCCCGCGGGCCATCCCGGTCGCGTATGCCGGCGGGCGATCCCACGCCGGCTTTGCCACACGCGCGGTCCCGGTACGCATACGTAGAAGTCCGTAACAGCCTGGGTGGGCAATCCGGACGTCGCGACGTCGCCCTCCACCTAGCATCGCCAGTAGACGATCCAAAGGAGACGACGATGTTCAAGAACGTGCTGGTGGGAGTGGATGGCAGGCCAAATGGCCGCGATGCGGTCGCGCTCGCCGCACACTTGACGGATCCCGCTGGGAAGCTGACGCTCGTACACGTGCACGGCGGTGAGCTGCGCCCCTCGCACGCGGTCTCCCCGGCGCTGCTGAGAGAGGAGCGCAAAGCCTCCGAGGAGCTGCTCGAACGCGAACGCGCCGAGGGCGCCGCCAACGCAGAGCTCGTCAGCGTCGTTGCGGGCACGCCGGGCCGCGGCCTGCACCAGCAGGCCGAGGAGCAGCAGGCGGACCTGATCGTCGTCGGCTCGTGCAGTCACGGCACGTTCGGCCGAGCGATGCTCGGCAACGACACGCGCGCGGCGCTCAACGGCGCGCCGTGCGCGGTCGCGATCGCGGCGCGCGGGTTCGCGGAGCACCCGAGCCCGATCGCGAACGTCGGCGTGGGATACAACGGCTCTGCGGAGAGCAAGGCGGCGCTCGCCGCCGCCCGCGAGATCGCCGCCCCGACGAAAGCGACCGTGCACGCGCTGGAAGTCGTCTCGATACCGTCGGTCGCGTACGCCGGGATCATGCCGCCCGCGATCGGCGAGAGCCTCGACCTGATGATCGAAGAGGCCGCCAGCCGCATGGGCGAGCTCCCGGACGTGCAGGGGCGGGCGGTGTACGGGCTGAGCGGCGAGGAGCTGGCGGCGTTCGGTGAAGACATGGACCTGCTGGTGGTTGGCTCACGTGGATACGGCCCGCTGCGGCGCCTGGTGCTCGGCAGCACGTCCGACCACCTCGAGCGCCACGCGCGCTGCTCGCTGCTCGTGCTGCCGCGCGCCGTCGGCGGGGCCGACGGCGACGTCGAGCCGCACGCCGACGCCCCGGCGGTCGCCGCGTGAGCCCTCGCCGCACGGGCCAAAGATGGGCTGATCAGTAGTTTCCCGCATGTCATTCCGCTGCGCCAGCCGATAACTTCTTGGCAATGTCCGACGAGAACGCAGCGCCAGCCGCCGGCGCCGCCGGTCAGCCGTTGCCCGGGGAGCCGATTCGCCTGGTTCTCGCCGACGATCACGCCGTCGTGCGCAGCGGCCTGCGCATGCTGCTCGACAGCGAGCCCGACTTCGAGGTGGTGGCGGAGGCCAGCGACGTGGAGGGCGCGAAGCGCTATGTGCGCGGACACCATCCGCGCGTGCTCGTGCTCGACCTCAACATGCCGGGCGGCTCGAGCCTCGAGGCGATCCCGGTGATCCGCAAGGAGTCCCCGGACACGCAGATAGTCGTGCTGACGATGCAGCAGGAGCCGGCGTTCGCGCGTGAGGCGCTCGGCGCCGGCGCGCTCGGCTATGTGCTCAAGGAGGCCGCCGACGACGAGCTCGTGGAAGCGGTGCGCCGCGCGGCAGTCGGCGAGAGCTACCTCAACCCGAGGCTCGGCGCGCGCATCGCCTCCGAGCCGCCGCCCGGCCCGCCCGACGACCTGTCGGAGCGCGAGGTGGACGTGCTGCGGCTGATCGCGCTGGGGCACACCAACGCCGAGATCGCCGAGCAGCTGTACCTGTCGGTGCGCACTGTCGAGACCCACCGCTCGCACATCCAGCAGAAGCTCAGGCTGTCAACGCGCGCGGAGCTCGTCGGCTACGCGCTGGACCGCGGACTCATCAGCACCAGCACCGAGCCCAGCAGCTGACCCGGCCCAGCGGCCTAACGAGCCCGGCAGCTGAGTCAGGCGATGCCCTCGAGCAGCTCCGCCGGCGAGCTCAGCTCGAGCCCGCGCGCGAGGATCACGATCGTCTCCAGCCGCGGCGAGCGCTTGCAGCGCTCCAGCAGGCTGATCTCCGTGCGATGCAGGTTGCACAGGTCTGCCAGCGCCTCCTGTGAGAGGCCAGCCCGGTCGCGATGACGCCGCAGGTTCGCGGCAAATTGCTTACGGACAGTTTCCACGGTTCCAACTCTCGCGCTACGCAGACGAAAGTTCCACAGACAGCTGTATTAGATAGCTGGCTACTGAGTGCGGCTTGCTCCAAGTTAGAAACAGCAACCTACCATGATGACAAGCGTCAGCGGAGAGTCGGCCCGCCCGCGAGCGGCCGGCGCTACGCTGTCGCCGTGCAGATCCGCGTCACCGGCGAGCAGGTCGAAGTGCGGCTCGCGTGGTGGCAGAAGCTGCTCGGGCTGCTGCGCAACATCCGCGTCGCGCGCGCCGACGTCAGCGACGTGCACGTCGTGCAAGACCCCGTGCGCGAGGCGATGCGCTCCGGCATCAAAGTCGGCCTGCGCGTGCCGTGGCTCTGTTACATCGCGCGCACGATCCGCCTCGACGAAGCGTTCGTCGTGCGTCGCGGCGTTCCCGGCCTGTCGTTCGCCGTCGACAACGCCACGCCGCTGCACCGCGTGCTCGTCAGCACGCGCCAAGCCGAGGAGCTCGCGCGGGAGCTCAGCGCTTAGGGTGCGTTTTCGGCGCTGCGCAGCCCGAGCAGCATCCATATTCCAAACAGCACGATCGACCCGAGCGCGCACGCGAACGCCAACGCCGTGTGGTTGTGCACGCCCGAGATCAGCCCGCGGCCGGCATCCAGGAACGCGGTCGCGGGGTTGATGCTCGCGATCGTGTGGATCCAGCCTTTGAGCAGGTTCAGCGGCACGTACACCGGCGCCAGGAACAGCAGCAGGAACACCGGCGTCTGCATCAGCGGGCCCGCCTGGATCGAGCGGAAGCGGAACGCCACGCCCGCCGCCCAGCCGTAGCCGACGAGCGTCAGCAGCAGCGCCAGTCCGTACAGGCCGAAGATGTCCACGCCGTCGCCCGTGATCCGCATGCCCGCCGCCAGCGCCACCACGCTCACCACCGTCAGCGTGATCACCGCCCGCGTCAGCGCCACCAGCGCGTAGCCCAGCGCGATCCCGCGGCGATCCTCCGCCGCCAGCATCAGCCGCCGCGCGAAGCCGCTTTCGAAGTCAAACGCCAGCGTAAAGCCCGTGAACAAGCCGCCGAACATCGCCGACTGGCACAGCACGAACACGAACTGAAATGCCGTGTAGCCCGCCGGGAAGCTGAAGCCGCGCAGCGTGCCCACCGCCGACAGGCCGCCCGCGAAGCTCGCCAGGAACACCAGCGGGAACACCAGCGACGGCACGAACAGGTCCGGCCTGCGCACGTACGTGTGCAGGCTGCGCCACGCGATCGTGCGCGCCACCCGCCACAGGCCGCCGCCGGTCGGCGCAGCACCGGGTGTGGGGGCGCCGCCGGGGCGGGTGCCCGGCACGGGGCCTGGGGTCGCCGGGGTCGCGCTCATGTCCTTTGCAGCCTCGTGCGCAACGCGCCGGCCACCGCCAGCAGCGCGAGCAGCGTCAGGCCGATCGCCACCGCGAAGCCGCGCCACAGCGCAGTGCCGTCCCAGCCGTATATGTACAAGCTGCGAAAGCTCTCGATCAGGTACGAGATCGGGTTGACATTTGCGACCGTGTGAAACCAGCCGGTCTTGAGCAGGTTGCGCGGCAGGCTGCTCGAGGACAGGAAGATGAACACGAAGAACAGCGGGAACAGGCCCTGCACCGCCTCGCCCGAGCCCGTGCGCAGGGCGGCCGCGCAGCCGAGCGCGCCGAAGCCCACCGCCGTCAGCGAGCCCAGCGCCAGGATCACCGGCACGCCGCCCGCGCCGGCGTCCAGGTGGGCGCCCGCGACCGCGCCCATCAGCATGTACACCGCCGACTGCAGCACGCCCAGCGCCGCCACGCCCACCAGCAGGCCCGCAATCAGCGACACCCGCCGCAGCGGCGTCAGCGCCAGGCGGTTGAAGAAGCCGCTCTCGATGTCCTCCGCCAGGTTCGTGCCCGTGTTGATCAGCGAGAACATGCCGCCCTGGATGAATGCCACAGCGATCGCAAACGAGATGTACGAGTGCGTCGGGAAGCCCGGCAGGTTCGTCACCGCCTTCAGTCCGCTGGCATTCACCGCCAGCAAGATCAAGGGAAAGAACACGATCGGAAACAGCTGAAACGGCTGGCGCAGCGTCTTCAGCATCGAGCGCCGCGCCAGCACGCTGATCTGTGTGACGTGCTCGCTCATGCGCCCGCCGACACCGGATCCTGCTGCTCGTCCTTCGTGTCCTCGCCGTCGCCCGCGCCCTCCAGCGAGCGCCCCGTCTTCGCCAGGAACACGTCGTCGAGCGTCGGCGTGTGCAGGCGCAGGTCCGCGATTCCCAGCCCCTCCGCGTCGAGCGTGCGCACGATCTCCGCCACGTCGCTGACGCCCTCCGGCAGGCGCACCGCGACGCCGTTGCTTGACGCCGCCGCCTGCTCGCCGAAGCGGTGCAGGACCGCGGTCAGGCGCTCGCGATCGCCGGGGTCCTGCGGGATCACCTCCACGCTCGGGCGCCCGATCGACGCCTTCAGCTCCGCCGGCGTGCCCTCCGCGACGATGCTGCCGCGGTCGATGATGCCCACGCGGTCGGCCAGCACGTCCGCCTCCTCCAGATACTGCGTCGTCAGGAACACCGTCACGCCCTCGTTCGCCAGCCGCCGCACCTCGTCCCACAGCGCCGCGCGGCTCTGCGGATCGAGCCCCGTCGTCGGCTCGTCCAGGAACAGCAGCCGCGGGCCGTGCACCAGCGCCAGGCCCAGGTCCAAGCGGCGCTTCATGCCGCCCGAGTAGCCGCCCACCTTGCGGTCCGCCGCGTCCGTCAGGCCGACCCGCTCGAGCAGCTCGCTGCCGCGCCGTTCGCCCTCGGCCCTGCCCAGCCCGTGCAGCGCGCTCTGCAGGCGCATGTGCTCGCGGCCCGTCAGGAACGGGTCCAGCGCCGACTCCTGCAGCGACGCGCCGATCGCCCTGCGCACCTGCGCGCCCTGATGCACCACGTCCAGCCCCGCTACGCGCGCGCTGCCCGCCGTCGGCGGCAGCAGCGTCGTCAGCACCAGCACCGTCGTCGACTTGCCCGCGCCGTTCGGGCCCAGGAAGCCGTAGATCTCGCCCGGCGCCACGCGCAGGTCGATGCCGTCCACCGCGCGCACGCCGCCCTTGAAGTCGCGCACCAGCCCGTCGACCTCGATGCCGTTGTCGCCCATGCCCGCAGCAGGGCCGGCACCGGCGTGGGTCCTGGCGCCGTCGGGCGACGGCGTGCCCGTCGGGGAGCTCACAGCACGCCTTCGCTCGCGGGCTTGCGGGCGGCCGGGCGGGGCGCGGGGGAGGGCTCGACGCACAGCAGCCGCGCGGGCATCTTCGGCAGCCACCAATTCCAGCCGGTGATGCGTGCCATTTCGTCAGCGTCCTTTCCTCGTCGGCAGGCGCAGAGAGGGCCTGCGATTGATACGAGCCTGCGATGGATATGAGCTCTATGTGTACGGCTCTTGAGACCGGCGGGCGGCGCGAAAGTCATCGCCGCGGCGTTTGTTCGGGACTTGCTCGGACTTGCTCGGACTTGCTCGGACCTGCTCGGACTTTGTTCGCTACAACGAGATCATTACACTTTGTAATGATTCCGAACGGAATGATTCATACCATAAATCATTACACTTGGATATGATCTTCTTGTGAGGGACGAAGAGCGGGACGCCGGCGTCGAGGAGCAATGGCCAAACGGCGTTGCGCAGGTGTTCGCGCCGTTCCGCGCGGTCGGCTTCAGCGTGTCCTCGATCGGCTACGCGGTGGCCAGGCGCTTTCGCGAGACGCTCGCGCCGCTGCAGCTCGAGCCGCGTGAGTTCGCGCTGCTGCGCGCGATGGGCGCCGCGGAGGGCATGTCCCAGCAGGCGGCCGCCGAGCGGCTGCAGATCCCGCCGAGTCGGATGGTCGCGTTCGTGGACGAGCTCGAGCAGCGTGGGCTGATCGAGCGAGGGCACGACCCGCTCGACCGGCGCAAGCGCACGCTGCACCTGACGCCCACCGGACGCGAGCTGCTCGAGCGCGCGCTGGTGCTCGCCTCCGAGCTCGAGCGCGTTCTGTGCGCGCCACTCAACCGCGCCGAGCGCGAGCTGCTGCTGGACCTGCTCCAGCGGGTGGGCATGCAGCTTGGACTGCCGGCCGGCACGCACGCCGCGCTCGCCCACGCCGCGCACACGCCCCACGCGGGCCTCGCCGACGACTAGCGGAAAAGTACTGACATCCTTCAAGCAGCCGGCCCGGCGGGCCGAAGCAGCGATGATGGGACTACTCGACGGGACGACGCCAATCGAGCGCGACGATCACGTGCTGCGCGCGCGCAGGACGGCGGCGATCACGCGCCTGGTGATGGCGCTCACGGGCGGCGCGCTGATCGTCTCCCGGCCCAGCCTGCTGCCGCACCCGGCGCTCGGCGGGATCGGCTTCGCGCTGATCGCGATCACGTCGATCGTCCAGCTTGCGGGTCCGCAGCTCTCGTGGCTGCGCGTCGAGGAGTCGCTGGCGGCGCTCGCCGGCGTGCTGATCGTCGGGTTCGGCAGCGAGCACGTCGGCATCCTCAACATGCTGTGGCTGGTGGCGATCGCCAGCGGCGTGCTTGCCCGCGGCGGGCGCGTGCACTGGCTGGGGCGCTACATCGTGCTCGCGGCGCTTGCGCTGCCGGCCGCCAGGTACGGGTCGGTGTCCGCCGAATACGCGGCGATGTGCGCGGCCACACTCGGACTGCTGCTGACCAGCGGCAGGCTCACGCAGGAGCTCAATCACCTGCTGATGAAGGCGCGACTGCAAGCCGAGAGCGCGGAGACGCTGCTGATGGCCGGCGACATCGCCGCGCGCATGGCCGAGCGGGCGCAGACGGGCGAGCCCGCCCAGACGGACGACAGCGCGGCCGAGGCCTTGAGCGCGCGCGGCGCGATCGAACGACTGATCGCCGGCGAGGGACTGTCGATGGTGGTCCAGCCGATCGTCGAGATCCGCAGCGGCGAGGTGCACGCGTACGAGGCACTGGCGCGCTTTGGCCAGCCGCGCGTGGACGGCAGCCCGCTGCATTGGTTCGCGCTGGCGCAGGAGCTGGGGCAGCGCGCGGCGCTCGAGCGGGCGTGCCTGCGCGGCGCGCTGGACCTGTTCGCCCGCCGCCCGTCCGGCACGAGCCTGTCGGTCAATCTGTCCGCGCCGGTGCTGCTCGAGGCGTCCACGATGGCGATGCTCGAAGCGGCGGGCAAGACACCTGCTGGTGATCTCAGCGGCCTGATCATCGAGATCACCGAGGAGACGCTCGTGCACAGCGACACGCAGCTGCTGAGCGCGATCGAGCCGCTGCGCGCCCGCGGCGTGCGGCTGGCGGTGGACGACATGGGCGCCGGCTACTCGGGTCTGCGCCAGATCACGACCGTTCGCCCCAGTTATCTGAAGCTCGATCGCTCGCTCGTCAGCGGCATCGACGCCGACGACGAGCGAGCGGCGCTGGTCGGCGCGCTGGCCGGCTATTCCAGGCAGGTCGGCAGCCTGCTGGTCGCCGAGGGCGTCGAGAACGAGGCCGAGCTGCGCGCTATCCAGCGACTCGGCGTGCCGCTCGTGCAGGGCTTCCACCTCAGCCGCCCGGGGCCGCCGTGGCCCGAGGTGAGCGGCGCGGGCCGTGTCAAGGCGAGTCCCACACCGGTGCTGGCGGCGCCCGCGGCGGCCGCCGAAGCGGGTGCGCGCGGAGTGCTGCAGCCCGTGGCGTGAGCCAGAGCGGCCCTCAGGCGGCTGGCTTGCGGTAGACGCCGACGACCGCCGCACCGCCGAGGCCGATGTTGTGCTGCAGCCCAACCTTCGCGCCGTCGACCTGCCGCGCACCGGCGGTACCGCGCAGCTGCCAGACCAGCTCCGAGCACTGCGCAAGGCCCGTCGCTCCCAGTGGATGGCCCTTGGAGATCAGCCCGCCCGAGGGATTGACCACCGGGCCCTCGCCGCCGTATGTCGTTGCGCCGGCGTCGACGAGCGCGTGGCCTTCGCCCTCCTCGGCAAGGCCGAGCGCCTCATAGGTGATCAGCTCGTTCGCGCTGAAGCAGTCGTGCAGCTCAATCACGTCAACCTCCTCGATCCCGGTCTGCGCTTCCTCCAGAGCGCGTGCCGCTGCGGCTCTGCTCATGTCGGCGCCGACGATCACGATCGAGGACTTCGACTCGAATGTGCTGGACATGTCGGTCACGAGCGCCTGGCCGGCGATCTCGACGGCCGTCTCCCACAGTCCGTGCTTCTCGACGAAGCGCTCGCTGGCCACGATCGCCGCCGCGCTGCCGTCAGAGGTTGGCGAGCACTGCAGTCTGGTCAGCGGCGCGTAGATCTCCTTGGCGTCCGTGATCTCCTGCAGTGAGTACTCGGTCTGGAACTGCGCGTACGGGTTGTTCACGGAATGCTTGTGGTTCTTCCAGCCGATCCAGGCGTAGTGCTCGGGCCTCGAGCCGTAGCGCTCCATGTGTTCGCGCCCTGCCATGCCGAACATCTGCGGGGCGAGCGGCGCCTGCTCCCACTCGCGCAGCTCTCCGAGGGCTGCGGCGTGCCGGTCCAGCGGGTTGGTGCGATCGGTGAACTTTGCGCCGAGCGAGCCCATCTCCATCTTCTCGAAGCCCAGCGCCATCACGCAATCTGCCAGGCCTCCCTTCACCGCCTGGCGAGCGAGGTACAGCGCGCTGGATCCGGTCGAGCAGTTGTTGTTGACGTTGATGACCGGTATGCCTGTCAGACCCAGCCCGTAGAGCGCGCGCTGGCCGGCGGTCGAGTCGCCGTAGCAGTACGCGGCGAACGCCTGCTCGACCTCCCCATAGGAGATTCCGGCGTCCGCCAGTGCCATCTCGCCGGCCTCACGGGCCCAGTCCGGGTAGTCCCCCTCCTTGGTTCCCGGCTTGTCGAACTTCGTCATACCGACGCCAACGATGAAGGTGCGACCGCCGATAGCCACAGCGGCAGTCTACGCCAGCGCCTGCCCGTGGGGCACTTGCCTGGCGCCCCCCGGCTCGGGCCTGCCGTCGGCGCCCATCCCGGGCCAGGGCGGGTCGGGCTCGCCGGTGAACCAGTACTCGCCCTCGCGCAGCCCTGCCAGCAGCTGCTCGGTCCATGCGGCCTCGCCGTCCAGGCGGGCCTGGGTAAGTCGCATGTGCTCGGCCACGTGGGCGGGCTTGTCGGGGTCGCGCCTGATGTCCGCGACGGCGAACTCGGTCGCATGCCGGCTGGCCTCGATCTGGGCGAGGCGGTGTTCGAAGGCGGCGATGACCTCGCTGCGGCTGAGCGTCCAGGCAAAGCTCCACGCCGCGAGCAGGTTGTCGGGGGCGTGCGGCTCGACCTTCCAGAGCGCCGCGCGCAGCAGCACCACGAACTCCGTCTCGCCATCGGGGGTGAGGCGGTAGGTGGTGCGCTCGGGCCGGCGCCCCTGCGTCTCGGTCTGGACCTCTTCGAGGAAGCCGTCGCGGGTGAGGGTGCGCAGGGCGTTGTAGACGGAGCCGGGGTTGAGGTGGGCCCACTCGTCGGCCCGCCAGCTCAGCAGCTCTCGCCGCACGAAGTAGCCGTGGACCGGTTGGAAGATGCGCACTGCGCCCAGAACGAGCAGCCGTGTCGATGACATGGCGCCAGTCTAGTTGACAAGACTGACTATTCATGCTTGACTAAGCAGTCGCATGGTCAAACTTGACGATATAGTGATCGAGACTGAGGATCTGCGCAAGAGCTTCAAGGGCCACGGCGAGCCCGTGCACGCGGTCGGGGGCGTGACCATGAGCGTGCGCAGGGGCGAGGTGTTCGGCTTCCTCGGCCCGAACGGGGCCGGCAAGACGACCACGCTGAGGATGCTGACGACGCTGCTGCCGATCGACGAGGGCCGGGCTACGGTGGCGGGCTGCGACGTGCGCACGACCCCCGGCCGGGTGCGGCGCAGGATCGGCTACGTCAGCCAGCTGGGTGGGGCCGACGACCTGGCGAGCGGGCGGGAGAACCTGATCCTCCAGGGCCGTCTGTACGGCCTCAGCCCGGCGGAGGTGAGCAGGCGGGCGGCGGAGCTGATCGAGCTCCTCGACCTCGGCGAGTTCGCGGACCGCCGCGTGAAAACCTACTCGGGAGGCCAGCGCCGCCGCCTGGATGTGGCGCTCGGCATCGTGCACGAGCCGGAGGTGCTGTTCCTGGACGAGCCGACGACCGGCCTGGACCCGCAGAATCGGGCCAACCTCTGGAGCCATCTCGGGAAGCTCAGCGAACGGGGCACGACGATCTTCCTGACGACGCACTACCTGGAGGAGGCCGACGCCCTGTGCGACCGGCTGACGATCATCGACCACGGCAGGATCGTGATCGAGGGCTCCCCCCAGGAGCTCAAGCGCCAGGTGGCGGGCGACACTGTCCTGCTGGGCCTGCGCGGCGAGGCGCCCGGACCGGAGCTGCTGGCGGAGCTGGGCGAGCAGCCCTACGTGCGGGAGCTGAGCGCGGAGGGCGACGGTGCGGTGCGCCTGTACGTCGACGAGGGCGGCGCCGCGATCCCCGAGCTGCTGCACCTGCTAGAGCGGCGGGGCGTGGGCGTGCAGACTCTGAGTCTCTCGGAGCCGACGCTGGACGACGTGTTCCTGCGCCAGACGGGACGCAAGCTGCGCGATGCCGGGGCGGTGACGGAGCAGGAGGCATGAGGCTGGCGCTCGACATCAGGCTGCTGTACCGCCGCTATGCCCTGCAACTGCTCCGCAACCCCGTGTGGCTGTTCGTGGGCTTCTCCACGCCGCTGCTGTACCTGGCCCTGTTCACTCCCCTGCTCAAACACCTGACGGGCGCCTCGCTGGCCAGCGGCGGGCGCGTGCTGGACGGCTTCCTGCCCGGCATCCTCGCGCTGCTGGCTTTCGCCACCGGCACGGGCTCGGGGTTCACGACGATCTTCGAGCTGCAGGCGGGGGTGGTCGAGCGGCTGCGGGTCACGCCGGCCAGCCGCCTGGCGATCTTGATGGGACCGATCCTGGCCTCGATGACGATGATGTTCGTCTTCGACGCCGTGATGGTGGCGGTAGGGGTGGCCTTCGGCTTCGACATCCACTGGGCCGGCCTGGCCGTGCTGACCGTGCTGCTGGGCGTGTTCATGATCACGATGGCCGCCTTCTCGATCGCCACGGCGCTCGTGACGAAAGAGATCAGCGGCTTCGCGGCGATCATGAACGGGATCAACCTGCCCGTGCTGCTGCTGGCGGGCGTGCTGCTGCCGATTTCCCTGGGTCCCGCCTGGCTGAGGGTGCTGGCCCACTTCAACCCTCTCTACTATCTGGTGGAGGCGGCCCGCGTACTGGCCTCCGGCAGCTTCGCGGGCGAACACGTCTGGCAGGCCTTCGCCGTGTTGGTGCCGCTGTGCGCGCTGGTGCTCGCGTGGGCGACACGGGTGTTCCGCGACGCTGTGGCGTGATGGCGGGGGAAGGATTCGAACCTTCGAAGGCAGAGCCATGTGGTTTACAGCCACACCCCTTTGACCGCTCGGGAACCCCGCCGGGGGCGGCCGTGAAGTTTAGGGAAGCCGGATCGCGGTCGCCGGCCGCGACCCTCCACGAACCGGAGTCCGTATAACCATGGTGCTACGGACTCCGACTGAGAGCATGCTCGAGCCGGCCTCTACGACGCCTCGCGCAACTGCTGCGCGTCGGGCAGCGTCTGCAGCTTTTTCAGCGTGCGGTTCTCGATCTGGCGGACGCGCTCGCGCGTGATGTTGAACGCGCGACCGACCTCCTCGAGCGTGCGCGAGCGCCCGCCGACGATGCCGTAGCGCATCTCGATGACCTCGCGCTCACGCCGCGGCAGCGATGCGAGCACGCGTGAGACGTTCTCGCGGCGCAGCGCCTCGGAGGCGATCTCGAAGGGCGATTCGGCGGAGACGTCCTCGACGAAATCGGCGAGCGCCGAGTCATCCTCCTCGCCGACTGGCTTCTCCAGCGAGATCGGCTGCTGGGTGATGCGCATGATGTCGCGCACCTCGCGCACGGTGCAGTCGAGCTCGGCGGCTAGCTCCGCGGGCGCGGGCTCGCGCCCGAGCTGCTGGATCAGCCGCCGTTCGGCGTGAATGAGCTTGTTGAGGCGCTCGACCATGTGCACTGGGATGCGGATCGTGCGGCCCTTGTCGGCGAGCGAGCGCGTGACCGCCTGGCGGATCCACCACGTGGCGTACGTGGAGAACTTGTAGCCGCGGCGGTAGTCGAACTTCTCGACCGCGCGGATCAACCCGAGCGAGCCCTCCTGGATCAGATCCAGAAGCGTCAGCCCGCGGCCCACGTAGCCCTTGGCGATCGACACGACGAGACGCAGGTTGGCCTCGACCATGTGCTGCTTGGCGGCGATGTCGCCGCGTTCGATGCGCTTGGCCAGCGCGACCTCCTCTTCGGCGCTCAGCAGCGGCACGCGCCCGATCGAGCGCAGGTACAGCCGCAGCGAGTCCAGGCTCGGCTCGACCGTGAGGTCGATGTCGGGGCGCTTGAGCTCGTCGAGGCGGACATTCACGTCGCTGCCGTGTTCCTCGTTGCTGTCGTGCTCGGCGACGCTCGCGAGCGCGTGCGCCGTCGGACGCTCCACCAGCGGATCCTCGCGGGTGCTCGCTGCCGACCCGTGCGCATGCAGCTCGGTCGTCGACTCGCCCGCCGGGAGCACCTCGACGCCGTGCTCCTCCAGATAGCTCAACAGGTCGTGCGTCTGCTGGGCGGAGAGCTCGGCCTCCTCCAGCGCAGCTGCCAACGTGTCCGCCGCCACGAAGCCCCGTTCCTGGGACTCGGCGACGATTCTGTGCAGCTCCTCCAACTCCACCACGGCTGTGTCCGTGGCAGACAGTAGCCCCTCAAGCTTCTCGCTCAACTGGCCTCCCAACGACGATCCGGCTCCCCGTCGCAGCGGCTGATCCGCTCCGACCTCCCCAGCCCTACGCTAAGCCTCCTGTGCGTTGCGTTTGCTCGACGAGTTTTGTTGCGTGGCGATTGATACCAGAATCGACGCTTGGGTGGTCCGCTACTCGCTGGTTCAGCGTAGCCGGGCTTTGGGCGCGCTAGGCTTGGCCCCGGTGCCGACCACACGGCCGACCTCCACGCTGTCTCCCACCATGGGTTCCGGCGACGACGTCCAGGCGCGCGAGCCGGGCATTGCGGTGGGGCTGTCACGCGTGGGCGTCACCGGCGTGGAGAAGGTGGTGCGCATCCACGACGAGCTGTTCCTGGCGCGGCTGGACTGCTTCGTGGATCTCAGCCACGATCAGAAGGGCGCGCACATGTCGCGCTTCGACGAGGTCGTCAACGAGGCGATCGGCGAGGTCGTGCTCAGCGGATCCACGTTCCGTGCTGAGACGCTCGCGCGGCACATCGCCGAGCTGGTGCGCGAGCGCCAGGGCGCAGAGCGCGCGGAGGTGACGATCGCGGCGCGCTATCCGGAGCACAAGCCGGCGCCGGTGTCGGGCATCCAGACGCAGGAGATCTACACGCTGCATGGGCGCGCGGTCGCGTTCGAGCACGGCACGCGCGGCACCGTCGGCGTGTCCGCGACCGGCATGACGGCGTGTCCGTGCGCGCAGGAGCTGGTGGCGGCGCGGGCGCGCGAGCGGCTGCTCGCGCAGGACTTCTCCGCCGAGCAGATCGATCGGATCCTCGAGAGCGTGCCCGTGGCCACGCACAATCAGCGCGGGCTGGCGACGCTGCAGATCGGCTGTACGGAGGAGTGCGCGGAGGAGATCGACGCGGCGACGCTGCTGGCGATCGCCGAGGCGAGCATGTCCTCGGAGATCTACGAGCTGATGAAGCGCTCGGACGAGGTCGAGGTTGTCGAAAAGGCGCATCGCCGGCCGCGTTTCGTGGAGGACTGCGTGCGCGAGATGATCGGCGGGGTGGTGCGCACGTTCACGCAGCTGGACGGCGGGAGCTTCGTGTCGGCGCGCCAGGAGAACCTGGAGACGATCCATCAGCACAACGTTGTGGCCGAACGCCATGGCCTGCTGGGCGACCTGCGCGGGGAGGTCGACTCCGGCGCGCACAGCGCCCACCACACGTCGCTCGAGGAGTGGCTCGCGTCGGGGGCGCGCGGGTAGGCGTCAGTCGACGGCGTCAACCGTCGGCGGGAGCCTGGACCTGCTGAATGCGCCGGCGCAGGCCGAAGAAGTAGTCGAGTCCCGACAGCACGGTGACGACGACGGTGACGTACAGCAGCGCGGTCACCCACACGGGCTGGCCGTGCACGGCGATGACGGCGAGGATTGCTGCGATCTGCAGGCATGTCTTGACCTTGCCGAACATGCTCGCCGCCATCACCACGCCGGCCTGCGTGGCGCCGAGTCGCAGCACGGTGACGGCGAGCTCGCGCGTGATGATCACCATCGCCACCCACGCGGCCAGGCGATGCAGCGATACGAGCGAGATCAGCGCGGCGATGATCAGCAGCTTGTCGGCGAGCGGATCCATGAGCTTGCCGAACGTGGTGACCTCCGCGCGCGCTCGCGCCAGGTAGCCGTCGATGAAGTCGGTCAGCGAGGCGAGCGCGAACACGACAGCCGCGAGCACGTCGCCGCCGGGTGTGTTGCCCAGCAGCGCAACCACGAGCGCGGGCACGAGCATGATCCGCAGCACCGTCAGCAGATTGGGGAGGTTCAGGGGGAACACTCTGATTGCCATTATGTCGGCATCGATCTTTGTCAGGGAACCAACCACCGGACAGGAGTCACACGATGAAGACCCGCACTCTCGGACCGGACGGTCCCGAGGTCTCCGCAATCGGCCTCGGCTGCATGGGCATGTCGGCGTTCTACGGCGCGGCTGACGAAGGCGAGGCGCTGGCGACGATCCACCGCGCGCTGGAGCTCGGCTGCAACTTCCTGGACACGTCGGACATGTACGGGCCGCACACGAACGAGCGGCTCGTCGGCCGTGCGATCAAAGGGCGCCGCGACGAGGTGTTCCTGGCGACGAAGTTCGGCATCAGGCTCGAGGCTGGGGCGGACGGGACGCCGGTGCGCTCGATCGACGGCAGCCCCGACTATGTGCGCAGCGCGTGCGAGGGCTCCCTGCAGCGCCTCGGCGTGGAGCACATCGACCTGTACTACCAGCACCGCGTGGACCCGAACACGCCGATCGAGGACACTGTGGGCGCGATGGCGGAGCTCGTGGCCGCCGGCAAGGTCCGCCATCTTGGACTATCGGAGGCGAGCGCGCAGACGATCCGCCGGGCGCATGAGGTGCACCCGATCACGGCTGTGCAGAGCGAGTACTCGCTGTGGACTCGCGACGTCGAGGAGCAGATCCTGCCGACGCTCCAGGAGCTGGGGATCGCGCTGGTCGCGTACTCGCCGCTGGGGCGCGGCTTCCTGTCGGGGCGCTTCAGCTCGCCGGAGGAGCTCGACGAGGGCGACTTCCGCCGCTACGGCCCGCGCTTCACGGGCGAGAACCTGCTGGAGAACCGCAAGCTGGCGCAGCGCGTGCGCGAGCTGGCCTCAGAGAAAGGGCTGACGCCGGGGCAGCTGGCGCTCGCGTGGGTGCTGCACCGCGGCGAGCACGTCGTCCCGATCCCGGGCACCAAGCGCGTGTCCTACCTGGAAGAGAACCTCGTCGCGGCGGATGTCGCGCTGAGCGAGGAAGAGGTGCAGCGCATCGCCGAGGCGGTCCCGACCGCGACCGGCGAGCGCTACGACGAGCAGGGGATGCGGTCGGTCAACATCTGACCCCGGCTACGGCGTGCCGGCGCTTTTCGTCGCGCGGCGCCTGCGGGCGGATGCGTTCGCTTGTGAGCCGTGCTGCCGATGAACGCGGTTGACCTGGGCGGTCGCCCTCCTGAGGAGATTGGGAAGGGCGACGTTCGCCTGCGCTTGGGTGATCTTGCCGGCGGTGACCGCCTTCGTGAGCGTGGCCTTCCTCGCGGCGACGAGCGCTTCGATGAGCCCCGCTTCGGACTTGCCGCTGGTTGCGTCGGCGACCTGCGCGAGCGTCTTGCCCGCGCGCAGCTCGGCGCGCAGCTGCGGTGCGCCGACGCCGAGATAGCTCGCCGCCGTCGACAGCACCCGGCCCCGGCCGCGCTCGCGCGCGGCCGTTGGGACGCCGACGCGGTCGACCTCCGCTGTGATCAGGCGCGGCAGCCTTTCGGCGTCGGCGGCCAGGTGTTTCTTGCCGGTGGCCTCGAGCGCCGCGATCAGGCCGGCTTCGGACTTGCCGCTCCTCGCGTCGGCGACCTCCGCCAGGGACTTCCCGGATTGCAGGTCGCTGCGCAACTGCGCAGTGCTCAGGCCCAGATAGCCGGCGGCGGTCGCGAGCACGCCACCGCGGTGGTGTCGGGCGGCCGGCTGTGCGGCCATGACCGCGGCTGCGGTCACGCCGGCGAGGACTGCCACCACGGCGAAGCCGATCAGAAGCCGCTTCTTGAGCATGCGATTCATCGTGTTCTTTGACCCTCCGCGAACAGCTTAGTTGCGAGCATTGTCCACTGGCGCCCTAAAGGCCACGTGCGTGCGCGCGTAAATGCTCGCTAAGCGGCTGGCGCTCGCTGAGCGGCTGCGCGCGCGATCGTCAGTAGCCGACCGAGTAGAAGCTGATGTGCCGGCAGCCGTCGAGCTTGTAGTGCCGCAGCGCGTGATGGCTGGTGAAGACGACGATGTGCGGGTTTTCGCAGTGGATCACACCGGAGTCCTCGTGCGCGTGCACGACCGTGTGCGGGTTGGTTCCGGTCCACACGTAGTTGACGGTGTCGTTGGCGTAGATGAAGTTGGGGCCGTCGCCTGCGTGGATGACGGCCGTCTGCGTTGACTCGCCGCTGGGGTGATAGTCGCCCCAGATCACGTCGCCGGCGTTGCCGCCGTAGATCGTGTCGTCGCCGTAGCCGCCGAGCAGGTAGTTGTGTACTCCGTTCCTGCCGACGAGCGTGTGGTGGCGCCCCGCGGGGCCCTTGTCCATCACCAGGTGCTGGTTGGGCGGCCAGCCGGCGTGACTGGTCATCGCCCAGGCGCAGGGCGCGAACGCGAGCCCGATCAGCAGCGCGAGAGCGAGGACAGCCCGCGATAGGCGTAGTTCGAGACGAGCACGGCGAGCGTTCATTGCTGCTCCAGGCTTTCGAGGGACGGGTACTCCATCGTCTGCCTGCTGCCTACCCCGACCGCATCTCGCCGAACTCGCACATCCGGCCAGTGCGCGAGCGGCGACGTTTGCCGCGGTGCAGTTTGCCGCGGTGCAGTTTGCCGCGGTGCAGTTTGCCGCGGTGCATCTGGACACCCGCGTCCACGCTGCCGCGAGCGCTAGGGTGGGAGGTCATGCCACTGATCCCGATGGTCATCGAGCGAACCGCGCGCGGCGAGCGTGAGTTCGACATCTATTCGCGGCTGCTCAACGAGCGCATCATCTTCCTCGGCTCGCCGATCGACGACCAGGTGGCCAACCTGGTGGTGGCGCAGCTGCTGCACCTGGAGAGCGAGGACCCTGAAAAGGACATCTCGATCTACATCAACTCGCCGGGCGGCAGCATCTACGCGGGGCTGGCCATCTACGACACGATGCAGTTCGTCAAGCCCGACATCGCGACGATGTGCGTGGGAGTCGCGATGTCGATGGGCTCGCTGCTGCTGGCGGCGGGAGCCAAGGGCAAGCGCGCGGCGCTACCCAACTCGCGGATCCTGATCCACCAGCCGTCCGCGGGCTTTGAAGGGCAGTCGACGGACATCGAGATCCACGCGCGCGAGATCCTCAAGGTACGCGAGCGCATCGACGAGATCTACGCCGAGCACACGGGCAGGCCGACCGAGGAAGTGCGGCGGGACATGGAGCGCGACCGCTTCTTCACCGCCCAGCAGGCGCTCGAGTACGGCATGGTCGACCGCGTGCTCGAGAGCCACTGAGCGCGGCGCTCAGGCGACCGCGTGCTCGATCGCGCCGAGGCGCTCGATCTCGATGCGCACGACGTCGCCGCTTGAGAGGAACGCGGGCGGGTTCTGGCCGGCGCCGACGCCCGACGGGGTGCCGGTGAGGATCACGTCGCCTGCCTGCAGCGTGCACGTCTCGTCGATGAACTCGATCAGCTCGGGTATCGAGAAGATCAGGTTGGACGTGTTGGAGTCCTGGCGCAGCGCGCCGTTGACCCATGTGCGCAGCGCCAGCGCATGCGGATCGGGGACCTCGTCGGCGGTCGTGATCCACGGGCCGTACGGGCAGAAGCCGTCGGCGCCCTTCGCGCGCGTCCACTGCGGCTCGCGGCCCTGCAGGTCGCGAGCGGTGACGTCGTCGGCGACCGCGTAGCCGGCGACCGAGCGGCCGGGCCCCATGATCACCGCGAGCTCGCCCTCGTAGTCCAGGCGGCGGACGACCGCGGGGCAGTGCACAGGGGCGTTCGGCGGGGCGGCGGAGGACGGCAGCTTCATGAACACGAGCGGCTGTGCCGGCGCCTCGGCGCCGGTCTCGCGCACGTGGTCGGCGTAGTTGAGCCCGATGCCGAAGATCGCCCTGGGCGTTGGCACGGGCGCCAGCAGCGTGACCTCCTCGAGCGCCCACGAAGCACCCTCGACGGGCGTCGCCTCGGGGTCCGCCAGGCGGTCGAGCACCGTCAGCTCCTCGAGCGCATGCGCGAACACGCGCTCCCGGCCGCCCTCGCCGCGGACCTCGCCTGCGCGGGGAGTGTCGGATCCGGGGGGCAGGAAGGTGGCCAGGCGCATGCGGACCGCCAGGCTATCGCGCGTAACGCCATAGGCGCTGGGACGCTTGTACGCAGGCTCGGGCCGGCGGCGCTATCGGCTGGTGGGGCTATCGGCCGGTGAGGCTATTGTCGGCGCGCATGGCCGGCCTGACTCCCCTCGAGCGCTCAGCCCTGCTGGTGATCGCCGTGCTGACAGCGCTCGCCGGCGTCGCCAACTACCAGGCGTGGGCGGCGGTGCCGCGCTTCGCCGTAGCCACGTTCGCGCTCGCCGGTCTCGCGTGGGTGGTGTCGTTCGCCACCGAGCAGCTCGGCGAGCGTTTCGGACCGGGCGTCACCGGCATGATGCAGTCCACGCTCGGCAACCTGCCGGAGCTGTTCGTCGTGATCTTCGCGCTGCAGAAGGGCGAGCTGGTGGTCGCGCAGACGGCGATCATCGGCTCGGTGCTCGCCAACGCGCTGCTCGTGCTCGGCCTCGTGATCGTCGTCGGCGCCAGGCGCTCGCCGGACGGCATGATGCGCTTCTCCAAGCGTCTGCCCAGGGACACCGCGACGCTGCTGCAGGTGACCGTCTTCATCATCGTGCTGCTCGGGCTGTCGCTCGCCGCGCACGATCCCGCCAGTCACCACGTAGACGGCATCTCGATCGTCGGCGCCATTTGCCTGCTCGTCGTGTACATGACCTGGGTCGTGCCGTACCTGCGCTCCGACCGCCTGGCCGGGGCGGGCGAAGTTGCCGCCGAGGTTGTCGAGGCCGCGTCGCAGCCGGGGGTGCCGGCGGAGGCCGAGCCCCGCGGCCCGCGGCTGTCGCTGTGGCTGACGCTGGTGCTGCTGGTCGTCGCGGGCACCGCCTCGGCATTCGTGTCGGACTGGTTCGTCAACGGCCTCGAGCCGGCGATCTCGATCCTGCACATCTCCCAGGCGTTCGCCGGCCTGGTGATCGTCGCGATCGCGGGCAACGCGGTGGAGAACACCGCCGGGCTGATGCTCGCGTACAAGCGCCGCTCGGATCTTGCCATCTCCGTCGTCAAAAACTCCGTCGCGCAGATCGCAGCGTTCCTGTTCCCGGCGCTCGTGCTCTTGTCGTTCGCGCTCAAGACCACGCTCACGTTCGCGCTCGCGCCCGTGTACATCGGTGCGCTCGCGCTAACCGCGCTGGCCCTATGGCAGGTCACCGGAGACGGCGAGGCCGCCGAATTCGAGGGCTGGGCGCTGGTCTCGCTCTACGTGATCCTCGCCGCGCTCACGCTGTACGAGTAGCTCACCCGCGCGTCAGCCCCCCGATCAGCGCGCCCGCCAGCCCGCCGGCGGTCGCCGCCTGCGCGTTCTGGCTCACCGGTTCGCCCTCGAGCGGCGCGATGAACATCGTCTGGATCGCCAGGCGTCCGGGGCCCGTGAAGCGGTTCCACGTGAGCTTTCCGCCGCCGCCCATGATCCCTGTCTTCAGGCCCATCGTCACAGCCTCGAGGCTGACGGTCGGGTCCTTGTACAGCCAAGCCCCGGCCTCCACGTCGAGCTGCTCGCCGTCGCCGAGGTTGACCAGGAACACGTTTCCGTGGCCGTGCAGCCAAACCAGCGCGTCGCCGTCGGTGGCGCGGAACTTGTCCATGAAGATGCCCGACCCGCCGAGCAGCATGTTCTGCACGCCCTTGATGCGTTCGAAGCTGTAGTCCAGGTTGTCGGTCGCCGCCAGGAACTGGTGCTCACGCACGTCCAGCCCTTCGCCCTGGGCGAGGTGCATCGGCACGCACTGGCCGGGCGAGTCGCGCGAGAACGCGATCCGCCCGGAGCCGGACGTACGCGTCACGAAGAACTCCAGCCCCGCGATCTTGCGCTTGATCGCGCCCGGAAGTTTCTTCAGCTCGACGTTCAGCTGCGTCTCCTTCCACAGCAGCACGTGGTGCTCGAACATCACCTGCTGGCCGCTGATATCGATCTGCAGCTCCGGCACCAGTTCGCCGCGGATGTGGTACGTGACGCCCGCAAACGACTCGTCGTGGGCGCTGACAGGGATCGGCTCGGGCAAGGGCATCGCGCGTGTCTCCTTCTATCGGTGGGCTGGTTTGGCGGGGGGTGAGGAACAGATCGACCGGCTGGCGGCCCGAGCTTCGCGGTTTGTGCGGCCCGCGTCAAGCTTTGCGCGGCGTTTGCGCCGCGCGCGCCAACTGCTGCGCTCGTGCGGCGTGCTCGCGCTGCGCTCGTGCGGCGTGCTCGCGCGCTGGTCTCGGCGGCGCAAGCGCGCTAGACTGCTTGCACCTCGCGCCTGGGCGGGGTTTTTCTTCGCCCGGGGCCGCCTATCCACAACAACGCAGGGATTTCTGATCATGGCCCGCGGAGACGTTCGAATCGCTGTCACCCTCGCCTGCGAGGAGTGCAAGCATCGCAACTACCAGACGAACAAGAGCAAGCGCAACAATCCCGACCGGATCACGCTGCGCAAGTACTGCCGCTGGTGTCGCAAGCACACCAGTCACAGGGAGACCCGTTAGCGCGGGAGCGCTGCTGTGGCTCGTGATCGCAAACGTGCAAAGCAACGCCGCGCGCGCGGCGGGGGCGCGGCTGTCGGCCGGCGTCCAGCGTCTGACGGCGCGCCCAACGGCGCCCGTGCGACCGCGTCCGACCCCGCAGGCGCTGACGCGTCCGGCGCGCTCGACGCGCTCGACGCGCACGGCACGATCGAGCGAGCCGACCTGCCCGGCGCGCTCGACCATGCTGGAGCGGAGGTCGACGAGTTCGACGCCGCGCTCATCCGCGGCGCCGGCGGCGTGCCCGCCACCAGCGACGAGCTCTCCGAAGTCGAAGCCGACGCCGAGGCCGAAGCCGAGGACGCGCTGCAGGAGCCGCAGGGCCCCGGCGGTGGCGCCGGCGGGACCGGCGGCGGTCGCGGTGGCGGTGGCGGTGGCGACCTGTCGCGCCCGTCCGGCGCTCCGCTGCGCGGCGGCAACCGCGCGATCGGCTTCCTGCGTGCCAGCTGGGCAGAGCTTCAACGCGTACAGTGGCCCGACCGCCGGCAGGTCACCCAAGCCACCGCGGTCGTGCTCGGCTTCGTCGCCATCGCAGGTCTCTACCTTGGCGCGGCGGATTACGTCGCCAAGGAAATCGTCGAATTCATCCTCTGAGGTCTGAATGTTTCGCTGGTACGTCGTAAACACATACTCGGGTCACGAGAACAAGGTCAAGCACAACCTCGAGCATCGCGTCGTGTCGCTCGGGCAGCAGCGCGCCGTGCGCAGCGTCGTCGTGCCCACCGAAACGGTCATGGAGATGAAGGACAACCAGAAGAACCCCGTCGAGAAGCGCACCATGCCCGGCTACGTGCTCGTCAACATGGAGCTCAACGAGGACTCCTGGGGCGTCGTCAAGGGCACCCCCGGCGTCACCGGCTTCGTCGGCGCCTCGCAGGAGCCCGTGCCGCTGACCCAGGTCGAGGTCGACCGGCTGCTGCACAAGGAGGTCGCCACCGCCACCCGCACGCGCGCCCAGTTCACGATCGGCGAGTCCGTCAAGGTCGTCTCCGGCCCGCTGTCGGACTTCTCCGGCGAGATCTCCGAGATCAACGAGGACGCCGCGCGCCTCAAGGTGCTGGTATCAATCTTCGGCCGCGAGACGCCCGTCGAAGTCCAATTCGATCAAGTGAAGAAGCTCTAAATGGCCAAGAAGGTCCTCACCACAATCAAGCTGCAGGCGAACGCCGGGCAGGCGAGTCCCGCCCCGCCAGTTGGCCCTGCGCTGGGCCAGCACGGGATCAACATCATGGAGTTCTGCAAGGCGTTCAACGCGCAGACACAGAGCGAAACCGGCACCGTGATCCCGGTCGTGATCACCGTCTACGAGGACCGCTCGTTCACGTTCGTCACCAAGACGCCGCCTGCCGCGGTGCTCATCCGCCAGGCGCTCAAACTCAACAAGGGCTCCGGCGAGCCCAACCGCGTCAAGGTCGGCACCATCACCCAGGGGCAGCTGCGCGAGATCGCCGAGCGCAAGCTCGACGACCTGAACGCGCACGACGTCGAGCAGGCCGCCAAGATCATCGCCGGCACAGCCCGCTCGATGGGCGTCGAGGTGGCATCGTGAGATGCCACCGGTCAAGGACGGCTGGATGCCGTCCCTTCCTCAGCGGTCGCGGGGCTGGATGCCCCGCGGAGGTGCCTGTCTCATGAGCGGGCACGGCAAGCGCTACTCCGAGCTGCTCGCCAAGGTCGACCGCGAGCACGAGTACCAGCCCACCGAGGCGATCGCGCTGGTGCGCGGCCTCGGCGGCGCCAAGTTCGACGAGACCGTCGAGGTGCATGTGCGCACCGGCCTCAATGTGCGCCACGCCGACGAGCAGCTGCGCGGCACGATCGCGCTGCCCAACGGCCTCGGCAAGGACGTCAAGGTCGCGGTGTTCGCGCAGGGCGACAAGGCCAAAGAGGCCGAAGAGGCCGGCGCCGATGTCGTCGGCGCGCAGGATCTCGCCAAACGCATCCAGGAGGGTTTCGACGACTTCGACGTCGCGATCGCCACTCCCGACATGATGTCCGTCGTCGGCCAGCTGGGGCGCATCCTCGGGCCTTCCGGCAAGATGCCAAACCCGAAAGTCGGCACCGTCACGATGGACGTCGGCAAAGCCGTCGAGGAGTCCAAGTCGGGCAAGGTCGAGTACCGCACCGATCGCAGCGCGATCGTGCATCTCGTCATCGGCAAGGTCAGCTTCGACGAGCGCAAGTTGCTCGAGAACTACGCAGCCGTCATCGAAGAGCTGATCCGCGCCAAGCCGTCTGCGGCCAAAGGCCGCTACCTGCGCTCGATCACGATCGCCTCGACCATGGGTCCGGGCGTCAAGGTCGACACCTCAAAGACACGTGAAATCATCGAGGAGGCGCCCGCGGCTACCATCGCCGCCTAGCGTCATCCCGCCACAGGCCACCAGAGACCCCCGGCAGCCGCCGCCGATCGCCTGATCGGCACCTGCGGCAGAGGACCGGGACAGGAGCCCCATGAACCGAGACCAGAAGGCCGTGGCGATCGCCGAGATCGCCAGCCACATAGACGAGTCCGACGCGATCTTCGCCGTCGACTACCGCGGCATCTCCGTCGCGCAGGTCGCCGAGCTGCGCGCAAAGCTGCGCGAGTCCGACGCCACCTTCAAGGTCGTCAAGAACTCGCTCACCGAGCGTGCCGCCGACCAGGTCGGCGCGCAGTCGCTCAAGGACTACCTCACCGGGCCCACCGCGCTCACGTTCGTGCGTGGCGACGTCGCCACCGCCGCCAAAACCGTCGCCGACTACGCCCGCGCCACCCAGCTGCTGCCCTTCAAGGGCGGGCTCATGGGTGCTGAGACGCTCGACGTCGAGCAGATCCGCTCGCTCTCGCGCCTGCCCTCGCGCGAGGTGCTCTACGGTCAGCTCGTCGGTGTGGTCGCCTCGCCCATCGGCGGCCTCGTGCGCTCCCTCGGCGGACTGCTCGGCGGTCTTGCCGTCGCGCTCGGCCAGGTGCGCGAGAAGAAGGAGTCGGGCGAGCTGCCCGCCGGCGAGCCGCCGGCTGCGGCCGCTGCCGAGCCTGAGGCCGAGGCGGCGGTGACCGCGCCGGAGCCGGAGGCCGGGGAGCCGGCCGCTGAGCCGGCGCCCGAGCCGGCCGCCGACGAGCCCGCCGCGGAGACGGAGGCGCAGGCCGAGGCGCCCGCCACCGAGGCGGAGCCCCAGGCTGAGGAGCCCCAGGCTGAGGAGCCCCAGGCTGAGGAGGCCGCCGCCGAGGCGGACGCAGAGACCAAGACTGAGCCGGCGCAGGACGAGCCGGCGCAAGCAGACGACAACCAGGCGGACGTCTCGGCTGAGAGCCAGCCCGAGGACGCCGAGACGAATCCCACCAAGGAGGACTGACTCACATGGCAACCAGCACACAGGATTGGATCGAGGAGCTCAAGGGCATTTCCGTGCTCGAGCTCGCCGAGCGGATCAAAGCGCTCGAGGAGGAGTTCGGCGTGTCGGCCGCCGCGATGGCGGCCCCAGCCGCAGCGCCCGCGGCCGGTGGCGGCGACGCTGCCGCCGAGGAAGAAGCGAGCAGCACCGTCGACGTGATCCTCGCCGCCGCCGGCGACAAGAAGATCCAGGTCATCAAGGTCGTGCGCGCAGCCACCGGCCTCGGCCTCAAAGAGGCCAAGGCGCTCGTCGACGAGGCGCCGAAGCCCGTCAAGGAGGGTGTCGAGCGCGAGGAGGCCGACAAGCTCAAGCAGGAACTGGAGGAGGCCGGCGGCAGCGTCGAGCTGAAGTGACGCTTCGCCTGTCCGTCCGACGGTCGCGACTTCGCGGCGACCGTCGGACGGACAGGCTTCGCTTGGCTGGGACCCTTCCGCCTGTCGTCATCCGCAGGTCCCCCGCCGGGCGGGTGCGGTCCGGCGCGCGGTGAGTCGCGCGCCTCTGGGTCTCGCTCCCTGCGCGGGTAACGGCGCGGTCTCGGTCCCCGTCTAGCGGTCGCATCGGGAGATCGTTACACGGCGTAATCATTACAAGGTGTAACGATCTCGATTGAGAAGCAATCGCTGGCGGTCGTGTGACTCGGCCAGTCGATCGGCGGCCGCCAGCCAGTCGGCGGCGATCCGACTCGGCCAGTCGATCGGCGGCCATCGGACTCGGCCAGGTGGTCGCGGTGGCCCTGCGGCCCGGCCCGGCCGGCCCACCCGCTACGGCGGCCAATCCTGCACGTCTTTAGCCGTCGCTAACAAATCGGCGCGTTTTCCGGTAAAGTGCCCACCGCTAGCCGATAGTCGCAGCCGTCCGAAGCGCCGAGGTCGCGCCACATACGCGAATTTCTCGAGGGGCGGGGTCCGTGAGCGCTGGTGGCCCTTATGGGTACGGATAGCCTGTGCTATCTTTCTTAGTCGCGCTTCGGCGCCCTCCTCTGCCCGTGTATCGCCCTCCGAAGGAGTCATTTCTTGGCTGCTGTAGATGCTCTCCGGACGCGCCGAACCTTCGCGCGTCTGCAAAAGACCGTTGACGTACCCAACCTGATTGACATCCAGCGCCGCTCGTTTGCGTGGCTGACCGACCCGAAGACGGGCGGACTGCGCGAGACGATCGACGACATCTCGCCGATCGAGGACTACACCGGCAACCTGGCCGTGCAGTTCGGCGAGTTCACCTTCGACGAACCCGTCGCGTCGCTTGAGCAGTGCCGCGAGAAGGACCTGACGTACGCCCGTCCGCTGACCGTGACGGTGGCGTTCATCAACCGCGAGACCGGAGAGATCCGCGAGCAGTCGGTGTTCATGGGCGACTTCCCGTGGATGACCGAGCGCGGCACGTTCGTGATCAACGGCACCGAGCGCGTGGTCGTGACGCAGCTCGTGCGCTCCCCTGGCGCCTATCTGATGGAGCCGAAGGACCGCGAGAAGCAGGTGTTCATCGCCAACCTGATGCCCGCGCGTGGATCCTGGCTGGAGCTGGAGATCGACAAGAAGGGCAAGGTGTTCGTTCGCATCGACCGCAAGCGCAAGCTTCCGGTGACGGTGCTGCTGCGCGCGATGGGCTACGCCTCAGATGAGGAGATCCTGCGCCTGTTCGAGAACTCGCTGTACATCCGCAACACGATCGAGTCCGACACTGAGGCGACGCGCACCGAAGAGGGCGCGCTGATCGAGCTGTTCAAGAAGCAGCGTCCCGGCGAGCCGCCGAGTGTGGACAACGCCAAGGCGCTGCTCAACCAGCTGTTCTTCGACCCCAAGCGCTACGACCTCACACGCGTCGGGCGCTACAAGCTCAACTCGCGTCTTGGCCTGGACGTTGACATCGACACGCGCACGCTCACCCACGACGACATCCTTGCGCTCGTGCGCGAGCTGGTCTCGCTGCCCAAGCGCCTGGGCCTGCCCGAGGACGGCGAGGTCGAGATCAAAGACTACGCGGCGGAGGCCACGAGCATGCCGCGCGAGCCGGTCGCCGAGCACCTCGACGAGTACGAGCACTTCGGCAATCGTCGCCTGCGCACCGTCGGCGAGCTCATCCAGGAGGCGTTCCGCATCGGGCTCTACCGCATGGAGCGCGTCGTGCGCGAGCGCCTGACGACCGAGGACGCCGACACGATCACGCCGCAGACGATCATCAACATCCGCCCGGTGGTGGCGGCGCTGAAGGAGTTCTTCGGCTCCTCGCAGCTGTCGCAGTTCATGGACCAGACCAACTCGCTCGCCGGGCTCACGCACCGTCGCCGCCTGTCAGCGCTGGGCGCCGGCGGGCTGACGCGCGAGCGCGCACCGATCGAGGTGCGCGACGTGCACCCCACCCACTACGGGCGCATGTGCCCGATCGAGACCCCCGAGGGGCCGAACATCGGTCTTATCGGCTCGCTGTCCTCGTTCGCCGAGGTCTCCGAGTACGGGTTCGTGACGACGCCCTACCGCGTGGTCAAGGACGGCACGGTCACCGATGAGGTCCGCCACCTCGATGCCACCCAGGAAGAGGAGCTGCTGATTGCCCAGGCGAACACGCCTGTGGACGAGAAGACAGGCAAGCTCAAGGGCAGCGAAATCCTGTGCCGCACACAGGCCGGCCAGTACGTGACGGTCGGGCCCAAGGACGTCGACCTGATCGACGTCTCGCCCGAGCAGATCTGGTCCGTGGCCACCGCGATGATCCCGTTCCTCGAGCACGACGACGCCAACCGCGCGCTGATGGGCTCGAACATGCAGCGCCAGGCGGTGCCGCTGCTGAAGGCCGACGCGCCGCTTGTCGGCACCGGCATGGAGCGGCGCGCGGCGCTCGACACGGGCGACGTGCTGCTCGTCAAGAACGCCGGCACCGTCGACTACATCGACGCCAATCAGATCGTCATCCAGACGAAGGACGGCGACAAGGACGAGTACGAGCTGCAGAAGTACATGCGCTCCAACCAGGGCACGCTGATCCACCAGAAGCCGCTCGTCCGCAGCGGACAGGCGGTCAAGGTGGGCGACGTGCTCGCCGACGGCTCCTCGACCGACAAGGGCGAAATGGCGCTCGGCAAGAACCTGATGGTCGCGTTCATGTCCTGGGAGGGCTACAACTTCGAGGACGCCATCATCCTGTCCAAGCGCCTCGTGCAGGACGACGAGCTCACCTCGATCCACATCGAGGAGTACGAGATCGACGCGCGCACGACCAAGCTCGGCGAGGAGGAGATCACCCGCGACATTCCCAACCGCTCGGAGGAGTCGCTGCGCAACCTCGACGACCGCGGCATCGTGCGCGTGGGCGCCGAGGTGATCTCCGGCGACCTGCTCGTCGGCAAGGTCACGCCCAAGGGCGAGACCGAGCTGACCGCCGAGGAGAAGCTGATCCGCGCGATCTTCAAGGAGAAGGCGCGCGAGGTGCGCGACACCTCGCTGAAGGTCCCGCACGGCGAGGGCGGCGTGGTGATAGATGTCAAGACGTTCAGCCGCGATGCCGGCGATGACCTGCCGCCGGGTGTCAACGACCTCGTGCGCGTGTTCGTCGCCAAGAAGCGCAAGATCTCCGAGGGCGACAAGCTCGCGGGCCGCCACGGCAACAAGGGTGTGATCTCCAAGATCGTCGACCAGCAGGACATGCCGTTCCTCGAGGACGGCACGCCGGTCGACGTGATCCTCAACCCGCTGGGCGTGCCCTCGCGCATGAACGTCGGGCAGATCCTCGAGACGCACCTCGGCTGGGCCGCCGCGCAGGGCTGGTACGACGACGGCACCGAGGCCTACAAGGAAGCCGACGCCAATGCTGGCCCCCGGCGCGTGTACGTATCGACGCCCGTGTTCGACGGCGCGACGGTGCAGGACGTGGACAACGCGCTCGTCAAGTGGCAGGACGCGCACGAGGGCCGCATTCGCATGGACGTGGACAAGTCCCGCCGCGTCGGCGAGCAGGCGTCCGGGAAGATGACGCTGTTCAACGGCCGCACGGGCGAGCCGTTCGCCGAACAGGTGACGGTGGGGTACATGTACATCCTCAAGCTCCTGCACCTCGTCGACGACAAGATCCACGCTCGCTCGACCGGTCCCTACTCGCTCGTCACCCAGCAGCCGCTGGGCGGCAAGGCGCAGTTCGGCGGACAGCGCTTCGGCGAGATGGAGGTCTGGGCGCTGGAGGCATTCGGCGCCGCCTACACGCTGCAGGAGATGCTCACGATCAAGTCCGACGACACCGTCGGGCGCGTCAAGGCCTACGAGGCGATCGTCAAGGGCGAGAACATCGCCGAGCCGTCGATCCCCGAGTCGTTCAAGGTCCTGCTCAAGGAGATGCAATCGCTGGCGCTGGACGTCAACGTCGTGTCCGAGGAGGGCCAGCGAGCGGAGATGCGCGACGAGGACGACGACCTGCTGCGCGCCGCCGAGGAGCTCGGCATCGACCTCTCCGGGGTCAGGGCGCTCGCCGGCGAGAACGGCGACGAGCCGGCCGAGCTGGAGGGCAGCGCCGATGTCGCCGCCGACGAGGTCGAGGGCGGCGTTGAGGCGAGCACAGATGCAGATGACACGGACGTCGCAGACGACGACGTGGTCGCAGACGACGACGCGGTCGGGGTCGAGGAGTTGCTCGACGTCGACGCCACAGAGGACATCGACCTGGAGAGCCTGGTAACTGACGAGACCGCAGAGTAGAAGCCGAATGCCGGGCACGCGCCGTAGGCGCAGCCCCGGCGAAGTCAATGACCGGGCACGCGCCGTAGGCGCGGCCCCGGCGAAGTCAATGACCGGGCACGCGCCGTAGGCGCAGCCCCGGCGAAGCCAATGACCGATTCACCCGCGAGCGAAAGCACCCCTAGATGATCGACATCAATAATTTTGACGCCATCGAGATCAGCCTTGCCTCGTCAAAGCAGATCCGCAGTTGGAGCTCCGGCGAGGTCACCAAGCCGGAGACCATCAACTACCGGACGCTCAAGCCCGAGAAGGACGGCCTGTTCTGCGAGCGCATCTTCGGTCCGACCAAGGACTGGGAGTGCTACTGCGGCAAGTACAAGCGCGTGCGCTACAAGGGCATCGTGTGCGAGCGCTGCGGCGTGGAGGTCACGCGCTCGAAGGTCCGTCGCGAGCGCATGGGCCACGTCGATCTCGCAGCGCCTGTCAGCCACATCTGGTTCTTCAAGGGCGTGCCCAGCCGCATCGGCTACCTACTGGACATGGCGCCCAAGGAACTCGAGAAGGTCCTGTACTTCGCGGCCTCGATCGTGACGTGGGTCGACGATGAGGCGCGCGCGAAGGACATCGACTCCCTGGAGAAGGAGGTCAACAAGGTCCTCGACGGCTACGCGGCCGAGCGCGAGGAGCGCGTGCTCGAACTGCGCGAGTCGCTGGCGCGCCGCGAGAAGTACCTGCAGAGCGGCAAACAGACCAACTTCAACGACGAAGACCACCTGTGGGCGGACTCGCTGGACCTCAACCTGTCCAAATTGTCAGACGAGGAGCGCGAGAAGCAGGTCAAGGAACTGACCAAGACCTTCGACGCGGACATCGCCGACACCGAAGCCTACATCGAGGATGCGGCCGAGCGGATGCGCAGCGTGTGGGAGCTCTTCAAGACGATGGAGCCCAAGCAGATCGAGCACGACGAGACCACCTTCCGTGAGCTCAAGGAGCGCTTCGGCTCCTCCTACGGCTTCGGCGAGTACTTCCGCGGCGGCATGGGCGCAGAGGCGATCCGCGACCTGCTCCAGCAGGTCGACCTGGAGGCCGAACGCGTCGAGCTCGAGGATCAGGTCAAGACCGGCAAAGGCCAGAAGCAGGCGCGCGCGGTCAAGCGCCTGAAGGTCGTCTCCGCGTTCATCCAGTCGGGCAACAAGCCCGAGATGATGGTGCTCGACGCGGTGCCCGTGATCCCGCCGGAGCTGCGCCCGATGGTGCAGCTCGACGGAGGTCGCTTCGCCACCTCAGACCTCAACGACCTGTACCGGCGCGTCATCAACCGCAACAACCGCCTCAAGCGGCTGCTCGACCTCGGCGCGCCTGAGATCATCGTCAACAACGAGAAGCGCATGCTCCAGGAGGCCGTCGACGCGCTGTTCGACAACGGCCGCCGCGGGCGCCCCGTCACCGGCCCGGGCAACCGGCCGCTGAAGAGCCTGTCGGACATGCTCAAGGGCAAGCAGGGACGCTTCCGTCAGAACCTGCTCGGCAAGCGCGTCGACTACTCCGGACGCTCGGTGATCGTCGCCGGCCCGTACCTGAAGCTGCACCAGTGCGGGCTGCCCAAGATCATGGCGCTCGAGCTGTTCAAGCCGTTCATCATGGCGCGCCTGGTCGAGCGCAAGTCGGCGCAGAACATCAAGGCGGCCAAGAAGATGGTCGACTCGATGATCGCCGAGGTGTGGGACGTGCTCGAGGAGGTCATCCACGAGCACCCGGTGCTGCTCAACCGTGCCCCCACGCTCCACCGTCTGGGTATCCAGGCGTTCGAGCCGCTGCTCGTCGAGGGCAAGGCGATCCAGGTGCACCCGCTGGTGTGTCACGCGTTCAACGCTGACTTCGACGGCGACCAGATGGCGGTGCACCTGCCGCTGTCGGCCGAGGCGCAGGCGGAGGCGCGCATCCTGATGCTCTCCTCCAACAACATCCTGTCCCCCGCGCACGGAGCGCCGCTGGCGACACCGACGCAGGACATGATCCTCGGCGCCTACTACCTGACCTACGGGGCGGAAGCAGAGGAGCTCGCGAAGATCGACCGCGCCACGTATGAGCCGCGGCCGCACGTGTTCCGCACGGCGCAGGAGGCGGAGCTCTCCTACGAGGGCAACGTCGTCAAGCTGCACGACATCGCCGAGTTCCGCCCCTACGGGCGCGATGGCGGTCACGTGCTCACGACGATCGGGCGGATCATCTACAACGACCGCATCGAGCGCGCGCTCTCGGAGGCGCTGGGCGACGAGTTCGACGCGTCCAAGTACGTGTTCGTCAACCAGTCGATGAAGAAGCGCGACACCACACGGCTGATCGACATGCTCGTGCAGTCATACGGCGCGACCACGATCTCGCTGGTGCTCGACGCGTTCAAGGACCTCGGCTTCAAGTACGCGACGCAGGCCGGCATCACGATCTCCAAGAACGATGTCGTCGTGCCGCCGGAGAAGCAGGAAATCCTCGACAAGTACGACAAGCTGGTCGGCGACATCACCAGCCAGTACGACGACGGCCTGATCACTCAGGAGGAGCGTCACGAGGCGGTCGTCGAGCAGTGGAACGCCGCCACCGACGAGGTCGCCGAGGCGATGATCCAGAACCTCGACACGCTGAACCCCATCTTCATGATGGCCAACTCAGGTGCTCGTGGCTCGTTCAAGCAGATCCGCCAGCTGGCGGGCATGCGCGGCCTGATGGCCAACCCGAAGGGTGAAATCATCGAGCGCCCGATCAAGGCCAACTTCATGGAGGGCCTGTCGGTGCTCGAGTACTTCATCTCCACGCACGGTGCGCGAAAGGGTCTTGCTGACACGGCGCTGCGTACCGCCGACTCGGGCTACCTGACGCGGCGTCTGGTCGACGTCGCTCAGGACGTGATCATCCGCGAGGCCGACTGTGGCACCGAGGAGTACATCGAGATGGCCGTGTTCAAGGGCGGCGGGGAACCCAACGACGTGCTCGTCGGGCGCATCGCCGCGCGTGACATCACGACCAAGCGAGGCCGCATGCTCACCGAGCAGGGCGTCGAGATCGGCCGCGCCGAGATGGCAGATATCGTCAGCGCGTTCACCGAGGACCACGAGAAGGGCGTCGAGGTGACCGTGCCGGTGCGCTCCGTGCTCAAGTGCGAGGCGCCCAGCGGCGTATGCCAGGCCTGCTACGGCAGGGCAATGGCGACGGGCGCGATCGCGCAGATCGGCGACGCCGTCGGCATCGTCGCGGCGCAGTCGATCGGCGAGCCCGGCACGCAGCTGACGATGCGTACGTTCCACACCGGCGGCGTCGCCGGCGCGGACATCACGCACGGTCTGCCGCGTGTCGTCGAGCTGTTCGAGGCGCGTCGGCCGAAGGGTCTGTCGAAAATCGCCGAGCAGGATGGCGTCGTGACGATCGAGGAGACCGACAAAGCGCTGACGGTGGTCATCACCGACGAGGCCGGCGAGGAGCATCGCCACGCCTTCCCGCGGCGCACGCGGCTGTTCGTGTCCAACGCGGAGAAGATCAAAGCCGGCAAGCAGCTCAACGAGGGGTCGGTGTACCCGCACGAGCTGCTCGCCATCCGCGGACGCACCGAGACCGAGCAGTACCTGGTCAAGGAGGTCCAGGAGGTCTACAAGTCCCAGGGCGTGGACATCAACGACAAGCACATCGAGCTGATCGTGCGCCAGATGCTCAAGAAGGTGCGTGTCGACCAGAAGGGCGACACCGACTACCTGCCCGGCCAGTTCGTCGACCGCTTCGAGTTCGCCAAGACCAACGACGCCGTCGGTCAGCAGGGTGGCGAACAGGCACAGTTCGAGGACATCATCCTCGGCATCACCAAGGCGTCGCTCAACACCGACTCGTTCCTGTCGGCGGCCTCCTTCCAGGAGACCACCAAGGTGCTCACCGACGCCGCGCTCGAAGGCAAGATCGACCGCCTCAACGGCCTCAAGGAGAACGTGATCATCGGCAAGCTGATCCCCGCCGCCACCGGTCTGAAGCGCTACCGGCGGATCGAGATCGAGCCCGCCGAACCGCTGCCGCGGGCGATCGACGACGTCGGCCTGCTCGACCAGGACGAGATCGCCGCCGAGCTGGGTCTCGCCGGCGACGGCTTCAACGGCGGCTACGGGCAGGAGTTCGACGCCGATCTCGCCTCGCTGGAGAAGATCGGCGCCGGCGGCACCGACCCCGGCTTCGCCGAGGAGCTGGCCGAGCTCGAGCTGCCGGACGAGGGGCTCGTCGAAGAGTAGAGGCCGTCCACCGCGACCGCCGGTCGCGGTGGTGTTGGCCGCCGGCCGTGGGGTCGGCGGCCCGTGGCTTGTTCGTCCTGCCAGGAGGGAGTCGTATAGCAATGGTTATACGGCCGACGACGCCGGTGCGACACAACCCCCGCAGGCCGGCGGGTTTGTTCGCCTCAGGTGGCGACCGTATAGCAATGGTCATACGGCCGACGACGCCGGTAGTGGGTCAGTTTCAAACTGACCCACTACCACGACGCCGGTGCGACACAACCCCGCGCCCCCTAAAGAGCTACAGCCCACTCAGCCAGCCGCTCCGCCTCGCCCACCGTCAGCCCGCGCTTGGGATCCGTCTGCACGAGCAGCGTGGGCGCCGCGCGCGCCTGCGCCCACTGGTGGCACGCGTCGTTGAGCGCGTCGTCCACCCACGCCAGCGGCCGTCCGCACGCGTAGGAGTCGATCGCGTCGAGCTTCCAATGGGCGTTGGAGCGGCCGACCGCGCGCGTGAAGCGCAGGAACGGCAGTTGCGGCGGCATCCCCAAGAGGTGCGGCAGGTGCTCGTTGGCGCGCTCCTCCCAGCCGCTGGCCCACACCAGCTCGAACGCGCTCGACAGATCAAGCAGGTGAGCGGCGGCGGTGGACGAAAGGAAGTGGAGTGTGCCGTCGATCGAGTGCCAAGAGCCGTCGATCGACCCGCCGTGGTCCTGGTCGCCCTGTTCGGAGCCAACGTGTGTCCAGCCGCCGAACAACGAGATGACACCGTCGATGTCGACCATCAGCAGCGGCAGCTCCTGCCCTGTGGCGTTGCAGACGGGCTCTTTAGCTTGCATACAGGTTGCGCCGAGTACGCTGCCTAGGACGGACGATGCGCTGAGTTCGACCGGCCGCAGTAAAGCAGCCGCAGGAGCCGGCCGATGACCCGTCCGTCGCCCCCCCGACAATGACCATGGACCTAGGCATACTTCTTGCGCTCTTGTGCGCCTTCGTGGCGAACCTGGGCTTCTTCTACAAGTACCGCGGCGCGAACGACGTGCCGAAGGTGCAGGTCATGCACCCGTTCCGCTCGGCCAGGGCGCTGTACTCGTCCAAGTGGTTCACGCTCGGGATGATCACCGCGACCGGCAGCTGGGGCCTGCACGTGGCCGCCTTGTCGATGGCGCCGATGTCGGTCATCCAGGTCTCGCTCGCGGCGGGCGTCGTGTTCATCGCGGTGATGGCCGACCGCCTGTTCGGCTTCCAGGTCGGACGCCGCCAGTGGCTCGGCCTGTTCCTTACCGCCTCCGGGCTCGTGCTGCTGGGCGTGACGTTGCCGGCGATGCACGGCCCGCACTCGCACTTCTCAGACGCCGCGATGATCTCCTTCGAGGCCGGTCTGTTCGGCATCGGCGGCCTGCTGATCATGGGGCCGCGCATGGGCGGCCGGGTCGAGCACCACGGCATCATGCTCGGCGCCGCCTCCGGCATCCTGTTCGGCGTCTCCGACACCGCCATCAAGGCGCTCACCGGCATCACCGGAGCGCATGGCTTCATGGGGCTGCTGCTGAGCCCGTGGCTGGCGGTCGCGGTGCTCGCCTCGATCGTCGCGTTCTTCGCGTCCGCACGCGGCCTCCAGGAGGGCGAGGCGGTCCCCGTGATCGCCGTCACCGGCACCGCGGCCAACATCGCCGGCATCGCCGGTGGGATCGTCGTGTTCGGCGATCCCATGGCGGGCAGCACCGCCGGCGTCATGCTGCAGGCGCTTGCGTTCGTGCTCGTGATCGTCGCCGCCGCGCTGATGCCCGCGCCTGTGCGTGCCGCTGGCGTGCCGCAGCCGGCCTGACAGCCGACTCCAGGAGCCCGCACCGGCCTGGGCCGCCCAGCGCTGCTAGCATCCGCACGATGCCGACGACCTCCCAGCTGGTGCGCAAGGGCCGCGTGACCCCCAAGAAGAAGATCGCCACCCCTGGCTTGAAGTCCGGCAAGGGTCGCAAGAAGAAGACTGCCGCGCCGCAGCGGCGCGGCGTGTGCACGCGCGTGTACACGACCACCCCGAAGAAGCCCAACTCCGCGCTGCGCAAGGTCGCGCGCGTGCGCATCTCCGGATCGATCGAGGTCACCGCCTACATCCCCGGAGAGGGACACAACCTGCAGGAGCACTCGGTGGTGCTCGTGCGCGGCGGTCGCGTCAAGGACCTGCCGGGCGTGCGCTACAAGGTCGTGCGCGGCACGCTCGACGCAGCCGGCGTCAGCGACCGCAAGAAGGCGCGCTCGCAGTACGGCGTCAAGAAAAAATAGCCGCCACCCACCGCTTCCAGGAACGAGACACAGATGCCCCGTCGCGCACCCGCTCAGATCCGCCCTGTCGAGCCGGACCCCATCCACCGCTCCAAGCTCGTCCAGCAGGTGATCAACAAGGTCATGCTCGACGGCAAGAAGTCAACCGCCGAGCGGATTGTCTACGACGCGCTGGCGCTGCTCGCCGAGCGCAGTGACAAAGACCCCATCGAGACGCTCGAGGCGTCGATCAAGGCGCTCACGCCCACGCTCGAGGTCAAATCGCGCCGCGTCGGCGGCGCCACCTACCAGGTACCCGTCGAGGTCGCCTCCAGGCGCGCGCGTACGCTGGCAGTGCGCTGGCTCGTCGAGTTCGCCCGCCAGCGCCGGGAGAAGACGATGGCCCAGCGGCTCGCCAACGAGCTCACGGACGCGCAGTCCCAGCAGGGTGGCGCGTACAAGCGCAAGGACGACATCTACCGCATGGCGCAAGCGAACAAGGCGTTCGCGCATTACCGTTGGTAGACGACGGCCCCGGTAGGGGTTGAAGGAAAAAGCTTCGGTACCTAACATTGAGGTACCGAATGTCTTCCGCGACGACAACGACGACGGATCCGGGGTTCCACCCGGAGGCGTCCGACCGCATCGAGCCATACGTGTGGAAGATCGCCGGCGTGGTGATCCTCGGGATGATCATGTCGATCCTCGACACGACGATCGTCAACGTCGCGCTGCGGACGCTCGGTCACGACCTGCACAGCTCGATCGCGCAGATCCAGTGGGTGGTCACCGGCTACCTGCTGTCGCTCGCGGCGGTCATCCCGGTCACCGGCTGGGCCGCGCGGCGCTTCGGCGCCAAGCGCGTGTACATGACCTCGCTCGTGCTGTTCACCGCCGGCTCGGCGCTCTGCGCAGTGGCCAGCTCGACCACGTCGCTGGTGCTGTTCCGCGTGATGCAGGGCGTCGGCGGCGGCATGATCATGCCGGTCGGCCAGCTGATCATGGCGCAGGTCGCCGGGCCCAAGCGCATGGGGCGGGTCATGGGCATCGTCTCGATGCCCGCCATGCTCGCGCCGATCCTCGGCCCGGTCGTCGGCGGCGCGATCCTCGAGAAGCTGCACTGGTCGTGGATCTTCCTCGTGAACGTCCCGATCGGCGCGATCGCGCTGGCGCTGGCGTCGCGCATGCTGCCCAAGACCGACTCCGGAGCGGCCGGACGCCTGGATGTGGTCGGTCTCGGCCTGCTCTCCGGGGGATCGACGGCGGTCGTCTACGGTCTGTCCGAGCTCGCCACGCACCCGACCGTCACCGCGCCCACCGTCCTGTGGCCGATCGTCGCGGGGCTCGCGCTGTGCGCGGTCTTCTGCTGGCACGCGCTGCGCATCGAGCGCCCGCTGCTCGACATCCGGCTGTACGCCAACCGCGTGTTCGCGGCGGCGTCGTTGACGACGTTCGCGCTCGGCGCCTCGCTGTTCGGCGCGATGATCCTCGTGCCGCTCTACTACCAGGAGGTGCGTCACGAGAGCGTGATCGTCACCGGGCTGCTCGTCGGCCCGCAGGGCCTCGGCATGCTGCTCGTGATGCCGCTCGTCGGTCGCTTGACCGAACGCTTCGGCGGCGGGCGCATCTCCATCGTCGGCGTCTTGATCCTCTGCGTCGGCACCGTCCCGCTGGCGTTCGTCGGCGCGAGCACCTCGATCGTCCAGATCTCGCTCGTGCTGCTGCTGCGCGGCGTCGGCATCGGCTTCGCGTTCGTGCCCGCCATGAGTGCCGCCTTCGCGTCGATGCGCCCCGAGCAGCTCTCCGACGCAACGCCGCAGCTGAACGTCCTGCAGCGTGTCGGCGGGGCGATCGGGGTCGCGGTGCTGGCCGTCGTGCTGCAGCGCGGCGAACTGCACGCGCGCTCGCTGGCCCAGTTCGCGGGAGCGTTCGACAGCGCCTACTGGTGGTCGCTCGGGATCTCACTGCTCGCGCTGATCCCATGCCTGGTGCTGCTGTTCGCCGAGAACCCGCGCGCCAAGCTGGGGCGCGCCGCGGCCAACGCCGAGGCGGCCGTCGAGCCGCTCGGGGCCTAGCGAGCCGCACCATGAGCACCCACGTCGCTGTCGAGCCGGCCGAGCCGGCCGAGCCGGCCGAGCCGGCCGAGCCGGCCGAGCCGGCCAAGTCCGCCCAGCCGCTCGACACGCGCGAGGCGCAGCTGGCCGAGCTTGGCTTGGCGTTTCGCCGCGTGTTTCGCAGCCTCAACCGGCTGCGCGGGCGCGACACGCACCTCGGCGCCGGCGAGCTCAGCCATGCGCAGTTCGAGCTGCTGATCGAGCTGTTCGAGCGCGGCGAGCTGCCCGCGGGAGAGCTCGCCGCCGCGGCGCGGCTGACGCCTGCGACCGTCACGCAGATGCTCGACCACCTGGCCGAGCAGGGGCACGTCGAGCGCGTGCGCTCGCAGACCGACCGGCGCGTGGTCGTCTCGCGGCTGACGCGTCAGGGCCGGCGCGCGATCGAGGCCAAGCACGCCACCTGGAAGAGCCGCTGGGATCAGGCGCTCGCGGACCTCGACGTCGAGGACCTGCGCGCGGCCACGAACGTGCTCGAGCGCCTCGGCGCGATGGTCGAGGACTCGCCGCCCGGCGAGGCGTGCGGGAAGCGTCCAGCACCCGCCCCGGCGCCCGCCGCCGCCGGGAGGAAGCCCGTCTAGCACGCAGAATCCCTCTGCTATAGTCGGCGTCGCGTCGCGGGTAGGCGCAACACATGCGCGTGCCACCCGCGGACTCGGCATCAAGATGGAGACCTCGAGCAGATAACGACGCGGACCGGTCCACACAAGACCAGCTGCGCGCGTGGGCCCGAGGGGCCTATTTTTTTGCCCGCAACGCCGCCAAGCAACGACCCCCCACCGCACCCCATGCAACGTAAGTTCTCACTCCAAAACACCCGCAACATCGGGATCATGGCGCACATCGACGCCGGTAAGACGACGACGACCGAGCGCATCCTCTACTACACCGGCCGCACGTACAAGATCGGCGAGGTGCACGAGGGCGCGGCCGTGATGGACTGGATGGAACAGGAGCAGGAGCGCGGCATCACGATCACCTCCGCCGCCACCACCGCGCAGTGGAAGGGCCACCGCATCAACATCATCGACACGCCCGGGCACGTCGACTTCACGGTCGAGGTCGAGCGCTCGCTGCGCGTGCTCGACGGCGCGATCGCGCTGTTCGACTCCGTCGCCGGCGTCGAGCCGCAGTCGGAGACCGTCTGGCGCCAGGCCGACAAGTACCACGTGCCGCGCATCGCCTACATCAACAAGATGGACCGCATCGGCGCCGACTTCGACAAGGGCGTGCAGACGATGATCGACCGCCTCGGCGCCCACCCCGTGCCGATCCAGCTGCCGATCGGCTCCGAGGGCGACTTCCTCGGCGTCGTCGACCTGGTCGCGATGAAAGCGATCGTCTACAAGGACGAGATGGGCAAGGAAGTCGATGAAATCGAGATCCCCGAGAACCTGGTCGAAGCAGCGGAAGGCGCGCGCGAACACCTGCTCGAGGAGATCTCCCACTACGACGACACGCTGCTCGAGCTGCTGCTCGAGGAAGCTGAGGTCCCGGAGGAGACGCTCAAGCAGGCGATCCGCTCGGCGACGCTGTCGACCAAACTGACCCCCGTGCTGTGCGGCTCATCGTTCAAGAACAAGGGCGTGCAGCCGCTGCTGGATGCGGTCATCGACTATCTGCCCTCGCCGCTGGACGTGCCGCCGGTCGTGGGCACCGAACTGATCAAGGGCGAGGAGCAGGAGCGCGAGGTCGTGCGCAACGCCGACGACTCCGCGCCGTTCGCGGCGCTCGCGTTCAAGATCGCCGCCGATCCGTACGTCGGCAAGCTCACCTACTTTCGTGTCTACTCGGGTCACCTCGAGGCGGGCGGGCGCGTGCTGAACGTCAGCACCGGGCGCACCGAGCGCGTCGGTCGCATCCTGATGATGCACGCCAACGACCGCGAGGAGGTCGAGGAGGTGTTCGCCGGCGACATCGCCGCGGCGGTCGGCATCAAGCAGGTCATGACCGGTGACACGCTCGCGGCCCCCGACGCGCCGATCCACCTCGAGAACATCATCTTCCCCGAGCCCGTCATCAAGGTCGCGGTCGAGCCCAAGACCAAGGCCGACCAGGAGAAGATGTCGACTGCGCTCGGGCGCCTGGCCGAGGAGGACCCCACGTTCCAGGTGCGCAGCAACGAAGAGACCGGCCAGACCGAGATCTCGGGCATGGGCGAGCTGCACCTCGAGGTGCTCGTCGACCGCATGAAGCGCGAGTTCGGCGTCGAAGCGAACGTCGGGCGCCCGCAGGTGTCCTACCGCGAGACCGTACGCGGGCACGTCGAGAAGATCGAGGGCAAGTTCGTGCGCCAGACCGGCGGCTCGGGCCAGTTCGGAGTCGTCTACATCGACCTCGAGCCCGCGCCGGGCGAGGGCTTCGAATTCGTCAACAAGATCAAGGGCGGAGCGATCCCCTCCGAATACATCCCCGCGGTCAAGAAGGGCATCGAAGAGGCGCTCGAGAACGGCGTCAGGGCCGGCTACCCGATGGTCGACGTGCGCGTGACGCTCGTCGACGGCAAGTACCACGACGTGGACTCGTCGGAGATCGCCTTCAAAGTGGCTGGCTCCTACGCCATCAAGGAGGCCGCAAAACGCGCCAAGCCCGTGCTGCTCGAGCCGATCTTCGCCGTCGAGGTCGTCGCCCCCGAGGAGTTCGTGGGAGACGTGATCGGCGATCTCAGCCGTCGGCGCGGTCACGTCGAAGGCCAGGAGCGCCGCGGCAACGCGCTGGTGGTGACCGGCAAGGTGCCGCTCAGCGAGATGTTCGGGTACGCGACAGACCTGCGCTCCAACACGCAGGGACGCGCCACGTACACGATGCAGTTCGAGGCCTACGAGGAGGTTCCGCCGAGCATCGCCGAGAAGATCGTCGAACAGCGAACGGGGGAACCGGTCCCCGCTTAGGCGGCTCGGACCAGGTCGGATAGCAGCCAGAGCGGACTGCAAAGCAGGGCAGCAGTCAAGGATGACCGCATTTAGATAGATTTCTGAGGTTCGCCTCCACAGGGGCGGGCATACAAGTCGATACAGGAGCGAATTCAAAGTGGCGAAGGAGAAGTTCGAGCGCGATAAGCCGCACGTCAACGTCGGGACCATCGGTCACATCGACCATGGCAAGACGACGCTGACCGCTGCCATCACCACGGTGCTGGCCGAGAAGGGAGGCGCCGAAGCCCGCAGCTTCGCGGAAATCGACAACGCGCCCGAGGAGAAGGAACGCGGCATCACGATCGCCACTTCCCACGTCGAGTACCAGACGGAGAACCGTCACTACGCGCACGTGGACTGTCCCGGTCACGCCGACTACGTCAAGAACATGATCACCGGCGCCGCCCAGATGGACGGTGCGATCCTGGTCGTCTCCGCCGCCGACGGCCCGATGCCGCAGACGCGCGAGCACATCCTGCTCGCCCGCCAGGTCGGCGTGCCCTACATCGTCGTGTTCCTCAACAAGGCCGACATGGTCGACGACGAGGAGCTCTTGGAGCTGGTCGAGGTCGAGGTCCGCGAGCTGCTCTCCGAGTACGACTTCCCGGGCGATGACATCCCGTTCATCATCGGCTCGGCGCTGAAGGCGCTCGAAGGCGACGAGGCCTACAAGGAGAAGATCCTCGAGCTCGCCGCCGCGCTTGACTCCTACATCCCCGAGCCCGTGCGCGAGCTCGACAAGCCGTTCCTGATGCCGATCGAGGACGTGTTCTCGATCACCGGCCGTGGCACCGTCGCCACCGGGCGTGTCGAGCAGGGCATCGTCAAAACTGGCGAGACCGTCGAAATCGTCGGTGTACACGACTCGACCTCCACGGTCGTCACCGGCGTGGAGATGTTCCGCAAGATCCTCGACGAGGGTCGCGCCGGCGACAACGTCGGCTGCCTGCTGCGTGGCACCAAGCGCGAGGAGATCGAGCGCGGGCAGGTGCTGTGCAAGCCCGGTTCGATCACGCCGCACACCAAGTACAAGGCCGAGGTCTACGTGCTCAAGAAGGAGGAGGGCGGTCGCCACACTCCATTCTTCACGGGCTACAGGCCTCAGTTCTACTTCCGCACGACCGACGTCACCGGAGTGGCTAAGCTGCCCGACGGCGTCGAGATGGTCATGCCCGGCGACAACGTCCAGATGGAGATCGAGCTGATCCAGCCGATCGCCATGGACCAGGGCCTGCGTTTCGCCATTCGAGAGGGCGGGCGCACCGTCGGCTCGGGCGTGGTCAGCGAGATCATCGAGTAGTACACGCGCGTCCATCCGAACACGTCGGAGGCGACGCGCGCATTGGCAGTCCGATACGACTAATTTCAGCCCCACCGCAAGGTGCGGCGGCGATGGGGCGGGTTCCCGCAAACAGATCCCGCCCTGTCTCGCCGTCTGGGAGGGGTTTGGCGGGAGGCGCTCCCGCCGCCCGGTCACAGCAGCGAGCGCAGTCAGCAGCACCACTACCAGAACCAGCATTCCAGACACCACAGACATAGACGACTAGAACACCAGAGGGACCCTCCCATGGCAGCAACCAACCAAAACAAGATCCGAATCCGGCTGAAGGCGTATGACACATCCGCCATCGAGTCGGCCGCGAGGGAGATCGTCGAGACGGCCACCCGCACCGGCGCGACCGTGTCCGGGCCCGTCCCGCTGCCGACGGAGAAGAACGTCTACTGCGTGATCCGCTCGCCGTTCAAGGACAAGGACTCGCGCGAGCACTTCGAGATCCGCACGCACAAGCGCCTGATCGACATCCACCAGCCGACGCCCAAGACGGTCGACTCGCTGCAGCGCCTGGACCACCTGCCGGCGGGCGTCGACATCGAGATCCGGCTCGCCACGTAGTCCGATGGCCGCGATCCTCGCCAAGAAGCTCGGCATGACCCAGCTCTTCCAGGAGGATGGGAGCGTCGCGCGCGTGACCGTGCTCGAGGCCGGGCCGTGCCCGGTGACTGCGATCCGCACAAGCGAGCGCGACGGCTATGACGCCGTGCAGCTTGCGTTCGGCCAGACCAAGGAGAAGCACCTCACCAAACCCGAGCTCGGCCACCTGAAGAAGGCCGACGCGCCGCCGATGCGCACGCTCGCGGAGTTCCGCGACGAGGCCGGCGAGCTGACGCTCGGTCAGACGGTCACGGTCGACTCCTTCGAGGTGGGCGCGCGCGTGAAGATCTCCGGCACGTCCAAGGGCAAGGGCTTTCAGGGCACGATCAAGCGCCACAACTTCGCCAGCGGCCCCAAGTCGCACGGCTCTCACAACGTCCGTGCGCCGGGCTCGATCGGAGCGTCGGCGACGCCCGCGCGCGTCATGAAGGGCATTCGCGGCCCCGGGCAGATGGGCAACAAGCGCGCCACGCAGAAGGGCCTCGAGATCGTGCGCGTGGACGCCAAGGACAACCTGCTGATGGTGCGCGGCTCTGTGCCCGGTCCGACCGGCTCGCTCGTGGAGGTGAGGACCGATGCCTGACGCACCCATCCTCGGTGCCACCAAGAAGGTCAAGCTCGACGAGTCCGCGTTCGGCGCACGCTTCGCCGGTCCGCTGGTCCACCAGAGCGTGCGCGCCGAGCAGGCCGCGCGCCGGCGCGGCACCGCGGCCACCAAAACGCGCGGCAAGGTCTCCGGCGGCGGCGCCAAGCCGTGGCGCCAGAAGGGCACCGGCCGCGCACGCGCGGGCTCGAGTCGCTCGCCCGTGTGGACCGGTGGAGGCACCGTGTTCGGTCCGCAGCCGCGCTCGTACACGTTCAAGGTCAACCGCAAGGAGCAGCGCGCCGCGCTGCGCAGCGCGCTGTCGCTGCACGCCGGCCGCGGCTCGATCGCGATCCTCGACGCCGGCGCGTTCACCGCGCCCAAGACCAGCCAGGCTTTCGACCTGCTCGAGGATTGGAAGATTCCCACCGGCCTCCTCAGCCCGACGCTCGTCGTGCTCGTGCCGGAGGAGTCCTCGGCGGCGCTGTCGTTCCGCAACCTCAAGCGCGTTGCCGTGCTGACCGCCGAGAACGTCGGCGTCGCGGATCTGCTGGGCGCCGCCGCGCTGATCATCTCCGAGCCGGCGCTGCAGGCGCTGACCGAGCGCACCGGCCCGCCGCGCAAGACGCGGGAGGCGGTGGCCTGATGGAGCACACGCAGGTGATCATCCGACCCGTCGTCTCGGAGAAGAGCTACGTGCTCTCCGCCGCCGACCGCTACACCTTCCGCGTCCACCGCGACGCACACAAGACGCAGATTCGCCAGGCCGTCGAAGCGCTGTTCGGCGTGCACGTCGTCGACGTGCGCACGATGAGCGTCAAGTCCAAGCCCAAGCGCCGCGGCAGCACGCCCAAGGGCGGCACGCGCGAGTGGAAGAAGGCGATCGTGCAGGTGCGCTCCGGCGAGTCAATACCAATCTTCCAAGGGCTTGCAGCCCTCGACGCTTAGGAACTAGCCAGTGCCCATTCGCAAACCACGTCCGACGAGCCCCGGCATGCGCTTCGTGTCCTACCCGGACTTCGCGGAGATCACGAAGTCCAAGCCCGAGAAGTCGCTCGTCGAAGGCCTGAAGAAGAGCGGCGGGCGCAACGTCGCCGGGCGCAAGACCGCCCGCCATCGCGGCGGCGGCGCCAAGCGCGCCTACCGCAGGGTCGACTTCAAGCGGCGCAAGGACGGCGTGATGGCGCGCGTGGCGGCGATCGAGTACGACCCCAACCGCTCCGCGTACATCGCCCTGCTGCACTACGTCGACGGCGAGAAGCGCTACATCCTCGCGCCCCAGCGCCTGACCGTGGGGATGATGGTGTCCTCCGGCGAGAACGCTGACATCGCGGTCGGCAACTGCATGGAGCTCGCGCGCCTGCCCGTCGGCACCGTCGTGCACAACATCGAGCTGCAGCCCGGCCGCGGCGGCCAGATGGCGCGCTCGGCGGGTGCTTCGGCGCAGCTGATGGCCAAGGACGGCGACATGGCGACCCTGCGCCTGCCCTCCGGCGAGATGCGCATGGTGCGCGCCGAGTGTCGCGCGACGGTCGGCACGATCGGCAACGCCGAGCATCAGAACGTGAAGGTCGGCAAGGCGGGGCGCAAGCGCCACATGGGCGTGCGCCCGCAGACACGCGGCGTGGCCATGAACCCAGTCGACCACCCGCATGGCGGCGGCGAGGGCTCGACCACCGCGGGCCGCCATCCGGTGACGCCGTGGGGCGTGCCGACGCTCGGCTACCGCACGCGCAAAAAGAACAAGACCTCCAGCCGCTACATCGTGCGCGGCCGCAGGCGCGGGAAGGGGCGTAGTCGCTGATGAGTCGCTCGAGCAAGAAGGGGCCGTGGGTGGAAGAGCGCCTGATGAAGCGCATCGAAGCGCTCAACGAGGCCAACAACAAAAAAATGCTGAGGACGTGGTCGCGTGCGTCGACGATCTTCCCGGAGATGGTCGGGCACACGATTGCGGTGCACGACGGCAAGAAACACGTGCCCGTGTTCATCAGCGAGTCGATGGTCGGTCACAAGCTCGGCGAGTTCGCGCCCACGCGCGTGTTCCGCGGGCACGCGGGCTCGGGGAAGGTCAGGTAGATGAGCGCCGAGGACGAGAAGGGCGAGACGCCGGCCGAGCCCGACGCGAAAGCGCCAGCCGCCGAGAAAGCCGCCGCCGAGAAGAAGCCCGCCGGCGAGAAAGCCGCCGCGGAGAAGAAACCGGCGGCCGCGAAAAAAGCTGCGGCTGAGAAAAGGCCGGCTGCGGAGAAAAAGCCCGCGGCCGAGAAGCAGCCCGCCGCGGAGAAAACGCCGCCGGCTGAGAAGCAGGACGCTGCCGGGGAGCCCGCGGCCAAAAAAGCTGCCGCCGAGAAAAAACCGGCCGCCGAGAAAAAACCCGCAGCGGAGAAGAAGCCGGCCGCAGGCAAAGCGCCGATCGCCGAGAAACTGTCGCGCCGCGCCGGCAAAGACGCCGCCAAAGCCCCGCGCCGGCGCGTGGTTGCGGCGCACGCACGCTACGTGCGCACGTCAGCGCGCAAGGCGCGCATGGTGTGCGGGCACCTGCGCGGCAAGTCCGTGCAGGAGGCACGCGCTATCCTCGCGTTCACCCCTCGTGAGGTGGCGCGCGATTGGAGCAAGCTGCTGGAGTCGGCAGTGGCAAACGCCGAGAGCAACCACGAACTGCTCGAGGACGACCTGATCGTCCGCGAGGCGTACGCCGACGAAGGGCCGACGATCAAGCGCTTCAGGCCGCGCGCGATGGGACGCGCGACGCCGATCCGCAAGCGCACGAGCCACCTGACGATCACGCTGACACCGCGCCCGGAGCCCGGGACCACCAAGAGAAACCGCTGAGAGACGAGAAAATGGGACAGAAGGTTCATCCAGAGGCAATGCGCGTGGGTTACATCCACGACTGGAAGTCGAACTGGTTCAACGAGAAAAACTTCGCTGAGTACCTCGCCGAGGACGTGCGCGTGCGCGAGCACATCATCGGCAAGCTCGCCCACGCGGGACTGTCGGACATCACGATCCGCAAGGACGCGAACGAGCTCGAGGTCAACATCCACACCGCCAGGCCGGGCATCGTGATCGGCAAGTCCGGCACCGAAGTGGACGCGCTGCGCCGCGATCTGCACCGCATGACCAAAAAGCAGATCAAGGTCAACATCCTCGAGATCAAGCGCCCCGAGCTCGACGCCAAGCTGGTGGCGCAGTCGATCGCCGAGCAGCTGCAGAATCGTGTGGCATTTCGCCGTGCGATGAAGCGCGCGCTCACCAGCGCGATGCGCTCCGGCGCCAAGGGCGTCAAGGTCCAGGTCGCCGGGCGTCTCGGCGGCGCGGAGATGGCCCGTACCGAAAGCTATTCCGACGGGCGCGTGCCGCTGCACACGATGCGCGCGGACATCGACTACGGCTTCTACGAGGCGCGCACGACGTTCGGGCGCATCGGCGTCAAGTGCTGGGTCAACAAGGGCGAGATCATGCCCGAGGGCTACACCGGCGCCGACCTCACCGACATGACCGCACCGGCGCCGCCGAGCTCCGAGCGCGACGGGCGCGGCGGTGGCCGCGAGGGTCGCGAGGGTCGCGGCAGGGGTCGCGGTCCAGGTGGACCCGGTGGTGGCGGTGGGCGTGGCGGCGGACCTGGCGGCGGTGGTGGTCGCGGCGGTGGCGGGCGTGGTCCAGGTGGGCCCGGCGGCGGCGGACGTGGCGGCGGCGGCGGACGTGGTCCTGGCGGCCCGGGCGGCGGACGCGGTCCTCGTCCCGGCGGCGGCGGCGCACCTGCCGGCGGGGGTGGTCGCTGATGCTGTCACCCAAGCGCGTCAAGCACCGCAAGCAGCACCGCGGGCGGCGCCGCGGCCACTCGCGTGGCCAGCTGCACGTGCAGTTCGGCGACTACGGCCTCAAGGCGCTCGAGTGCGGCTGGCTGACCAACCGCCAGATCGAGGCAGCGCGTGTCGCGATGACCCGCAAGATCAAGCGTGGCGGCAAGGTTTGGATCAACGTGTTCCCCGACAAGCCGATCACCAAGAAGCCCGCCGAGACGCGCATGGGCTCGGGCAAGGGCTCGCCCGAAGGCTGGGTGGCGGTGGTCAAGCCGGGACGCGTGATGTTCGAGCTCGCCGGCGTGTCCGAGCCGCTCGCTCGCGAAGCGATCCGCCTGGCCGCGCACAAGCTGCCCGTCAAGTCGAAGTTCGTGCTGCGCGAGGATTGAGCATGAAGGCAAGCGAGATACGAGACCTCGACGACGGCGAACTGACCAAACGCCTGGCCGAGCTGCGCAAAGAGGTGTTCGGCCTGCGTTTCTCAAACGCGACCGGTGAACTCGACGACACAGCGGGGCTCGCGCGCGCCAAGCGTGACCTGGCCCGCGCGCTGACGGTGGCACGCGAGCGCGAGCTGCAAGCCGCGCCTTCGCAGGGCAACTGAGCCACACACAACAGGAACAACGGACGGACGAACGGACCAAATGGCTGATCAAGACAACGACACACCCGAGACCGAGCAGGACGCGCCCGCGGCGGAGGCCGAGGCGACGCCCGAGGTCGCGGCGCCCGAGGCAGAGGCGCCCGTGGCCGAGGCGCCGGAGGCAGAGGCTGACGAGTCGCCCGCGGCCGACGTCGAGCAGGCGCCCGTGGCCGCCGCGCCGGCCCCGCCGGCGGAGCCCGTCGAGCAGGTCCCGCCGAAGGAGCGACGTCGCAGGGCGCGCTCCAAGCACGCGGAGGCCCGCCCCAGCCGTTCCCCCGAGGAGCGCCACGCGGAACGCCTGGCAGAGCGCAAGACGAAGGCCGTGCGCCGTCGCGCACGGCGCCTGCAGGAACGCGCCAAAGCGGCCACGCGCCGTGCCGCCGCGCCCGCGGCGGAGCCGCTCGCGCCCGTGCACGCGGCGGTGGAGGGCACGCGCCGGGTGCGCCAGGGGATCGTCGTCTCGGACAAGGCGCAGAAGACGATCACGGTGCGCATCGATGTCGCGCGCCGGCACCGGCGCTACGAGAAGATCGTGCGCAGCTCGAGCACCGTGCACGCGCACGACGAGAACAACGACGCCCACGAGGGCGACGTGGTGCGCGTGATCGAGAGTCGGCCGCTGTCGCGCACCAAGCGCTGGGCGCTCGTCGATGTGCTGGAGCGTGCGCGATGATCCAAAACGAGACAAGGCTCCGGGTCGCCGACAACTCGGGTGCGCGCGAGATCCTGTGCATCCGTGTCAAGGGCGGCTCCAAGCGCCGCTACGCGTTCGTGGGCGACATCATCACGGCGACCGTCAAGCAGGCCAACCCCCAGGGCGCCGTCAAGAAGGGCGAGGTGGTGACGGCTGTGGTCGTGCGCACGAAGAAGCCGATCGGCCGCGACGACGGCACGTACATCGCCTTCGACGAGAACGCCGCGGTCATCATCGATGACCAGAACAACCCGCGCGGCACGCGCGTGTTCGGACCGGTGGCACGCGAACTGCGCGAGCGCAACTTCATGAAGATCGTCTCGCTGGCCCCCGAGGTTCTGTGATGGCCGCCAAGCACAAATCCGCCGCTCGCCCCAAGCGCCGCGCGCTGAAGATTCGCTCCGATGATCGCGTGCAGGTGATCTCGGGCAAGGACCGCGGCAAGACCGGACGGGTGCTGCGTGTCGAGCCGGCCAAGGAACGCGTGTACGTCGAGCACCTGAACATGATCAAGCGCCACACGCGTCCCCAGCAGGTCGCCGGCGCCCAGAGCGAACAGCAGCTGGGTGGCGTGATCGAGCGCGAGGGGCCGATCCACGTCTCCAACGTGATGCTCGTCGACGCCAAAGGCAAGCCCACGCGAGTCGCGATCGACCGTACGGGCGGCGAGCGCGTGCGCGTCGCCAAGAGCACCGGCGCGAGGCTCGACTGATCGTCATGGCCACCGCGACCGACAGCGCCCCGACGGCGCGCCTGAAGACCCGCTACCTCGAGGAGATCCGCCCGGCTCTGATCGAGCGCTTTGGCTACTCCTCGCCGATGCAGGCGCCGAGGATCGAGAAGATCACGGTCAACATGGGCGTCGGCCTCGCCAAGCAGGACTCCAAAATGCTCAAAGCCGCGACCGAGCAGCTGGCGACGATCGCCGGCCAGCAGCCGAGCGTGCGTCGTGCGCGCAAGTCGATCGCGGCGTTCAAACTGCGCGAGGGCATGCCCGTGGGCCTGGCGGTGACGCTGCGCGCCGAACGCGGCTACGAGTTCCTCGACAGGCTCATCTCGGTTGCGATCCCACGGATCCGCGACTTCCGCGGCCTGAACTCGCGCTCGTTCGACGGTCGCGGCAACTACTCGCTGGGCGTCAAGGAGCAGATCATCTTCCCCGAGATCGACTACGACGCAATCGACCAGGTGCGCGGGCTGGACATCACGATCACGACCTCCGCCGCCACCGACATCGAGGCCTACGCGCTGCTGTCCGCGCTCGGCATGCCGTTCTCGCCGCAGGGGCGCCCCAAGGGCTACGACCCCGCAGCCGACGAGGCCGCCGCGCGCGCCCACGAGGAGGCCGAGGCCGCGAGCGCGGCCGCCGCCGCAAAAGCCGCCGCCGAACCGGCACCTGAGCCGAAGGCCGCCGCGAAAGGCAAAGCCAAAGCCAAGGCTGCGCCCGAGCCGGTCGTCGAGACCGCCGCGGAGGCCGAGGATGTCGCGGCCGTGGCGGAGGAGGCGGAGGCCGAAGCGGAGATCGTGGGGGAGGCCGCCGCGGAGCTCGAGGCGGAGGCTGTCGCCGAGGAGGTGGCCGAGGAGATCGTCGCCGAGGCCGTCGCCGAGGAGATCGTGACGGAGGCCATCGCGGAGGAGCTCGAGGCCGACGGCGTGCCCGAGGCAGCTGCCGAGGAGATCGCCGAGGAGCTCGTCGCGGAGGCTGTCGCTGAGGAGGTGGCCGAGGAGCTCGTCGCGGAGGCTGTCGCTGAGGAGGTGGCCGAGGAGATCCTCGCTGAGGAGATCGCCGAGGAGCTCGTCGCCGAGGCCGTCGCCGAGGCCGTCGCTGAGGAGATCGCTGAGGAGCTCGTGGCGGAGGCTGTAGCCGAGGAGATCGTTGCCGAGGCCGTGGCCGAGGAGATTGCAGACGAGCAGAACGACGCCCCCGAGGGTGGGGACGCGCAGACCACCGAGAAGGAGAGCACCGACTGATGGCCAAGACTTCGCAGCGCGTCAAGCAGGCGCGGACTCCCAAGTTCAAGACACGTGCATATACTCGCTGCACCCGCTGCGGCCGGCCGCGCGCGGTGTATAAGAAGTTTGGTGTGTGTCGCATCTGCCTTCGCGACCTCGCCCACAACGGACAGATCCCCGGGATGACGAAGTCCTCCTGGTAGCTGCCGACACGAGAACCGAGAGCTCAACGAACCATGTCAATGACCGATCCGATAGCCGACTTCCTGACGCGCGTGCGCAACGCGATTCACGCGGCGCATGAGACCGTCGAGGTGCCCGCGTCGAAGCTGAAGGGCGAGCTCGCGCGGATCCTCGACGAGCAGGGCTACATCGAATCGTGGTCGGTGATCCCGGCGCCCGACGGCGCCGCCGGGCAGCTGATTCAGATCCGGCTCAAGTACACCGAGGATCGGCGTTCGGCGATCTCGGGCCTGCGGCGCGTGTCGCGCCCGGGACGGCGCACGTACGTCGACGCGACGCACATCCCGAAGGTGCTCGGGGGGATGGGCACGGCGATCGTGTCGACCTCCCGCGGCGTGATGACCGGTCACGATGCCCGCGCCGCGGGCATCGGCGGCGAGGTCCTGGCGCAGGTCTGGTAGCTGAGCGATGTCGAGAATCGGTAGACAGCCCATCCCCGTGCCGGCCGGCGTGACCGTGTCGATCGAGCCCGAGTCGGTGCGCGTCAACGGGCCCAAAGGCGAACTGTCGGAGCGCATCCACCGTGACATCGACGTGACCCAGGAGGGCGAGCAGCTGGTGGTCACGCGACCGACCGACCGCGGCGAACACCGAGCGCTGCACGGGCTCACGCGGACGCTCGTCGCGAACATGGTCCAGGGCGTGACGAGCGGCTACGAGAAGCGCCTGGAGATCCAGGGCGTCGGCTACCGCGCGCAGCTGAAGGGCAAGAACCTGGAGCTCGCCGTGGGCTACTCCCACCCGGTGCCGATCCCGGCGCCAGACGGGATCGAATTCGAGGTGCCGCAACCGACGCGCGTGGTCGTCAAGGGCATCTCCAAGCAGCTCGTCGGCGAGACCGCCGCGATCATCCGCAAGCAGCGCCCGCCCGAGCCGTACAAGGGCAAGGGCATCCGCTACGAGGGCGAGCACGTCCAGCGCAAGGTAGGCAAGCGCGCATGAGCCCGTATAGCTGCGCTGGATCTGCGTCCTCGATCGCTCGTGTGCGAAGCACACTTCGCTCACTGCGTCCTTGCCCAGCTTGCTCTACGGGCTCATGCGGGGCGCTCGGATACAACAAGGGCCACTCATGACGGTCATCACCAAAGAGCGCCGGCGGCTCAAACGCCGCCGCCGGGTGCGGGCGAAGATCTCGGGCACGGCCACGCGTCCGCGGATCTCTGTGTTTCGCTCCAACCGCGGGCTCTCGGCGCAGCTGGTGGACGACGTGGGCGCGCACACGCTCGCGGCTGTCAACTGGTTCGAGCCCGAGCTCAGCTCGCTGAGCAAATCGGAGCGCACCAAGCGCGCCGGCGAGCTGCTGGCCGAGCGTGCCAAGGCGGCCGGTATCTCCGAGGCTGTGTTCGATCGCGGCGGCTACCAGTACCACGGTCACGTGCGCACTTTCGCCGAAGCCATCCGCGAGGCCGGTATCACCGTCTAGCCCGACCAAGGCCGCGCTCCCGCTACTCTCCTCCCTCCTGCCCATGTCCATATCGATAGATCGCTCAGTCAACCCAGCCGGCCTGGACCTCCAGGAGCGCGTCGTCGAGATCAACCGCGTCGCCAAGGTCGTCAAGGGCGGACGCCGCTTCTCGTTCACCGCGCTGGTGGTCGTCGGCGACGAACGCGACGTTGTCGGCGTCGGCTATGGCAAGGCCAACGAGGTGCCGCTGGCGATCCAGAAGGGCGTCGAGCGGGCCAAGAAGGATCTGTTCCGCGTGCCCAAGCACGGCAGCACCATCACCCACCAGACGACCGGCATCTTCGGCTCTGGCCGCGTGCTGCTGAAGCCCGCCTCGCCGGGAACCGGCGTGATCGCCGGCGGCGGCGTACGCGCGGTGCTCGAGCTCGCGGGCATCCACGACATCCTGTCCAAGAGCCTCGGCACGCAGAACCCGATCAACCTGGTCAAGGCAACCGTCGCCGGGCTGCGCGGGCTGCGCACACCCGAGGAGGTCGGCAAGCTGCGCGGCCTCAGCATCAACCAGGTTCTCGGCCTCGGCGGAGCGCCCGCCAACGGCGCGCCGCAGGTCGCCGACGCAGCGACCGACCCAGCTACGGTCGCGGATGCGGCGCCGGGAACGGACGCGCCGGCCGAGACAGACACAGACGCGCCAGCCACGGTCGCAGCCGACGGGGCATCTTTGTGATGGGCGCTCTCAGCGTCACCCAGCGCCGCTCGAAGAACGGCGCCAACAGCAAACAGCTGGACACGCTGCGCTCACTCGGGCTGCGGCGCATCGGTCACACGGTCGAGGTCAAAGACACAGAGCAGGCGCGCGGCATGCTGCACGCGGTGCGCCATCTGGTCGAGGTCAAGGAGGGCAAGTGAGCCCCGCCAAACAGGACGCCGAGGAGCGCATCGGGCTGCACAACCTCGCGCCGGCACCGGGAAGCCGGCGCCCGCGCAAGCGTGTCGGCCGCGGTGAAGGCTCAGGCACCGGCAAGACCTCAGGTCGTGGCCAGAAGGGCGCGGGCTCGCGTTCTGGCTCCAAGCGTCGCGCCAACTTCGAGGGCGGGCAGATGCCGATCCACATGCGCATGCGAAAGCTGCGCGGACCGCACATGAAGAAGTCGATGCCGTTCGAGCCGTTCCGCACGCACACGCAGCCGGTGAACATCGCCGCGCTCGAGGACCGTTTCGACGCCGGCACCGAGGTCACGCTCGAGCTGATGCAGGCCAACGGCCTGGCGACGCGCAAGGGCGTGCCGGTGAAGGTGCTCGCCAAGGGCGAGCTGGCAAAGGCGCTGACCGTCCACGCCCACGGGTTCAGCGCCAGCGCGCGCGAGCGCATCGAGGCGGCCGGCGGCACCTGCGTGACGATCGAGGCCTAGCAGGCGGGCGAACCGCCTCGGGCAACCGGCGGCGCTCGGCTGGGTATCCACTAGAATCGGGCTCCATCGGCGCGCCGGCGACTCGCTTGCACACCGCTGACCCAAGCCCATGCTCTCGACGATCCTGAACGCATTCCAGGTTGCGGACATCCGCAAGAAGATCGCCTTCACGGCGGGGATGCTGCTGATCTACCGTCTCGGCTCGCACGTGCCCGTCCCGGGCGTCAACCTGACGGCCGTCAACAACATCCAGAAATCGTTCGGTGGCGGCGGGATCCTCAGCTACCTGAACCTGTTCTCCGGCGGCGGCCTGTCCAAACTCGCGATCTTCGCGCTGGGCATCATGCCGTACATCACCTCGTCGATCATCCTGCAGCTGCTGCAGGTGGCCGTTCCGTCACTGGAGAAGCTCTCCAAGGAAGGCGAGGTCGGGCAGGCGCGCATCACGCAGTACACGCGCTACCTGACCGTCGGGCTCGCGTTCGCGCAGTCGATCGGCTACGTGTTCCTGTTCCACAGCCTGCAGGCCAAAGCGGGCGAAAACGTGATCACGCACTTCGACCTGCCGCACATCTTCCTGATCGTCGTCTGCCTGACAACCGGCTGCGTGCTGCTGATGTGGGTCGGCGAGCTGATCACCCAGCGCGGCATCGGCAACGGCATCTCGCTGCTGATCTTCGCGTCGATCGTCTCGCGGCTGCCGTCGGGCATCCAGACGTGGTGGACGACCCAGGACCAGGTGTTCAAGGTGATGGCGCCGTTCCTCGTGCTGGTGGTCGTGGCGGGGATCGTGTTCGTGCAGGAAGGGCAGCGACGCATCCCCGTGCAGTACGCCAAGCGCGTGATCGGGCGGCGCATGACCGAGGGCGGGCAGACGTACCTGCCGCTGCGCGTGAACATGGCCGGCGTCATCCCGGTGATCTTCGCGGCGAGCATCATGGCCTTCCCGCCGACCGTCGGGCAGCTCGTCAAAACCCACTGGGGCCAGTCGATCTCCGACTTCTTCACGCCCAACGGCTGGCACTACGTCGTCGGCGAGTCGCTGTTCATCATCGTCTTCACGTACTTCTACACGGCGGTCACGTTCAACCCGGTCGACCAGGCCGACAACCTGAAGAAGTACGGCGGCTTCATCCCCGGCGTGCGGCCCGGGCGCCCGACCGCCGAATTCCTCGATCGCATCCTCGCGCGCCTGACGTTCCCGGGCGCGCTGTTCCTTGCCGCCGTCGCGGCGCTGCCGGCGCTGCTGTTCGCGCAGACGCACCAGCAGTTCCAGTTCGGTGGCACCTCGATTCTGATCGTGATCGGCGTGGCGCTCGAAACCATGAAGCAGCTCGAGGCGCAGCTGATGATGCGAAGTTACGAGGGCTTCCTGAAGTGACGCTCCGCCCGTCCGTCTGGCGGCCGCGACTTCGCGGCGACCGCCAGACGGACGGGCTTCGCTTGGCCGAGGCCAGGCACGCGGTTCGCACACGGTTGCGGTCCTTTACGGTGGCAGGCACACCCCCGGACCGGATAGGCTGCCTCGGTCGTGTCCGAGTTGAATCTGATCCTGTTCGGCCCGCCCGGCGCCGGAAAGGGCACCCAGGCGGATCGCTTGCGCGATGACTTCGTGCTGCCGCACATCTCCACCGGCGACATCCTGCGCGCGCAGGTCGCCGATGAAACCGAGCTCGGCCAGGAGGCGCAGCGCTACATGGACGCCGGCGAGCTGGTGCCGGACGAGGTGATCATCGGCATGATCACCCAGCGCATCGCCAGCGGCGACGCGCGCGACGGCTTCCTGCTCGACGGCTTCCCCCGCAACGAGGCGCAGGCCGACGCGCTGAAGGAGGCGCTCAGCGGCCTCGACAGGCGGCTGACGGCCGCGCTGCTGATCGAGGTGCCCGACGACGACCTCGTGCGCCGTCTGGCCGGGCGGCGCGTGTGCGTGAAGAACCCCAGCCACATCTACCACGTGGATTTCGACCCGCCCAAGCACGAAGACGTGTGCGACCAGGACGGCGCGCGCTTGATCCAGCGCGAGGACGACCAGGAGGAGGTGATCCGCCGGCGCCTGGAGGTCTACCACTCCCAGACGGAGCCGCTGATCGCCTACTACGATCGCGCTGCGCTGTTGCGCCGCTTCGACGGACGCCGCACCCCCGATGAGGTTCACGCGCACATCAGGGCCACCGTCGCAACGCTGCGCCTGGAGGAGGACCTGTAGGCGAGGGCAACCGGACGCGGCGCGCGGGGTCGCCTCGCGAAGCGGACGACCTGCGCAGCCAGCCCGCTAGCTAAGCTCCTTGGGTGATCATCAAGAAGTCCGCCGAGGAGATCGAGAAGATGGCGCAGGCCGGCCTCGTGCTGGCGGCGACGCACGATCTGATCGAGAGCAAGATCCGCCCCGGCGTCAGCACGGCAGAGCTCGACAAGCTCGCCGAGCGCTTCATCCGGTCGCAGGGCGCAACGCCGACGTTCAAGGGCTACCGCGGCTTTCCCGGCTCGATCTGCGCCTCGCCGAACTCGATGATCGTGCACGGCATCCCCGGCTCCTACCGCCTGAAGCCGGGCGACATCATCTCGATCGACATCGGCGTCACGCTCGACGGCTGGGTCGCCGACGCGGCCCGGACGTTCGTCGTCGAGGATGTCGAGCCGGAGGTCCACAGCCTGCTCGTCGCCACCGAGGAGTCGCTGCACGCCGGTGTGGCGCAATGCCGCGAGGGCAACCGCATGGGCGACGTCTCGAGCGCGATCCAACGCGTGGTCGAGGGCGCGGGCTTCTCGGTCGTGCGCTCGCTCGTCGGTCACGGCGTCGGGCGCAGCATGCACGAGGACCCGCAGGTGCCCAACTACGGCAAGGCCGGCAAGGGCGTGCAGCTCGAGCAGGGCATGGTGCTCGCGATCGAGCCGATGACCACCGCCGGGCGCCCGGGCGTGCGCGTTGGCGGCGACGGCTGGGCGATCTTCTCCCAGGATGGATCTGCGGCGGCGCACTTCGAGTTCACGGTCGCGATCACCGCCGCCGGGCCGCTGATCCTGACCCCGTGGCACCTGCCCGCGGATGCCCGCACGGGAGCGCCAAGCGCAGCCGAGTCGGTGGCCGAGGGCATCGCCACCGCGGGCTGAGCGCTCGAGCGGGTGGCGAGCGCAGGCTGAGCTTGCTACCATCTGGAGTCCTGCCCAAGCGCGTCGCTGTTTGCGTGCGTGAGGGCATGTCCTCGACCCGGTAGCGGCGGCCGCAACGGCAGCCAGAGCCGAGTCGCCGGAACCCAGCCGCCGAAAGGGATCATGAAGGTAAGACCGTCGGTCAAGCCGATGTGCGAGAAATGCAAGATCATCCGCCGCCATGGGGTGGTGTTGGTGATCTGCCAGAACAAGCGCCACAAGCAGCGCCAGGGGTGATCTAGGTGGCACGCATCGCAGGAGTCAACCTGCCCCTGAACAAGCGCTCGGAGATCGGGCTTACCTACATCTACGGGATCGGGCGCTCGACGTCCAACAAGGTCCTTTCACAGGTCGGGGTCAATCCCGACACCTACATCCGCGACCTGACCGAGGACGAGGTGTCCAAGCTGCGCGACGCGATCGACGACGGGCTGACCGTCGAGGGCGATCTGCGGCGCGAGCGTTCCCAGGACATCAAGCGCCTGCAGGAGATCGGCTCCTACCGCGGCCTGCGCCACCGGCGCGGCCTGCCTGTGCGCGGGCAGAAGACCAAGACCAACGCACGCACGCGCAAGGGCCCCAAGCGCATGCAGGTGGCCGGCAAGAAGCGCGCGGGTAAGAAGTAATGCCCCCAGCTCCCAAACGCGCACGCGGCCGGCGCAAGCCGAAAAAGAACATCCCTGTCGGGCAGGCGCACATCAAGACTTCGTTCAACAACACGATCGTCTCGCTGACGGACACCTCCGGCAACGTGATCGCGTGGGAGTCCGCCGGCGGCGCCGGCTTCAAGGGCTCGCGCAAGTCGACGCCGTTCGCCGCCCAGGTGACCGCCGACGCCGCGGCGCGCAAGGGCCTCGAGCAGGGGCTGCAGAAGGTCGAGGTCTACGTCAAGGGCCCGGGCTCCGGGCGCGAGACGGCGATTCGCTCGCTGCAGGCGGCGGGCCTCGAGGTGACAGGTGTCAAGGACGTGACCCCGCAGGCCCACAACGGGTGCCGCCCCCGCAAGCGGCGGAGGGTCTGACGATGGCCAGAGACACGAGCCCGCAGTGCAAGCAGTGCCGTCGTGAGGGGCAGAAGCTGTTCCTCAAGGGCGAGCGCTGCCTGACGGACAAGTGCGGCGTCGAGCGTCGCTCCTACCCGCCGGGCGAGCACGGGCGTGGGCGCATGAAACAGAGCGAGTACCGCGTGCAGCTGCGCGAGAAGCAGAAGGCCAAGCGCTACTACGGCGTGCTCGAGAAGCAGTTCGCCGGCTACTACGAGAAGGCCTCACGCCAGAGCGGCATCACCGGCGAGAACCTGCTGACGCTGCTGGAGTGCCGCCTCGACAACGTGCTCGTGCGACTCGGCTTCGGGGCATCCCGCCGCCAGGCGCGTCAGCTGATCCGCCACGGCCACTGGACGGTCAATGGCCGGCGGGTGAACATTCCCAGCTATCAGGTGCGCCCGGGCGACGTGATCACGATCAAGGCGGACACGCCTGCCACGCAGGTGGTCAGGGACGCGACCGAGCTGACCGGACAGATACCAGCGTGGCTCCAGGCCGACCACGAGTCGCTCACGGCCAAGGTGCTGCGCAAGCCGGAGCGGCGCGAGGTCGCCGCGCCGGTGCAGGAGCAGCTCATCGTCGAGCTGTACTCGAAGTAGAACGACTTTTGCCCGCATCGCGGCCCATTCGGGCGGCGATGCTCAGAGCCGGCGCCATCAGTGGCGCCGGTGCGACATCAAAACGACGTTAGGACTCTCATGCTCGACTTCCAAATCCCCCGGATCACAAGCGAGTCCGTGGAGCAGAACCGTGGCACGTTCACGATCGAGCCGCTGGATCGCGGCTTTGGCTACACGTTCGGTAACTCGCTGCGGCGCGTGTTGCTCTCCTCCCTCGCAGGCGCGGCCGTCACCAGCGTGCGCATCGAGGGCGTTGCGCACGAGTTCTCCACCATTCAGGGCGTCAAGGAGGACGTCACCGACATCGTGCTCAACCTCAAGGGCGTCGTCTGCCGGATGCACTCGGACGCAAGCGAGGTAGAGGCGCCGCTGGTGGTCACCGGGCCGGGCGAGATCACCGCCAAGGACATCGACCTGCCAGCCGGCGTTGAGATCCTCAACCCGGACCTGCACATCGCGACGCTCGAGAAGAAAACCAAGCTCGAGCTGTACATGACGATCGGCCGCGGCCGCGGCTACCGTCCGGCCGAGGAGAACAAGTCCGCCGACCAGCCGATCGGCGTGATCCCGATCGACTCGATCTTCTCGCCGGTGCGGCGCGTCGCCTACGCGGTCGAGCAGGCCCGCGTCGGTCAGAAGACGGACTTCGACAAGCTCACGCTGGACATCGAGACCGACGGCTCGATCGACCCGCAGGCGGCGCTGCGCGAGGCGGCCGAGCTGCTGATCAGCCAGCTGGCGATCTTCACCGACGCCGATCGCATCCAGGAGCTGCGCGCAGCCCCCGGTGGCCAGCTGGACGGCCACGGCCTGGCGGTCGGCGGCGGCTCGCAGGCGGCGCTGCAGGGCGAGGAGTGGGGCATCCTGATCGAGGAGCTGGAGCTCGGCGTGCGCTCGTACAACTGCCTCAAGCGCGCCGGCATCCAGACGGTCGGCGACCTCATCTCCAAGTCCGAGGGCGAGCTCAACGCGATCCCCAACTTCGGCAAAAAGTCGATCGACGAGGTCATCGAAACGCTGCACGCACGGGGGCTCGCACTGCGCGCCGACTGAACGGGTCCTCTGCCGCGGTCTGTATAACCATAGATATACAGACGCTCGTGGGGAACACCTACACGCCTCACCTCGCCTACACTCACTCACCGACATGCGCCATCAGAAGACACGCAACAAGCTCTCCCGCGACTCCGCGCACCGTAGGGCGCTGCTCATGAACCTGAGCAAGGAGATCATCGAGCACGAGCGGATCGAAACGACTCAGGCGAAGGCCAAGGCGGTCAAGCCGGAGATCGAGAAGCTGATCACGCTCGCCAAGCGCGGCGACCTGCACGCACGCAGGCAAGCGCTGTCGACGCTCGCGCAGGACAAGTTCGCAGTGCACAAGCTGTTCACGGAAGTCGCGCCGCGCTACAAAGAGCGCCCGGGCGGCTACACGCGCATCCTGAAGCTCGGGCCGCGTCGCAGCGACTCGACGGAGATGGTCTTCATCGAGCTCGTCTGAGGTTGCGCGCGTCGCGCCGCGGCGCCGCGCGGTGATGGTCACCAAGCTCACGATCGAGTACGACGGGACGGACTTCGCCGGCTGGGCGCGCCAGCCGGACAAGCGCACCGTGCAGGAGCAGCTCGAGCGCGCACTGCGCACGGTGCTCGGCGAGGATGGGCACGACGGGCGCCCGCTGACGCTGACCGTCGCAGGACGAACCGACGCGGGCGTGCACGCGTGGGGTCAGGTGGCCAGCTACGCGCACGAGGCGGTCGATCCGCTGCGCCTGAACGGGCTGCTCGACGGCGACGTCGCGGTGCTCGCCTCAGAGCCAGCCGCCGAGGGCTTCAACGCGCGCCACGACGCGACCAGCAGGACCTACTGCTACCGCGTGCTCGCGCGCCGCACGCGCTCCGTGTTCGAACGCCGGCGCGCGTACTGGTGGACGGGCGCGCTCGACCCGGACGCGCTCGCGCAGTGCGCGAGCGCGCTGCTCGGCAGGCACGACTTCACCGCGTTCACGCCCACCGAGACCGAGCACTCGTACTTCACCTGCGATGTCAGCTCCGCGCAGTGGCGAGTCGCGGGCGAGGAAGGCGAGCTGCTCGAGTTCTGGATCGAGGCGGACATGTTCCTGCGCCACATGAACCGCGTGCTCGTCGGCACGATGCTCGACGTCGCAAGCGGCGCGCGCACGCTCGAGGAATTCGAGGAGCTGCTCGAGGGGCGCCCGCGCGCGCAGGCGGGACGCACGGCGCCCGCGCATGGGCTGGCGCTGGCGCGCGTGAGCTACTGACGGCGGCGGTTGAGCGACACCCACGCGAGCGCCGCCGTCGCATCAGTCGCCTACGTGGATGATTGATCCTTCTTCTTCCTGAAGCGGCGTCCGGCCGGGTTCTTCGTCGAGCCCTTCGCAATATTCAGTTTCTTCCTTGCCAAACGCCGCGAGGTCTTCGGTGGCGATGGTCTTGCCCTCCGGATTCTCCAGGACGAGGGTTTCGGGCGGGGTGGTGAAGACCCCGTAGAAGAGCACGCCGCCGGCGTGCAGGTGAGCGGGGATCGGCGCCGTCGACAGTGCCACGGTCTCGCCCCCGGCCCGTGCGGCCATTCGGTCGGAGCTCTGTTTGAGCACGCCGTACACGATCGCGTACTGCACCGGCGAGCACTTGGTCCAGAACGCCCGGGTGAAGGATCGCGGGTAGAAGCCGGATAGGTTCTGTCCACCGCCGCTGCCGTTTTCGACTTCGACGCTGAGCGAGAAGTAGACAGGTCCGTTGTACGCGTACGCTTCGCCCTTGATCGCGAACTTCGGTCCGCCGGGGACCTGTCCGCTGGCGAGCTTGACGATTCCGTCGTGGAGAAAGTGGACGCGATGCCGGACGCAGATGCGCGCGCTGGGTAGCGCCAGCGTTCCGAGCACTTCGCCGTGAGCTCCCAGCTCGGTCAGGGAGAGCGGAACGGCTGGGCCTCTTGGTACGGCCTGGAAGTAAAAGGAGGCGGGACCGCCCGCGCGCTTCGGGATGGCGATGACCTTGGAGGTGATGATGCGCCCGCCGGTGAGGAGGAGGCGGACCTGGCGAACTTCGGGCGCGAGGATGGCTTCGACGATGCGCTCGTCTTCTTCGCATACGACACGTGGAGTCGCGCTCCCACGGCTCGGCAGGCAGGTACCTTCACCCGAGAAGGGATGCGCCGACCCGTGGACGCTAAGCCTGAACTTGCAGCCGTGATCCTTCCGCGACGTGCGCTTGACGACGCTTACCTGGAAGCTTCCGCCGGTGGCCGTGCTGCCACTGCCGAGCTCGGTGCTGTCCTGCAGGCTGCGTAGCTCTGCGCGCAGACGGCGTTCAGACTGTAGGCCGACTGTGCTACGGCCGTCTTCGAGCGTGGTACTGATCTTGACGAGGGCGTTGTCGATCTCCTTCGCAAGCTGCTTGGCACGCGCGATCAGCTCCCGATCTTCATCCGTCTCGTATGGCGTCAGAGCCTTCGTGAGAGATACCAGCGCAACAGGCTGATGGCTTCGTAGTTCAGAGTGACGCTGCGCTTCCTGTGTCGAGATGAAGGCTTTGCTGCTCGCGGACAGTCGGCTGTATGCGCTGTTGACCCACGCTGCCATGTCCGCGCACACCGGCAGGGGTTCGCCGGCGAGCCGGGCTTCCGAGCCCTGCAGCTGGAAGAGCACGGTTTCATGAATCGCCGGGTTGCTCCAGCTCAATCCTTCCACGGCTTTGGCGAAGGCCGTGAATGCCTGACGCTCGGGTGCTCGCAGCGCGTTCTGCGCTGCGCTCGACAGCTCTTCTTCGAGGCCCTGAAGCTGCTCGCGGGCGCGTGTCTGTTCACCGAATGCCCGGGAGGACTCCGGCGAGCTCTGGCTTTCCCTGTCGAGTCCCTTCTTTGCGCCTGAAAGCACGTTTGGGCATTCCTCGCGCAGCTGCCTGACAAAATCCGCAGCCGACGCCTGGACCTGAGGCATGTTGGCGAGGTAGGCGAGGTCGTATTCGTACACGGCCCGCAGATACGCTCCAGTGGCAGCCACGTCGGCCGGCGAGACGGGTGCGTGCTTTCCCGCTCGCCGGTGAGCCGCGGACGCGGTCGCCGTCGGCAATAGGCAGGCCAGAGCGCCGAGGACTGCGACCGTCGCCCCCGCGAGCATTCGCCGCCGCGGCCTGCTTCGCGCGAGCCTGACGCTCGCAATTCCAGTCTTCGACACGCGGACAACATACCTTTCCGCTCTAACCGAAGCGCCCCCTATGCTGGACGAGCAGATGCTCAACGTGCTGCTCACAAACGACGACGGCATCGAGGCCGAGGGCCTGCAGGCGCTCAGACGCGCGCTGCTCGAGCTCGACGACGTGCGCCTGGCGGTGATCGCGCCCGACGGCAATCGCTCGGCGATGGCTCGTTCGATCACCACGCGCCGGCCGCTGTGGGTCGAGGAGATCGCGTTCTCGGACGGCACGATCGGCTACGCCACCGACGGCACGCCGGTTGACTGCGTGCGCCTGGCGAGCCTCGGGTTGGTCGAGGGCTTCGAGGCGCATCTGGTCGTCGCGGGCATCAACCACGGCGCCAACCTCGGCGACGACATCACCTACTCGGGCACCGTCGCCGCGGCGCTCGAGGGCGTCGTGCTGGGGCTGCCCGCGATCGCCGTCTCCCAGCAATCAGGCGCCAGGGCGCTCGACTATCGCTTCGACGGCGGCTTCAGCTTCGACGTCGCCGCGGCGTTCGTCGCGCGCCTGATCGAGCGCCTCGAGGACGTGCCGCTGCCAGCCAGGACGCTGCTAAACGTCAACGTCCCCGCCGGCGAGCCCAGCGGCGTCGAGGTGACGAGCCTCGGCAAGCGCATCTACCGCGACGAGCTCAAACTCGAGCGTGAGGAGGAGCACCGCCGCCGCTACTGGATCTACGGCTCGGACCCAGGGTTCCACGACGAGCCCGGCACAGACCTCGCAGCGATTGCGGCAGGCCGCGTCGCGGTCACGCCGATCCACTTCGATTTGACCGACCGTCCGAGCCTGGAGGCGCTGCGGCGCTTCGATCTGGAGGCAATGCTGGCCCCGCCGATCGGAGATCGCCCAGCACGCGACGCAACGCCGTGAGCGCAGCAGACTCGGCAACTGGGGCGCCGGCCCCAACGGCGAGCGCAGCGGACCCGGCGGCGCGCGCCAGGCAGCTGCGCCAGGAGCTCGAGCACCACGCGCACCGCTACTACGTGCTCGACGATCCCGAGATCGGCGACGATGCGTACGATCGGCTGCTGGACGAGCTGCGCGCGATCGAGCGCGAGCACCCGCAGCTGGCGACCGCGGACTCGCCCACGCGGCGGGTCGGCGGCGAGCCGGTCGGGCGCCTGGAGAAGGTGCGCCACCTCGAGCCGATGCTGTCGCTCGGCAACGTGCGCTCGGAGGAGGAGCTGCGCGCGTGGGTCGAGCGCATGCGCAACCACCTCGCGCGCGAGGGCATCTCCGCGCCGGACTTCACATACGTGGTCGAGCCGAAGATCGACGGCCTGGCGATCAGCCTGCTGTATCGCGACGGCGTGCTCGAGCGCGGCGCCACGCGCGGCAACGGCGAGATCGGCGAGGACGTCACGCACAACCTGCGCACGATCGGCGCGATCCCGCTGCACGTCGAGGACGCGCCCGTGCTCGTGGAGGTGCGCGGCGAGGTGTACATGTCGCTGAAGGACTTCACCGCGCTCAACGAGCGCCGCGCCGAAGCCGGCGAATCGACGTTCATGAACCCGCGCAACTCCGCCGCGGGCACGATCCGCCAGCTCGATCCCGCGGACGCCGCCAAGCGGCCGCTGTCGATCTGGTGCTATCAGGTGGGCGTCTCCGAAGGGCTGTCGTTCGAGCGCCACTCGCAGGCGCTTGGCTGGCTGCGCGAGCACGGCTTTCGAGTCAACAGCGGCATCAAGGTGCTCGCCGGCGAGGACGAGGTGGTCGCGCAGTGCCTGGAGTGGGAGCGGCGCAGAGGCGAGCTTGACTTCGAGATCGACGGGGTCGTCGTCAAGGTCGACGACCTCGAGCTGCAGCGCCGGCTCGGCTCCGTCGGTCGCGACCCGCGCTGGGCGGTCGCGTGGAAGTTCGCGCCCACGACCGCCGTCACGCGCCTGGAGAAAGTGATGTGGAACGTCGGCAAGTTCGGCGACCTGCGCCCGTACGCGGTGCTCTCGCCCGTGGAAGTCGGTGGCGTGACGATCAAGCTCGCGACCTTGCACAACGAGGAGGACATCGTGCGCAAGGACATCCGCGCCGGCGAGGACGTGATCGTCGTGCGCGCCGGCGACGTGATCCCGCAGGTGATCTCGCCAGCGCCGCACGTCGTCGAGGCCAAGCAGCGTCCGCCGCTGCCCCAGCCGCCCGGTCGCTGCCCGTTCTGCGACACCAAGACGATCAAGCCGGTGGACAGCATCTTCACCAAGTGCCCCAACCCCGACTGCCCCGCGCGCGCGTGGCAGCTGCTCAAGCACTTCGTCTCGCGCGGCGCGATGGACATCGACGGCCTCGGCGAGAAGCAGGTCGCGCTGCTGCAGGAGCACCGTCTGGTGAGGACCGCCGCCGACTTCTACCGCCTGCGCGAGGAGCAGCTGCTCGAGCTGGAGGGCTTTGGCGAGCTGTCCGTCAAGAACCTGCTGGCGGCGATCGACACATCCAAGCAGCGGCCGTTCGCGCGCGTGCTGTTCGCGCTGGGGATCGAGGAGGTCGGCGAGGTCACCGGCCGCAATCTCGCGCAGCGCTTCCGCGACATCGACGCGCTGCTGTCCGCCACACCCGAACAGATCGCCGAGACGCCCGGCATCGGCGAGAAGATGGCCAACGCGATTCGCGCGCAGCTCGACGACGAGCGTATGCGCAGCCTGATCGAAGACCTGCGCGAGCTGGGGTTGTGCTTCCACGAGGAGGGACCGCCACCGTCGGAGGGGCCGCTCGCGGGCAGGACGCTCGTGCTCACCGGCGGCCTGCCCGAGCTCTCGCGCGAGGAGGCCACCCAGTGCATCCTCGCGGCCGGCGGGCGCGTGACGGGGTCGGTGTCGAAGAAGACGGACTACGTCGTCGCCGGCGATAGCCCAGGTTCGAAGCTCGAGAAGGCCGAGCGGCTCGGGGTCAGCGTGCTCGACGAAGCTGGGCTGCTGGCGCTGCTGGACGAGTAGCTCAAGCCGCGAGCCGTTTGCGCCGAAGTCATTCATATGCCCCAAGGCCGGAGAAGCCTGTGCGCCCTCGCGGCCCTCGCGCTCCTCGTCGTGCCCGTGCTCAGCGGGTGCGCCAGCAGCGACGGCGCAGCTGACTCGGCGAGCGCGAACAGCGGTGTCGTCGCAGCGGTCATGGGCGGGCTCGAACACGGCGACGACGAAGCCGAACTCAAGGAACTCGTCGACCGCGAAACCACCAGCGAAGAACGCCAGGAACTGCGCGAAGGCATGCACGAAGGGGAGCAGCCGGAAGAAGCGCTGGAACAGGCAGAACAGGCGGGTGGCCAGGAATCCGAAGCGGGCGCCGAACAGGAACCAGCGGCGGGACGTGAACAGGAAGGCGAATCGGGGCACGAACTGGAAGGCGAATCGGGGCACGAATCGGAAGGCGAATCCGAACGCGAACAGGGAGAAGGGTCCTAGCCTCAATGTCGTTTGCTTAGGGCTGGATTCCGCGCCGCTAGCCGCCGGCTGGCCTGCAGCGTGCTACGAACGTGAGGGGCCGGCGTCCGGTGAGAGGCCTGCGTCAGCGAGCGCGCGCTCACGGTCGAGGTAGAGGACGAGCCTCATCACCTTGCGGTCGCGAATGTGGAAGAGGCACTCGGCCGAGCTGAAGTCGCCACGCTCCCAGGCGGCGAAGATCGAGCGCACGAGGTCCAGGTTGGCCGAGGACATCGGGGGAGTATCCCTCGCGTGCGCGTAGGTCGCCACGGCCGCCGCGGCGCCCCCCAAGCGATTCGTGGTGGATCAGCTCCGAGCCGGCGCGTGGCAGGGTAAAGTCGCCGCATGCGCCAGCTGCTGGCCATTCCTGCCGCATCGCTGCTGCTCCTCGCCATGCCCGCTGTTTCGCTCGCGCCGCTCGGCGGCGACCCGTCGGCGTTTGCCGATCAGTCGGCGTCCTCCGATCCGCACACGTTCGCGATCACCAGCTCCGAAGCCGCCACGGCGATGAGTACGCAGATTCGCAGGCACCTCGCAGCCCGGCTGCGCGGCGGCTTCAGCAACCAGACGCTCTGCAGCGGGCAACTCCCAGGCCAGCAGGCGCTCACAGCCACCACCAAGCTGCAACGCTGGCGCTGCACGCTGGAGCTTCGCGGCGCTCGCTTCCCCAGTCCGTGCCAGGCCGAAGCCTACGTCTCGGCCACCGATCGAGCGCACCGTGCTCGCGTCGACTGGCTGACGATGAGCAGGTACTGCCGCGATCAGTAGTCGGCGACCGTGATCGCCATGTTGTCCTGGAAGGTGTGCGCGGTTTCGGTGGGGATGCCGTCGGTGAAGATCGCGAACGCGAGCGTGTGCCCGTCGGTGGCCTGGCAGTAGCCGACGAGGTTCGACACGCCCGTGAGCGTGCCCGTCTTGCCCTGGCAGTTCCCGGCCGCGCGCGTGTGGCGCATGCGCAGTTCGAGCGTGCCCGTGCGCCCGGCGACCGCCAGGCTGTCTCGCAGCGTCGTGCCGATCGACGTCGGCGCGAGCTCCACCAGCAGGTCCGCGACCTGATACGGCGAAGTTTTGTCTTCTTCTGACAGGCCCGAGCCGTCGACCACGTGCGGGTGGATGCCGAGCAGCGATGCGATCGTCTTGGTCACCACCGCCGCGCCCGCAGCCGTCGTGCCGGCGCCGCCGTAGCGCGCGCCGAGATCCTTGACGAGCGTCTCCGCGAAGAAGTTGTCAGACGGCGGCAGCATCAGCGCGAGCAGTTGCGTGACCGTCGGAGACTGCGCCACAGCCAGCTGCACCGCGCCCGCCGGCGTAGTCGCGGCGCCGCTACCGCCGCGGATGCTCACGCCATCGGCCTTCAGCGCTCCCCGCAGCGCGCGCGCCGCGAACGCCGCCGGGGCGTGCGGGCCGCTTTCATGGCCCGTTTCGCCGCGGTTGAACGCCAGCGCGCTGAGCGTGCCTTCCAGGAACGGGTCCCACTGGTAGTCGCTGGAGGGCTCGCCGCGCAGCGAGTCGAAGTAGGACTCGTCGCCCTCGATCGAGCCCGTGATGCTGTGGATGCCGTCCGTGCGCACCAGCTCCGACACGAGCGCCGACACGCTCGCGCCGACGCCGCCGTAGTGGCTGTGGATGAACGACGTGCTGCCGAACGTCGGATCGCCGCCGCCACGCAGGTACAGGCTGCCTTCCCACACTCCCCCCGGCGCCATGTGCCCGACGCCGAACACGGTCGTCGCCAGGCGCGTCGAAGCGCCCATCAGATCGAGCGCCGTCGTCGCCGTGTACAGCTTCTCCACCGACGCCGGCGGGCGCATCGTCGTGGCGCGCTCGGAGAACACCGCCTGCTTGGCGCTCAGGTCATACACGTACGCGCCGTCCGCGGGACCGGCGAGCGCGAGCTGGTGGCTGAGGTCGCCCTGCAGTTCCGCCAGGCTGTCCTGCGCGCTGGCAACCGACGGCGCCAGCGACGCCATCGACGCCGCCAGGATTGCTGCAAGCAGCGGCCCGCGCACCAGCCTCAAGGGTTTCATTGCAGGAGTTTTGCCCACGTAGCCATAGAATGTTCCTGGGATGGGCAAGGTTGTCAAGCTGGAGCATGCCGCTAAAGGCAAGCCGCGGACCAGGCGTGTGGCGGCCCGGGGCGTCGGGCGGCCCGCGTCGGTCGAGCGCAGGCGCCGGCCCAGGCGCGACAAGACCGCGCTGGTGCTGGGCGGCGGCGGCTTCACCGGCGGCGTCTACGAGATCGGCGCGCTGCGCGCGCTCGACCTGCTGGCAGTCAACAGCTCCGTCAACGACTTCGACGTCTACGTCGGCACCTCCGCCGGCTCGTTCATCGCCGCGCTGTGCGCCAACGGCGTCACGCCCGACGAGATGATGCGCGTCGTCACGCGCCAGGGCAAGCCGCCGTTCAAAGACATCGACATCGGCGACCTGCTGCACCTCAACCTCGTCGAGTTCGCGCGCAAGGCCGCGCTGATGCCGCTGCGGGCGGTCTCGACCGCCCGCCAGGTGATCTCCCAGCCGGGCGGCGTGTCGCTGATGGACGTGCTCATGGGGCTCGCCGACGGCCTGCCGTCGGGCCTGTACACGGGCGTTGGGATCGAGCGCTACCTGCACGACGTGCTCAGCGAGCCCGGTCGCACCGACGACTTCGGCCAGCTGGCGTCCGAGCTCTACCTCACCGCCACCGATCTCGACACCTGCGAGCGCGTGGTGCTCGGCGTCGACGGTTCGGGCGACGTGCCCATCTCCCTGGCCGTGCGCGCGTCCGGGGCGCTGCCGATGGTGTACGCGCCCGTGCGCGTACACGACCGCGACCTGATCGACGGCGGCATCGTCTCCACCACCAATCTCGATCTTGCGGTGCAAGCCGGCGCGAAGCTGATCGTCGTGATCAATCCGATCGTGCCGTACATCAACGACTTCTCCGCCACCGTCACCACGCTCAGCGGCAGGCGCCCGCAGCGCGTCTCCGACATGGGCTTCGCGCAGATCGGCTACCAGGTCTTCAAGCTCGTCGCCCACCAGCGCCTGCACGAACTCGCCAAGGGCTGGGAGGAGCGCTATCCGGGCGTCGACATCGTGCTGATCGAGCCCGAACCCGACGACGAGCTGATGTTCCAGACGTCGATGATGAGCTTCACCTCGCGCGTGGAGATCGCGCGCCACGGCTTCGAGTCGGTCACCAAGCAGCTCGCCGGCGAGTACGAGCGCTTCGAGGGCATCGCCGAGCGCCACGGCCTGGAGATCTCAGCCAAGCGCGTGCGCAAAGTCGTCGCGCACTTCGACGACGAGCCCGAGTCCGTCAGCGCCTGGCGCAAGATCCTCGAAGGCACCACCGGCGCGCTGCTGCGCCAGGCCGGCTCCGCCGGCTGACGCCTCCCGGCGTCCCACTCAGCTGCGGGCGTCCCAGCCGCGGGCGTCCCGTCCAGCGGCGGCCATCTCGCGGGCGCCCTACCCAGCCGCCGCCGGGGTCGGCGACAGCGCGGGCCGGCGCGAGTGCAGGTAGGGGCTGAGATAGCGCCCGAAGACCTTCTCCGGCGGCGTGTCGGCGTCCTGCGGGTCGTTGAAGTGGCCGTGGAGGGTGGACGCGGTGGCCTGGCCGAACTCGTCGAGCTCGGTTCGCAGGTAGACCGGATTGGCGCCGCCGACCAGGCGGGCGCGCAGGATGCGATGGACGCGGGATTCCGCCACGGAAAGCCCGTGGCTGGAGGCGATGCGCTGCGCGATCACGTCCGCCTGCTGAGCCGCCAGGCCGCCCTGCTTGATCGGGAAGCTCGTCATGTCGCCGGCCGCGTAGACGTCGGGGAAGCCGACGACGTCGCCGAGCGCACCCGTCGTGACGAAGCCCCAGCGGTCGGCCGGCAAGCCGCTGATCCTCGGTCCCCTCAGTCTCGGTGCGGCGACCACGCGATCGGCGTCCAGCCGCTCGCCGGATTCCAGCACGAGCGCTCCGCTGCGATCCACGCTCTGGGGCTCGGCCTCGCCGATGAAGCGCACGCCTCGCTCGTCCAGCAGCTGCGCGACGAGCCTCGACGTCTGTGCGCCGAACACGCACAGCGGTGTGACCTCGGGGCTGACGAGCATGACCTCGCCCGGCACATCCAGCTCCCCGAGGCGAGTGGCCGTCAGCAGCGCCAGCTCGTACACCGGCAGCGGCCAGGAACAGCCGCCCGGCACGGCGAACACGATCCGGCGCAGCGTCCCCGAGGACAGCTCGCTCACGAGGCGGCGGATGTGGCGCACCTGCTGCTGATCGCGGAACGTCAGCGCGCCCGCTATGCCCACGGTCGCACGGGCGCCGACCGCGAGCACGAGCGCGTCGTAGTCAAGGTGAGTGAACGACGCGAATCGCGCCCTGTGAGCGCCCGCAGCGACCGCCTCGACGCGATCCACGCGAAAGGATGCGCCGACATCCGTCGCGATCGCCTGCAGGTCATACGCCAGCGGCGGGGTCTCGTCGAAGGATTCCAACGTCGCCGCCGGCTTGTACGCCAGCAGCGGCGACGCCGAGATCAGCGTCATACGCACATGCTCCGCCGCCAGCGCGTGCAGCGCCAGCATCGCCTCGACCGCAGCGAAGCCGCCGCCTGCGATCAACACATGCGTACGGCCCGATGAACTGGCAGGCGCCATACGGATGACCGTTGCACAGCCGTCGCCCGCGCGCATCCGTGGAATCTCCCGGGACGCATCGGCTGCTACTACGTACGCGCCCGCCGCCGGCGCCCCGTCCGGCCGCGGGGCGCCTACAGCGCTTTGTCGATCGCGCCCAGCAGCCGGTCGGTGGCGGCGGCTGAGCGGATCGCGATGCGCACGTGCTGGGGCGCGCCGAGCGCGTCGCCGGCGGCGACGAGCACGCCCGCGCGCGCCAGGCGCGCCGCCAGCTCGCCGCCCGGCACTGCCGGATGGGCGGCCCACACGAAGTTCGCCTGGCTGCCGGCGACCTCGAAGCCGCGCTCGCGCAGCGCCGCGATCAGGCGCGGGCGCTCGTCGCAGATCGTGCGCACGTTCGCGTCGAGCAGCTCGGAGCAGCTGTGCAGCGCCTCGAACGCGCCCGCCTGGGAGATCTCCGACACGCCGAGGTCCGGCGCCAGCTCGGCCAGCAGCTCGCCCGAGCCGGGCGCGCCGATCGCGTAGCCGATGCGCAGGCCCGCCAGGCCCCACGCCTTGGAGAAGCTGCGGAACACCAGCAGGCTCGGATGCTGCTCGAGCAGCTCCAGCGACGCGCTCGTCGGCTGCGCGTCCGCGAACTCCACCAGCGCCTCGTCGAGCAGCACCGCGATGCCCGCCGGCAGTTGCTCGAGCAGGCGGCGCAGCTCGGCGGCCGGGAGCAGCTCGCCGGTCGGGTCGTTGGGGCTCGCGATCGCGATCGCGCGCACGTCCGGCTCGCGCGCCGCGGCCTCCAGCAGCGCGTCGACACCGGCGCTCGCACTGCCGCCGGCGCCCGCCTTGCCGTCGGCGCTGCCGCCGCCAACGCGCACCGCGCGGCCGTGCGCGCGGCGGGCCATGATCGGATACAGCGGGTAGGACGGCCAGTGCGTGAGCAGCTGCTGCCCCGGCTCGAGCAGCGCGCGGGTGGCCGCGCTCAGCAGATCGGCGGCGCCGTTGCCGAGGATCAGGCGCTCAGGGTCAACTCCGTGACGCTCGGCGAGCGCGCCGCGCAGGTCCGATCCGCTCAATTGTGGATAGCGGTGCAGCCCGCGGCGGGCGACGTACGTGATCGCGGCGACGACGCGCGGGTGCGGCAGCTCGGGCCAGGTCGTCAGCGACAGGTCGAGCGTCTCTACGCGCGTCAGCGCCTTGCGCCGGCGCTCGGCCGCCTGCTCGCGCAGTTCGGCGTTGACCTCCTCCTCGGACATGCCCTCGAATTGCCGGTAGTAGTCGAGCAGGCCCATGGCTATGGCGTCTTTCTAGCAGCGATCGCGCGGTGCGGCCAGCTGTGTCGTCGGCGGCGCGAGCGGGTGCGCCGCGCTCACTGGCCCCCGCCGCGCGCGACCAGGCTCGTGCCGGGCCCGTGGATCACGAGGAACCACAGCATGAAGCCAAGCGCGCACACGACCGCGGTGGCGGCGAAGATGCGGCCGAGGACGCCCGTGCGCTGGTCGTGGCCGGCGGCGCGGCGCACCAGGATCCAGGCGTTGTCGAGGCGTTTCATCAGCGACAGCGCGCCGAACAGCAGCGCGAACAGCGCCGCGAACGACACCAGCAGGCCGAGGCTGACGCTGCCCGTCAGGTAGTTCGCCTGCGAGCCCAGCCACAGGCACGCCAGCGGGATCGGGCCCCAGCACAGCAGGCACAGCAGCGTGATCGCCGCGAGCATCACGCCCGCGAGCGAGCCGTCCACGCGCTGGCGCACATCGCCGCCGCGCTCGGGCAGCGTGCGAAAGCGCACCGGGGCGGTGCCCGGGCGCCGGCCTACGAACAGGCCGCCGTTATCTGATGGGTCGGTGCGCATCGCTACCCATGTTCGCAGCTATGGGGCCTGTCGCACGTCAGCTGGCGTACAGCGCGTCGAACAGGTCCGTGTAGCGCTCGTTGACGACGTTGCGCTTGACCTTCAACGTCGGCGTCAGCTCGCCCGTCGCCTGCGACAGGTCGTGGTCGAGGATCACGAACTTCTTGACCTGCTCGACCTGCGCGTATTTGGTGTTCGCACGGTCGATCTCCTGCTGGATCAGCGCGTGGATCTTCGGGTCGCGCGACAGCGACGGGATGTCCGCCGGCAGGTCGTGCTCGCGCGCGTAGATCGGGATCTCCTCCTCGTCGAGGGTGATCATCACCACCGGGTACGGGCGCGCGTCGCCGTGCATCACCGCCTGCGAGATCCAGCGGCACTGCTTGAGGTCGTTCTCGATGTTCGCCGGCGTCAGGTTCTTGCCGCCGGCGGTGATGATGATGTCCTTCTTGCGCCCCGTGATCGACAGGTAGCCGTCCTCGTCGAGCGACCCCAGGTCGCCGGTGTGCAGCCAGCCGTCCTCGACCGCGCCGAAGCTCGTCGGTGCGTGGTTGTGGTAGCCGGAGAAGATGTTCGGGCCTTTGACCAGGATCTCGCCGTCGTCGGCGATCCTCAGCTCGACGCCCGGCAGCGCCCGCCCGACCGTGCCGAAGCGGTGGTTCTCGACCGTCGAGACCGTCGCCGCGGTGGCGGTCTCGGTCATGCCGTAGCCCTCCAGCACCGGCACGCCGCACGCCCAGAAGAACTCCAGGATCTCGCGCGCGATCGGCGCGGCGCCGCTGGTCGCGTGGCGGACCCTGCCGCCGAAGATCGCGCGCACGTTTTTGAACAGCTGCTCGTCGGCTTCGTCGAACGGCGCCTGCAGCTCCTGCGGCACCGGTTCGCCGCGCACCATCATCTCGCGCACCTTCACGCCCAGCTCGATCGCCTTCTGCGCGCGCTCGCGCTCCGCCGGCGGCTGCGCCTCGATCGTGCCGTGCGCGAGCGTGTAGATCTTCTCGAACACGCGCGGCACCGACGGCAGGTACGTCGGTTTGACCTCCAGCAGCTCGGGGATGATCTGCTTGGTGTCGCCGCCGAAGTACGCCAGCGTGCCGCCCAGGTCGAACACCGCCAGCTGGACCAGCAGCGCGTAGGAGTGCGCCAGCGGCAGGTACAGGTAGATGACCTCATCGCCCGTGATCTCGCCCGCGTCGCTGATCATGTCGATGATCGCGCGGTAGTTGCCGTGCGTCAGCACGCACCCCTTCGGCGGCCCCGTGGTGCCGGATGTGTAGATGAACGTGAACGGGTCCTCCGGGCGCACCGCCGCGCGCCGCGCGGCCAGCTCCTCGGGGGAGCGCCGGCGCCCCTGCTCGCGCACCTGCTCGAGCGTGATCGGCTCGAGCCGCGCCACGCTTGCGGCGGCGCCGTTCGTGGCCGAGCCCGCGGTGGGGGCGGCGCCGTTGCTCGCGCCGGTGCCGTTGGCTGAGGTGTCGGTGGCGGGCGGGTCGATCACGATCACCGTGCGCAGGTTCGGCAGCTGGTCGCGGATCGCGGCGATCTTGGCGAGCTGCGCGTCGTCCTCGCACACGACCGCGCACGCGTCCGAGTCGGAGATCACCCACAGGCACTCCTCCGGCGAGTTCGTCTGGTAGATCGGCACCACGACCGCGCCCGCGGACGTCGCCGCCATGTCCACGTAAGACCACTCCGGGCGCGTGTTCGCGAGGATGCACACGCGATCGCCCGCCTCGATGCCGAGCTCGATCAGCCCGAGGCCGATCTCCTGCACGATGTCAGCCAGCTGCGCGTAGCTCACGTCGTGCCAGACGCCGTCGCGCTTATGGCGCACAGCGACGTCCTCGCCGTGCGCGACGGCCGAATACGCGATCAGGTCGGCGATCGTGCGCGACCCGGTGGTCGACGCGGCGGTCGTGGCCTCCATCAGGACTCCTTCCTCAGACTCAGGCGAATAGAGCTGTGATGTTAGTCGTTGACGGACCGATTGGATAGGCAGCTCTTATGGAGCGGCTTCACACGGGGTTGGGCACGTCGAGGAACACGTGGCGCAGGTCGAAGCGCTCGGCCAGGTGCTCGCCGAGGCGCCTGACGCCGAAGGTCTCGGTCGCGTGATGGCCGGCGGCGATCACGTGGATGCCGGTCTCGCGCGCCAGCGCCAGCGAGCGCTCCTCCGGCTCGCCGGTGAGGAGCGCGTCGGCGCCCGCGGCGGCCGCGTCGGCGGTGTAGTCCGCGCCCGCGCCCGACACGATCGCCAGGCGGCGTATGCGCGGGGGGCCGGCTTCGAAGACGAGCGGGTCGCGGGCGGTCACGTCTCTTACACGCGCGAACAGGTCCTCGGCGGGGAGGCCGTCGCCGGGGAGGGTCGCCAGGCAGCCGATCGGCTGGCCGCGGTGCTCGGCGAACGTGGTCAGCGTGTCGGCGCCGAGGGCGCGGGCGAGCAGCGCATTGTTGCCGAGCTCCGGGTGCGCGTCCAGCGGGAGGTGGTATGCCGCGAGCGCTATGTCCGCGTCGAACAGCAGCTGCAGGCGGCGCTTCAGCAGCGGGTCGATCGCGGCGACGCCTGCGCCCCAGAACAGGCCGTGGTGGACGAGCAGCAGCTGGGCCTGCGCTTGGGCGGCCAGCTCGAACAGCTCGGCGTTGGCCGAGACTCCCGTGGCGATCGTCTCGATCTCGGCCCGGCCGGGCACCTGCAGGCCGTTGACGCAGTAGTCGTCGAAGCGGGCCGGCTCCAGCAGGCGGTCCAGCTCGGCGAGGATCGCGGACGTGGGCGCGGGCATTGCGGCGAGGGTAGCGGGGGCGCGGGGCGGACGGGCTGCGCGAGGCGTGGCTGGAGCGCGCGCCGGTGTGTTGCGCGGGCGTCGGCGGGCAGAGGGCGGCGTCTTGCGGCGCGCGTGTGGGATACTGGCGGGGCGTCGGGGCGTGGCGCAGCCTGGTAGCGCGCACCGTTCGGGTCGGTGAGGTCCCGAGTTCGAATCTCGGCGCCCCGATATCAGGAACCCCCTGCTAGTGCGGGGGTTTCTGCGTCTCAGGGCTCAGCTCAATCCGTGGCTGGGGAAGCTGAATCAGCCGTTTTATGACCGATGTGTGACCAATCGCGGCCTTCGACGAGTGCCTTGAGACGCTCGCGCTCTTGCGGGCTGCGGCGCATCACGTGCGAGTAGACGCGCAGCGTAAACGCGGGGTCGGTGTGCCCGAGCTGGTTCATCACATAGGTCGGGTCCTTGCCGATCGCGACGAGGATCGACGCGAATGTGTGTCTGAGCTTGTGCGGCGTGATCCCGAGCGGCAGCGGTTGCCCGCCGCGCTCGAGCAACAGCTCGTCGGCGCGGCGCACGACCGGTGCGACGATGTCCTTGCGGAGGTTGTGACGATCGCGTGCTTTGCCGGTCGAGGTCATGAGCACCGGATCGTCGGGGCCAGTTCGAAGCCCTTCTGTGATCTTCTGCTGGCGGTGCTCGATCAGGATCTCGCGCAGCAGCGGCAGCATGTCGATCTCGCGCATGCCCGAGTCGGTCTTGTCACGCCCGACGTCGAAGCGGCCGTTGGCGAGATCGAGGTCGCGTTCGAGCAGCGCGCCGCCGGCTGATGCGCGGGGGCCTCCGAGCAGGAGGATCGCGATCGCCGCGTGCCGGCCGCTGGTCTGATTGTGTTTGCGCTGGGTGTAGCGGCGGCCGCGGCGATCCTGGACGGTGATGACTTGGTCGCGAGCATCGAGGTCCGCCGCAGCTTCGAGCAATATCGCGACGTGCTCGGCGCTGTCGAGATGGACAGGCCGGGGCCTTGAGACCTTCAGACGCCGGCGCTTGCCGACCGCGGGATTGCTGTCGATGTGTTTGTGGTCGATCGCGAGCGTAAGGATCTGTGCGAGCAGGTCGATGTGCATGTTGATCGAGCGCGCCGATAGTGGCTTCTCAACCCGCCGGTAGCGGCGGCCGCGCCTGTCTTCGATCACGATCGTCCGTGGCTTGCCGTCCTTGATCGCTGCGGCGACCTCCGCGGCGTGGCGTACCTTCGCCTGACGGTAGCGGTCGACCTCCTCGACCGTGATCTGGGAGAGATGATGGTCTTTGAAGAACGGCAGCAGATGGTTCTCGAGATCGTTGCGGTAGCTGCTGACGGTGTTCGGCTCAATTTCGAGCTTCTTGGCTTGGAACCAGTTCGATGAGAACTCGAGGAAGGTCGGATCGATCTGCCGCTCCGGCGCGGGGTCTGGCTGCTTGGGACGCCAGGTGCCGAGGTCGACATCGCGCAGCACGACAGCGAGCTCTCGTTCGGCCATGTCGATCGTCCAGCCGTCCTCGGGACGGCCGAGCTTGATCACCTGACGCTTGCCGAAGGCGCGGAATCGCAGCGAGAAGCTGCGCCGACGCCCGTCCGGCCTGAGCACCTCTCCGGTCGCGGGGCGCGCCATCAGCTTGCGAGGGAAGGCGCGGACGTAGGGTTCAGGAAGGGTCGGGTCATGCTAGCTCTCGTGACCGCGGACGCGCAGGAGCTCGGCACCGGCCGCGGTGCGGTCGGCTCGTTGGCGGCGCCGGCGAGGTTTCGCAACCGGAGGGATGGTCAGAGGAGTCGGATCGGCGACTCTCTCCATGTGTGCGAGAACTCGCGCCGGGTCGAAGCCGAGTCGCGGCTTGGGTCCCGGGCCGAGCCGGATGGCGCCCAGTTCGCCCTGGTGGTCGTATACCCACTCGCGTGTGCGGCCGGTCAGGCGCGCGACCTCCTGCGCGTCGATCAGCGCCTCACGTCGGCCGGGGAAGAAGCGCTCTGGGCGGTCGAGAAGCTCGACGAGGTGGTGCGCGGCACGCTCGGCGATCGCCTCTATGTCCTCGCTGTCGAGGGTCATTGAGAAACCAAATTAGCAAAAATAGAGTGATTTAGCAAAGTTCGGCTATGAATCGCCGCGGGAGAGAGATTGCGGGGGCGTCGGGAACGCACGGGTGCGATCTGGGGGCTATCGGCGCCCACACCACGGTGCCACCACACCGCTGACCCGACATGTGAGGCGGCACGGGGTTATGCCGCCTGGTCAAGCACCTGGCCGATCGCCGCAGGGCTCGCGGGGACGACTCCGAGCTTGGCGATCTGGCCGTTGTAGTCCAGGAGCAGATCGTCGAGTTCGCCGCTGGTGCTCAGCCGGTCGGCCACCAGGTAGCGCTCGCCCTTGCCGTTGGCCGGGAGGTCGCCGACACGGATCGCTCCGTGGATGCGCTGGACGATGATCAGCCGTTGTTCCTCCCCGACGCGGTAGCCGGCGAGCGCGTGGGGCTCCCCCTTGACCTGCGCGGGACGCTCACCTTCCGCGACCCCAGGAGTGGGAGCTGTGGGCATCGGGGCGTTTGCGAGCCGCAGGAGAACGTCGGCGTGGCACGGCTTGGGGGCGCACCAGCACCCGAGCACCTTGCCGCGAAGCTCGGGCAGGGCCGCCATCAACTCGGGCTGGCGTACCAGCCACCGCTCGTACTTGGCGATGACCTCATCACGGGAGCCACCGCGGGGGCTCTTGAAGGGGTTGCCCCACCGGCTGCCACGTCCGCGGCCCACGTACACGTCGTATCGCTCGTGCTTGCAGTGAACGACGCGCGGTCCGGGCGCTTCGCCTGCGTCTGTCGTCCATGTCGCGGTTGACCCGTAGCCGGAGAGCTCGTCGGCCCCGACTTGTGCGGCGTCGCCCCGACGTGTCGCCATGTCATCGGAGATGGCGCGTCGCTCGCGCTGCACGTCTGGTCTGGGGGTCCGCTTACGCTGTTGCATCTCATCGATCCGCCATCTCGCCTGCGCGAAGGTCGTGGGGAGCTGGAACGTGGTTCCGGTTTGCTCGGCCAGTACGCGCAGGTATCTGAGCTGCCGGGGGGTTGGCTTGCGTGTTGAGCGTGAGCGTGGGCTTGAGCTGGACATTGATCCTCCTGGTCGAAACGAGCGTGGTTTCTTTGGGGTTTGTGGTGCGGCGCAGCCGCGATGAGCGGCCCAAGGCCACGCGCTGGAGGAGCTGTCAAGCAATTGACAATGTGACTGGCTGTACTCCCGCCGAAGGCGGGAGGGTTCTCAATTGCTTGAGCCCGCAGGGCCTTGCAGCGGGGGAGGGGTGTGGCCCACCGGCAGCGCCTCATCCGCGGCTGAGGTGACGAGCGGAACGCCAGAGCAGCCGGGTCGGAAGGCGGGGAAGGAGCCTTATCCGAGCTCGACCTCGCGCGGCGCGATGTTGAGGCCTTGCCGCGCTATCAGCGCCAGGGTGTCACTGTGAATCCACGGGCTGGGCGTGCTCTCGCCCCCCTCGGGTAGCTGGCCGATGCGCCGCGCGAGCCAGCTCGTCTCGCCGCTTGTGTTGCCGCGGGCGTCGCGCTTGACGCGTCCACAGCGAATCGCGATCTCGCTCATGCTCGCGCCATGTCCAACCGCGGCCAGTACGGCCTCGCGGAGCCCGCGGTTGAGCACAATGGGACTGGTATCCACGCGCTCGAGCTCCACGCGCAGCACCGACGTCGAAATCGTCGGGTCGCACGAGCAAGAGGCGAGTGCCGCGGCGGTGATGCTGCGCACGGGCTCGTAGCTCTCCAGGCTCGCGATCGCGTTGCGCACACTGACGACCTCCGGTGCTCTGCCTGGGGTCGTGCGCCGCCAGCGCAGCTCCGGGATCGACATGCCGGAGGGCGCGGACTCCAGACGGTAGACGAAGCCGCTCTTGTCGGTCAGCCGTGCCGTGTTCGACTCCGTCTCCTGCTCTCGTGCTGGCGCGATGTGTGTTTCCTCGGCGAAGAGCGGTGCCATCTGCAGGTCGTGCTCGGTTAGACGCCGGCATCGGCAGCTTCGCTTGTCGGTGAGATAGAGCGAGCCAACGATCTGTGCGTTCTGCACGGGCTCGTCCGCAGCGAGGTGCGCGACCAGCCGCGCATCGTCGTGGGTCGCTGTGAGACGGTCGATCACGAGCGCGCTCCCGCCGGCGCCGGGTCGGCAGATGACTTCCCGTTCGTCCCCTCGATGGTCGGTGTAGCGGCCGAGGGCGATGCTCGCGCGGCGGGTTCGGCAACTTGGGGGCTGTCGTGGCGAGATGTAAGGGCGTGGTGGTGAGCTCGTGCTCATCGCTTTTTCCTTTCGAGAAGGCCCGCGGGTGCGGGGCCGTTGGCCCCGACCAGCGCACGCGCAGCGTGCGAGACTCGGAAGGGGCCGGCCTCCGCATATCCGCCTGGCTTTCACCGTCTTTGTGCGCGGCGCGGTAAGACGGCGACGTGTAACGCGGTAGGGGCGGTGCATAGCGATCAGGAGCTGCTGCCGAGGCTGTAATGGTGAAAATGCCGGCGGGCGGCCAGCCAAGGGGAAGCGATCGCGACGAACACATCAGATGCACGCCATGACCCCGAGCGCAAGCGCCAGGCGCGCGCCGCCTCGTCGAGCACGACCCGCGAGATCCGCTGGGTGAGCTGTGCGAAGCGCTCGGCCACGACCCGCAGGCCAAGCTGGGGAGCAAGGGCCCGGCGACGGGGTCCCGCAGGTCGCGCGGCGGCCGCAGGCGTGTCCGTCGAGACCGCCCGGGCGGGTAGATCGCAGGCGGCCGGCTTGCCCGCTACGATGAAAACCAAATGAGCAAAAACAGCACTGTTCAGCGTGAAGCGCCGATACTTAGCGATAACGAGGTGCTGGCCGAGTTCAAGGAAGGGATGGCCAGCTGGGCGAGCGCGATCGAGGCGCATAAGCTGGCTCCGCCGGATCCTGGTTTCGCGGCTCGTCTCGACGCGTTGGCTCACGGCGCGAGCGAGGCCGCGCGTGTCTGTCGTGACGCCGACGCGGCGGGCTTTGAGTGGCCGCCTGCGCGCAAGGCTGACAGCGAGCCGCCGTATGAGCTGCGTCGAGATACCGGGCGACGTGGCCCGGAGGCTCTATGGCAAGGCTTTGACCGAGCGGTTGTGCGGCTGCGCGCGGCGGCATCGGGCACGAACATGCTCGAGGTCGCGCGTGCCTATGACGAGATAGCAGTCGCGGTCGGGGAGCTTGCAGAGGCTGTCGAGGCTGAAGACCGAGCGAACGGTCTCCGTCCGCCAGCCCGCGCGCGCCGCTCAGCCTAGAGCCGGCACCGAGCGGCGGCGCCCGGCGTTTCGCGATCGGGCGGTCTGTCGCCGACTATGCGGAACAGCGGTATGCTTTCGGCTGGCGCGTCGAGCTCTTGAGCGCCGGGCTGGATCAGACACGGAGAAGGAAGGAACCACTCCAACGTCAGCTGTGCTGGACACGGGCCCTGCAACTTCGCGTGGCGGCAGCGCCGCACCGGCGAGACACGGCGAGCGCGTGGCGCTAGCGGCGCTTGGTCGGGACGATGCGATCGCTCGCTCCGTCCCAAATGGACGGCGCACGCTCGGAATCTTGGCGTCGGACAGGCGACCCCAAGGTCTCGGGCGCCCAGGGGTCGCGGTCCGTTACGAGCGGGCCACTTCTGCCCCGTTCTGGCGAGAGCAGGGCGTCGAGATCCTCACGCCTGATGCGGTAGAGGTGCTTGACCAGGATCGCTGGCAGCAGGCCGCTCTTGATCCAGTTGCGGATCGTCTGGGAGGTCACCTTCATCTCCTCGGCGACCTGTTCGACCGTGAGGAGTTCCTGGCTCTGGGGTAGGTTGGCCATGCTAGAAACCAAATTAGCAAAAACAGCGTGATTTGGTAATGTTTATGACGAAGCAGCGATGGTTGCGACGCACGGAGGGATTGTAGTGCCACCACGCGACGGTGATGGGTTTGATGGCGAGGAGGCGCTGGTCGCTGAGGTCATCCCGCTGAGGCGCCGGGAGCGCGAGCCACGCGAGCAGGCCACCCAGGAGCGAGCCTCGACAGATGAGCTGGTGACGGGTGGCGCGTCCCCGCGCTCGATGGATGTGCCGGCGCCGGGAGATCGCTCGGTCTGGGATCAGCCGACGACCGATCTGCGGCGCCGCGGACTACGGACAGGTGCAACGCCGCCGCCCGCCTCGCGCGGCGATGCTGCCAGGACGCACGTTTCGCGCCTCTCATGGGGGTATCTCGCAGTACCGGTCACGGTCGTGGTCGGTGCGGCTGTGCTCGCGCTCGTGCTGTCGGGTGCCCTTCGGAGCACGTTTGGATCTGCGGCGCGTCTGTCGGCGTCATCCACCCCGCCCGCCAACTCGACCACACGAGGGCACGCTGCGATCACGAAACGCTCCCCGAGCTTGGGAGCTAGGCAACCGAAGGGCGCCGCCGCGAGCCGTCACCGCCAAGAGGCCCACGGACGGGACCTCGACCGAGGCCACCAATCGTCGGCGCCCGGCGCGCAGAGCACGGCATCGAACTTGGCGGTCGCGGACGCTGCTGTAGGCGCAGCCGCAAGCCCGGGTTCGGGCTCAGCGGCTGCTTCGTCGGCTGCTGAATTCACTCCCGAGGCGCGGGGGAGCGAAGTCGCTGCGGCTCGGCCCACACCGGAGCCAGCCGCGAATATGCCGTCGACCCAGGAAAGCCAATGTGTTCCAGGCGAGCTTGGCTGCTGAGGGCACGCAGCGCGAACGCCGTCCGCGTGCCAAAGCAGGTGCCGAGGTGCCCGCACCATAGAGCGGCAGCGTATAGGCGCGCGCTGCTCGTGTCGGGCACCGCGGCGGTCGTGGTGCTGCTTGGTGGCGCGCCGGCGTTCGCGGGCGACTGGATGGAGGTGAGCTGTGTCAATCCGAGCCAGTCGGCGGCGCCGAGCGAAGGCTGGTCGAGTTTCTCCGGTGGGGGCGGCTATGGGTCGAACAACAGCACCGCCTGCGGGCCGGGAAGCCCGATGTTCGCGATCCTCAGCTCGGACGCTGCCGTTGGTGTCGGCTCGAACGAGACGCTGCAGTTCACGCCTCCGGGGGGATCGACGTTGATCGGCGGCTCCGTTGATGTGAGCTTCTTCGCCGATGGCTTTGGCTATGACGCTTCGGGGACGGCGGTCGCCTATTCGCCGGAATACGCCTACAACGGCTCAAACGTCTTTTTCCAGTGTGCCTCCGGTCTGCCGCCCTGCGCAAACGGTACTTACGACTACTCGGGTGTCCTTGGGATTCCCGGTGGGCGTGGCGGGAACCTCTATCTGAGCGCAGGGTGCGGCGGAGAAAGCGGGGCATCCTGCGATGAGGGAGGCAGCGAAGGTGCCTGGTCGCTCGTGCGGCTGTGGTGGGCCCACCTCCTGCTCGAAAACGACTGGGCGCCCACGGGCTCGGGGTTCAGTGGCTCGCTGCTCGAGCCAGACGCTCACGGCACAGCCGAATTGCAGTTCACCGCTGGTGATCCCGGCCCCGGCGTCTACAGCGTGACGCTGCAGATCGACAACGAGGTCGTCTATCAGGGGACCCCCGACGGCAACGGCGGGCACTGTGTAGCCGTGGGCAGCTCCTCGGGCGCGCTGATGTTCGACTACCAGCAGCCCTGCAAGCAGAGCGAGACCGTCGACATTCCCGTGAATACAACAGCGCTGAGCGACGGCGAGCACACGCTGAAGGTGACCGTGACCGATGCGGCGCAGAACTCGAGCGTGGTCTACGCCGGCACAATCACCACAGCGAACCGAACGAGCGTGAGCTCTCTGCTCAGCTCTGCGCTTGCGAGCTCGCCGGGCGCCGAACCGACGTATGAGATCGTCTTGAGCAAGCAGACCGCCGCGCTCGGCAAGAGCGTGAAGCGTTCCTTCGCCGCGTCGGCGCTGACGCTCTCCGGCGAGCTGCGCAACCCGGCGGGTGTGCCAGCGCCCAACGTCACCGTGTCGCTCCTGGCCCAGGAAGGCAACCCGGCCGTCGGTGCGCTCGTCGTGGTCGCTCACACCACGAGCAACGCCGCAGGGGAATGGGTCCTGGGCGCGCCGGAGGGACCATCGCGGCTGCTGCGTGTCGTCTACGGGAGCACCGCGAACGACACCAACGTGAGCGCGGGTGTCACTCTCAGTGAGATTGTCTCGCCCGCGCTCGGCCTGAGCGTGCGCACGCCAGGTGGGGCGCGGCTGGTGTTCTCCGGGAGGCTCGCGATCAGTCCGATGGGTTCGCCGCGCCCGCTGGTGATCATCGAAACGCAAGTGGGCCGGGAATGGGAGGCGGTGGGCCATGCGGTCCGTGTGGGCGCGAACGGCACCTACCGCTATAGCTATCGCAGCTCGCCATTGACGCTCGGGCGGCGCTTCGCGTTCCGCGCGCAGACTCCCGCCACCAGCCTGTGGCAGGGCGCGCACTCCCCGATACGCGAGGCCGTGGTGCACTGATGCGCGGTCCGGCGCCCATAACGCGTATGGCAGCTGGGCCGCGACGCCCAGAGCTCTTGCGGCGAGTGAGAGTTGTGGTTCTGTTCGCGGCCATCGCGGCGCTCCCGGTAGCGCTGGTCCCGGCTCCGGTAGCGATGGCGGGGAAGTACACGGTGCTGAGCTGCCCCGGCGATGCCGGCTGGAGCCAGGACGCACCGAACGCCGAGTTCATCGCCTACGACGACGGGTGTGCGGGGAGCGCCGCGGGGGGACTGAGCTTGGCGTTGGGTCCGAACCCCGACGGGAACTATGCGACCAACAGTGCGGGCGCGATCACCTTCTCGGTCCCGGCCGGGTTCTCCATCGGCTCCTACACGATGCGCCTGTTGGCTGACGGCGGGCCGTGCTCGATCGTCAGCGACCAGTGCGCCAGCGGCTTCGGCGAGGTCTGGGTGAACCACACCGGCCAGGCGGACCCAGACTACGACTACCGGAACCTCGGGTACGGCAGCCAGAGGGTGGAAGTTGCGCCTGGTGCGCTGAACGGCGTGAGCTGGGTCACGGTCGGCGTCGGCTGCGACGGCGGGCCGGGCGGCTACGAATGCGCGGCTTCGCAAGGGTCCTTTCCCGAGGCGCTGGCGGACATCCTCTCCGCAGACTTCGTGATCGACAGTGAAGCCTCGCCGAGCGCCGGCGGCTTCGGTGGCACCCTGCTCGAACCCGACGCGCACGGAACCGCCGACCTGCAGTTCACGGCCTCGGACATCGGCGGCCCGGGCGTCTACGCGGTGACCGTGCAGATCGACGGCGCCACCGTCTACGACGGCACGCCGAACGGCAACCAAGGCGCGTGCGCGGCGGTCGGCACTTACGCCAACGGGTCGTGGGAGTTCGAGGATCTACAGCCCTGCAAGCAGAGCGAGACCGTAGACATTCCCGTGAATACGACGGTGATGAGCGACGGAAAGCACACGCTCGAGGTGACCGTGACCGACGCGGCGCAGAACGCGAGCGTGGTCTATGACGGCACGATCACGACTGCGAACCGCACGACGGTCAGCTCGCTGCTCAGCTCCCCACTCGGGGCGGCGCCAGCTGTCGAACCGACCTATGCGATCGTCCTCGACAAGCGGACCGCCTCGCTCGGCAAGACCGTCCGACGCTCCTATGCGGCTTCGGCGCTGATCCTCTCCGGCCTGCTGCAGGACAGCGCAGGCGCGCCAGCGCCGGGTGTCGCCGTCTCGCTTGTCGCCCAGGACGGCAATCAACCGGCGGGCGCGCTCGTGGTGCTCGCTCGCACGATCACCAACACCGCGGGGGAATGGGAGCTGGACGCGCCGAAGGGGCCCTCACGAGACCTGCGGATCCTCTACGGGGCGGTCACGGCGAGCCGCGCGCAAGACGCGGTGGCGATCAAGGAGACGGTGCGGCCCTCGCTGGGGCTGCACGTCGAGACTCCCGGTGGCGGACGCATCGTGTTCAGCGGGCGACTGGCAATCAGCCCGATGGGCCCGCCACGCCCGCTGGTTACGATCGAAACGCGGGTGGGCCAGGAATGGGAGGCGGTGGGTCACGCGGTCCGTGTGAACGCGAACGGCACCTACCGCTATGTCTATCGCAGCTCGCCACTGACGCTCGGGCGGCGCTTCGCCTTCCGCGCACAGACCCCCGAGACGAACCTCTGGCAGGCGGGCACCTCACCAACACGCAAGGCGGTGGTCCACTGATGCGCTCGCTATCTACAATTCCCCTGGCCGCCTCGTGCGCGACGCTGGCCCTCGTCACACCTGCACTGGCGGCCACCCCGGCTGTCACGGCCCAGGCCCAGGCGGCCAGCGCGGCGTTCCTCGCCTACGCGCCAGCGCCAGCGTCCGGCGCGGGCGCGCTGTGCCTGGTCGACACAGGTGTGCACGCCAACGCGGACACGACCACCGGCCTGGTCTCGGCGACCGCGCTGGACGGCGGCAGCGGCGAAGACGTCGACCCGCAGGGTCACGGCACGACGATGGCCATGATCGCCGGCGCGGCGGGCGTAGGGATGGTCGGCGCATGGCCGCAACTGAAGATCGTCTCCGTGAGGGCGACCGAAGAACCCTCTCCGGGGCAGGAGCCAACGTTCGAGTTCGATGACTATGCCGAGGGCATTGAGCACTGTCTTCAGGAGCAGGGCAGCTTTCATATCGACGCCGTTGACCTGGCGTTGTCGTCGACCGTCCCGCCAAGCCCCGATCAAACGCAGACCCTCCAGAGTGGGGTCGCGCAGGCGAACAGCGCGAACGTCGCGATTATCGCTGCCGCCGGAAACACGCCCGGTCCGGTCGAGCAGCCTGGAGCGGAACCGGGGATCTTCGCAGTCGGGGCCTTTACCGCACAGCCCGATCAGACCAGCCTTGGGCCGGAGGGATCGATCTGCTCATTCTCGGCCAACCAGGGGTTGACGTTCTACGCGCCCGGGTGCGGTCTCGACGAGGCGGAACCCTTCACCGATCAGCCCTCCTGCTGTGGCAACGGCACGTCCCAAGCATCGGCGTTCGCCGCCGCCGTGATCGTGGCATTGATGAGCTATGACCCGAGCCTGAGCTACAACCACGCCGAGCAGCTGCTCGTCAGCACCGCGACCGACGGCGATCTCAATGTCACCGAGGCGTTCCAAGCGGCCGGGCTGGGGAGCATTGTGGCGGCCGGCAACGCCAACGTCCCGAAGCCGGCAGCGACAGCACCGGCGACGTCGACCCCCGCGCCGCCGACGTCGAATGTGCCCGGGCCCGTCGCGGTGCGCTCGCTGCGCTGGCGGCGAGGGGTACTAACGATCACAGTCGCTCCACTACCGCAGGGTGGGCGACTAGACGTTCAATTGGACTTTGCCCACGGCGTTCGCAGAATGATCACAAAGCGAGCCGCGCTCACCGTCCGCACTCGCCGCCCGCGGGCCGTGAAGCTGCGCCTGGTCGTGGGCAAGATGGACGGACCTGTACTGACGGTGAAGCTGAAGAAATGAGCAAAGCGGGCGTCGCATGCTGCATAATCGTCGTCGCGGCGGTCATGGTGTTTGCTGCGAAGGGCACTGTAGCCTGGGCAGGTAGCTACACGGTCAGCGCGTGCAGCCCATTCACGACCGCGGGCCCGTGGAGCGAAGTCGACACCTTCGCGGCGGGTCTTACAGCAGGCAACATGTGCGGCGGTCCAGAGGTCGGGCCGCTCGGTGGCGGCAACGGTGGAGCGCTCGACGCCGAGGACAACACCGAAAACGCGGGCACGGACATTCCGAACGGTGCCCGCGCGGGGTGGTCGGTCACCGCACCCGCAGGGACGGTAGTGACGGGGGTTAGCTACTACCGGGATCTTGAGATCACCCCAACATCAGACGACTTTGTGGTGGGACTGTTTGAAGCAGACGGGGCAGGTTTGGAAACCTGCCAGGGAACGTTCCAAAATGGCTACACATGCAGCGTGCCAAACAACCAGGCGCCAGCAAGCTTTTCGGGACTCTCGACGAGCGGCCTGTTCTTCGGCGTGGAGTGCCAGCTACAGCCATCGGAGGAACATTGCTTGTCGGGGAGCCCGGGGCACCATCTCGCGACCGCCGACATGTACTCCGTAACGGTGACTCTGACCGAGGACTCCTCTCCGGTTGTTTCGAGCGAGGCTGGGCCGCTCTGGGGGGCCGGCGTCGTATCCGGCACGGTGCCGTTGGGCTTCCAGGCGAGCGACCCGAGTGGCATCGAGGGGGTTGAGGTGCACGACGGCGGGGCGCTCGGCGCGAGCGTGCAGGAGTCCTGCGATTTCACCGAGACGGTGCCGTGCCCGCAGCTCGAACCTGGGCAGCTTGAGGTCGAAACGACGCGCTTTCCCGATGGGCATGCAGAACTGTCGCTGGTCGTGACGGACGCGGCCGGCAACACAACGGTGGTGACGACGCCGCCACTGGTGATCGACAACAACGGCCCTGCGGCCCCGGCGAGCTTGACCGCAAGCACCGCCGGCGCTGGCTCGGATGTCGTGGACCTCGCGTGGAGTGACCCGGTGAACCCGCCCGAGCCGGTGGTCGGCGCGTTCGCGCAGATTTGCCAGGCGACCTGTGCGCCGGCGGTCGCGGTGAGCCCGGCAGGTGCCGGGCAGCTCAGCGCCCCCGGCCCCGGGAGCTACACGGTGCGGCTGTGGCTGGTGGACAGCGCCGGCAAGGGTGGCCCGCAGAACGCGGCAACCACGGCGGTCACGGTTCCCGCGGCCACCCCGGCCGGGAAAGGCGGAGAAGGACCCAATCTACGCCCGTTGCGCATCAGCGAGCATCTACACGCCGCGCGACTGACCGTGAGCGTGGATGTCCCCGCGGGTGAGCACGGGCCGGTATCGATTCACCTCGATCTCCCCGACGGCAAACGGATCGTGCTCGCCGCTAGGCGCGAGGTGCCCCCCAGTCGCGGTGTCGCGCGGACGGTGTTCGTGCTATCCAGCCGGCTACGGCGCGCGCCGAGGCTGCTCGTGCAGGCCAGCGCGGCCGGTGCGCGCTCTACCCGGCTGACCGTAACGCTGCGAGGCGCGCGTTAGCGACTAGGCCGCCGCCGCAGATGCGAGCTCGGCCGCGCCGCGGTGATGATTGCGGGGGGAGCTGGTTTCGTCGGGGATGATGGCTGTCTCGATGCGGCGGGCGAGCCGGTCGGTTAGCGCGGCGGTGTGCTCGAGGATCGCGATGTCGGTGTCTGCTGACCAGCAGGTGAGGTAGGGGATCGAGTAGCTGGAGGCGTCGAGCCCGAGTGCTCCGCAGACGGTGTAGGCGATCGACTCCACGACGAGCTCCTCTGCGGCGCGTTCGAGCTCTGGGTCATCGGCGGATGGTTCGGCGCGCAGCAGGGCGTGCGCGAGCTCGTGTATCAGGGTCTTGACCTGGGCGTTGGCGGCCATGTCTTGACGGATCGCGATACGCCGCGTGTTGATCTCGTAGTAGCCGCGACGGCTGCCCTGGATAGCCTCGAACTCGACGGCAGAGCCGATTTCGCCTGCGAGCGCAATGAGACTCGGGAGCGCTGGCGCGAGATCATCGCCGGTCATCTCGTGTATCTCGAGATCGAGTGGTGCAGGCGTCGCTGGCGGCGGCAGTGGCGCGACCTGATCGCGGTCAAAGACGGGGCCAAGCTTGAAGAAGGTGCGCGGCCTTGCGTCCGGGTCACCGCCTTGCTGCTGCCACTGCTCGAGCTGGCGGCGGGTCGGTGGCATCGGTACCCAGATGCGGATCGCTTTCTCACCGCGGTTGACCGCATAACCGAGCTTGAGCCACGCCCGAAACCCCGCGACACGCGTCGCGGTGGGACGCTGCATCGCGATCAGAAGCTGATTGCCGAAGCTGTAGTGGTGAAAGTGCCGACGGGCAGCGAGCCATGTCTGCCAGCCCTCTGAGCTGCGCAGCCGCTCGACCGCTTCGCACGCAAACTCGCGGTCGGCACGGCGCCGCTGCGCGCGCTGCTCATCAGTCAGACGCTTCGTGGTCTTTGACATGTGAGTCTCCTTTGGCTAGGTGCCCCGGCCCTGTGCGGGGCTTTCCCCGACCCCGCACGCGCAGCGTGCGATCATCGGAAGGGGTCGCCCCGTACAGGAGGTGACGGGCTACAGAGCCGCCCCGGAAGCGAGCGCGAAGAACCGCGTCACCCGCGGATCACTCTTCCCATACAGGTCACGAAGCCGCGCGAGGGCTAGGTCCGCGAAGAGCTCGAGCCCGAACTGGGAGAACCCTGGGACCGCCTCTCGACAGACGCAGAAGCTCTCGCCACCATCCGAAGGCCCTGTCACGAGCGCGAGGTCTGAGCGCTCCGTTCTGTTCGCGAGGAGCGCCCGGAACTGGTTGCCGTGAGATTCACCAGAGGCCGCGTCTACACCAGCTGGCTCGTATCCAGCGAGCAGGACGGCGACAGTGAATCTGCCGTCGGGATCTGCCTTGAGCGCCCATTCCCGGGTGAGGAGCTGCTCACGCTGCATCGCGAGGTTGGCCTCGGGGAGCTGACGGCGCGCGTTGAGGCGCGCCTCGAACCCGACGGGGCAGTCGGCATTGGCTCCGGTGTTGCTGTCAAAGCCGCAGATGAGCACGTCGCCTGCGATGTAGTCGCCGGCGTACAGGCCGGGGCCGAGAAGCTGTGTCGCGCGAGGGTTCGCCTCGCACTCGACCTTGCCCAGCTCGTTGACGTAGGCGGTGACCATCGCGTCTGCGTGGTAGGGAACGGGTTCCACCAGCCCCCCGACTGCGGCCTGCAGATCCTCAAGCCGGTCATCCGCGATCGTGACGCGGCGGATGGGTAGTGCCTCCTCGGCGGGTATGAGCAGAGCGTTGATACGCATGAGGTGTCCTTTCGTTGGGCCCGCCCGATGCGGGCCTGCCCCGACCTCAAGGCACGCGCAGCGTGCGAACATCGGGAGAGGTCGGGCCGCAGCGGACGGCAACGATCACCTGAGCGCCATCACCGCCGGCCTGCCAGTGTTGCTGCCAGACAAAGCGCGTCGCCAGCGACCAGCACGGGGGCCAGTGATTTGCTCATCAGCGTGTGCCGCGGGGTGCGGCCGTGTGTGCGCGGGGAGCGTTGGGTAGCGCTTGCTCGATGCGGTGTGCGACGTCCTCGACGGTGCCGGCATGCCACACATATGTCCGGACGTCGGCGTAACGCTCTGGAAACAGGTACCGGTGTAGCTGCTCGAGCGCGTGTTGCGCGGGGTGCACGCGGTAGAGGCCTTCAAGCGCCTTGACGTGTGCGACCAGCTGCGCGCGCGTTGCCGTGTTGATGTCAAAGCCGGTGTCGCTGGCGAGCTTGCTTAGAGGATCGTGTGTAGACATCGCGTCTCCCTTTGGGCTTGGCCCCACCGGATGCGGGGCATTACACCTCCGGCCCATGCACGCGGGAGCGTGCGATCCTGGACCGGGGGCTGCCCCGCATCCGGGCCAAGAGGTGTGAGGGCCGACAGGGCCACGGTGGCCCCGCCGGCACCTCCGGCTGTCAGCTGGCGGGTACCTCCTGTTCATCGCTGTCCTCTGCGGGCGCCTCTTCGGGGGAGTCGGGCGTCGCGCGGCGCTCCTCCTCGCCGCGGACTTGCGCACGTAGCTGGTGGGTCTTCTGGTCGTAGGCACCCCACCCGAGGATCCCGTCCCGCACCGCGCCTTGGAGAGCCTCCTCGTCGAGCTCAGCGAGCGGACGGAGCTGCTCGAGCCGCACCCGCGCGTCCTGCCTGTCCTGTTCGAGGCGGGCGGCGTGCTGTGCCTCGGCGAGCCGCTTGCTGAGGACCTCATCCAGGGCGGGGAGCTGTCCCTCCTTGATCCGCTCACGGATGATCGTGTACAGGTCGTGTTCGGCCTGTCTCGCCCACGGACCCTTGAACGTGAGCTGGTAGGTGCTGCGGCGGCTGCGCGCGATAGCGGTCTCATCGACGAGTGAGGCGAGCGCGAGCAGAGTCAGCGAGCGCCCGGCGATGTCACCGGCGCCCTCGGCGTCGGTGAGGAACACGGCGGCTCTCTGCTCGGCCTGCTCGGGGTCGAGATAGGTGGTCTTGAGCCTGCCGTTGCGCTGACGGGTCTGTGTCGGCCAGCCCGGCAACGCGAGTCGCGCACCGCGGGATGCCAGGCCGCGCAGGTCGCCTGTGACGTGCACGGAGGCGAGGATGCGAAGGACCTGCTCGTCGACCTTGAGCCTCACGAGGTGCTTGAGCGCGAGGACCCCGAGATCGAGGTTGTACTGGACCGCGCGCTCCTGCTCCTCTCGCGCGGCCTGACTCTGTGCTTTCGCGTCCTGGTCGCGGCGCCATTCCTGCTCGCCGGCGCTTTCCTGCCGGGCGGGCTCGCCTTCACCGGAATCCTGGCCGGATGCCGGCACCTGCCGCGCGTTCTGCTGCTGGCGTTCGCGGCGCTGACGGGCTCGCTCCTGGGTGAGCAGCTTGGCGATCCCGTCCTCGATCAGGCGGGCGCCGACGTCGGTGCCGACGATCAGCCAGCCCCAGCCGAAGTGATGCGCGGCCCCGAGCAGCCGTGCCTGCTCGACGTCCTGCTCGTCGAAGCGCACGGACGTGAGCTGCCGCCCGGTGAGCTTGGTGTAGGCGGCCAGGTCAGCAGTTGCCTTCTCGCTGAGCGTAAACGCGTCGACCGGGTATGAAGCACCGGAGCGGAACACTCCGTCCGGCAGCACGTCGGTGTGGTTGACCGCCACCGCGAGCGGGCTGTCCGCGACCTCCGCCCACGTGTAGGGCTCGTCATCCTCGCTGGCGTCCAGTACGGCCGCGACAGCGTTGCGGGCGAGCTCCTGGTGAACGTTGGCGGCCCGCACGAGTGCCTTGACCGCCAGCAGCGGGATCGCCCCGTTCGCGACGCGTGGCCAGAGCTCCTCGGGTAGCTCGAGGATCGCCAGACGCTCTTTGACGGTCGCCTGGGTCATCTCGAGCTTCGCCGCGACCTCTTTGCGGCTCAGGCGCGTCTCGAGCAGCCGCCGGCACGCGAGCGCCTCCTCCAGTGGGTTCAAGCGGGCGTGCAGTTGGTTCTCTAGGACCGCGTCGACGAGGTTGTCGCTGTCCTCACGGCTCGCACGGATCACGATCGGGATCTGCATCAGCCCGACCTTCGCCGCGGCCAGGATGCGCCGTTCCCCCGCAACCAGGATGTAGTTGCCGTCATCCCGGGGTTCGACGAGCACGGGCTGCAGAATCCCGCGTTGCTCGATTGAGTGCTCGAGCTTGCGCTGCGCGACGGGGTCGATCTCGGTACGGGGGTTAAAGCCGTCCTCGATCACGATGCTTGCCAGCGGAACGCTGCTGACGGAGGGGCCGGACACGACAGGTGTTTGGCTGGTGGCCATTGCGTCTTTCCTTTCACAGGGGAGCCCCGCCCGGTGCGGGGCCGATCCCCGCCCCCCAGCACGCGCAGCGTGCGAAAATGGGAGGGGTCGGCGCCGCACCGGCCCGCGGGCATCGTCTGCCACCACCGGGGACCGGCTGGTGCGCTGTGGCGGCTAGCCAATCCCCGTGGGAACAGGCCCCGCTAACCAAGGTGCGACCCCGGCTTTTGCTACTCGCCCACCTCAGGCGAGAGGCGACACGGGCGGGTTCCTCAAGGCGGCCCGGGTCGCGTCTACCTAGTGTCCCCGCGGGGGCAGCTTGCGGACCCCTCTCGCCGGTTACTCCGTGCGGCTGCCAGGGGGCGCGGCCATCGACGACCGCCAGAGCTAGAGGCGTTGCCCCAATGCTGACGAGGGATCGTGGCAGTGCTCGTGCCAGACAAACCAGTCGCGGTTCTCGGTCATTGCACCCGCCCCTCAGTGGCGGCAGCGAGCCGGGCTCGAACCTCGCTCGTGTAGGGCGCGAGTGCTGGGTCGTGGACTTCATTTCGGTCGTGATAGTCGAAGTAGCGGAAGGCGAGGCGCGAGTCGTTATGCCGCGTGATCTTCTGCGCGAACTCCTGCCGGGAGCGGACGGCGTAGTGATTCAGTCGGAGGCGACCCACTGAGACGTGCCTGGCTGATGAGTGGCGTACCGCGTAGGGGTCCGTCTCGATCAGGGGCAGCCGCGAGAGTCTGCGCCGAAGTCGGCGTGCCCAAGCTCGGCGCTCGATCACCCGCACCGGCTCGTGGTCCTCTGTGACCGCCAGCGCTCCGTCTGCGTACTCGAAGAAGTGTGGCCCGAGCGGACGCACGGCCCGCGCCGGGTCCACGATGCTCTTGACCCGCCGATTACGGACCCACTGCGTCCTCGCCCGCTTGACGAAGCTCTCGATCAGGAGCCCGCCGGGCCGCGTCGTGAGCCCCGAGGAGCCATAGACCTGCCAGTTGACGACGACTCCCGGATGCTGCTCATACTCGGCGAGCACATCGGGCAGGGGCAGCCCTTCCGGCGAGAACAGGAACTCATCGAGGTCGATGAACGCGAGCCACCGCGTGTGGTTTCGTGCTTGCGTCAGCGCATCGGTGTAGGCCCAACGCTGACCGCCCTGCGCCAACGGCATCGAGCAGTCTGAGAGCGATACGAGGCCGGCGCTAAGCCACGGCTCAAGCGCCTGCCTGCCCGAGTCGCTACTGAGGTTGTCGTAGAGAAAGAACCGCTCGACGCCGACTGATCGGTGGAACTCGATCCACTCAGGCAGGTACGGCGCCTCGTCCTTGAAGATGGCGCAGATCGAGAGGTAGACCGGCCTCATCGTGGACACGATACGCCAGCCGGTCCGCTTGGTCTTGCTGACGATCAGTAGCAGCGCGCTCGCGGTTATCGCTCGCTTGCCAACGATCTGCGACACCCCGACCATTAGCGGCACCGGCGCGATCGTTAGCCGCCGTTTCGGGCGAGCTGGCTCACGCTATGGGTGATGCACCAACCGCGCCTGGTGCTGCTGGCGCTCGTAGCTGGCGGCTCGCCAGAACGCCATCGCGCCCGCCTCCTCGTGATCGACGATCGCAGTCAGCCTCGTCGCCCCCCGCTCGCATAGACGCCGCTCGCCCTCCCTGAGCAGCATCGTCGCAAGCCCCTCGCGCCGCCGCTCGGGCAGCACGGCCAGCCTGTAAAAGCTCCCACGCCAGCCGTCCCACGCGGCGATCAACGAACCGACCACGAGGCCATCAAGCTCGGCGACGAGCAACGCCTCCGGGTCGGCGCTCAGCAACATAGCTAGCCCGTCGGGGGAGTCGGTGACGCTCGGTGAGCTATCTGCCGCGGCCCAAAGGTCGAGCACGGCCGCGATGTCCTCCGTGGTGGCGTTGCGGATCGTCCAGTCGGGCAAGAGAGGCGGCCGAGTCGGTTACGCGCCTGATGTTCGCATGGAAAGCCAATGGCGCGCATCCCGGCCGCGACGGCAGCCCGTGTTGCCGGGATTGGCGCGGTCCTCGACCACGGCGAAGCCGGCAGGCGCGACGCCTGCGCCCGACCTGTTCCTCCACACGGTGGCCACGATGGGGGCAGGAGCTGGCTCTAGCTCGAGCTGTAGGTAAACGGCATTGTGGCTAGAGCTCTACGGCGAGCAGGGCATCGTCTTGGAGCGGGATCTGGGCCGTGTGCCCGAGCTCTGCGAGGAAGGTTTGGAGTCGCTGCAGGTGGTCATAGATGCAGCGTCGGCGCGCGATGATCACGGGGATCGATGACTCGTGATGCTCGACTGTTTCGCTGTCGGTGAGCCTGGGAGCGAGCATCAGATGGCTGGCTTGTGTCGGCGCGCCTGGGTGGCCGAGGTAGCTTGAGTGGAGCTCCATCGCGCGGTCGGGTAGCACGCTTGAGAGCACGAGCGCGTAGGCGCCGGCGCTGGCCATGCGTGTCTCAAAACGCTCGGCTGCTCCGTCGAGCGTGATCGCGATAGGAATCAGCTTGCGCTCGTCCACGGTGACGGACGGTAGCGCGCGCGCCCGATAGACGCGTACGCCGCCGAGCCGCTAGCGCGGGTGCCTGGGCTGCAGGGTGACGTGGCGGCGCCCGCCGGCCACGGGGTGCTGCCAGGGGCCGGCACCGGCCGGGGTACGCGGCGAGCTGAGGAGCACCCGGATCAGTGTGCGTGCTTGCTGCTCGTCTTGCGGCGGGCTCTCGTAGTGGCAGCCGGCTTGCCCGACGAGCGCGGGGATGAGCGTGTCGGTGACCGTCACGACATACAGCTCCCGTTCAGCCACGATCGACCCCGAAGACCTGGTCTAGGCGGGCGCGTAGCTGCAGGAAGCAGCGGCCGTGGGTGGGTATGCCCCACAGCAGCGATGCGAGCTTGTAGATGTCCCCGCCGAGGGGCTTGCCGGTCGGGGTCGGGCAGCCGAAACACGCCCAGCCACCAGCGGCTGTCGGGTAGACGTGAAAGCTGGGTGTGCCATCGTTGTGTAGGGGGCAGTGGATCTTGTGGTCGCGGCCCGGGTCGCGTCCGGTGAGAATCCGCACGTAGTCGGCTGGCGCGATGCGCCCGAGCGGGTCATCGCCCGCGCCGGATAGGTGAACGAGCCCGGTGCGGTTCGGTGGGGGCGGGCTTGGGGTCGGCGGTAGGGCGGTGAAGATCTCGACGGGCCGGTAGCGTGCGCCGGTGTGCTGGTGTAGGCGGACGGGGCGTGGTGGCTGGTGCTTGAAGTTCAGAGTGTCTGGGACTCTGAGTATCCGCGGCGGATCTGCGCATCTGGGGTCGGCGGCGAGTGCGAGCGCGAGCCGGCGGTTGGCGTCCTCGAGCTCCCGGGCGGTGAGAGCGCGTGTCAGCGCCCAGTAGGCGTGCGCGTTCTTGTGGTTGTCGTGGCCGCTGCCGCTGGTGACGATCATGCTTGCGGGGGGCTGGAACGCGGCCAGCGCCGCGACGGCGGCGGGCGTGTCGCAGTCGGCCCACAGCAGCGGCGTCGGCGCGATGTCCTGGCGTGTACCGCCGCGACGGACCCGCGGGGCACAGCCGACATACACGTCGGTGCGCTGCCCGATCCGCGTGATCGTGCTCGCGGCATTGTGGGCGTGGGCGTCCGTGAAGAACCGCGCAAGCCTCCTGCCTGTGGTGCGGTAGCGGACCTCGAGCAGCGAGCGCGGCGGCGCATACGCAAAGAGCATGTCGAGGAACAGCTCGGCGGCAGTCGAGGACGGTTTTAGCATGGCGCTCACTTCCCGGGCTCCGCGGTGTCGGCGACCTCGGGTGTGCTGGCGGCGATGAATGCCCACTCACCGTTGATGGTGGGCACCTCCCGCGGGGCGTGGCGTGCCCACTCCAAGAGCTGGGCTGGCGTGAGCTCGCCGCGCCACATCGCGGCCTCCCGCTCGGCCGCGCTCATCGCCCACAGCGCGCTTGAGAGCTCCTGTCGGCTGGCACGCTGAACGGCTAGCTGTTGCATGATGGTGTCTGCGAGGGTCATCGTGATCTCCAAGCGGGCGGGGAGGGCGCCCCCTGCGGGGCGCCCTCCGTGGCGCCGCTCGCTAGCCGGCGGCCGCCGGCTCGGGCTGCTCTGAGCTCTGCGCGCCCTGGCCTTTCGGTGCGGCGAGGAACTCGACGTGGCCGATGACCTCCCAGTCACGGCGCTTCTCGCCCTCGCGGGGCTCCCAGTCGTTGTACTGGAGGCGCCCGTCGACAGCGACGAGCCAGCCCTTGGTGAGCACCCTCGCGGCGGCCGCGCCGCCGGCACCGAAGCAGGTCACGTCGATGTAGCCGACCTTGTCGTTGCTGTAGGCCAGACCCTCAACGGCGAGCGGGAACTCGCACACCGCGGTGCCGTCGGGCAGCTCCCGCAGCTCGGGGTCCTTGGCGAGACGGCCGGTTGCTGTGTAGTTGTTCATGTAGATCACTCCTTGTGTTCGTGGTGTGTTTGACGCAGCCCAAAACGCCGCCGACCGGCGGGGCGCAGCCGAGCCATTGCGAGGGGAGCCCCGTAGGGGCCGAGCCCCGACGGCGGCGGCGAAAATCGGGCAAGACAGGCACACCACGTGACACGACGAGGAGACCTCTCCTGGGTGGCGATCTACATGGAAACCGGCGCTCAAGCCACCGGCCACAGGCAGCGGGGAGCGGTGCCGGCCGGGCGTGTGCGGGAGCTCGCGGGTCATCGGGCCGACCGCAGCGTGAGGAAAGCGCTGATTCGTCGGGGGAGGTGGCGGGGTAGGCGTGGGGGTGTGGGCTGGCCGGCGGCGAGCGCGCTCAGCCGGGTGTCCCGGTACCACGGCCGTAGGCGCAGCCAGGCGGGCGCGAGGCGCCCGTAGATCAACAGCGCCGTGTCGATGTCTTGTTGGCGTACGCGGTTGGGGGCGGCGAGCGCACGGAAGTCGCTTGAGATGGTGCGTGACCCCGGCCCGGGTGTGAGGGCGCTTTGGTGGTGGGTCGCGACGCGGGCGATCTCCTCCTCGCCGAGGGTGTGGCTGAGGTACTCGAGCGTCGCGCGGTCACCGATCCCGGAGGTGAAGACGCGAGCGCGGTGGTTGGCGAAGATCGTTTCGGCGCGCTCGCGGCCCCACCGGTCGGATGCCTGGCTGATGTCCTGAAAGACGCTGAGCAGCTGCACGCCTTGGCCGGGGCCGGTCGAGGCGAGCTCGTCGAGGTTCGGTAGCGGCGCGATGTTCGCGACCTCATCCAGCGCCAGCAGCAGCGCTGGGTCGATCGGCTTGCCGGTCCTCGCGGAGTCCGCGAACGCGCCGGCGGTGATGTCGGCTAGCAGCGCTACGAATAGGCCACGCAGCCGGCGCTGGTCATCGGCCGGTGCGATCAGGTAGAGGGTGTTGGCGCCATCTAGGAGCCAGCGGGCGCTGATCTGGCTATCGCCGACGGTCGCGGCCGCGATCTGCGGCTCCTGCCACGCATCAAGCGCGGTCGCGAGCGTCTGTAGCAGCGAGGAGCGAAACCGCGGGTCGGCGTCCCACACGGAGTGCAGCGCCTCGAGCGCCGGCTGCGCACCCGGGGCAGGGCAGGACTCGAGCAGCTCGGCTGGCTCTGCTTCGTTGGTTGTGGCGATCCAGGAGAGCACCTCGCGCATCGTCAGATCGCCGTGGGCGGCGGCGAGCAGCAGCGGCGCGAGGAATCGTGCTGCCGCGGGACGCCAGAACGCCTCATCGGCCGAGCGCGTTATGCCGGGCTCGCCGACGCCGAGCAGCCGTGCGGCTGTGCGCCGCGCGCCCTCCCAGGAGCCCGAGGCAACGATCGGTGACCACGGAGCGCTCGGCAGACCGCACGAGCCGGTCGGGTCGAACACCCGGACTTCGCCGCGGCGGGAGCGCGCCACGTGGGTGTAGTGAACGACATCGCTCTTGATCGACGTCGAGACCAGCGGCCCCGCCCATTCCAGCAGGGCGGGCACCACCAGCCCGCGTGTCTTTCCTGCCTGGGAGGGGCCGACGAGCAGCACCGACGCGCGCTCCTCAGCCGCGATCAGCGCACGGTGGTGAACACCGAGCGTGAGACGCCCCACCAGCGGGCGGGAGACCCGTAGCTCGGCGAGCTCGCCGCGTGAGGCGAAGCTAGCCGCACGCCCATGCCCGCCACGACGGCCGACCCACGCGAGCATGGTCAGTGCCGTGGCGAGCAGCGCGAGCACGACCAGCGCGCTGAGGGCGAGGGAGATCTGCAGCGCGAGCGGCCCCGGCAGCCCGCTGCGTACGTTGGCGGGCCACGCGAGCTCGGGCCGCGCAAGACGCGACGGCAGCCGCGTCAGCACCCGCGCCGCATCCGCCATGCCGACCTGCAGGGGACGGCCGGTGGCGAGCAGCCCAGCAAGCATGCCGGCCAGCCACACGACACCAACCGGCGCCGCGAGCACCACGGCGGCACCGGCCAGCACCGGCGCGTCAGAGCGAGCACCGTGTGCGCCGCTCATGCGAGCTCCCGAGACCCTGTCGGGGGTTCGCGGGGCGCCATCGCCGCGTCGGTCGCGGTCAGCGCTCGCTCGCGTTGTGAGCGGACGTGACGCACCTCGTAGGAGCGCCCGCCGATCCGCCACAGCGCGACGCCCTGGGGGTAGTGGCCGATGCGCTGCGCCTCGGTCTCGGAGAGCCCGAGCGCCGCGGTGGCGCGCGGGATCTCCTCGGTGTGCTGGCGATAGACGATGACGGTCCCCGTCTCGGCGAGCAGCCCCTTGATCAGCGCCTGCTGGCGGCTGCCGCGGTCGCCGGCAGCGTCGAGGTCTGAGAGACGGTGAAGGACCATCCAGTGCTGCACCCCGGTCTGGCGGCCGAGCTTGAACGCGGCCTGGTAGTAGTCGCCGAGCCCCGCGATCGGCAGCGCCCGCCACGCCTCGTCATTCGTGCGGATCGTCTTCTCGGGCTCCCGGCCGGACTGCTCGGCCTCGCGGGCGCGGTGCATCCGCCGGGCGTCCAGGAACGCGGTCGCGCAGACCATCGTGATCGCCAGCGCCAGATCCGAGCCGGCACTGGCGGCGGCGACACTTGAGATATCCAGGCACACGACGGGCGCGTCGAACGCGTGCTGCTCACTGGTGGGCGCGTCGAACATGCCGCGCAGCGGCCCGTGACAGAGCCGCATCAGCGCGAGCGCGAGCTCCCGCAGCTGCTCCCTCGCCGCCTCCCGTGTCAGGTCGAGCGCCTGGATCGTGCGCTCGGCGGGGTCGCGCAGGGCCTGCACGACATCCGGGATGCACACCTCCCCCCGCTGGGTTTCGTCGGCTGCGGCGAGCGCCTCCACGACACCGACGGCCTCGACCTGGTTCAGCGGCCGGGCGAGCATCGCGTGCGCGACCGCCTGCAACAGGCCCTCGCGCATCTCCGGCGTACCGATCCGCGTCAGCGGGTTCAGCCGGGTAGCGCCACCCGGTGAGAGCCGCAGGGTGACCCCGTTGAGGGCGTGCACGAGCGGCTCGTACTCGCCCTTGGGGTCGATGATCTCACAGCGCCGGCCGAACACCCGTGACCGATAGAGCCAGCTCTTGCTGAGCGAGCTCTTGCCGAAGTCCGGCATCCCGAGCACGATCGTGTTCGCGATCGAGAGCACCCCCCGCTGGTAGAGCAGCCACGGGTCATACACGAAGGACCCGCCATGAAGATCAGAGCCGACATACACCCCCCGCGCGCCCAGCCCGGCCTCCGCGACGGCGGGGTAGGCGGCCTGGAAATGCGCGGTAGAGAGCTGGTGTCCCGCCTGCTCCCCCGCCCGCGAGAGCCGCCCCAGCCGGCCAGCCGGGCGCTGGGAGAGCTCGCGGTGAAGCGAGCGGAGTCTTGTCTGCTGCTCGAGCCGGGCGGCCCGCTCATTCAAACGCCGCTGCCGGCGGGTGCTCACCGTAGGCCCCGGCATAGCGGCAGGGTGTAGGTGAATGCCTCGGCTTGCTGGCCCCACATCCGCTCGAGCCGCAGCGGCGCGCGCTTGGCCTCAAGCTCGACGCGTGAGACGTCTGCCTCGAGCTCGGCGAGTGCCTGGGGGTCTCCCCAGGGGACGCTGACGGTGACATAGCTTGCGTAGCGGACCGCGGCGTGCCCTTCGGCGAGCTCCCGCTCGCGCTGGCTGGTTGCCTGGTCGCGTTGTGACTGGCGCTGGCTGGTGCGCTGACCGACCCGCATCCGTAGGCTCTGCTCGGTCGCGGTCTCGGTGGCGGCACGCTCGGCTTGGCGGATCGCCTTGCCGGGCCCGACGAGCTCCATGCACATGGCGATCGTGCGCGTCGTCTGTGAGGCCATCAACAGCGGCTGCAGGAACAGCGCGCGAACATCGATGCGCGGCCACTCCGCCGCCCACAGCGTGCAGTGAAGCGCACCATCCGCCGCCATGTGCCCCCAGTTCTCGCTGCGCGCGCACGGCCCCGCGGTGTGCGGCGCGATACCCGTGTGTGCGTGGAGGCTGCGGTCGAGCTGGCGCTGGCGGCCGCGGCGACCCCACGGGTCATACGCGTCACGGATCTGCGCCGCCAGCCCACGGCGGGTCAGCACACCCGTGGGGGTGATCGTGGCCCGGTCGAGCAGCTCGATCAGCTGCCCGAGCTCACCCGCGAGGACCGCCAGGGCACCCAGGTCCCCGCCACCCATGCGGCCGATCGCACGCCTCGCGGCGGGCCGGGTGGCGTCGACCTGCAGCGCGAAGGTCAGCTCGTGTTCCTCGGCGACATCGCCGGCGCGACCAATCAGCTGCAGATAGGAGACGAGCTCCTCCGGCGGATCAGCCAGCGCTACATCCGGGCGCTTCGCCTCCAGCAGATAGTCGCCGAGCTCATCACCATCCCCGGGCAGCGTCCGCTCGACCCAGGCGATGCGACGCACCGGCGAGTCATCGCGCGCGAGCGCCGACAGCACCGCACCATAGTCCTGGAGGCGCTGCTCCCGCTCGCCCGCGGCGAGCAGCGCAAACGCACGGCCACGCACATTGACCGCCGCGGTGAACGTGCGTGCACGAACATCCTTGACGACCCCGAACCGCGCGCCCTGATACGCCACAAGCTGCCCCTCGAAGAACTCGAGGTCGGCGAGCTCACCCGGCAGCGACCACGCGGGGTCCGGGGGCTGCGGGTCAAGCTCCCCTCCGGGGAGCCTCACGACGTGCCCGAGTTGGGCGCGCTGGGAGTCAAAGCGCGCCCGGGAGCTGTAGCGGGCGAGCAGGAACCGCACCGTCACCGGCGCCCACTGCTCCAGCGTGCGGCCCCGCACCGGCGCCAGCAGCACGAGCGCGGCGGCCGCGAGCAGTGCGAGCGCGAGCGCGAGGCCGCCCAGTCCGCCGAGCCGCAGCGCCGCGAGCGCGACCGCTCCAGTGAGGATGAACCCGGCGAGCTGCCCGATTCGCAGCCCAAGCAGAAACCCGCTCGAGGGGTGTGGCGCGAACCGGTAGCGCGCCTCACCCATGTTCTCCCCCCGACCCGCCCGGGGGCGGCACGTGCGGGGTCCCGGTAGTAGTGCCACCGACGAGCGCCAGCGGCCGATGGGTGGTGCGCCGCCGTGGCGAGCGAGCGAGCGTGCCTGTGCTCCCGCCGTCACTTGGAGGAGCGCCGGCCCCGGCTGGGGTGGGGGTTGGTGTGCCGGCGGAGCCCGGACGCGGGGGAGAAGCGTCCGTTAGGGCTCCGCCGGCATCTGCCGGCCCCGCGGCGCGTTCGGCGCCACGCGGCCCGTCGGGTAGTGCGGCGAGCACACCGGGGGAAGGCGTCTCGCCGGCGACCCCGGCGGCTTGATCAGCTTGGTCATGTGCAGGCGCGGCCTGGCTCTCCGGGCCACCGGCCGCCGCCCGCGGGTTTCCCGTGCCGGCTGCCGCCGGCTGGGTGTTGATGCCAGCGGCCGCGCCGATACTGCCCGCACCGATGTTCTCGCCGCCGACCGGCAGCCCGCCATCCTCCGCGCCGGATGTCGCCTCGCCAGCCGCGGCGGCTCCGGGACCGGTCGCGGATGGTCCCGGGCTCGGTGGGCTGTCGCCGCCACCGCCGGAGCCGGGGCTACCGCCGCCACCTGGTGAGCTGCCGCCAAGGGTGCCGCCGCCGGGCCCGCCGCTGTGGTCGCGCAGGCCTGCGGCGTTGCGCACGGAGCGGCCGTGCTCACTGGTGACTGCGGCTCCCGTGGCGGCACGCATACCAGCTGCCATGTAGGCGCTCTCGGCGTCTGCTGCGAGCAGGTACATCAGCGTCCACGGCGCGAACGCGGCGAGCGCGAAGATCACGATCGCGGCGAGGATCGTCCCGACCGACCCCGACACGCCGCTGCTGAAAGACAAGCCAGCGGCGGCCGCGCTACCAGCGAGCGAGAGCACGATCAGCGCGACCGGCTTGAGGATCACGAACAGCAGCAGCAGACGGCCAAGCCGCCCCGGCCACGCCGCGAGCGCGGGCCAGATCCCGGCGGCGAGCGCGGCGGGAAAGAACAGCACCGCCAGGTAGATCGCGGCGTCCCGGACGATCAGCTCGAGCCACACGAAGATCGCGGCGAACACCTCGATCAGCGCGATCAACGCCGCGAGCGCCGAGGAGCCGAACCCGCCGAAGCTGCTTGTGCCCCAGGCGTGCGCGACCGTCCCCCAGAACGCGTGCGCAGACCCGGTGAGGACCGCGGCTGAGATCTGATCCGCTATTTCGAGCGCGATCACGGTGAGCGCGAGCACGACCCCGGTGCCCAGCCCGGCGCGTGCGATCCCGGTGAGCGTCGCTGCGAGTGCTTGTGGGTTGCGACGGATGGCTGCTGAGGCGAGCGCGATCAGCGCGACGAGCAGCCCGAGCGCGGCGCCGAGGTCCGCCATTGGCTGGAACTGCGCCTCATACCACGCGGACTGCAGCTGCGGCGTGGTCGTCTGTTGCATCTCCTGTGAGACGAACACGGTGACCTGTGTCGCCGCGCCGATCATCCATTCCGCAAGCCCCGCCATGACGCTGTTGCCGGCTGCGCCGGCTGCTTCACCAAGGAGCCCGCCGGCGCCGCCGAGTGCTTCACCCGCGGCGCCACCGGCGGCTTCGCAGGCGAGTTCGCTCGCGACCTTCCCAACGACGGGAAGTTCGACGACACCACACAACGAGACGCCATGACCGTGGCCGGCGCTGCTGGTTGCGGCGGGAACCGCGCGGCCCGCCTGGACACCCGCAGGCGCAGGCGCAGCAGCGGCGGGCGCGGCACCAGCGAGGCCAAGCGTGAGCCCGAGCAAGACCGTGAGCGGGTAGCGGCGAGCGGACATGCGCTACCCGCCGGTGCCGTAGAACGGGGCGCTCATCCCGGCAAGACGCGCAAACGCCGCCGACCGATCGTTCCCGGCATCGACATAGACGATCGACGGCACCGGTGCCGGCGTCGTGTCTGTGCTTGAGCTGACGACGAGCCAGCGGCCTGCCTGCCAGCGCAGGCTCGTGTCGATCAGGTTCCAGGTTTGCCGCGGCGCTAGGCGCGGCCCCCACACGAACCCGCCGAGCCAGCTCGTGACCGTCGCCGCGTGGGGCGTGTACCTGTCCAGGCGGCGTGCGGCGATCACCGCGATTCCGCGCCCGCCTTCGCGATAGTTGCTCATGTTCTGCGAGTCGCCGGCGCGGATACGCTGCGCTTCGGCGACCGTCCCGGCGCGCGCCTGCGGCGCATAAGCCTGCGCGACGAGCTCCGCGAACGCCGTCGGGTCCTGCTCAAGCGACTGAGAGGCAAGCGCCACGTAGTTATCCGCCGCGGCCAGCGCCCCAGCAGGCGTGTCTTGCACACCGACCGGAACGCCACCGACGAGCCGCACCGCCACACCGGCGTCGTTTCCGCCGCCAACACCGAGAAGCCCGGCCGAGAGCACCGCAAGGACAGCGACAGCCACCACGCCAGCCAAGACGCCCGTTCGTGACATGGTGCGCCCGCGCATCTAGCCGAGCCCGTACGCGAACTGCAGGATCGCCGCCGCGGCGCCGACGAGGAACGCCACACCGACCGCGACGGCCATCCCGGCCTTGCCGGCCACGGCCGTATGGGGGCTGTTGAGGTGACCGCCGATCGCCCACACCGCCCCGCCCAGCAGGAACCCCGCCGTACAGGACAAGAGCGTGTAGACGGCGATCACGTTGATCGCGCTCTGGATGCCGGACGCACCAGGCGCGTGCGCCGCTTCGGGGGTCACCGAGAAGGTGAAGCTGCTCGCCGCGATCAGAAGACTCATGTGGAGCCACCTCCGTTGCCGTGGGATCAATCACGCGCTACCATAAACCAAATTAGCAAAAACAAAGTGATTTTACAAAGTTAGATATGTTTAGCTATAGGGCGACCCGGCGTCTGGTGAGCCCGTGAAGGCGCCGCTAGTGGCGCTCGGCTTGCTCGCGAGCGTGTTCGCGCTACTCGCGGTGCTCGCCGTCGTCGTCGGCGCCGACCAGCAGCTGGGCGGCTGCACACTCCCCGCCTCTGCAGGCGTGTCCGGCGGCTCAGGGTCCTGGCTCGCGACCGCGTATGGGCCGCCGTGGGGCGGCATCGAGGGGGACGGCATCACCGCGACCGGCCTGAACCTGACCGCCGGGCAGCCCGCGCTCGAGGTCGCCGTCGACCCTCGCCTGATCTCGCTGGGCAGCTACGTGCACGTACAGCCGAACCCGTTCGGAACGACAGGCGTGTTCTACGCCGGCGACACCGGCGGCGCGATCACCGGCAAGCACATCGACATCTACGACTGGCGCGGCCGCGCCAGCCAGGACGCCTGGGGGCAGCGCGCCGTAACGGTGACCCCCGCGCCCAGCCCCGGCGCCGGGAACCTCCTCCGCGGCGTCGCGCCGATCCCGCCATCAGCAGGCGACAGCGAAGACTCGAGCTGTCTCGCGGGCGTAGACGACGGAAGCATCGGGTTGACGCCCGGCCAGACGGCGCGGATCCAATCCGACGGGAGCGCCACCGCCCCCGAGGAAGCGCCCGCGGCGGTCAAGCGCGCGATCGCCGCCGGGAACCTCATCCACAAACGCCCCTACCCGGAACCAGACACGCACTACGGCACCCTCGCCAAGCTGTGGCCCGCCTACGACTGCTCGGGAGCCACGTCCTTCGTGCTCTATGCCGCCGGGCTCATGGGTGCGGAAGCCCTCGATTCCACGGGTCTTGAGAGCTACGGGCAGCCGGGCCCCGGACGCTGGATCACCGTCTACGCCAACAGCGCCCACGCCTGGATCGTCACGGCCGGGATTGCGCTCGACACCGCCGACTACGGCGGCCCCGCAATCCCTGCGGGATCAGGACCACGCTGGCGCTCAGAACCCCTCGCCAACCTCGCCGACGGCACGAGCTACGTCGCCCGACACCCACCCGGCCTATGACGCGTGCCAGGGCCACGCTCACGGTGCTGCTCGTCCTGGCGTCCCTGAGCGGATGCGCGGCCAGCTCCCCTACAAGTGCGCCCGCACCGCTGGGGAGATCGGTCGCCGCGACGCCCCGCCTGGCGAGCACAGCTCCAGCCGCCAGCGGCGAGTCGACCACCGAACAGCACGGCACGATCCCGCCGGGCGCCGCGCGGCAGCAGAGCACGCCTAGCGCGCTCGCGGCGACGCCGCAGGCGGCGCTCGCGCGCTACGCGCTGCTCTACAGCAGCTGGCGAGCAGCCAGCCTGCCCGGCGTCGAGCGTCAACTCGCAGCGCTGGCCGTCGGGCCGGCGAGGCTCACCGCCGAACAGATCGCCGCCTCACACAGCGCCACCGCAGAGCTGGCCGCCGACCACGTCCAGAACACAGGCATCGTGCTGTCGATCGCCCCCGGACAAGGACCCGCCCGCAACCAATGGATCATCGTCACCCAGGAACAGACAACCGGCACCGGCCCCTACGCCGGCCTGCCGCCGGCGCTGCGCGTGACCCTGGCCCGCACACAGCGTCTGAGCCAAGGCTGGGCCATATCTAGCTGGACCCCGAGGACCTGACCGCTCGACAAGGAGCAGACCATCCAAACACACGACACCTACACCGACCGCGCCGCTGTGGCGACGCTGGTGTTAGCCGCCGATGGGTGCTCGTGGGTTGGTGCCCCAGAAGATTTGGGTGCCGAACATGCCGATGAGGTTGACGAGGACGAGGTTGAGGACCATTGACTTTGCGGTGGCTTTGCCGACGCCGACGGGTCCGCCGCTGGCGTTGTAACCGTAGTAGCAGGCGACGAGCACGATTGCGGTTGCCATGCTGATGCCCTTGATGGCGCTGTAGAGGAAGTCGGGTGGGTTCTGGAATTGCCAGAAGATCAGGAGGTAGCCGCCGGCGGAGGT
>JBEKWH010000010.1:0-146742 GCA_049513255.1 Solirubrobacteraceae bacterium
CCGTCGGCCTGTTCTCCGTCGCCGACGCGCTCGCCAACGCGCCGATGCAGGACGTGATCGAGCAGCTCCCCTTCCGCGAGGACATCGCCGCCGCGCTGCTGCACGGCAGCGGCGAGCTCGGAACGATGCTCTCCGAAGTCACCGCCTACCAGCGCGGCGACTTCGACACGGCCAGCGAGCTGATCCGCCGCCATCCCGACATCGAACAGATCTACCGCGAGGCGAGCACCTGGGCCGACGCGGGCATCACCGAGCTCGTGTGACGGGCACGCTCAGCACGGCAGCGCCGCTACGCGGCTTCCACGGCCGCCGCCAACTCGGTCAGGCTTACCTCGAGTGCCTCTGCGATTTGGCGCACTGTCGTCCACGCTGGGCTCGCCTGCCCGAGCTCGATGCGTGCAAGTGAGCCGGTCGTGATCCCAGAACGGTACGCGAGTGCTTCCTGAGTGGCGCCCCGCTCCACGCGCAGGCGGCGCAGAACGGCAGCGAGGGCGGGGTCGGGCGCAAGGTGCCGCGGCACAGGGGGAACATCGCACGCCATGCACGTCTAGGTCCATGCTGCCCACTATCCATTGCCAACTACCTATCGTTTGCAGTACATCGCCTGCAACATATCGTACACATCATGTGCGACGTACCGTGCGTGATGAACCGTGTCGGACGTAGTTTGCGCGCACGGCCAGCCGCATCCTGTCGGCATCCACGCGGCCGTCTGCACGGGCATCTCATGTGCTCGCCACCTTGGCAGCGACGGCCGCGCGACGGTAACGGCGCGAGCGTGGGTGCTGCTCGAGCAACCCGACGGCCATCCACGTGCCGATGTAGCGATGCGTGGTGCTCGGAGACAGGTCGAGCTCGCGGGCCACGTCGGTCAGCTCACGCTCACCGCCGTCCGCCGGGAACGCGCCGAGCACGAGCAGCGCCCGCAGCGTCGAGCGCGAGAATGCCGTGTCGTCCAGGAGCGGGAGCACGGCGCCCTGCAGCTGGCCGAACTCGGCCAGCCCCTCGGGCAGCGCGGCCAGCACGGACGCTGCAGACGACTCGACGACGCGCGCGACCTGCCAGTCGGTCAGCGTGATCGTCACGTTGCGATCCTCACTCACCGCCGTGCCCCGTGACGGGCGCACGGCGCCGGCGCGGCCGTATGCGGGCGCGGCCGTGTCACTGCGCCAGCCTGTAACGACGTGTGCTCGGGTCGCGCTCGACCAGGCCGACCGCAACGAGCGTCTGCAGATAGCGGTGCACGGTGCTGACGTTCATGTCGAGCATGCGCGCGAGCTGTGCATTGCCCAGATAGCTGCCGTCGTCCGGAAGCGAGGCCACGAGCAGCAGGCCCGACAGCAGCGACCTCGACAATCGCGGGTCCTGGAGCTGCGCCGCCCCCGCCGCGAGCGTGCCCCGCACACGCTCGAGTCCTGACAGCAGCACCGCCATGCTGCCGCCGTCCGCCGCCGCGCGCACCACGCGGTCGACCTGTGCCGGCGAGAGCTCGATCAGCATGCGCTCCGCAGCCGGCTCACGCTGAGCGTCGCTCATCGGACTCCGTGAATGACCGCCGGTCGCGGCTGACGCCACCGCGGAGCGGGCAGTCGGAGACGAAGCGCTCGTCCTTTCCCCCAGGCGCGAACTATGACGCGATCCGCCTTTGCGGGCGGGCAGTGCCCGCGTGGGATTCCTTGCGCTGTTCGTCATAGACCGACGATGATGTCGATCCTTCGCGCGCTTGAATAGTCACCCGTGACGGGTTGTCAATTGGTAGACGGTAAAGTCGGCAATACTCCCTTCTGCCCATCCGAATCATACCGTTTCAACACGGGCCTGCGGACAGGCGGGATGACCGTCTTTGGCGTATCGTTCGACTGACCAATATCGGATGAGGTGGGGAGCGATGCCCGGCAGGATTTCGAGCAAGGAGCAGTTGGGTGGGTCGCCTTTGCAGGGCGCGCTGCTCGCGCTGCTGCTGGGTGAGCAGGAGCAGTCCCTGCATGGATACATGCTCACGACGCTCGTCGAGCGCCGCCTGGGACCCGCCTGGGGCGTCACCCGCCAGAGCGTCTACGGGGCGCTCAATCGCCTCGAAGAGGATGGGCTCGTCTCCTCCAGGTGGAAGACGGCAGACGCTCGCGGGCGCGGGCACGGCCAGCGGGTGTATGCCGCGACCGACCGGGCGGAGACGGCGCTCTCGGAGTGGATGCGCAGCCCCGTCTCCAAGGAGCCCGTGCGGGTCGAGCTGCAGGCCAAGATCGCGATGTCGCGCGCCGGCGATGCGCCGCAGCTGCTGAGCGCGCTGGAGGCATACGAGCGCGAGTGCTTCGACATGCTCCGCCAGACCAACGAAGCCGAAGTGCCGATGGGCTCGTGGACAGGCCTGGCGATGAACCTGACGCGAGTCGGAGTCGATGAGAGCATCCAGGCGGAGCTGCGATGGGTCACGCTCGCCCGCCGGTGGATCGAAGACTTCCTCGCGGAGCACGCGACAGACACGGCTTGATGAGCCTCCTATCGCTCAGGCATGTCAGCAAGCGCTACCTCGACGGGCGTCAGCAGCGCACCGTGCTCGATGACGTCTCGCTCGAGATCGACCCGGGCGACTTCGTCGGCGTCTGGGGCATGCGACGCTCAGGCAAGACGACGCTGCTGCGGGTGGCGGCCGGAACCGAGCTGCCGGACGAAGGCGAGGTGTGCTTCGACGGTCACGACATGACGAAGCTGTCGACCGATGCACGAGCCAGGCTGCAGCGCCACGATGGAATCGGACTGGTCTGGACCGACTGGCGACCGGGCCGCAACAAGCCCGTTCTCGAGCACGTCGCGCTGCCGCTGCTGAGCGACGGCATGAGCCTGAGAAGCGCGAAGGAGCCCGCTCATCGCGCGCTCGCGCGGCTCGGCATCTCCGGCTGCGCGTACATGTCGGTCGATCGTCTGTCGCGAGTCGAGCGCATCCGCGTCGGCCTCGCACAAGCCCTCGTTCATCAGCCACGGCTGCTGCTCGTCGACGAGCCGTCGGTGCCGCTGCGTCCGAGCGAGGCCGTCGACCTGCACGGACTGCTGCGCTCACTCGGGCAGGACTCGAGCATTGCGATCGTGCTCGCCTCCGAGGACATCGGGCCGATCCGCAGCGCACGGCGGATGATGTCAATCGACAGCGGCAAGCTGCGCTCGATGGACCAGCAGGGAACGGTCCTCGCCTTCCCGGATCCCCGGCTGACCGCAAGGACGCGTCAGCAGCGGTGAGCGGCCTGCAGCTGCGCGAAGTCGTCAAGCACTACGCAGGCGGCGACGAGACCATCCGTGCGGTAGACGGTGTCTCGCTGACGGTTTCCGAGGGCGAGTTCGTCGCGCTGTACGGACCGAGCGGATCTGGAAAGACGACGTTGCTGCTGCTGTGCGCCGGATTGCTTGCGCCCGATCGCGGAAGCGTCAGCTTCGACGACCGCGAGATCTCTCGCATGAGCGCAGCCCAGAGCGCGGCCTATCGCCTGCGCGAGGTGGGCTTCGTGTTTCAGACGTTTCACTTGATCGCAGGCGCCTCCGCACTCAACAACGCGGCGATCAAGCTGCTGGCGGACGGGTTCAGCCTCAGGGAGGCAAGACGCCAGGCGCAGCCGTGGCTCGAGCGCGTGGGTCTCGGCGGACGCGCCGAGCACACACCCGAGCGGCTGTCGATGGGCGAGCGCCAGCGGGTGGCGATCGCGCGGGCGCTGGTCAACCAGCCACGGCTGCTGCTCACGGACGAGCCGACCGGCAACCTGGACACGAGGCGCAGCGAAGAGACCCTCGGCCTGCTGCGGGATATCTGCCATGAGCGCCGGATCCCGGGGTTGCTCGTCACGCACGACCCGCTCGCGAGCCACTTCGTCGACCGTGTGCACACGCTCAGAGACGGCTTCCTGCACGACGGGCTCGACGCGGAGCTCGCCGTCGCGCCGGTCCGATGAGGCCCCATCTCCGGCTCAGGGCGACCGTGCTCGGGATGCGCCCGAGCGCGCTGCTCGATCTTTACCGCTGGCGCCTGAAGGACCACGGCGTGCAGGAGCTGTTGGCGGGGATGGGCATCGCGGTCGGCGTCGCGTTGTTCTTTGGCGTGTTGCTGGCCAACACGAGCATCGAGGGCTCGGCGAGCCAACTTCTGCACGCCGTCACCGGCTCGGCTCGCTACGAGCTCAGCGCGCGTTCGTCGGACGGGTTCGACGAACGGCTGGTGGGTGAGGTGCAGGCGCTCCCCGGCGTTCAGGTCGCGGCGCCCGTGCTCAGAGAGAGCGCCACCGTAGTCGGGCCAGACGGGCGTCAGCTGGTTCAGATGCTGGGCGTCACCCCGGGCCTTGTCGCACTGCACACCGCCGCGGTGAAGAACCTCGGCGCCGGCACGACGCTGCTCGCTGGTGGGATCGGCCTCCCGAGCGAGGTCGCCGACGCGACCGGCGCGCAGCCAGGTCAGTCGGTGACGCTGCTCACCAACGGCGACGCCCACACGGTGCTCGTCCGCGCTGTGCTGGCGGGCCAGATCATCGGCACCGTCGCGAGCAGCCCCATCGCGATCGCGCTTCTACCGCTGGCGCAGGCGCTCACCGACAAGCCGCGGCGCGTCACCGAGCTGCTGGTGGAGCCGCGCGCCGGCTCTGACGGACGTGTCGAGGCCGAGTTGCGAGGACTCGCCGGCGGCCGTCTGGACGTCGAGGCGACCGGCCATGAACTGCAGTTGCTGGAAAAGGCGAGCGCGCCGTCCAGCCAGTCGACAGAGCTGTTCGCGGCCATCAGCGCGATGGTCGGGTTCCTGCTCGCCCTGAACGCCATGCTGCTCACCGTGCCGGAGCGACGCCGCTTCGTCGCCGAGCTGCGCACGCAGGGATTCGGCCCCAGCCAGGTGCTGGTGATCCTCGCCTCGCAGGCGGCGATGCTCGGCGTGGCCGCCTCGCTCGTCGGCGTCGCGCTCGGGGACGTCCTCTCGCACACCCTGTTTCACCAGGTGCCCGACTACCTGACGTTCGCGTTCCCCATCGCCCCCTATCAGGTGATCCACGCGACGACCGTGCTGCTGGCCATCGGATGCGGCCTGCTCGCGGCATTGCTGGCCTCGCTGCCACCGATGCTCGACCTGCGCCCCGGCAGGCCGCTCGACGCCGTGCTGCACGAGGCGGGCGAGGCCGGACAGGGGATCGGCACACGCACGATCCTCGCGTTCGCCGCGAGCGGATGCGCGCTGCTGATCGCGGTCACGGTGATCGTGCTCGAGCTACCCGACCTGACGGTCGTGGGCGGTGTGCTGCTGGCGCTTGCCGCGCTGTGCCTGATCCCAGCGGTGTTCGCCGTGCTGGCCTGGCTGATCACGCCGATCAGCGAACGCATCAGCGGCAGCATGCTCGCGCTCGCGGTCGTCGAATTCCGTGGCACCGCAACTCGCTCGATCGCGCTCGCCGGGGTCGCGTCGCTCGCGGTCTACGGCAGCGTCGCGATCCAGGGCGCCAGACACGACCTGACCAACGGCCTGGACGCCGCGATCAGCCAGTACCTGGCGACCGCCGACATCTGGGTGACGACCGGTGAGAATGTGTTCACCACCGACAGCTTCGATGCCCGCGGCGCGGTCGCAGCGATCGCGCGCGCTCCGGGCATATCCTCAGTGCGGGTCTACCAGGGCGGCCTGCTGGATGTCGGCGACCGGCGGCTGTGGATCCGTGCTCGACCACCTGCCGACAGCCCGATGCTCCAGTCCAGTCAGTTGCTGCAGGGCAACCTTGCCCATGCCACGCAGCTGCTCCGGCGCGGCGGCTGGGCATCCATCTCCCAGGGCTTCGCCGCCGAACGCCACCTGAACGTGGGTGACAGCTTCCTGCTTCCGACACCGTCTGGGGCGGTCCGTTTCGGGGTTGCGGCGATCACGACGAACGTCGGTTGGCCGGCCGGCGCTATCACCCTCTCAGCGGTCGACTACCGGCGCGACTGGCAGACGAGCGATCCCTCGGCGCTGGAGGTGAATCTCAAGCCCGGCGTGACGCCCGCCCAGGGGGCTCGCCTCGTGCGCGCGGCGCTCGGCGCGCGTCCGGGTCTGCTCGTGCAGACGCGCCAAGCGCGCGAAGCGCAGTTCCGGAGCAACGCCAGCCAGGCGGTTCACAGCCTCGGCGAGATCTCGACGCTGCTGCTGCTCGTCGCCGCGCTCGCGGTGGCGTTTGCCCTGAGCGCCGCGATCTGGCAGCGACGCAACCGGCTGTCCTCACTGAAGTCACAGGGCTTCGACAGCCACCAGCTCTGGCGCGCGCTGCTGCTGGAGAGCTTCATCGTGCTCGGCATCGGCTGCGCCGACGGGATCGCGCTCGGCGTGTACGGACACGCGCTCGCGAGCCGCTGGCTGCGACTGGCGACTGGCTTCCCCGCTCCTTTCTCACTGGGCGGGGCCCGGCTGCTGGTGACCGTGATCATCGTGGTCGGTATCACGATGGTCGTCATCGCGCTCCCGGGGCTCTCGGCCGCTCGCGTGTCGCCGAGCGCGAGTTTTCAGGAGTGAACCCGAAAAATCGCATGAGAGCGGGGAAATCGACGGCGCATTCTGACCAGCCGACTCGCACGCGAAGCTGTAGCGATGGGAAGAGCTCGCGATTTGATCGCGCCTACTGGCTCGTTCGTGCAGTTGGCATGTCGCTACTGGTTCGATGTCTTCCCGTTCGTCTGCCGTGAGGCACGTTTCTGGACCGGCAGGGCGAGCCATATTCCCGACCCTCTGTTGCGTCGGATCGCGCTCGACAGCTTGCAACGCAAGCGGGGAAACATCGAGGGCGCGGGCGCGTTCGCCGCGCTCGTGCCGCGCCCGCAGCGCGCGCTGGTCACTCGTATGCTGATCGCCTGGCAGGCGGCCTACGACTACGTGGACACGGTCGCAGAGCAGCCCAACGTGGACCGGGAGGCCAATGGCCGCCAGCTCCACCTGGCGTTGCTCGCGGCGTTCGAGCCGGGTCAATGCCACGGCGACTACTACGCCCACCAAGACCGCAGGGACGACGGCGGCTACCTGGAAGAGCTCGTCGACGCCGTGCGCAGCGCGTTCGCTTCGCTGCCAAGTCGCAGCGTGGTCGCCGCGCCCGTTCAGCGCGCCGCGCGACGGATCGTGGACTATCAGAGCCTCAACCAGCACGACGATCGCGCTCTCGCTCGCTGGGCCAACGCCGAAACTCCGGTTGACACCGACCTCTACTGGTGGGAGACGGCGGCCGCCGGAGCCTCCTCGCTGGCAGTCCTCGCGCTGCTGGCCATCGCTCCGGACCCCCGCGCGAGCGCGGGCCACATCACAGCGATCGAACGCGCCTACTTCCCGTGGATCGGCGCGCTGCACACACTGCTCGACAGCCTCGTCGACCTGCAGGAAGACGCCGCTGCCGGACAGACCAGCCTGCTGACGCACTATGGCTCCGCGGAGGACGCCGCCAAGCGCATGCAGCTGCTCGCGACGCGATCGCTGCGAACCGCCCGGACGCTGCCCTGCGGGCGCCAACACACGCTGATCCTCGCGGCCATGGCGAGTCTCTACCTGAGCGCCCCGGAGGCCGCATCGTCCACGGCCAAGGTGGTCTCCCAAGGGGTCGCCCAGGCACTCGGTCCGCTGATGAGCCCGAGCATGGCAGTCCTCGGGCTCCGTCGCGCGGCCCGCGGTGACCCGCTGCGCCGAGCGCTCGTGCCGGCGATCAAACGGGCCGGCGAGATGATTTCCGCGCAAGGTGCGGGGATCATGCCGGCCGGGCTCTTGCAATCGGCCGGCGCCGGCTCTAGCTTTGCTGCAGACGCGGTTCCGAGCCGTCAAGAGCGAGGCCACTGAGGTGTGAGGCCGCGCCACCCGAACCGGAAGGCCCCCGGGCTGGAAGGGAAAGGTTCCTCGAGCGGCTCTGGACCGCGTCGATTTCGTTCTGCGCCGGGCCATCTGCGAGGTTCCCGGCGACGCTCGCCCGCGAGCACGGGATACGCGCGGCCCCGCTGGCACTAACGAAACTCTAACGGAGCCTTGAGCCCCGCCTCAGCCCGTCCGTCTGTGATGGGGCCTGAGCCCGGCGGCTCGCTCACCTGCCGCCTTCCACCACCGAGAGGATCCGAGCACGATGGTCAAGCTACCCGGACGCGAGCACCGGAAACGCGCTGCGCTGACCGCGGCGGGCGCCGGGGTCGTTCTGATCGTGGGCGCGTTCCTGCTCGTCTACTTCGTGATCTTCCCAACCTCCTCGCCCAAGCCGTTCAAGCTGACGTCCACGGTGGCCTCCACCCCCGCCGCCGGCGTCACCAGCTCAACCAGCGCCGCGGCGGTCTCGAGCGCCGGCTCGAGTCAGAGCTGGCGCGTCGCCAGCGGCTCGCAGGCCGGCTATCGCGTCCGCGAGAAGCTCGCCTTCCTGCCCGCCGAGAGCGACGCCGTCGGACGCACCTCCGACATCGCCGGCGCAGCGACGTTGACCGATTCCACGAACAGACTCACCATCACCGCCGCCTCGTTCACCGTCGCCGTCAGCACCCTCAAGAGCGACAGGTCGATGCGCGATGAAAAAATCCACGAAATCGGCCTCGAAAGCAGCCGCTATCCGACAGCCACGTTCGTGCTGTCCAAAGCGGTCGCGCTCCCCGCGAGCGTCAGCTCCGGCGATGTCGCGCGCGTGTCGGTCGCCGGGGTGTTCGACATCCACGGAACCTCCAAGCTCCAGACGCTCCCGGTCGAATTCGTCGTTTCAGGGTCGACGCTGGAGGCCGCCGGCTCGCTCACCTTCCCGTGGAGCGAATTCGGCATGACGGCGCCCAGCGTCGGCGGCTTCGTCAGCGTGACCGGCAAAGCAACGATGGAATTCGACCTGCGCCTGCAGCGCGCGTAGGTCCTAGAAGCAGGGTTCGAAGCGCTTGCCGTTCAGCGCGAGGTTGTAGCGCGCACCCATGATTCCCGCCGCTTCATCGGCCGCGCAGAATCGCTTGCGCGCCAGGTGATACTCGGCATTGAGGACCGGCTCGCCGGCGGACAGATACGGCTGGAAGTCAGCGCATTCCCTGTACTGGTTGCACTGCTCGGTCAGCGCCCCGTCGAAATACGCCAGCAGTTCAGGCGTCTGTTCGCCGTCGTTCTTCTGCAGCACCGCCATCCCCAGCGAGTGCACCTCGCCCGCGACCCACTCGTTGTAGGTCAGCTGCTCCGCCGCCGTCAGCGGAAATCCCGACTTGTTCGCGTAGCCTTCGATGTTGTCCGGCTCGACCGCGTCGAAGCCCTTTTCCCTGCACATCTGAAAGCGCGCCGTCATGATCGGCTCGAGCACGCTCAGCTGGCGGATGTCCAGCCAACGCTCGCCCGGCCAGCCGTTCGAAAGCCCCAGCACCGACTTCGGGAACTCCGAGTAGTCGGGCCGGAAGTCCTCCGCCGTGCCGACGTCGATGTAGCAGATCACGTGCTTGCCCTGGCTGTGCAGCGTCGCGACCTCGGCGGCGCTGTTTTCGAAGCCGTCGATGTCGTACACGGCCACCGGCTCGTTGTTGTCGACCTTGCCGCTCAGCTGCCAATACCAAGTCAGATGCTGGGGCGGCGTCCACCAGCCGCCTCCGGCTCGCGCCACGCCGGTGCCTGCACCGGCGAGCAGCACGACGGCGGCCAGCACAGCGACGATCAGCGTGGCGCGCACCGAAACCACCACCATCCCCGAGCCCCGCAGCAAGCCGCCCTCCGTCATCGTCGCTCGATGCTAGAGCAACCGCAGCGTGGGTGTCGCAGTAGACACGAGTGGCTGCGCACGTCAGCTCATCGCCCACTCTCAGCGGGCTCTCATCGCCCTCTTAGCGTGTGCTTACGCTCGGGTTAGCGACTCTTCATCGCTGCTCGCCAGGGTGGATGTGCGCGCATGCACACCGCCGATGCGAACATCCTCGCCACCGCCGTGGGCCCCCATCTCTTCTGGATCACCAGTCGCGCGGCGGGCATCGCGGCGCTGCTGCTGTCGAGCCTGTCGGTGTGCGTCGGCCTGCTGATCGGCGGGCGCGTCCTGCGGGGACACCGAGGGGAGCTGCGGGTAACCCACGAGGCGCTGTCGCTGGCCACGCTCGCGGCGCTCGTCGTCCACGGGCTGACGCTGCTCGGCGACGGCTACCTGCACCCGAGCCTCGGCGACATCGCAATCCCGTTCCTCAGCGGCTACAAGACGCTGTGGACGAGCATCGGCATCGTCGCGTTCTGGGCGCTGCTCGTGCTCGGCCTCTCCTACTACGCGCGCGCTCGCATCGGCGTGCAGCGCTGGCGCCGGCTGCACCGCTTCGCCGCGCTCGCCTGGATGCTCGGGCTCGCGCACTCCCTCGGCGAGGGCACCGACGCCGGGCAGACGTGGTTCCTGGCGATGGTCGCGGTCGCCGTCGTGCCGGCGATCCTGCTGCTGCTCGCGCGCATCCTCGACTCCGCCCCCGTCGCACGGGCGAGCGTCGCGCGATGACCCGATCCCCGCGCACGGCCGCGCAGCTCGACGCCCGCGCGCTCGCCAGGGCCAAGCGCGAGGCGCTGCGCCGGCGCGCGCGTCGTATCAGGCGCGCCGTCGCGGGCCTGACGATGACGCTGTTCGCGATGGCGTTCCTCGTCGTCTACGCGCAGCTTGCCTCCGGCCACGACCCCGCGCTGGTGGCCAACGCGCGAAAGCGCGCCGCCGGCGCAAGCGCCGAATCGACCGCGGCTGCCAGCTCGACCTCCTCAGCGACCGGCACATCCACATCCGCCGGCGAATCGACCAGTGCAAGCGAATCGACCGGCGCTAGCGAATCCACGAGCACGGGCGAATCCGGGGAATCGAGCTCCGGCGCCGCCGCGGTCACCACGTCGCAGTCATGAGCGCCGAGCGCGAGGCGATCGAGGAGTTCGACTGCTTCGGCTCGCGCTGCGCGGCGCTGGTGATCGGCCCCGGGCAGGCTGGCACGGCGCACGAGGCCGCGGCGCTGATCAGGCGCACGCTGCTTGCATGGCATGAGCGCTTCTCGCGCTTCCAAGCCGGCAGCGAGCTCTCGCGCCTGAACCGCGACCCGCGCGAGACGGTGCCGGTGAGCCCGCTGATGGCGCGCTTCGCGCAGGCCGTGCGCGAGGCGGGGACGCTGAGCGGCGGCCTCGTCGACGGCACGCTCGTAGGAGAGCTCGAGCGCGCCGGCTACGCCGGCGATCTGCGCGAGCCGCTCGCGCTCACCGCCGCGCTCGCGCTTGCGCCCGCCCGCAAGCCCGCCGCCGCGGCGGCGGCGGGGCGCTGGCGGCAGCTCGAAGTCGACCTCGAGGCAGGCACGATCACGCGCCCGCCGGGCCTGATGCTGGACGGCGGCGGACTGGCCAAGGGGCTGTTCGCCGACCTGCTCGGCGAAGCACTCGCAACGCATGCGGGCTTCGCCGTCAACTGCGCCGGCGACCTGCTCGTCGGCGGGGCCAAGCAGATCGCGCGCGCGATCAAGGTCGAAAGCCCATTTGACGGACGCACGCTGCACACGTTCGAGCTCTCCCGCACAGGCGTCGCCACGAGCGGCATCGGCCGGCGCAGCTGGCGCGGGCGCGACGGCGCACCAGCGCACCACCTGCTCGATCCGTCGAGCGGACGGCCGGCGTTCACCGGCGTCGTGCAGGTGACCGCGCTCGCGCCCAGCGCGCTGGCGGCGGAGATCTACGCCAAGGCCGCGCTCCTCAGCGGCCCGCAGGCGGCGCACAGGTGGCTGGCGCACGGCGGCGTGATCGTCTACGACGACGGCTCGCACGAGGTCGTGACGCCGGCGCCGGTGGTGACGCTCGAGCAGCTCTACGCGACGAGCTCGCGCTCGGCGGCGAGGCCGAACGCAGCGCTCAGCTGCTCGGTGAGCTCGGCGGCGGGCAGCGGTCGCGCGATCACATAGCCCTGCCCGGTCTGGGCGCCGAGGCCGACGAGGTGCTCCATCACGGCCTCGGTCTCGATCCCCTCGGCGACGACCGTCAGGCCGAGGTTGCGCGCGAGGTCGATCGTCGAGCGCACGATCGCCTCGGCGCGGGGGTCCTCGAGCATGCCGGTGATGAACGAGCGGTCGATCTTGAGCTCGCTCGCGGGCAGCGTCGCGAGATACTCGATCGAGGCGTTGCCGGTGCCGAAGTCGTCGATCGAGACGCCGACGCCGCTGTCGCGCAGCGCCTGCAGCGCCGCGACCGCCCGCTCGGGGTCGGCCAGCGCGGCGCTCTCGGTCACCTCGACGGTGAGCCGCTCGGGCGGAAGCTCGTGGCGGCGCAGGCGCTCGACCACCTGCTCGGGCAGCTCGGGGTCCAGCAGGTTGCGCGCCGACAGGTTGACCGACATCTCCAGGTCGATGCCGCGCCTGCGCCAGGCGACCATCTGTGCGAGCGCCTGCTCGATCACGTGCAGCGTGAACGGTCCCACGAGCGCAGTCGGCTCGATCTGCGGGATGAACTCCTGCGGCCCGAGCAGTCCGCGCTCGGGGTGATTCCAGCGCACGAGCGCCTCCACGCCGGTGATGCGCCTGCGCTGCAGGTCGACCTTGGGCTGGTAGTAGATGACGAACTCGCCCCGCTCGAGCGCGCCGCGAACCTGACCGAGCAGGATCAGCCGGTTGGCGTCGAAGTAGTCGCACGCCGGCGAGTGCACGTGCACCCTGCTCGAGCGCGAGCGCGCACGGGCGAGCGCCGTGTCGACCCGCTGCAGCAGCACATCGGCGCCGTCGGCGTGCTCGTCCATGACGGCGATGCCGATGCTCGCCTCGATGTTCAGGGCGACACCGTCGATCACCATCGGCGCCTCCAGGCACGCCTGCACGGCGGCGGCGGCGTCTCGCGCGCCGGCCTCGCCCTGCGTGTTCTGGCACAGGATCGCGAACTCGTCGGCGCCCACACGCGCGAGCTCGGCCTCCTGTGCGAACGTCTCGCTGAGCCGTCGCGCGACCTCCTGCAGCACGCTGTCGCCGCCCGCGTGCCCGAGCGTGTTGTTGATCTCGGTGAAGCGATCGAGATCGATCAGCAGCACCGCCACGGTGTCCGGCTGCAGGGCTTCGCGGCACACCGTCTGCGTGACGTCGTCGATGAACAGCGTGCGATTCGGCAGCCCCGTGAGCGAGTCGTAGTGGGCGAGGCGGTAGTTCTCGCGCGCCTGGCGGCGGAGCCGGCGCGAGGCCTGCGCGACGATGCGATACAGGATCAGCCACAAGAGCGCCAGCCCGATCGCCACGAGCAGCGCGATCGTGCGCTTGTCGTGCGCGATCGCCGCCGCGATCGGCTTGTAGCTGAGGTAGATCTCGAACGCGCCTTCGGGCGGGCCGGATGCGGCGAAGCGCAGCGGCACGTAGACCTCGACGAGCTGGCCGAGGCCGACCTCGCTGGCCGTCTCGGTTTCCGGGCGCGGGGTGACCACGTCGGCATCGTCGGGTTTGCCAGCCAGCGCGTCCCGCAGATCATCGCTCGGCGGCAGCGTGCGCCCGATCAGGCTGTGGTCGTCGGAGTAGATGACCTTGTAGCGCGAGTTCCAGATCTTGATCCGCGCGAGGTCCTGCGTGACCGAGCGCGCGCTCAGCTGCTGATCCAGCGCGCGAATGCCCGCCGGTGTCAGCCCCGTGCGCAGATCCTGCGGGGAGAGGTGCGGCTCGATCCCGAGGTGGGCGACGATGCGCGCGGACTCGGTCGCGTCGGCGAGCGTGCGCGAGACGATCTGCGCCTGCAGCACGCGCGCCAGCACGAAGCCGAGCACGAGCATCGGCAGCAGGCTCAGCAGCGCCACCTGCCGGGTCAGGCCAAGACGCCCGCTCAGGCTTGCACGGTCGCCGCGTACACGCATGCAATCGCTTTCGAGAGCCGCCTGAAAAAGCTGGAGTTTGCGGGCAGGAATCTGGACGACAAGCCGCATACGGCGGGCACCAACGTGCTCCCTCGTCCGCCGGATGGTTGAATCAGCCCCCAGATGCGCGCGCTCGTGCAGAGGGTCAGCCGCGCCTCGGTGCGCGTGGGGGACGAGCTGATCGCCGCGATCGGACCGGGGCTGCTGGTGCTGCTGGGCGTCACCCACGAGGACGGGGACGCCGCGGCCGAGCGCCTGGCAGCGAAGGTGCGCGCGCTGCGCGTGTTCGCCGACGCCGACGGTCACATGAACGAGCCGCTCGGCGAGCGCGAGATCCTGTGCGTGAGCCAGTTCACGCTGTACGGGGACGCGCGGCGCGGCAACCGCCCGAGCTTCGTCGCGGCCGCCCCCGCCGAGCACGCCGAGCCGCTGTACGAGCGCTTCTGCGAGCTGGCGGGCGCCAAGCGCGGCGTGTTCGGCGCGTACATGCAGGTCGAGCTCGTGAACGACGGCCCGGTGACGCTGCTGCTCGACGCGTAGACCGCAGCGGCCTCACCGTCCCGCGGCCCCACCCCCACTCGATCCGATCGCTGCTCGGCGCTAGCGGTCCCGCGCGCGCGCGGCCCAGCGCTCAGCCCACGCGTCCAGGGGCGCATAGGCGTCGAGCAGCCGCCGTCCCTCCTCGGTCAGGCGGTAGCCGTCTGACCCCGCCTCGAGCACGTCGGCCGCGCGCAGCTCATGCAGCCGCTGGTTGAGCACGCTCGAGGACATCCCCGCGCAGCGCTGCTGCAGCGCGCGGAACGCCAGCGGCTGATCGCGCAGCTCCCAGATCACGCGCAGCGCCCAGCGGCGGCCGAGGAGATCGAGCAGCGCCATGATCGGGCGCCCGCTGGCTGAGCCGCGGACCGGACGATCGGGGCTCGGCCCCGGCGCGAGGCGCTCGTCGAGCATGCGGGCATCCGCCGCTGGCGTCGCGTCAGCCGCGCCGCGCGCCGCAGGCCTCCTGCGGTTCGCGCTCATCGCCCCTCGCCTCCGCTTCTAAAATAAAAGCAGTTGCGATAGCATCGACATCTCCGCTGTGAAAATAGAAGCACGAGATTTAGGAGTGTAACCGGATGCCTGAGCAGACTCCCCGCATCGCGCCGCTGCAAGCGCCGTATCCCCCCGAGGTGCAGGCGATGTTGGCCAAGTGGATGCCGCCGGCAAGCGACGCCGAGCCGTTGCGGCTGTTTCGCACGCTCGCCGTCCACGGCGAGCTGATGAGCCGCATGCGCCCGCTCGGCGCGGGCATCCTCGGCGCCAAGGCCACGGTCGCGCCGCAGTTGCGCGAGATCGTGATCCACCGCACGTGCGCGCTCACCGGCGCGCAGTACGAGTGGGGCGTGCACGCGCTCGCCTTCGGCGGGCCACTCGGCCTCAGCGAGACGCACCTGCACTCCACCGTGCACGGCCACTGGAGCGATGCCTGCTGGGAGCCAGAGCAGGCGAGCGTGTTCCGGCTCGCCGATGAGCTGCACGAGACGAGCGCGATCTCCGACGAGCTCTGGCAGGCGCTCGCGGAGCGCCTGCCAGAGACGCAGATCATCGAGCTGATCGTGACCGCCGGCTGGTATCACGTGATCGCCTACCTCTGCAACGGCCTGCGCGTCCAGAACGAGGAGTGGGCGCCCGGCTTCCCGCCGGCGGGCACGGCGCACGCGGGTCGGCAGGCAGCGGGCTGAGCGCAGGAGCCCTCGCGTTCAGGGCGCCGGCATGCTCCCCGCGACCGCCTGCCTGCCGACCGCGCCGACGAGCTGCGCCTCGGCGCCCGCGCCGGCTGTCGTCCACGTCGCCGTGAAGGAGGCCTTGCGCATGCCGGGCGCCTTCGTCGTGAGCGTCGCGAGCACCGTCTCGCCGTCTTCGGGGTCCGGGGCGGGGGCGAGCTCGACGGTGCCGCTGACGGCGACTTCGGGCACGAGCCGATCCTCGCGCAGCGTCAGCAGCGTGCCGTCCCTGCTCACCGTCACCGACCCTCCGGCGAGGCCGCGGTCGTGCTTGGCTTCGATCGCCTGGTAGCGCGCGATCGCATCGCCGGCCGTGCTCGCGACCGCCGCCGCCAGCTGCAGATCGGCGCTCGGCGCGCCGTTCCCGGGCGCGGCGCTCAGCGGTGGCTCTTCGGACAGCCGCGTCGCGTATACGCCGACCGTGTGGATCGGCGGCACGGCCGGCGCGCATGCGGCGTTCAGCGCGTCGAGCGCCTGCGGGTCGGACACGAACTCCTGCACGAGCGTCGAGCCGCAGACCGTGTCGCCCTCCCCCACCACGTGCGTCGAGTTGGCCAGCTCGATGAAGCGCGCGTGCCCGCCGATCTCGGCGAGCACATTCGGGACGCCCGCCGCGGGCGTCCACGTGTCCAGTTCGCCGCCCAGCACCAGCACCGGCAGCGAGCCTGGCAACAGCGGCAGCTTGTCCGTCGTCGGCGGCTGCGCGATCGTCGGGCTCGGCCAGTCCAGGCAGGCCGTGTATGCCTCGGTGTTCTCGTCCTGGGTCAGCCACTCGGCCGTGCTGAACGGGCTGAATGTCGCTGTCGGCAACACGGCCTCGGCTGCGGCGAGCTCTTCTGCGCGGACCGCCGGGCTGGAGCTCATGTCGAACAGCTGCGGGTAGTCCAGGCACGACGTCGCCAGGTACAGCTCGACCGAGTATTCGCGGACGGGCTCGCCGAAGTACGCCTCGTCGACGGCCAGGCGCTGCGCGTACAGGCGCAGCAGCGGCGCCGGGTCGCCGGCATCGAGCAGCGCGCGCGCCGCGGCATCGAGCTCGCGGTAGACGTTCGCGTCCTCGGCCGCGTCGCTGAGGAGGTTCACGAGCCCTGTGACGCCCATGCTCACCTTCTGCAGTTCCCCGGTCGGCCCCGGGACCGTCCCCGAGATGGGGTGCTCGCGCAGGCTTTCCGCGAGCGCTGCGATGCGCGGCCACGACGGCCCCGGCGCGGCGCTCGCGCACGCCGGCGAGCGGCTGCACGCGGCGTCGAAAGCCGCCGGCATCGAGTCGATCGTGCTGCGATACCAGGGGTCCAGGCCGACCGTTTCATAGGTCGAGTCGAGCACCACGCTGTGCACCAGCTGCGGGAAGCGCGACGCGAACACCTGCGCGAAGAACGACCCGTAGGAGTCGCCGTACAGGTCCACCTGCGGCACTTCCAGCGCGGTGATCACGGCGGCTAGATCCTCGGCGGCCGGCGCCGAGGTGAACAGGTCCGAGGCGTGCACCCAGCTGCCGTCGGAGTACTTCCAGCGGTGGTTGAGCGCCGCCGCGCACGTCGCCGCCGTCTGCTGGAAGGCAACGCTGCCGCTTTCGCCCGAGAAGTCCTGCAGCGCGGGGCAGATCAGCGGCGTCGATTCGCCGGTGCCGCGGTCATCGACCGCGAGCATGTTGAAGCGTTGCAGCAGCGGCCCGTACATCGTGCTGTAGCCGGAGGGCGCACCCGCCGCTTGAAAGGAGACCGATTCGATCGACGGGTAGCCGGGGCCTCCCTCCACCGGCACGACCGTGCCGGCCGCCCGGCCGCCGGGCGGCGCCGACGCGGGATACCAGCGGTAGGCGATCGAGATCTGCGGGCTCCCCGCCGTCCCGTAGTCGAGCGGCACCGGCAGCGTGCCGCAGTAGGCCAGCGGAGCGCTCTGGCAGAGCGTCAGCGTCTGCGTGCCGACGCGCAGCCTGGAGGCCGGCTGCGCCTCCGCTGCAGCGCTCGCACACGTGCACGCGACGGCGAGCGCGAGGAGCGCGAGCAGCGCCGCTCTCAGCAGCGAGCGAGCCCTGCCGCTCGCGACTTCGCACCCGCCCTCCTGGCCCCCGCGCTCATCCATACGCCTCTCCCGCCGCTAAGAGGGAGAAGCTTTGCAGATGCAACAGCCGCACACCGCCGCTGATCGTCACGATCGACTGCTGCCTTGGATCGCCGCCGAGCGCGCGTTCCGCACGCTCGTGCTGCTCGCCGTCGGGATCGCGCTGGTCAGCCATCCACACGCCAACTGGGCCAGCGACATCTCGCATCTGGCGCGGCGGCTTGGACTCGATCCCAAGGAAAACTGGGTCCAACGGATCATCGACGACGTCAGCAAGATCCACGCCCATCAGGATCTCGTCTTCGGGGTGGCAGCGATCGCCTACGGAGCCCTCGAGGGCACGGAGGCCTACGGCCTGTTCACGCGCCGCCGCTGGGGTGAGTGGCTGACCGTCGTGGCGACGTCGCTGCTGTTCATCCCGGAGGTCTGGGAGCTGACGAAGAGCGCCACGTTGCTGAAGCTCGGCGCAGTGCTCGTGAATCTGGCGATCGTGCTGTATCTGCTGTGGCGGTTGCGCCGCGCGTCGCCGTAGCCGCGCACGGCCCGTCACGTCCCCGGGCGCGAGCCACGTCCCGAAGGCACGTCACGCGCTGAGCGCCCGTCACGTTTTCGGGGACGCACGACACTCTATGTCCGATGGACGATGCCGATGCGTTCTCCCAGCTCTACAGAACTGAGGGCGAAGCCGTGCTGCTGTTCTTGACCCGCCGTACGCTCGACGGCGAGCTGGCCGTCGATCTGACGGCCGAGACGTTCGCGATCGCGATGCGCTCCTGGAGCAAGCTGGGCGGGCTCGCGCGCGAGCAGCAGCGGGCGTGGCTGTTCACCGTCGCGCGCCGGCGCTTCACACGCTACCTGCGCAAGGCAAGCGTCGAGCGCCGACTCGTGCAGCGGCTCGGCGTCCAGGTCCCGCAGGTCGATCACGACGACGTGCTGCTGATCGAGCAGCGGGCCGGGCTCGACGAGCTGCGCGCGGCGCTGGGCCGCGAGCTCGAGCATCTGAGCGCCGATCAGTGCGAGGCGCTGCGCCTGCGCGTCGTCGAGGAACGTCCCTACCGCGAGGTCGCCGAGCGGCTGGGCGTGTCCGAGCAGACGGCGCGCGCGCGTGTGTCGCGTGGCCTGCGCAGCCTCGCGCACGCGCTCGAGCCCTACCACGCGACGCAGGAGGTCTCATCATGAGCGAGCGACCGCGCGTGCTGGACGCATTGGGCGAGGAGCTCGACCGTGCCGCGCGCCGGACTCTTGCAGGCCCTGGCCGCCGGCTGCGCGCGTCCCACCGGCTGAGCGTCGTCGCGGTGGTCGTCGCGCTGGGCGTGCTCGCTGCCGTCGCAGCGGCAGCGGTCCTGATCACGTCCGGCTCGCCGCTGCCCGCACCCCACGCCCAGGACCTGCAGTCGGAAGGGGTTCCGCTGGCCTCGAGCGTGCACCTGGCCGGCCTCGACGCGCCCGACCCCGAACCCGGCGCGCCGGTGTGGGATGTGCGCCTGTCGCGCACGAGCGCGGGCGAGACGTGCACGGCTGTGGGACAGGTGCTGGGCGGGCAGTTCGGGATCGTCGGTCTCGACCATGTGTTTCGCGCGCTGCCGCTTGGCGGCGTCGACGCCTGCGGCTTCCAGTCCGCAGCGGGCCCGGTGCTCGCGGGCGCACGCGTGTTCTCCGGCTCCAGCTCGATGCAGGCGCGCACCGTCGTCAACGGCGTGGCCGGCGCCGGCGCGAGGTCCGTGACCGCGTACGGGCCCGAAGGCGCGCGCGCGCTGCGGCTGGGCCCGGACGGGAGCTTCATCACGGTGTATCGCGGATACGTCGAAGAAGTGCGCCCGCGGATCGTCGTCGTGGGCGCCGACGGGGCCCGCCATACGGTCGCGTTCGCGCAGTCCTCGGCCTTCGAAGTGGCCGACCCGGACGCAGGCGCGCCGTGGCAGGTCAGCGGCGAAGCGGACCTCGAACTCGGCGCCTACCCCGACGAGGACTGCGCGCAGGCCTCGCGCGTGCGCGACCGCTTGAACCCGCGCTTCGCGGGCGGGTCGCTGACGCCACAGATCTGCGGGCGGCTCGGCGCGCAGCCGCTGTTCGTGGCGATGCGCCGCTTCGTGCCCGGCACGGGCGAACGCACGGGCTTCCCGTGGGGCAACAACCTCGCGCGCACGCTCGTCTACGGCGCCGCCTCGCCGCGCGTGACGGCGCTGACACTCAGCGGCGAGGGCTCCCCGCGGGCCGTGCCGATCGACCCGCACGGCGGCGTGTTCCTCGCGGTGCTCGACGGTCACGTCGATCCGCGCGCGCTGACGCTGAGCGCCCGCCTGCGCAACGGGAGCACGGTCACCTACCGGCATTCGGCCAACCTGCTCTCCTACCGGACCAACCAGCCGGAAGTCGAAGCGCCCGTGCCCGCCTACCGCGAAGCGCTGCCCTCGACGCAGCCGAGCCACCCGCCGTTCGACATCCCGCTGGCGGGCACGCTGCGCGAAACGGTGCGGGTTTCCGATCCGAGCGGCGGGCCGCAGTGGGTGCTGCGCAGCTGGCAGGGCGTGCCGAACCCCAAGGCGCCCGGGGCGCAGTCCGCGGCCGGCCGCTCGCGCATCTACTGCTTCGAGTTCGGCGTGCTCGTCGGTGGCAGGCTGGTGCTGCCGCGCACCGGCGCGGCGCCGGTCCCGTGGGCGCCACCGGGTGCCTCCGGCGACCGGTCCGAAGAAGAAGAACGCTGCAACGGCGCCAGCACGCTCGCCCAGAAAGGGCCGCTGTTCGGCGCCGTGAGCTATCTCGCCGACCCTTACGCGTATGCTCCGCAGCCGCTGCGCACGGTCGTCAGCGGCCAGCTGCCGCCGCGCGCAAGTAAACCGCTGCTGCTCGGCGCCGGCCCGCCACGCCCGCTGCAGGCCGACGCCAACCTCGCGTTCCTGATCGTGCTGCCGGGCCGCTACTGGAAGACCCCGTTGCATGTGGCCTACACGCTCGACGGGCGCGCCGTCGGGCTCCCGAAGCGCGGGTCCTCGGCGAACGGCAAGCCACCCAGCACGGCGCCCGAAGCGCGGGCGCCCGACCCCGACGGCGGCGCTCCGTGGGGGTTCCTGGTGCGCGCCAGCGGCTTCAACGCGTTCGGTCGCATCGTCGACGGGCGCCTCGCCGACATCGAAGAAGCGCGCGGCACCGTCGTCAGCCAGGCCGTCGAGTTCGGCTCGGGCGTCCCCGAGCCCCCGGGAGAACGCCAGCAGGTGGTGTTCGACGCGCAGAGCACCGGCATCGAAGGCGGCCTCTACGCGAGCGCCCCGGCGCTCACACCGCCCGAGCTGCAGCGGCGCACGCTCCCCGGGCGCACGATCATCACCGGCATCGCGCAGCCAGACGTGTCCTCCGTCACGCTGGCAACGCCCAGCGACGTGCGCACGCTACGCCCGTCGGGCCCCCACCATGTCCTGATCGCCGTCTACGACGGCGCCTTCTACCAGGGCGTGAGCACTGCCACGATCCGTCTTCGCGACGGGCAGACGATCACGGAGCCGATTCGCAGCGGGTTTCCCGGCGGCGGCGACGAACCGCCGCGACCGTCACTGGCGAGGCTGCTGTTCCTGCTAGAACGCGAGGCCCGACCCGCGCCCAACAGCCGCGAACAGTTCGGCGCTCGCCTGCAGGTCATCCGGCGGCGGATCGCCTACGAACGGGCGCATCCGGGGGTGCTGCCGGCGCAGTGACCGCCGCTCAGGGCTCGACCGTCACGCCCTTCCAGAAAGCGAAGCGATCCTTGAACTCGGCCGCCGTGCTGCCGCTGTAGTCCGCGTCCAGCGGCTCGGGGTAGTACCACGCCGCGTCCGGATTGCTCTGCCCGTCGACCACGATCGTCTTGTAGCTCGCCTCGCCCTTCCACGGGCAGATCGAGTGGGTGTCGCTGTCAACGAAGTACTCCGCGTGGATGCTGTCGGCGGGGAAGTAGTGGTTGTTCTCGACGACCAGCGTGTCGCCGCTCTCGGCGAGCGTCGCGCCGTTCCAAATCGCCCTCATAGATGCTCCTTTGCGTGGGTTGCGCTGCGGTCAGCCTAGAGCGTAGAGCGCGCAGCGAGCTCCAGGCCGCCGTGCTCGATGCCCGGCCCGGCGGCGCGCAGCGCGGGTACGATCTCGCTCGTGACGAGGCCCGTCTCGCTGGTCATCTGATCGACGATCTCAAACCAGCGCAGCATGTTCTCGGGCGTGTCCAGCAGCAGCGTCAGCACCGGCACGTGCCGGCGCAGCGACCAGAACACTTCGCCGTGGGGCAGGTGCTCGCCGTGGTAGCCCCACTGCCCTCGCAGGGCCGTGGCACCGGCCGCGCCCTCTGCGCGCAGGCGGCGGATCAGCGCGCTGTGCAGCGGCTGGCCCTGGGAGCGGCTCTGCTCGCTGGTGTAGACGACGAGCTTCTGCCAGTAGGCCAGGCCCGAGCCGTCGGCAGCGGGCGGGCGCAGCGGCTGTGCCAGCCGCACGCCGTCGCGCTTGCACACGCGCACGCGCTCGAGCGTCATCGCCGGCTCGCGGAGCATGCCCGCGATCTCCTCCAGCGCCGCCGCGATCGTCTCGCGCTCGCCGACGCTCTGAATCATCAGCGGCACCTGCGCGTTGCGAGCGAAGAAGCGCCCCCGCCGGCGCACGCCGCGCACGGTGCCGTCGAGGCCGAGCAGCACGCTCGCGCCGGCGACCCCGTGCCGGTGCAGGCACTCGACCGCCGCCACATGCGCTGCACGACCGGCAACCTGCTCCTGGCGCCCGACGTAGAGCGTGAGCTTGACCGCGTCCGGGCCCGACGTGCCCGGATCGGACGTGAGCGCCGCGGCGACCCCCGGGCCGCTCAACAGGCGCGCGCGCTCGAGTGTGATCACGCCGTGGTGGCTGATCGCGCGCACCTCCTCGAGCACCGCCTCGATACGCGCCGGCGTATCCAGCGCGAGCGCGAGCAGCGGCAGGTCTTCGGAGAGCGTCAGCAGGCGCTCGGTCTGCAGTCGGTGCTTGATACCGAAGCCCTCGATCCCGCGCAGTAGCACGCTCGTGGAGACGCCGTGGCGGGCATAGACGTCGAGCAGCGCATCGGCGAGCAACCGTCCGCCGGCGCGGTCGCGCTCGCCGATGTAGGCCGTCAGCCGCAGCCCGTCCGCGATCATCAGCCGCCCCCGAGCAGCCGCCCGATCACGGCCGCGCCGACGCCCGCCGCGAGGCTCAGCGCGACGTTCGCCGCGAGCAGCCAGCGCCGGCCGTCCTCGGCGAGACGATGGGACTCGAGCATCCAGGTGGAGAACGTCGTGTAGGAGCCGATCACGGCGGTCCCGGCCAGCAGGTAGGCGTCGCCGCTGAGGGCCACGCCGACGAGCACGCCGAGCACGAGCGCGCCCGAGAGGTTGACCAGCAGCGTGCCGAGCGGGAAGCGCGCGCCGGTGTTGGTCGAGACGAGCGCGTCGAGCAGAAAGCGCGCGAGCGCACCGAGCCCGCCGAGCACACCGACCGCCAGCCATAGCGCCACGAAGCTCATCGCGCGAGCCTCGCGCGACGCACCAGCTTGGTGGCCAGGAAGATCGCCGCGAAGCCGCCGGCGATGCTCGCGGCCGCGTAGGCGGCGGCGAGCGCAACGTGCGCGCCTTCGAGCATCTTCGCGAGCTCGACCATCACCGTCGAGAACGTCGTCAGCGCACCGCAGATGCCGGTGCCGAGAAACGCGCGGCGGTACAGCGACGGCGGCAGGCGCTCCTGCAGGCGCGTGATGAAGTAGCCGAGCAGCGCCGCGCCGAGCATGTTCACCGCGAACGTCGCCCACGGCCACTGGCCGGGGGGCGTGGTGAGGCTCTGCGCAAGCGCGGCGCGTGCGAGCGCCCCGATGAATCCCCCCGCGAAGATCGCGGCCAGCTCCTGGCGGTCGAGGGCGGGCAGCGACACCCGCCGCGGCCCGGATGCAGGTCGATCTTGGCTGTTCGCTTCGCGTTCCACGGCACGCCCTCACTGACGTTCGAGTGACGGTGACGTAGAAGCCATCAGCGGCCCGGAGCCGCGATTATGGAGCGAGCCTCATCGCTGCGCGGGGAGCATAGCGGCAGGACCTGATAGACCCCGACCGATGGGTGCACCGGAGAATGTTCCCCTCCGCTCGCGCGGGCCCATTCTCAGACGCGTCGGCGTCGTGCTCGCGGTGATCCTGCTCGCGGCGCTGGTCGCGTTCGCGCTCTCGCGCCTGGAACTGCAGCGCGCCGGCCACGCGCTGGTCACGGCCTCGCCGGGCTGGATCGCGCTGGCGCTGGCGCTGATGTCGCTGGCGATGTTCATGCGCTCGGTCTCCTGGCACCAGGCGCTGCGCGCCGCGCTGCCCGACACGCCGATACCGTGGGGCCCGGTCGTGCGTGCGCTGATGGTCGGCGTGATGACCTCGGCGCTGGTCCCAGGGCGGATCGGCGAGCCCACACGCGTGCTGGTGCTCTCGCGCAGGCTCGCCGGCCGCACGACGCGTCTGCTGCCGGTCGTGGCGGGGACGGTGTTCTCGCAGACGCTCATCAACCTGCTCGCGCTGCTGATCCTGCTGGCCGTGAGCTTTACGAGCGTGCCGCTCCCGAGCGGTCATCTGGCGGCGATCGCGACCGCGCTCGCGCTGCCGCTGGTCGTGGCCGCGCTGGTGGTCCTCGGCCCGCGCCTGGTGTCACTCGGGCAGCGCTCGCGCTCGCGGCGCATCGCGCACGCGGCGAACACGATCACCCACATGCTGGCCCTCGCGCGACAGGGGCTGGTCGTGTTCGCGCGCCCGCGCTACGGGGTCAGCGCGATCCTCAGCCAGCTGCTGGCGTGGGCGCTGCAGTGGCTGTCCTGCTACATGGTGATCCTCGCGCTCGGGCTCGAGTCACAGGCGGGTCCGGCCGCGGCCGCGGCGATCCTGCTCGCGGTCAACCTCAGCGCGATCCTGCCGGCGACGCCGTCGAACGTCGGCGTCTTCCAGGCCGCGTGCCTGGTGGTGCTCGCGGCTTACGGCGTCGGGGCCGGGCAGGGCTTGGCCTACGGCATCATCTTGCAGGCCGTCGAGGTGGTGACCGCGATCGGGCTGGGGGTGCCGGCGCTGCTCAAGGAGGGACTGTCTTGGCGCGACATCCGCCGCAGCAGCGTCGATTCAGAGGCCGAGGCGTACTTGGAGAGCTAGCCGGCGAGCGCGCGCAGCGACTGGCGCAGCGAGTGCGTGGTCTGCAGCACCGCCGTCGGCTCGTAGCCGCAGTGCGCCATGCAGTTTTCGCAGCGCGGGTCCTTGCCGCGTCCGTACTTGCTCCAGTCGGTCGTCTCGAGCAGCTCTTTGTAGGTCTCGGTGTAGCCGTCGGCCATCAGGTAGCAGGGACGCTGCCAGCCGAACAGCGAGTAGCTCGGTATCCCCCACGCGGTGCAGTCGAATTCGGCCTTGCCCTCGAGGAAGTCCAGGAACAGCGGGCTGTGGTTCAACCGCCACTTCTTGCGCCGCCCGTCGGCGAACGCCGCCTTGAACAGCTTGCGCGTCTCGGTGACCCCGAGGAAGTGCTCCTGGTCGGGCGCTTTCTCGTATGCGTAGGCGGGCGAGATCATCATCTCGTCGACCTCCAGATCGTCGTTGAGGAAGTCGAGCACCTCGCGCACCGTCTTCGGCGAATCGTGGGTGAAGAAGGTCGTGTTGGTCGTGACGCGGAAGCCGGCCGCCTTCGCGGCCTTGATCGCAGAGACGGCCTTCTCGAACACGCCCTCGCGCTCGACCGAGGCGTCGTGGCGCTCCTGCAGGCCGTCCATGTGGATCGCCCACGAGAAGTACGGGCTCGGCTTGAAGTTCGCGAGCTTCTTCTCCAGCAGCAGCGCGTTCGTGCACAGGTAGACGAACTTCTTGCGCTTGATCAGCTCCGCCGCGATCACGTGGATCTCGGGGTGGATCAGCGGCTCGCCGCCGGCGATCGAGACCATCGGCGCGCCGCTCTCCTCGATCGCGCCGATCGCCTGCTCGACGGGCATCCGCCGGCGCAGCTCGTGCTCGGGGTGCTGGATCTTGCCGCAGCCCGAGCAGGCGAGGTTGCACTGGAACAGCGGCTCGAGCTCCACGATCAGCGGGAACTTCTCGCGTTTGGCGAGCCGTTGGCGCATCAGGTACCAGCCCATGCGCGTGCTCTGTCGAACGCGAACCGCCATCCCGCCCACCTTAGACCGCTGGCGCCCACTCGTGAAGGGCGCCTGCCACTCGTCGCAGGGCGAGCGCCGCGCGCAGCGCCCCGGCGGCGGCGCGCACGCGCAGCAGCTCGTGCTCGGGACTGTCGAGCACGACCCGCACGACGCCGAACGGCCGCCCGCCGGCGCCCGCCGCAAGCCACACCGACTCCATGTCGACCGCGATCGCCCCGCCGGCGTGCAGCTGCGCGCGCCGCTCCCCGAGCGCCAGCCGTGACACGCACACGACGTCACCGGTGCGCACCTTCAACCCGCGCCCGGTCAGCTGGTGCAGGAGCTGATGGTTCAGGTCACAGCGGACGCGCTCCTCGGCGTGACCTTCGTCGCTCGCCGCGTAGACCTCCTCGGCGACGATCACTTCCCCGGGCACCGAGCTCGCGTCCAGCCCGCCGCAGAAGCCGACGACCAGCATCGCGCTGGCGCCCTCGCCGGCGAGCTGCCCGGCGGCGGCCTTCGAGCGCCTGGGCCCCATCCCGGTCTTGCGCACCAGCGCGCGCCTGCTCGCCGAGGAGATCAGCGCAGCCTCGATCCGCATCGGCGCCGCGAGCAGCAGTTCGCTCATGGAGCGACCGCCCGTACTCCCGCTCCCCGCGCGCCGGCGCCGAGAGAGCTCAGGACCGCGTCGGCCGCCGCGTGCCCGCTGAGCACCGCGCCCTCCAACGTCGCCGGCCAGCCGGTCGCGGTCCACGCCCCTGCGAGCACCAGGCCGGGAACCGCCGTCGCCGGGCCGAGCCGAAGCGCGCCGACGCCCGGCGCGGCGCGGAATGTCGCGGCGTGCTCGCGCGTGACCACGAAGCGCACCACCTTCGCCGCCTGTGCGCGCGGGAACAGCTCGCACAGCGCGGGCAGGTAGCGCTCGCGCAACCCGTCGACGCTGATGCCCATCTCGTGCTGCGCACCAGAAAGCGACACCGCCAAATACTGGCAGCCCGCAGGCGTGCCGGCGGCGCGGGTGCGGTCGAAGACGTACTGCACCGGCGTCCCCACGCCGGCGGCGAACGGCTGCGCACAGACCGGCCTGTCGTAGACGACGTGCAGGTTGACGATCGGGGAGCTGCCCAGCCCCCGCAGAGCGCGCGCGGGCTCCCCCAGCAGCGGCTCGAGCAGCGTTTCGGCGCGCGAGTGCGGCACCGCGAGCACGGTGGCCTCCGCGCTGAGGGTCTCGCGACCGTGAACGTCCACCCCACCCGAACTTCGCTCCAGCCGCTCGGCGCGCCAGCCGAGCCGCACCTCCACGCCCGCCTCGCGCAGCGCCCGCTCGGCCGGCTCGCCGATCGTCTGCGCGAGCGTGGCCCGGTGAAAGCCGATGTCGCCGGCGTCGGCGCCCGACAGCAGCCCGGTGCGGAACACGAACGCGGCGAGCGCCAGCGAGGCCTGTGCGGCCGGCAGGTTGAGCGTTGGCAGCGCGATCAGGTCCCAAAGCGCGGCCAGCGCGCGCGGACCCTGGCCGCGGCGGGCGAGCCATTCCCCGAATGTCTGCGCTTCGAGCGTCCGATCGCCCGGGTCAAGGCGCATCAGCCCGAGTGCCGCGCGCGCGGCACCGAGGCGCTCGGCGAGCGTCAGGTACGGGTAGCGGGCGAGCGCTCCTGCCAGGTGCGCAGGCGCCGGCAGCGCTCCGCGCCGCAGCAGCACCGGAGCGTGGCCGGGCTTGAGCACCGGGATCTCCAGGCGTGGCTGAACCGACGTCAGGTGCTCGCTGCCGAGGCGCCTGAGCAGCGCGCGATAGGCGGTGCAGCAGCGCAGGAACACGTGCTGACCGTTGTCGAGCTGCATGCCGTCGCGCTCGAATGAGTAGGCGGCGCCCCCCAGCCGGCGCCTGACCTCCACGAGCGTCACGCTCGCGCCCGCGGCTGCGCAGTCGAGTGCCGCGGTGATGCCGGCGAGGCCGCCGCCGATGACCAGGACGCGGCGGGCGCTCACACCGCGCGCCACGGCACTCAAGCGCCGACCCCGAGCATGCCGCGTGCGGCAACCCATGCCTTCTCGTGCGCCGGCAGCGACATCCGCCGGCGCGCCACCTCCTCGGGGTGCGCGTCAATGCGCTCGAGCAGGCGTCGATAGATGCCTGCCATCGCCAGCACGCACGCGGCGCTGCGCCGGTCCAGCATGCCGGTGAGCGCGATGCCGCGGTCGAACCATTCGCGCGCGCGCTCACACTCGAACCGCACGAGCTCGCACAGTCGCTGCAGCTGCTCGGGGTCGGCGACCGGTCCGCCGGCAGAGCCCGTCCGCACCACCACGCCGAAGCGCCGCAGATCCTCGCCCGGCAGGTACACGCGGCCGATCTGCGCGTCCTCGCGAACGTCACGCAGGATGTTGGTCAGCTGCAGCGCCACGCCCAGCTCGTCGGCGAGCCGTTCGGCACGAGGCTGGTCGCAGGCCGCGTCCTCGCGTAGCCCGAAGATCGCCAGGCACACCCGTCCAATCGCGCCTGCAACGCGGCGGCAGTACACAACGAGCTCGTCGAAGCTCTCGTAGGTGGTGCCCGCGAGATCCATGCGCACCCCCTCGATCAGCTCACCGAGCACATCAGCTGACAGCGGAAAGTGCCGCTGCGCGTCCGCGAGCGCCACCATCACTCGATCCACGCCGGCGGGTGTGCGCTCGCCGTCCACCACGGCGGCGGTGGCCGCCCGTTCGCCGCTGCCCCCGATCGCGGCGAGCGCGCCCGCCTCGCCGTCCAGCAGGCGCAGCTTCTCCTCCGTTGCGAGCGTACCGTCACCGATGTCGTCGATGCGGCGGGCGAACGCGTAGACCGCGCACATCGCGCGGCGCCGCTCGCCTGGGAGCAGGCGGATCCCGTAGAAGAAGTTGGCGGCCTGCGCGTGCGTCACCGATTCGCAGTGGCGGTATGCGTCGGCGATCTCCGCCTCGGTGCTCACTGCGCCGTGCCCCGACCGGAGGATCTCCGGCCAGCGCGCAGCGTCGCCGCGAGCGCGAGCGCGCGTCGAGCGCGTCCCGCGCGCGGCGGCCCGGCGAGCACGTCGTAGCGCGCGCGCTCGATCGCGTCCAGGGCGGCGCGCCCGCCGGCGACGAACGCGGCGACGGCGAGCCGCGGGCGACCGCGCAGCTGACCGATCAGGGGCGTGCCGTCGGCGAGCAGCCCGCGCGCGCGGTCGACCTCGAAGGCGATCACATCGCGCAGCGGCGCGCTCGCGTGCTCGCCCCGCAGATCAGCCTCGCCGCAGCCAAAGCGCAGCAGGTCCTCAGCCGGCAGGTACACGCGGCCGCGCTCCATGTCCTCGGCCACGTCCTGGCAGTGCTCGGTGAGTTGCAGCGCCGTGCAGATCGAGTCCGAGAGCGCGATCCGCGCGGGGGTGGCAAGGCCCAGGACCTCGAGCACGAGCTCGCCCACGGGGTCGGCAGACAGCGCGCAGTAGCCCCGCAGCTGCTCCCAGGTCTCATAGCGGCTGACGCGCTGGTCGACGCGGTTGGCCTCGATCAGACGCGCGAACGGCTCGCGCGTCAGCGCGCACGCGCGTACCGTCGCCTGCAGGCGCACGAGCAGCGGGTGCTCCCCCTCCGGGGACGATGCGGCCTCGCCGCGGAACGCGCGATCGAGTTCTCCTTCGAGCCAGTCCAGCGCAGCCAGCCGTTCGCCGGCGGCGGCCGCCGGCGAACGCTCGCCGGTGGCCGAGTCTCCGAGCTCATCGACCAGCCGCGCGAAGCCGTACACCGCGAGCAGGTGCGCGCGCGCGCCGCGCGGCAGCACGCGGCTGGCGACCGGGAAGTTCTCGCTCCCCGCACGCGCCATCACCGCCTCCGCGGCGGGGGCGTCGATCGGCGCGGCGGCTATGAGCATCACCCCAGGCAGCGACCGAGCGCCATGATCGGGAACGTTAGCCGGTAGAGGTGGTAGTTGATGTAGTAGTCGGACGGGAAGCCCGTGCCCGTGTACTGGGGCTCGTCCCAGCCGCCGTCCTCGCGCTGGGTGGCGACCAGCCAGGCGATGCCGCGCGCGAGCGCCGTCGAGCGCTCCCCGGCGGCGTGCAGCGCGATCAGCGCCCAGGCCGTCTGCGAGGCGGTGCTGGGGCCGCGGCCGATCCAGCCCGGGTCGTCGTACGAGCGCGGATCCTCGCCCCAGCCGCCGTCTTCGTTCTGGTGGCGCTCGAGCCAGGTGACGGCCCGCCGGATCGCCGGATGCGAGACGGGCACGCCGGCGGCGATCAGCCCGGGCAGCGCCGCTCCGGTGCCGTACACGTGGTTGATGCCCCAGCGCCCGAACCACGAGCCGTCGGCCTCCTGACGCTCCAGCAGCCACTGCACGCCACGGCGCGCGGCGGGCGTCTCGCCGAGGCCGAGCTCGCCGAGCATCTCGACGGTGTGGGCGGTCACGTCGGCGCTCGGCTCGTCGATCACCTCGCCGAAGTCCAGGAACGGGAGCTCGCGCACGAGCGCGCGCGTGTTGTCGGTGTCGAACGCCGCCCAGCCGCCGTCGGAGCTCTGCATGCCCTCGACCCAGCGCAGCGCGCGTCCGATCGCGCCGTCGATCGGCGCGCGCAGTGGCTGGCGTCCGGCCATGCGCAGCAGTGCGAGCACGACCTCGACGGTGTCGTCGACGTCCGGGTAGTTGACGTTCGCGAACTCGAACGCCCAGCCGCCCGGCTGCAGATCGGGCCGCATCACCGACCAGTCGCCCCGCACGGTCACCTCCTCGCCGAGCAGCCAGCGCGCGCCGGCGAGCATCGCGGGATGGTCCTGTGGCAGACCGGCATCGCTGAGGGCGAGCATCGCGAGCGCCGTGTCCCAGACGGGCGACTGACAGGCTTCCAGGCGCCGGCTCGCGGGTGGGCGGGGTTCGGATCCGTCGCCGACGCCGCGGGAGTCCTCGCGGTCCTCGACCATGAAGCGGTCCAATCCTTCGAGGCCGCGTCGCATCACCGGGTGCGTGAGCGGGTAGCCGGCGAGATGCAGCGCCATCAGCGAGTAGACCCACGGCGGCTGGATGCCGCCCCAGGAGCCGTCGGCCTCCTGGCGGCGCACGATCCAGCGCTCGGCCCTGGCGAGCGCCAGCCGGCGCAGCGGCGCGAGCGGCCTGTGTTCATAGGCGCGCAGCAGGCGGTCCAGGCGGAACAGCCAGGAGACGCGGCGCGAGATCGCGCCTCCGGAGCGCCGCGGCGCGGGGCCGGCCTGCGGCGGGCCGCCCACGCGCAGCTCCTCCAGATCAAAAGGGAGCGGACGGACCGGGCGGTGGGCTTTGACGATCGACAGCGCGACGATCGTCTGACGCGCCCAGCAGGCGAAGTCGTACACGTTCAGCGGCACCGACGGGGGCAGCAGGATCACCTCGGGCGGCAGCGCCGGCACCCGCTCCCACGACCACAGGCCGAACAGGGCGAGCCACACGTGCGTGAACACGCGCGCGCGCTCGAGGCCTCCTTCCTGACGGATGAACTCAGCGGCGGCGCGCATGTGCACGGCGTCCGCCGGGTCGCCGGCGAGCCGCAGCGCCCAGTAGGCCTCGATCGTCGTCGAGAGCTCGCCGGGACCGCCGTAGAAGTTGGTCCAGGTGCCGTCGGCCCGCTGCTGGGAGCGAATCCACGCCGCCGAGCGCTCCGTCTCATCCGCGTGGCGGATACCGAGGAACTCGCGCAGGAGCATGTCCTCCGCGTCCATCGTGACATTGGTCTGCAGCTCCCCGCGCCACCAGCCGGCGTCGTCCTGTAGCGACAGCAGATGCTCGCGGGCGTTTTCCAGCGCGACCTTCGCCTCGCTCTGAGCCTCCAAGGTCAACTGCGACATGGAGACAACCTAAATCTTTTTGATCCAAAACGACAGTTGCGCACAGTTGATCCCATTTGTGCACCTCACGATGACACCTGGGAGCCCGCGGGCACGAGCACATCCGGGCTTGCCAGCGTGATCACGTGGCGGCGCAGCGTCGCCTCGGTGACCATGCGGGCGACCGGCGAGACGAAGCGGAGCACGATCAGGCCGTTGACGTCCAGCTGCGCAAGCAGGTGAAAGCCCGGCGCGGGCGGCTGTTCGGCGTTGGCACGCAACGGGGCGTAGCCGGTCTCGTCGATCTCGCGCACGAGCACCGAGCTGCCCTCGCGGAGGTTGTGCAGCCCCGGCAGGTAGTACTCGAGCGGCGCGGAGCCCAGCTCGACCGTCGTGATCGCACGCTCGCGCGGCGCGCCGCGCAGCGCCTTCGCGACCTCGCGCCAGTTGCCGCGCTGCAGGCGCGGGCTCAGATCGACGTCGATCGAGATCGCCAGGAACGCCAGCGCGATCGTCGCCGCGAGCGCGATCGCCAGTGCGTCCGGGGAGCGCCCGCTCGCACCCGGCCAGACGACGAGCACGGCGATCACGGCGGTGACGGGGATCATCGCCGCGACGAGGTTGCGCGGCGCCAGGTAGTCGGCGCCGAAGGCCACGAGCACGATCGGGATCAGCACGCCGCAGGCGGCGATCGACAGTGCGACCAGCAATGGGCGCCTGTCGCGACTGGCCGCGGGCGCCTCGGCGAGCTCCGATGCGCGTGCGCGTGGCACGGGCTCGGTCATGCGCCACAGGCCGAGCGCGAGGCCGGCGAGGATCGGCAGTGCGACCAGCAGCTCGACGCCGTGGCCGAGCGGCGCGCCCGAGTAGCCGGTGAGGAAGTACTGCGGGATCGCTTCGAGCCTTTCCGTGAGCGGCCAGCGCCCGATCCACTGCGTGCCGTGGCCGCCCTGGGCGGAGATCAGCGGCAGCAGCGCCGCCCCGACGAGCACCAGCAGCGCGATCGCCGCCAGCGCGGCGCGACGCGTGCGCCGCTCGTAGGCCAGCCACAGCACCATGCCGATCAGCAGGAACACGGCGAAGTAGTGCGTCAGCAGCGCCAGCGCGCCGGTCACTGCAAATGCCGCCATGCGCCGCGGCGTGGGCGCTCGCTGCGCGCGCAGGAAGCACAGCATCGCGAGCGCACCCATCAGCACGAACAGCCCGTACGCGCGCGCCTCCTGCGAGTACCACACGAACAGCGGGTTGACGGCCACGAGCGCGGCGCACACGAGCGCCGCCCGGCGGCCGGCCAGCTCGTGTCCGATCGCCCAGGCAACGGGCACGGTCGCGACCCCGGCGAGCGCCGACGGCAGGCGCAGCGCGACCTCGCCGGTCCCCAGCAGGCGCGAGTCCGCCCATGCCAGCACGTACCACAGCGGCGGCGTGTTCTCGGTGTGCACGACCGAGCGCAACGTCGCCCACAGGCTGGGATGCAGCACGTGCACGGGCGTGAACGCCTCGTCGTACCAGAAGCTCTGCAGATCGAGCGTCGACAGTCGCAGCGCTGCCGCAAGCAGCGTCAGCGCGGCCAGCGGCCACCAAGGCGCCAGGCGCGAGGCCGCCCGCTCAGAGCGCAGCGCGGAAGCGTTCGAGGCGACTCCCGTGCTGGCGCTGCCGCCGAGGGCCGAGCTCATCGCGGACAGCGTCCCTGCGCGGCCGCCCCGAAGCAGCCGTAGCGCTCGCTTGGCAGGTCTTCGGCGTACGGGGGCAGGTACCAGCCGCCGTGCACGCTGCGCCTGCCGTTCACGACCGGCCCCCAGATCGCCAGACACAGCTGCGTGCGCGCCTTCGGCCCGCCGGGGCTGGTGTTGCCGCAGAGGACCTCGCGCTGGCTCGCCGACCCCAAGGTTTCCTGATCGACTGAGATGTTGTGGTAGTCGTGGCCGGTGTAGTGGCGCCAGGTCTTCAGGTCGGCGATCAGGCGGTGGTTGATGCCCGTCTGGCGGGCGACGTCGTTGATCGTGGCCGTCGCGAGCACGATGCCGACGAGCACGAGCAGCGTCGTCTCGATCAGCCACAGGTTGCCGCTGCCCTTCAGCTCGACCGTGCGCGGGCGCAGCCACGACGGCAGACGCCGCCAGCGCTCCTCATCGGCGGCCAGCGCGGCCTCGCTGGCGGCGGACTCGCTCATTGGACGGGCGCCAGCAAAGGCGAGATCTGATGGACGATGAACAGCGCCTGCACGGCGAGCGTGGCGAGGAGCAGGCGCCGGTCGCGGGTGACGACGGCGAGCGGCAGCGGCCAGAGGATGTACCACGCCAGCAGCCAGGTGCTCGTGACCGAGATCGCCAGCAGCGCCCAGCCGGAGGCGGCGACCCAGTCATAGCCCCGCCAGGTCCGCCACAGCAGGTGCAGGAGGATCAGCACGAGGCCCGCCTTGAGCAGGTCGTGGTCGACCGGGAACACCCCCGGCTTGCCGAGCAGGTGCGCGATCTCGTTGGCGAAGCTGTCGGTGGAGACGAACGCGGCGTCGCGGTTGAGCGCAGCGACGATGTCGATCCCGTGAATGCCGAACGCCGCGTAGCCGGCCAGCGCGCCGAGCGCGAGCGCCGCGACCGTGCCGAGGATCGGCGCGAGGCGACGTTTGGAGACGATCATGAACGGCAGCAGCACCGCGACCGTCGCCTTGATCAGCGCGCCCGCCACGACCCAGGCCGCGGCGCCGGCTTCGCGGCGCGCGGATGGCGCGCGCATGAGCGTGAGGCTGACGGCGGCCATCATCGCGAGCATCATCAGCATGTCGTTGTGCGCACCGCCGAGCCCGTAGATCACATACAGCGGGTTGGCGCCGACGACAAGGATCGCGGCCACGGGATCGAAGCCGCGCACACGCGCGCAGCGCCACACGAGCGCGAGCGTGCCGGCACTCGCGAGCAGCGCCTCGAGCTTCATTGCCCACAGCGCGCCGACCACGCCGAGCAGCGCGAGCGGATAGGACAGCAGCGTGTACAGCGGCCCGTAGGCGGTGGCGACGAGCTCCCAGTCGTGACCGACGTACTGGAAGACAGGGTCGCTGGCGATTGCGACGGGACCGTGCGTGTAGGGATTCAGGCCGTGCTCGACGCCCATGCGCGCGTAGGCGATGTAGCTGAACACATCGGTTGACAGCAGGATCGGCCCGGCGAACACGATCAGCTGCAGCGCGGCGACCAGGACGATCGCCCAGCGTGTGGAGATCGGGCTCGCGGCTCGGCGAGCGAGCGCTATCAGGCCCGCGTACGCGCCGGTCGAGACGAGCAGCGCGATCAGGAATACGCGGTAACCGAGGCGCTCGCCGATGCCCCCCAGCCAGCTGGCGATGTCGGGCGATTTTGGGATCAGCGGCGAGAGCCCGGCGGCGCCGTCGATGACGATCTCCGCAGCGGCGAGGATCAGCAGCAGCGCCAGCAGCGCGGCGAGCGCGGGCGCCCACCGCTGGGAGCGGACAGCGGCAACGCCACGCCCGCTCTGAACGGCGACGCTCACGAAGCGGCGACGGTCCTCAGGCTCACAACGCCGTCCACACGGTCTTGGTCTCCAGATAGGCGTCGAGACCGTCGTGGCCGTGCTCGCGGCCGATGCCGGAGGCCTTGAAGCCGCCGAACGGGGCTGACGGATCGACGACGCCCCAGGTGTTGATGTAGACCATGCCGGCGTGCAGCATCGCGGCCAGACGGTGGGCGCTCGAGACATCCCGCGTCCACACGCCCGCGGCCAGTCCGTACTCGCCGGCGTTCGCGCGCTGGGCGACCTCCTCGAGCGAGTCATACGGAGAGGCGACGAGCACGGGCCCGAAGATCTCCTCACGTGAGATGCGCAGCTCGTCGGAGGTTGTGGCAAACAGGGTCGGCGCGACGAAGTAGCCGCCGCTGTCGGTGAGCGCTGCCTCGCCGCCGGCGAGCACCTCGGCGCCCTCCTCGCGACCGGCGTCGATGTAGCCCAGCACGCGTTCGTGCTGCTCGGCCGAGACGAGTGGCCCGAGCTGGGTGCCCGCGTCCAGCCCGGGGCCGAGCTGCGCCGCTTTGGCGGCCTCGGCGAGACTGCTCATGACCTCGTCGAAGCGCTCTGCGGGGACGAACAGGCGCGAGCCGGCGTTGCACGCCTGCCCGGAGTTGAAGTAGATCGCCTGGAAGGAGCCTTTGACGGCGGCGTCGATGTCGGCGTCGGGCAAGATGATGTTCGGCGACTTGCCGCCGAGCTCGAGCGTCACGCGCTTCAGCGCTTTGCCCGCCTTGGCGCCGATCTCGCGCCCTACCGCCGTGGAGCCCGTGAAGGCGACCTTGTTGACGTCGGGGTGATCGACGAGCGCGGCGCCTGTGCTGCCGTCGCCGGTGAGCACGTTCAGCACGCCTGGCGGGAAGCCGACCTCGAGTGCCAGCTCGCCGATCCGCAGCGCAGACAGCGGCGTCTGCTCGGCGGGCTTCAGCACGATCGTGCAGCCGGCGGCGAGCGCCGGGCCGAGCTTCCAGGCGGCCATCAGCAGCGGAAAGTTCCACGGGATGATCTGCGCGCACACGCCGACCGGCTCGCGGCGCGTGTAGCAGTGCATGTTCGGCGCGGTCACGGGGAGCACGCCGCCCTCGATCTTCGTCGGCCAGCCGGCGAAGTAGCGCAGGTGCGCGATCGCCCCGTTGACGTCGACGTACTGTGCGAGCCCGACGGGCTTGCCGTTGTCGAGCGACTCGATCTGAGCGATCTCCTCGGCGCGCGCTTCGATCGCGTCGGCGAGCGCGTGCATCAGGCGCTCACGCCCCGAGGCCGGCATCGAGGACCACGGGCCATCGGCGAACGCAGCCCGTGCCGCGGCGACCGCCCGCGCGACGTCCTCTGCTCCGGCGAGCGCGACCTCTGCGATCTCCCTGCCGGTGGCGGGGTCGATCGTGGCGAACGTGCGCCCGTCGGCCGCATCGAGGCGCTCGGCGCCGATCAGAAGGCGGTGCGACTGTGAGATGAAATCGCGCGCGGGGGCGCTCAGCGCGTCGGGGAGGGTGTCTGCGGAGATTGTGGTCATGGCTGGAGCCTACCTCGCACAGCGCTTATGCTGCGCGCATGGCCGAGCCCTCGAAGGCGGTGCTGGTGACCGGCTGCTCCTCGGGCATCGGTCGCGCGAGCGCGCTGCGCCTGGTGCGTTCCGGCTGGACCGTGTACGCGAGCGCACGCCAGCCCGAGTCGCTCGAGGAGCTGGGCGACGCCGGCTGTCACACGCTGGCGCTCGACGTCACCGACGAGGACTCGATGCGCGCAGCGGTCGCGGCCATCGAGCAGGCCGAGGGCGCGGTCGGGGTGTTGATCAACAACGCCGGCTACAGCCAGAGCGGCGCGATCGAGACCGTCCCGATGGACGCGGTGCGCCGCCAGTTCGAGACGAACGTGTTCGGCCTCGTGCGCCTGACGCAGCTCGTGCTGCCGAAGATGCGCGCGCAGCGCTGGGGCAAGATCGTTAACCTGGGCTCGATGGGAGGGCGCCTGACGTTCCCAGGCGGCGGCTACTACCACGCGACCAAGCACGCGCTCGAGGCGATCTCCGACGCGTTGCGCTTCGAGCTGCGCGGCTTCGGCATCGACGTGATCCTGCTGGAGCCGGGGCTGATCACGACCGCGTTCGGCGAGGCGGCGAACGCGCGCATGGCGGACGTCGGCAGCTCCGAGCAGGACCCCTACGCGCACTTCAACGCGACTGTCGGCGCGGTCACGGCCGGCGCCTACGACGGGCCAATGCGCTTTCTCGGCGCAGGCCCCGAGCGCGTCGCCAAGGTGATCGAGCGCGCGATCACCCGCCGTCACCCCCCGGCACGAATCACGATCACCCCCTCGGCCAAGCTCTCGATCGCGACCCGGCGCCTGCTCAGCGATCGCGCCTGGGACGCGGCGATGCGGGCCCAGTTTCCTCAGCCGAGGTAGGACGCGTTGTCACTCTCCAATCGAGGACTGTATAGCCATGGTTATACGCTGGCTCCTCCGTCGTCGATCGATCCCGCGTCGATCGATTCGTCGTCGGTCGATCCGTCGTCGATCAGACGGCCGCGACCAGCGCCGGCTGCGGACGCCCGACCGCAAAGCCCTGGGCGTAGTCGACGCCGTAGCTGCGCAGCATCCCGATCGTCGTCTCGTCGCCGACGAACTCTGCGATCGTCTGCGCGCCCATGCCACGCACGACGCCGGCAAGCGCCCTGACGACGAGCTGATCGGTGCGCGAGACGGGCAGCCGGCGGATGAAGTCGCCGTCGATCTTCAGATAGCTGAAGGGCAGGTGCTTGAGGTACTGGAACGAGCCGTAGCCGGCGCCGAAGTCATCCAACGCGAGACCACACCCCAGCGCCAGCACGCCTGCGCAGAACGCCTTGGCGCTGTCCATGTCGGAGATCGCGGCGGTCTCGGTGATCTCGATCACCAGCCGTGAAGGATCGACCTGATGCCAGTGCAGACGCCGCGCGATGTGGGCCAGCAGCGTGACGTCGGTGATCGACACGGCGGACACATTCACGGCGATCCGCGGCGGTGGGCTCGCTTCTGCGAGCGCACTGTCGCCGATCGGCGCGCTCGCCTGCGCCCCGAGCAGCGCGACGACTTCGTTGATCACCATGCGGTCGATCTCGCGGATCATCCCGTAGCGCTCGGCCGCGGGCAGGAAGCGCCCCGGCGCGACGAGACGCCCTTCGGGCTCGTCGGCGAGCCGCAGCAGCGCCTCGTGGTGGGACACGTGCCGATCGCTCAGCGCGATGATCGGCTGGAAATGCAGGACGAACAGCCCTCCGTCGAGCGCCCGGCGCAGGCGTGCCAGCCATGGGCGCCGGTGCAGTCCGGCCGGCGAGCAGAAGCCCTCGCTCACCTCCCGTGCATCGGGCAGGCCGCGCGCGCCGTCGCGCTCGGTGCCCAGGAACAGGCGCGGCGTGGCGTCGGGCGTGGTCGAGGTGAGCATCTCCACACCCTCTTCGACGGCGCCGCGGGCTCACCTGCGGACGCAGCGCAGCGGTCAGATCGGCGATCAGAGGCGCTTCGGGGCCACATACGGGCGCCGTGCGCGATCTGAGACGACGAGCAGCAGCGCCACGAGCACGAAGTTCATCACCACCGAGGAGCCCCCATAGGCGACGAACGGCAGCGTCACACCGGTCAGCGGGATCACGCGCGTGACGCCGCCGACGATCACGAACACCTGCATCGCCACCACGAACGACAGGCCCGTCGCGAGCAGCTTCGAGAACGAGTCACGTGCGAGCACCGCCGTCTTCAGCCCGCGCGCGATGAACATCAGGTACACGCCCAGCAGCGCCGCGGCGCCGGCGAGCCCGAGCTCGTTGACGATGACGGCGTAGATCATGTCGCTTTCGGGGACCGGCAGAATCGAGGCCCCGTGCGGGCCGGCACGCAGCAGCGAACGGTCAAAGCCGGTGCCGAGCAGCCCGCCGTCGGCCTGCGCGAACAGCGACTGGGCCAACTGGTAGCTGCCACCGACTTCGCGGTGGTAGAGGGTTTCGTTGAACGGCTGTTCCCAGGCGAGCACGCGCGCCTGCACGTGGCTCACGTGACTGGTCAGGTACCAGGCGCCGAGCGCGAACAGCACGATCCCGATCAGCGGGAACGACAGGCGCCCGGTGGCTACGTACAGCAGCGCCAGGAACGCGCCGTAGAACATCAGCGAGGTGCCAAGCTCATCCGTGAGCAGCAGCGTCACCATCGCCGCGCCCCACACGATCAGCATCGGGCCGAACTGCTTCATCGGCGGGATCGTCAGCCCGAGCACGCGCCGCCCCGCCGTCACGAGGATCTGACGGTTGTCGCGCAGGTAGCTGGCGAGGAAGATCACGATCGCGACCTTTCCGAGCTCGGCCGGCTGGAAGGACACGCTGCCGATATGGATGTCGAGGTAGGCGCCGTTGACCTGCTCGCCGATGCCCGGCAGGCGCGGCAGCACCGTCATGCCGATGCCGACCGCGGCGATCGTGTAGCGATAGCGCTCGAGCACGCCCACGCCGCGCTTGCGCAGCGCGATGATCGTCGCCGCGAACAGCAGCAGGCCGAGCACCATCCACTGCGCCTGCTGGCGCGCGAGCGTCGGTTCGATGCGATAGACCATCACGATCCCGACGCTCGCGAGCACCGCCACGAGCGGGAACAGGTAGGGATCGGCGTTCGGCAGCGCGAAGCGGATCACCAAGTGCGCGGCCAGACACAGCCCGAGGAACAGCGCACCGTAGGTGAGCGACACGCTGGAGGCGTGGTTTAGCGTCAGGTTGGTCGAGGCCGTCGGCGAGTTGCCCTGCGTCTGGATGAAGATCGCGGTGAAGCCGGCCGTCACGAGCAGCGCCGAGGGCACGAGGCCCAGGAGCTCTCGGTTGCGCGCGCTGAGCATCGACCGAGCGTACCCACGATGCCGGCGCTTGTGCTCCGATCCGCGCGCTAGGCTCATTCTGAGCGGCCCGCTACCCTTGAGCTGAGCATCTCGCCGGGGGAGGCGGAACGCTTCAACTCAGGCCATATGACCTGCCACGTCCCGATACCCCATGAATGACGAGCGCCCGCCCTCGCTGTGGTGGGGCATGTGGAAGCGGTTCTTCCTCGCCGGCATCCTGATCGTCGCGCTGAGCGGCGCCGCAACCGCGACCGTCGCGCTGAACAAGCTCACGACGCTCGCCGACGAGGTGTTCCCGCAGCTCAGCCACATCAACGCGCCCAAGGGCCTGATCACACCCGAATACGGTGGCGGCCCGCAGACGTTCCTGATCCTCGGCTCGGACAGGCGCGCAGGCTCGAAGAACATCGAAGAACGCGAATCCGCGCCGCACAGCGACACGATCCTGCTCGTGCGCTTCGACCCCGAACAGGGCCAGACCTCGGTGCTGTCGATCCCGCGCGATCTGATGGTCAACATCAGGACGCCCAGCGGCCAGGTCTACGAAGGCCAGAAGATCAACGCGGCGTACACGATCGGCAGCAAATTCGGGGGCGCGAACGGCGCCAGCGTGCTCGCCGCGGAAACGATCGTGCGCGAAGTCTTCCCCGAACTGCAGGGCAAGCTGAACGGCATCATCGACGTCAACTTCGCGGGCTTCATCAAAGTCGTCGACGCGCTCGGCTGTGCGTACGTGAACGTCGACCACCGCTACCTTCACCTAAAAGGTGAAAGCAATGAAGAATATACAGAAATCAACCTGGAGCCGGGCTATCAAAAGCTCTGCTACGAAAATGCGCTCGACTACGTGCGCTACCGCCACACCGACTCGGACTTCGTGCGCGTCGCGCGCCAGCAGGACTTCCTGCGGGACCTGCGCGAGCAGATCGACCCTGCCAACGAGCTCGGCCAGATCGACACCGTCGCCAAGGCCGTGGGGCGCGCGATCAGGACGAACTTCCCGTCGACCCCCGAAGAGCTCGTGCTGCTGTCGAAGCTGATCGCCTTCTCGCAGAGCAAGCCGCTGCGCCAGGTGAAGTTCCTGGCGAGCAACGTCGACTACCAGCCCGCCGGCGGCGGCGACTACGTCACATCGAACGCGGAACTGGAGAAGGAGACGCTCGACAGGTTCCTCTACGGCAAAGAACAGCTGGCGCTGCCGGCCTCCGGCTCATCCACGCGGCACCGCCCCAGCCACAACCACCACAGCAGCCACCACGGCAGCGGCTTCTCACCGGCGGCGCTGAACCTCGTGCAGACGACCTCCGCCGGCGAAAGCGAACTGGTGCAGGCGGCGCCGGAAGTGCCCTTCCCCGTCCTGTATCCCACCCTGCAGACCGGGCAGTCCGAACAGCAGCAGGTGCGCGCCTACCCGCTCAAGAACCAGCAGAACGTCCGCCATCATGCCTACATCATCGTCTGGGCGCAGAACGCCACGCTCGGCGGCTACTACGACTTCGAGGGCAGCGACTGGCTGAACCCGCCGCTGTTCGCGCACGCCCGCACGCAGGTCATCGACCGCGTCACATACGAGTTCGTCGACGACGGCTCGCACATCCACGTGATCGGCTGGCGCGCAGGGAATGTCCTCTACTGGCTCACCAACACGCTGCTGGAGGAACTGTCGAACTCGCAGATGCTCGCGATCGCCAAATCAGCGCAGCCGCTGCATTGACATCGCGGTCCCCGCGATGATGCTCCGCGGGGTAATCATTCCGCGTTGTGATCCTTTCACCTTGTAATCATTACAGTGCGTAATCATTACAACTTGTAATCATCTCGCAGGAGAACGGTCTCGCGGAGACGGGCTCCTTCGGCGCAGGCGGGCTCCTTCGGCGCAGGCGGGCTCCTTCGGCGCAGGCGGGCTCCTTCGGCGAGCGGCTGCGCGCGCGGCGCTACTCAACGTGCGGCGGTGGCTGCCTGGTCGAGAGCGGCGTTGACGAGGGCGTCGGCGTCGGCGTTCTGCGCGCGTGGCACGGTTCTGATCGACCAGCTCTCGAAGCCCCTGAGCGCCTCCATCGCCTGCAGGTAGAGCGGGCGCATGGACTGGTGCTTGACCTTGTACAGCCCCTGGACCTGCTTGGCGATCAGCTCGGAGTCGCCGATGATCTCGACCTCGCTGGCGCCGAGCTCCCGGGCGCGCGCCAGGCCGAGCAGCAGCGCGCGGTACTCGGCGACGTTGTTGGTGGCCGTACCGAGCACCTGCGCGTGCTCGTCGAGCAGTTCGCCGCTGGGCGAGCTGATGACGGACGCGGCCGCAGCGGGGCCAGGGTTACCGCGGGCGCCGCCGTCGACGTGAACGATGACCTTCATCGACGCGAGATTATGCAGCTCGCCGGGGACGGAGCAGGCGGGCGCAGCCGGCTCTTGCCGATCGGAACAGGTTCTATGAGGCGTGCGCGAGGGGCAGCAAATCGCCGGCTACGCGCGCGCGGCGGCGATCACGCACGATGCGCCGCTGCTCGTCATCCGTGGAGGACGCGCCCGCGGCCGCGTAGCGTGCCCTGCGGTCGAACTTGCGTCGGTCGACGATCACCGTGACGTTCGTGTCGTCGCTGTAGTGCTCGACAAGCTTCGGATACAGCTCGTCAGCCAACGGTCTGGGTACCACGCAGTAGATCATCTCGACGTCGATCTTACTCCCCGCACGCAGATGCGCAAGCGCAGCACACCGAATCGTCACACGTCCGCCCGCAGGGGACGCACCGCCACAGGCGGCTACGCGCCTGCGAGCAGCAGCATCCCCGACTCGGCGGCGGCGGCGTTCGCGAGTCGATCCTCGCGCGCGAGCTCCGAGAGCTCGGTCCCCTGAGCGATGACCTGCGCCTCGACGACCGGTTCGCTGAGGTCGACCTCGTAGCGATACCAGCACAACTCCCACGCGACCACGATCGACACCACGCTCTCCAGGTGCTCGGCCGAGCGGACGGTCACCGCTGGCGCACCCAGCGAGCGGGTCACGCCAGCGACGCGGCGCGGGAACTCGCTCGCGTTGAACACGGCGATCGCCTGCTGCACGTATTCGGAGGGCTGCTCGGGCGCGGCGTGTGTCTCCGACGGCGGCGTCTCGGTCTCGCGTGCCGGCACGGGCCGGTAGCTCGCCTCGCCGAGGTCCGCGGCGGGCGCCTCGGGCGGCGTCGCAGCGACCGGTTGCGTGTGACTCGTTGCCTGCTGCACCGACGCCGCGTCTGCGGACTGCGCGCCCGCAGGCGTCGAGTCGGCGAATAGGTCGTAGGGCTCGGCCTGCTCCTCGCCCGAGCCCGCGGCGACCAGGCCGCCCTGCGCGTCGCCCGGCGGCCTGCCGACCTGGCGCAGACGCTCGAACAGGCTGCGCCCGCGCCGCGGGCGCAGCGGCGGCAGCGTCAGCGACTGGCTGTCTGTCTCGCGCATCCAGCCCTCGTGCGCGGCGCGCGGTGCGCACAGCTCGCAGACGATCCGCCGGCGTCCGGCGCCGACGAACACGTCGGGCTGCTCGCCGCGCAGGAGCCTGCGCGCGCACACATCGCACTCGACGTCGGGCTGGGAGGTGACGATCGTGCGCGTAGCCATCGACCCACCAGAGTATCGGTAGTCGCCTACTGTTGCCAAGACGGCCGTTTAGGCGTGGACGGCTGCGCGCTGCTCGCTGGCCGCGTCGACAACCTTCTGCGCGAGGTGCGCGGGGAGCTCGTCGTAGCGCAGCAGCTCGAGCGTGTAGTCGCCCTGTCCCTGCGTGATCGAGCGCAGGTCGGGCGCGTAGGTGAGCATCTCGGCCATCGGCACCTCGGCGCGGATCTCGGTCATCTCCCCCACGGGCTCCATCCCCAACGGCCGGCCACGGCGGCTGTTGAGATCGCCGATCACGTCGCCGACGTGCGACTCGGGCACCGACAGCGTGACCAGCATGATCGGCTCGAGCAGCACCGGGTCGGCGAGCTCGAGCGCCTGCTTCATGGCCTGGATGCCGGCGAGCTTGAACGCGATCTCGGAGGAGTCGACGGAGTGGTAGGAGCCGTCGAACAACCGCACGCGCACGCCCGTGACGGGGTAGCCGGCGAGCACGCCCGCTTCCATCGCCTCGCTGACGCCCTTCTCGACGGCGGGGATGAACGAGCTGGGGATGACGCCGCCCTTGATGTTGTCGACGAACTCCAGGCCACCGGCGTGCGCGGGGTCCCCGTCCGGGGACGATGCGTTCAGCGGCTCGATGGCGATGTGGCAGTCGCCGAACTGCCCGCGCCCGCCCGACTGCTTCTTGTGGCGTCCGTGGGCGGCGGCGGTGCCGCGGATCGTCTCGCGATAGGGCACGCGCGGCGGCTGCAGCGTGACCTCGACGCCGAAGCGTGTGCGCAGTCGGTCGACGATCACTTCGACGTGCACCTGCGAGAGCCCGGCGACGATCTGCTCGCCGGTCTGCTGGTCGCGGTGCAGGTCGATCGTGGGGTCCTCCTCCTGCAGGCGCCGCAGCGACGCGAGCACCTTGTCCTCGTCGCCCCTGCTCTTAGGCTCGACCGCGAACGCCATCACCGGCGCGGGCAGCTTCAGGCGCGGCATCTCGATCGGCTCGTCCTGCGCAGCGAGCCAGTCGCCGGCGCGCGTCTCCTTGAGCTTGGCGACCGCGCCGATGTCCCCGGGGCCGAACTCGTGCACGTGTTCGACCTCCTTGCCCCTGAACACCAGCAGCTGGCCGATCCGCTCCTTGAAGTGCGCGCGCGTGTTCAGCACCTGGCTGTCGGCGCGCAGCACTCCCTGGTAGACGCGCAGCAGGTTGATCCGGCCGGCGAACGGGTCGGCGCGGGTCTTGAACACGTAGGCGAACAGCTGCGCGTCCTCGCTCGGGCGCAGCTCGACCTCACCGACGGTCAGGGCGCCGTGCTTGACGGGCGAGGGCAGGTCCTCGACGATCGCATCGAGCAGGCGCGTGGTGCCGAGGTTGCGGGTGGCGACGCCGCAGACGACGGGGAAGATGCGGCCGTGGTTGGTGCCCTCCTTGAGCGCGTCGACGATCTCCGCGTGGGAGATCTCCTGCCCGTCCAGGTAGCGCTCCATGAGCGTGTCCGACACTTCGCAGACCTCGTCCATGAGCTTCTCGCGGTACTCCTGTGCGTGCGCTGCCTCGGCGTCGGGGATCGGGATCTCCTCCGCGGCACCGCGCTCGGGAGTGGGCTGTGCGCGGAAGGCCTTCATGTCGATCAGGTCGATGACGCCATCAATGTCGTGCTCAGCGCCGATCGGGATCTCGGTGGCGACGACGTGTGGCCCGAACGCGCGCTTCAGCTGCTCCAGCGTGCGGAAGAAGTCGGCGCGCTCGCGGTCGAGCATGTTGACGAACAGCATCCGCGCGATGTCGAGCTCGGCGGCACGCGCCCACAGGCGGCTGGTGGACACCTCGACGCCCATGACGCCGTTGACGACGAACACGGCGGCCTCGCACACGCGCAGCGCGCCGAGCGCATCCGCGACGAAGCTCGGCTCGCCGGGCGTGTCGAGCAGGTTGATCTTGCGCTGCTGCCACTCGAACGAGCTGAGCGTCGTCGAGATCGACATCTGCCGCGCCTGCTCGTCGGCATCCGCGTCCGACACCGTGCTGCCGTCGGGCACCGACCCGAGCCGCGCCGTCACCCCCGCCTCGAACAGCAGTGCCTCATGCAGCGCGGTCTTGCCCGACCCTCGATGTCCGACGAGAGCCACGTTGCGAATCCGATCCGCTGGGACATGCATAAGGTTCTCCTTCCGCTGGTAGGAGCACCATACCGCCGCGCCTCAGCGAGCGCTAGTGCGGTTCGACACACGTCGGACGCCTGCGCCGATCTCGACCGGGACAGCGGACACGTCTCGCTTCGAGACGCTCGATCGAGCCTCGGCGGGTCAATCGTCGAAGGACTCCTCCTGCATGCGCGATCTGAGGCGCAGCACCGCCTTGGTGTGCATCTGCGAGACGCGCGACTCGGTCACGCCGAGCACCTCGCCGATCTCGCGCAGGGTCAGGTTCTCGTAGTAGTACAGGGCGATCACGAGCTTCTCGCGCTCGGGCAGCTTGGCGATCGAGTCGGCGATCCGGTCCTTGAGGTCGCCCACGTCGAGCGCCCTTGCGGGATCGGGCGCGCCCGGGTCCTCGATTGTGTCCATCAGCGACACCTGGTCGCCGCTGGAGTCCGACACGCTCCACAGCTCATCCAGCGCGACGATCGAGGAGTGCGAGATCGCGAGCAGCGACTCGTTGAGTTCGTCCACGCTGATGCCCAGCTCGGCTGCGAGCTCCTGGTCGGTGGGCGCGCGCTGCAGCGTGTGCTCGAGCTTGGCGTTCGCGCGCTCGACTTCGCGGGCGCGGGCGCGCACGCTGCGCGGCACCCAGTCGAGCGAGCGCAGCTCGTCGATGATCGCGCCCTTGATGCGCATGATCGCGTACGTCTCGAACTTGATGTCGCGGGACAGGTCGAAGCGCTCGATCGCGGAAATCAGCCCGACGAGGCCGTAGGAGATCAGGTCGGCCTCCTCCACGTGCGGAGGCAGCCCGGCGGCGGTGCGCCCGGCGACGTACTTGACCAGCGGCGAGTAGGCCACGACGAGACGCTCGCGAACGCGAGTGTCACCTTCGGACTTATAGCGCCGCCACAGTTCGCGCAGCTCGATCGGTTTGACGTTCGTCTCCAGGGCTCCATCCCCCCTAGGGGCGGGCGGGCATTCTATTCACGCCCGAGGGTGGCTGCGCGCATACGCGCTTCTAAGCCTCGCGGACTCTACCCGAGTATAAATCTGAGTGCTGGACACACTGGCGTGGCCGAGCAGCTCCTGGATGCTGCGCAGATCCGCGCCGCCGTCCAACAGGTGCGTGGCGAAGCTGTGACGGAGCGCGTGCGGCGACGCGCCCTCGCCGACGCCGACGCGTGCGGTCCACGCGCGCAGCCGCCGCCGCACGTCGCCGGTGCCCAGCGGGCGCCCGGTCTTTGAGAGGAACAATGCGTCGAGCGCGCTCAGCGAAGCCGCGCGCTCGGCTGCCGAGGATCGTACGGGCGCCGCCGAGGCCGCGGGCGCCGCGGGCGCTGCCGTCGCCTGCGATGCAAGCGCCGGCCGCGCGCGCTCCAGATACGCTCTGACCGCGGCCATCGCCGGCTCGCCGACGGGCACGAAGCGCGTCTTTCGCCCCTTGCCCTCCACGCGCAGCTGCTCGCCGTCGTAGTCGACGTCCGCGCCGTGCAGCGAAACGAGCTCCTCGGCGCGCAGCCCACACGAGTACGCGAGCTCGAACATCGCGCGGTCCCGCAGCTCGAGCGGGCGCGCGGGTATGCCGTCGGGGATGCCGTCGAGCAGCCGCGCGGCCTCGCGGGCACTGAGCACGCGCGGCAGGTGCGAGCCCCGGCGCGGCGTCGAGACGAGGTCCGCGGGGTTCTGGGAGATGCGTCCGTGCTCGCGCTGGCTGGCGAACAGCGCGCGCAGCGCCGCGAGCTTGCGTGCGGAGGTGCTCGGCGCCGCGCCGTGGCCAGCTGCAGAGCGTTCCGAGAGGTGGGCGATGTAACGGCGCACCGCCTTCGGGCCGACGTCTGCGGGGGCGAGACCGCGGGCGATCGCCCAGCGCGCGAACTGGCCGACGTCGACCGCGTACGCGCGGCGCGTGCGCTCGGCGGCGTCGCGCCGACGCAGGTCCTCGGCCAGCAGCGCGTTCGCCTCGGCCCAGGCGCCGCGCAGCTGCTCGTGGCCGTCGATCGTCACCCCCTCCTGCACTTTGGCGCTCATCTCCGCCATTACTTCGCCGCGAGCGATGCTCTGCCTGCCTGGAGTACAGTCAGATGCGTGAGCGCCGATTCGCGCAGCCACACGGCAACGCGGGTTCCCGCGGGCGAGGCGGCCGCGTACGGGCCCGTCGGGCGCTCGCAGTGGCTCGACGTCGACTGGCGCACGCACCAGCGTTGGCTGGTGATCGACGGCCAGCCGGTGAACACGATCGAGCTCGGCCCAGAGCGTGACGTCACGCACGAGGACACGAGCCAGCCGCTGGTGTTCGTGCACGGGCTGTCCGGCTGCTGGGCCAACTGGCTGGAGCAGCTGCCGGCGCTGGCGGCGGAGCATCGCGTGATCACGCTCGACCTGCCGGGCTTCGGCTACTCGCCGATGCCCGCCGAGCAGATCTCGATCTCCGGCTATGCGCGCCTGCTCGACCGCCTGCTCGGCGAGCTGCAGATCGACGCCGCGGCCGTGATCGGCAACTCGATGGGCGGCTTCATCGCCGCCGAGCTCGCGATCGCGTTCCCGCAGCGGGTCGAGCGCCTGGTGCTGATCTCCGCGGCGGGGATCTCGACGACCGGCCATCCCGGCTCGATGCGCGCGGTGCCGGTGTTCCGCCGGCTGGAGACGGTGCTCGCCGCCAGCGGCGCGTGGGTGGCGTCCAAATCGGAGACCGTCGCGCGGCGCGCACGCCTGCGCGAGGCGCTGCTGAACGTCGTCACGCGTCATCCCAGCCGCCTGCCCGCGGCGCTCGCCGCCGAGCAGCTGCGCGGCGCCGGCAAGCCGGGCTTCCTGCAGGGCCTGCAGGCGGTGCTCGACTACGACATCCGCGAGCGCCTGCCCGAGATCGCGTGCCCGACGCTGATCGTGTGGGGCGACGGCGACCGCCTGATCCCGGTGCGCGACGCCGATGTGTTCGCCGAGCTGATCCCCGACTCGCGCAAGGTGATCTTCGAGGACACCGGTCACATGGCGATGCTTGAGCGCCCCGCCGCGTTCAACGCGCTGCTCAAGGAATTCCTCGCGGAGTAGCCGCGCCAGCGGCTTCCTATCTGGTAATGGCGCCTTCGGCGGCGCTGCCGACGAGCTTGGCGTACTTCTGGATGGCGACGTCGACGTGCTCGTCCGCGCGCGGCGGCTGGCTGTAGGCGGCCACGCGCGCGGCGATCTCAGCGTCCGACAGCGCCACGTCGAGCCGGCGCGTGTCCGCGTCGATCGTCAGCTCGTCGCCGTCTCTGAGCGCCCCGATCGGGCCGCCGCGGACGGCCTCGGGCGCGACGTGCGCCGCCATGAAGCCGTGTGTGGCGCCGGAGAAGCGACCGTCGGTGATCAGCGCGACGTCCTCGCCGAGCCCCTCGCCGACGATCGCGGCGGTCACGGACAGCATCTCGCGCATGCCGGGGCCGCCGGCGGGCCCCTCGCCGCGGATCACGACCACGTCACCCTGTTGGATCTCGTGCGCGAGCACGGCCGCCATCGCGCCCTCCTCGCCGTCGAACACGCGCGCAGGCCCGACGTGTTTGCGGCGCTCATGCCCGGAGAGCTTGACGACGCAGCCGTCGGGCGCGACGTTGCCGCGCAGGATCGCGAAGCCGCCCGTCTGTTTGATCGGCTCGGCGAGCGGGCGCACGACGCGCTGCCCGTCGGTCTCGACGGCCTCGGCCGCGTGCTCGCCGATCGTCCTGCCGGTGACGGTCTGCGCGTCGGCGTTGAGGATGCCTGCGTCGCGCAGCCGGGCGAGCACCAGCGGCACGCCGCCGGCCTCGTACAGCTCGGTCGCCACGTACTGGCCGCCGGGCTGCAGGTCGCACAGCAGCGGCGTGCGCTCGGAGATCGCCTCGAACTCGTCGATCTGCAGCGGCACGCCCATTTCGCGCGCGACCGCGAGCAGGTGCAACACGCCGTTGGTCGAGCCGCCGCTGGTGGCGACCGCCGCGATCGCGTTCTCGAGCGCCGGCTTGGTGATGATGTCGCTCGGGCGCTGGCCGCGGCGCAGGACGTCCATCACCAGTTCGCCCACTTGCACGGCGACCTCGAGCTTGCGCCCATCCTCGGCGGGGACCATCGCGGAGCCGGCGGGCGAGATCCCGAGCGCCTCGAAGGCCATCGCCATCGTGTTGGCGGTGAACTGGCCGCCGCAGGCGCCGGCGCCCGGCGAGGCGGCCTCCTCGAGCTCGTGCAGCTCGTCCTCGGTGATCTTGCCGGCCGCGTACTCGCCGACGGCCTCGAACACCTGCTGGATCGTGACCTCGACGCCCTTGTAGTGGCCCGGCTTGATCGAGCCGCCGTAGAGCATCAGCCCCGGTATGTTCAGACGCGCGAGCGCCATCACCGTCCCGGGGATCGTCTTGTCGCAACCGGAGATCGTCACGAGCGCGTCGAAGGCGTGGGCCGAGGCGACGAGCTCGATCGAGTCGGCGATCAGCTCGCGCGACACGAGCGACGCGCGCATGCCGGCGGTGCCCATCGTGATGCCGTCGGAGATCGCGATCGTGTTGAGCTCCATCGGCGTGCCGCCGGCGGCGCGGATGCCCTGCTTGACCTTGGCGGCGAGCACGCGGTTGTTGAAGTTGCACGGCATCGTCTCGATCCACGAGTGCGCGACGCCGACGATCGGCTTGGCGAGATCCTCGGCCGAGTAGCCGATGCCGTGCAGGTACGCGCGTGCGGCCGCGCGCTCGGGCCCCTCGGTGAGGGCGCGACTGCGGTGCTTGACGTCGAAGGCGCCGGGAGTGCTCACGCGGCGCGCAGGTTATCCGGATCGCGCCCGCCCCACCCACGCCAGCCCTGCGCCTGCGAGGCCGGGGCACGGGTCTGCGCCGAGGCGGAGTCCCCTGAGCGCTCGCGCTCCCAGCGCTGCAGACGGCCAAGGTCGCGGCGGACGCGATCCGGGTCCACCTGGCGACCCGGGAGGTGCATGTTGGCCGCGCCCACCAGCCGCCGCTCGTCCGCGGTCAGGGCCATCCACTTGGCGAGCACGTCGTCGGAGTCGGGCAGGCGTGAGCTGCCGTACGGCTTGGAATGGTCGGGAAACGCGACGCAGTACTCGTTGAGCAGCTCGCCCGTGGCGGGCACGTACGCGACGACCGGCTTGTGCGGGTAGATCAGATAGGCGTAGGCGGCGTCCGCGCCGCGCCCGTGGTCGCCCAGCCCACCCCACACGCGCAGGAACCCCAGGTCCCGGTACATCGCCCAGTCGTGCTCGGTCACGCACGAGCGCAGCAGCGCGCGTGCGCGCTGCTCGGCACGTCGTTCGCGTCCGGGGTCATAGCCCGCCGGCGCGCTCCCGCGTCTGCGCGCCGCCCACAGCTCGCGGCCGCGTGCAAGCGTGCCTTTGAGCGTCGGACGCGCGAGCTCCCACAGCAGCACGACGAGCACGACCGCCGCAGTGCCAAGCGCCAGCCCCACGACGGCTAGCGTGTCGCCGGAGGTGCGCCGCCGGCAGCCCGTGGAAAGAAGATCACGCGCTCGGCGTCGCGAGGCACGTCTGCGAAGCTCTTGACGAGCTCGGCCTCACGGCGGCCACCCGGTGCCTGCGTGGGCACCGCGGCCCACATGCCCGCGTCGAGCTCGCGGCGGAATGCTTCGATCAGCTCCTGCTCCTGCTCCGGCACCGCGACGTCGCCCTCGGCAAGCACTATCTCACCGTGACCAGGCTTCATCCGCAGTAGCTTCATCGTCCCTCGATTATGGCAAACGCGGGAGCGTTCATCCTCAGCAGTCGCATAGCCGGCCGAGCGCCAGGACGTCCACCGGCCCGGCGCCCGCTCCGATGTCGCGCAGGGCGCCGGCAACAGCGTCTCCGGCGAGCCGACGAGCGGTGCGCGCAGCATCGAGCGGCGTGTGGCCGAGCGCCAGCTGCGCGGCGAGCACCGAGGAGTGCGTGCAGCCGGAGCCGTGCGCCGCGCCGTCTGGGTGGCGCACGCCGTCGATCTCAACCACAGTGCGTGCGTCCGCGGAGTCCACGAACAGGTCGACGGCGCGTTTGCGATGGCCGCCGGTGAGCACGACGATGGGGGGACCGAGCGCCAGCAGCGCCCTGGCGAGCGCCTCGGCTTCGGCGTCCTCGTCGGCGCCCGACTGCTCCCCGGCGTGCTGCTCCCTGGCCGGCGCCACCCCGGCCGGCGTCACACCCGCGCGCGCGACGAGCGTGCGCGCCTCCGGCATGTTGGGGGTGAGCACGCTCGCGCGCGGCAGGATCTCGCTGATGAGCGCATCCTGGGCATCCTCGTCGAGCAGCGACGCGCCCGACTCGGCGACCATCACCGGATCGACGACCACGGGCGTGCCGGCGGGCAGCTCGTCGAGCGCCTGCGCCACCGCCAGCGTGACCGCGGCAGTGCCCAGCATCCCGACCTTGACCGCGTCGACGCGAATGTCCGACAGGACCGCGCGCACCTGCGCGAGCACGATCTGCGGCGGCACCTCATGGATGGCGGTGACGCCGACCGTGTTCTGGGCGGTGATCGCGGTGATCGCGCTTGTGCCGTGCACGCCGCAGCGCGCAAACGCCTTCAGGTCGGCCTGGATCCCGGCCCCGCCGCCGGAGTCCGAGCCGGCGATCGTCAGCGCGGTGCGCGTGCCTGCTCGCCCAGGACGCTGTTCGCGCGACATCGACTCGTGTGCCTCAGCCGTCGCCGTCGGGGTCCGGCTGGCGCGAGGCCGCGCGCAGCTCCCGCGGGACGCGGATCGAATAGCTGCCGATGGCGGTGACGAGCAGCCGGCCGTCCTCGTGGCGCACCTCTGATTTGAGGATGCCCACGGTCCGGTTGCGGCGGTCGAGCACGGTTCTGCAGACGACCTCCCCCGCGGTCGCGGTCTGGATGTAGTTAATCGAGATGCCAATCGTCGCGATGAGCTCGTCGCGGGTGGTCTGCGCCCACAGGGTCGAGCCCATGCAGTAGTCGACCATCGCGTACGTAGCCACGCCGGAGAGCAGCCCGCCGCGGTTGATCAGCTCCGGTCGGATCTGCATGCGGACCGTCTGCGCGTCCTCCCAGCGCAGGCCCATGAAGCCGGTGATGCCGTCCAGCGCGCTGGGGCCCTCTGGCCTCGTCGTCTCCCCGGGGGCAGCGTCCGCGTCGGGCCCGGCGCGGCGCTTCAGTCCCCCCTGCTCGGGGCCGCTCGGATCGTCGCTCACGACCGGCAGGCTACGCGAGCATGCGCCCGCGTGCCCGGCCCATGACCATCGTAACGCCTGGTCCTTGACAGTTGCCCATAATCTCGATATAGTTAGTGGACAATGTTGGATCCCAGACCTCTCCCACAAGCGTACCCACGGGTCCCCGGGCTCAGGGTCGGCGTCGAAGCGACGCCGACCGGCGCGACCGGGCGATGTCCACGGCTCTGACGTTCGTCGCATACCTCCTGTCCGGGGAGGGCGCCCGCCCTCCCCGGACGAACTTCCAGATGTGCGCGCCGCTCCCGTCCGGCGTGCGCGCACACCGCCACGCCAACCACCTGACAAGGGAATCTCCATGCCCAGAATCATCGTCACGACCGACGCAGTCGCATCCGGGCTGACCGGCGAGACGCCGGTGCTGCTCGAAGAGCACGTGCACTCGGTCCACCTGAGCACCGGCCACGCCAGCGCGCAGCTGATCGAGCGCCTCGCCTGGGCGATCGGCGACGCCGAGCGCGCCGAGGGCGCTGGCGCCGAGGGCGCACGTCCCGACGTCGCACATGCCGAGCGTAGCTCGCCCCGCGAGCGAGCGGCAACGAACCGCAGGCGGTCATCTGCATCGCGCACACGCACACGCACACGCCGCGCGGTCAGTGCGTAGACCCGCGCTGCCAGTCCGCGACCCGGCCGCGAGGACCAGGACACATCCTTGACACAGAGAGGTTGCTAAATCGGCACAGAGATAGGCCCCGCGTCACATGCGCAGGCCTAGCGTGCCGGTCATGCCCTCCAAGCAGCCCACAAAGCGTGCACAGGCCTCGCACGAGCACGGACACGGCGTCGACCCGCGTCGCACGCTTGGGCGACTCGGCGAGGAGCTCGCGGCAGCGCACCTCGACCGCCTGGGCTTCGCGACGATCGCGCGCAACGTGCGCACCCGCTACGGGGAGATCGACCTGATCGTCTTCGATCAGCGAACTCGCACGCTCGTCTTCGTGGAGGTCAAGACGCGCAGCGCTGGCGTCGGCGGACAACCGGTGCGCCCCGACCAGGAGCCGCTGGCGTGGCTGCGCCCGCGCCAACGCATGCGCCTGCGCCGGCTCGCACGTGCGTGGCTGAGCGATGAGCGCCACGTACGGCCCACGGCCCGCACGATCCGCTTTGACGCTGTCGGCGTGATCCTCGACGGGCGCGGTCGGCTGTTGCGCCTCGACCACGTGGAGGCGGCATGGTAGGGCTGCCCGGCCCGCGAGGGGGGTCAGGGCATCACCGCGCCCGCTGGCGGCTACAGCGCGAGCTGCTGGTAGGCGAGCGACTGGAAGGACATCCGGTGCAGGGGCGAGACGCCCTGGCGAAGGATGGCGTCGCGGTGGGACGGCGTGGAGTAGCCGACGTGCTCGGCAAAGCTCCACCCGGGGTGTTCGGCGTCGGCGTGGCGCATGAAGCGGTCGCGGGTGACCTTGGCGACGATCGAGGCGGCGGCGATCGCGGCGCTCGTGGCGTCGCCGTCGACGATCGCCCGCTGTGGATGCTCGAACTCGGCGACCGGGAAGCCGTCGAGCAGACACAGCACCTCCTCGGAGATCCCCGCGGTTACCCCACGCACGGCGTCGCGCAGGGCGGCCAGGTTCGTCTTGTGCAGACCGCGCGCGTCGATGCCGCGGACGCAGCGGGATACGACAACGACCCGAGCGGCGCTGCGCATGACGAGTGGGTAGAGCTCCTCGCGCGCCTCGGAGGTGTGTTGCTTGGAGTCGTTCAGCGCGCCGAGCGCGCGCAGCTCGCGGGTGGTGAGCGCCTCGTAGTCGAACAGCACGCCGGCGGCCACCAGCGGCCCGGCGAGACAGCCGCGCCCGGCCTCGTCGGCGCCGGCGACCAGGCGAGAGCCAAGGCGACGGTCAAACGCGAACAGGCGCCTGCCGCTGCCGGCGCGGCGCGCGCGCCGCCGCGCGCGGGCGGAGGACCCGGAGCGGGATCCTGGCGAGCTCACGGCGGCGTCCGTGCGTGCACCCTGGTCGCTAGAAGATGCCGATGCGGTCTGGGGGCCAGTAGGTGGCGACGGCCTGTCCGATGACCCATCCGGTGGGGACGGGCCCCCAGAACCTGCTGTCGTCGGATTCGCCACGGTTGTCCCCCATCATGAACCAGTGACCGGCGGGAATCTTGATCGGGGTCGGGAAGTTGCACTCGGGGCTGACGCCGCATTCGCGGATGTAGGAGTCCTTCTCGCGCACGAACTGGCTGGTGCCGGCGGCCTTGCGATAGACGTGGCCTTCTTTTATGTAGATTTCGTCCCCGGGTCCGGCGACGATACGCTTGATGAAGTTGACGCTCGACTTCTGCGGCACGGGTGTCGAGCACGCGGCACCGCCCAGCTTGATCACATGCGGCGAGGGCCCGCACTCCTCCTGCTCGGCGCCTTCGGGTGGATGGAACACGGCGATCTCGCCAACGTGCGGACCGCCGAAGTCCATGCCGATGCGATTTACGAGCACGCGCTGACCGATCGAGAGGGTCGGCTCCATCGAGCCGCTGGGGATGCGGTAGGGCTTGATGATGAACGCCTGGATGCCGAGCGCCAGCCCCAACGCGACGGCGATGATGACGACCAGCTCGATGATCGAGCCGACCGTCGATTTCGAGCGCTTCTTGGCGGTCTTCGCGCCGGGACTCACGCTGCGGGATCGCCGGCGGAAACGCCTCCCTCGGCGTCGCCAGCATCGGAGGGGGAATCGGCAGCGTCTGCCGTCGAGGCGGAATCGGCGGCGCTCGGCGCGGATGCCGCCTCCGCCGTCGCCCCGGCGTCGCCGACGGCCTCGGCGCCACCCGCGCCCGCACCGTCGCCGTCAGCCTGCTCCTGGCCACCCCCCGCGACAGCCCCGCCGTCGCTGTGCTCGCCTGCGTCGGAGCGCTCGGCGACGCTCTCCGCGACCGCCTCCTCCGCGGTCATCCCGTCTGCATCCGTCGCGCCTGCCTGTTCGACCGGCGTAGGCTCGACCAGCAGACCCGGCTCGACGACCACCTCAGGGCCGGTGTAGCGGCGCTCGCGCACACGCGCGCGCTTGCCGACCCGGTCACGCAGGTAGTAGAGCTTGGCGCGCCGCACGTCGCCGCGCGCGGCGAGCTCGATGCGCTCGATCTTGGGCGAGTGCAGCGGGAACATGCGCTCGACGCCGACTCCGAAGGACTGCTTGCGCACCGTGAACGTCTCGCGCGCACCGTGGCCCTGGCGCTTGATCACGACGCCCTCGAACACCTGCACACGACTGCGTGCACCCTCGATCACCTGGAAGTGGACCTTGACACGGTCACCCGGCGCGAAGGCGGGGACGCGGCGCAGCTGCGCGCGCTCGATGGTTGCGATGACGCTACTCATGACGATAAGGGGAGGGACGCCTTTGCTGGACCGATGGGACGCCCCGAAACGGACAGCTCGGCCGGCGCGATCAGCAATGGTAGCGGACAGCCGGCCACGTCCGCCCCGCCGAGCGGGTGGACATCCGTCAGTGACCGTCGGGCTCCGGCCGCAGGCGTGCGCCGCGTTCGCGGCTGCGCTCCCGTCGCCAGCGCTCGATCTGCTCGTGATGGCCGGACAGCAGCACCTCGGGCACGCGCCAACCGCGGTACTCGGCCGGGCGGGTGTAGTGGGGATACTCGGGGTTGCCTTCGAGGGCGACACTGAATGACTCCTCAGCCGCGGAGCGCTCGTGCCCGAGCGCTCCAGGGAGCTTGCGCAGCACCGCGTCGCACACGACCATCGCCGCGAGCTCGCCGCCGCTGAGCACGTAGCGCCCGATCGAGACGAGATCGCCTGCGAAGTGCTCGAGGATGCGCTCGTCGAAGCCCTCGTAGCGTCCGCACAGCAGCGTCAACGCGGGCTCGCCTGCGAGCTCGTCCACAAGCTCCTCGTCGAGCAGCCGGCCGCCGGGCGCCAGTGCGATCACACGGCGCCGGCGGCGCAGCTGCACCGGATCGACGCCGTAGTGAGCGCGCAGCGCGCTGTCGAGCACGTCCACTCGCAGCACCATTCCCGCGCCGCCGCCGAACGGCGTGTCATCGACCTGGCCGCCGCTCAACGGCGTGTAGTCACGCGGGTTCACGCACTGCAGGCGCGAGCCGGACGCAAGCGCGTTGCCGACGTGACGCTGGGATGCAAACCACTCGAACCACTCGGGGAACAGCGTGAACACGTCGATGTTCACTGGTGGGCTCCCGCGCGCTCCGCGAGCCCCAGGAACTCGAGGTCGACCTCGATGCGCCGCTGCGCTGGCGCCACCCGGCGAACCGCGTCTTTGACCATCGGCACCAGCACCACCGCGCCGCCGTCAGCAGGGCGCACCTCGAGCGCCTCGCACGACGGCAGCTCGATCAGCCGGCTGACCGTCCCCAGCAGCTGCCCGCCGTCGAGCACCTCGCAGCCCTCCAGTTCGTGCGCCCACCACTCCTGCTCACCGAGCGCGGGCGCGTCGCCGCCGTCGATCAGCAGCTCCGTGCCGCGCAGCGCCTCGGCCGCGGCGCGGTCCTCGACGCCCTCCAAGCGCACGATCGGGCGCTGCTCGGTTCCCGCCAGCCGCACGATCGCAGCGGAGCGCTCGGCGACCGTGACCACAACGCCGATCCTCAACAGTCGCGGGCGCGGGCGCGTGACGTAGAAGCTTCCGTCCAACCCGTGCGGCCGGCCCACGCGGCCCCCCGGCAGGCTCCCCGACGCGCCCGCCGCCGCTGTCTGCGCAGGCGCCTTCGGCTCGTCCGCCTGGCCGGTCAATCGACGATGTCGACGAGCACGTGGCAGCCCTCGCCGGCGGCCGCGGCTTTGACGACTGTGCGCAACGCATGGGCGGTCCGCCCGCCCCGTCCGATCACCCTGCCGTAGTCATCCGCCGCGACGCACAGCTCCAGCACGATCGTGCCGTCGTCCTCCTCGAACTCCTCGACCGCCACCGCGTCGGGATCGTCGACCAGCCCTTCGGCGAGGTACTCCAGCAGCCGCCTGGGGTTCTCGGTGGCCATCTCAAGCGCCCGGAGCTGTCTCTAGCCGGTCCGCGTCTCTATGCCCTGGATGCGCAGCAGCTTGCGGACCGTGTCCGACGGCTGTGCGCCTCGCGCCAGCCAGCTGCGCGCACGCTCCTCGTCGATCACGATCGTCGAGGGGTCGGTCTGCGCGTTGTAGTGGCCGATCGTCTCGATCACGCGGCCGTCGCGCGGAGCGCGCTGGTCGGCGACGACCACACGCCATATCGGGTCCTTCTTGCCGCCCACTCGCGTGAGCCTCAGCCTGACTGCCACGGTTTCCTCTCTGCTGCGGAACGAGATCTCGAGTTGCGCTGACTGCCGGTCACGTCAAGCACCGGCATACACGTCGAATGAGAGAGCTTAGACGGTGTGCGCGGTCGAGGCCGGCCCGACGCGATCAACGGACGCGGATCCGCAGCCTGCTTTATGCTTGCGCGCACATTGACGATCAGGTCAGCTCGACTTCCAGCGCTGTTCGCCGCCGCGCTCGTACTCGCGGGCGCGCCGGTGCTCGCGATGGCCGCGGGCAGCGTCAGAGACGGGCGCTACTCCGGGTCCGTGGGGCCTGGCTATCCGATCAGCTTCCAGGTCGAGGCCGATGGCACGGTCGTGAAGAACCTCGACGTGTCCATCGAGGCGACCTGCCAGCCGGGGGCCGGTGACGTCGCACCGGTGTATCACTTCGGCGAGGTCAGGATCGAGCGCGACAAATTCAGCGGCTCGACCTCGAGGCAGTTCGGCACGACGGTCTCCGATGCGGTGCACATCAGCGCCAGCCTCAGTGACGGCAAAGCGACGGGCGAGGTGAGCGACCGGGCGAACATCAAGAGCCTCCCCAGCTGCACGCAGAGCGAGCCGTTCACAGCCAAACTCAAGTAGGCGCTCGCGCAGCCGCCCCGGCGCGACGCACCGAGCGACGGGGCTGACGTAAACGGCCGGGCGTGAGCCTCAGCGCGCGCCGCGCATCAGCGCGCCGATGTCGGGCATCTTGCCGCGCCCGACCTGGCGCATCACCTTGCGCATCTGAGCGAACTGCTTGACCAGCCGGTTGACCTGCTGGACGTTGGTGCCGGAGCCGCGCGCGATGCGCAGCCTGCGCGAGCCCTTGATCAGCTCGGGCCGGCGGCGCTCTTCGGGAGTCATCGACAGGATGATCGCCTGGATCCGGTCGAGCTCGTGTTCGTCGACCTTCATGTTCTGCAGCTGATGGCCTGCGAGCCCGGGGATCATGCCGAGGATGCTCGTCAGCGGCCCCATTTTGCGCACCATCTTCAGCTGGTCGAGGAAGTCGTCCAGGCCGAACTCGTTGCGCCGCAGCTTGCGCTCGAGCGCCAGCGCGTCGCTCTCGTCGAATTGCCGCTCGGCCTTCTCGATCAGGCTCAGCACGTCGCCCATGCCGAGGATCCGCTGCGCCATGCGGTCGGGATGAAAGCGTTCGAATTGCTCGAGCTTCTCGCCGGTGGAGGCGAACAGGATCGGCTTGCCGGTGACGGCCTTGACCGACAGCGCCGCGCCGCCGCGAGCGTCGCCGTCGAGCTTGCTCATGATCACACCGTCGAACTGCACCGCCTCGGCAAAGCTCTCGGCGACGTTCACAGCGTCCTGGCCGGTCATCGCGTCGACCACCAGCAGCACCGCGTGGGGTTTGACGGCGTCGCGAATCCGCACGAGCTCGGCCATCAGCTGCTCATCGACATGCAGACGGCCGCTGGTGTCGACGATCAGCACGTCCTTGCCGTCCTGACGGGCGCGCTCCAGCGCCCACGCCGCGATCTCCACCGGGTCACGATCGGTGCCCTGCTCGTAGACGTCCGCACCCGCCTGGGCACCGACCTTCACGAGCTGCTCGACAGCCGCCGGGCGGTACACGTCGCACGCGGCCACCGCGACCGTCGAGTCGTGCTCCTCGTGCAGATATCGCGCGAGCTTGGCCGTCGCGGTCGTCTTGCCCGAGCCCTGCAGACCCGCCAACAGGATCACCGTCGGCGGCCGCGGCGAGAAGGTCAGGCCCGCGGCCGCGCCGCCCATCAAATCCGTGAGCTCCTCGGCGACGATCTTCACGACCTGGTTCCCCGGGTTCAAGCCACCGATCACGTCCGCCCCGAGACAGCGCTCCTTGAGGTGGGAGGTGAACTGCCGCACCACCTTGAAGTTGACGTCAGCCTCCAGCAGCGCGAGGCGAATCTCGCGCATCGCCGCGTCGACGTCCTGCTCGGTCAGGGTGCCGCGCTGGCGCACATCGGCCAGCGTGCCCTGCAGCTTCTCGGCGAGGGAGTCGAACACGGTGGTTGGCTGGCGGGCGAGTCCTGCTACCCGTCGTGGGCGGCCGGCGGCACCTGTGGGCGCCCGGGCGCGGGCGGCGCCGGCGCAACACCGTCGAGACGACCCTTCAGCGCCTCACCGATCCCACCGAACGCCTCGGCGAACTCGGACGGCACCACGAACACCTTGTTCGCGTCGCCTTCGGCCAGCTGCGGGAGCATCTGCAGGTATTCGTAGCTCAGCAGCGCGCGATCCGGTTTGCCCGCGTGGATCGCTTTGAAGACGGTGTCGATCGCCTTGGCTTCGCCTTCCGCGCGCAGGATCGCCGCCTGGCGCTCGCCTTCGGCGTCGAGGACTGCCGCCTTCTGGGCACCCTCGGCGGTGAGCACCGCCGCCTGCTTGGCGCCCTCGGCGGTCAGGATCTGCGACTGCTTCTCGCCTTCGGCAGTCAGGATCGCGGCGCGCCGGTCACGCTCAGCGCGCATCTGCTTCTCCATCGCCGTCTTGATGTCCGGCGGCGGGTCCACCGACTTGATCTCGACGCGGTTGATCCTGATGCCCCACTTGCCGGTCGCCTCGTCGAGCACCGTGCGCAGCTCGGCGTTCACGTTCTCGCGCGAGGTCAGCGTCGCCTCCAGCGTCAGCCCGCCGATCACGTTGCGCAGCGTCGTCACCGTCAGCTGCTCGATCGCCTGCAGCGGGTTGGCGATCTCATACGTCGCCGAGCGCGGGTCGGTGATCGTGAAGTACAGAACCGTCTCGATGCCCACCACCACGTTGTCCTCGGTGATCACCGACTGCGGCGAGAAGTTGACCACCTGCTCGCGCAGGTCCACCAGCGGGCGCACGCGATCGATGAACGGCGTGACGATCGTCAGGCCGGGCTCGAGCGTGCGGCTGTAGCGGCCGAGCCGCTCGACCACTCCCGCGCGCGCCTGAGGAATCACGCGAATCGTCCGCGCGGCCACGACAAGCGCAAACAAGATGACCACGACGACGACGATGAGAACGGCCATAGGTGGGTCCTTTCAGTGCATGACGAGCGCGGTTGCGCCCCGTATCTCTACTACCTCGACCCGCTCGCCGACGTCGATCACCTCGTCTTCGTCGTAGCTGCGCGCAGTCCACACCTCGCCGCCGTCGATCTTCACGCAGCCGACGCCCTCGTCGTTGGCGATCCGCTCGAGCACCATCGCGCGGCGGCCGATCAGCGCGGCGGCACCCGTGCGGATCGCTGGCGGCAGGCGGCGGTGGCGGCGGGCGACTGGTCGCAGCCCGCCGAACGCGATCCCCGAGGTGAGCGCGAACACGACCACCACGAGCGGCAGACCGACCCCGAGCACGCTCACGGCCGCCGCAATGCCGGCGCCGACCGCAAACGGCATCAAATACAGACCGCCGGTGTGCATCTCACCGAGGCCGAGGATGCACGCAGCCACTACCCACAGAATCCAATCCATACCCATCAGGTTACCCCTCGCGGCGACGGTCGGGGCCACGTTCGCCCGGGCTCACTCCGCGGCGATCAGCGCGCGCGCGAAGTCCTCCGGGTCGAACGGGCGCAGGTCCTCTACGGACTCGCCCGCGCCGATCAGCTTCACTGGCAGGCCGAGCTCGCGCGCGATCGCCAGCGCGATGCCGCCGCGCGCGGTGCCGTCGAGCTTGGTCAGCACGACGCCGCTCACGCCGGCCGCCTCGGTGAACAGCCGCGCCTGGCGCAGCCCGTTCTGGCCGGTCGTCGCGTCGATCGTCAGCAGCGTCTCGTGCGGCGCGCCTCCGTATTCGGTCCCACCCACCCGAGAGATCACGCGGCGCACCTTCGCGAGCTCGCCCATCAGGTCGTCCTGCGTGTGCAGGCGCCCGGCCGTGTCGATGATCACCACGTCGACGCCTTTGGCGCGCGCCTGCGCGATCGCGTCGAAGGCCACTGCGCCCGGGTCCGAGCCTGCCGGCCCGGTGACGATCTCACAGCCGGCGCGCTGCGCCCAGCCTTCGAGCTGCTCGGCGGCGGCGGCCCTGAACGTGTCGGCGGCGCCCAGCAGCACGCTGTGACCGAGCTGCTCGTGCAGGTGCCAGGCGAGCTTGCCGATCGTCGTCGTCTTGCCGGTGCCGTTGACGCCCACCGCCATGATCACCGTCGGCTTGGGCCGGATGTCGATGCGGCCATCGCCGACCGTGGCGGTTGTTGCCAGCAGCTCGATCAGGCGCTCGCTGAGCGCCTCGCCGCCCTCGAGCTTACCCTCGGATGCTTCCTGCTCGAGCGTCTGCACCACCGACGCGGTCGTGCTCGCGCCGACATCGGCCATGATCAGCGCCTCCTCCAGGCGTTCCCAGGTCTGCTCGTCGAGCACGCCGAAGAGCGTCGCCTGGATCTCCGAGCCGAGCGCCTGCCGGGTCTTGGCCATGCTCTCGCGCAGGCGGCGGAACAGCCCACCCCGCTGGCGCGGCGCCGGCTCGCGCCCAGTGTCCGCCTGTGTGCCGCCGTTCGAGCCCGCGGCGCGATCGCTCTCGACGGTTATGAACAGTTCGCTCCAGTCGCGGGCCACGGGGCGCGCGACGATAGCAGCAGGTTCTCAGGCGACCTCAGCGACCTCGGCGACCTCGGACACGTCGGCGGTGTTCGCGTCTTCGGCGGGCAGGCTGCGCGAGAGCACCTTGGACACGCCGTCCTGGCCCATCGACACGCCATACAGCCAGTCGGCGGCCTCCATCGTTCGTTTCTGGTGGGTGATCACGATGAACTGCGCGCGGTCGGAATAGCGCCGCAGCAGCGTCAGGAAGCGATCGAGATTGAGGTCGTCGAGGGCCGCCTCGACCTCGTCGAGGATGTAGAACGGGCACGGACGCGCGAGGAACACCGCGAACAGGAACGCGAGCGCCGTCATCGACTTCTCGCCGCCGGACAGCAACGTCAGGCGCTTGGTCGACTTGCCTGCCGGCGTGATCTCGATCTCCACCCCGGGCAGCTGCTCCTCTTCCTCGTGCCCCCTAAGCTCCGCTTCGCTCTCTGCCTCGGCGGCCGCCTCGATCGCGTCGGCGTCCTGCCCGTCGGACAACCGCTGGCCCCCGAGCACGGGCCTCGGCGCCTGCTCGTCGCGCACCAGCCGCAGGCGCCCGGAGCCACCGGGGAAGACATCGCCGACGAGCTCCTCGAAGTTACGCGCAGCCGCGGCGAAAGTCTGCTCGAACGTCTCCTCGATCTGGCGGTCGGTTTCGCGGATCACAGAGCGCAGCTCACGCAACGCTGTCTCGAGGTCGCTGCGCTGGCCCTCGAGCTCCTCGACGTGCGCCACCGCCTCCGCGTACTCCTCCTGGGCGAGCGGGTTGACCGGCCCGAGCTGCTCACGTCGGCGAGTCAGCCGCTGCACGCGCGCCTGCAGCGCGTCGATCTCCTCCTCGCCCAGCGGCTCGAGCTCGTGCTGATCCTCGCCGTCGCTGCCCTGCTCGGATCCAGCATCAGAGAGTCCCAGCAGCGCAGCGACGCTCGTGAGCTCGACCTCGGCCTCGCCGGCCTGGTCGCGCAGGCGCTGTGCCGTGACCTCAGCTGCGGTGACCGTCTCACCGGCGACCCGCAGGCTCGCCTGGATCTCGGCCTCCTGCGCAGCGCACGCGCGCAGCTGCGCGGTCATCTCCTCGCCGGCCTCGCGGTCGGCCGCGAGCTCCTGCTCCAGCTGCGCCACGCGAAGCTCGACGCTCTCGGCGGTGGCCGCCAGCACGACCGCCAGGCGCTGCGCGAGCGGCGCGGTGGCGATGTCGAGGGCATGCTGGGCGCGCAGGCGCGCCAACCGCGCGGCGCGCTCGCCGCGTTCGCGCTGGCGGCGCTCTGCCTGGCGGCGCTCTGCCGCCAGCTCGCCCTCGAGCTCGGCCTTGCGTACGGCCAGCGCTCCCTCGGCCGGAGCGACACGGCGCTGCTCGATCAGCCATTGCGTGCGCCGTCTGACCTCGCCTGCCTCGGCGAGCTCGCGCTCGGCCTCGCGCAGCGCGCCGTCGGCGGCCATGCGCGCCTCGTCCGCGGCGCGGACATCGGCAAGCAGCTGCTCGCAGGCGCCCAAGGCGAGCTGCTCCGCCTGCGCGGCGCGCTCGGAGTCGGCGATCAGACGGTCGCGTTCGTTGCGACGCGCGAGCACGCGCTCGGTCCCGCCCTCGGCCAGCTGGCGCACCTCCCCCCAGGAAGCGAACCACACGCGTCCGCCGCGCGTGACCGCGATGCCGGCGAAATCGGCTGGCAGCTGCTCGAGGCGCTCGACCACCCAGGCGTCGGCGAGCAGCCGTCCGGCGAGCTCGAGCACCTGCTGGGGGCCACCCAGTAGATCCAGGAGCCTGAGGGCCTCGGGAACGGGTGGTCGTGGCATGTCCTCGCGCGCAGGCGCAGACCCCGACTCGGGGCCCGCCAGCAGCGCCGTGGCGCCGTCGGGGCCGGAGCGGTCGAGCACCGCCTCGGCGCCCGCCACGTCCTCCACGAGCGCCGCGTCCAGACGACCTCCCAGGGCGGCGGCCAGCGCCAGCTCGTAGCCGGCCTGCACGCGCAGCTCCTCACTGAGCGACTTCGGGGCGCCGGCCTGCTCGCCGCCGACGTGTGCGTGCCCGCGCAGGAACTGGTTGGCGGCTGCGAGCTCAGCCCCGACGCGCGCGGACTCGCGACGCGCATCTTGCGCCTCGTGCTCGGCGGCGCTCAGGCCCGCCCGCGCCCGCTCGGCCTGCTCGTCGGCGCTGGCACACGCGGCGCGCGCAGCGCCGGCGGCGGTCTCGGCGAGCTCGATGCGCGCCGTCTGCTGCGTGAGCGCCGCCCGCAGCTCGGCGATCTCACGCTCGATCTCCTGCTCGCGGCTGGCCTGGATCTCGGCGAGCTGCGCCTGCAGGGCGCCGATGCGCTCCTCGCCCTCGGCCGCGTCCGGGCCCTCGCCAGCTTGCGCGTCCGGCTGTGAGAGCGCCTGCAGCTCCTGCTCGATGCGCTCGATCTTCCTGCTCACAGCCTGCGCGCTGACGCCGACCTGCTCGGCGCGCAGCATCAGCCGCTCGCGTGCTGAGCGCGCCTCGTACACGCGCCGCGACAGCGCGTCGTGGCGCTCCGCGCGCTCACCCAGCGCACGCTCGGCCGCGCCGCGGCGGTCGATCGTCTCCTGCAGCCCGCGCTCGATCTCCGCGCGCGCGCTGCGTGCCTGCGCGACGCCTGCCTCGGCGGCCTGCAGCTCGATACGGCGCGCCCGCGACAGATCGCGCGCGAGCTCCCAGCGGGCCTGCAGGATCTGGCGCTCCAGGCGCTCGTGCAACTCGGCCGCTTCGGCCTGGCGCTTGAGTGGCCGCAGGCGGCTGCGCGCCTCGCGCTCGACATCGAGCGCGCGGTCGAGGTTCTCCTGCGTGCGCTCGAGCTTCAGCTGCGCTCGGCGGCGGCGCTTGCGGTGCTTGCCGAGGCCGGCAGCCTCCTCGATCAGAAGCCGCCGATCACGCGGCTTGGACGTGACGATCGCGTCCACCCTCCCCTGCGAGATGACCGAGTGGGTCTCCTTGCCCAGGCCCGTGTCGGAGAGCACCTCGATCACGTCCGTCAGCCGGCAGCGGGCGCCGTTGAGCCTGTAGCCGCCCTCGCCGCCCCGGTCCAGCCGCCGCACGATCGAGATCTCGCTCAACGGCAGATCGACGGTGCCGTCGGAGTTGTCGAGCACGATCTCCACCTCGGCCGCGCTGCGCGGCTGCACGCCGCGACCGCCACCGAAGATCACGTCCTGCATCGACTGCCCGCGGATCGCAAGCGGCGACTGCTCGCCCATCGCCCACAGCACCGCGTCGGTGACGTTCGACTTGCCCGAGCCGTTCGGACCGACGACGACGCTCACCCCGGGGCCGAAGTCCAGACGCGTGCGATCGGGGAACGACTTGAAGCCGTTCAGCGTCAGCGACTTCAGGCGCATGTTTCACCATATGAGCTCACGAGTCGCTCCCAAGACGCTCTACAGCCACGCGCGCGGCCTCCTGCTCGGCGTGCTTCTTGCTCCTGCCGCTGCCGCTGCCAAGCTCGCGCCCATCGACGCGTGCGACGACGGTATACGTGCGCTCGTGCGGAGGACCGTCCTCGCCGATGATCTCGTAGCTGACCTCCGCGCCGCGCCGCGCGAGCAGCTCCTGCAGCGCGGACTTGAAGTCCACGGGGTGCTCCAGCGCGCCCTCGATCTCCGGGCCGAACGCCTCCACCACGGCCTCGGCGGTGCGCTCGTAGCCGGCGTGCAGGTAGCACGCCCCGATCACAGCCTCGATCACCGAGGCGAGCACACGCTCGGTCTCCACGAGCGCCGCCGCGCTCTGGCGCACGCCGGCCGGCGCGGCCGCATGCAGCCGTGCCGGCAGCTCCAAGCGCTCGGCGACGGCCCGGCAGGAGACTCCGGAGACGGCCTGCGCGCGGATCTTGGTGAGTCGCCCCGCGCCGAAGCGATCGGCCTCCAGCAGCGGATACAGATACGCGGTCACCGCCAGCGCCAGCACGCTGTCGCCGAGGAACGCCAGCCGCGTGTAGGAGCCGCTCGGCCGCTCGCTCCAGGACGCGTGCGTGAACACCTGGCGCGCGAGCTCCTCGGGCAGCTCGTCCAGCAACTCGCCCAGCAGCATCAACGCTCCTCATTGACGACCCCGTCATGGGCGATCACGAAGTCGACCGCCGCGCTCACCGTCAGGATCTGTGCGGCCTGCTCGTCGGACATGTGCACGCCGTAGGTGTCCTCGAGCTCTTGCACGAGCGTGTAGAGATCCAGCGAGTCGGCCTCCAGATCCTCCTTGAAGCGGGTCTCTTCGACGATCGCCGCCGGATCGACGTCGAGCTCGTCGGCCAGGTGGTTGCGAATCAGGGTGAGCACTTGCTCGCGGGTCATTGCGCCTGCGGCAGGCTAGCGGCCGATGCGGACACAGGCGAGCGTCGCAGCGCGCCCGCGTGCTCCAGCGCCGCGTGCGTCTGCGCGACGATGTCCTCGCGTGCGCCGCGCTCGGCCCGCAGGATCGCCTGGGCGAAGCCCACGCGCGTGAAGCGCCCGTGCGGAACGACGCCCAGCCGGCGCAGGCCCAGCAGGTAGGCGCCGCCGTTGGCTTCCGGGTCGAGCTGTTCGCGCAGGCCGCCGAGCGCGCCGCGCAGCAGCGCGCCGCCGAGCTTGCCGCGCGTCGACGACATCGCCGCCTCGCGGATCGCGCGCAGCATCGTCTGCGACACGCCCTCCATCAACTTCAGCGCGATGTTGCCTGTGAAGCCGTCGGTCACGATCACATCCGCACGGCCCGAGACGAGGTCGCCGCCCTCGAGGTTGCCGACGAACTCGAACGCGTCGCAGCTGGCGCCCGCGCGCTCGCGCAGCTCGGCGTGCGCCTCGAGCACGAGCGTGCTGCCGCGCGCCGCCTCCTCGCCGTTGGACAGCAGCCCGACGCGCGGCATCGCCACGCCGAGCACCGTCCGCGCGAGCGCGGCGCCCATGAACGCGAACTGCACGATGTGCTCCCGGCGGGCTTCCGCGTTGGCGCCCACGTCCAGCAGCGTCACCGGCCGATCCGGCACCGGCACCGGGATCGCCAGCGCCGGCCGGTAGATCCCGGGCGCGCGCTTGATGTTGAAGGTGCCGGCGGCGAGCGCGGCGCCGGTCCCGCCGGCGCATACGAGCGCTTGCGCTCTGCCCTGCGCGACCGCCACAGCTGCCTGCACGATCGAGGCCTCGGGCGTCGTGCGGGCAGCCTTCACCGGGTCCTCGGCCTTGGCGATCGAGACGGGCGCGTCGACGACCTCCACGCTGGGCGGCAGCGAGCCGAGCTCGGCCGCCGGGCCGAACAGCAGCACGCGCACGCCCCGAGCGGCCGCGAGCGCCGCACCCGCGGCCACCTCGGCTGGTCCGAGATCGGCTCCGTTGCAGTCGACCGCGATCACCGGCGTCTGCCGCTCGCCGGCGAGCGTCGCTGACCGGGCTGACGCAGCCCCTGGCGTCACCGACGGCTAGCCGTGGTCGTGATCGTGATCGTGATCGTGCGCCCCCGGCGTCACGATCTCACGGCCCGCGTAGGTGCCGCAGACCGGGCATACCCGGTGCGGCCGGCGCGGGCTATGGCACTGCGGACACGCGTTCACCGCGGGCGTGCCGATCTTGTGGTTCGCGCGCCGCTTGGCGGTGCGGCTGTGCGACTGCTTTTTCTTGGGGACGGCCATCGGTCGTCGGGAAGGCTAGCAGGGTGAGACGGGCCGTCTCAGGGTGGGACGGCCGGCCGTCACTCGAGCTTCAGCTCCCGCAGCTTGGCCCAGCGCGAGTCGGGCGCCGCCTCGTGGTGGTGGCCGGCGGGCGCCTCGTTGAGGTTGGCCGCGCACACCGGGCACAGCCCCGCGCAGTCCTCGCGGCAGAGGATCTTCGCGGGCAGCGCCAGCGCGAAGGCGTCGCGCGCCCAGCCGGCGAGGTCGAGCGTCTCGTCGTGCACGTACGGGCTGTCGAGCTCCTCGCCGCCGCCCGGTCGGTCGACCTCGCGCGCCTCCACCTCGACCCGCGGGCTGGCCGGCTCCAGGCAGCGCATGCACGGCCCGGCGATGACCGCGGAGAGGCGCAGGCGCAGCGCATAGCCCCCGCCGCTCATGCGCGAGACGTTCAGCTCGACCGGCACCTGCTGCGGCTGCGCGGCGTAGCGCTCGCTGCCCAGCAGCAGCGGCTCGATCGGCGTGTGCAGGGTCAGCCGCCGACCCTCGCCCGGGCTCAGCCGCAGGCCCGCCAGGTCGAACTCGTGGGTCACTGCGGCCATCAGACCTCCAGGCTAGCGAGACGGCGGCGGCGCGCTAAGGGGCGCTAAGGGTGTGTCCGCAGCTCTCGCTTGAGGATCTTGCCGGTCGCGTTGCGCGGCAGCTCGTCGACGAACACGACGTCGCGCGGGACCTTGTAGCGGGCGAGGTTCTCCTTGACGTAGGCCTGAACCACCTCGACCGTCAGCTCGCCGCCGTCGCGCGGCACGACGAACGCCTGCAGTCGCTGGCCGAACTCGCGGTCCTCGACTCCCACGACCGCCACCTCTTCGATCGCGTGGTGGTCGGCGAGCAGGTCCTCGACCTCCCGCGGAAACACGTTCTCACCGCCGCTGACGATCATTTCGTCATCGCGCCCGTCGACGAACAGCCGCCCGCCCGCGTCGAAGCGGCCGACGTCGCCGGTGCTCATCAGGCCGCGCACGATCTCCTTGCCGCCGCCGTCGGTGTACCCCTCGAACATCAGCTCGTTGGCCACGAAGATCCGCCCGCCCTCGCCCTCGCGCACCTCGCGGCCCTGCTCGTCGAGCAGCTTGACGACGGTCCCCATCGGCGGGCGACCCGCGGTGCCGGGGGCCGCGCGCAGGTCCTCCGGGGTGGCGATCGTCGCCCACGCGACCTCCGTCGATCCGTACAGGTTGTAGAGGATGTCTCCGAAGGTGTCCATCACGCGCGTCGCCAGCTCGCCGGGGAGCACCGAGCCGCTGACGGCGATCACCTTGAGGCTGCTCGTGTCATAGCGCGCGATCGTCTCCGGGGGGAGCTCGAGGATCCGCTGCAGCATCACCGGCACCACCACCAGCGCGCTCGCCCGGTGATGCGCGATCGCCCGCAGCGTGTCCTCGGGGTCGAACTTCCTGCGCAGCACGAGCGTCGAGACGAGCGGCAGGCCCATCAGGAAATGCGCGAACCCCCACGAGTGGAACATCGGCGCCGCGATCATCGTCGTCTCGCGGGCCCGCAGCGGGATCTTCGAGAACAGCGCTGCGACGGGCTCGATCGAGTCGCTCTGCGGGCGCGCGGCGCCCTTGGGCGTGCCGGTGGTTCCGGAGGTGAGGATCACCACGCGTCCTTTCTCCGCCGGCGGCCCCAGCTCCGAGCCGTCGCCGCGCGCGATCAGCTCCTCGAGCAGCGGGTCGGCGGAGCCCCTGCGCGGGCTGGCTCGCGGCTCGCTCCACGCGACGAAGCGAGCCCTGCGCGCGGCCCCCTCGTGCACCAGCTCGCCGAACTCCTCGTCGTAGATGACCGCCCTGGGCTTCTCGCGCTTGAGCACGTCGGTGATCTGCGGCCCGGCGAACGCAGTGTTCAGGTACAGGGCGCCGGCGCCGAGCTTCGAGCACGCGACCGTCGCCTCGACGAAGCCGCGGTGATTGCGGCACATGATCGCCACGCCGTCGCCTTCGGCGACGCCGGCCCGCGTCAGCTCGCGAGCCAGCGCGTTGGTGCGGCGGTGAACCTCCGCGAAGGTCAGGGCCCCGCGCTCGTCGACCAGCGCCAGTCGCTCGGGGTAGCGCGCCGCCGCGCTCGAGTAGGCGCCCGCCGGCGTGGCGCCCCAGCGGCGCAGAGCCGACAGCGAGCGCAGCACCCTGTCCGGACGGGTCGGCTCGAACATGCCCGTGTCGAGCAGCGTCTTTGCGACACGCAGCTTGTGCCTGGCCGTGTCCGCGTTCACGCGCAGACCCTACTCTTCACGTGCAGGCCTTCTCAAGATCGCAACGCTCGCTCTGCCGCAGCCGGCAGCAGCGCCTAGCTGACCTCGGCCGGCTCGTCCTTGCCCTGCAGGCGCTCGCGCCCACGCTGAACGGCGGCGATGAACTTCGACAGGTTGACCTCGAGCGTGTTGAGGATCTCATCCGCGTAGTCCTCAGCCCCGAGCCTGATCTCGCGCTCGCGGGCGCGGGCGTCCTCGACGATGTCCTCCGCCGCACGCTCGGCCTGCTTGGTGACCTCCTCCTCGCCCACGAGGCGCTCCTGGCGCTCGCGCGCTTCCTTGATGATCCGCTCGGCCTCCTTCTTGGCCTCCGCGAGCATCTCCTGGCGCTCCTTGACGATCCAGCGCGCCTGCTTGATCTCCTCGGGGATCGTCGCGCGCATCTGGTCGAGGATGTCGTAGATCTCCTCCTTGTCGACGCGAACGGAGTCGCTCAACGGGATCGTCTTGGCGTTGTGCACCAAGTCGTCGAGCTTGTCTATGAGAACTAGGACATCCATTTTCAGCGGTCACCTCCGTGGGGCTTCCGGCCCCACGTCCAGATCATAAGGCTCGACGTCACGTCTCACATTCGTCGCACGGCCCCCAGCCGTGCGTCCTGATGATTTCGTCAGCGTCTCAGCTCTTCCTGCAATCGCTTGGCGACCTCGTCGGGGACGAGATCGTCGATCCTGCCTCCGAACGTGGCGAGCTCCTTGACGCCGCTCGATGACAGGAAACTGTACTGCGGCGAGGCCATCAGGTAGACGGACTCGATCTCCGGATCCTGGCGGCGGTTGAGCTGGTTCATCTCCAGCTCGTACTCGAAGTCCGAGATCGCGCGCAGCCCCTTGACGATCGTCTTCGCGCCGATACTGCGGGCGAAGTCGACGACGAGCGTCGAGAACGGCTCCACGCGCACCCCCTCGAGACCGTCGAGCGCGCGCTCGATGAACCCCACGCGCTCCTCGATGCCGAACAGCGCGCCACTCTTGCGCACCGAGCGGTTGACGACCGCCACGACCACTTCATCATATAGCGCCGCAGTACGGCGGATCACGTCGAGATGGCCGTTGGTGATCGGGTCGTACGAGCCCGGGCATACAGCGATTCTGTTGCGTGGTGTGGTCATTGTTGGCGGTGGATTGTGATTGATGTGTCGCCGTAGCGCTTGCGCCGCTCGAGCGCGACGTCGAGCTCGATCGGCGCTCGCCGGTCGCTCTCCACGACGACGCGCGCGCCCGGGCTCAGCAGCGCCGGCAGGATCGCCGACAGCTGTGGACCCCACCGCTCGGCGATCGGGGGCACCGACGCCGATGGTGCTGGTCGCGCCCGCCCGTATGGGGGGTCGATGAAGACGAGATCGTATGTCTCTTCGCGCGCGCTTGCGCCGTGGAGCGCCTCCAGCGCGTCCATGCGACGCAGCTCGACCACCTCCGGAGCGATGCCGAGCGCCGCGAGATTCCCGTTCAGGACCTTCATCACACGCGCGTCTCGCTCGACGAACACCGCCCGCTGCGCGCCCCTGGAGAGCGCCTCGATGCCGAGCGCGCCGGTCCCCGCGAACAGGTCGAGCACGCGCGCGCCCTCGACGTCGCCGAGCATCGCGAACAGCGCCTCCCTGACACGATCCGAGGTCGGCCGTGTGACCCTGCCCGCCGGCGCCTGCAGCCGTCTGCCGCCGAGGCGTCCCGCAATCACGCGCATCGCCCAACCGTAGCCGCGATGAGCGCCTCAGGCCGGGATCGGCGCGAGCGCCTCGCTGCCCGCCAGGCGCTCGAGCGCGATGCCCAGCAGCGCGTGCTCGGGCGCCTGCAGCTGCGGGTCGCCGGCGAGGATCGCCTTCGCGCGAGCGCGCGCGAGCTCCAGCAGCTCGGCGTCTTCTGGCAAGCGCGCGACGCGAAACTGCCCGAGCCCGGACTGGCGCGTGCCGACGAGCTCGCCCTCCTTGCGCATCGCCAGGTCGATCTCAGCGAGCCGGAAGCCGTCGGCGTGGCGAACGAGCGCGGCGAGCCTGCCCGAGCCGGCGCCCGGCGGGCCGACGAGCAGGCAGCGCGCGCGGTGCTCGCCGCGCCCGACGCGCCCGCGCAGCTGGTGCAGCTGGGAGATGCCGAAGCGCTCGGCGTTCTCGATCAGCATGACGGTCGCGTTGGGCACGTCGATGCCGACCTCGATCACGGTGGTGGCGACGAGCACGTCCGCCTTGCCGGATGCAAACGCGGCCATCGCCTCCTGCTTTTCGCGCGGGCGCATGCCCCCGTGCAGCAGCTGCAGCTCGTAGCCGGCGAGCTCGCCGTCGCGCAGCCGCAGCAGCTCGGCGCTGGCAGCTCGCAGCCCCGTCTCGGCCGGCGCCGCGCCGCCCTCGCCGGGCGTGGCGGCGCTCGCGCCGGCCTCCTCGGCGTTGTCCCCCTCCGGGGACGATGCGATCAGCGGGCACACGACATACGCCTGCCGCCCGGCGGCGAGCTCGGCGCGCAGCTCCTCATACGCCCGCGCGCGCTCCTGCTCGCCGGTGATCAGGCGCGTCTCGATCGGCTGGCGCCCGCGCGGCAGCTCGCGCAGCGTGCTCGTGTCGAGGTCGCCGTAGCGCGCGAGCGCGAGCGTGCGCGGGATCGGCGTGGCTGTCATGTGCAGCGTGTGCGGCGTCGTGCGCTCGCCGAGCGCCGCGCGCTGGCGCACGCCGAAGCGGTGCTGCTCGTCGATCACCGCCACCGCCAGCGCGTGGAACTCGACGTCGGGCTCGATCAGCGCGTGCGTGCCTACGATCAGCGACAGCTCGCCGCTTGCGAGCTTGCCGAGGATGTCTCGGCGCCGGCGCGCGGGAGTCGAGCCGGTCAGCAGCGCCGTACTGATCAGAACCCCACCCACCCCGCCGCCGCATCGTCCCGGGACGGGGAGCAGCGCCTGGATCGTCGCGAAGTGCTGCTCGGCGAGCGTCTCCGTGGGCGCCATCAGCGCCGCCTGCAAGCCATGCCCGACCGCCTGCAGCATCGCGTACAGCGCGACCACCGTCTTGCCGCTGCCGACCTCGCCCATCAGCAGCCGCTGCATCGGCGCGGGGCGTTCGAGGTCGCCTGCGATCACGTCGATCGCGCGCTGCTGGTCGCCGGTCAGCGCGAACGGCAGCCCCCGCTCCAGCCAGCGCCCGCCGAGCGCGCCGCGATCCGCGAGCACCGCGGCGCCGGTGCGCGCCCTGCGTGCGGCGCGGCGGCGCAGGAACACCAGCTGCGTCAGCAGCAGCTCCTCGAACGCGAGGCGCTGGCGCCCATTCTCGAGGTCGTCGGGCAGCCGCGGGAAGTGCATCGCCGCGAGCGCGCTCGCGCGATCGGGCAGCCGCTCGCTCACGCGCGTCGCCGCCGACAGCGCCTCGATCACGTCGTCCAGTCGGCTCCTCGCCGCCTGCACGAGCGTGAGTATCTGCGTCGAGGTGACGCCCTCCGCGGCCGGGTAGTGCGCGACGGCGTCGCCCTCGCCGGCGCCGGCGCCCTCCCCCGTGGCCACGTCCGCGCCGGGGGCGTGATGGGCGACGCTGAAGCCGCCGCGCGCGTCGGCCTTGCCGTGCAGCAGCAGACGCGTCCCCGGCGGATAGCGCTCGACCAGCCATGGCTGGTTGAAGAACGTCGCGCGCATCGTGCCCGTGGCGTCGAACACTCTCGCCTCGACCAGCGGACGCATGCCCCGACGGCGCACCGGGCGGGCGCTGATCGCGCGCACCTCCACAGCCACCGTCGCTGGCTCGCCCGCCCGCAGGGCGGACACCGTGCGCGCCTCGCGGCTGTCGCTGGGCAGGTGCTCGAGCAGGTCGCCGACGGTGCGCAGCCCCAGCGTCTGCATGCCGGCGGCCAGCTTCTTGGCGGGCAGCTCGAGCGGCTCCTGTAGCCGCGACGGCCGCGGCCAGCGCACCGGCGCGCCGATCAGCTCGTCGCGGGTGAGACTGCGCGTCGATGCGAATGCGTGCGTGTGCGGGCGGATGCGCTCCGTCATCAGCGCAGCGGCGGCTTCCGGCGTATTGGGCGTGGTCGCCGGCATTCCGTCTGCATCATGATCGCGACGGCGGTCGTAAAGGATCTGTCACTTCGCGAACGCCGTATAGCGATGGTTATACGCTCGGTTGAAGACGGCTCGCCGACGGCAGTGCCGCGAGCCACAGGCACCTCATCGATGGGCAGTGCCGCATGCGGCACTGCCGGGGGCCGCACATGTGCGGCCCCTCCGGCCGGCGCATGCGCCGGCCGGCACAGATCGATGCCTACGCGGAACGCTCACTCGGCGGCGAGCAGCCACCAGTAGGCGGGCTGGCCGCCGTGCCGCAGCTCGAGCTCGACGCCGCCGTTGACCATCCCTTCGACCTCCCCGAGCGCGAGCGGCGCGCCCTCGCCTTCGAGCACGCTGATCAGCTCGGGCGGGCCCTCGCCGTTGCCCTCGGTCGCGAGCGTGTGCAGTATGGCCTCAAGCGTCGCGCGCGGCTCGCCCCAGGCGCGCACCTCGTCCTGCACGAACCCGACCGCGTCACCGCGCCTGAAGCGCCCCTGCGGGTCGTCGCGCGCGGCCGGTGCGACCGCGCCGGTGCGCACGCGTGCGAGCGCCTCGCCCAGAGCCCGGGCGTTCTCCTCGACCGAGCGCTCCGGCGCGAGCGCGACCGCGGCGGCGAGGCCGGCCTGCTGGCTGGTGGTGCGCGCGACGTGCACATCCTTGTCCGAGAGCCGAGCGGCGTGTTCGGCGGCCATGATCACGTTCGCGCTGTTGGTCAGCAGCACGACCTCCTCGGTCGGCACGTCGTGGATGCCAGCGAGCAGGTCGTATGTCGACGGGTTGAGCGTCGGGCCGCCGTCGATCGTGTGCACGCCGAGCCCCTCGAACAGCTGGCGCAGCCCCTCGCCGCTGACGACCGCGACGGCCGCGCAGCGCACCACGCCGCCGTGAGCCTGCGCGATCGCGCCGGCGATGTCGGCCCCGGGCGCCTCGCCCGCGCCGAGGCGTCCGTCGCGCTCGGCGACCTGGGCGTGCATGTCGGCGACGTCCAGATGCGAGACCTCGCCGGCGTCGGCGAAGACCGCCGTGGCCAGCTCCGGCTGGTCGGTGTGCAGGTGCACCTTCAGCGTGCTCGGATCGCCGACCACGAGCACCGAGTCGCCCAGCTGTTCGAGCGCGGGGATGAAGCTGTTCGGGCGCAGATCGCTGCCGGTGACGGCGAAGTTCGTGCAGAAGCGGTACGTGAGCGAGCTGTGCTCGGGGTGCGTGATGCGCGCCGGCGCGTAGTGATCCAGCGGCGGCGCCTCTTCGCCGCGCAGGGCGGCCACGACGCCGGCGAAGATGATCGTCAGCCCGTAGCCGCCGGCGTCGACGACGCCCGCCTCGCGCAGCGCGGCGAGCAGCTCGGGGCCGCGCTTGACCGACTCCTCGCCGGCTTGCACGGCGCGCTCGAGCGCGGCCGCGATCGCCCGGTCCTGCTCGCGCCGCTCGGTCGCCGGCCCGAAGCGCGGGCTCTCCGGCCCGTGCGCGAGGTCCGCGACGATCTGGTGGGCCATCTCGCGCGCGACCGTCAGGATCGTGCCCTCGGCGGGATCGCGCACCGAGGAGTACGCGCGGTCGGCGGCGTTCGCCAGCGCCGCGCCGATCAGCGTCGCGTCGATCAGCTGCCCGGGCCGGGAGACGAGCTCCTCCGCGGCGCCGCGGATCAGCTGCGAGAGGATCACGCCGGAGTTGCCGCGCGCGCCCAGCAGCGCCGCGCGCGCGACCGACTGCACGATCTCCTCGCGCCCGATCTCGTCGATCGTGCGGTTCTCGTCGCTGCCCTGCAGGCGATCGAGCTCGGCCAGCACCGCGCGCAGCGTCAGCGCCATGTTGTCGCCCGTGTCGCCGTCGGCGACGGGGAACACGTTGAGGTCGTTGACCTCCTGGCGGCGCGATTCCAGATGCGCGAGCGCACCCGCCACGGCAACGCGAAAGCGGACCAGATTCGTATCGGTCACGGCGACAGGTCTATCAGCTTCGCCCGGCTGCGCGCCGGGCCGGGACGGCGAGCTTACGTTCAGAGCGCCTTCGTTACCTTGCCCGCTTTTAGACAACGAGTGCATACGTAGACGCGCTTCGGCGCCTTGCCGACGAGAATCCGCACCTTCTGCAGGTTCGGGTCGAAGCGCCGCTTGGTGGCGACCATCGAGTGGCTGCGGCTCTGGCCGAACGCCGGGCCCTTCCCGCAGCTGTGACACACCTTTGCCATCCGCAGCAGTCTAGCCGCTCGCAAGCGCGCTCCGCAGCGCCGCCATCCTGAGCACGGCCTCGGCGGCGTGGCGGCCCTGGTCGCGCTCCTCGCCGCCGGCCCGCGCGAGCGCCTGCTCCATCGTCGCGCACGTGAGCACGCCGAAGGCGCACGGCACGCCCGTGTCGAGCTGCACGCGCATCACGCCGCGAGCCGCCTCGGCGCAGACGAAGTCGTAGTGGTCGGTCTCGCCGCGGATGACCGCGCCGAGGCACGCGACGCCGGCGAAGCGACCGCTCGCCGCGGCGTAGCTGGCGGCGAGCGGCAGCTCGAACGCGCCGGGGACGTCGAACACCTCCACCTCGGGGTCGCCCGCGTGAACGAATGCCGTGCGAGCGCCGAGCAGCAGCCGCTCGGCCAGGTCCTCGTAGAACCGCGCCACCGCGATCGCGTAGCGCTCGCTCACTGCTCGCCCCGGTCGCGCTCTGAGCGCAGCAGCTCCTCGTCGAGGTTCAGGCCCTGGTGGTGCAGCGTGTGCCCCATGCGCTCGGCCTTGGTGCGCAGGTACGCCTCGTTGTGCTCGTTGGGAGCGTGCTCGATCGGGATCTGCGCGCTGACCGACAGCCCGTAGCCCTCCAGGCCGCGGATCTTCTTGGGGTTGTTCGTCAGGATCCGGATCGAGCTGAGCCCGAGGTCGACCAGGATCTGGGCGCCGATGCCGTAGTCGCGCAGGTCCGCCGGCAGGCCGAGGCGCTCGTTGGCTTCGACCGTGTCGAGGCCGTCCTCCTGCAGCCGGTAGGCGCGCAGCTTGTTCAAGAGGCCGATCCCGCGGCCCTCCTGGGACAGGTACAGCAGCACGCCCTGACCCTCGCGCTCGATCATCGACAGCGCCGATTCCAGCTGCTCGCCGCAGTCGCAGCGCAGCGAGTGGAACACGTCGCCGGTGAGGCACTCCGAGTGCACGCGCACGAGCACGTCCGGCTGCCCGCCGACGTCGCCCTTGACCAGCGCCACGTGGTGCTTACTGTCGACCAGCGAGCGGTATCCGACCGCCTCGAAGTCGCCGAACGTGGTCGGCAGCCGCGTCGAGACGACCCGTTCGACGAGCATGTCGTGGCGGCGCCGGTAGGCGATCAGGTCGGCGACGGTGATCATGCTGAGCCCGTGGCGCGCGCAGTAGTCGACGAGTTCGGGCACGCGCGCCATCGTGCCGTCGTCGTTCATCACCTCGCAGATCACGCCCGCGGGGTTCAGCCCGGCCAGTCGCGCGAGGTCGACCGCCGCCTCGGTCTGCCCGGCGCGCTCGAGCACGCCGCCGGCGCGGCTCTTGAGCGGGAACACATGGCCCGGCTGCACGAGATCGCGCGGCCGGCTCTCCGGGTCGATCGCCACCTGGATCGTATGCGCGCGGTCGTGCGCGGAGATGCCGGTGGTGACGCCCTCGCGCGCCTCGACCGAGACCGTGAACGGGGTTTCGAACGCGGACTCGTTCTTGGCGGCCATCAGATCGAGCCCGAGCTCGTCGCAGCGCTCGGCGGTCAGCGACAGGCAGATCAGGCCGCGTCCCTCCTTGGCCATGAAGTTGATCGCCTCGGGCGTCGCGAACTGGGCGGCCATCGTCAGATCGCCCTCGTTCTCGCGGTCCTCGTCGTCGCACACCACCACCATCTTGCCCTCGCGAATGTCCTCGATCGCCTGCTCGATCGTCGCGAACGGCGTGGTTGTCTGGGGACCGTTCATACGCGTGCCTCCTGGTAGTGCTCGAGCAGTCGCTCGACGTGCTTGGCGAGGATGTCCACCTCGATGTTGACGAGCGCGCCCTCGCGGAGCACGCCGAGGGTCGTCCGCTGCAGCGTCTCGGGGATCAGCGAGACCGAGAACCCGCGCTCGTCGAGCGCGCTCACGGTCAGGCTCACGCCGTCGACGGCGACCGAGCCCTTCTCGACGAGGTAGCGCGCAAGCGACGGCTCGATGTCGATCTCGAGCACCCGCGAGAAGCCCTGCTCGCGCACGTCGCGGACCGTGCCGGTGCCGTCGACGTGGCCCTGCACGACGTGCCCGCCGAGACGGTCCGCGGCGCGCAGCGCGAGCTCGAGGTTGACGGGCGAGCCCGCCCGCAGCCGGCCCAGCGAGGAGCGCTCCAGCGTCTCGATCATCGCCTGCGCCCGAAAGCCCTCGTCACTGACGTTGGTCGCGGTCAGGCAGACGCCGTTGACGGCGACCGAGTCGCCCTCGTGGAGCGCCGCCGCGAGGCCGCTGCGGATCTCGATCCGCGCGCCCTCGCCGTCCTGCTCGAGCGCCGCGACGCTGCCGAGATCGCCGATCAGCCCCGTGAACACGACCTCACCTCGTCCTCTCGAGTCCCGCCGGTCACCACTCGCGCAGCCTTGCCGAGATCAGCAGATCGCCGCCGACGGGCTCGCAGTCGAAGCTGAGCGCGTGCAGCGCCTCGGAGATGCGCTCGACGCCTTCGCCCTCGAGCGGATCGCGCGCGGCGCTGCCGCCGAGCAGCAGCGGCGCGAGGAACAGGCGCAGTTCGTCGATCTCGCCGGCGTCGAGGAACGCGCCCGCGAGATGCGGGCCGCCCTCGAGCAGCACCGAGGCGACGCCGAGCGCGCCCAGCTGATCGAGCGCCGAGCGCACGCGCGCGGGCTCGTTTTCGCCGGTGGCGACGAGCACCTGCACGCCGGCGGCTTCGAGCGCGTCGGTGTCGGCGCGCGCTGCAGCGCGCGAGGCTATGACCGTGAGCGGGATCTCGGCGGCGGCGGCCACGAGCTGCGAGCTCGGCGGCAGGCGCGCCAGCGAGTCGAACACCACGCGCCGGGGCTGTGCGCCCGGCTCGGCCGGCAGCCCGTCGGGCCTGGCCGTCAGCTGCGGGTCGTCTGCGAGCGCGGTGCCGATGCCGACGACCACGGCGTCGACCGCCGCCCGCCAATGGTGGGCCAGCTGACGGCTGTCCTCGCCGCTGATCCACTGCGAGTCGCCGGTGCGGGTGGCGACCTTGCCGTCGAGCGTCATCGCCGACTTGAACAGCACCCACGGGCGTCCCACGCGCGCATGCTTGCGGAACGCCTGGTTCAGCAGCCGCGCGCTGGCGGCGAGCTCGCCGTCGGCGAGCACCACCTCGACGCCCTCGTCGCGCAGGATCCCCAGCCCGCGCCCCGAGGCCTTCTCGGTCGGATCGTCAGAGGCGACCACCACGCGCCGGATGCCCGCCTGCAGGATCGCCTCGGTGCACGGCGGCGTCTTGCCCTCGTGGCAGCACGGCTCGAGCGACACGTACAGCGTCGCCCCGCTGAGGTCGGCCAGGCCGCACGCCTCGATCGCGTTGACCTCCGCGTGCGCTGCGCCGTATTCCTGATGCCAGCCCTCCCCCAGGATCTCGCCGTCGCGCGCGACGACCGCGCCCACGACCGGGTTGGGCTTGACCGCGCCGCTGCCGTTGCGCGCGAGCTCGATCGCACGCGCGACGTGCAGCTTGTCGGTGTCGGTGCAGCTGGGCATCGCAACCCAGGATAACCCCGCAGGCTCGCAAGCCCTATGCGGCGCGGCAGCGCCCTCCATGCAGCCGGTAGATCGTCATCTGCGGCCCGGGCCGCTCGTAGGCGAGCGGGTAGTAGTCGAAGCTCCAGTCGAAGTTGAACGCGACCGGCCCCTTTCCGCGCGCGTACGGCGAGGCGCTGTAGACGACCTCGCCGTCGCGGGCGAGCTTGCGGTAGTAGGCGATCGCCCCGGGCACGGCCTGCGGATCGGCGAACGCGCGCCCGGACTCCGTCGAACCCGTGATCACCCAGCAGAAGCCTTCGCGCTCGTAGAAGTCGATCAGCGCCGGGTGCAGCGTCGTCTCGTAGTTCTCCAGGCCGACTTTTGCTCCGTAGGCCGGCGCGATCGAGCCGCTGGCGGTGATCCGCGGATACAGAGCCGGATACAGCCGCCAGCGGTAGGGGTTGGTCGCGGTCGCGGTCCCGGGCTCCACTTCGCGCGCCCATTCCTCCAGCTCGACGGGCTCGGCGACGATCTTCGCGCCCGCGGGGATGTGCGCGAGCATCCAGTCGCGAGTCAGGTTGCGGGTGTCCGCGCGCGAGAGCACGATTCCCGCGTGGATGCTGTAAACGAACCCTTGAATCAGCAGCGCGCCCACCAGCAGCACCGCGAGTGCGATCCGCAACGGCGGCTCGGGACGCTCGCGCCCGGCCCATTCGACGATCTGCACGACGAACAGCGCCGCCAGCAGGCAAGCGATCGGGAAGATCGGCAGCAGCCAGCGCCCGAAGTAGCGGCCCTGCAACCCCATGAACGCGACGAACAGCAGCGCGGCGGGCACGAGCAGCCAGCCGAGGCGTCGCTCGCGACGCCAGACCGTGAGCGCGCCGCCGAGCGCGGCGAGCGTGGGCGCCCAGCCGAGCCCCCACGTGAACGACCACAGATAGTAGATCAGCCCGCCTTCCTTGGGCGCGCCCAGCTTGCCCTGCGATTCGGCCGACAGCGTCGACTGGTGCACCAGTTCGGCGTGAAAGCTGTGGTAGTCGAGCAGCGCGTACGGGTTGGCGATCGCGAACGCCGCGAGCGCCGCCGCGCCGGCGAGCACGATCCCGACGAGCGCACGACGGGCTGCGTTCACCCGCTGCTCGCCGGCGCCGTCGAGCATGCGCGCGAGCACGGCGACCAGCAGCGGCACGATCACGATGCCGGCGGTGTACTTGGTGGCGCACGCCAGCCCCAGCCCCACGCCGGCGAGCACGTAGTCGCGGATGCGACCTTTGCGCAGTACCCCTGCGGTCCCTAGCAGCGACAGCGTCGTGGGCGCCAGCGTCGGCACGTCGTTGAGCGCGAGATGGCCGTAGAAGACCGGCAGGAAGGCCACGGCCTCGACCGCCGCCGCGAGCAGGCCGACCGCCCGGCTGAACAGACGGGCGCCGGTCAGGTACAGCAGCCACAGCGCCACAGTGCCCAGCACCGCGACGGACACGCGGGCGAGCGTGAACACCTCGCCCGGGTGCAGCGCAAATGCCCGCACGACGCCATGCGGGCCGCTGTAGGCGAGGTCGAACAGGAAGTGCAGCAGGTACGTGAGCGCGGGCGGGTTGGCGAAGTAGTGCGGGTTGAGCGTCCCGTGGGCGAACATTTCGACCGCGATCGGTACGAAGTGCTCGTACTCGTCGACGTTGTAGACGTACGGCAGCCCCTGACGCACCCCCCACAGCCGCAGCCACAGGCCGCCGCTCAGCACGACCGCGAGCCCCGTCCAGGCCCAGCGCCGGGAGCGATCGGGGCGGGTCCTCAGACTCGCCGGCGCGGGCGGCGCAGGCGGCGCGCGCGGCGGCTCAGCAGTTGCCATACACCGCGTAGAGGGGGCTCGTGTAGATGCGCCGGAAGCCCTGCAGGGGAACCTGATCCTGGGGGTCGTCGCCGACGTCGACGATCGCGTCGACGAACACCGCGTCGCCGAGCGGATACACCGCGACGCTGCCCGCCTTGATCCGGTGCTCGAGCGTGTGGTCGCCGTGGTCGACGTCGGCGCGCGCCTGGCTGCGGGCGACGATGTCCTGCTGGCCGACGGTGTCGAGAATCCAGCGGGCATCGGGGATCAGCTTGTTGTCGGGCAGCGACAGCAGCGGGCAGCGCCGCAGCTCGGCTTTGACGGCGGGGCTCTGCAGCGCGGCCGCCAGGCCCTCGTGGAAGTCCTCGTGCTCGGCGAGCGTCAGGCGCAGGCTCGACAGGCTCAGCGTCCCCGCCGCCGAGACGCCGCCGTAGAGGACGAGCACGGCGGCGCCGAGGATCCACGCGCGGCGCAGCCACGAGCCGGGCTCGAGCATCGCCCAGCCACCGACGGTCAGCGCGCAGAACGGCAGCAGCACGGTGGCGGCGCCGATCAGATAGCGATCGACGACCGAGGCGCCGACGGCGCCCTCGGCGACATACACGCCGACCAGCACGATCAGCGTCGCCAGCGGCACGAGCGCGCGGCGCGGCGCCATCCACACCGCCAGCGGCACGCCGAGCAGCCCGCCCACAAGCACCGGCAGCTTGTCGATGCGCACGCCGTAGGTCCACAGCGACACGACCACGCTCAGGAACCCCTGCGTGCGTTCGAGTTCAGCCGCAAGCCCCGCGGTCGCGCTCAGCGAGTACAGCGGATTGCCCGTCACGATCGCGTCCAGCACCGCCCACACGACGGGTGCGATCGCCGCCAGCGCCAGGTACCTGAGGCTTCTGGCCAGGGCCTGCGATCGCGCCGGCGCGGACGCGCGCTCGAGCTTGCGCGGCCACGAGCACCACAGCCAGTAGACGCCGCTCAGCACCCACGCGTCCGGGCGCAGCAGCCCGGCGGCGGCGAGCGTCAGGAGGACCGGCGCCCCCCGCCGCGGGCGTTCGAGCTCGAGCACGATCGCCCACACGATCAGCGCCACGTAGGAGATGTCGAGGTAACCCTGCGCGGCGAGGTTCTCGATGAAGAAGCGGCTCAGCAGCAGCAGCGCGGCGACGAGGCCGACGACCGGGCCGAAGCACAGGCGCCCGAGCCGGTACATCCCCGCGACGGCGGCCACGAACGAGGCGATCGAGCCGAGCACCATCAGCCGCGCCCCGCCCTGCCCGAAGAGCGAGCAGAACACGCCGAAGGCGATCGCCAGCGGGTGCTCGGTCGGTCCGCGGTACACGCTGAAGTCGGGCAGGTGCAGGTGCAGCAGGTCGCGACCCCAAAGCAGGGCGTAGAAGGAGTCGTACGTGGGGTACGTAGGGAAGGCGAGGTAGCCGATCAGCGCGCCGGCGCACATCGCGGCGAAGCCGATCCGCGCCCACGTCGCGGACGGCACTGCCCGCAGCCGCGCGAACGGGGTCATGCCCGGCGGCTGCCGGGTGAGGGTCGCGCTTTGCATCGGGCGTCGACTTGGGACACTAACCTGATCGCCGTGAAGCTCATCATCCAGATCCCCTGCTTCAACGAGGCCGAGCAGCTGCCGCAGACGCTCGCCGACCTGCCGCGCGAGGTGCCGGGCTTCGACGTGGTCGAGTGGCTGGTGATCGACGATGGCTCGACTGACGCGACGGTCGAGGTCGCGCGCGCCCACGGCGTCGACCATCTGGTGCGCCTGACCAACAACAAGGGCCTGGCCGCGGGCTTCCAGGCTGGCATCGACACGGCGCTGAAGCTCGGCGCCGACGTGATCGTGAACACCGACGCGGACAACCAGTACTACGGTCCCGACGTGCTGCGGCTCGTCGGCCCGATCCTCGCGGGGAACGCCGACATGGTCGTCGGCGACCGCGAGGTGAGCGGCATCGAGCACTTCTCGCCGTTGAAGAAGACGCTCCAGCGGCTCGGCTCGTGGGTCGTGCGCCAGGCCTCCTCCACGTCGGTGCCCGACACGACATCCGGCTTTCGCGCATACAACCGCGAGGCGGCGATCCAGATGATGGTGGTCTCCAAGTTCACCTACACGCTCGAGACGATCATCCAGGCCGGCAAGCAGCTGGTGGCGGTCGACCACGTGCCGGTGCGAACCAACGAGAAGACGCGCGAGTCGCGCCTGTTCCCGTCGATGGGCGCCTACGTGCGACGCAACGCCGTCTCGATCTTCCGCATCTACGCGCAGTACGAGCCGCTGCGCGTGTTCTGGAGCCTGTCGCTGTTGATGGGCCTGGTCGCGATCGGCGTGTGGATCCGCTTCGTCGTCGCCTACGCGGAAGGCAACGGCAAGGGGCATGTGCAGTCGCTGATCCTGGGCGCGGTGCTGTTCATCGCGGCGGTCGTGCTGTGGGCGCTCGGCGTGATCGGCGATCTGCTGGCCGCGCAGCGGGTGATGACGCAGCGCACGTTCGAGCGCGTGCGACGGATCGAGCTGCAGCTCGGCGTGGCGCCGTCGCACTACGAGCCCGGCGGGCAGCCGGCGGGCGTGCCGAGCACGGGCCCGCGGATCCTGACGGCGGAGGCCTCCGAGCAGGAGCGCAGCGGCGAGGCGGTGCGCCTGTGAGCGGCGTGACGGTCTCCGAGGACGGCGTCGTCACCGGCAACACCTACGACAAGTACGGCTCGAGCAACCCGGTCGTGCGCCGTCTGATGGCGCGCTTCGAGCGCGACCTGGACGAGCTGTTCGAGCTGGCGGCGCCGACCTCGGTGCTGGACGTCGGCTGCGGCGAGGGGGTGCTGGTGCACCGCTGGGCACAGCGCCTCGGCGAGCGCCGCGTGGTGGGGATCGACCTCGAGGAGGAGTCGATCCAGGCGGGCTGGGCCGAGCGCCAGGCGCCTAACTTGGAGTATCGCGTGATGGAGGCTGCCAACCTGCCGTTCGCCGCCAACGAGTTCGACCTCGCGAGCGCGATCGAGGTGCTCGAGCACGTTCCCGACCCAGAGCACACGGTTGCCGAAATGGCCCGCTGTGCCGAGCGCCACCTGCTCGTGTCGGTCCCGCATGAGCCCCTGTGGCGGATGTTGAACATGGCGCGCGGGGCCTACTGGTCGGCGCTGGGCAACACGCCGGGCCACGTGAACCACTGGTCCAGGCGGTCGTTCACGAGGCTGCTCGCGCGTCACGGCGAGGTCGTCGAGGTCCGCTCGCCGTTCCCCTGGACGATGTTGCTTGTCCGCCTCTAGCAGCGGTCAGGCCGGCGCGGACGGCGCGAGCGCGCGCCGCGGCACCCCCACTCGCGCCGGCGCGGGGGCGCGCTCGTATGGCTCGGGCGCGCGGATCCTCTCCATCGGTATCGCCTCGACGGGGCTGCTGACGTTCGCGTACTTCTCGATCGCAAGCCACGTGCTGGGCGAAGGCTCGGCGAAGCTGCTGGACGTCCTGTGGTCGGTGATGTTCGTGATCATCTCGGTGATCTACCGGCCGATCGAACAGCTGCTCTCGCGCACGATCGCCGAACGCCGCGCCCGCGGCAGCGCCGCGCACACGCTGCGCGTGCCGATGCTGATCCAGGCGAGCTTCGCGCTGATCTTCCTGGTGGTGGCACTGGCGCTGCACGGCGAGCTGGTCGATCACGTGTTCGAACACCAGCAGGCGCTGTATGACGTGCTGGTCGTCGGCACGCTGGCGTATGCGGCCAGCTACTTCGCGCGCGGCTGGCTGGCTGGACATCAGCGCTTCGGGCTGTTCGGCGGGCTGGTGTTGATGGAGTCGATCTCGCGCATCAGCTTCGCGATCGCGGTGGCGCTGGGCATCGCCAGCGGCCAGACCGCGGTCGCGCTGGGCATCGCCGCGGCGCCGTTCGTGTCGCTGGTCGTGGTGCCCGCCGCGTTCGCGCGAAGCCGGGGCGATCGAGCGCCCGGACAGCATGCGGCGAGCGCACCGCTGGAGGCCGCACTGGCGGGTTCCGCGGGCGGGCCGGCCGATGCTGCGATCACCGTCGATGAGATCGACGAGGCCGACGCGGCGCTCGCCGGGGTGGGTGGGATCGAGTCAAAGGGCGTGCAGGAGACGGCCGCTGGCCGATCTTCGATCGGTGACGAGCTGTCGCTGCGGCGCGGCGGCGGCTTCGCGGTGTGGGTGTCGAGCATCATGCTCTCCGAGCAGACGCTGCTGAACGCCGCGGTGCTGACCGTCGATGCGACCTCCCACGACACTGCGCTGGCGGGCATCGTGTTCAACGTGCTGCTGATCGCGCGCGCGCCGCTGCAGCTGTTCCAGGCGATCCAGACCTCGCTGCTGCCGCATCTGACCGGCCTGGAGGCGACGGCGGGGCACGACGCGTTTGCGCGTGCGATCCGCGTGACGATCCTCGCGATCGCGGCCTTCGCCGCGGCGGTGGCGCTCGGCCTGCTCGTGATCGGCCCGTTCGCGCTGGAGCACGTGTTCTTCGGACAGGTGTTCACCTACAACCGCTTCGGCCTGGCGCTGATCGGCGTCGGCATGGGCCTGCACCTGACCTCCGGCGCGCTCAACCAGGCGGCGCTCGCGCGCGACCGCGCTCGCGCGGCGGCCGGCTGCTGGGTGTGCGCAGCAGCCGTGTTCCTTGCTTGGATGCTGCTCTCACCGGTCAGCGAACAGCTGCTGCGAGCGGAGATCGGCTACGCGGGCGCGACCGCGCTGCTCGCGCTGCTGCTTGCCGCTCTCTACCGCCGCGGCTCGGGCGCGAGCGGCAGGGACTCGACTCAGTCCGTGAGCGGGTCCGCGGCGTCGACGGACGCGGCGATTGCGCGGTAGGCCTCGCCGGGGTCCGCCTCGGTGAAGATCGCCGAGCCGGCGACGAACACGTTGGCGCCGGCCTCCAGGCACGCCGGCGCGGTGTGCGGCTCGATGCCGCCGTCGACCTCGACCGCCACCTCGGCGCCGACGAGCGCGCGCACGCGCGGCAGCTTGTGCAGCGAATGCGCGATGAACGGCTGCCCGCCCCAGCCGGGGTTGACCGTCATGCACAGCGCCATGTCGATCGCGTCGGTGACCTCCGCGAGCGCGCCGACGGGGGTCCCGGGGTTGATCGCGAGGCCCACGCACACGTCCGACTCGCGAATCAGGTGCGCGGCGTAGGCGACGTGCGGGGTCGCCTCCGCGTGAAACGTGATCGAGTCGGCGCCCGCCTTGACGAACTCGCTCACCTGCCGCTCGGGCCGCTCGATCATCAGATGCAGGTCGAGCATGCCGCCCACCTCGTGCACGTCGTCGGCGAGCGCCGCGACGATCAGCGGGCCGAGCGTGATCGGCGGCACGAAGTGCCCGTCCATCACGTCGACGTGGATCACCCGCGCGCCCGCCGCGAGCACCTCCGCGACCTGCTCGCGCAGCCGCCCGAAGTCCGCCGAGAGGATCGACGGCGCGACCTGCACGTCTCGCAGCAGCTCGCGCGCCGCGTCGCTCATACGGCCTGCAGCATCGAGTCGCCGCAGTTGTTGCACTTGAGGATCGCCGTCGAGGACATGCGCACGATCGTGGAGTGCTCGCCGCAGTTCGGGCACACGGAGGTCAACTCGAAGCGGTGCAGGCAGTAGACGCAGCGATAGCGTCCGGGGAGGTTCGTGGGGCGCAGCCACGGCTCACCGCAGTTCGGGCACTGCGGCCCGAGATCGATCGCGGCCTTCGCCGGCGTCTGCGGCTCCTCGGCCATCGCTCAGCGCTTCCGCAGGCGGGCGATGTAGAAGCCGGCCGTGTGGTCGCGGTGGGGGAGCGTCACCACGACGTCGTCGAAGGTGAATTCAGCGTGGGAATCCAGGAAGGCGGCGATCAAGCGCTCGTTCTCATTCGAAGAGATGGTGCAGGTAGAGTAGACAAGCACGCCACCCGGACGGAGGGCTGCGGCTCCGGCGGCGAGGATCATGCTCTGCACCGGCACCATCTCGGCGATCGCCGCGGGCGTCACGCGCCAGCGCAAGTCGGCACGAGCCTGCAGCGTGCCGAGCCCCGAGCACGGCGGATCGACGAGCACGCGGTCGAACGCGGGTCCCTCGGGGCGCTCCAGCTCGGCGTCGGCGACCTCGACGGTGACGTTGCCCGCATGCAGCCGCTGCGCGGTACGCGCGAGGCTGCCGGCGCGACGCCGGTTGCGCTCGACCGCGAGCACGACGCCGCGGCCGTGCATGAGCGCCGCAAGATGGGTGCTCTTGCCGCCGGGAGCTGCGCACAGGTCGAGCACGCGCTCGCCGGGGGCCGGATCGAGCGCACGGGCGACGCGCATCGCCGCGCGTGACTGCGCGTGGAACGCGCCGGCCCGCCACAGCGGCGAGCCGTGCACGTCGAAGGGCTCGTCGAGCACGAGCGCCTCCGGGATGGCGGGGTCGAAGTGCGTGCGCACGGGCAGCTCGCGGGCGAGCGTGGCTGCGTCGGTGACGAGCGTGTTCGCCCGCAGCGCCACCTCCAGGGGCTCGTTGTCGGCGGCCATCAGCGCGCGTGCCTGCTCGGCGCCGAGCGACTCCCACCACAGGCGGGCGATCCACTCGGGATGGGAGTGCTTGACGGCGGCGTGCTGCGGGGTGTCGTCGATGAGCGCCGCGAGCAGCGCGTCGGGCCCCTCGCGCGCGGCGCGGCGCAGCACGGCGTTGACGAGGCCGTGGCCGGCGCGCGCGTGCGCCTTGGCGAGCTCGACCGCGTCGGCGACGACGGCGTAGTCGGGAGCGCCGCGCAGGTAGAGCAGCTCATACAGCCCGACTCGCAACGCCGCCAGCAGCGGCGGGTCGAGCTCTGCGGCCGGGCGCTCGGCGAGCTGCGCGATCAGGTGGTCGAGCGTGCCTCGGCGCTGCACGGCGCCATAGGCCAGGCGCATCGCAAGCGCCCGGTCGCGCGGATCGAGCTGTGCTGCCTCGGCGGTGAGGGCGCGATCGGCATAGGCGCCGTGCTCGAACACCCGGCGCAGGACGGCGTACGCGCAGCGGCGCGCGGGCGCGACCGTCGCGGTGGGTGGGCTGGACACGTCAGGCATGATCGGCTATCCGCTGCGGCTGTAGACGCTCGGGGTGAGGATCTCGGCCAGATCGAAGGCCAGCCGCGCGGCCTCCTCGGCGGTGAGCGTCGCCGTCGTGACGCGCACGCCCGGCTGGCTGGCGGGCAGGCGGTAGGGCGCTCCCGGTGCGAGCACCCAGCCGCGCTGCATCAGCGCTCCGACGGTGGCGGCTTCCTCGTGCACCGGAATCCACACGTTCAAGCCGGAGGCGCCGTGCGCGCGCACGCCTTCGCGCGCGAGGCACGCCAGCAAGTGCTCGCGTCGCCGCGCGTAGGTCGTGCTCGCCCGCGCCACGAGCGTCTGCACGGCCGGATCGCGCCACAGCTCGAGCACGAGCGTCTGCAGGATGTGACTGACCCACCCGGGCCCGCACTGCTGGCGTCCCTGCACGCGAGCGATCGTGTGGGCGTCGCCTGCGAGCACGGCAAGACGCAGGTCGGGGCCAAGCGCCTTGGCGACCGAGCGGGTGGCCGCCCAACGTTCGGGGCGCCCGCAAGCTAGAACGGTGTGCAGCGAGCGGCCGGCGACCGCTCCGAGGTGGTCGTCCTCGATCAGCAGCGTGCGCGGGAACTCAGCGAGCACGGCGCCGAGCTCCGAGGCACGGCTGGCGTCGAGCGCCGCGCCCGTGGGGTTCTGACCGCGCGGCGTGATCACGGCGGCGACGGCGCCGCGGCGCAGGGCGGCGTGCAGCTCGGCGGCGAGCATCCCGCGATCGTCGAGCGCGACCGGCTCGAGCACGAGGCCCTGGGCTCGCAGCAGGTCATACAGCGCCGCGTAGCCGGGGTTCTCGACGGCGACGCGGTCCCCCGGGCGCAGGTGTGCCTCGAGCACCCGCTCGATCGCGTCCATGGCGCCGCTGACGACGCACAGATGCTCGCCCGGGACCCCGTCTGCGTGCAGCTGCTCGCGCGCGAGCTCCAGCAGCTCGGGCAGCGCCTGCGGCTCGCCGTACAGGCGCGCGGGCAGCTGGCAACGACCGAGCGCGTCGGCGAGGTCGGGCAGCAGCGCGGGATCTGGGTTCCCGCGCGAGAGGTCGCGTGCGCCTGCCGGCACCGGCAGTGGCGTGCGCGGAGATCCGATCGGCGGGCCCTGGCCGATGCGCGTGCCGCGGCGCGGCTCGCTCACCACGACGCCGCGCCGGCGCAGCTCGGCGAGGCCGGCGGCGACGGTCACCGGGCTGAGGCCGACGTCCGCTGCCAGGCGCCGCACGGACGGCAGGCGCTGTCCGGGGACGAGCGCGCCGCTGGCGACGCCCGCCTCGATGCCGTGGACGAGCTCGGCCGCGCTGGCCGCCTTGATTCGATACTGTTTCAAGTCAGTCACAAAACTGTACTATTACAGACTCGGATCTAGAGAGGAGGACGACGTGTCCGCCCAGCCGTCGGCCCAGGCAAGCTCCGCCCCGCCCCCGTCCGAGCGCGTACGGCTGCGTCGCAAGCGCGAACGCGGCAGCTACGACCGCGGCGTGATCGACGCGATCCTCGACGAGGCGCTGATCGCCCACCTCGGGATCGTCGACGAGCACGGCCAGCCGTTCGTGATCCCAACCCTGCACGCGCGCAGCGGCGACGTCGTGTACTGCCACGGCTCGACCGCCAGCCGCACGCTGCGGGCGCTCGCCGCGGGCGCGCCCACGTGCCTGACGGTGTCGCTGATCGACGGGCTGGTGCTCGCCCGCTCGGCGATGCACCACTCGGCCAACTACCGCTCGGCGATGCTGATCGGGCAGGCCGCGATCGTCGAGGACCCGGACGAGAAGCGCGCGGCGCTGCGGGCGGTCGTCGAACACATCGTGCCGGGCCGCTGGGCCGACGTGCGCGCGCCGACCGAGAACGAGCTGGCGGCGACGTCGGTGCTGGCGCTCGCGATCGACGAGGCCTCGGCGAAGGTTCGCAGCGGCGGGCCGCTGGACGACGAGGAGGACTACGCGCTGCCGGCGTGGGCTGGTGTGATCCCGCTGGCAAGCCAGGCGCGCGCGCCTGAACCCGACACGCGTCTGCGGGCGGGCATCGCGCCCCCGCCGTATGTGACCGGCTACCGGCGCCCGGACGCTCCGTGAGCGGGCAGAGGCTGCCCTATGAGCGTCTAGCGGCTCCCCGGCAATCCGCGGCCACGCAGATAGGCCGAGGCGTCCATCGCGCGGCCGCCGGGCGGCTGCACGACCAGGAGCTCGAGCACGCCGGGGGTGCAGTCGAGCAGCAGGCGGCCGTCGCGCACGGTCGCGCCCGGCTCGGCTTGCGCCTCTGAGTCTTGGCCGCTCACCGGGGCGCCAGGCGCGTCCTCCTCGAGCAGCGCCGCGCGGTGCACGCCGAGCAGCGTCCCGTCGGCCAGCGCCACGCGTGCGCCGATGTGCGGGTGCAGCGCGCGCACGACGCGCTCGAGCTCGACGGCAGGCCGTGCGGGGTCGAGCAGGCGGTCGGCGGGACCGAGCTTCTCGGCGTAGGTGACGCCCTCCTGCGGCTGCTCCACGAATGGCGGCGCCTCGTCCAGGGCGCGCACGAGCAGCTCGCCGCCGAGCTCCTGCAGGCGTGCCGACAGTGAGCCGTAGCTGTCGTCAGGGTGGATCGGCTCGGCCCCGGCGAGACACACGGGGCCACTGTCGAGACCGGCGGTCAGGCGCATGATCGAGACGCCGGTGCGCGCGTCGCCGGCCATGATCGCGCGCTCGACCGGCGCGGCTCCGCGCCAGCGCGGCAGCAGCGACGGGTGCACGTTGAGCAGCTCGTGCTCGGATAGCAGCGGCTCCTTGATCAGCGCGCCGAACGCGCACACGACGACCGTGCCGGAGGCTCCGCCGGCCGCGCCGCGGTCGTCCGGATCACCGGCAGCGCCCGCCTCGAGTGCCGCTGAGATCAGCGCGCTGACCTGCGGGTCGTTGACGTTCGCAGGCTGCTCCAGCGGGATCCCGAGCGAGCGAGCGCTCATCGCGACCGGCGGCGCGCCGAGGCGCCTGCCGCGACCGCTCGGTCGGTCCGGTCGCGTGATCACGAGCGCCGGGCGGTGAGCGTCGCTGCGCGCGAGCCGCGCGAGCACCGCGGCGGCGAACTCGGAGGTGCCGATGAAGACGGTGCTCAACGCGCTGGGCCCTGCCGCCCGCGCTAGGCGGCGTCCGCCGGGCGATGCTCGGCAGGCTCCTGCGCCTCGCGCATCGCGCGCATCGCATCCTTGCGCGCCTCGCGCGAGATGCGATCGAGCACGAGCACGCCGTTGAGGTGGTCGACCTCGTGCTGGATCACTCGTGCCTCCAGGCCCTCCGCCTCGATCTCGAGCGGCCTGCCGGTCTCATCCTGTCCGCGCACGCGCACGCGCGCATGGCGCTCCACCTCGACGTGCACCCCGGGCAGGCTCAGACACCCCTCCTCGGCGGTCTCGAGCTCGTCGCTCAGCCACTCGAACACCGGGTTGACGAGCGCCGTCACCGGGTCGTCGACGTAGGCCTTGTAGACGAGCACGCGATGCAGCACGCCGAGCTGGGTGGCGGCCAGCCCGACGCCCAGCGCGTCGTGCATCAGCTCGCCCATGCGCACGACCTCATGCCTCAGGTCCTCGTCGAAGCGCTCCACCGGCAGCGCCGTTGCGCGCAGCACTGGATCGCCGAACTTGCGCACGTGACGCAACGCCGCGTCGCGGCGGGCGCGCGTCTCGGCATCGAGCTCTGCGGGCTCGGGCGCGTCCTCCTCGCGCTCGACCTCGACGTCGGCCTCCTCGGAGCTCGGCGTCGGCAGCTCGATCGAGGTGTCGTGTGCGGCTGTGCGGTCGTCGTCGTCCATCGTCCGCCTGAGTTTATGAGCAGCGGGCCGCCGCGCGCGGATCGAGTGTCGCCGCGACCGCGCGGCGCCTCCGGACCGATCCCTCGCGCCGGCGCTCAGCCGTTGCGAGGCCGCGGCTTGGGCGCGCGCAGCGTCACGATCGTCTGTGTCGTGTGGCTCGCGTCGCTGAGATCGTGGGCGAGCAGCGTCACGCGGGCTCGCAGCGTGTGTGATCGCGCGAGCAGCGCCCGCGCCTTGGCCGACAGGTGCAGCGTGATCGCGCGCACCGCGCCGCCCGGCACCGTGAACGATCCCGTGGCGAGGGTCAGGACTGCCGGCTTGCCCTTCGCGAGGTGCCCGCTCGCGGCAATCACCGCGCTGAGTGTGCGCAGGGTCACACTGCCGGCGCAACTGCTCTCACCGGCGGGGCAGCTGATCCTCAGCGTCACAGCACCCGAGGCGCTGACCTGCAACGAGGTGCTCGCCAGCTGGGCGTCTGGAACCGGCGGGGCGAGGCCCAGTTTGAAGCCGTTCACTCCCTGGCCACCGAGAGTAGCGGCGGCTTTGGCGGCGGCTTCTTCTTCGCGCTTTTTGTTCGCGGCGGCTTCCGTTTCGCGCTGTTTCGCTTCCGCTTCGCGCTGCTTGGCTTCCGCCTCCTGCTGTTTGAGTTCCGCTTCCTGCTGTTTGAGTTCCGCTTCCTGCTGTTTGGCTTCGGCTTCGTGCTGTTTGACTTCGGCTTCGTGCTTCCCGGTGACTTCTTCTTCGGCCTTCTTCTTGGCGATCGCTTCTTCTTCCGCCTTCTTCGCGGTCGCTTCTTCTTCCGCTTTCTTCTTCGCAGTCGCTTCTTCTTCTTCTCTTTGGGTTCGCTCGACGACGTCGATCTTCTGCGCGACGGGGACACTTGTCAGGGCGTAGTTGTCGGTGACGGTGAGCGTTACGGTGTATCCGCCCGGCACTGTGTAGGTGTGCGTCGGTGTGACGCCGCTGCCGGCGGGCGTGCCATCGCCCCAACTCCAGGCGTAACTCGCGATCGATCCACCGGGATACGGGTCGCTGGACGCTGCGCCGGTGAAGCTCAAGGCCAGACCGGTCCTTGGCGAGCTCGGTGGCGTGATCACCGCGATCGGCAGCAACGGCTTGAACAGGCTGAGTGAATTGGGCGTGCCTACACCCGAGGGCCCATCGAATCCGCGCGCCGCGTTACACGCCGTGGTGCCTTCGCAGTCGATGTCCACTCCGACGAATTCGTTTGCGTCGCACGCCAAGCCTTCGTCGTCGCAAAACCCGTTGCCGCCTTCGGTCACGTCAAAGAGGGACGACGAATCGCCGAGATGTCCGTAGAGCGTCAGCGCCGGGTAGCTGACGCCGTTGCTGCCGCCGGCGAGGGCATAGAGCGCACTGATGAGCGGCGTAGACAGCGACGTACCGCCGATCGTCAGCCAGTCCGCGCCGCGTTTGAATTCTTCGCATTTCGGGCCGCAGTTGTAGCTGTCGTAGATGTCGAAGCCCGTATTGGGGTCGGCGACGGCCGAGACGTCAGCGGCGAGACGTTTGCTCCCGCAGCCCGTTGCCGCGAAGCCCGGGGTGTCGAGTTGCCAAAGCTGCGCGCTGAACAGCGTGCTACAGCCGCCGCCCGTCGCGCCTTCGGCGAACTCGCTTTGGTCAAATTCCCCGTTGCCGTTCCACACCGTCTCGCTTTCCCGCCTGCCTTCTTCGTCCAGCTCGAGCGTGGTGCCGCCGACGGCAACCACCGATGGAAGTGAGGCGGGCATGTTCGGAAGGCCGCCGGGTATTCCTTCTTTTTCGTTCAGCACGGTCCAGTCGTAATAGCCCTGATCGCCGGTCGCCGCGCTGATGACAACGCCTGGATGGTTGTACGCGGCCATTTCGGTCGTCCCGAGTTCTCCCTCGGGGCCGCCGTAGGAGTTGGAGATCTCGGTCGCTTTCATCGCGGCCGCCTCGTCGACCGCCGTCGCGAGGTTCTTGAAGCTCGGGGTCTTGGCCTCGACCAGCAGGATCTTGCACTTCGGGCAGGTCGAGTGCGCCATCTCCACATCGAGGGAGATCTCGACCGACCAGCCGGTTGTGTCGGGTTCCGGCAGCGAGGTCGTGCTGCCCGTCTGCGAGACCTTCGTGAAGCAGCCGTTCGCCTTCGTGCAGGCGGCGATCGCGTACTCGGTGTCGAAGGTGGCCAGATTGGCTTCGATGTCCGGGTCGTCGTAGGCATCTACGATCGCGAGCGTCTGCCCGGGCCCGCCCGCCGTCGCTTCATATCCGTAGGCGCTGGCAAGCTCGGCAGGCGTCAGACCGCCGGCCGGTCCGGATTCAAGCGCTCCATCGCCGGCCACAAACGGCTCCACCCCCGCCTCGCCCGCCGCCGCGGAGGAGACGGGGACGCGCACGAGCGCGAAGCACGTCGCGATTCGCGGCTCCGGCGCCGAGCACGCTCGACTGACCTTGGCGTAGCGGGTCCCCTTGAACGCCAGTCGCGACTTCGCCGATGCGGCCGGGGCGATGATCATGCAGCAGAGACAGCAGATAGCCGCCACGAGCGCTGCCCACGGTCTCTGCCCCGCTCGCCCGCCACGCACTGTGCCCATCCTCACATCCTCCTCACGAAGCCGCCAAGCATCCTGCGGACGCCGAGCGAACGTGATCTCCACCACCTCACCTCCATGTGATCGGCGTGCCGTCTATGTGATCGGCGTGTCGAGTCGTGAACCTACCAGATGCCTCATTCCACTTACAACTGTGAACCGTCCGTTGCGGAAAGGGCGTTGTTCAGCTGCCGTGCTTGGGCTTGGCCTCGCGCAGCGTCGCGACCGTCTGCGTGGTGTGCATGGCACCTGCCGGATTGTGGGCGACGATCGTCACCCGTATGCGCAGCGTTCGCACGCGCGCGAGCAGTGCGCGCGCCTTCGCCGAGAGGTGCAGGGTCACCGTTTTCGCCTTGCCACCCGGCACGACGAACGGCCCGTGGGCGAGCGTGAGGACGGCGGCTTTGGTCTTCGCGACGCCAGCCACGCCGGCGATGACGGCATTGAGCGTGCGCAGGGTCACCGTGCCCGCACAGCTGCTCTCCCCGGCCGGGCACTTGATCTTGATGCTAACGGCGCCCGTAGCGCTGGCCTGCAGGGACGTGCTCGCAATTGTGGCGTCGGGTGAGCTTTCTTTGACGCTAAGCACCGCCACTTTCGCCTGAGCTTCTTCCTGATGCCTCTTTGCGGCCGCGGCGGCCGCTTCTTCTTCTTCGTGCCTGCGCTTGGCGGCGGCTTCTTCGGCTATCCGCGCGGCTTCTTCCTGGGTTGATTTGCTGACCGCTTCTTCATGATGCTTCCTGTTGAGAGCTTCTTCTTCCACCGTGCCTGTGACCGTCTGCGTGCTGCCATTCCTGTTGTAGCTGATCCGGCCCTTCGAGCGTGACCGGCCCGACCTCTGTGTCGTTGTCGAGGACCAACGCTGGCCCGTTGCTCAGTTCAACGGTCAGCGCGTTGCCTGCACCCGTCACTTCGCCACCCAGGAACAGCCCGTTTTCCTCCGTCTTGCCGCCGCTGCGATCGGCGATGCTCCACCGCTGTCGCGCGCTGAGCTGAAACGGCATTTCTATGAAGTCTCCGGCGGGACCACTCGAGCCGCTTTCCGGTTCGGCTCTGAGTCCGCCCTCCCCCAACGTCAGCGCCTTGCCGCTTATGAAGTACTCGTCACCGTCATCGATCTTCATCGACTGAGCCGACAGTCCGCCGACGTTATTGGTGCTGAAATAGCATCGGTGCGTGGCTTGTTCGACGGTGCACGCGGTGCTCGTGAGCCGCGGGAATGTGAGCGTTTCGATTTCAGTCGAGGCCGTCGGCGCTTCACCTTCCCAGTTTGACGCGAGTGACCAGTCGCCGAGGGTCGTCGAGCGGCCGGCCCAGGTGAACGAGGCAGCTCCCGCGGCGGCCGCCAGGACGAATACGAGGGCGAGGCTGAGAGCCACCAGCAGGCACAGCGCGCGTCGCTGTTCAGCCAGCATCCGGCGCACCCTTCGACTACTGCGGATCGACGTCGACACTGAAGTTCACCCCCGAGTGCGCGCGCGTGCCGGCAAGCAGCCGCACGGCCTCGCCGACCGCGCGCACCGCCGGACGCCGCTCGCCGGCCTTCACCATCACAACAAAGCGCTCGCGTCCGCGCAGGCGAAACAGTGCCGCGGGACCGAGCACGACCGGGCCCTCGTCATCGGCGGCTCCCTGCCCGACGCGCGCGCTGGCGGCGGCGAGCTGCTGGGCGAGCGACTGACGCACGGCGGCTGCGGCGACGCGCGCGCTCTCTGAGCACTCAGCCGAGCAGACGACCCGGATCAGATGTGAGAACGGCGGGTAGCGCAGCGCGCGCCGGCGCTCGAGCTCGCCGGCGATGAAGCCGTCGCTGTCGTGACGGGCGGCGTGGACGATCGAGCGCGCGTCGGGCGCGATCGTCTGCACGAGCACGCGCCCGTGCCCGCCACGACCGGCGCGGCCGGCGAGCTGGGCGATCAGCGCGAACGTGCGCTCCTCGGCGCGGAAGTCGGGAAAGCGCAGCGTGGCGTCCGCGTCGAGCACGACGCCGAGGCTGACGTCGTGGAAGTCGTGTCCCTTGGCGACCATCTGGGTGCCGATCAGCACGCCGCAGTCGGCCGCCTCGAAGCGGCGCAGCAGCGTGCCGACGCCGCTGTCCGGGTCATCGGCGACCGCGTCGGCGTCGAGCCGGAACACCGGAAAGCGGCCGTCGTCGAAGACGTGGGCGAGATCGTGTTGCAGGCGCTCGGTGCCGGCGCCGTGGCGCGCGACGGAGGCGGATGCGCAGTCGCAGCAGCGCGCCGGCACCTGCTCGCGGTGGCCGCAGTGGTGGCAGGCGAGGTAGCCGCCGGCGCGGTGCAGCACGAGCGCCACGTCGCAGTCCGGACAGCTCCACACGCGCCCGCACGAGCGGCACGAGAGGAAATTCGACCAGCCGCGCCGGTTGAGCAGCACGATCGCCTTGCCGCGTTCGGCGCGCACCTCGGCGAGCGCCTGCGCGGTGAGCGGATGCAGTCCCTGGGTCTCCCCGCGCATGTCCAGCACGTCTACGGTGGGCAGCGGGCGCCCATCCACGCGGCGGGGTAGGCGGCTCGTCGGCAGGCGCTGCACGCTCTCCGGGCGCGGTGTGGCGCTGCCGAGCAGCAGCACCGCGCCACAGCGCTCAGCGCGCTCTGCAGCCACATCACGGGCGTCGTAGCGCGGGTCGCCCTCGTGCTTGTAGGAGGCGTCGTGCTCCTCGTCGACGACGATCAGGCCGAGATCCTCGATCGGCGCGAACACCGCCGAGCGCGGTCCCACGCATACCCGCGCCTGTCCTTCGCGCAGCCGGCGCCACTCGGCGTAGCGCTGGCCAGGGGTCAGCCGCGAGTGCAGCACGGCGACGGTGTCGCCGAAGCGTTCCATGAAGCGCCCGACGATCTGCGGCGTCAACGCGATCTCGGGCACCAGCACGATCGCGCCGCGGCCCTGCTCGAGCGCTGCGTCAGCGGCGCGGAGATAGACCTCGGTCTTGCCCGAGCCGGTCACGCCGTGCAGCAGACGCTGCTCGCAGCGGCGCTCGCGCAGCGCCGCGGTCACCGGCACGAGCACGGCCTGCTGATCGCGTGTGAGCTCCGGCGCGTGCGGGCTGCGCGCCCCGACCGGCAGATGCTGCGGGCGCGCCACGGCGCGTCGCTTGCGCCCGCTCAGCCTGCCGGCGGCCCCCGGCGGCAGCACCAGCGTGAACGCGCGCGCGATCGTCGAGCAGTATTCGGCGGCGATCCACTCGGCCAGCTCGACCAGGTCGACCGGCACTCCGAGCTCGAGTGCACGCAGCGGCGCGAGCAGCTTGTCCTCGGCGACGTCGCTGCTGTCGGCCAAGCCGACGACCACACCCAGCAGCTTGCGCCCGGCGAACGGCACGACCAGCATCGAGCCGACACCCACGCCGCCGCGAAGCTCCTCGGGCAGCCTGTAGTCGAACGGCCCGCGCAGCGCGCGGGCCGTCGTCATCGGCTCGACCTGGGCGATCGTCGATGTCGCGCCGGCCTCAGCAACATGGGCGTCGATCTGGGCGATGTCCAACACCGCCCTGACCCTAGAGCCCGGGTCGGTCAGAGACCGGCGGCGGTGCGCAGCGCGGCGGCCTTGTCGGTGCGCTCCCAGGTGAAGTCGTGGTCGTCGCGGCCGAAGTGGCCGTAGGCGGCGGTCTTCTGGTAGATCGGGCGGTGCAGCTTGAGCTCCTCGCGGAAGGCGCCCGGGCGCAGGTCGAAGACCTCGTCGACCGCCCGCGCGATCTGGCCGCGAGTGCTGCCTTCTTTCTCGGTGCCGAACGTCTCGACCATGACCGACACGGGGTGCGCGACGCCGATCGCGTAAGCGACCTGCACTTCGGCGCGGTCGGCGAGCTTGGCGGCGACGATGTTCTTGGCGACCCAGCGCGCGGCGTAGGCCGCCGAGCGGTCCACCTTCGAGGGGTCCTTGCCCGAGAACGCGCCGCCGCCATGGCGGGCCATGCCGCCGTAGGTGTCGACGATGATCTTGCGCCCGGTCAGCCCGCAGTCGCCCACCGGGCCGCCGATCACGAAGCGCCCCGTCGGGTTGACCAGGAAGTTCTTGCGCAGCTTGTGCGCGTCGTAGAGCTCGGCCGGCAGGATCGGCTCGACGACGTGCTCCCAAAGGTCGTCGGGGATCAGCGCCTCAGCACCCTCACTGTGCTGGGTGGAGATCAGGAGCTTTTCGATCTCGACCGGCTTGCCATCCTGGTAGCGGACGCTGACCTGGGTCTTGCCGTCGGGGCGCAGGTAGTCCAGCGTACCGGCCTTGCGGACAGCTGCCAGGCGCTCGGCGAGACGGTGCGCGAGCAAGATCGGCAGCGGCATCAGCGTGTCGGTCTCGTTCGTGGCGTACCCGAACATCATGCCCTGGTCGCCAGCGCCGGCGACGTCGAGCTCGTCTTCGTCGTTGGCGTCGGTGCGCGCCTCGTAGGCCTTGTCTACGCCCTGCGCGATGTCCGGCGATTGCTTGTCGATCGCGTTGAGCACGGCGCAGGAGTCCGCCGAGAAGCCGAGGTCGGCGTCGTTGTAGCCGATCTTGCGAATCGTCTCACGCGCGATCTCCTGGATATCGACGTACGTTTCGGTGGAGATCTCCCCCGAGACGACGACCAGACCGGTGTTGACGAGTGTCTCGCAGGCCACGCGACCGTAGGGTTCATCGGTCAGGACGGCGTCTAGCACGCCGTCGGAGATCTGGTCGGCGATCTTGTCGGGGTGGCCCTCCGTGACCGACTCGGAGGTGAACAGGAACTCGTTCTCGGTTAGCTCAGTCATGGTCTTTGGGGATCAGCTCCAGGATCTCGTGGGCGGGCGCGGGCTGCGCGGTCGCTTGGTTGGCAAAAGTCGCAGAAGTCTATGCGGCGCGGGCGCGTCCGCGCTGGCCGCGCTGGCCGCGCTCGACGAAGTCGATGATCAGCGGCACGCCGTCCATCCCGTAGCGGGCGCGCAGACGGTTCTCCAGGAAGTAGGCGTAGTCGCGGGTGACGCGTGCGCGCGAGTTGATCTGGATCGCAAAGCGCGGCGGGCGCTCGCCGATCTGCGCCATGTAGATCAGCTTCAGCCGATGGTTGCCCGCGCTGCGGCGCGTGCCGACCGGCGGCTGGCGCGCCTGCACGGCCTCCGCCAGGAAGCGGTTGAGCTCGGGGGTGGGGATGCGCCCGCTGATGCGGTCCCCGAGCGCGATCGCCTCGCTCAGCAGGCGCGCCACGTGGCGGCCGGTCTTGGCGCTGACCGTCAGCACCCGCGGGCGCTGGCGCAGCTTTTCGGCCACGCGCGCGCGCTCGTGGTCGAGGTCCAGGCGCGCGCCGGCGTCTCCGTCCGCGGGTTCCTGCATGTCCCACTTGTTGAGCACGACCGCGGTCGCGCAGCCGGCCTTCATGGCGAGCTCGGCGATGCGCAGATCCTGTTGGGTGACGCCGTCATTGGCGTCACAGACGACGAGCGCGACGTCGGCGCGCTCGGCGGCGCGGCGCGAGCGCAGGGCCGTGTAGTACTCGACCGAGTCGGCGACCTTCGCCTGGCGGCGGATGCCGGCGGTGTCGACCAGGATCAGCTTGCGCTCGCCCACCAGCAGCGGCGTGTCGATCGCATCGCGCGTGGTCCCTGCGACATCCGAGACGATCACGCGCTCCTCGCCGAGGAAGCGGTTGACGAGCGAGGACTTGCCGACGTTGGGCCGACCGATCACGGCCAGCCGCACGGTGTCGTCCGCCGGCGCCGAGTCGCCCTCCGGCAGCAACTCGACGATGCGGTCGAGCAGGTCGCCCGAGCCGAGGCCCTGGGCGGCCGACACGGGCAGCGGCTCGCCCAGTCCGAGGCGATGGAAGTCGGCCGCCAGCGGCAGCTCGGACAGGCCGTCGCACTTGTTGGCGGCGACGATCGTCGGCAGCGGCGCGCGCCGCAGCAGGTCGGCCATCTCCTCGTCGCCCGGTCGCACGCCCGCGCGCGCATCGACGACCAGCACCGCCACCTGAGCATCTGCGATGCCGGCGCGCGCCTGCTCGCGGATCGAGCCCGCGAGCGGATCCTCGTCCTCGAAGTCCACGCCGCCGGTGTCGATCAGCGTGAAGCGGCGCCCGTTCCACTCGCAGTCGAGCTCCTTGCGGTCGCGCGTGACCCCGGGGCGCTCGTGCACGACCGCCTCGCGGGTGCCCGTGAGGCGGTTGATCAGCGAGGACTTGCCCACGTTTGGATAGCCGACGACGGCGACCTTCATGTGGCCAGTATGACCGGGTGGGAGGTCCGTCCAGGACTTCGTTGCCCGCGGCCCTGACCGATCACCGGTGCGTCACGACGGGCGACCCAAGCCTATGGCCTTGGCGTCGCTCAATCGACACCATCAGTGAGAGTCGCCGCCCATGCACGATCTTCAACGGCAACATCGGGGCTCTCAGCGTCTATGCGGCTCGCCTCGCGCTCAGAGCTCCAGATCGACTTTTCCTCTCGCTCACGCGCGATATCCGCGAGCAGTGAGGCCAACGACATGCCCTGTTCCCGCGCATGCTTGGCCAACAGGTCGCGCGCAGTCCGCGCCACGCGGATCGTCACCGTGCCAGTCGCCATAGCAACCAAGGCTAGTGTCGCGTACTGGCACTATTTCCTTCCACAAGCTCGGCTATCCGCTGCACGACCTCGTCAATAGCGAGGCCAGTGGTGTCCAGCGTGACCGCCCCGGGCGCCGCTCGCAGCGGGCTGTGCTCGCGGGCGCTGTCGCGCTCGTCACGCATCACCTGCTCGGCGAGCACCGTCTCGACATCAGCGCCGAGCTCGTCCGCCCGCCTGCGCGCCCGCTCGCGCGGGTCGGCGGTGAGGAAGACCTTTACGGCCGCATCAGGCGCAACGACTGTGCCGATGTCGCGACCCTCGGCCACCCAGTCTCCGTGGGCGATCAGCTCGCGCTGCTTGGCGACGAGCGCCTCGCGTACACCGGGGTCAGCAGCAACCCGCGACGCCGCCTCGGAGATCTCGGGAGCACGGATCTTGTAGCTAATGTCGCGGCCATCCAGCAGCACTGAACCGGCCTCGCCGTCGGGCGTGCCCAGAAGCTGGATCTGTGCCTCCCGCGCATGCTCCGCCGGCTCGCGCTGTGGTTCCCAAAGCGAGCGCAACGCCACGCAGCGATACATCGCGCCGCTGTCGAGGTAGGTGAAGCCGAGCTCGCGCGCGAGCGCCCGCGCCACCGTCGACTTGCCGGCGCCGGCGGGACCGTCGATCGCTACGAGCACAGGCGCGTGAGGTCATCGACGAAGCCCGGGTAGGACACCGCGGCGGCGTCCATCCCCAGCACCTCTACGCCCTCGCGCGATGCGAGCCCGGCGACGGCGCCCATCATCGCCAGGCGATGGTCGCCGCGGGCGTCGATGCTGCCGCCGCGCAGACCGCCGGTGCCGCGCACGGCGAAGCCGTCGTCGGTGGCCTCGATGTCGGCGCCGAGGCCGCGCAGGCCCTCGACGACGCCGGCGATGCGGTCGGTCTCCTTGACGCGCAGCTCCTGCGCACCGCGCACGACCGTCTCGCCCTCGGCGAAGCAGCCGAGCAGCGCGACGAGCGGCAGCTCGTCGATCGCGAGCGGCACCTCGTCGGGCTCGACGACGGTGCCCTCGAGCGCGCCGTGGGCGACGTCGAGGTCGCTGACGGGCTCGTGGGCCTCCAGCTCGCCGGTGTCGTCCTCGAGGTCGCCGAGCACGATGCCGCGCATGCGACGCACGATGCGCAGGAAACCAGTGCGCGTCCAGTTGACGCCGACGTCGCTGATCAGCAGGCGCGAGCCGGGGACGAGCACGCCGGCGGCGATCATGAAGGCGGCCGAGCTCGGGTCGCCGGGAACCCTGACCCGCTCGAGCAGTAGCTCGTCGGCGTTGACGACGGTGACGTGCAGGCCGTTGCGATGGATCGTGACGCCTGCGCGCAGCAGCATCCGCTCGGTGTGGTCGCGGCTGCGCGCGGGCTCGCCGACGGTGGTGGCGCCGTCGGCGGCGAGCGCCGCCAGCAGGACGCACGACTTGACCTGGGCGCTCGCGACTGCGAGCTCGTAGGAGATCGCGCGCAGCCGCGCGCCGCGGATCTCAAGCGGGGGAAAGCGCCCGTCGCGTGCCGTCAGCTCGGCGCCCATCTGGCGCAGCGGCTCGACGATGCGATCGACCGGGCGGCGACGGATCGACTCGTCGCCGTCGAGCGTGAACGTGCTGCCCTCCTGCGCGGCCAGCCAGCCGGGCAGCAGTCGCAGCAGCGTGCCGGCGTTGCCGACGTCGATCACGCCGTCCGGCTCGCGCGCGTCGCGCAGGCCGGTGCCGCGGACGATCAGATCTTCGCCGTGGACCTCGACGAGCGCGCCGAGCGCGCGCACCGCGTCGAGCGTCGAGGTCGTGTCGGCGGCGTGCAGGTAGCGCTCGATGCGCACCGGCTCGGAGGCCATCGCGCCGAGCAGCGCGGCGCGATGGGAGATCGACTTGTCGGCCGGCGCGCGCAGCTCGCCGGAGAGTCCTTGTGCGGGCTCGAAGCGCGTATTCATGGTCGCGCCCTCATGCTCGCACGACCGGGAAGCCGAGGTCGGCGATCAGCCCCCTGGCACGCTCGGCATGCTCGTCGCCGGCGATCCACAGCGCGACGACACCCTGGCGGTTGTCATCTGATGGGGAAAGCACGAGGTCGACGATGTTCACGCCCGCGCCGCCGAGCGCGAGCGCGATCTCGGCGATCACGCCGGGGCGGTTGGGCACGGACACCCGCAGCTCGTGTACCGGCCCTCCGGCCAGGCCGGCGCCGAGCAGCGCCTCGCGCTCAGCGCGCGCGCGCTCGTTCCACGCGCTGATCGCGACGGCGTCCTTGGCAACCAGCGACGCGCGCACGTCGCGCAGGCGCCCGGCGAGCTCGTCGATGCCGGCGATCAGCGCGTCGCGGTTGGACATGTAGATGTCGGTCCAGATCGCGCTGTTGGCGCCGGCGACGCGGGTGGCGTCACGAAAGCTCGGCCCGACGGCGGGTAGCCGCTGGGACTCCTCGCCGAGCAGGCTGGCGGTCTGGGAGACGAGCAGGTTGGCGAGCACGTGCGGCAGGTGCGACACGCACGCCATCAGGCGGTCGTGGGTGTCGGCGTCGATCGCCACCGGGCGCGCACCGAAGCGGATCAGCAGCCGGTGCAAACGCTCGTACAGGACGCCAGCGGTACTGCCTTTCGCGGGTGTGAGGTACCAGGTGGCGCCGTCGAATAGATCAGCGCGTGCGTGCTCCACGCCAGCGGTCTCAGCGCCGGCGAGCGGGTGCCCGCCCACGAAGCGCTCGTCAGCGGCGGCGTCGGCGAGCAGGCGCTTGGTCGAGCCGACGTCGCTGACCACGCAGTCGGGGCCGGCGCTTGCGAGCGCGAGGCGCACGGTCTCTGAGAGCGCGCCGACGGGCGCGGCGGCAAACACGACATCGGCGCCGGCGACCGCGCTGGCGATGTCGGCTGCCTGCGTGTCGATCGCGCCCAATTCGAGTGCCCTTGCGCGCACGCCGGCGTCCGGGTCATACCCGCACACCTCGGCGTCTGCGCGCCCGCGCGCGGCCAGTCCGATCGAGCCCCCGATCAGGCCGAGGCCGAGAACGGCCACCTTCAAGGAGCGTGCCCCGCGGCGCGACCCATCAGACCGCGCTGAGCGCCTTGCCCGCGAGCGCGGCGGCCTGCTCGACGGCCAGCGCGTACGCGGCGAAGTCCTCCGCCCGCAGCGCCTGCGGCCCGTCGCAGATGGCCTCGTCCGGGTTCGGATGCACCTCGACGATGATGCCGTCGGCGCCGACCGCGGCCGCCGCGAGCGACAGCGGCGTCACCAGGGCGCGCCGCCCGGCGGCGTGGCTGGGGTCGACGATCACGGGCAGGTGCGAGAGCTCCTTGAGCACGGGCACGGCCATCAGGTCGAGTGTGAAGCGGTAGGCCGTCTCGAACGTGCGGATGCCGCGCTCGCAGAGCATCACGCTGGGGTTGCCTTCCTTGAGGATGTACTCGGCCGCCATCAGCAGCTCATCGAGCGTAGCGGCGAGCCCGCGCTTGAGCAGGACGGGACGCCCGGCGCGACCGAGCTCGGCGAGCAGCGGGTAGTTCTGCATGTTGCGGGCGCCGATCTGGATCACATCGGCCACCTCCAGCACCGCGTCCAGGTCGCCGATGTCCATCAGCTCGGTGACGATCGGCAGGCCGGTCTCGGCCTTCGCCTCGGCGAGCAGGCGCAGGCCCTCCTGGCCGAGCCCCTGGAATGCGTACGGGGATGTGCGCGGCTTGTAGGCGCCGCCGCGCAGCAGCGTCGCGCCGGCGTCGCGCACGACGCGCGCGGTCGTCAGCGTCTGCTCACGGGACTCGACCGTGCAGGGACCGGCGATCAGCGCGAAATGCCCGCCACCGACCTTGCGCCCGTCGATGTCGAGCACGGTGCGCTCGCCGTGCGTTATCTGCGCGGAGGCGAGCTTGTAGGGCTTGAGGATCGGCACCACACGGTCGACCCCGGGCTGGCCCTCGAGGCCGAGGCTCTCGATGTTGGCGTCCTGCTCGACGTCGCCGATCGCTCCGATGACGGTGACGCGTGCACCGGCGCTGCGATGAGCGCGCGCGCCGGCGCGCTCGATCTTGGCTACGACCGCCTCGACCTCCTCCTCGGTCGCGGTCTCTTTCATGACGATCATCATCGATTCATCCTTTCACTAACACCTGGGCATGTTAGAGGTGCCTGCTTCCCACACCTCTCGAGCGATCGTGAGGAGGACGTTGAGACGCCCTGTAGGTGGCGCTCGGCCCCACTTGTGGGACCCGGTGCGGCTCAGCGCACCCGCTCACGGACGGGTGCAGGCCGAAGCGCCTAGATAAATCGCCAGGCGAGATAGGCGCACGACGACGGCCACGCGACGAAGGCGGGAGCAGCTGCAGCGTATGTGCTGATCGACGCGGTCATGGCTGTCTGTACGTGTTTGTAGCAGACCGACGGCGCACAGTCGAGGAGCGAGAGACGATTTCTCAGCGCGTGACGGCGGGCTCCAGCACTTCGGCGAGCGCGTCGAGGAAGCGCGCGTTCTCCTCCGGCAGGCCGTAGGTGACGCGCAGCGCCGGCACGTCGCTGCCGAGCGCGCTGCCGCCACGGACGAGTACGCCACGCTCAAGCAGACCGCGCATAACCTCCTGCTCGTCGCGATCCTCGCCGAGCGCGAACCAGCAGAAGTTGGCCTGCGAGTCGGCCGGCTGGATGCCGAGCGCACGCAGGCGCTCCTCGACTGAGATCCGCTCGGTGACGGTCCGGATGACGCGCTCCTCGACCTCGTCCTGATGCGCGAGCGCCTCGACGGCCGCGGCCTGGGCGAGCGCGTTGCAGAAGAACGGCTGGCGCACCTGGTCAAGCGCCCGCGGCAGTTCCTCGGAGCCGCACAGCGCGAAGCCGACGCGCAGACCGCACAGGCCGTGGACCTTGGAGAAGGTGCGCAGCAGCGCAAGATTGGGGTGCGCGTCGAGCAGCTCCAGCGAGGCGTCGGCGTCGTCGAGCGTGTTGAACTCGCAGTAGGCCTCATCGACGATCACGCACACGTGGCGCGGAACCTCGGCGAGGAAGCCGGCGATGTCTGCGAGCGCCACCGCGGTGCTGGTGGGATTGTTGGGGTTGCACACGAGCACCAGGCGGGTGGCGACGGTGATCTCGCGCAGCATCGCCTCCAGGTCGTGGCGCTCGTGCGCGTCGAGCGCGACCGTTATCGCGCGCGCGCCGGAGGCGGCGGCGAGGTGCGGGTAGACGGAGAACGACGGCCACGCGTACACGATCTCCGCGCCCGGCTCCAGCAGCGCCTCGCCGGCGGCGAGCAGGATGTCGCACGAGCCGTTGCCGATCGCGATGCGCGAGACGGGCACCCCATAGCGGTCGCTGAGCTTCTGGCGCAGCAGCGAGTTGGCTGGGTCGGGGTAGCGGTTGAGCGTGCCCAGCGCGCGGTCGATCGCCTCGCGCACCGCTTGTAGCGGCGGATACGGCGACTCGTTGCTGGCCAGGCGCACGAGCGGCTCCTGCTGCGCGTAGCCCCCGGCGGCGGGATAGACGGGGATGCGCTCGATGCGCTTTGAGAACTCGATCGCCACCGTCACATTGTGTCGCGTTCCGTCCGTGACGGCGCTGCGCGCCGGCCGGACTACTGTGCCGCCTCCAGATCGGCGCGCAGCTCGCGGGCATCTCCCAGGTAGACGTGCGCGGGCACGTGATCCTCGTCGGCGTAGTAGTGGATCAGCACCCTGATCACGCGCGGCATCGACCGCGGGACTGGGATCTCCTGCGAGCAAAGCAGCGGCACCTTGTCAAAGCCGAGGGCGCGGGCGGCGACGGCGGGGAACTCGGCGTTGAGGTCGCGGGTGGCGGTGAAGATGCAGCTGACGACGTTCTCCGGCTCGAGCGCGTTGCGCCGCATGATCTCGCGCATCAGCTCGGTCGTCGCGTCGAGAATGTCCTGGGCGTTGTTGAGCTTGACGCTGACAGCGCCGCGTAGTGCGAACAGTCGCATGGCGGGCGATTCTGTCAGAGCGCGAGCGCGCGCAGGCGCTCGACCTCGGTGTCTCTCACCCGCCGATGCGCCCCCGGCGCGAGGCCGTCGAGTGCCAGCGGGCCAAAGCGGGTGCGTTCCAGCGCGAGCACGCGATGGCCGACCGCCTCGCACATCCTGCGCACCTGGCGGTTGCGTCCCTCGTGGATCGTCAGCTCGATCAGATTCGATCCGCGCCCACCCACGCGCCGCACGCGCGCGGGCGCAGTGACGCCGTCCTCGAGGCGCACCCCGGCGCGCAGCGCGCCCAGGGCGTCGTCTGCGATCGGCGCGCCGGCCAGCCGCGCACGGTAGGTCTTGGGCACTTCGAAGCGCGGATGGGTCAGCCGGTTGGCGAGCTCGCCGTCGTTGGTGAGCAGGATCAGGCCGGAGCTGTCCGCGTCAAGCCGCCCAACCGGGTACAGGCGCAGTCCACCTGCGGGCACGAGCTCGGTGACGGTTGGCCGACCGTGCGTGTCGCGCGCGGTGGAGACCACGCCGACGGGCTTGTTGAGGGCATAGAGAACGCGCGGCTCGGGCCCGGCGAGCGGCCGTCCGTCGAGCGCCACGCGGCTGTCCTCGCCGACGTCACGGGCGGGGTCGGTGACGATCTCATCCCCAACGCTCACGCGCCCGGCCGCGATCAGTGCCTCGGCGGAGCGCCTGGAGGCGACACCCGCGTGGGCCAGGTACTTGGCTAGGCGCATCGCCACTTCTCGGTGAATCGGCTCATCCGCTGCAACCATAGGAGGCACGATGGACCTTCAACTGCTCGACCAGACGCTCGCAGACCGCGGCGAACCGCGTTTTCGCGCCGGCCAGATCTGGACGTGGGCGGCGCGTGGCGCGAGCGGCTACGAGCAGATGACCAACCTTCCGGCCGGGCTGCGCGAGGCGCTCGCGCGTGAGCTGCCGCTCTCCACGCTGAGCCTGCGCGAGGAGGCCCGCTCACAGGACGGGACCGTCAAGGCGCTGTTCGACACCGCTGACGGCCGGCCGCTGGAGGCGGTGCTGATGCGCTATCGCGACCAGCGGCGCTCGATCTGCGTCTCCTCGCAGTCCGGCTGTCCGCTGACGTGCACGTTCTGCGCCACCGGCGCGATGAAGTTCGCGCGCAACCTGAGCGCCTCGGAGATCCTCGACCAGGCGCTGCACTTCCGCCGCATCGAAGCGATCGACCACTGCGTGTTCATGGGCATGGGCGAGCCGATGCTGAACCTCGACAACGTGCTCGCGGCCTGCGAGCGCCTGCCCGACCTCGGCATCACGCACCGGCGCACAACGATCTCGACGGTCGGCTGGATACCGGGCATCGAACGGCTGACCGAGTGCGAGATGCCGCTGCGCCTGGCGCTGTCGCTGCACGCCGCCGACGAAGCGCTGCGCTCGCAGCTGATGCCCGTCAACGAGCGCTATCCGCTGAGCGAGGTGATCGACGCCTGCCGCGCCTTCTACGCGCGCAAGCGCCGGCGCGTGTTCATCGAGTACGTGATGCTCGCGGGCGTCAACGACCGCTACGAGCAGGCGCTCGCGCTAGCCGACACGCTGTCCAGTGGCCGTGAGGCGCAGCCGATCTTCAAGGTCAACCTGATCCCCTACAACCAGACGCACGCCGGCGCCTACGAGGGATCCAGCCGCGAGTCGATCGCGGCGTTCCGGGGCGCGCTGGAGTCGCGCGGCGTCCCCGTCACGGTGCGCCTCACTCGCGGGCGCGACATCGACGCGGCGTGCGGGCAGCTGGCGGCGCGGGCTACCGAGCTCGACGGCGCCTATGAGGATGCCTCGGATACCTGGGAATCCGCTGGTGAAGCCGCCGCCTGGGAGCCAGCGACGGGCGACGGTCTCACTGACATCTGATCCGATGCGGTGAAATCCGAGTCGTCGACCTCGACCCCGTAGAGCGGATCGGGAGGCGTGTCGGCTCGGTACCTGCGACCGTGATGGGCGATCTGGACGAGGCGCTGCGAGTACATCTAGCGCTCTGAGCGCTACGCCCCAGCTCCCCCCGCCCGCCCGCGCCTCCCGCGTACGCAAGAGCCACTCCTAGCGACCGAGCAGCCAGGCGAGGATTGCAGCGGGAATCGCCCATATGGGCTCGTCGGCACCGGTAAGCAGCGGCGAGCGAGTGACCATCACGCCGCGACCGTAGCGAGCTTTCATCGTAAGTGCCTCCTTACGCCAGCCACCATCGGTGTACTTGCACGCGAACGGAATCTCCAGATCGGGGCCGACGAAGTCAATCTCAGCGCCGGTGCCGGTTCGCTCGTACATGACCCGGTCGGTTTGCACGAACGCGACAGGCACGTGAAGCGACACGGCCCGCGCCAGGGTGAGACCGATCTGCTGCTGGGTGAGCTTGGCGGCATCTGGGGCAGATGATCTGGAGTTGCGCAGGTGCGCGAGTCGAGCAACGAGCGGGTCCACGAAGTACAGCTTGCGCTGCGCCGCTGTGTTCGGCCTGCCGTCGCGGATGCGATGGCAGCGCCACGCGAGGAACGCGCGCACGAGGTCCTCGATGCGGTCGACGACTGCCTGGTGTCCGGGAAGGCCAACGTCTCGGGCGACGCTCGAGGCGTTGATCGGGCTGCACAGGTTCGCGGTCAAGCGGTCCAGCAGCGCGGTCACGTCGGCCTCCGACATGGGCGCCGCGCGGATAGCGTCACCGAGCACCACGTCCCACAGCCCCTGGACGAACCCGTCGCTGACTGCGCCGCTTCCCACCATCTCGCCGACGGCGCGGGGAAAGCCGCCGACATCGAGGAACAGCTCCCACGCATCCGCGAGCGCGTCGCTCCACGGCTCGAGCGCCGAAACCGCCAGCTCGGCGACCGGCGACAGCATCTCTTTGGGAGGTATGACCTGCACGGGCAGCTCATCGAACCCTCCCAGTGCCGCACAGAATGCGCGAAAGCCCATTGGCAGCAACAGCCTGTCGGAGTCCGCGATGCCTCCGCGACGGTCGGCCAGATCCTTGCGAGCCTGCTCCAGATCTCGAGCAGAGGATCCGGTCAGCACCACGCAAGCCTCGCGGAAGGTCGTGTCCTGATCGCGTAGCTCCTTGATCGTCTGTGACCAGCCCGGCACCGCTGTCACCTCATCGAGCAGCCAATGGCGGGGGCCGGGCAGCGTGCGGGTGACGCTGTGCCCCTGCGCCACCAGGCGCCTGAGATCCTGTTTTGAGAGCCCGTCACAGGAGCAGTAGAAGATCGTCTTCGGGTCGATGCCGTCGGCTAGCAGCCGCACGATGGCGCGCTTGAGCTCGAGGCTCTTGCCAACGCGACGCGGACCCCGCAGCACGTATAGCCCAGGGGCGTGGATGTCAGCGAGCGGCTGTGGCCGGTAGCTCAGTGGAAGCCGACCTGCTGCCCGCAGATCCGGGTCGTCCGGCTCCCAGCCCGACCGCGCACGCCAGGGACTGCGCTCGGCCAGCAAGCGTCTGAGCTGAGAGTCGTTCACGAGACAATGGTAGCTAAAAACTATAGTATTTCGCGGACCTCACAGCGAAAATGTATAGTAAATAGCTGGGAGCGGGACCCAGCCCGAGCGAAAAGCGCCCTACGCCCCGCCGCCCGCCCGCGCCTCTCCCGCACGCAGCAGCCGTTCGCGCAGCTCGGCCTGCTCCTCTGGCGTCGGGTCCCAGCGGGCGATGTCGGGGAGCTCGTCGAGGCTGCGCAGCCCGAACAGCTTGAGGAACTGCGTGGTGGTGCGGTAGAGGACGGCGCCGAACTGCGAGTGGCCGGCCTCCTCGATCAGGCCGCGGTCGAGCAGCGTGGCGCTGGCGGAGTCGGCGCTGACGCCGCGGATGCGGGTGATCTCGGGGCGCGATATCGGCTGCAGGTAGGCGACGATCGCGAGCGTCTCGGCCTGCGCGGGGCTGAGCGTCGCGGCGCGCGGGCGGCTGAACAGGCGCCGCGCGGCGTCCTCGGTGGCGGGATCGCTCGCCAGCGTCCAGCCACCGCCCAGCTCGCGCAGCGCGATCCCGCGCCGCCCCGGCGCGTACTGCTCGGCGAGCACCGCGAGTGCCGCCTGCACGGCGCCTTCGCCGGCCTCGGTCGCATCTGCCAGCTCGCTCGGCGTAAGCGGATCGGAGGACAGGAACAGCAGCGCCTCGACGGTGCGCGCAAGCAGCGGCACCTGCTCATCGCCATCGCCCGCCGGAGCGCCGATCAGCGCCACGTCGACGACGTCATCGGCGATCGCCGCTGCGCCGTCGCCGCTCGGCATGTCCGTGTCCTCGACATCGCTCGCCATCGTCGCCTCCTCGACCTCGCTCATCCGGCCATGCCTCCGGCCGCGCCGGCGCCGAGCGCAAGCGGCGGCGCGGGCGCCTCGCGGCCGCGGCCGCGGATGGCGATCTCGCCGAAGCTCTCGTGCTGCTCCCAGTCGGCTTCGCCGCGTTTGTAGAGCTCGAGCAGCGCGAACAGGGTCACGGCCACCGTCATGCGGTCGGCCCCCTGCACGGCCTCGTCGAAGCTGAAGCTGCCGCGGCGCAGCAGCTTACGCAGATGCGCGAGGCGCTCGGCGACGGTCACGCGGGAGACGGAGATGTGATGAACGCTGATCGCCGGCGGCATCAGCAGCAGGCGTCCGATCGCCTCGCCCAGCACCTGCGGGTCGTGCGAGCCGTCGGCGGCGTGCACGATCGCGCGGCGCAGGCTCGCGGGCGGCGGGGCGACGCGGAAGCGCACGCCGTGCTCGCTGGCGAGGAGCTCGCCGAGGTGCGCCGCGGCGGCACGGTAACGGCGGGCGTCGAGCATCCTCGCGAGCAGCTCCTCGGCGGCCTGTTCGGGCTCGATGTCCAGCAGCTCCTGCTCCTCGCCGCTGAGCATCAGGCGCGACTTCAGCTCCAGCAGCGCGGCCACCAGCACGATGAACTCGGTGGCGGTCTCGAGGTCGAGCTCGCCGCGCTGCTCGAGATGATCGAGGTATGCGAGCACCACATCGGCGAGCTGCAGCTCGAGCAGATCGACCTCTTCGCGCAGCACGAGCGTCAGCAGCAGGTCGAACGGCCCGCTGAAGACGTCCAGGTCGAGCTCGAGCGCGCCCAGGCTCGTCGCTTGACCGTCGCCCGAGACGCTCGCCTGGGTGCTCATTCGCCCACCGTAGCGGCCGGCGATGACGTGCTGCTCGCCGACCCGCCGGCGGAGCGCCGCCGGGGCGGACCGACACCCATGCGCTCGCGCACGTCGGCGAGCGTCTCCGCCGCGATCGCCTGCGCGCGCGCCGCGCCATCCTCGAGGATCGACTCGAGCGCGTCCTCGTCCGCGCGCAGCTCCTGGTAGCGCTCGCGCACGGGCGCCAGGTAGTCGATGACCGCGACGGCGACGGCCGTCTTGAGCTCGCCGTAGCGCGCCTGCGAGAGCTCGGCCTCGATCGTCGCCGGCTCGACGCCGCGCACGGCGGCGAGGATTTCGATCAGGTTGCTGACGCCGGGCTTGTCGGGGTCGCGGCGCACCTCGCTGCCCGAGTCGGTGACGGCGCTCTTGAGCTTCTTCTCGATCGCCTTGGGCTCGTCGAGCACGTAGACCGTGCCCTGACCACCGTCTCCGCCGGCGGTGCCCCTCGAGCCGGTCGTGGACATCTTGCGCGTGGGCTCCTGCAGGTCCATGATCCGCGCGCCGACCTCAGGGATGCGATGCTCGGGCACGACCAGCACGTCCCGCCCGTCGCCGAAGCGCGCGTTGAAGCGGCGCGCCACGTCGCGCATCAGCTCCAGGTGCTCGCGCTGATCCTCCCCCACCGGCACCTCCTCGGCGCGGTAGGCGAGCACGTCGGCTGCCTGCAGGACCGGATACAGGAGCAGCCCAGCCGAGACCAGCTCGCGCTGTCCGAGCGACTTGTCGCGGAACTGGTGCATGCGCTGCAGACGGCCGAGCTCGGTGACGCTGCACAGCAGCCACGTCAGCTCGGTGTGCTCGGGCACGTCGCTCTGGCGAAAGAGGTTGCAGCGCTGCGGGTCGAGGCCCGCGGCGAGCAGGATCGCGGTCGTGTCGTACAGCCGCTCGCGCAGCTCGCGCGGGTCGTAGGCGACGGTGGTCGCGTGCAGGTCGACGATGCAGAAGATGCCCTCGCCGCGCTCCTGGCTGGAGACGTACTGGGCGATCGCGCCGATGTAGTTGCCGAGATGCTTGCGCCCGGTGGGCTGGATGCCGGAGAAGATGCGCATTGGTCGCTCGGCCATGCTCGCCCTCGGGTCGCGCTCAGCGCCCTAGCGGCGCCGCAGCGAGCTGTCGGTGAGCCACGGCGGGTCCCAGCCGGTGTCGTTCTGGTTGACGTTGGTTCCGGGCGGGACGATCTCGTCGATGCGGTCGAGCACGTCTGCGCTCAGCTTCGCCTCAAGCGCCGGCAGCTGGCTCTCGAGCTGCTCGATCGTGCGCGGGCCGATGATCGCGGCGGTCACGGCCGGGTGGTTGGTGACGAACGCGAGCGCCATCTCGATCAGCGGCATCCCGGCCTCGTCCGCCAGCTCGCCCAGAGCCTGCGCCGCCTCGAGCTTCGCCTGGTTGCCCGGGATCGACATGTCGTAGCGCGAGGGGATCATCTGCGCGCGCCTGCTGCCCGCGGGCGAGTCGCCGCCCTTGCGATACCTGCCGGACAGCCAGCCGCCGGCGAGCGGGCTCCACGGGATCACGCCCATCCCGTAGCGCTCGCACACGCGCAGCACCTCCTCCTCGACCCGCCGCACGAGCATCGAGTACTGGGGCTGCTCGCAGACGAAGCGCTCGCGACCGCGCTCCCGCGCAACCCACTGCGCCTCGACGATCTGGGAGGCGGGGAAGGTCGAGCTGCCGACATAGCGGACCTTGCCGGCGTGCACGAGGTCGCTCAGCGCGGCGAGCGTCTCGTCGATGTCGGTGTCGGGCTCGGGGCGGTGGATCTGGTAGAGGTCGATCCAGTCGGTTTTCAGCCGCCGCAGGCTGTTCTCGACCTCCTCGGCGATCCAGCGGCGCGAGTTGCCGAACTGGTTGGGATCGTCGTCCTGCATCCTGCCGTGGACCTTGGTGGCGAGCACGACCGAGTCGCGCCGCCCGCCGGCGAGCGCCTTGCCGACGATCTCCTCGGACTCGCCGCGCGAGTACACGTCGGCGGTGTCGATGAAGTTGACGCCGGCGTCGAGCGCGCGGTGGATGATGCCGATCGAGTCCTCGTGGTCGGTGTTGCCCCAGGCGCCGAACATCATCGCGCCGAGGCACAGCGGGCTGACGCTGACGCCGGTGCTGCCGAGTTTGCGGTACTCGATCGCCATCGCGCTCACACCATGATCTCTCTGATCACCGGGTTCTTGGCTGCGGCGACCTCGTCCAGGCGGCGCACGGGCGTGCTGTAGGGCGCCCCGAGCGCGATCTCGGGATCCGCGGCGGCCTCCTTGAGGATCGCCGCGATCGCATCGGCGAAGGCGTCGAGCGTCTCCTTGGTCTCGGTCTCGGTCGGCTCGATCATCAGCGCCTCGTCGACGAGCAGCGGGAAGTAGACCGTCGGCGGGTGAAAGCCGAAGTCGAGCAGGCGCTTGGCGAGGTCGAGCGTCTTGATGCCGAGCTCCTTCTTCATCGGGCCGCCGGACAGCACGAACTCGTGCATGCACAGCTTGCCGTACGCGAGCGGCAGATACTCGGCGACACCGTGCTGCTGCAGCCGCGCGAGCAGGTAGTTGGCGTTCAGCACCGCCGTTTCGGAGGCCTCCTTGAGGCCGTCGCCGCCGAGCGAGCGGATGTAGGCGTAGGAGCGCACGAAGCAGCCGTAGTTGCCTTGGAAGCCGCGCAGGCGCCCGATCGACTTGGAGCCCACCCCTTCCCCCGGATCGTGGTCGAGATCGAAGGAGCCGTTCTCGCGCTGAACGACGACCGGCACCGGCAGGTACGGCGCGACGCGGTCTGAGACGGCGATCGGCCCGGAGCCGGGGCCGCCGCCGCCGTGCGGCTGCGTGAAGGACTTGTGCAGGTTGAAGTGCACGATGTCAAAGCCCATGTCGCCGGGGCGCGAGAGGCCCATGACGGCGTTGAGGTTGGCGCCGTCGTAGTACAGCGTCGCACCGACGCCGTGCACGATCTCGGCGATCTCGACGATGTTGGGGTCGAACAGTCCGAGCGTGTTGGGGTTGGTGAGCATCAGGCACGCGACGTCGGTGTCGACCTTTGCGCGCAGATCGTCGACGTCGACGCCGCCGTCGGCGTTGGTGGCGAGCTTGACGAGCTCGAATCCGGCCATCGACACGGTCGCGGGATTCGTGCCGTGGGCGGTGTCGGGGGTGAGCACCTTGTGGCGAATCTCGCCGCGGTCTTCGTGGTAGGCCCGGGTCAGCAGTACGCCGGCGAGCTCGCCGTGCGAGCCGGCGGAGGGCTGCAGCGAGACGTGCGGCAGGCCGGAGATCTCTGACAGCGCGCCCTGCAGGCTCCACATCAGCTCGAGCGCGCCCTGCGCGCGCTCGGGGTCCTGCAGCGGGTGCAGGCGCGCGTGGCCGGGCAGCGCCGCGACGCGCTCGTGCAGGCGCGGGTTGTGCTTCATCGTGCACGAGCCGAGCGGATAGAAGCCCGAGTCCAGGTCGAAGTTGCGCTTGGAGATGCCGACGTAGTGGCGCACGATCTCGGGCTCGGAGACCTCGGGCAGGCGCGGCGCCTGCGCGCGGCGCAAGCGCTCGGGCAGGAGCGCGCTGACGTCCACGGCAGGGACGTCGAGCTCGGGGCAGACGAACGCGCGCCGCCCGGGCGCGCCCTTCTGGAAGATCGTTCGCGCCGCGTCACGCTGCATCGGCGGCGCCGCGGCGCCCGTGGCGCTCGCGTGCGGATGGCGCGCTTCGATGCCGGGGTCGGCGTGCAGGTGGTTTTCGTCGATCGGGCTCATAGGGCAACCGCCGCGTGGCGCTCCCCTTCCGGCGAGGATGCGGCGGCGATCGCCGCGCCCAGCGCGTCGGCCAGCCGGTCGATGTCGGCGCGGGTGCGCCGCTCGGTGATCGCGACGAGCAGCACGCCGCGGTCCTCCTCGCGGCCGCTGAGCGCGTGCACGTCGACGCCGGGGTTGACGCCGTGCTCGGCGCAGCGGCGCTTGACGGCGGCGACGTCGGCGTCCAGGCGCAACGCGAACTCGCGTATCACCGGCTGCTCGTGCAGCATCTGCACTCCGTCGAGCGCGGCGAGCGTCTCGCGCGCGTAGTGCGTGCGAGCGAGCAGCAGCTCGCCCAGCTCGACGATTCCGCGGCGCCCGAGCCAGCTCAGGTAGACGACGCCGGCGAGCGCGTTGAGCGCCTGCGCGGTGCAGATGTTCGACGTGGCTTTCTCGCGGCGGATGTGCTGCTCGCGCGTCTGCAGGGTGAGCACGAAGCCGCGGCGGCCGTCGACGTCGACGGTCTCCCCGGCGATGCGGCCGGGCATCCGCCGCAGGTACTCCGCGCGGGCGGCGAACAGGCCGAAGGACGGCCCGCCGAAGTCCAGGCGGTTGCCGAGCGGCTGACCCTCGCCGACGGCGACGTCGACGCCGCACTCGCCGGGCGGCTTGAGGATGCCGAGCGTGATCGGGTCGACCTGCGCGATCACCACCGGCGCGTGCGCGGGTGAGCCGTCGCCGGGAGCGGAGGCCTTGGCGGCGGCGCTGAGGGCGGCGGCGTCCTCGACGGCGCCGTAGAAGTTGGGCTGGGCGAAGATCGCGGCGCTCGTCTCGGCCCCGCCCGCGTCGATCGCCTTTGCCCAGGCGTCCGCGTCGGTGACGCCGTCACGGAGTGGAACCTCGACGACCTCGGCGCCGTAGCCGTGGGCGTTGGTGCGCAGCGTCTGGATCGAATGCGGGTGCAGGCCGGCGCTGACTACGAACCGTCGCCCGCCGTTGTGCAGCCTCGCCAGATAGCCGGCCGCCGCGACCGCCGAGGGCCCCTCGTACACCGACGCGTTGGAGACCGGCAGGCCGGTGAGCTCGGAGATCGCTGTCTGATACTCGAACATCACCTGCAGCCCCCCCTGGGAGATCTCGGGCTGGTAGGGCGTGTATGGCGTGAGGAACTCCGAGCGCTCCATCAGCATGTCGATCAGCGCGGGGACGTAGTGGTCGTACATGCCGGCGCCGAGGAAGCTGAGCTCGTCCTCGGCGCTGGTGTTGGCGGCGGCGAGCGCGCGCAGATGCTCGTAGACGTCCTGCTCTGGTAGCCCGTCGGGCAGCTCGAGCGCGCGCCTGAGGCGCACGGACTCGGGGATCTGGCGCTCGAAGATCTCCCGCAGCGAGCCGACGCCGACGGCTGCGAGCATCGCGTCGAGGTCCTCCGGGGTGATGGCGGTGTAGCGACTCAACTGCCGCTCAGCGTAGCCGTTGCGAGCAGCATCTCAACCGGCCAGCGTGGCTATGTAGGAGGCCGCGTCGAGCAGCGCGTCGCGCTCTGAGGGATCGCTCAGGCGCACCTTGACCAGCCAGCCTTCGCCGTAGGGGTCCTCGTTGATCAGCCCGGGGTTCTCGGCGGCGGCGGGGTTGACCTCGACGATCTCGCCGGACAGCGGCGCGACGACGTCCGAGACGGCCTTGACCGACTCGACCTCCGTGTAGGGCTCGTCCTTGGTGAGCGTCGTGCCGAGCGCGGGCGCCTCGAAGAAGACGACCTCGCCGAGCGCGTCCTGCGCGTACCAGGTGATGCCGAGCGTGGCGTGCTCTGCATCCTCGTCATCGATGCGCGCCCAGTCGTGCTCGGGGTGATAGAGCAGCTCCGCGGGGTAGCTGGCTTGAGCCATTCACGCGTCCTTTCTGTAGAGCGGCTTGTCCTTGACCACGGCGGGGCGCATCTTGCCACGAACGTCTATCTCCAGGCGGGTGCCGGTGGCGGCGCGCTCGGCGGGCACGTAGGCGAGCCCGATGCCGGTCTGCAGACACGGCGAGAGCGTGCCGCTGGTGACGACGCCGCCGCCGAGCACTGGGTTGCCCTGCCGGGCGATCCCGGGTCCCTCGATCGCGAAGGCGACGAGCTTCTCCGCGGGCCCGCGCTCGCGCACCGCGCGCACGGCCTCGGAGCCGATGAAGTTGGTGTCCTCCCTGCAGCACCAGCCGAGCCCGGCCTCGATCGGCCCGCGATCAACGCTGAGGTCGTTGCCGTAGAGGTGGAAGCAGACCTCCAGGCGCAGCGTGTCGCGCGCGCCGAGCCCGGCGGGCGTGGCGCCGCGGCGCACGATCTCATCCCACAGCGCGGGCGCGTCGGCGGGGGCGCACAGCAGCTCGACGCCGTCCTCGCCGGTGTAGCCGGTGCCGCACACGATCGTCTGCGCGCCGGACAGGCGCCGCGGCTCGGCGCGCATGCGCGGCGGCAGCGGCGCGTCGGAGATCGCCTGCACGATCTCGCGCGCGAGCGGCCCCTGCACGGCGAGCATCGCCCACTCGTCGATGCGGTCGTCGACGTGCGCGTCGGGCACTTCGGCGGCGTGAGCGCTGAACCACGCGAGGTCGCGCTCGTGGTTGGAGGCGTTGGTGATCGTCAGGTAGCGCTCGACGTCGAGGCGGTAGGTGAAGAGGTCGTCGAGCACGCCGCCGTCCTCGCGGCACAGCACGCTGTACTGCGCGCCATCGATCGCGAGCTTGTCGAGGTCGTTCGACAGCAGCCGCTGCAGCAGCGCGAGCGCGCCCGGCCCGCTGGTTTCGATCTCGCCCATGTGCGAGACGTCGAAGATCCCGCACGATTCGCGCACCGCCATGTGCTCCTGGATCACGCCCTCGTACTGGACGGGCATCTCCCAGCCGGCGAAGTCCACGAGCTTGGCGCCCGCCGCCTGATGGCGCTCGAACAGTGGTGTGCGGCGCAGGGTCGGCGGGGCGGTCGAGGACATGCCGCCCAGGCTAGCGAAGGGGCGGACGGCGACTCGATCGCGCGGACGAAGCTGTCTGCCTTAGCCTGTGGGCGCGGCTGTTGCCAGCGCTTCGCCGAGCTTGCCGAGCACGGCGAAGAACTTGGTCAGCATCGCCGGGAAGGCGGAGTGTTCGATGCTGTCGATCTTGTGGACGATGCGCTTGTCGGCAGCGCTCTCGTAGCGCGCGAGCTTGCGCTTGATCGCGTCTTGCGCGCCTTCGGCCTTGGTCGCGACCGACTCGCGATGCAGGTAGAGCTGGGTGCCCGCGGAGACGGCCCGGTAGCCGCTGGCGACCCACGTGCGCATGTCGGCGCAGAGGCTGGGCGGCGGGATCGCCGCCTTTGCGGCTTCGCTCGCCGCCGACTCGCGCACGAGCCGGGTCAGCGCCGCGTTGCTCCAGCGCAGGCGCGAGACCACGTGAGCAAAGCCGCGGCGGCGCGTGAGTTCGGTGCGTTCCGCGGCGGTGAACGCGGCGTCCAGCTCCTCTTCTGAGATCTCCGCCGTGGTAGCGCTGGGCGCTGTGCCGGGAGCCGCTTTTGGCGCACCTGCAAGCACGCCGGGACATTCGGACTGCACCTGCTTCTCGAGCGCTTCGACCGCCGCGATCGCCGTGGGAAAGCTCTTGACTTCCGCGCGCGTTGCCGCGTAATCGGCCTGCAGGTAGGCGCGCGTCGCGCTTGCGTCGCCCGAGCCCACCTGCGCCAGCGCCGCGCTCGGCGCAAACGTCAGCACGGCCGTCGCGAGAGCCGCGAGCAGAGCCGCCGAGTGGACGCGTGAGCGGCACATGCGCGCAAGTGTTACAGCGGCCGCAGACGCCAGCGATCGCGCGTCATCGGCGGTTCGGTCGGCGCATGCGCCGACCGGGACGTGCCGCATGCGGCACGTCCTCGGGGTCGCACATGTGCGACCCCGCCGGTGGCGCATGCGCCACCGGAACTACGACACCACGTCAGCGCAGGAACGGCGGTACGTCGATGTCCTCGTCGGAGATCTCCAGGTTGGAGCGCTGACGATCTGAGATGCGAGGACCTCTGTCGGGACGGGTGCTCGCGCGCGACTCGCGGCGGGTGCTGCGGCCGGGGCGATGATCGAAGCCGGTGCCGATGACCGTCACGCGCACGTCGTCGGACATGCTCTCGTCGATGACGGCGCCGAAGATGATGTTGGCGTTGGGGTCGGCCTCCTTCTGGATGATCTCGGCGGCGTCGTTGACCTCGAACAGGCCCAGGTCTTTGCCGCCGGTGATGTTCAGCAGGATCCCGGTGGCGCCGTCGATGGACTCTTCGAGCAGTGGCGAGGAGATCGCCGCCCTGGCGGCGTCGGCGGAGCGACTCTCGCCGCTGGCCACGCCGATGCCCATCAGCGCCGAGCCGGCGTCCTGCATGATCGTGCGCACGTCGGCGAAGTCGAGGTTGATCAGGCCGGGGATCGTGATCAGGTCGGTGATTCCCTGGATGCCCTGGCGCAGCACGTTGTCTGCCTCACGGAACGCGTCCAGCATCGACGTGCGGCGCTCGACGATCGCCAGCAGCTTCTCGTTGGGGATCACGATCAGCGTGTCGACGACCTCGCGCAGGCGCTCGATGCCCTCGATCGCCTGGCGGCCGCGCTGGGAGCCCTCGAAGTCGAACGGGCGTGTGACCACGCCGACGGTCAGCGCGCCGATCTCGTTCTTGGCGATCTCGGCGATCACCGGCGCCGCCCCGGTTCCGGTGCCGCCACCCTCGCCGGCGGTGACGAACACCATGTCCGCGCCCTTGAGCGCCTCCTTGATGTCGTCGCGCGACTCCGACGCCGCTGCAAGACCGACGTCGGGGTTGGCGCCCGCGCCGAGACCCTTGGTCGACTCGTGGCCGATGTTCAGCTTGATGTCGGCGTCGCACATCGCGAGCGCCTGGGCGTCGGTGTTGGCGGCGATGAACTCCACGCCGCGCAGCCCGGCGTCGACCATGCGGCTGACGGCGTTGGTGCCGCCGCCGCCGACGCCTACGACCTTGATGACCGCCAGGTAGCTTCCGCTTCTCTCCATGATGGTTTCGTCCGAAGCCTTCAGTAGGAATGTAGGGTTGGCAGCATACTGGTCGCCGAACCGCTGGGTTGTGCACGTTATGCAGGGATCTTCGCCCTGTCAACGAGCGCGCCCACTCTCGCAACAAACGTTGCAGATCGACCGACCCTCGACCAGTGCCTGAGAATACACCTGGCGGGTGCATAAAGCTCTAGTTGAGGTCGAGTGTTGCTAACCCCCCGGCGTGGGGCTTGTCTGGGGGTTGGCCTGAGCGCTTTCGGCTTCGCTCGTCGAGCTCGCTTGGCCCGCTCCTGCTTGCCCCCCCTGCGAGGCAGTTTCGGCGCTTTCGGACGTTGGCGCGGTCGTGCCCGACGCCGACCCGCTCGCTGGTTCTGTGCCGGTCGGGGAGCCGGTGGCGCTCCCGCTGGAGAGGCCAGCCGCGAGCGAGGCGATGGTCGATTCCGTGCTCGCCGGGGCTTCGCTTGACCCGGCGGCAGGGGCAGCGCCCGCGTCCGGCGGGGTCACGCCCGCGGGAAACCCGGCCGCCGGATGGGTGGGCAGGCGCACGTCGATGTACGCGGCTCCAGCGGAGCTCGAGTCGGCGAGCACCCGCGCGAGCGACAGCCACTTGGCGTGCGGGCGACTGGCGTCGCCGAAGTACACGAGCAAGCCGTTTCGCATCGCGACGGTGAGACCCTTGGCGCCACTGAAAACGCGTTCGACATGCTTTGCCAGCGGTGCCGGCGCGGCGCCAAGCAAGGTCAGCTCGGCCAGCAGGCTCGCGCCGTGGACACGCTTACCGGGCGCCGGAGCGGAGGAGGCGACGACGCTCGGCAGCGAGCCCGACAGCAGCGACGGTCCGAGCACCACGCCGTCGGCCGCGACCGCGGTGCGCTGGCCGGCGACCGTCAGCGCCGCAACCGGCAGCTGCTCGCTGACCTCGATGCGAAGCCCATGCGGAAAGCTGGGAATGATGCGCACCGCGCGCACCACGCGCAGCGGCGCGACCGCCGCGCTCAGCGCTCCGGCGCTGACGTCGAGCGTGCTCATGCCATGTGCCGCGTCCACCAGCGCAGCGTCCACGGCCTGCGCCTCGGGGCCGTGCACGCCGGTGATCTGCACGCGCTGCACGGACACGAACGAGGACTCGCGGAACCACAGCCAGCCGCAGCCGAGCAGCGGTAGCGCGATCGCCAGGGCGAGCAGCGCGATGCGCAGCCGGCGGCGGCGCAGGACGAAGGCGGCGGCGGTGCGCGCCAGGTTGGCCGCGCCGGTGAATGGGCGCAGGAGGCTCGAGAACGGACTCGGCTCCTTGGAGCCACGGCGCCGCGAGGTGGGCGCGGCACGACGGCGGGATGGCGCGGCGGCCAGCGGTCGGCTCATCCACGCTGTCTTCGACCCTACAGCGAGAACCCCTACTCGCCTCAACGGTGCTGCGGCCGAAGCTCGACCCACTCGTCATAGCTGTCCACGATCGTCAGGAACGGGTCGAGACCCGCCAGGCCGAGTAGGCCAAAGGCCCAAGGCCACGGATCGCAGAAATAGACCGTCGGATTCCACGCGTGACGATCGGAGCCTTGCCGTAGCTCGAGCTGAACGCTGGCCGCCCGGCCGGCGGTACGCAATCCGCCGATAACGATCTCGCCGATCGGGCTAGCGTCGAGCGCAACGCCAGCCAGCTCGGCCACATGCTTGCCCATGCGGATGTCACTCGCGCCTGTGTCGAGCAGACATGCCTGTGGCGCCAGCTCGAGCCCCTCCACCACTAGGTCGACGACGGGTCGAGCTCTTCCTCCGATACCCGGCAGCGCCTGAAAGGAATGCCTCACAGCGGTGCGAGCCCGCTGGCCTGGAACTCCTCGGCTGGCACACGAAACATGCTGTCCGCCCGCTGTCGGTGCTCGGCGAGCCAGCTCACGACCGTGCGCGGATCATCGGCGGCGACAAGCACCTCCGGCCCCTTCGTCGCAACCCATTGCCCGACGAACGGCTCGAGTGTCTCGGCAGTTGCACGCATAGACGTGGTCGGTCCACGGAATCCGGACCGTGCCGCAGGAAATCGAGCGTCAGGGCGCCCTGCCTCGGACTCGCTGTCAGCATCGAGCAGGCTCCCTCCGGGTCGTCGACCGGCCTGGAATCCGAGGCCCATGAGGACGCGCCGCGCCTGATGTGACGTGAAATCCGCACGGTCGAGGCCCGTGAGCACACCCAGGACCTGCTTCGGCGGGTATCGCCGACGATCGATGACGACGTAGTGGCTCGTGATCGGCTCCGGCAGCACACGACGCATAGCTCGCTCGACTTGGTCTCGCCGTAGCTCGAATCGCTGTCGCGCTACGGTAACTGTCCTGGCCGCTGTCTCCGCCATGGCGTCTCCGATCTAGTTTCTCTGTTTCGTCTCTGTGATTCTAGCACTGACCTCATGGGCTAGCCCAGGCGCTTAGTCCCGTGCTTGCGCCGCTTCTCGCAGCGACCGGGTCGACATGTCACGGCTTCCTGGACCCTCTACCAGGGAAATCGCACATCGCCCATCGTCTGCACCTCCGGCTCGAGCGCCACGCCGAAGCGCTCGAGCACGCGGCGGCGGCCCTCGGCCATCACCGCGATCACGTCCGCGGTCGTCGCAGCGCCCGTATTCTCGATGAAGTTGGCGTGCTTGGGGGCAAAGCGCGCGCCGCCGACCTGCAGGCCGTTGCAGCCGGCCTCCGCCAGCAGCAGCCCCGCGCTACGACCCTCAGCACGCGGGTCATCAGGGTTCTTGAACGTCGAGCCGAACGTCTTGATCCCCTGCGGCTGCGCCTCGTGGCGCCAGCGGCGCATCTCCTCGAGCGTCGCCTTCACCGCCTCCGGCTCCGCCACGGTCAGCAGCAGGCTCGCGCGCGCGACGACCTCGCCGTTGGCGATGCTCGAGCGGCGATATTCGAGGCCGAGCTCACTCGGCTCGCGGCGCTGCAGCCCGGATGCCGTCGCGATCTGCACCCACTCGAGCGCCGACTCGAGCTCGCCGCCGTAGGCGTTTGCGTTCATGCGCACCGCGCCGCCGACCGTGCCCGGGATGTTGACGCCGAACTCGATCCCCGACAGCCCCTCCCGCGCCGCGCGCGCAGCCACCGCCGGCAGGCGCGCGCCGCCGCCGCACAGCATGCGCTGCCCGTCGACCGAGATCGCCGCCAGCTCGCGGTCGAGCTTGACGACCAGGCCGCGCACGCCCTCGTCGGCGATCAGCAGATTCGAGCCCGAGCCGACGACACTGACCGTCACATCCTCTGCGGCCGCCCAGGAGAGCAGCTCCAGCAGCTGCCGCTCGCTGCCGGCGCGCGCGAAGTACTCGCCCGCGCCACCCGTGCGCACCGTCGTCAGCCGCGCGAGCGGGAAGTCGCGCTGGATGCCCTCCGGCATGCTCATCGACAGCCTCTCACGACTTCGACCAGCGCGTGTCCCAGCGCGTCGACGTCGCCGGCGCCCATCACCACGCACAGGTCGCCCTCCCTGAGCAGCCCGCGCAGCACCGGCTCGGCGGCGGCGAAGCTCGGCAGCCAGTACACGGGCTTGCCCGCGGCGGCGTCGGCGCTCGCCCGCGCGATCAGCAGACCGCTCACCCCCGGGTGGTCCTCGGCGCGCTCGCGCGCCGGGTACACGTCCAGCACCGCCACCACATCCGCGAGCGCGAGCGCGCGGCCGAACTCGTGCGCGAGCAGCGCTGTGCGCGAGTACAGGTGCGGCTGGAACACGGCCACGAGGCGCCGGTGCGCGAGCGTGCGCGCCGCCCGCAGCGTGGCCTCGATCTCAGTGGGATGGTGCGCGTAGTCCTCGTACAGCAGCGCGCCGCCCGGCCCAACGCCCAGCGGCTGAAAGCGCCGCCCGGCGCCGTGAAAGCCCGCCAGCCCGGCGATCGCAAGCGCGGCGTCCGCCCCCGCCATGCGCGTCGCCTCGAGCGCAGCGGCGGCGTTGAGCGCGTTGTGCGCGCCCGGCACCGCCAGCGTGACCTCGTGGCCGCGCCATTCGAAGCGCGAGCCCCCGGGCACGAGCAGCGGGTCGGGCACGTCGTAGCCAACCACCTCGACGCCCGCCTGCGCCGCGGCGCTCAGCGCGCGCAGCTCGGGGCGATCCCACACCACCACGGCGTTACCGGCGCGCGCCAGGAACGCCCGAAACGCGTCTTGCAGCTGCGCCAGCGACGCGAACGTCGCGTGGTGGTCGAGCTCGACGTTCGTAAGCACCGCGATCTCGACGCTCAGGCTCAGCATCGAGCGGTCGGACTCGTCCGCCTCCACCACCAGCCACTCGCCGTCCCCCCACTCCGCGTTCGCGAGCCCACCGCCGATCGGCGCCCCCACCAGCCAGCCCGGCCGCATTCCCGCTGCGCGCAGCGCGTGCGCGATCATCGAGCAGGTCGTCGTCTTGCCGTGCGTGCCCGCGACCGCGATCGTGCGTCGCATCGCGCTCAGCTCCGCCAGCAGCTCCGCGCGCGGACGCTCGGGGATGCCGCGCTCGCGCGCCGCGCGACGCTCGACGTTCTCCGCCCCCACCGCCGAGGAGTAGACCAGCTCGACGTCCAGCCCCGGCGGCACGTTCTCCGCGCGATGGCCGATCTGCGCCTCGAGCACGCCGTCGGCCGCCAGGCGCTCCAGATACGGGCTGCCGGCCCCGTCAGAGCCGCTGACCGTGGCGCCCAGGGCGTATGCCGCGCGCGCGTAACCGCTCATGCCGGCGCCGCCGACGCCGACGAAGTGCAGGCGCCGCCCGCGCCAGGGCCCTCCCGAGGCCGCGCTCATGCGGCCGCTCCCGAAGACCGCCGGAGCGCGCTCATCGCGCTGCTGCCTCGAGCAGCTCGCGTGCCACGTCGCGCGCGGCGTCGGGCCTGGCAAGGCTCCGGGCGGCGGCCGACATCGCCTGCAGGCGGTCGTGATCGGCCAGCAGCGCGGCCACCTCGCCGCCCAGGCGCGCGCCCGTGAGCTCGGCGTCGGCGATCACGACCGCGGCGCCCGCGTCGGCCATCCAGCGCGCGTTTGCGCTCTGGTGGTCCGCTGAGGCGTGCGGGTATGGAACAAGCACCGCCGGCAAGCCGTGCGCGGCGATCTCGAACACCGAGCCGCCCGCGCGCGCCACGACCAGGTCGGCGGCCGCGAGCGCGTCGGTGAAGTCGCCGAGCGGCAGGTACTCGCGCAGGTCGTAGTCCACCGGCAGGCCGCGCGCGGCCAGCTCCGGGTGGTCGCGCCGGCCGCAGACGTGCAGCACGTGGAACGGCGCGCCCGCGAACGCCTCGACCGCCGCGAGGTTGATCGAGCGCGCGCCCAGCGAGCCTCCGAACACCAGCACGCACGTCTCATCCGGCTCGATCCCGAAGCGCGCACGCGCGGCGCGCCGGTCGCGCGCGCCCACCGGTATCGGTCGTCCCGTGACGCGATAGCGCGTGCCGTTGCGACCGGGGAGCGCAAACGCCAGGCACACCCTTCGCGCGAAGCGGGCCAGCAGACGGTTGGTCAACCCCAGGTGGCTGTCGGCCTCGGTCAGCACCAGCGGGATGCGCAACGACAGCGCCGCCACGCCGACCGGCCCCGCGACATAGCCCCCGCCACCCATCACCGCATCTGGGGCGAGCCGTTTGAGCAGCGCTCGCGCGCGCGGGATCGCCGCGGCGGCCAGCACGAGTGCGCGCAGTGCGCGCAGCGGATTCCTACGGTGCAGGCCGGCCACTGCGATCGTGTGCAGCGGGAAGCCCGCCGCGGGCACCAGCTGTGCCTCGGCGCGGCCACCGCCGATGAACGCGACCTCGGCGCCCTCAGCCCGCAGCGCGTCCGCCACCGCGAGCGCCGGCACCACGTGCCCCGCGGTCCCGCCGGCGGCGATCACGATCTTGCTCGTCGCGTCCGTCATCGCCCCATCGTGCCGGTTCGCGCGTCCGCGCGTCGGCGGAGCGCTCGCTGCGCACGCTCTGGCGCCCGCGGCGCGCGGGCGCCACCGCGCGCACGTGCCCGGTCGCGCCCGCGGCGACGTTCAGCAGCAGGCCCATAGCCGCGAGCATCACGATCAGGCTGCTCGAGCCGTAGGACACGAACGGCAGCGGCACGCCCGTCAGCGGCGCGAGGCCCAGCACCGCGAACGCGTTCAGGACCGCCTGCGAGACGATCAGCGCGGTCACCCCCACGGCGATCAACGCGCTGTAGAGGCTGCGCGCCGCCTTCGCCGCGCGCAGGCCCGCGTAGGCGATCAAGCCGTACAGGAACAGCAGCGCGAACACGCCGATCACGCCCAGCTCCTCGGCGATCACCGCCAGGATGAAGTCTGTCGGCGCCTCCGGCAGGTAGAAGATCTTCTGTACCGACTGCCCCGGCCCGACCCCGAACAGGCCGCCCGAGCCGATCGCGATCTGCCCCTGCACGGCCTGGAAGCCGGTGCCGGAGGCGTGCGCCCACGGATCGATGAACGACGTCAGCCGCGCGCGCGCGTACGGCTGCGCGATCGCGTACAGCAGCACCAGCCCCAGCACCGAGCCGGCGATCAGGCCGAGCTTGCTCATCGGGATGCCGGCCGCGACCAGCATCGCGCCGACGGTGAACGCGATCACCATCGCGGTGCCCAGGTCCGGCTCGGTGAACACCAGCAGGCAAGCCGCACTGACGACCAGCAGCAGCGGCTTGGCCAGCGCACGCAGGTCGTGCACCTGCTGCGGACGCTTGGCCAGCAGCGTCGCCGCGTACAGCACGAGCGCGAGCTTCATCAGCTCCGAGGGCTCGAACTGGAAGGAGCCGGGACCGATCCAGCGGCGCGCGCCGTTGACGCTCACGCCCACGTGCGGGATGTGCACGGCGAGCACCAGCACGAACGAGACGCCCAGCAGCGGCGCCGTGATCGTGTGCACTTTCGCGACCCCGTCGCGCGCCAGCACCCGCATCAGGACCAGGCCGACGGCGCCGTATATCGCGAACTTGACCAGATAGCTGCCGCCGTAGCCCCCGCCCTGCAGCAGCGTCGTGGCCGACGAGGCGCTGTAGACCATCACCGCGCCGAACGCCAGCAGGCACATCGTCGCGGTCAACAGGATGTGGTGCTCGAGCGATGACTGTCCCGCGCGCCCACGCTTGCCGCTGCCGCGCTCTCGCCGGCCGGCCTTGGCCTGGGTGGACGCGCCACCGCTCCCTCGCGCTGCTGGCCGGTTCGGGGATGTGAGCGCAGCGAACGTCACCCGGTTCGGCATCCATGCTCACTTCGACGCCGACGGGTAGAAGCCTCCAGTGCATACAAGTCACCCTTCTAGACGAGCGAGAGGCAAGCGAGGCAAGGACGCAGTGAGCGTGGCGTGCTGGCCGAAACGGGGATGCGAGCGGAGCGAGTGTCTCCCGGCTTCGGTACACGAGCGATCGAGGACGCCGCCTCGCGCCGCCTATCGCCCGTCTAGACGCCTCGGCTTTGGCGGTAGATGGTAAAACCGATCGCGCCGCAGATCGAGGCGACGATCCAGAAGCGCAGGATGATCTTCGTCTCAGACCAGCCCTGCAGCTCGAAATGATGGTGGATCGGCGCCATCAGGAACACGCGCTTGCGCGTCATCTGAAACGAGATCACCTGGATCACGACCGACAGCGCCTCGACCACGAAGATGCCGCCGATCAGGATCAGCAGCAGCTCGGTCTTGGTCATCACCGCGAGGCCAGCGATCGCCCCGCCGAGCCCGAGCGAGCCCGTGTCGCCCATGAAGATCGTCGCCGGGAACGCGTTGAACCAAAGGAAGCCGATGCAGGCACCGCCGAGGCAGCCGGCGAGCATCGCCATGTCGAGGTCGCCGGCGAAGAACGTGATGCCGATGTAGGCGAGCAGCACGATCGCCGCGCAGCCCGCGGCGAGGCCGTCGAGCCCGTCGGTGAGGTTGACGGCGCTGGTCGTGCCAGCCACGACCAGGTAGATCAGCAGCGGGAACAGCGGGCCGAGTTCGATGTGGTAGTCGACGAAGTTCAGCTCCAGCACCGGCGCCAGGTGGGCCTCGTAGCGGGCCACGTACCACAGCCCCAGCGAGATCGCGATCGTGATGCCGAGCTTCGTGCGCGCCCGCAGCCCCAGCGAGCGGCGCTTGACCAGCTTCACGTAGTCGTCGGCGAAGCCCAGCAGCGCGCACGCGAGCGCGGCGCCGAACACGCCGATCGAGCGCCATTCGTATTCGGTCAGGATCAAGAACGCGACGGCGACCGCGAGGAAGATGATGATCCCCCCCATCGTCGGCGTCCCCGCCTTCTGGCGATGCCCCTCGGGGCCGTCCTCGCGAATCTGCTGGCCGAACTCGCGCTTGCGCAGGAACTCGATGAACTTGGGGCTGAGGAAGATGCAGATCAGCAGCGCGGCCGTGCCCCCGAAGAGAATCCGGCCCATTCAGCGTTGCTCCGGGACGGCACCGACGGCAGACGCCGGGTGCTCGCGCGCCGCGTCCGCGTCCGCCGGCGCGCGCCCGCGCCGCGCTTCACCGCGCAGGCTGTCGAGCACCCGCTCCAAGCCCACGCCGCGTGAGCCCTTCACGAGCACGGTGTCACCGTCGCGCAGCAGCTTCCCGACGAGCTCGCCGGCGGCCTGCGCGTCGGGCACCGCGTAGCTCTCGCCCGCGAAGGCGGTGCGCATCTCGGCCGCCAGCGGGCCGACCGTGACCAGCAACCCGACACCGTGGGCGCGCGCGTACTCGCCGATCTCGCGATGCAGGCGTGGCGCCTGCGGCCCCAGCTCGAGCATGTCGCCGAGCACCGCCACGCGTCGCGCGGGAGCCGTCTCTGCCAGATCGTCGATCGCCGCGCGCATGGACATGGGGTTGGCGTTGTAGCAGTCCGCGATGAGCACCACGCCGCCTCCCAGCTGCTCGCGCTGGCCGCGCATCGCCGAGAAGGCCACGTCCACGCGCCCGCGCGGCGTGTATCCGAGCGCGCGTGCCGCCGCCACGGCGGCGAGCAGGTTGCGCAGGTTGTGCGCCTGCGCGAACGACGGCCACAGCTCGATCTGCGCGTCGTCGTGGACGATCAGCACCGACCCGTCTGCGCGCCGCTCTGCCAACGACACGTCGCCGTCCTCACCGAAGTCGATGACCCGCACCTCAGCGCGCAGGTGCGGGACGAGCAGCGGCTCCGCCGCCGGCAGCACCACGCTCGCACCCGACGCGAGGCCCGCGATCAGCTCCGCCTTGGCCGCGGCGATCGCCTCGAGCGAGCCCAGCAGCTCGAGGTGAGCCTCGCCGACGTTAACGATCACACCGACGTCCGGCTCTGCGATCGCCGTCAGCTCGGCGATCTGCCCGGGGCCGCGCATCGCCAGCTCGAGCACCAGCAGCTCCGTATCGGCCGGGGCCGCCAGCACGGCCAGCGGCAGCCCGACCTCGGTGTTGAGGTTCGCCGGGCTGGCCGCGACCCGCAGGCGCGCGCCGAGCAGCGCCGCGAGGATGTCCTTGGTCGAGGTCTTGCCGGTCGAGCCGGTGATCGCGACGACCATCGCGCCGCGTGCGCGCAACTCCCGCCGCCACGCCCGCGCCAGCGCCTGCAGGCCCGCCAGCGGGTCGCTGTGCGCGAGCACCGCGCCGTCAGGCGCGGACTCGGCAAGCGCACGCGCGCGCTCGGGCGTCACCAGCACGGCCCACGCGCCGCCCGCGAGCGCCTGCGCAGCGTGCTCGCCGCCATCGGTGCGCTCGCCGCGCAGACCGACGAACAGCTCGCCCGGCGCGATCGCGCGCGAGTCGATGCTCACGCCGACTGGCCCCGGCGGGCCCGCCGCGGTCGCCGGCCCGCCGGCCCGCGCCGGCGCCCGCACGAGCGTCGCGCCGGCAGCCGCGGCCAGATGGCGGGCGTCCCAGTCCCTCATCGCGCGCGCGCCGCCTGCGTGGCCTGCAGCGCCGCGCGCGCGACCGCCACGTCGTCGAACGGCAGCTTGCGCCCGTCCGCGAACTCCTGGCCCTGCTCGTGGCCCTTGCCCGCGATCACCACCACGTCGCCGTGCCGCGCGCTCGCGATCGCCTGTTCGATCGCCGCCTGCCGATCGGCGATCGCGCGCACCTCCCCCGTCGCCGCCCGCGCGGGTGACCCCGCGCCAGCGAACGCTCCCACCGCGCTCCCGCCGCCCGTCACGCCATCCAAGATCTCCCCAATTATTCGCTCAGGGTCCTCCGAGCGCGGGTTGTCTGAGGTCACGATCGCAACGTCGGCCAGCCGTGCCGCGATCGCGCCCATCAGCGGGCGCTTGCCGCGGTCACGATCGCCGCCAGCGCCGAACACGCACAGCACGCGTCCGTCCTGCACCGGCTCCACCAGCTCACGCGCCGCGCGCAGCACGTTCTCCAGCGAGTCGGGGGTGTGCGCGTAATCGACCAGCACCGCAAACTCCTGGCCGGCGTCGACCGGCTCGAAGCGACCGGGCACGCGCACGCCGCACTCCAGCGCCGCCAGCAGCGGCTCCAGCTCCGCCCCGAGCGCGTGCGCCGCGGCGAGCGCGCCGAGCGCGTTGGCGACGTTGAAGCGCCCGGGCATCGGCAGCGCCAGCTCGTGCCTGCCCGCGGGCGTCTGCAGCGTGAAGCAGCAGCCTTCGAAGTCGCAGCGCACGTCCGTCGCGCTGTAGTCGGCGGGCACGTCAACCGCGAACGTGCGCACGCGCTCGAGCTCGGCTGCCAGGCGGCGTCCGTACGGGTCGCCGACGTTGACCACGCTGACGGCGGGAGCGGGACCGGCCGCGGGCACGAACAGCCGCCGCTTGGCCTGGAAGTAGTCCTCCATGTCAGCGTGGAAGTCGAGGTGGTCCTGGGTCAGGTTGGTGAAAACAGCCGCTGCAAACGGGATCTCGTCGGCGCGTCCCAGCTCGAGCGCGTGCGAGGAGACCTCCATCGCGCACGCGCGGTCGCCGCCGTCGAGCATCGCCCGCAGATCCGCCTGCAGGTCGATCGCCTCCGGTGTCGTGCGCGCGACCATGCGCTCGCGCCCGCCGATCACCGACTTGACCGTGCCCAGCATGCCGCACTGCAAGCCGTCAGCTTGCAGCAGCGCACGCACGAGATACGTCGTCGTCGTCTTGCCGTTGGTGCCCGTCACCCCCACCACGCGCAGCTCACGCGCCGGATCGCCGTAGAAGCGCGCCGCCGCTGGCGCCATCGCGGCGCGCGCGGACTCGACCAGCACCTCCGGCACGCCGAGGTCGAGTCGGCGCTCGACGACCAGCGCCGCGGCGCCCGCGCGCACCGCCTCCACCGCGAAGTCGTGGCCGTCCGTGCGAAAGCCGCTCACGCAGAAGAACAGGTCTCCGGGCGCCACATCGCGGCTGTCATACGCGAGACCGGTGATCTCCACGCCAGCCGCCTCGCCAGCAAGCTCCCCCTCCGTGGACGATGCGGCAGCGATCAACCCGTCGAGTCGCATGCGCTGATGCTACTGGGGCCGTAGGAGCGCACTGGCGAGCTCCGCGCGCGGCCGCTACCCCGGCGGGATGCCCAGGTATGGCAGCGCGAAGCTCATGATCTGTCCGAACGCGGGCGCGGCGACGCTGCCTCCGTAGATCGAGCCGGAGCTCGGTTCGTTGACGACCACCGCGCACAGCAGCTTCGGATCGTTCGCCGGCGCGAAGCCGATGAACGAGGCCACGTAGGCGGTTTTGGAGTATTCGCCGGTTTCGGGGTCGATCTTGCTCGCCGTGCCCGTCTTGCCCGCGAGCTCGTAGCCCGGGATCGAGACCTCGCTGGCGGTGCCTTCCGGTCCGAACACGCCCTTGAGCATCTGTCGCAGCTCGGCTGCGGTGCTGGGCTTGATCACGCGGTGGCCAGCAGGCTCGGGCAGCGGGTGCCCGCCGATCGCGCTGACGATGTGCGGCGGGCGCAGGATCCCGCCGTTGGCGATTGTGGCGTACGCGGTGGCCATCTGCATCGGCGTCACCAGCTCCCCCTGCCCGATCGGCAGGTTGCCCATCGAGGAGCCCGAGTATTCGTTCAGCGCCAGCGTCGCGCCCTTTTCCTCGCCGGGAAGATCCACGCCTGTGGGCGCTCCGAAGCCATAGCGATGCACCCATTCGTTGAAGCGTCCAGCGCCCTCGAGCGCGCCGATCTTGATCGCGCCGACGTTGCTCGAACGCGCCAGGATCTGTGCCGTCGTCAGCGTTTCTTCGGGGTGTTCGGTGTCGTCGTGGATGGTCCTTTCGGCGATCTGAATCTGATCGGGGATGTTGAATGGCGTGTTGGGGGTGATCAGGCCCGCTTCCAGCGCAGCCGAGACCGCGACCACCTTGAACGTCGAGCCCGGTTCGTAGTCAAGCCCGACGGCCCGGTCCTCCATCCCCTGGGCCATCGCTTCGGGCGTGTAGGCACCTGGAGCGTTGATGTCCACCTGCGGCCAGTTCGCCAGCGCGAGGATCGCCCCGCTGCGCGGGTCCATCACGATCGCGGTCGCATCCTTTGGCGCGAACACGCGCGCGACCGCGCTGAGCACATCTTCCGCACGCTGCTGGATGTTGGTGTCGAGCGTCAACGACAGCGACTTGCCCGGCACCTCCTGGTGTGGTTCGCTGATCGAGACCGGCTGGCCGATCTCGTCGCTGACCACACGCCGCTCGCCGGAGCGGCCGGTGAGGACCTTGTTGCGCGAGTACTCCAGGCCCGCCAGCCCGCCACCTTCGGTGCCGACCACGCCCAGCACCTGCGCCGCGAGCGACCCGCGCGGATAGACCCGGCGCATCACCGGCGTGCCCGTGATGCCCGCGATCCTCAGCGCGAGCACCGCCTGCGCCGCCTGCGCCGGCAGTGCACGAGCGAGGTACACGAAGCCGGTCCGTTCGGTGAGCTTCGTCAGCACGCTCGCCTGCGGCTGGCCGAGCAGCGGCGCCAGCTGCCGCGCGGCGGGCAGCGGTTCTGTGATCAGGTACGGGTCGGCTGAGATGTCCTGCGCCGGTTCGGAAACGGCCAGGTCGACGCCGTTGCGGTCGGTGATCGCCCCCCGCGGCGCGATCACCGTTTCGTAGCTCAGCTGCTCGCTGCTCGCGGCCTTGCGCAGCGTCGCGCCGCGCACGACGCCCAGATACACGGTGCGTCCCGCGGCCACCACGAGCAGCACGAGGAACAGCCCGAAGATCGCCCGCACGCGGCGTTGAACGATCGCCACCTGCCTATCCCGCGCCGGTTGCCTGGGTCGCTCCTACGCCGCCCGCACCGCCGACGGCGCCCGCCCCTGCGGCTTCAACGGGTGCGCTGGCGCCCACTCCAGCCGTGGTGGACGGCGGCGAGGATGACGTCGGCGCACTCGAGCTCGTGGGCGTGGAGGCCGGCGCGCCAGTGCCCGAGCCCGCTTCCGTGGCGGTGCTCGCCCCGGCTTCACCCGTCCTCGGCGCGGTCGCTTCGGTGGGCGCCGGTTCGCCGGCGGCGGTGCTCGCCGCCGCTGCGTTCGCGCCCGTCGTCGCCGTGGCGGAGCCCGCTTCGCCAGAGCTCGAGCCGGAGCTCGGGCCGGCGGCGTGCACCGGCGTGTTCAGGGCCGCGGCGGCCCGCGCGACGTCGGCGTGCGGATCGGCCGTCAGGAAGCGCAGCGAGCCGACCGGCACGAGCTCCATCCCCAGGACCGCCGCCTTGGACTCGACTCGTTCACCGGCCGCCAGCTCCGAGCCTTCGATGCTGAGCGCCGCATTCTCTCGCTGGAGCTGCGCCTCGCGCACCAGCGTGCGACCGATGCTCGCGTTGAGCTGCAGCACGAGCAGCTGCAGCGTCACGATGCCGATCAGCGCGAACGCGATCACCCCGATCCAGATTCGCCCGCGGATCAGCCGGTCGAGCGCGCCGCTGCGTGCGACGCCGGCGAGGACGTCCAGCAGGCCGAGCACGAGGCCGCGGTCGGCCCGCACCTGGGGTGTGGCCGCGGGCACAGGCGGGCGGGCGGGCCGGCGGGCCGGACCCGAGATACGCCTGGGCCGCGGCGGCGCGATGCGCGGGCGCGGCGGGGCAATCGTACGTGCGCGATGGGCCGCCGCGGCGGCGGGCGGCGTCACGAGGCCGGCTCCCCGTCGTCTGACAGCTTCCTCGCCGCGCGCAGGCGTGCCGAGCCGGCGCGTGGGTTGCGTTCGAGCTCTGCAGCGGTCGGCACGACCGAGCGACGCGTCAGCAACGCCGCCTCGGGCTCGCGGCCGCACACGCACACGGGCAGATCGGGCGGGCAGATGCAACCGCGCGCGCGCTCGACGAGGAAGCGCTTCACGCGCCGGTCCTCGAGCGACTGAAACGAGATGCCCGCTAGCACTCCGCCCTCGCGCAACAGCCCCCACGCGCGCGGGAGCGCGCGATCGAGCTGTCCCAGCTCGTCGTTGACCGCGATTCGCAACGCCTGGAACGAGCGCTTGGCGGGGTGCCCGCCGGCGAACCGCGCCGGCGCCGGCAGCGCGGAGTTGATCGTCTCCACGAGCTCCAGCGTGGTCTCGATCGGCGCCTGCTCGCGACGGCGCACGATCGCGCGCGCGATCGCGCCGGCGTGGCGCTCCTCGCCGAAGTCGCGCAGCGCGTGCGCCAGCCGGCGCTCATCCCACTCGGCGACGATCTGGCGGGCGCTCAGCTCCTGCGCGGGATCCATGCGCATGTCCAGCGGCGCCTCATACGAGTAGGAGAAGCCGCGCTCACGCGTGTCCACCTGCATCGAGGACATGCCCAAGTCGAAGTACACGATGTCCGCGCGCACACCCTCGCCCGCGAGCAGCTCGAGCGCCTCGGCGTAGCCCGAGCGGATGAAACGCAGCGAGCACGTCGCGTCCGCCGCCAGCGCCGCGAAGCGCTGCTCGGCCAGCGGGTCGCGGTCGATCGCCACGAGCGTGCCGGTCGGGCCCAGGCGCTCGGCCACCAGCCGCGCGTGCCCGCCGTCGCCGAAGGTGCAGTCGATCGCGAGCTGCCCCGGCCGCGGGTCGAGCAGCTCGAGCAGCTCGCTGGCGAGCACCGGTGTGTGCGAGGCCTGCGATTGCGCGCTCCCGCCAACGGTCGCCGGCGCGGCCGCGGCCGCGGCCGCGCGCCGACCGCGCTGTGAGCGTCCGGAGTCCCCGCCGCCACGACGGCGCCTGGCGAGCTCAGGCGTCCGGCCCTCGCACTCGCGACCGTCGTTCAGCTCAAGCAGCGTCGTCGACACGCGCCGTCACCTCCGCGACGCCGCTCAGCAGCGTCGATCGATGTTCACTCCAGGCGTTCTTCGCCCACAGCTCCAGGCGATCGCCGACGCCGACCACCACGACCTCCTTGAGCAGCGCGGCATGCTCACCGAGAAAGCTCGGGATCATGATGCGCCCCGCAGAGTCGAGCTCGGCGTCGTGGGAGCTGCCGTAGAAGAAGCGCTCGAGCTCGGTCAACCGCGGCGACAGCGGCGGCAGCTCGGCCAGCGCGCGCCGCGTGTAGGTCTCGTACTGCTCCGGGCGCCACACCCCCACGCACGGCTTCAGGTCCACGGGCATCGCCAGCACCACGCCGTCCGCCAGCGCCGCCCGGTAGCGGGCCGGCACGGTGAGCCGGTTCTTCGCGTCGAGCGTGTGGTCGAAGGTGCCGCGGAAGGGGACCAAAGGGGCTCCAAGTTGTTTACCGAGCCGAGGTGGAGGAGTGGGAGGAGCCCCTCCACCCCGGCTCGCTGCGGCGAAGATATCCCACTTTCTCCCACAATGCAACCCCATTTGCACATCTTCTCCCACTTTTCCGCTCGGGCACCATCGAGGCTGGCGAAACCCCTGCTAACAGGCCACTTTCGGGGCCGCCCGCGAGATCCGCGCCGCGCGTGCGAGAGTGCAAAGCGACGTGCAGGAGAGCGCCGTGAATGGGCGCTTGCAGATCGGCACCGTGCGCCGGAATCCGGCGGCGGCGCTAGGATCGCCTCGCCCGCCACCCGGCCGGCTACCGAAAGGAAGACACCTTGCCCTCAACCCCCGCCACGCCCCCGCGCCCTCGCCCCGTGACACGTGCGCGTGCCACGCTCGCCTGCGCGGCGCTGACCGCGAGCCTCGCCATCACACTCGCGGGCTGCGGGGCGAGCAGCCCCGGCGGCACCGACGCCGATCCGGCGGCCGCGGTACCCACCTCGGCGGTGCTGTACGCCGGCGCGACCGTACGCCCCACGGGCGCGGAGAAGACCGATGCGCTGGCAGCCGGCAAGGCGCTCACCCACCAAGCCGACCCGTACCTGCGCCTGCTCGGAGCGCTGCAGACGCCGGGCTCCGCCCAGCTGAGCTTCGGTCGCGACGTGGCCTCCTGGCTAGGCCCCCACGCCGGAATCTTCCTCACCACGCTCGGCTCATCGAGCGCACTGCCGTCACTGCTCGAGCAGGGCCTGCTCGGGAGCTCGACGTCGGGCGCGTTCCCGTTCGGCTCCGGCGGCGCCCAGGGCGCGATCGTGCTCGACACCAGCAACACCAGCAAGGCACGCTCTTTCCTGAACGCCCAGGCCGCGAAGGCCGGCGCGCACGCGACGAGCTACCACGGCGTCTCCTACGAGCTCACCGCCGGCGGCGTGGCCTTCGGGCTGGTCGACCGCTTCGCCGTCATCGGCAGCGAATCGGGGCTGCGCAGCGTGATCGAAACGACCCACGGCGGTGGTGCGCTGGCAGACGCGAGCGGCTACGCCAAGCTGCTGGCCGCAGCGCCCTCTGGTGCGCTCGCGCACATCTACTCCAACCCTGCGAGCGCGACGACGCCAAGCGGCAAGCAGGAAGCAGGCTTGTCAGGCCTGTTGGCGCAACTCGCGGGCGCACACGAAGCGAACATCTCCATCGTTCCCACCGCCAGCTCGCTGAGCCTCGACGCCGACACCCTCGGCGCGAGCGCGGCGGGCGAAGCCGGTGGCCTGCTGGCACCCGACCCGGAAGCCGCACAGGCGCTCGGCGAACTGCCCGGGGAATCCTGGCTGGCGGTCGGCCTGGGCCACGCCGGCACGACACTGGGCCATGACGTACGGGATCTGCAGGCGCTCGCCTCGCTCGGGGGCACGCTCGGCGGCGGGCCGCCGGAAAGCTCGGCCGGCCTCAGCGTCAGCGGACTGCTGGGTGGGCTGATTACACCGTTGCGCGTGCTCGGCGCCGACAATGCGCAGGCACGGCACGAGTTCGCCAGCTGGATGGGCTCCGCGGGGATCTTCGCGAGCGGCGCCAGCCTGCTCGAACTGCGAGCTGCCGTGTCGATCGCGTCGAAGAACCCGGCGGCCTCACGCGCAGCGATCCCCGCCCTTGCCACCCAGCTCCGCAAGGCGGGCGCGGTGGTTGCGCCGGTGTCGATCGCGGGCACAGACGCAGCGATCAGCGCGCGCGTGAGCGGCCTGCCGGTGGTGCTCGACATCGCCGACGGACACGACTCGGCCGGCGGGACGAAGTTCGTGCTGGGCGTCGGCGAAGCGTCGGTGGCCGCCGCCTTGAACCCGCAGAGCACGCTGGCGGGCGCCGCGCCGCGAGCCGCCGCGGCCGCGAGCCTCGGGGAAGGCATCCAGCCGAGCCTGATCGTCAGCTTCCCGACGTTCCTCAGCCTGCTGGAAGCGATCGGGCTCGACGAAGATCCGTCGATCTCCAAGTTCGTCCCCTACCTGCGCGCGACCACAACGCTCGCCGGCGGCGGGCGCGAACTGGGCGGCGGCGTCGAGCGCTTCCGACTGTACCTCGGCCTGCAGGCACCCAGCGGCTGAGCCGCCGTGCACAGAGCGCTGGAGCGGGCCGGCGCTCGCTACGGGCCGGGTGCAGCGACCGTGAGCGCGCGCAGGAACACGGCGCGGCCCGCGCTGACCCGATCGACCCCATACTGCGAGAGCGTCGTTTCACCATCCGCTTGCACCGAATAGCGGCCGATCACCGAGCTGCGGTTCTTCGTGGCGAACACGCGATCGATGACCGTCTGGCGGTCGTTTCCGCGCGCGCCGGAGTCCCTCACAGCATCGAGCACGACCGTCATCGCCTCGTATCCATACAGCGCGTACGGGCCACCTTCGGCGCCGAACACGCTGCGGTAGTGGCGCAGCACCTGCTGGGCGAGCGGCGGGTACAGCGCGGTGGGCAGCACCGGCGTGGTCAGGTAGGTCACCACCGCCGCCGCGCCGATCTGCGAGGTGAAAGCTTCGCTGGCCAGCGAGCTCGAGCCCAGCAGCTGCAGCTGTGGAGCCGCCTTGTGCAGGTCCCGCCACAGCGCAGCCGCGCCCTTGCCTTCGCCGCCGGCCAGGAACACGGCCTGTGCCCCGCTGTCGATGATTTTTTCGACCTCGCCGGTGAACACCGCGCCGACAGCCGTCGACAGGCTGTCGTGCTCGAGCACCTTGATGCCAGCCCGTTCGGCGTAGTCCGCGACGATGTCCGCCAGCGGCATCAGGAACGCGGTTTGATCATCGAGCACGTACAGCCTGTGCACGCCCAGCGACTGCATCAGCTGGACCTGCGCGGCGGCCTGCTGGGTGTCACCTGGCGCCAGGCGCATGAACGTGCGCTTACCACTCGGGTAGAAGCGTTCGGGCTCGTCCTGCCCGGCGTCGAACGACGAGGTCAGCCCGACATACGGGCTCGCGGGGCTGATCTGCAGGATTCCCACCTCGTTCATGACCGGCAGCGACACGGCCGTGGCGCCGGAGTCGAAGTCGCCGAGATACGCGATCGTGCTGGTGTCCTGCGCGGCGACCTTGGCGTCGGTGGCGGTGATGCCCGGGTTCCATTCGCCGCTGGTTGGACTCGCGTCGTCGAGCGAGTCATAGTTGATCTTGAACGCCCCCGCGCGATCATCCGCGTCGGCAAGTGCGAGCTTCTCGCCGTCGATGATCTGCTGGGAGATGCTCGCGGTGGGTCCCTGCAGCGGCAGGCTCGAGTACACCGTCAGTGAGTCATTCGTCGCTTCGGCCACGTCCGAGACCGACACGCCGCCGCAGCCGACCACGCCGAGCAACATCGCGACGAGAGCGACCAGGCCCAGCCACCGCGCGAGCACGGGGCGCTAGCTGCGTCGGCTGGGCAGATAGCCGGAGAGGATCTTCAGCGACGCTCCCACGAGGATGATCACCGCTGCCAGCAGGAACGCGTCGATGCCCTTGGACCCGAGCGCCCACAGCACGATCCACACGATCAGCCCGGCAGTGATGGTCATGATGAATCCCATGTGCGCGGAATCCTAGCGAGCCGCGTCCTGATCGGTCGCGGCGAGGCCCGCCGCGAGCTCGCCCACCACAGCGCCGACCGCGCCCGCAGGATCATCGGCCTCGCCCGCCGCGCGCACCAGGCGCGTGCCGACGATCACACCGTCGGCCCCGGCGTCGGCTGCCTGGCGAGCCTGCTCGGGCGTGCTGATCCCAAAGCCGATCGCGACCGGCACCCGCGTGCTCGCCTGGGCGCGGGCGATGATCTCCGCCACCTCCTCGCCGAGCGCGCGGCGCTCCCCGGTGGTGCCCACGACGGACACCGTGTACAGGAACCCCCGCGCCCGCGCACCGATCTCAGCGAGGCGCTCGGGCGTGGTCGTCGGTGCGACCAGCGGGATCAGCGCGACGCCGTACGCATCGCACGCCTCGAGCACCTCCGGGGCCTCGCCCTGTGGCAGATCGGGCACGATCATCCCGCACACGCCCGCCCGCGCCATGCGCTGCACGAACTGGTCCACGCCGGGGGCGAACACCATGTTCGCGTAGCACATCAGCGCCACTGGAACGCTCGCCGACAGCGCGCGCGCGACCTCCAGCACGCCCGCCACGTTGGCGCCCGCAGCCAGCGCCCGGGTACCGGCGGCATGGATCACGGGACCGTCGGCGAGCGGGTCGGAGTAGGGCACGCCGAGCTCGAGCAGGTCCGCTCCCGCCTGTACGCACGCCTGACCGATACGCAGCGACTCATCCAGCGTCGGAAAGCCGCCCATCACGTACGGCATCAGCGCCGCGCGCTTGCCCGTGTGGGCGAACGCGTGCGCGATGCGCTCGATCCCTGTGGCCTGCACTGTGCTCACGGCCGCGCCCGCTGGCGTGTGCTCACGCAGGCGCGCGAACAGCCGTGGCTAGGCATCGGCGAGCACCTCGGCCAGATCCTTGTCGCCGCGACCGGACAGGCACACGAGATCCAGCTCGCCGTCGTCCTGGGCCAGCACCCACGCCAGCGCGTGCGCGGTCTCCAGTGCCGGGATGATGCCCTCCAGGCGCGCCACCTCCTTGAAGGCCGCAAGCGCCTGCGCGTCGGGCACCGCGACGTAGCGCGCGCGACCGCTGTCCCGGAGGTATGCGTGCTGGGGACCGGCGCCCGGATAGTCCAGGCCGGCCGACACCGAATGCGCCTGCACGATCTGTCCCTCCTCGTCCTGCATCACCGCCGAACGTGAGCCGTGCAGAATGCCGGGACGTCCACCCACGGTCAGCGGCGCGCCGTGGCGCTTTGTCTCGATGCCCTCGCCGCCAGCCTCGACCCCGACCAGCTCGACCTGCTCGTCGGGGATGAACGCGGCGAAGATCCCCATCGCGTTCGAGCCTCCGCCGACGCACGCCACGACGCGCGCGGGCAGCCTGCCCTCGCGCTCGAGCATCTGCGCGCGCGCCTCGTCGCCGATGACCCGCTGCAGGTCGCGCACGAGCGCCGGATACGGCGCCGGGCCTACGACCGAGCCGATCACATAGTGCGTGCTCTGCACGTTGGTGACCCAGTCGCGGATCGCCGCCGAGGTCGCCTCCTTCAGCGTTTTCGCCCCCGCGTCGACCGGCTCCACGCGCGCCCCGAGCAGTTCCATTCGCTGCACATTCGGCCGCTGACGGCGCGTGTCCTCGACGCCCATGTACACCACACACTCGAGGTCCAGCAGCGCGCACGCCGTCGCCGTCGCCACGCCGTGCTGGCCGGCGCCCGTCTCGGCGATGATCCGCCGCTTGCCCATGCGCTTGGCAAGCAGCGCCTGGCCGAGCGCGTTGTTGAGCTTGTGCGAGCCCGTGTGGTTGAGATCCTCGCGCTTCAGGTACACCGTGCGCCCCGCCCGCTCGGACAGCCGGCGCGCGCGATACAGCGGCGTCGGGCGCCCGCCGAAGTCGCGCAACAGCCCATCCAGCTCTGCCCGATAGGCGGGGTCGGCGCGCGCCGACTGCCATGCCTGCTCGAGCTCCGCGAGCGCCGGCATCAGCGTCTCGGGCACGAACTGCCCGCCATAGGGCCCGAAGCGATGCTCAAGCGCGAGCTGCTCGACGCCCGTGCTCACGCCGGCGCCCCGGGAAGCACAGCCGCCGGCTCGGGGCACGCGTGCGCGACCGCGTCGAAGAAGCTCCGCATCCGCTCGGGGTCCTTGTGGCCCGGGGCGGCCTCCGTGCCGCTCGCGCTGTCCACCGCGTACGGCCGCGTGATCGCGATCGCCTCGGCGACGTTCGCATCTGTGAGACCGCCGCTGAGGATCAACGGCACCTTCGATCGCCGCGCCCGCACGAGCGCCCAGTCGAACGTCTCGCCCGTGCCGCCACGCATGCCCTGGCGAGCGACCGCCTTCGCGCGCGCGTCGAGCAGATGGAAGTCGACGTGGAAGCGCTCGAGATCGCGCACGTCGCCCGAGCCCGACACCCGCGCGGCCTTGATCACGCGCGCGCCCGTCCTGCGCGCCACCTCGGCGCAGAACGAAGGCCCCTCATCGCCGTGCAGCTGCACCATGCTCAGTCCGAGCTGCTCGCTGTCACGGACGATCTGCTCGAGCGGCGCGTTCACGAACACCCCGCACAGCTCCACGCGGCGGCGCAGGGCCGCAGTGATCGTCTGCGCCTCGACGAGCGAGCACTGGCGCGGCGAGCCCTCATAGAAGATCATCCCGAGCGTCCACGCCCCGAGCTCCAGCGCCAGTTCGGCGTCGGGCAGGTTGGTGATGCCGCAGATCTTCACACGGGGGGCGTCTGGCATGGCCCCAACGGTAGCGGCAGCTTGTTTGGATGCCCGCCCGCCGTCAGCCTTCGGGCGTGCGCGGGTTGGGCACCGAGTTCGGTCGTTCGCCCAACGTCGCGGTCAGCGTCTTGTGTTCGTAGCCGCCTTTGCCGTTGCCGCGCAGCAGTTCGATCGTGACCTTGTCGCCCGGCTTCTTTTCCTCGATGTCGTTGGCAAGCGCTTCGGAGCTGGCGACTTCTCTGCCATCGATCTTGACGATGATGTCGCCGCCGACCGCCACCTGGCCGTCTTCGGTGGTCGTGCTGACCGAGCCGCCGTGGATGCCCGCCTTCGCCGCCGCCGTGCCGGGCTCGACGCTCTGCACGAGCGCCCCGGCTTTCACGGGCAGGTTCAGCGCCGACAGCGAGCCGTCGATCGTGAGGGAGGTCAGACCGAGGTAGGCGCCGCGCAGCGTCCCGCCCCTCTCGAGCTCGGCGATCTTCTCCTTGGCGGTGTTGATCGGGATCGAGAAGCCGATGCCGACGCTGCCGTCACCGCTGCCGCCGGTCTCGATCTGCGAGTTGATGCCGATCACTTCGCCCTCGACGTTCAGCAGCGGCCCACCGGAGTTGCCGGGGTTGATCGGCGCGTCCGTCTGCAACACGTGGTTGATCGTGAACCCGTTCGGCGCCGTGATTTCGCGCTGCAGCGCCGAGATCACGCCGGTCGTGAGCGTGCGTTCGAGGTCGAAGGGATTGCCGATCGCGTACACGGGATCGCCCACCTGGACGGCGCTCGAGTCACCCAGGCGCAGCGGGTGCAGCGTCAGGCCGTCGGTCGAGATGTGCAGGATCGCGAGGTCGTCGGAGGGGTCCTTGCCGACAACCTGGGCTTCGACGGACCTGCCTTTTTCGAAGCTGACCGTGACCTTGATCGCGTTCTCGATCACGTGGTAGTTGGTCAGGATCGTGCCGTTGGCGTCGATCACGATGCCTGAGCCGGTCGCGGTGCCCTGGCGCTGGCTTTCTTCGCCGAACAGGTTGAACGGCGAGGATTCCGATTTCTGCACGATCGTGGAGGTCACGAACGCCACTCCCGGCGCGTCGCGCACGTACGCTTCGTGCGGCGTCAGGCCGCTGGTGCGCTGCGAGGCGTTCGACGGGGCGGCAGGCGCGGATTCGACGGTCGTGACGACCGTCTTGGTCTTTTCGCTGAGCCCGCCGGCCGCGGCGATCACGCCCACGACGACGCCACCGCCGAGCAGGGCGGACGCGAACGGGATCAAGAACATGCGTCTCATCTCGAATCAGAATGAACGGCCGGTGTGAACACAATCTAAAGAGCGGCGCGAGCCTACCTAAAACCTTCTCAGCCGCGCCAACGACGCGGCGGGGTCGGGCGAACGCATCAGCGACTCCCCCACGAGCACCGCCTGCACGCCGCACTCGTGCAGGCGTCGCACCTGCTCGGCGCCGGCGATCCCGGACTCTGAGACGACCGTCACCCCAGCCGGGATCTCGTCCATCAGCGCCTCCGTGCGTGCCAAGTCGACGCTGAAGTCGCGCAGGTCGCGATTGTTGACCCCGATGATCTCGGCCCCGAGCTCGAGCGCGCTGCGCAGCTCTTCGCGGTCGTGGACCTCGACCAGCACATCCAGCCCGAGCGCCCGCGCAGCCGTGTGTAGCGACGCGAGCTCCTGCGGCGTGAGCGCCGCCACAATCAGCAGCACAGCGTCTGCGCCTGCCCCCAGCGCCTCGTGTAGCTGGTATGCGTCCACGATGAAGTCCTTGCGCAGCAATGGCAGATCGCAGACGCCGCGCGCGGCACGCAGGTCCTCGAGCGTGCCTTCGAAGTTCGGACCCTCCGTGAGGATTGACACCGCCACCGCCCCACCTCGCTCGTAGGCGCTGACGATCGCGGCCAGGTCCGGATCCTCGCGCAGCAACCCCGCCGAGGGCGAGCGACGCTTGAACTCGGCGATCACGCCCACGCCCTCGCCGTTCAGCGCGTCACGGAAGCGGCGCTCGCCGGCGGGTCTGCGCGCATCCGCGATCGTGACCGCGCCTGCGTCCCGCCCAAGCGCGCCCGCGCGCAGCTGCTCGAGCGGCAGCTCGCGCTTGCGCCGCTCCACCTCGGCGCGCGTTTCGGCCAAGATCCGCTCGAGCACAGTCGTCGTGCCTTGGCTCATCGGCTCATCTGCGTGTATCCGCCGGGTCGGCCGGCGCGTGCCTGTGGCTGGCCTGCACATAGCGCTCGAGTGCGCTCGCCGCGCTGCCGTCGGCGAGCGCCGCGCGCGCGGCGTCCACGCCCTCGGCGATCGAGTCCGCCCCGCCGGCCGCGTAGATCGCAGCGCCGGCATTGATCAGCGCCAGCGCCTCGCCCGCGGGCCGCGCGCCCGCGCTGGCGTCCGCCTGCAGGATCGCGCGCGTGACGCGCGCGTTCTCGCCGGGCGTGCCGCCGCCGGGGCCCCGTGCGGACTGCGGGCCGAGCGCGTCCTGCACGCCGGCCTGCGCCGGGGTCAGCAGATACCGTCTGATCTCCTCGCCGTTGACCTCGACCACTTTCGTGGGCGCGTCCGCCGAGACCTCGTCGAGTCCGTCCTCGCCCGCCACGACCAGCGCGCGATCGACGCCCAGCTTCGCCAGCGCGCCCGCCATCGTCTCCAGGAAGCTGGCGTCGGAGACGCCGATCAGCTGGCGGCGGGCGCCTGCTGGATTCGTCAGCGGCCCGAGCAGGTTGAAGATCGTGCGCACCGCCAGCTCGCGCCGGACCGGTATCACGAAGCGCGTGGCCTGGTGGTGCGCGGGCGCGAACATGAACCCGAAGCCGGCCTCGTCGATGCAGGCCGCAACCGCCACCGGGCCGAGGTCGATGCGGGCTCCGAGCGCCTCCAGCAGATCGGCCGAGCCCGACCGGCTGGTGGCCGAGCGGTTGCCGTGCTTGGCGACCGCGCAACCCGCGCCCGCCGCGATCAGCGCGGCCGTCGTCGACACGTTGAAGCTGCTGCGCCCGCCGCCAGTGCCCGCCGTGTCGAGCAGGTCATGACGCTCGCACGGCACGTGCGCGGCTAGCTCGCGCATCGTGCGCGCCAGCCCCGCCAGCTCTTCGACCGTCTCGCCCTTCGTCCGCAGCGCGATCAGGAAGCCGGCGATCTGGGTCTCGGAGACCTCGCCGTGCATGATCTCGGCCAGAACCTCAGCGGTCTGGTCGGCGCTCAGGTCCCTCCTCGACGCGAGCGCGTCGATCGCATGGGTCAGGGTCGCGTTGGGCATGTCGGGTGTCGGTGGTCGGGTGTCGGTAGTCGGGTGTAGGGGGTCAGGT
>JBEKWH010000011.1:0-125739 GCA_049513255.1 Solirubrobacteraceae bacterium
TCCAGCAGCACGTCGATCGCCTCACGCTCAAGGCCACCCCTGCGAATCCGCAACACCTCGAACAGATCCTCCATCGCATGCGTCAACGCCGCGATCCGCGCGAACCCCATCGTCGCGCTCATGCCCTTCAACGAGTGCGCGATACGGAAGATCTCATCGATCGTGTCCGCGTCATCAGGGGTCTCCTCGACACGCACGACCGCAAGATTCAAATCCTGCAAATGTTCCCGGCTCTCAGCCAAGAACATCGGCAGATACTCATTGACCTCCATCACGCCTTCCCATAGATGAACGGCCGTGCGCCCGCACGGGTTTCGCCGCGCTCACACCACTGCCCGTCGCTCAGCCAGCTCGATCCCTGAGAACAGACCCTCGAGATTCAGCAAGATGATCAGCCGATCCTCGACTTTCGCGATCGTGTCGATGAAGTCTCCGCCGGCGCCCGGAACCGGCTCCAGCTGGTCGGCCTCGACCGTGCACACTTCCTCGACTTCGTCGACGATCACACCCGCCATCCCGGCTTCGGTTTCGACGATCACGATCTTTGCGTGATCATCAAGCTCGGACACGAGCCCCAGACGCGCACCGAGATCGAAAACCGGGACGATCTTGCCGCGCAAGCTGATCACACCACGGATCCACGCCGCCTCCGAGGCAACCGCCCGCGGCTCCGTATAGCGCACGATCTCCTGCACCTGCGTAATCGGCAGCCCGTACTCCTCCTCGCCCAGCGAGAAGACCACCAGCTGCTGGGCAGCCTGGGTGACGACAGTCGTCATGGACGCTTAATCGACAGAAACAGCGCAAACATTAATGTCAAGGCAGCCGACTGCCGGGAGACCTCAACAGGCTGCCCGCGGGGCGCCGTTGGGCCGGCTCGCGTCCCCACTCGCGCTTAACGCGACACACCCGGCGGCGAGCTGACTCGCCGCCGGGTGTGTCGAACAGACCGCCCCTATGTGTGTCTCCGCTACGCGGCGACCAGCGTGAACTGGGATACGAGGTGCTGGAGCTCCTCGGCGGTGGTGGCCAGTCCCTGGGCGGAGCCGGCGATCTCCTGGGCGGACGCGCTCGTCTCCTCGGTGGATGCCGAAACCTCCTGGGTCGATGCGGAGGTCTGCTCGGCTACGGACGCGACCTCTGCCGTCGCGCTCACCACCTGGGCGATCCGCTCGGCCATTTCGTCGACCTGCGTACCGATCGTCTCGAACGCCTCCCGCGCCTGGTCGACGACGGTGACGCCGTCCTCTGTGCGCTTGGCGCCCTCTTCCACGACAGAGACCGTTTTCTGGGTCTCGGACTGGATCTCCTCGATCAGCTGCGCGATCTGCGTCGCGGCATCCTGCGAGCCTTCTGCCAGCCGCCGCACCTCTTCGGCGACAACGGCAAAGCCCCGGCCCTGCTCACCCGCGCGCGCGGCCTCGATGGCCGCGTTGAGCGCGAGCAGGTTCGTCTGCGAGGCGATCCCGGTGATCGTCTGCACGATCCCGCCGATCTGCTCGGATTTCGCGGCCAGGCCACGTGTCGCCTCGGTCACGGAGTCGGTCGACTCACGGACGCCTTCCATCGCCTGCGATGCCTGGCGCGCGGCCGTCACTCCCTGCTCGGCGACCTCACGCGATTCGTTCGCCCGCGACGCCGTCTCCTCGGCTGAGGACCGTGCTTCCTCGACCATCTTCACCTGGCGCTCGGCGCCGGCGGCGACGCCGGACACCGCGTTTGCGATCTCGCTGACGGCGCGGCCGGCCTCCTCCGAGGTGGACGCCATCTGCTGCGAGGCAGCCGACACGGTGGTCGAGCTCTCCTGCACGCGGCCGATCAGGGTGGCGATGCCCTTGCGCGACTCGTTGTAGAGCCCCAGCCCACCCTGAGCCTTTGCGAGCATGTTGTTGAACGTCTCCCCGAGCGACCCGAGACTCTCGCCGGGCTTGCTCTCGAGAAACGCCGTCACCGGCTGAACGTCAACGGTCAGGTTGCCGGCGACCATCGCCTCCAGGCCCTTTCCGAGGCTCGTCAGACAGTTGCTGTCCAGGCTCACAAGGCGTTCGTCGAGGTCGGCCAGCGTCGAGTGATCGCCAAGCTTGGTACGCAGGTCCTCACGGACGACGTTGTAGAGCTCCAGGCCACGCTGCGCCTTCGCCAGCATCCGATTGAAGATCTCGCCGAGAGCATCAATGTCGGGGTCACCAGTCAGCGGCAGTTCGGTCGTGGCCGGCTGCACATCGATGGTCAGGTCTCCGGTCGTCATTGCCTCGAGGCCGGCGACCAGACTCGTGAGGCAGTGCTGCTCGAGACTTTCGAGCCGCTGCTTGATGGGGTCTAGTTGATCGACATCGACTTTCCTGGCTGCATTGCCATTGTTGGACATTACTGTTACCTCGCGCTCGATGGATGATATGAATGCCGACGGTCTGAAACTGATCCATTCCAGCGTGTCGGTACAGCTGCCGGGCCTGGGACTGATCCCGGTCTGTTGACATTTATCTCAGTACTTGTCTGCAATTCCCTATCGGTGATTCCCAGCCAGATCTTGAGCAAATCACCGATCTGCAATGCTCAGGCCGCTACGCGCTGGCCCGCGAGGTCGATTCCCGAGAACAGGCCCTCTGGGTTCAGCAGGATGATCAGCCTGTCCTCGATGTTGGCGATCGTGTCGATGAGATCGGTACCCGCGCCCGGGACGGCCTCCAGCTGACTGCCGTCGACGGTGCGCACCTCCTCGACTTCGTCGACGATCACGCCGGCGGTACCCGCCTCGGTCTCGACGATCACGATCTTTGCTTCGGTGGCAAGCTCGGAGGTTTGACCGAGTCGACTGCCGAGATCGCAAACGGGCACGATCTTGCCGCGCAAGCTGATCACGCCGCGAATCCAAGCCGTCTCTGAGGCGACTGCCCGCGGCTCGGTATAGCGGATGATCTCCTGCACCTGAGTAATTGGCAGCGCATACTCCTCCTCGCCGAGCGAGAAGACCACAAGCTGCTGATCAATGTGTGGGACCGTGGTCGCCATTGCTTCTCCGATCATCTATCTGGATAGTAAAAAACCATTGCCGGCTCTATCGGCAGCGGCTCTGAAGAACATGAGATGCGACACCGTGCGGACGCGCCTGCAGCGTTGGACGCGCCCCCCGACGCCGTTGCTGCGCTATGCACCGACGTGCTGTAGCCCACCCGTCCACGGGCTTGCGCCGCTGCTCACGTGCACGTGCGGCCCGGCCGACGCTGTGGCGAGAGTTTGCAAACGAGTAATCGGCAGGAGCGAGAAATATGTCAATGCCCCAGATCCAACGCACCTACACGCGCCGCGTTCCGTCCGCTACAGCGCTGCTGGGCGCAGCCCTGCTGGCGTTGGCAACGGGCGCGCCCGCGTCCGCGTCGCTGTCTCGCTCGGCGTTCCGGGCACAGCAGCTGTGCAGCCTGCCCCAGCCGGGCTCGGCCGGCTGCCTGGGAATCAGGCTCGTCTCAACGTCGCTGACCGGAGCGGATCTCAAGGCCAACGCCATCAGGCAGGCCACGGAAGCCGCCCACGGCGCGAGCCCCGCGGTGACCAACAAAACGCCGATCTCCGGCGGCCTCACACCTACGCAGCTGCACGCCGCCTACTCGCTGCCTGCGACGACGTTCCCCTCATCCCAGCAGACGGTCGCGGTCGTCGACGCTTACAACGATCCGACCGCTGAAGCCGATCTCGCCGTGTACGACAAAGAATTCGGTCTGCCGGCGTGCACTGCGGCGAACGGCTGCTTCCGCAAGCTCAACCAGGAAGGCAAGGCGAGCCCGCTGCCGGCCACCGACGGCGACTGGGCGACCGAGATCTCGCTCGACGTGCAGATGGTGCACTCGATCTGCCAGAGCTGCCATCTACTGCTGGTGGAGGCCGACAACTCCTCCTTCGCCGCGCTCGGCGCCGCGGTCGACACTGCGGTGAAAGCCGGCGCGACCGAGGTCAGCAACTCCTACGGTGGCGCCGAGGAAGCGGGCACGTCGGGCGACAACGCCCCCTACGACCACCCCGGCGTCGTGATCACGGCGTCCGCGGGTGACTGCGGCTACTTCAACGAGGCTTGTCACGGCACGGAAGCCGCCAACTTCCCGGCCAGCTCCCCGGACGTCGTCGCCGTCGGCGGCACGTCGCTGAACAAATCCGGTGAAAGCTGGAGCAGCACGGTGTGGGAAGGCAGCGGCAGCGGCTGCAGCATCGCCTTCACGGCGCAGCTGTGGCAGAGCGAAGTCGCGAACTTCTCGGCCACGGCGTGTGGCACGAGCCGTTCGGTCAGCGACATCTCGGCGGACGCCAACCCGTACACCGGCGTCGACGTCTACGACAGCACGCCCTCCGGCGGCGACCCCACCGGCTGGGGCGTGTGGGGCGGAACCTCGCTGGCCTCACCGGTGATCGCCGCCGAGTTCGGCCTGGCGGGCGGCTCGCAGGGCGTCCAGTTCCCCGCCGAGACGCTCTACTCGCACTTCGGCGAAAGCGATGACCTGTATGACGTCGTGTCCGGCAGCAACGGCTCGTGCACCGGCGCCACCGCCTGCCAGGCGGCCGTTGGCTACGACGGCCCGACGGGCGTCGGCAGCCCGGTCGGGCTGGGCGCGTACGCGCTCGCTGCAGCCCCGGCCAACAGCGCGCATCCGAGCGTGTCGGGCACTGCCGAGACAGGCCAGACGCTGACGCTGAGCCACGGCGAATGGAACAACAAACCGACCGCCTACAGCGACCGCTGGCTGCTGTGCAACACCTCTGGCGCGAGCTGCACGGCGATCAGCGGCGCGAGCAGCTCGACCTACGTGCTGCCCGCAGCGGACGTCGGCTCGACGATCCGCGTGCAGGAGATCGCGAGCAACGCCTCCGGCAACGGCGCGCCGGTCGACTCGAGCGCGACCGCGACCGTCATCTCCAACGCGCCGGCGGTCACGGGCTTCACTCCGACCAGCGCCGTCACCGGCAGCACCGTGACGATCACCGGCACGGCCTTCGCCGGCGCGACCAAGGTGACCTTTGACAGCGTCAAAGCGACCTACACGGTGAAGTCCTCCATGGAAATCGAAGCGACGGTGCCCGATGGGGTGCATGCCGGCGTGATCGCCGTCACCACCAAAGTCGGCAGCGGCACGAGCGAGACCTCGTTCACGCCGTCGCTGTCGGTGTACTCGTTCTCGCCGACGAAGGCAGCGCCGGGGGCGAGCGTGACGATCAGCGGCGTCGGCTTCGGTGCCGGCTCGAAAGTCAGCTTCGGCGAAGTCGCCGCGACGAGCGTGACGTACGTCTCGGCATCGAAAACGCTGAAGGTGACCGTGCCCGCCGGCGCGAGCACCGGGCCGATCACGGTGACCAACAGCTCGGCGCCGGCCGGCTCGGCCACGAGCGCGACGAGCTTCACGGTCAGCTGAGCGGGACGGGCGGCGCGGCGCGCGCTGTCTGCGCCCGCGCCCACCGGCGGCGGGCCGGCTACGCGCTGCGATCCAGACGCGGGCGGCGGCGCAGCTGCCCGGCGTAGCCGTCCGCCGTTCGCCTGGTGCGCGTGGCGGTCGCGAGTTCCGTCAGCAGATTCTCGCGCAGGCGGCTCAGCTCGATGCGGGTGCGCTCGTGGATCAGGCGTGCGCGCCCGAGCAGCTCGGCTGCGGCGGCGGGCGGCTGCGCGGGCAGCCCGGCAATCAGCTCGTCCCAGCGCGCGCCAAGCGCTGCGAGGCGGTCGATCTGGCCGCTGCCCGCAAGCTCCAGTTCGAGCTCGGCGTGCGCGCGGATCGCTTCGTACGGGAGCAGCGCGTCCTCGACGCCGCCGTCGAGCGCCGGCCCGCTCACCTCTGCCCGACCTCCGCGCCGCGCTCCACCTCGGCGACGACCTGGCTCCACGCCTCGCGCAGCTCGCCCAGCAGCTCGCTCACGGCTTCGATCTTGCTCGGGTCCTGCCTGATGCGAGCCGCGTGGAGGTCCCTGAGGCAGAAGAGGTAGATCGAATGCAGGTGCTGTGCGATGTCGCCCTGCTCGAAGTCGAGCGTGGCGTCGAGGTGGCTGATGATCCGTTCGCCGTGGCGCAGGGTCGTATGGGCGCGCTCGACCTCGCCGTCGCGCATCGCGATCGCGGCCTGGCGCAGGAAGCGGCGGGCGCCGTCATAGAGCAGTACGACAAGCTGCCCGGGCGTCGCCGCCAGCACCGTGCCCCTGCGGTAGGCAGCGTGGGATGCGGTGACGTTGGTCATCTCACTTCCCTAATCGACCCGAAGCGCAGAACGTTGAGCGCTGACGCGCAACTACGTGCCCGACTTGCTCAGCGATTCCTCTTGCTGAGTCAGCCAGTCGCCCTGTGCGGTGTTCTTCGAGATCACGGTTTCGAGCTCGGCATAAGTGGCCTGCAGCGCCTTTTCGCGATGCGCGAGCATTTCGTTCATCGTGTTGATCTGGCTCGTCAGCTCGGTGATCTGGGAGCTGTCGCCCGTGGTCCTGCCTTCGATCGTGCCGCCGGGCCCGCCCGCGGCGTTGACGAGGCTCTGCAGGTTCAGCGACCATCCCTGGAGCATCTGCTCAACGCCGGTGGGATTCGCCTTGACCGCTTCCGCGAGCTTGGCCGGTTCGAGCGTGAGCTTGCCTTCGAGCGAGGCCTGCGAGGTCGTCCCTTCGCCGCTCGGCTTACCGGTGCTGATGCCGATGTCAAACGGGCTCGACATGTTGGCTTCGAGGCCCTTGATGGGTTCGTACATGGTCGTGCGCATGCTGTCGAGCAGGCTCGTGAGTTCGACGTCGCCGAACAACACCCCGACCCCGAATTCGCCGCTCGTGGGCTTCACCGGGGGCTTGATCTGCAGCTGCGTCTGAATCGCTTCGACGGTCGAGTTGTAGAGCTTGACGAACGCCTGCACCTGGGCTTCGACCGCGCTCGCGCTGGGTCCGGGAGCCCCGACGTCGATCGTCACGGGACCGTTCGGGGTCAGGCCGCCGAGCGTCAGCGTGACCCCGGCGATCGCGTTGGTGACGGTGTTGGTGGCGGCTGATCCTGCGACGCCGTCGACCTTGAATTCGGCGTTCTTGCCTTCCCTCGCGGTCCCGGTTTCGGTCAGCGCCCCACCTGGATCGGTGACTTTGATGAATTCGGTGCCGGTGTTGCCGGTGGCGCGGTTCGACAGGACCAGGGTTTCGCCTTCGAGCACCGCCGCGTAGACCGTGGCGCTGCTGTCGGAGTTGATCGCGCTCGCCAGCTGTTTGGCGGTCTCGCCGGCGGTGAGCGTGATTTCGTGGCCTTCGATCGTGATCGTTTCATCACTCGTGGGGCTGGTGAATTTGAATGTGCGCTGCGCGGAGTTGGCGAGCTGCGTGACTTCGACCTCATAGCCGCCGACGCCCGCGCCCGAGCCCGCGGCGATCGCGGCGCTCACACGCGCCGGTTCGTTCGAGGTTACCGTCTGCGAGTTTTCGAACAGCGACGGCAGGCTGAATTCAGAGGCCGCGGAGGCGAGCTGCTGCAGGCTGCTCTGAATGCCCTGCAGGTCGCTCTGCTCGGCCTGCAGCTTCTGCTGCTCATCGGTCAGGTGCGTGACGGGCTCGCGTTCGGCGCCCATCAGCGCACCGATGATCTTGCTCGTTTCCAGACCGGACGCGAGGCCGGTGATCGTGATCGGCGCGCCGGTCACCGAGTTGACGCCAAGCCCTGAGGTGGACATCGCTAGTCCAGCGGCTTTCCGGCGACCAGCTCGAGCGCCTCGGCGGTGGAGAGGATCCTCACGGCGATGCCGTCGCGGTCGTGGAGCTCGATCGTCGTGCGCCCGCCGTCCGCGGCGGTGAAGCGCAGCTGGTGTCCACTCTCGCGCAGCTGTTCCTCGATCCTGCCGGCGGCGGCGATCTGATCGAGTAGCTCCGGCGGCGGGCCGCCGCGGCTGGCAACAAGGGCGAGCGTCGTCTCACCGGCGGCCAGCTCGGACGCAAACGTGCCGATGTGCTCGGCGTCGGCGCCCGCTGAGGACGTGACTGTGGCTGAGGACGTGACTGTGGCTGGGCCGGACGGGCCCTCTATAGGAATGATGGGCGAGCTCATATGGCGTTTTCTCCCTGAAAACATTTTGCGCGACCCATTCCGTGGGCCGCCTCGCGCGTGCGCTTACGATCGTCATCGACGCGCTTCGCCGAAACTTTAAAGATCTCCTGCAAGTGCGACGCGCCTTGCGCTAGACGGCCGCGGCCCGCGAAAGCAGGCTCGCCGCGGCCTCGTTGTCGGGATCGCGGGACAGTACGGCCGCCGCAAAATCGCTCGCCTCGCGGGGCATGCCCCGGACGGCGGCGACACGCGCGAGACCGAGCAGCGCCTGTGCGTCCGGCTCCTGCTTGCAAACGGCCATCCACTCTTCGGCCGCCGAGACTGCAAACCCTCGCCGCAGATACATCTCGGCGAGCAACTCGCGGCGCTCGCGCTCCCGCAGAGGCGAGCGCTCGAGCAGACCGAGCAGCGATTCGAAGCCCTGGAAGTCCTGTACCCGCAGCAGCGCTTCGAGTACGACCGACAGCAGCGGAACCGCCTCGGCGGCAAGCGCGATCTTGGTCGTCCCAGAAGTGGCGAGCTGCTGCCAGGCGACGAACAGGTCGAGCTCCTGGTGCGCCATCCCGACCGCGCGGGCTCGCTCGACGGCGCGCGCCGCGCCGGCTGCGTCAGCGCCGGCGATCCGCGCGAACAGCTCCGTCCGGCACGCGATCACCGCAAGTGGATCGTCGTCAGCCAGCGCAGCCGCCTCGCTCGCGGCCTCCGGGTAGCGGCGCTGCGCGAGCAGTGCCTCGGCCAGCGCCACGCGCGCACGGCCGGAATGCGGCTGCTGTGCGAGCACTATCCTGAACTGCGCCTCGCCGGCGCCCGTCGCGCCGCCCTCATACAGGGCGGTGCCCAGCATGAAGCGGGCCGCCGGAACTGGGTTTGGCATGTGCTGCTCGAGCTCGGCGACGACCGCATCGGGCTCGACGCCCTGTGACAGCAGCGCGCTCGCGTAGGGCAGAACCGAGCCGATGAACCGTGGGTGCTCGCGCAGGCAGTGCTCGAGCTGCTCGATCGTCTCCTCGATTTCCCCGCGCGCGCGTCTGAGCTCGGCCAGGTGCAGTCGCGGCAGGTAAGTGCCTGCGCCGACGGTCGCGGTGTAGCCGCGCGGCGCGTCGCCCATCTCGATGCAGCGTTCGCAGCGCTCGATCGCACGGTCCTGCTGCCCGAGCGCGATCGCGGCGAGCGCCTGCTCGAGCACGAGGTCGGTGAAGTCGGGAAAGCGCTGGAGTCCCTCCTCGGCACGCGCGAGCGCGGCGCGCGGGCGCTCGCACACGCGCAGGGCCTTGACGAGGCGGCTCAGCAGCGCCGGCGCGAACTTGTGGCTGTCGCGGTCGGTGGAAGTCTCGAGCAGCTCCCACGAGCGTTCGAACTCGGGGAGCGCGACCGCGCGTTCGCCAGCGGCTGCGTACTCGCAGCCGAGGTTGTAGTGCAGGAACGCGCTCGGCGGGCCTTCGGTCTGCTGCAGGTGCAGCAGCTCGATGTTGCGGCGTGACTTCTGGCGGGCGTCGCGCACGACGCCCAGATAGCCGTAGTGCTCGACGCGCACGCTCGTGGCCTCGATGCGCTCGGGCAGGTAACCGGGAAGGCGGTGGGCGATCTGCTCGTGCAGGCGTCCCTCGAAGCGGTACTCGGGCCGGTTGCGGAACATGCGCAGCGCGTTGTGCACCACCGCGGTCCCGTCCTCCGGGTCACCGGTGTAGTTGGTCTCCGACAGGTAGAACGCCTCACGCCAGGTGCGCCCCGTCAGCGAGCGCAGCAGCTGTGCGTCCTCGCGCACGAGCACCTCGTCGGCGTCGAGGTACAGCAGCCAGTCTCCGCTCGCTGCATCGAGAGACACGTTGCGCGCCTGCGCGAAAGAGCCTGTCCACGGGTGCTCGATAACGCGCGCTCCGACCGACCGCGCCAGCTCGATCGTCGCATCGGTCGAGCCCGTGTCGACGATCACGATCTCATCGACCGCGCCGGCGACCGCCGCCAGGCAGCGCGGGAGCATCTCCTGCTCGTCGCGCACGATCATGCACAGGCTCAGACGCAGCCCCTCTGCGGGCCGGGCGCGCGCGGCGACCTCCAGGGCCTGGCGCGAGAGCTCGGGCAGCGCCGCGCGCAGCGGCGCGCGGCCGACGGAGCCACGCTGCAGGCGCCGTCGCACGGCAAGCTCGGTGAGGTTGTGCTCCACGTCCTCGAGCTGCGCGTCCAGGCGCTGAGCGGCCATGAACAGCGCTTCAGCGGCGTCCAGACTCCACAGCTCTTGCAAGATGACGCCGGCGTAGTTGAGCAGCCGCGGCTCGCTGGGCTCGCGCTCGAGCACGCCCAGGGCGCCCGCGGCGAGCGCAACGAACAGCGCCGGCTGGCGTGCGGCCGGGGCGCTCCCACTCGCCCGCAGCCCCCGCTCGATCAGGCTGACGCTCACCCAGTAGCGACGGTGAGGGTCCGCGATCGACTCGATCTGCTCGAACAGCTTGCGGTAGCCGTCGAGGTCGTCGACGGCCAGCAGCTGCTGGGCGCGCGACGGCAGATCGGTTGCCGACACGGCGCCGTCGCAAGGGGTTGAGGCTGAAGCGTGGAGCGTCATTTCCTGGCCCGGTCATCGACCGCTGTCGGCGATGTCTGAGCGGATCGCGGCACTGTGCGAGCGGGCGTGCGCCCGCGGGCCCCCACTCGAGCGCACGCGCGCACAGGCCCTCGCGTGCCTGACGTTATGACCGCGGCAGGGAATATCGTCGCGGCCGCGAATCTACTGCCGGTTACAACGTCTCACGATCGACGCTCGGGCGCGAGCAAGGTGCGGTCGCAGGCGAGCCAGACCCCTGTCATATCCCTCGATGTCAAGAGCAGGAGAATGGAAATAATCGGCAAGCGGACAACCCGGACCCCGGCGGCAGAGGTGTTGGCGACCTGGCACGAGTACAGGCGCACGGAAGATCGCGAGCTGCGCGACAGGCTGATCTTCACGTTCATGCCGATGGTCCGCTACATCGTCTACCGCAAGGTGCGCGAGGTCCCCGCGCAATGCGACGTCGACGACTTCCTGTCGTGTGGCCTGGAGGCGCTGATCCGCTCGATCGAGCGCTACGACCCCGACAAGGGGGCGACGCTCGAGCAGTTTGCGTGGACGCGGATACACGGCGCGGTGCTCGACGAGCTGCGCCGCCACGACTGGGCGCCGCGCTCGCTGCGCCGCGACGAGCGTGCGATCAACAACGCCCGCGAGAGCTTCCTCTCGATGCACGAACGCCAGCCCAGCCGCGAGGAGCTTGCGGAGCGCGTCGGCATGACGCCGGTCGAGCTGAGAGATCGTCTCGACCAGGTGGCAATGGCGGAGGTCGGCTCGCTGAACCGGATCGTTCGCTCCGACGAGAGCGCCACAATCGAGCGCATCGACACGCTTGAGAGCTCAGACGAGGACTGTGACCCAATCGCCCAGGCGGAGCGCGGCGAAGCCAAGCAGCGCTTTCGCCGCGCGTTTGCGCGGCTGTCCAAGCAGGAGCGCGAAGTGGCGGTGCTGCTGTATGTGGAGGATTGGACGCTGCGCGACATCGGCGAGCGCCTCGGCGTCTCGGAGAGCCGCATCTCCCAAATCCACACGCAGCTGCGCCGGCGCCTGTATGAACAGCTCTCCGGCGAGCTGCCGCTGTTCACCGCCGTCAGCTGACGCACCGGCTCGGCGGACAGCGTCCCCCGACGACGAGTTCGGTATAGCCATGGTCATACCGAACTCGCAACGTGACCTCAAGAATCACCGCGCGCGGTCGAACACCCGGGCAGAGAATGGATCTCGGCCTCGACATCGCAGCCACGGGAATGGTCGCCGAGCAGGTCCGCCAGGACCAGCTCGCCAACGACCTCGCCAACGCCTCGACCCCCGGCTTCAAGCCTGACGAAACGCCGCAACACAGCTTCGGCGCGGTGCTGATGGCCAACACCACGGGCGGAGCGCCGATCGGCTCGGTCACCGAGGGCGTGGCGCTCGGCAAGACCTACACGAACATGACGCCGGGCACGATGCAGGAAACGGGCGAACCGCTCGACTTCGCGATCGTGGGCAGCGGCTTCTTCGCCGTGAAGACGGCCCAGGGCATCCGCTACACCCGCGACGGGCAGTTCACGACCTCCGCCAAGGGCGTGCTGACCGACGCCAGCGGTGATCCGGTGCTGAGCGCCAAGGGCGGGCAGATCAAGGTCGGCGCCACCGGCACGGTGCCGGCGAGCGCGGTCGGCGTCTTCGAAGTGCCGGGCGCGGCCAAGCAGGGGGAAACCCTTTACACCGGCAAGGCGGCGGGCAAGCCAACGGGCACGGTGCGGCAGGGATCGCTCGAGGGCTCTGGCGTGGACGCCGCCAAGGTGATGGTCGAAATGATCACCTCGATGCGCAGCTTCCAATCCGGCCAGCAGGCGATTCAGGCGATCGACCAGACGTTGCAGGTCGCCTCCACGCAGGTCGGCTCGCTGAACCCCAACGCGTAGAAGCTCCCGGCGCTCAAGTCCGCCGGCCCCCGGCCGATCACGTTGGACGAAAGCTCCGAGCCCGGCTGGACCGCCATGCGGAAAGCCTGGCTCGCCGACGACCACGATCACAGGATGGGCTGATGCTCGAAGGTCTCTATTCCGCAGCAGCAGGCATGTCAGCACAGCAGGAACAGCTGAACGCGATCAGCAACGATCTCGCGAACCTCTCGACGAGCGGCTACAAGTCGGAGCGCGTCGCCTTCAGCGACCTGCTCTACAACCCCGTCAGCATGGCCGGCACGGTCAGCACCGACGGCGCCGGCGCAAGCGCCAAGGTGATCGGCCGCAGCCAGGCGCAGGGAGCGCTCCAGGAAACGGGCGACCCGCTCGATCTGGCGATCGAGGGCGAAGGCTACTTCGAGGTCACCCGCGCCAACGGACAGAAGGCGCTGACCCGTAACGGCACGTTCGGCGTCGACGCGAGCGGCACGATCGTCAACGCGGAAGGCAACCGCCTGAGTCCACCGATCAAGCTGCCGGCGGGCGTCTCGGCCAGCGAAGTGAGCATCGGGCCCACCGGGACGGTGAGCGCCGGCACGCGCACGCTCGGCCAGATCAAACTCGTGACGGTCACCTCACCCGAACACCTGCTGGCCGACGGCGGTGGGGAGTTCACGGCCACCGCCGCCAGCGGCGCCCCGCATCCGGCCACCGGACTGATCCGTCAGGGGGCACTCGAGGCATCGAACGTGAACATGGGCAGCGAGATGGCGCTGATGGTGAGCACGCAACGCGCTTACCAGATGAACAGCACTGCGATCCAGGACGAGAGCCAGATGATGTCGATCGCAAACCAGCTGCGCGCCACATGACGAGCCTTCCGATCCCCAGCTCGTCCGACACCGTCGCGGCCGGACTCCCCGCGATCAACCAGGCGCTCGAGCCGGAGTGGGTGCGCCGCGGCTCAGCCTCCACGCAGAAGGCGTATGAGACCGCGCTGTCCTTCGAACAGACGCTCGTCGAACAGCTCTCGCAGTCGCTGGCGAGCACGAGTGGCCTCGGCGGAGGCTCCTCACAGGAAGGCGAATCCGGCTCCGAAGAAGGCGGCTCCGCGGGCGACTCGCAGCTCTCCTCGATGCTGCCGCAGTCGCTGACCGCCGGCATCATGAACGCCGGCGGCCTGGGGATGGCGGCGCAGATGACGCGTGAGCTCGCGGGTGCCACGAGCGCGACGCAAACACACGCGAGCACCGGGGGTGCGAGCGCGTGAGCCCGACCGCGCTGATCCCGTACGCCGGCACGCAGCAGGATCATGCGCTGGCTGCCGACGTGCTGGCGCATCTGGGCGCTCAGATCGCCTCGGCGCGAAGCCTGCTGGAGGTCGTGCTCGAGCAGGGAGCGGCGATCCGCGCGCGCGACGTGCACACGGTCGTGCGCCTGGCGGGGATCCTGCGCGGCGAGATGGGCCGCAGGCAGCTGCTCGAGGAGGAGCGCTCGCGGCTGCTGTCACGCAGCGGCGAACGACTCGGCGTCCCCGCCCAGGCGGTCACGCTGGCGCTGCTGTGCACGCTGATGGACACGGTCGCCGCGGAGCGCGCGAGCGCACGCAGCGCCGAGCTCAAAGGACTGCTGCACGAGCTCCAGCGCGAGCACTCGTGCAACCGCGCGCTGATGCAGATCGAGCTCGGCTTCCTCGACCACTTGATGGGCATGCTCTCGCTCGACGGGGTCGACGGCTACGACACGCATGGCTCCTCCACGGCCATCACGCGGCCACGCCCCCACGGCGCCCTGCACGTACTCGACCTGCACGCCTAGCGCCATGTCGATCCCCACATTGCAAGGACTGCAGACCGCGCTCAGCGGCCTGGTCGCCGAGCAGGCGGCGCTGGATACCGCAGGCAACAACATCGCCAACGCGAACACCGAAGGCTACTCGCGCGAGACCGCGCTGCTGGAACCCAACCCGCCGATCCCGATCCCGTCGATCTCGGCGCAGACGGGCATGGGCGCACAGCTCGGCGCCGGCGTCACCGTCGAGACCATCTCGCGGATCCGCAATACGTATCTCGATGCCCAATATCGCACGCAGAACAGCGCGCTGAGCGCCGCCACGGCACAGTCGGAAGTGCTCGAACAGGCGCAGAGCGCATTCAACGAACCGTCCAGCGCTGGAATCGCGAGCCAGCTGTCGAACTTCTGGAACGCCTGGAACGACCTCGCCAACTCCCCCACCAGCGAAGCGGCCAAAGAGGCGGTCGCAGCGACGGGCGAACAGCTGGCCAAGACGTTCAACGAGCTCAGCTCACAGCTGTCGACGATCTCCAGCCAGACGGCCGAACAGTACAACTCGCTCGTCGGGCCGCAGGGAGAAGTCGAAACCTACGCCAAGCAGATCGCGCAGCTCAACGGCCAGATCAAGCTCTCCGAAGAAGCCAACCAGCCGCCCAACGAGATGCTCGACCGGCGCGATGAGCTGCTCGACAAGCTCTCGGCGCTGGCGAACATCACGGTCACCGAACAGCCGAACCACATGGACACGGTGACCTTCGGCGAAGCCGCGAAACCGCTGGTCGAAGGGACGACCGTCAACTGGCCGCAGGAACTCACCGAATCCTCCGGCGGACGCCTCGGCGCGCTGCTCGCGCTGAACGGCCCCAAAGGCGCGCTCACCGGCCTGCAGGAAGGCCTCAACGGGGTCGCCAGCACGCTGGCCGCGACGGTCAACCAACCCCTCGCCAAACAGTTCTTCTCCGGAGAAACCGCGGCGACCCTCGCCGTCGCGGTGAAGTCCCCCGAAGTCCAGGCCTCGGGGACCGCGTCGCCGGGCGGCAACGAAGTGGCGAAGGCGGAGGCGGCACTGCGCGGCGGCGCGGCTGAACAGTCCTACGCGGCGCTCGTCGAGAAAGTCGGCAGCGACGTACGCACGGCGAACGACAACGCAACCAACCTGCAGACGACGGTCTCGGCGATCAACGACCAGCGCGAGAGCGTCTCCGGCGTCTCCCTGGATGAAGAAATGACCAATCTGATCACCTACCAGCGCGGCTACCAGGCATCGGCGCGCACGCTGACCGCGATGAGCGAAATGCTCGAAACGCTGATCGAGCACACCGGCGTGGTGGGGCTGTAGCCATGAGCGAGCGCATCACCCCCGCGATGGTCACCAGCACCACGCTGAACGACCTCAACGCAACTCTGACGGCGATGCAGCGGAGCACCGACGAACTGTCCTCTGGCAAGACGATCTCCGAACCGTCGAACAACCCCTATGGCGTAAGTCAGGTGATCGACCTGCAGAGCCAGCTCGAAGGGTTGAGCGCCTACGAAGGCGATGCGCAGGACGGGATCTCGTGGGAGAACACCGCCAGCAACGCGATGCAGAGCATGAGCCAGGTCGCCCAGCGCGTGCGCGAACTGCTCGTGCAGGGCGCCAATGGCACCTACAACCAGAACGACCTCAACACGATGGCGCTGCAGGTCGAACAGCTAACCGAAGGCGTCAAGCAGGACGCCAACACGCAGTATGCGGGCCAATACATCTTCTCGGGCACGGCGACCACGACCCCGCCGTACGAACAGGGCGCAAACGACGAATACAAAGGCAACGAAGAAACCGTCAGCCGCTCGGTCGGACCGGGGTCGTCGGTGACGATCTCGACCAACATCTCCCAGCTGCTGGGTAACGGCGAAGGCTCCGGAGACGGCAAGCTGCTCGACACGCTGCGCACGGTCGCCAAGGACCTGCGCGGTGGCACGGTCGAAGACCGCGAAGCGCTCGGCACCACCGACCTGCAGAAGATCGACGGGAACATCGAAACGCTGACTGAGCTGCAGGCCACGGCGGGAAGCGCGACCGATCAGCTGCAGACGGCGATCACCCGCAACGAAGACCTGCAGACGTCGATCAGCGGGGCGCTGTCGAACATCGACTCGACGAACATCGCCACCGTCTCGATCGCCTATGCCAACGAGCAGGCCGCCTACTCGGCGGCGCTGCGCGCCGGCGCAACCATCGTGCAGGAATCGCTGCTCAACTTCCTCTCGTAGCCGAACGCCAAGGAGACCCGCATCATGTCCGTGACATTCCAGAGCATCCGCTTCGGCGCCGTCGAGATCCAGGAGCAGGACGTGATCGAGTTCCCGTTCGGCCTGATCGGCCTCGGCGGTCTTCGCTACACGCTGCTCGACCGCAACCCGGGGACCGGCTTCCTGTGGCTGCACGCAGTCGACGAGCCGGCACTCGCGCTGCCCGTCATCAGTCCGCACCAGTTCTTCTCGACGTTCTCGCTCGAGATCGCGCCCGAGGATCGCGAGCGCACGGGCCTCGAGGACGCCGCCGGGGCGCAGCTGTACGTGACGGTGCGCGCGACGCCGAACCCGCTGGACATCACGGCGAACCTGCGCGCGCCGCTGGTGATCCGCGAGGGCCGCGGCTACCAGGTGCTCAACATGGACGAGGACGCGTCGCTGCAGGCGCCGCTGTTCACGCCGCCCGTAGAGCAGCGAATTGCTTCATAATCAGCCTCGATGCTGATCCTGACGCGTCGTCCCGGAGAGCGCGTCGTCATCGGCGACGAGATCTTGGTGACCGTGATGGGCGTCAGCGGCCACACGGTCAGGCTCGGGATCGCCGCACCAGAGGGAGTCCCGATCTACCGGGAGGAGATCTGGCTCGCGGTCAAGGAGGAGAACCGCGCCGCCGCGGAAGCGAGCGCCGACGCGCTGCCCGCGACGCCTCCCGAGGGCGCGGGCGCGGCGCAGCCGGCGCACACGCCGGCCGGGGAGCCAACGCAGACACCGGACGACGAGCAGCCAGCGGAGCCGTGAGCCGTGCTTGATCTCGCGCGCGCCGCGGTATAGGCTCTGCTCGGTCCGGGGGCCAACCCTGGGCCGGGCAGTGCGCCTCGTCGGCGAGGCGGATCGGGCTCACGGCACAGACGCCCGCCCACGGACCCGAACACCTCCCCCGCGGATCGCCCGCTGCCGTTCCAACGAGGGAGGAGATTTCGAGCATGCCATCCATGCGAAGCCGTTCCAAGCGCGCCCTGGTGCGATCGCGCCACGTGACTGCGGTAGCGCTCGTCGCTGTGGGCCTTTGCGCCACGGCCGCCAGCGCCCTCGCGGCGAACGTGAACATCGTCCGCCAGGCGGGAGCACCGAGCGGGAAGATCCCCGCCAACACTCACTACTTCAAGCACATTCAGGAAGCCGTCAACGCTTCGAAAGCCGGCGACTACGTACTGATCGAACCAGGCGTATATGACGAAACGGTCAAGGTGACGAGCGCCCAGTCCGGGATCTGGATCAGGGGCATGAACCGCAACACGGTGATCGTCGACGGCCAGCACAAAGCGGGCAACGGCATCGAAATCTATGAGGCGAACGACGTCTGGGTGGAAAACCTCACCGTGCGCAACTTCGACCAGAGCGAAACGTGCGGCGACGAATCGTGCGGCAACGAGATCTGGTGGAATGGCGGCTCGGAGTCCGGAAAAATCGGCGCGCACGGCTGGTACGGCGCGTATCTGACCGCGTATGACACCGGGCTGCTCGGCGGCTACGGCATCTTCACCAACAACGAGGTCGAAGGCTCCTGGGAAAACATCTACGCCTCCGGGTTCAACGACTCGGGCATGTACCTGGGCGCGTGCCAGGAATGCAAGGCGCGCATCGCCGGAGCGACGATGGAAGACAACGCGCTGGGCTATTCGGGCTCCAACGCCGGCGGCAGGCTGTTGATCGAAGACTCGCTGTTCCGGCGCAACTCCTCCGGCATCGTGCCGAACTCGGAAAACCCGGGCGATGGCCCGCCGCCACAGGACGGCGAATGCAACCGGCCGAACATCGAAGACCCGAACCCGACGCCGATCATCACCACGACGGAGATCCCCCGCTGCACGATCATCCGCAACAACGTGATCGTCGAAAACAACAACCTGTCGGTGCCGGCCGTCGGCAACCCCGCCGGCACCTGGGGCACTGGCGTCGTGCTGCCGGGCGACTATGCCGATCTGATCGAAAAGAACATCATCGCCGGCAACGCGACCAACGGCGTGGTCGGCCTGGAATACCCCAACCCGTTCCCGCCGGTGGCGGACACGATCTTCTTCGGACTCGAGGGGAACCGCATCAGCGACAACATATTCGTCGACAATGGCCACGACCCCACCTACAAAGGCAACCAGTTCGCCGGCGATCTGATGCTCACGGGCGGCTACGGCGAGCTCCTGGGTGGACCGGAACCACACGCGGAAAACAACTGTGCCAGCGGCAACGTGTTCACCGACGCCACCTTCCCGACGAAGATCGAGGGAACCTGGGGCTGCCAGAACAAGACGACCCCGAGCCCGGGCTTCGGCGGCTTCGGCCCCGAGAGCCTGCCCGAAGCGATCGAATATCTCCTGCAGGTCAGGGAGGAATCCGAAACGAGGACGCCGGTCGGCCAGCCGGCCCCGCCACCGCAGCCGACGATGCCGCACCCGTGCGAAGGGGTGCCCAGGAACCCGCTGTGCCCGTGAGGCTCTGACGCGCGCTCAGGCGAGCTGACGTGGCTCGCGTCCCTCCGCGCCGCCGAGTCGACGGCGCGGAGGGCGTGAGCCGATCACGAGCGAAGCGGCCGCCCGTGGCTCGTCACCGGCAGATTGGGTCTCTCGGCACGCCTGCGCATGGGTTGGGCATGGTCGGCTGTGCCGGCGGCGCCTGCTGCGGAACCGGCGGGTGTTCGGCCTTGATGATGGCGGCTTCTTCGATCAGCCCAATCAGGTAGCCAACCCCAGCCGCGCCACCGCCGGGATTCGGGGTGGTCGCATGCTTGCATCCCCATGTCCGCTCGATGTTCGCTGGGTACGTGGCGTCGCTGAAGTGGTTCGCGGAGAGACAGTTGTCGACGGACGCCGCAGGCGGGTAGGTGAACCCGAAGTTTTCATCGAGAAATTCACCGGCGCCGCTGAGCATCGTGACATCACCCGCAAATGTGCCGCCGTTGGAACCGTTGTCGCTGAACGTGTTGCCGCTGATGCGGTTGCCGGCGAACTGGAAGTCGATCGTCCCGCAGCCTTCCGGGTTTTCGCAGAACGGCGGCAGTGGGAACGGGTTCGGGTACTCGAAGCCGAGCACACCGACGTTGGGGTTGCCCGAGATCGTATTGTCCTTCACTAGGTCCGCATAGTCGCCGGGGAGCTCGACGCCAACCCCCCAGGGCGCGACTTCGGTGGATCCGTTGGTCGGGACAGTGAGGTTGTTGTTTTCAACGAAGCTGTCGTGGCGGAGGATCGTGCACCGCGGGATGTCTGTCGAGGTGATCGTCGGCGTCGAAGTGCTCGGCGTTTCAGGCCTGTTGCATTCGCCGTCCTGCGGAGGTGGCGGGTCGCCCGGGTTTTCCGAGTTGGTCGCGAATCCGACAGAGTTGTGCGCGAACGTCGATTTTTCGATGATCAGCCTGCCGCCGGCGTTCGAGCCCGAGTACCCCAGCGCGTTGTCTTCCATCACGGCATTCCTGACAATGCCGTCGCATTCCTGGCAGGCGCCGATGTAGAAGCCCGAGTCCGCGAAGCCAGAAGCGTAGATGTGGTTGAATTCGCCTTCCGTCTCGCTGTTGGAGAAGATGCCGTAGCCGCCATTGTAACTAGTGTCGTAGGCGGTCAGGTAGCTGCCGTACCAGCCGTGAGCGCCGATCGGTTTGCCACCCCCTCGACCGTCCCACCAGATGTCGTTACCGCACTCTTCGTCTGGGCACCCTTCCCCGAATTCGAAGTTGCGCACGGTCAGGTTTTCGACCCAGACGTTGTTCGCCCGGATGATGTCGATGCCGTTACCCACTTTGTTCTGGCCGTCGATGATCACCGTGTTGCGGTTCATTCCCCTGATGTAGATGCCCGATTGGGCGCTGGTGACCGTCACTTCTTCGTCATAGGTGCCGGGTTCGATCAGGACAAAGTCGCCTTCGGTAGATGCATTCACCGCTTCTTGAATCTTGCTGAAGTAGTGGGTGTTAGCCGGAACTTTGCTCGGCGGTGTGCCCTGGCTCACGATGTTGACCTGCGCGGGCGAATGCGCGGAAGCGCCGGCCGCCATTGCGAGTGAGGCGAGAAGCGCAAGGACGATCGCGGCCGTTACCGAGCGCCGGCGAGTCGCTTGCGCGAGCGATGGACGAAGTTTGGATGACATCCTGTCTCCTTTTGTTGATCTGCGAACTTGCGACGAGGCCATGCCCCCGGCGACAACGTCGAAGCAACCCATCCTCAAAGGTCTGGTGCTACGAGTCCCCTCCAAGATGGCACTATACACATCGGGTGCCCTCCGCGTCATCGGGCCAGCCCGGCTCGAGGGGCACGTGACCTAGGCGAGCTCGAGCAGCGGGAAGGCCCTGTTGCGACGAGGCGGGACGAGGAAGTTCTGCCTGCGAGTCGCGGTGATGAAGCGCTCAAGCCCGAGGTTGGCCTGCGGCACCGAGAAGCGCTGCGCGAGGTCGAGCGAAGCCTGGCTGCGCCGCATCGTCGCGAACTGTTCGGCCGTCGGGACGAAGATGCTGAAGTGGAGCTTGGGCTGCGCCGAGCCGTCCGGCACGTCGAGCGTGTCGTAGCCGGGCCCGTCGGCGCGGATGTGCAGCGGTACGCCGCTGAACGTACGGCTCGTGCGCTGCAGCGCGGTCGTGTGGCCTATGTGGGGCTGTCCGTCGAAGGTGCCCGAGCCGCGGGCTTCGCGTTCCGCCGCCGTCGTGCCGAGGTATTCGTTGCGTACGAACGCCGGGCCGCCACCATCGGTGAACTGGTCGGCGTTGCCCGTGTTGGGCGGCGGGGCGGAGCTGAACATCTCGGCCACCCGCCGCTCGTAGGTTTCGCCGGGCCTGGCGTAGAACTGCTCGAGGTCCTGGATCAGGTGCGATAGGTGCACCACGGAGCCGTCGTCGAAGTAGTCGCCGGGCAGCGCGGTCGTGAGCCTCACGACGCCCTTGCCGGCGAACGTCACGATCGGCGGCGGCCCGCTGCTGCCGACCTGCTGGTCGACGAATCCCATCCACATGTTGGATTCCGGGTTCAAGGCTTCCACGTAGGGAAGTTCGTGTTCCTCGGCGATCAGGCGCGGGAGGCCGCGCTGGTTGAACATCAGGCGCCGCGAGGTGGCGGTGAACAGGCCGGCGAGCTGTGACGGGCCCGTCGCGACGCCCGCGAGCTGTTCGGTTTCGCCGGACAGCCAGGCGAGGATTTCGTCTATCACCGTGAGCGAGTCGCTGCGCAGCGTGAGCAGCACATCGTTGGACTCGATCGCGACAGGCACCTGGAAGCGCTCCTTGGTCACGCCGGGGTTGGCAGGCGAGACGTCCGTCGGTCCGGGGACGGCCTCTTCGAGCGCGAAGCGCGAGGGTTCGCTCAGCAGCCGCGGCATGTGCGAGGCGACGAGCTCTCCGCTCATTCCTCCGGGCAGCTGTTCGAAGTAGGGGATTCCGTAGGCGATCGTGGTGAACACGCCGCTCGGCGCGAACGGGTAGATGGCCTCGACCCTCGCGAGCGCCGTCGCGAGCGCGCTGCGGTCAGCGAGCGTCGGCGCGCGGCTCAGCGTGAACGTGGCGAACGTCGTGTAGACGGGTGCGAAGCGGACCTTCACGCGGTCGACCTTGAAGGCCGGTGCGAGGTGCTTTTCGATGTCGAACTGAATTTCCGGCAGTCGCCGCGACCCCGTCGCGGCCGCGCGCTCCGGCGAGAGTCCGAGCACCTCCAGCGCCCCGAGCGTGCTCGCGCCGACGCCGAGCGTCACCGCACGCTGCAGCAGCGTGCGCCGCGTCATGCCCGGCCGGTCGATCCCTCCGTGAATCCCGCTCATCTCCCCGTTCAGGGCTGAATCATACCGGATGCTACGAGCTCACGGAAGCGCTCGCCGCGCTGCTCGAAGTCGCGGTAGCTGTCGTAGCTTGGGGCGGCCGGCGAGAGCAGCACCACCGAGCCTCTGGGGGCGAGGCTTCGCGCGAGCTCGACCGCGGTAGCAAGGTCCGGCGCCTCGATCGCGCGGGATTCAGCAACGCCCGCAGCGCGCGCGGCCGCGATCAGGCGCGAGCCGGTCGAGGGCACGCCGATGACGCTCGCGCTCGTCTCGGCGAGGACGCGGCCGAGCTGCGCGTAGTCCTGGCCCCTGTCCTGACCGCCGCCGATCAGGATCAGCTGGCGGTCGGGAAAGCTCGCGAGCGCTGCCAGCGCCGACTCGGGCGTCGTCGAGATGCTGTCGTCGATCCACAGCACGCCATCGCGCTCGGTGACAGTCTCGAGCCGGTGCGCCAGCGGCTGAAAGCCGCTCAACGAGTCGGGCAGCGGCGGCGCGATGCCGAGCGCTTCGAGCGCCGCGAGCGCACCGCACAGGTTGAGCGCGTTGTGCTCGCCGCGCAGCGGCAGCTCGGCGCTGCTCGCGCGCAGCTCGCCGCCCAGCGCGATCCCCTCGGCGACGACGTCCCAGCCTTCGGGCACGCCGTAGCGGACGGTCTCGACGCCGGCGCGGGCGCCTGCGGGCAGCTGTTCGCGCAGTCGCGCGTCGCGGCAATTGATCACCGCGGTGCGCACCCCGGGCAGGCCGAGCAGGCGCAGCTTGTCCGCACGGTAGGCGTCCTCGGAGCCGTGCCAGTCGGTGTGCTCACGGAACAGGCTCGTCACGAGCGCCACCTCTGGCCCAGTGTCCAGGTCTGCGGTGTGGTAGCTGGAGAGCTCGAGCACCGTCACCTCCGCCGGCTCGCTGTCGAGCAGATCCAGCGCCGGCACGCCGATGTTGCCCGCCAGCCGCGCCGTGCGTCCGGCCGCGCGCGCGAGATGACGGGCGAGCGCAGCGGTGGTGCTCTTGCCCTTCGTGCCCGTCACGCCGATCACGCCCCCGCTGCCATGCTCGGCGAGCCACAGGGCGGTCGCGGTCGTTACGGGCGTCCCTGACTCGCGCACCGCGCGCAACTCGGGGCGGTAGATGGACACGCCTGGCGAGCGCACGACCACGTCGCAGCCGCTGAGCGCCGTGATGAGCTCGGCGCTCGCAGCGCCGTCGGCGCTGGCGCCGGCATCGCCGACGGCGGAGCCGGCGACGGTCACGATGCGCGCATGTGGCGCCCTCAGCGTGTCGCGGACGTCCGCCGCGGGGGGCGTGTCGAACGCCGCCACGACGATCCGCGCCGACGGCACCCGGCGCGCGAGCTGCGCGGCGAACGAGCCGATCTCGCGGCCCGCGCCCCACACGCCAACGCTGGCGCCGTCAAGCTCCGAGAACCGCACGGACATCCGCCAGCAGCGCCGCTGGCACGGCGTGCTCGTCGCTGAGCGCGAGCACCGCGTCGGGGTCGCCCTCGTCGGCGGCGAACTGCGGCAGCACCTCCGCCACAAGCCGCCGCACCACGCTGTGATCACGCCAGCGCGAGTCGCGCGCGAGCAGGCGGATCGCGGCGAGGCTCTCCTGCTCCTCGCCGACACACTCGAACGGCTTGTGCCCGCCGGTCGCCGTCAGTAGCGCGAAGCCCTCGAACTGGTCGTCGTCGTCGAGCAGGTCGCGGCCGAAGACCTCGAGCAGATGCGCCGGGTCGCTGAACGGCGCGAGCGCCAGGAACACGAACCGGCACTTGGGGCAGTCACAGCACCAGGACGTGGTGCGCAGCGCCGGATCGAGGCGGAAGATCGCGTTGCAGCTCGTGAACGCGCCGTGGTAGCGCTCCATGCGCGCGAACGCGCGCGCGATCGCGAGCTCGGAGGCGGGGCGCAGAACCGAGAACGAGCGCAACCCGGGAGCGATCTCGGCGAGCGCAGCGCTCAGCAGCAACTCGGCTCGCAGCCCCTTGCTGAACTGATGGTTGACCTCGACGCCATCCCACACGACGTTGCCGGCCGACGCCGAGCGCTCGTTGGCCATCGCCACCGCGTCGAACCCGTTGAGCGCGGCGGTCAGCAGCGCGACACACGTCACGACCGCGGTGATCGGCACGTGGCCGTTGAACGCGCCCGCGTCGTTCAGCGCGCGCAGTCCAGAGTCCAGCGTGCGCCGCGCCAGCAGATGCGGCAGCCCGCCGACCGCGACGGTGCGCGCGATCGGCGCTGCGTCGCCGATCGAGAACAGCGCGAGCTCGCAGCCCGAGCGCCTGACGATCTCGAGCGCGACCGCCGAGTCCTTGCCGCCGCCGACCGGCACCAGCACGCGGCCAAGCGGCGCATCTGCGGGCCCGGAGCGGTGCGCGCCGGATACGCGCCGGACGTTCTCGGGCGCGGGCTGACGATCACCACCCCCCAGCTGCGAAGACCGCGTAAACCTCGGGCGGGGCAGCCCTTGCAGGCCGTTCGTGTAGGCGAGCTCGGCCAGGCCCTCGGAGTACAGCGCTTCCAGCAGCCTTGCGGCCGCCGGCGGCGGGACACCCGCATCGAACTCGACCGAGCGAGGCAGCGCGGTCTTGAAGTAGCTGACGCCCGCCACCCAGTGAAGCAAGGCCAGCAGCCCGTCAAGGTGCTCGACGTCGGCCGCGCGCAGCTGCCCGTCGCCCGGGATCGGCAGGTCGAGCTGCTCGACGAAGACGATCTCCTCGTCCAGCGCGTAGCGCAGCGTCACGTGCCCATGCGCATCCAGCTCACGTGAGAGGAAGCGGAACGTCTTGAATGCCATCGGGTCGAACAGCGCGGGCGGCTGCTTGGCGTCGGTTGCCACTGCGCTCAGCGTAGTCGAGCGGCCAGCGACGCTGCCGATCCCAGCCCGAGCGTCGCTTCGCGCCCGCGGCAGGGGGCTGGAGACACGGCGCACGAGCCAAATCCCGAGAACGTGCCGAATCTCTGCATGGATCGTTCGCCTTGACCCGAGGACGGCATCATTCTCGCGGAATGCGACGCCGCAGAACCGCGACCAGCCGATCCACGCCGCGATGAGCACCAACGGACACGAGCCCGCCTCGCTGCCGCCAGGCCCATCGCTGCCCAGCATGCTGCAGGCCGTCGGCTGGGCGCTGCGGCCGCTGCCGTTCCTCGAAAGCTCGAGGCGCCGGTACGGCGACACGTTTACGTTGCGCGTCCGTCGCGGCCGCCCGTGGGTGTTCCTGAGCGACCCGGAGGATGTGGGCAAGGTGCTGACGATCACTCCCGAGCTGGTGCGCGCCGGCGCGGCGGAGGCCAACCCGCTGCTGCGTCCGCTGCTGGGATCGCGCTCGGTGATGCTGCTGGACGAGCCCGAACACATGACCCACCGACGGTTCATCCTGCCGTCGTTCCACGGCACGCGGATGCGCGGCTACGGCGAGATGATGGTGCAGGTGGCGCGCGAGCAGATCGCGGGCTGGCCGGTTGGAGAGCCGTTCGCGCTGTGGCCGCGGATGCAGGCGATCAGCAACGAGGTGGTCATGCGCGCGACGTTCGGCAGCACGGATGACCCGCGCATGGAGAACCTGCGCGTGCTGCTGGGCCGCTTGACGAACTGGCTCAACGAACCGCGGCGCCTGACGCTGCTCGCGATCTTCGGCTCGCGCTGGCTGACGCGCAACCCCGGCTTCCAGGAGAGGATCGCGCCCGTCGAAGCAGCCCTGCTGGAGGAGGTCCGCCGCAGGCGCGCATCGCCCGGTGATCCCGAGAACGAGGGCATCCTGTCGATGCTCGAGCAGGCGTACGATCAGCACGGCTCGCCGATGACCGAGCAGGAGCTGCGCGACGAACTGATCACGCTGCTCTCCGACGGCCCCACGGCGACGTCGCTGTCGTGGACGTTCGAGCGACTGCTGCGCCACCCCGAAAAGCTCGAGCGGCTGCGCGAGGAGGTGCTGGCGGGTGACGGAGACGCCTACACCGACGCCGTCGTCAAAGAGACGCTGCGCCTGTGTCCGGCGGTGCCGCTGGTGATGCGCGGCCTGGTCGAGCCGATGCGCCTGGGCGGCCACACGATCCCGGCGGGCACGATCGTCGCACCGGCGATCTACCTGGTGCACCACCGCGAGGACGTCTACCCGCACCCGTTCCGCTTCGAACCGGAGCGCTTCCTGAACGGCGCGCCGGAGAACTACACGTGGATCCCGTTTGGCAGCGGCGTGCGCCGCTGCGTGGCGGCGACGTTCGCGCCGATGGAGATGAAGCTGGTGATGCGCACCGTGCTCGAGCAGGTCGAGCTCACGCCGGCGCCCTCGTCGGCGGGCGCGCAGAAGCCGACTCGCAGCTCGGTCGCGTTCGCCCCGGGAGACCAGGCGCCGGTGGTCGTCAAGCGCCGCCTCGCCGGCGTCAGTCGTTAGCCGTGACAGCGTCCAACAGCTCGGCGAAGCGCTCGCGCGCCTGCGCGCGACGCGTGGGCAGGTGCTCGCTGGGCACGCCGTCGGCGGGCGGCTCGTAGCCGCGCAGCAGGTGGCGCGCGACCGACTGGCGGTGGACCTCGTCGGGGCCGTCGTAGATGCGCGCGGCGCGCGCGAAGCGGTACATCTGCTCGAGCGGCAGGTCGGTGGAGTAGCCGAGCGAGCCGTGTAGCTGTAGCGCGCGGTCGACGACGTCGTGCAGGACCTTGGCGCCGTAGAACTTGATCAGCGCGACGTCGGTGCGTGCGGCGCTGGCGCCCTGCGTGTCCATCACCCACGCCGCGTGCAGCGTCATCAGGCGCGCGGCCTGCATCTCGGCGGCGCTGTCGGCGATCCAGTTCTGGATCGTCTGCTTGTCGGCGAGCAACGAGCCATGCGCGTGGCGGTAGGTGGCGCGCTCGCACATCATGTCGAACGCGCGGCGCGCGACGCCGAGCCACCGCATGCAGTGGTGGATGCGGCCGGGCACGAGCCGGTGCTGGGCGAGCAGGAAGCCCTCGCCCTCGCTGCCGAGCAGGGCACCCGCGGGGACGCGCACGCCCTCGTAGGCGATTTCGGCGTGCCCGCCGTAGGCGCCGAACTGCTCCCACGGGTGCTCCATGGTGGGCACATCGCGCAGGATCTCGACGCCGGGCGTGTCGGCCGGGACGACGAACATCGACGCCCGCTGCGAGGAGCGCGCGTCGGGGTTGGTGACGGCCATCACGATCAGGAAGTCCGCGATCGAGCCGTTGGAGGAGAACCACTTGCGCCCGTCGATCACCCACTCGTCGCCGTCGCGCACGGCGCGCGTGCGCAGCTGCGTGGGGTCCGAGCCGGGCGTGTCGGGCTCGGTCATGCTGAACGCGCTGCGCAGATCGCCCGCCAGCAGCGGATGCAGCCAGCGGTCCTTCTGCTCGGGCGTGCCGGCGAGCGCCAGCAGCTCGGAGTTGCCGGAGTCCGGCGCGGCATTGCCGAACGCGAGCGGCGCGATCGGCGAGCTGCCGAGGATCTCGTGCATCAGGCCCAGGCGCACCTGTCCCATGCCCTGCCCGCCGAGCTCGGGCGGCAGGTGCGTCGCCCACAGGCCGCGCTCCTTGACGCGCTCCTGCAGCGGCGCAACCGCGCGACTGAGGCCGTCGAGCCCGAGCTCGTGCCAGATCGCCTCGAGCGGCCAGATCTCCTCGCGCACGAGCTCGCGCATCCAGTCCAGGTGCTCCTGGAAGTCGGGGTCGGTGGAGAAGTCCCAGGTCATCAGATCGCGTCCTTCCGGTCGAGCTGCGGGCGTGGCGTCAACCCTTAGCCTACGCCTTGCGCGCCCTGTGCTTCGGACACCCCGACACGGCGATCTTGACGCTCTGTTTGAGCACGGCGCCGTTCTGCGCGGTCAGCGCGACCGGCATCGCGAGGCTCCGCCCGCACATGCTGCGATGCGCCTTGGCAGGCAGGTTCGCGGCGAGCAGCGAGTGCGGGCCGGCGTCGAGCAGCAGGTCGAGCTCGGAGATGGGAGCGTCGGGCAGCGAGCGGAACGTGCCCGACACGATCCCGCCTTTGACGCTCGTCTGTCCGACCAGCTCGAGCGTCACGCCTTCGCCGTGCAGCACCAGCGCGAGCTCGGGCGTGGCGGTATTGCCGTGCGAGACGACGTACACGGGCCCGCTGAGCGGCTGGCGCAGCACTGGCGTGAGCACGGTTGCGGTGCCCACCGCCGACACCGCCGGACAGCTCGCGGGATCGGCTGCGAACACGGCCGCTGTGCATGCCTTCTGCAGCGTGCTCAGCCGCGAGACGATGCTCTTGGGCAGATCGAGCTTGACGGCGGCGAGGTTCGCTTGGCCGGGCGTCGAGGTGATCCGCACGTGCAGGTGCACGCCGCCTGCTTTGCTCGCGGTCGCGTGGGTGAGCGCGGTCAGCTTCGGCTTGAACGCCAGCGTCGCGCAGTTGGCCGCCTGAAAGGAAGATGAGACGGATGCCACAGCGTCGTTGCTGCTCTCGAGCGTTGCCTGGATCCCAAGCGGCTGACAGTTGGTGGGGTTGAAGATGAAGCCCGCGCGGTCGATGTCGAGGTTGACCGTCCCCAGCTGCAGCGGGATGCCGTCGAGGCTCTGCGGCAATGGGTCGCTGATGATCTCGAGGGCGGCCGTGCTGGGGTTGACCTCGATCTTCGCGCCGACGTCGATCGTCCCCAGGTTGAACGGACCGGCGACCGCCGGCACGACGATCGACAGGCCGAACGGCGCGCCCTCGTACGGGCCCGTCAGGTAGACGTGTCCGTTCAGGAACACCGGGTTGGCACCCGGCCCGGCGCCGACGGTCGCCGTGCCGACTTCGCTCTGCGCTCCGCACGCGCCGGCCCGCGCCTGCGCTTCGGCGCAGAGCGGGATCTTCGAGAGGATCCCCAGCACGCCCGGCGGCAGCTGCACAGTGACGCCCTCGAGGTCCTCTTCCTGGTCGCCGCGCGTGAGCGTCACCGTCAGCGGGCTGAACGCGCCGGCCTGGTTGTGCGTCGTGCCCGCGACGAACGACGGGTGAAACTGCGGCGGCTGGCAGCCGGTGACCTCGAATGCTTGGCTGTACGGTTCGGCCGGCGCTTCGCTGCTGTATGGAGTCAGCCACGAGCTGGCTGACAGCGGCGTGTCGCAGATGGAGGGGTTGACGAGCGCGGCGTTGGCACCACCGTCGAGCGTCAGCTTCAGCGCTTCGAACGGCAGCTGCGGCGCGTTGTTGAATGTCGCCGTCAACTGACCGGTGCCCTGGTCGATCGACACAGAGCCTTCGAGCTTGACCGTCACACCCGCGCCCTGGGCCTGCAGCAGCAGCCGGATCAGCCGCCCTTCCTGCGCGTCCGTGGGCGAGCACGGCGCGCATTCGGGTTCGCCGAGGAACACCTGGCCTTCGAGCGGGCTGGGCACGAGCGGGGTCGTGATCTTGGCTGTCCCGATCTGCGACCGGGAAGGACAGGACGCGGCGGCGAGCGAGTGCAGGCCAAACCCTTCGCGCGAGCAGCCCTGCAGACCGTTTGCGACCGACGGCGAGATCACGACGCCGGGCGGCAGGCTTACGACCGCGTTGCGCAGGTCGGGCGTGGCCAGCTGTGTAGGGTCTTCGTTCTGCGGCACACGCAGTTCGATCGTGTAGCCGCTCGGCGCGGCCGCCTGCGTGGTTTCGGGCGCGAGCGCGAGCGACGGGTTGAAGGACAGCTGCTCGCAGCCGGTGATCGCCGCGAAACGATCTTTGTGCAACGTCGCCAGCGGCGGCGCTTCCGGCCTTTGCCACGAGTCGCCGAGCGCAGGAACCGTCGATTCACCGCCGCATTCGCTAGGCAGCGTGAGGAAGGGCCGCGGGGCGATTCCGCTCGGGCAGCCGGCCTGTTCTTCGACGCCGCCTTCCACGTTGACCTGCGGTTTGCATTCGTCGTGTTCCTGCCCCGGTTCTGCTTCCCCGAGCGTGCCTTCGCGTTCGAGGTCGTGGCTGTGGCTGGCGGGCACGCCCCACAGCGCGAGGATCACACCCTGCAGCGGGCCCGTCTCCGGTATGTCGTCGATGCTCGCCGTCAGCCCGTAGTTGCCGTCGGGGCGGACCTGGACGAAGATCGGGATGCGCCCAACGCGGGCGACGGAGAAGCCGAGCTCGCCTGGCTCGCCGGGCGGCGGGACGACGTCGTACACGGGAAACACGGCCGGTTGAAACGAGCCGTAGAAGAACGGCTCGGCCGTGCCCACCTGCGTGTCGACCGGGCAGCTCAGCTTTTCGCCTTCCAGGAACGCCTGCTGACTGCAGCGCGGGACGGCGTTCGGATCGCCGATCAGCCCCGGCGGCAGTTCCACCTGCAGATCCTTCGGCGCGGCGTTGGCGAGCGGCGATTCTTGCTCGTCGTTGTGCACAGAAGGCGTTTCGCGGCCACTGACGTTGAAAGCGAGGCTGGTCGTGAGCTCGAACGGATGCGAGCCTGCCTGAGTGTCGGCCTGACCGCTTTCTTCGGCTGCGTCGAGGTCGAAGAACGAGAGGCCGAAGGGCACCGGCCCAGCGGCGATCGGCGTCGTCTCGCTGATCGACGCGCTCGGAGCGCCGCCGCCCGACACGGTCGCAGGCTTGGGCCCGAGTTCTTCTTCGGGCCCGAGGTCTTCTTTGATATTGGCGGAAATCGCGACGGTGACCGTCATCACGATCGTCGCACCCGCAAGCACGCGGCCGTGCGTTGCGGTTTCTTCGTACTTGCAGGAGACGACACCCGTGGCCGGCACCCCCGAGCAAGCGAATTCGTATCTGGGCAACCCGCTGCCGTTGGCCACCGTACCGGTCGCCGTGAGCTTCGTGGCGGTGACACCCGTCGGCAGCTCGTCGGTGATCGTCACGGCGCTGCCGCGCGTCGTCGGCGCTGCGCCGTCGTTGCGGACGATCAGCACGTAGGCGTCGGCTGTGTCGCCGGCGTGGAAGTAGCTGGGCTGCGCCTCGGAGGCGATGCTCCAGTGCGGGCTCGCGGGCGCGGCGTTCGCAGTCGCCGCCTGGATCGCACCGAGGACGAGCAGCGCCGCGAGCAGCGGCCCCAACCCCCTGGTGACACGGCTCACGTCCGCGACCGGTGGCGCGTCGCTGCGCCAGCGCGCCGGGTCCCTTTGGCCTTGGGCGCGTAGCGCCTCCGCACGGCGGTGGTGCAGGCGGCCCGGCGCTTGCGGCCATGCAGCTTCCGGCACTTGGCCAGCGCACGGGCAAGGAGCTGCGCGCGCGTGGGCTTCGCCGGCGGCGGTGGCGCGAGATTGCCGGCGCCGGAGAACGATGCCGAGACGGGCGCGGTGAATGTCGGTGGCGGCGTGAACGGTTCCTGGCAGGCGGCGCCACGGCACGGTGTGAGCGCCGGCGCGAGCGGCAGGCCGCCGTCGACGCGCGCGTCGTAGACGTCGACGAGTTCGTCGTCGTCGCCCGGCGCGAGCTGTTCGCGCGTCGCGAAGAACACGTCGTCGCCGCTCGCGCTCGCGTCGAGGAACGCGCCGCTGCCGCCGCCTTCGGTGCCGGAGATCAGCTGCACCCCGCCGTCCTCGTACTCGAAGACCTTGACGCTGCCGCCGGGCAGCCCGGGCACAAGCGGATCGGGAGAGGAGAAGAACAGACGGCTGCCGTCGTCGCTGAGCACGCGGGGCTGGTGGAAGGGCGTGCTCAGGCGTTCGCGCAGGCTCGCGCCGATGAACGCGCTGCCGAGCGGCCGCGCTTCGTTCGTGTCGCACGATGCGCACACGAGCTGGCCGGTTTCGGCGCTGTACTCGAACACCTCGTGGGCGAACACGCCGTGGCCTTCTTCTTCGCCGACCTGTTCGTTGTCGTAGTTGGTCAGCGGCTCGACCGACATGAACGCCAGATGCGTGCCGTCGGGTGTGGCGTACGCCTGCGACTCGGTTGGGCGGCTGGTCCAGTCGGCAACGTCGCTGCGGTAGTCGACCCCGGGCCCTTCTTCCCCTTCGTCGATCTCTTCCTGTTCGTCTTGGCTCGGTGCCGCCAGCGTGGCGATGAACGTAACGGTGCCCGCGCCTGCCGCCGTTTCGTGCCACACGTACAGGTTTGGCCGACCGGTCTTGGCGCCGGCCCCCGGTTCGCCCAGTTGGCCTTCGGCGACGAAGTACACGTAGGAGCCGTCTTCGGAGGCGCCTACGACACCGAGGACGCTCGCGCCGTTGGGGTCTTCGTCTTTCCCGCTGTCCACGTCGGGCGTCAGGTCGGTCAGCGTCCGCGAGTCGACATCGTAGCGATACAGGTCATCGCCGGGGTTGTCCCGCGGTTCGGGGCCGGAGATCGGTTCCGTGCCGACGTGGGACTGCTTCGTGAGCGCGGCTTTGCTCGTGAAGAACACGACCGAGCCGTTGGCGGACGCCGCCCAGAACTGGGCGGGCTCGGCGTTGCAGACCCGTTCTGTCGTTTCGCAGTCTCCAGGCCGGGCGCTGGCGGCAGGGGCTGAGATCTCGATGGTCGCGGCGCCGTCGATGCGGTCGTAGAGCTCGGTCATGCCCGCCTGCTTCGAGTCGGCTTCTTCCGTGCCGGCCGCGGCGTCGAAGACGACGTGCGACCCGTCTTGGGAGATCGCGTGTTCGAGCTTGCCGGTGTGTTCGTCCGTCGCTTCGATGCCGCCGCCGGCCTGTGCGCCCTGCGGCGCAAACGTTCCGTTCGGGAGGACGCCCACTGGGTACACGTGCCCGCCGACGGCTTCGTAGAGGTTCTCGATGCCCGGGCCGGGAGCGCCCGCGAGGAGGCTGTCGCTGGCCTCGAAGATCACGTGGCTGAAGTCGCTGGAGCCACCGGCGAACTCCGGCACGTCTTCGAGTTCGAAGCAGCGCGCGCAGCCGGCCAGGGGCGGTTCGGGCGGAGCGAGCGTGGTCAGCAGCGAGTAGCCGCCGCCCGCTCCGCGCAGGTAGAGGTTGTAGACGCCCGCCGGAGCGCCTTCGGTCAGCTGCTGCAGCGGCACGCGCAGCACCGTCTGGGAGAGGTCGCTGGAGAAGGCGAAGGAGACATGCGGGTGGCTGTTCGCGGGCGCCTGCGGCGTCGGCGGGGACAGCGGCGTGGTCTGCCAGCCGCTGGCGCTCCGCGAGGCGAGGTAGGCGTTGTCGAACTCGTTCCCCGGAGCGCCCGCGAAAGCCGCGCCGACGTTCATGTACGCGATCGTACACATTTCGCCGGGTTCGCAGGCGGAGCTCTGCGCGGGCAATAGCGGCTGCAGCGTCACGGCATCCAGCCCATTCTTTTCGGCGGGCGAGACCTGCTCGTAGGCGCGGCAGTCGGGCAGGTGTTCGGACGCGCCCGAGCGGTACTGCGCGTTGGGACAGGCGTCGCCGAGCGCTGGCGCCTGTCCCGCGATCCCCAGCAGGCCGCATGCGAGGGCCGCCCCAACGGCCCCGCACGCGCGCAATCGGCTGCTCATTGCCGCCTGCGGCGGCTCCGGCCTCCGGCCTGCCGCCGCCCTGCGGCTATGCCAGGGCTATTTCCATTCGAGCGTCCCACCTTCGAGTTCTCCAACGATGGTACCGGTGAAGTCGCCTTCTTCTTCACCGCCACAGTCGCCGCCCGACCCACGCGAGCGGATTTTGTAGATGGTCGCTTCCGACTTGAGCTTGCCAGAATCGTCTTCGTAGTGCAGGCTTTCGACCGTCTGCGGTTCCATCGTGACGTGGCAGCTCAAGCCTTCTGGGGTGATCGTGACCTTGTTTTCGAGCTTGACCGGCCCGTTGGCGTTGTATTCGAAGTCCGCGTTCGAGATTTTGATGCCGCCGCCGAAGCCGCTGCATTCGTTGAACGTGAGCACTTCTTTGTGCTTTTCCGATTTCAGCGACGTGATTTCGCCGGTTCCGGTCACGCTGTTGCATTCGATCGTGCCGGCACTGGTTTTGAAGATCTGAGCGTTGGTGCTTTTGCTCTTCGTTTTGCCGAGTTTGCTCGCGACGAATTCGTGGCCGGACGCAGACACTGAAACGGCGCTGACGCCAGCGATTGCAAGCGCTGACAACAGGGTCATTCCGAAAATCGTGATGCGCTGCATCGTGTCTCCTCGCTCCTTATGTCGTTGATGACCGGCCGCAGGTTGCCGAGTTTGTCGATCGAGAACGCTCTGTTACGGTGTTGTCATTAGACAGGAGTATTCCACTCTGCAGGCCATACGGTCCGAACTATCGCAGACACCCTACAGTTCTGTCAAGCGGAAGCAGACAACTGTTTGCAACGACAGCTCCGCCGGTCCCCGGCAAGGCCACCATAGCTTCTGCCGACGATCGCGGCGAGCTTTGTTTCCAACTCGAGGCCACGGGTCCAGGGCGCCGGCAGAATCTGGCCGCAAAGGGCCGTGAGCAACCGCGCATGCCGTGTAGATTGCGCCTATGCCGAGGCCCGCAGCGCTGGACATGGAGCTCCTGCCGGGGGCCCGCGAGCTGCTTGCGGCGCACGCCCGTGAACTGCCCCAGCGCGACGATCTGTGCGGAGCGTTCTGCGGCGCGCTGGCGCTGCGCGCGGCGGGGATCGACGAGCGCGGTGGCGAACCGCTCGACCAGGACGCCGTCGCGCTGGCCGCCGGCAGCGTCGTCGCTGGCATGCGCGACCCCGGCACGCTCCCGCACGGCGAACGCGGCCGGCGCGACTACCGGCTGAGCATCCCCGCGATCGACGACCCGGGCCTGTCGGGGACCACCGCCGCCGGCCTGCACGAGGCGATCGCGACGCTCTCCGGCGGCGCGCTGGAGGCGATCCCCTACAGCGGTCCCTGGAACGGGGGCACGCTCGCGGGACTGTTCGAGCTCGCGTACGCACATGAGCGTCCGGTCAGCCTCGTCGCGAACTTCGCCACACACCATCTGTGGGGCGGAAGGTCAAGCGTCAACCAACTCCTCGACTACCTGTTCGACGGCGATCTCGATGGCCCGCCGCCGGACTGGCACGTGGGGCACTTCGCGTGCGTGTTCGGGCGCGTGCGCGGACCGGGCGGCAGCCTGTACGGCGTCGCCGACACCTACCCGGCGCTCGGTGACGGTGGCGTGCACATGCAGCCCGAGGAGCGCCTCGCGGCCGCGCTGGAGCGGCGGGACATGCCCGCCGGGGGCATGTTCGTGGTCGCCTTCGCACAGGACGCCGCAGCCATGCGCGCGGGCGCCGCGGCGCTCGGGCTCGTCGAGCGCATCTGGGACAACGGCACCGTGACCGGCGAGACGCTCGCGTGAGCGACGCCGAGCTGGTCGCGCTCGTGTGCTGCGACCTGGGCGCGATCGTGCGCGGCCGCTCGGTGCTCGCAGCCGAGCTCGACGAGCACCTGCACGCGGGCATCGGCTGGGTGCCGGCCAACCACGCGCTCACGCCGCTCGGCCCCGTCGCCGAGCCCAACCCGTTCGGATCGACCGGCGACCTGCGGCTGCTGGCCGACCCGTGCACGCGGATGCGCGTCGGGCCCGACGGCGACCACAGCGCGCTGGAGCTGATGCTGTGCGACATCGTCGAGACCGACGGCCGGCCGTGGGAGTGCTGCCCGCGGTCCTTCCTGCGCGAGACCCTGCGCGAGCTCGAGCGGGAGCTGGACGCGCGCGTCGTGGCGAGCTTCGAGCACGAGTTCCAGCTGCTGCTGGACGCCCCGCCGGCGCTGCCGTTCACGCTGGAGGCGCAGCGCTGCGTCGACCCCTTTCCCGCGCAGGTGATGGGCGCGCTCGTCGAAGCCGACGTCGAGCCCGAGCGGTTCTTCGCCGAGTACGCTGCACACCAGTTCGAGATTCCGCTCGCGCCGGCGGAGGGCATCGTCGGCGCCGACCGCGCGGTGGTGCTCAGAGAGGTCGTGCGCGAGATCGCCCGCCGGCGGAGAATGCGCGCGAGCTTCGTGCCGCTGCTGGACCCGGCGCAGGCCGGCAACGGCGTCCACATCCACTTGAGCCTGCTCGACGCCGGCGGCAGCTCGCTCCTGTACGACGCGCAGCGGCCCGCCTGCCTGAGCGAGCTCGGCGAGCGGTTCGCCGCGGGGATCCTGCGCCACGCGCGAGCGCTGAGCGCGCTCACCGCCGCGAGCCCCGTCTCGGGCGCACGCCTGCAGCCCCACCGCTGGAGCGCCGGCGCCGTGTGCCTGGCGCAGCGCAATCGCGAGGCGCTGCTGCGCATCCCGCCGGTCGTCGAGCTCGCCGATGGGGGCGCCGACGCGCAACTGCATCTCGAGTACCGCGGCGCTGACGCCACCGCCAATCCCCACCTGGCGTTGGGCGCGATCCTGCGGGCCGGCCTCGAGGGCGTGCGTGCACAGCTGCCGGCGCCGCCGATCCTCGACCGCGACCCCGCGCAGCTGGACGCGGAGGAGGCGCAGCACTTCGGCGTGGGCGCGCTGCCGGTGACGCTCGCGGAGTCGCTGCAGGCGCTCGCCGACGACAACACCGCCCGCGGGTGGCTGACGCCGCTGCTGTATGACGCGTACGCGAGCGTCAAGCGGGCCGAGCTCGACGCCGCCACGGACGTCGACCTCGAGGAGCTCTGCCGGCGCTATGCCGCGATCTACTGATCCCGTATTGGCGGCGCTGCTGGAGGGCATCGAGCGCGAGCTGCCACGAGCCGTCGCGCTGCGCCAGCGCCTGCACGCCGCGCCGGAGCTCGCTTACGCGGAGGAGCAGACCGCCGCAGGCGTCGCGGCCGAGCTGCCGGTCGTCTGCCGGGCGGTTGCGGGGACCGGGCGGCTGGCGCTCGTTGGACCGCCTGGCAGCGCGCCCGTGGCCGTGCGCGCGGAGCTCGACGCGCTGCCGCTGCGCGAGCGCACGGGCGCTGCGTTTGCGGCGACCGGCGAGGCGATGCACGCCTGTGGACACGACGTCCACATGGCGGCGCTGGTAGCGCTGACGCGCGCCGCACACGCGCTCGGCGAGGCGCTACCCGCGCCGCTGCTGGCGGTCTTTCAGCCGAGCGAGGAGGCCCACCCCTCCGGCGCACAGCAGCTCGCCGAAGGGGCGCTCGGGGAGCTCCAGCCGGCGGCGGTGCTCGCCGCGCACGTGCACCCGGAGCTGGCGTGGGGGACGGTGGCGCTCGATCCCGGCACGGTGAACGCCTCGTGCGACACGTTCGCGATCGCCGTCGAGGGCAAGCCAACGCACGGCGCCTACCCGCATCACGGAAGCGATCCGATCCTGGCGATCGCCCAGGTGGTGGTCGCGCTGCACGCCCAGCTCGGCCGCCGCATCGACCCGCTGCACGTGGCGTCACTGACCGTCGGCGTGCTCGAGGGTGGCAGCGCCGAGAACGTGATCCCCGCGCGCGCACACGCGCGCGGGGCGCTGCGCGCCTACCGGCCAGAGGACCGGCTCGCGCTGCGCGAGCTCGTCGAGCAGGTGGCCGGCCCTGTCGCGGCGGCGCACGGCTGCCGCGCGAGCGTCGAGCTCGTGCCTGGGGAGCCCGCGCTCGAAAACGATCCGGGCATCGTCGCCAGCGCGCGCGCGCTGCTCGCGGGCGCCGGCTTGACAGCTGCGCCCGAATGGCGCTCGTGCGGCTCCGATGACTTCGCCTTCTTCGGCGAGCTTGCGCCCGTCGCGATGGCGTTTGTCGGGCTCGCCGGAGCAGATGGCTTCACCGCCCGCCCGCTGCACCATCCCGAGCTGCTGCCTCCAGACGATGCCGTCGGTGCCGTAGCGCGCACGCAGGCCGTCCTGTATGTGGCCGCCGCGCAGGCTTGCACTGACGCTAAGAGCACCACGCGTCTGCCGGCTGGATAGATTCGAATGAACCACCAGTACGATTGATTGCCAAATGCCCGACCGCCTGTACTTCACCGACTCCGACGAGGCCAACGCGCTGATCGCGTCGGACCCGATGGCGCTTCTGATCGGCTTTGCGCTGGACCAGCAGGTCACCGTGCAAAAGGCATTCACCGGGCCGCTCGTTCTGCGCGAACGCCTCGGTACCCTCGACGCCGCGAAGCTGGCCGCGGCCGACCTCGAGCCGCTGTTCCGCGAGAAACCCGCGATCCATCGTTTCCCCGGCTCGATGGCCCAGCGCGTACACGAGCTGGCCGTGCACGTTCTCGACGAGTACGACGGCGACGCCGCGCGAGCGTGGACCGACGCGACCGACGCCCGCAGCCTGCACGACAACCTGGCCGCGCTGCCGGGCTTCGGCGAGATGAAGGTCAAGTCGCTGAGCGCGGTGCTCGCCAAGCGCTACGGAGTGGGCACGGCCACGAAGCTCGTCCCCGCGCACCCCACGCTCGGCGACGTCGACTCGCCGCAGGCGCTCTCCGACTACCAGGCAGCCAAGCGCATCCACAAGGCCGAGTGGTCGAAACTCAAAGCGCGGCGGTAGCGGGGCGCACGGGCCAGCCGGGCTCGTACCCGAACACCTCGGCGAGCGCCGCGCAGCCGTAGCGCTCGGAGACGATCTCGATGTGCTCCGGCGTCACGAGCGCGGGGTGCGCGACCCCGCAGGAGCGCGACAGCGCCAGGATCTCGGCGCGCAGCGCGACCACGTAGTTGGCCAGGCGCGTCGACTTGAGCTCGGGATCGAGTCCGTGCATTAGCCAGCGTGACTGCGTGGCGACCCCCGTCGGGCAACGACCCGTGTGGCAGCGTTGGGCCTGGATGCAGCCGATCGAGAGCATCGCGCCGCGACCCACGTTGACCAGGTCGCAGCCCAGCGCGAACGCGAACAGCGCCGAGTCCGGGACCCCGAGCCGGCCCGAGCCGATGAACACCACGTCCCCGGCCAGTCCGGCGCGTGCGAAGGTTCGATACGCGCGGGCGAACCCCAGCTTGAAGGGCAGCGCCACGTGATCGGCGAACGCGAGCGGTGCGGCGCCGGTCCCGCCCTCGCCGCCGTCGATCGTGATGAAGTCGGGCCCGCCGCCCGTATGCGCCATCCGCTCCGCGAGCGACTGCCAGAAGCCGCTCTCGCCGACCGCCGACTTGATGCCGACCGGCAGGCCGGTGTCCTGGGCGATCAGCTCGATGAACTCGATCAGGCCGTCGACATCATTGAAGGCTGAGTGCGCGGGCGGGCTGATGCAGTCCTCGCCGGCGCGCACGCCGCGGGCGGCCGCGATCTCGGGAGTCACCTTGACGGCCGGCAGCAGGCCCCCGAGCCCCGGCTTGGCCCCCTGCGACAGCTTGATCTCGATCGCGCGGATTGGCGCCCGACCAAGCTGCTCGCGCAGGCGCTCAAGGCTGAAACGTCCGTTCGCGTCGCGGCAGCCGAAGTAGCCGGTGCCGATCTGGAAGACCAGCTCACCGCCATGACAGTGAGCGTCTGCGAGCCCACCCTCGCCGATGTTGTGCAGGCAGCCGGCCAGCTTGGCGCCGCGATTGAGCGCCTCGACCGCCACCGGCGAGAGCGCCCCGTAGCTCATGCCCGACAGATTCACGACCGACGCCGGGCGGAAGGCGTGGCGGCGGCGATGCGCGCCACCGAGCACCTTCACAGCCGGCGCCGCAAAGGACGGGGGACCACCGGGCTCTCCCGCGGCCGGTGCCGGAGCTGGGAACGGCGAGTGCTTGATGATCAGCAAGCTCTCCACCGCCTCCATCTCCTCGTCGGTCCCGAACCCGAACACGTTCGACTTCGCCTCCGAGGAGGCCTCGATCCAGCGCCGCTGGTCGCGCGAGAAGGGACGCTCCTCGTTGTTGGAGGTGACGATGTACTGGCGCAGCTCGGGACCGAACGCCTCGAGCGTGTACCGCAGGTGCCCGACGATCGGAAAGTTACGCAGGACCGCGCGCCGACGCTGCAGCAGGTCGTAGCCGGCCACGCCGGCGATCGCGGCCGCGGTTGCGCGAATGGAGGAGCTGCGAAGAGAGGCCACGAGTGTCAGGACTTGCCGCCGACGAGCGGCGGGGGCGTGCCATCCGCGCTCGCCGCGAGCGCGGGATCCCATTCGCACACCGCACATGCGTGGCGGAAAGCCGAGCGCGCGAACTCGACCGCCGCCGCGTGCGGGTTGGGGCTCGCGGCGAGATCGTCCCAGTCCAGGACGTACTCGCCCAGCTCCCCCTCCCAACGCGCCGCAGCTGGCGACAGCGTCGCGGTCGCGAACCCATCCGGAGCCGGGTGCGCGTAGGCATAGAACGCCGCCTTGCCGTAGCGCGCATCGCCGGGCCACCAGCCGACGGCGACCTCCTGGGCGTCCATGGCGTTGCGCATGATGAAGTCCTGTGACGGCGGATCTGCGGGCAGTCCCGAGAACAGGCTGACGGCGAGGTCGAACGAGCCCCACCAAGCATTGACCGGTGTGGAGCGCCCGCGGTACGGCGCGCGGAATGCCGCCAGGGCGAGTGCGGCGCGGGTCGCGACGGCGAAGTACGCGGCGACGTAGTCGGGGTCGTAGCTCGCGTGCTGCTCGTCCTCGTCGAGCGGCACGCTCCACGAGACCTCCTGCGGGGCGGTGTTGATCTCGACCGGCCCCGCCAGCTCACGGACGCCCTCGAGCAGTTCGCGCGTAACCGTGCCGACCGCACGGTCGCCGGCCAGTGCGACCCGCCGCGAGCGGCCGCTGCTGTGCTCCACGAGCGCTTCGTGGTTGCGCAGGTCGAGCGCCGCGATGATCGCACCCGAGCCGTCCGGCGCGGGCAGCGGCAGAGTCTCCCAGCCGCGCGCGGTCAGGCGCAGCGCGGCGTGCTGCAGCTCAGGCTCCGGCGGCGCGAGCGCCACGGCGAGCTTGCCCAGAACCTGCGTGTGTGCGTGCAGCGTGTCGCACGTCGCGCTCCACCCGTCATAGGCGGGCATCGTCGGCCAGCCGAGAGGCATGCTCGCAGCGTAGCGAGCGTCGGCGCAGCGTGGCAGCGCCGTTCAGGTTTCTTTCACGTTCACCGGTCAGCATCGGGCCATGCGTCTGCTGGTCGTCGACGACGACCCCTCCGTGCGCGAAGCGCTCGCGCTCGTGCTCGATCTCAACGGCTTTGAGGTGACGACCGCGATCGACGGTCGCGAGGCGATCCGCACGCTGTCCGTCGCCTCGCCCGACGCCGTGATCCTCGACGTGCTGATGCCAGGGCTCGACGGCCTGGAGGTCTGCCGGCGGATGCGCGCGACCGGCAACCGCACGCCTGTGCTGATGCTGACGGCGCGCACCGAGGTCAGCGAGCGCGTGGCCGGCCTGGAGGCCGGCGCCGATGACTACCTGGCCAAGCCGTTCGCCCGCGAGGAGCTGATCGCCCGCCTGCGCGCGCTGCTGCGCCGCACGGGTTGGGAAGGGGACGAGCAGCTGCTGCGCTTCGAAGACCTGGAGCTCGACCCGCTCGCGCACGAGGCGCGCCGCGGCGGCCGCCTGCTCGAGCTCACGCGCACCGAGTTCCTGCTGCTCGAACTGCTCATGCGCCACCCCCGCCAGGTGCTCACGCGCGCAATCATCTTCGACCACGTGTGGGGCTATGACTTCGGGCCCGCGTCGAACTCGCTGGAGGTCTACATCGGCTATCTGCGCCGCAAGACCGAGGCCGAGGAGGAGCCGCGCTTGGTGCACACCGTGCGCGGGGTCGGCTACGTGCTGAGGTCATCGCCGCGATGAGCTTTCGCCGGCGCATGGTGCTGCTGGCTGCCGGCGCGGTCGCCGCGGCGGTCGTGCTCGCGTCGGTCGTCGTGTACGTGGTGACCCGCGACGAGCTGCTGGGACAGATCGATACGAGCCTGCGCCAGAAGCTGATCCCCGGCCAGCCACAGTCCGTCCAGATCAGGACACAGAAGCTCGGCGCAAGCGCCATCGCGCGGCTGAAGCGGGAAGGCAGGCAGCCGCCCGAAAGCGTCACGCAGATCGGCATCGTCGGACCCAACGGCGCGGGAGTGATGGGACGGTTCTCCTCCAGCGGGCAAGCCCACACCGGCAAGGGTCTCCATGGTGAAACGATTTCGATCCAGGGTCAGACCGTGACCGCCGCGAAGAGCAGGGCGAGCGCGGTGGGAACATCGCCCGCAGTCGGCCCGGAAGGCCTCGCGAAGATCGTGCTGCCGCCGCAGAAGCTCGGCGGCGCCACGGGCTATGTCCAGCTCTTCCAAGCCGATGGCAATGTGCTGCGCTCCGAACAAGCGGGCTTCGGGCTTCCGATCACCGCCGCCGCCCGCGCCGTCGCGGCCGGTCGCCGTCAAGCGTTCTTCAGCGATGCGACGGTCGCCGGCACGCGCGTGCGGGTGCTGACCGAGCGCGCCCCTGAAGGTGGCGTGTGGCTCGTCGCGCTGCCGCTGGGCGACGAGGAAAGCACGCTCGCGCACCTGAAGCTGGTGCTGGCGATCGTCTGCCTGGGCGGGATCGCGCTCGCGGCCGCGCTCGGGCTGCTCGTCTCGCGCGCGGCGCTCGTCCCCGTGCGCCGGTTGACAGGCGCAGCCGAGCGCGTGGCGCGCACGCAGGACCTCGGCCATCGCATCCAGGCCGACGAAGAGGACGAGCTCGGGCGCCTGGCCGCGAGCTTCAACACGATGCTTGCCGCGCTCGAGCGCTCGCGCCTGGCCCAACGCCAGCTCATCTCCGACGCATCGCACGAGCTGCGCACGCCGCTGACAAGCGTGCAGGCCAACCTCGACGCGCTCGCGCTCGGCGAGCGACTGCCGGCGCAGGAGCGAGCTCGGATCGTCACCGCCGCGCAGGCGCAGCTGCGCGAGCTGACCGTGCTGGTGGGCGACCTCGTCGACCTGTCCAAGACCGACGTCGAGGAGCTCGAGGTCGAGGACGTGCGCCTGGATCTCGCCGTCGCAGGCGCGCTTGAGCGGGCGCGCCTGCACGCGCCGCGGTGCCGCTTCACGTTCGACGCCGAGCCGTGCCTCGTGCGCGCCGCGCCCGCGCGCCTGGACCGCGCGATCGCGAACCTGCTCGACAACGCGTGCAAATGGAACCCGCAGGCGCCTGACGCGGGCGCGATCGAGGTTTGCGTGCGCGACGGGCGTGTGGAGGTGCGCGACCACGGACCCGGGATCGAGCCGGAAGATCTGCCGCGCGTGTTCGATCGCTTCTACCGGGCGCCGGCGGCCCGCGCGCGCGCCGGCTCGGGGCTGGGATTGGCGATCGTGCGCCAGATGGCCGAGAGCCACGGCGGCTCCGTGTACGCCGCCAACGATCCGGGCGGCGGCGCCCGGCTGACGCTCGAGCTGCCGCTGCTGGCGATGACGGCCTCGGAGTCGGCCGCGTCGCTGGCGGACGTGGTCGTCTCCTCCTGACCGATTCAGCAAGTTCCTCGGCTGCTCTCAGCCGATTCTCAGGCGGGCGCGGCTTGATGTCGGTAGCGGCGCCGACCGATCGGAGATCGGCTAGCGCCACCCGTCACCGCCGATCGATCCCAGATCGCCCGAGCAAAGGAGCACGCATGCCTCGCCGCCCCCAACCAGCAGCGCTCGCAGCGATCGGCGCGATCCTCACAGCGCTGCCGCTCGCCGCCTGCGGCGGCTCCTCGTCGCCCTCGACATCCTCTGCCGCCAAGGAACAGCAGGCCGAAGTGAAGTTCGCCGACTTCGCCAAGTGCCTGCGCGAACACGGCATCGAAGCCACGGCCTCGACTGGCCCCGGCGGCGAAGGCCACGGGCTGGCCATCAAGGGCGCCGGCGGACCCGCCAAGATGGAAGCTGCGCAGAAGGCCTGCAAGAAGTACCAGCCCGAACCGCAAAAGCTCAACCTCTCCCCGCAGGAAAAGGTGGAACGCGCGGAAGCCGTCGAAAAGTTCGCCAAGTGCATGCGCGAACACGGCATCGAAGTGCATGGCTCGAGCTCCGAAGGGCGCGTCTCGATCCAGATCCACGGCAAGCCCGGTGCCGGCCCCAACCCCGAAAGCCCAGCCTTCCAGAAAGCACAGGGCGCGTGCCAGAAACTGCTTCCCTTCAAGGGTAAGGGCCCACTCGGCACGCAGCACGCCCACGCGCCGGGCGGCTCGGAAAGCGGCAGCTTCGCGACCGGCGGCTGAGCTGTGGGTTCCTCGGGGCGCAGGCGCCGGCGCTGGCTGACCGCCGGCACGCTGGCGGCGGCGGTGGTGGCCGTGCTGGCGGTTGTGCTGCTCAGTTCCGGATCGGGCGCACATCACGGCTCGGACACCGGTGTGCCCCCCGGCGACACGACGGCGAGCGTGACACGGCGCACGCTGTCTGAAAGCTCGACCGTCAGCGGCACGCTCGGCTATGGCACGACGCTCGAACTGTACGACCGGGTCGGCGGGACCTTCACCTGGCTGCCGTCCGTCGGCGCCGTGATCGGCCGTGGCGGAGCGCTTTGGCGGATCGACGATCTGCCCATCGTGCTCATGTACGGCGCCGTTCCCGCCTACCGCACGCTCAAGCAGGGCGTCAGCGACGGCCCCGACGTGATCGAGCTAAACGAGAACCTGATCGACCTTGGCTTCGACCCCTACAGGGCGATCACCGACGATGAAGCCTTTGGCGAAGCCACGGCCGCCGCCGTCAAGCGCTGGCAGAAGGCCGAGGGGCTACCCGAAACCGGCGAGCTCGAACTCGGCCGGGTCGTCTTCGCCCCCGGCGCGCGGCGTGTGACCGCCGTGAAGGTGACCCTCGGGCAGGACCCGCCCGGTGCCACCACGCCCACCGAAACGACCCCCACGACGCCCGCGGCGAACAGGCCCGGCGCGGGCAAATCGCCGGCGAGAAAACCCGCGAGCAAATCGCCCCGCGACGGCAAAGGCTCGCCTGGCAAAGACAAAGGCCGACCCGCGAAAGAACAGCCGGCAAGAGACAAGCCCGCCGCGGAATCGCCTGCCAAAGAAAAACCAGCGACGGAAAGAGTCGCCAAAGACGAACCAGCCAAAGATGACCCAGGCAAAGAATCGCCCAGCGGAGCATCGGGCGCAGGCGAGGTTGTGCTCACGACCACCTCCACCCAGCAGATCGTCCAATTGAAGGTGAAGCCCGAACAGCAGCAGCTCGCCCGGCTCGGCGAGACCGTCACCGTGCAGCTGCCCGGCGGCGGAGCGGCCCCCGGCCGCGTCACCGAAGTCGGCACGGTCGCCAGCGAAGCCAGCAGCGCGGGCGACGAACCAAAGGGCAGCGGCGGCGAAAGCGGCGAATCCACGATCCCTGTGACGATCACGCTCGAGCACCACGTCGCCCACCTCGACGAGGCGCCCGTCAGCGTCGAACTGGTCAAGAGCATCCGCCGTGAAGTGCTGACGGTCCCGGCGACCGCGCTGATCGCCACTGCGGGCGGCGGCTACGCCGTCGAAACGCTCGAGGACGATCGCCGCGTGACCGTCCCCGTAACGCCGGGCATGTTCGCCGGCGGCTACGTCCAGGTCGAAGGCACGGGTGTGCGCGAAGGCATGACCGTGGTCGAGTCGCAGTGAGCGCCGTCCTCGAGCTGTCGGATGTAGTCAAGCGCTACGACGGCGGCGTCGACGCGCTGCGCGGCGTCGACCTGACCGTGCAGGACGGCGAGCTGTGCGCGATCGTCGGGCCCTCCGGCTCGGGCAAGTCGACGCTGCTGCACATCATGGGAACGCTGGAACGGGCCACCAGCGGGCTCGTGCGCGTCGCCGGGGCCGACGTCGCGCGCGCCTCCGACCGCGACCTGGCGGCGCTCAGGGCGCGTCGCATCGGCTTCGTCTTCCAGCAGTTCCACCTGCTCGAGGCCGACAGCGCGCTCGAGAACGTGGCCAACGGCCTGCTGTACACCGGCACACCCGCCCGCGAGCGCCGCCGTGAGGCGGCCGCGGCGCTCGACCGCGTCGGGCTCGGCCACCGCACGCGACAGACCTCGGCGCTGCTGTCGGGGGGCGAGCGCCAGCGCGTGGCGATCGCGCGTGCGCTCGTCAGCTCACCGGCGATCGTGCTCGCCGACGAGCCCACCGGCAACCTCGACACGCGCACCGGCCGCGAGATCCTCGAGCTGCTGCGGGCGCTCAACCGGCAGGGCACGACCGTGCTCGTGATCACCCACGATCGTGAGATCGCAGCCACGCTGCCCCGGCGCGTCGAGCTGCGCGACGGCCGCCTGATCCACGACAAGTCGGCCGTGCGATGAGGGAAGCCGGCTCGATCCGCGCGCGTCGGCCGGGCCTGTCCGGCCTGCCGTTTGCGCCGCACCTGCGGCGGCGCCGGCGCGACGGCGACCTGGACCTCGCCCCCAGCCGCCTGCTGCCCGCCGACGTGCTGCGGGTCGCCAGCGTCGGTCTGCGCACGCGCCGTCTGCGCGCCGCACTGTCCGCGCTGGGTGTGGCGATCGGCATCGCCGCGATGGTCGCCGTGCTCGGCATCTCGGAATCCAGCAAGGCCGGACTGGTGGCCGAGCTCAACGAACTGGGCACGAACCTGCTCGTCGTCGCCCCCGGCGAAACGTTCCTCGGCGAAGCGGCCAAGCTGCCCGAAGCCGCCGTCCGGGACGTGCGCAACCTGCGCAGCGTGCGCTCGGCGGCAGCCGTGACGAGCGTCTCCTCAGCGAGCGTCCGGCGCAGCCCCTTTATCGAAGCCGCCGAAACCAACGGCATCAGCGTTCAGGCCGCCGACCCCCGGTTGCTCGGCACGCTGGGCGGGAAGATGATCCTCGGGCGCTTCCTGAACGCCGGCGACGAACGCTATCCCCTGGTCGTGCTCGGGCTCGTCGCCGCCGAGCGGTTGGGCGTGGAGCGCCTGTCCGCCGACGGCCGGCCGCTGCAGGTGCTGATCGGCGACACCTGGTTCACCGTCGCCGGCGTGATCGGCTCGCTGCCGCTGGCGCCCGAAATCGAACGCGCCGCGCTGATCGGCTACCCGGCCGCAAAACGCCTGTTCGGCACGACCAGACACGCCAGCATGCTGTACGTCCGCGCCGACCCCGAACGGGTCCCCGAAGCCGACTCGCTGCTCGGCGCCGCCGCCAACCCCCAGAACCCCGAACAGACCAAGGTCAGCCGGCCCTCGAACGCGCTGCAGGCCCGTGCCGACGCCCAGAGCACGCTGACCGCGGTGTTCCTCGCGCTCGGCGCCGTTGCGCTGCTCGTCGGCGGCGTCGGCATCGCGAACGTGATGGTGATCTCTGTACTCGAGCGCCGCCCGGAGATCGGCCTGCGTCGCGCGCTCGGCGCGCGCGCCGTGCACATCGGCGTGCAGTTCCTCGGCGAGTCGGTCCTGCTGTCGCTGCTCGGCGGGGTCATCGGCATCGCACTGGGAGCGGCGGCGACGGCCGTCTACGCCTCGACACAGGGCTGGATGCTCGTCGTGCCCGTGGTCGCCGTGGCCGGGGCAGCGGCGATCGCGCTGCTGCTTGGTGCGCTGGCCGGCCTGTATCCGGCGATCCGCGCCGCGCGGCTCGCGCCGGCGGCGGCGCTGCGCAGCGTGTAGCCCGGCCGCGAACATGGTTGTGTGGACAACCATTGCGGTTATGCTTGAGCGATGGAGCTCGGCCTTGCGACGTTCGCGGATCTGACAAGCGGTGTCACCCCGCGCCAGCGCATGCAGGACCTGATCGAGGAGATCGAGCTCGCCGACCAGCTCGGACTGGATGTGTTCGGCGTGGGAGAGCATCACCGACCTGATTTCCTGGTCTCCTCCCCCGCCGTCGTACTCGCCGCAGCCGCGGTCAAGACCGAGCGCATCCGCCTGTCGAGCGCGGTCACTGTGCTGAGCTCAGCGGACCCGGTGCGCGTCTTCCAGGACTTCGCCGAGGTCGATCTGCTGTCAAATGGGCGCGCCGAGATCATGGCCGGGCGCGGGTCGTTCATCGAGTCGTTCCCCCTGTTCGGCTACGACCTCGACGACTACGACGAGCTGTACGCCGAGAAGCTCGAGCTGCTGCTGGAGCTCCGCGAGCAGACCCGCGTGACCTGGTCGGGCCGGCATCGCCCGGCGCTCGTGGACGCCGAGGTGTGGCCGCGGCCGGTGCAGGAGCGGCTGCCCGTGTGGGTGGCAGTCGGCGGCTCTCCGCAATCGGTCGTCAGGGCCGGGACGCTTGGGCTGCCGCTGACGATCGCGATCATCGGCGGTCAGCCGGCGCGCTTTGCTCCACTGGTGGAGCTGTACCGGGAGACAGCCGCGCGAGCGGGTCACGATCCGTCTGGGGCGCGGCTGGCGATCAACACGCACGCGTTCGTCGGCGACACCTCCGCGCAGGCCGACTCGGCGTTCGCGGCCCCTTACCTTGGGATGATGAACCGCATCGGCCGCGAGCGCGGCTGGCCGCCGGCGAGGCAGTTCGAGTACGAAGCTCTGCGGGCGCCGAGCGGAGCGCTCGCCGTCGGCTCGCCGGAGCAGGTTGCCGAGAAGCTCTTGTTGGAGCACGAGCTGTTCGGGCACGACCGCTACATCGGCCAGATGAGCGTCGGCGCGGTCGCCCACCGCGACGTGCTTCATTCGATCGAGCTGTTCGGGACGAAGGTCGCGCCGATGGTGCGTGAGGAGATCGCGCGCCGCAATGCACCCGTCGAGGTGCAATAGGCTTCGCGCCGCGATCGAGCGGCGAAGGAGCCGACGAGTGACTCCACGACAGGGCAACTCCACGAAGGCAGGCAGCTGGTCGGTGATCGCGGCGTACGCGCTGGTGTGCGCGGCGACGCAGATCCTGTGGCTCTCCTACGCCGCGATCACCACCGAATCGGCCAGGCGCTATGGCGTCTCGGTCAGCGCGATCGGCTGGCTCGCGGAGATCTTTCCGCTGCTGTATGTGGTGCTCGCGATCCCCGCCGGGATCCTGCTCGACCGCTGGTTTCGCCCGGCGCTTGCGGCCGGCGGCGCGCTCGTCGCGCTCGGTGGACTCGTGCGGCTGGGGGGCGAGACGTTCGCGTGGGCAATGGCGGGCCAGGCGATGGTCGCGGTCGCGCAACCGGTCGTGCTGAGCGCGGTCAGCAAGCTCGCCGGCGAGTACCTGCCGGTGGATCAGCGCGCGACTGGGATCGCGGTCGGCTCAGCGGGCAACTTCGTCGGGATGCTGCTGGCGCTGCTGCTGGGACCGACGCTGGGCGCCCACGGCCAGCTCGAGCGCCTGCTGGTGCTCGAGGCCGTGCTCGCGGTGATCCCCGCTGTGGCGCTGGCGATCGTGCTGCGCCGTCCGGGGCACGCGAGCGAGGAGCACGCGGCGATCGAGGGAAGCGCCGCGCGGGCGCTGTGGGAGCTACCGCCGATGCGCACGCTGTGCGGCCTGGTGTTCCTCGGCTTTGGCATCTTCGTCGCGCTCGCCACGTGGCTGCAGACACTGCTGCACCCCTCCGGCGTCTCCGAAACGGCGGCCGGCGCGCTGCTCGTGGGGATGGTGATCGCGGGGATCCTCGGCTGTGCGGTGCTGCCGCCGCTCGTTGCCCGGCGCCGCGCCGAGCGGGGCTTCATGCGCGCCACCGTGCTCGTCGCATGCCTCGGCTGCGTCACGCTGGGCGCGACGCCATGGCTGGGAGTCCGAGCGCTTGCGATCGCCGCGATGGGCGTGGTGCTGCTGCCGGCGCTGCCGGTGATACTCACCGCCGCCGAGCAGCTCGCGGGCGCCGCCGCGGGAACTGCCGGCGCGATCGTGTGGATGGCCGGCAACCTCGGCGGCCTGGTGGTCGCGCTGCTCGTGCAGGTCCTGGTTCACCATCCGGTCGCGGCGTTCATGGCGATGGCAGCGGTGTCGCTGCTCGGGCTTCCCCTCGCCGCGCGCCTCACCTCGCCTGCGGGCGAGGAGCCGAGCGGCGCCCCGGCTCCCGCCACTGTGGGGTGACAAGCGCGGCAAACGATCCGAGCGCTGATACGCGCGCCGCGATCCTGCGGCGTGTGCGGGCGATCCCACCGGGCTTCGTCCGCACCTACGGCGACGTCTCACCAGGTGCGCCGCGCCTGGCGGGGTACGTGCTGAGCCGCACCGATGCGCACGAGGCGCCATGGCATCGCGTTGTGCGCGCCGACGGCTCGCTCGCGAAGGGGGCCCGCCAGCGAAGGCTGCTCGAAGCCGAGGCGGTTCCCTTCCGCGGCGAGCGGGTGCTGCTGTCGAGCGCGCGGCTCGACGATCTCGACGCGATCTGACTTGCGCCTACCGCTCAAGTGTGCCAGCAGGTGCGATCCAGACACTCGCGAAGCCAAGAACCTGCGCGAGGCGGTCGTAGTGGTGGTCGTAGTGGAGCACGTCGATACCGGCGTCTTGCGCGGCCGCAGCGATCAGAGCGTCTGCGATCGAAACGCGATGCTGTCCTGGCCCCCCTTCGGCAAGGTCGCGTAGTGAGCCGATTGCGGCCCTCTGCGCCGAGACGGTGACAGGCACGTCGCGCAGCAGCGCCTGCTCGGCCTCGAGCGTTGCGAGCTCCTGCGCATCGCGCGTGGAGTACAACAGCTCGAGCGTCACGATCGAGCAGGTCGCGATCTGCCTGGCGCGCAGTGCGTCGGCCCACTGGTCTCGAACAAGCGGGTCCGAAGCGCGCACCCAAGCGGAGGTGTCAGCGATCAGTACGCGGCCTCCGAACGGAGGCTCCTTGCTCACGGCTATGCGCCCCAGGCTAGCTCGTCGATGCGCTGCGCCACGTTGACGTCGAACCCGGGGTCAGCCGAGGTCGATCGCTCGATCAGACGCTCGATCGCGTCGGTCTGCCGACCGTGCTCGACGAGCAGCGCTTCGGCGCCGCGGATCGCGAGGTCGTGCACGAGCGTCGCGGCCGGCTGACGCGGCTCGACGAGAGGCGTGACGCGATCCAGCGCCTCGGTTAGCGCGAGGTCCTTGGTGACTGGGATGCGAGTGAAGCGCGTCGGCATAGCGTCATGGTAGCACCATGGTGTGACACTACAGCGCGGCGGCCTCATCGGTGAACGCTTCCTGCAGCGCGCCCGCGAGCGGCGCTCCGGCATGGAGGGCGTCCTCAGCTCCGTACCACCAGAAATACCCCCCGATGTAATAGGGCAGATCGGGCTTCAGCGAGTACGCCCAAGTCATGATCTGCTCGGCCTTCTTGACGGCGTCCCGTTTGACGGCGCGCGGGAGCCCGATCTCACCGAAGCCCAGTGCGGCGTTGGGAAAGATCGCGTGCAGCTGGCGCATGTAGCCAGCGACTTCTTCTGAGGATGGCTCTCTGCGACGGCACTCCGTGGGGTAATAGGAGAGCAGCACGTATTGGAGGCCGTCGGCGACCTGGCTGGGCACGTACTGCTGGGCGAACTGCACGGGCGTGAGCTCGGCCGGACCGTCTCCGCAGTTGTTGGGTCCGAAGTTGTTCGCGTACAGGGTCAGCGCGGTCGTCCCGCCAATCGCTGCGACGTCTTTGTAGGCCTCGGTGAGCTTGGCGGCGACGACCGGATAGGGGCCAGTCCAGTTGCCGTTGACCTCGTTGCCGATTTCCCAGATGCCCACCCCGGAGCCGAGCGTGTGCAGGTAGGACTCGACGTGCGTCTGGAAGGCTTCGGTCGAGATCGACTGCTCGTCGGAGGAGTCGAGCAGCTCGCCCATCACCCCGCTGACGCTGCCGATCTCCGTCACCGCCTGCGCGTAGTAGGAGGCTGGTTCGCGAACGTCGAAGTACACCCGCGTCGTGGGGCGCTCGGGGAGCGCGGCGAGCGAGCTGACCAGGCTTTCCAGGTGCGTTACCCGATCAACGGTCACCCCGTAGAGGGGCGAGTCAACGGCGCCGGCCGCGGCCGTGGAGCTGCTCGCGAAAGCCGACCCGGCGCTCGCTGCCAGCGCAAGCAGCAGCGTCAACGCGACGATCGCGCACCGGTGGCGGGCGGCGTCGCTTGCGCGCGAGCAGAGCATGGAGGGCGTCATCGGCGACCGCAGCCATCGTAGCCGGAGCCGGCCACCGCGGCAGCTAGAGTCGGCCGGGTGGCCAGCGCTGACATAGCTGCGCAGGCGGCGGTGGACTGGCGGGCGTGGCACTCGGGCTACGAGGACCCCGACTCGGAGCTTGGTCGCCGTCTCGCGCTTGTGCGGGCGCAACTGCGCGCGGCGCTGGATCGGGCGCAGCCGGGCCCGATTCGGTTGATCAGCGTGTGCGCCGGGCAGGGTCACGACGTCATCGGCGTGCTCACCGAGCATCCGCGCCGCGAAGACGTGACGGCGCGCCTGGTGGAGCTCGACGCTGAGAACGTGACGCTCGCCCAGGGAGCCGCCCGCGCGGCGGGCCTCGACGCGGTGGAGGTGGTCGCGGCGGACGCGTCGATCACCGACGCCTACGTCGGCGCGGTCCCGGCCGACGTGGTGCTCGTGTGCGGGGTGTTCGGCAACATCGCGGCGGCTGACGTCGCCGCCACGATCGACCATCTCGTGCAGCTGTGCGCCCCGCAGGCAACCGTCATTTGGACCCGCCACCGCCGTGCGCCTGACCTCGTGCCCCACATCCGCACGGCGTTCGAAGCCTGTGGCTTTGAGGAGATCGCGTTCGCGGAGGCGCCACCGTTCGGCGTCGGCACGAACCGCCTGCAGGCGGCGCCGCGACCGCTACAGCCGGGCCTCAAAATGTTCGACTTCATCGGCTACGAGGCGCTATGGCCGCACCTGAGTGCGAGCGAGCGCGCCGCGCTTGGACCGCTCTTTCGCCTCGAGAGCTCGCCCGTCGAGCTGGTGGAAGCCGTGCGCGCGATGCCGCTCGGGCTCCCGAGCGATCGCACGGTCGAAGGCATGCTGCTCGAGGCGCGCGGGACGAGCGCCGCCAAGCACCTGCTCCTCGCCCAGCTGCTCGCGAAGCGCGCGCCCGCGACCGCGCCGGCGCTCGTTCACCGTGTCTACCGGCTCGATCGCGCCCGCGCGCGCGAACTGTTCGGCGATGCGATTGCGGAGACGGTGCCGAGCGAGGGCCTCGTCGACGTGCACCGGTACCTGACGATTGTGCTCGAGGGACAGCGCATCAGCGTGGACGCGACCGTCCCGGGCCCGCCGTGGGACGGTCGCACGCCGCTCGAGCCGGTGTGTGGGCCCGGACGCGACTTCGCCGCCGGCGCGGACCCGGACGCGGACATGCGCGCGCTCGAAGCAGAGCATTGCGATGCGACGTCGCGGGCGCCCTTCCTGGCTGCGTTCGCCGCGGCAAACGCGCCGCCGCCGCCGCCGGGCGAGGCCTCTGCGCGCTGAGAGATCAATCCGATCGAGAGATCGTTACATGATGTAATCATTACAGTCTGTAACGATTACAGGTCGGAATTATTACAAGCGTTAATGATCTGTCGTTTGGTGTATCAGTGCCAGCCCCGGCGTAGCACAACGCTCCGTGCCAGCCCTGACGGAGCACGACGCTCAGTGCCAGCCCCGGCGGAGCACGACGCTCAGTGCCAGACCCCGGCGAGCACGACGCAGACGACAACCTCGGCGACGGCGACGGTTGCCCCAAGTGTGTCGCCGGTGCGACCGCCGAGCGTGCGCCGCGCAAACGCCACCGATAGCGCGGCGACGATGGCGCTGGCACCGACGGCCGCGACACCGGGAACAAGACCGTCGACCACGAGGGCGATGGCGATGGCGACAGCCGTGGCGAGACCCAGCGTAAAGCGGCCCACGTGCAGCGCAGCACCGAGGCCGTCGGCACGTGCCGCGGGCGTGGCGGCGGCGTGGAGCAGTGCAGCCCAGCGCGCGAGCGCGCAGGCGGCGACGAGCGCCCGCAGCGCGCGGTCGCCGTCCAGCGAGGAGACCGCGCTGAGGAGCAGCAGCGCCCACGCGATCAGCGCGAGCGCACCGAACACGCCGGTGGCTGAGTCGCGCATGACGGCCAGGCGACGGTCCCGTCCACCGCGCGCACCGATGCCGTCGGCGGTGTCCGCGAGCCCGTCCTGGTGAAGCGCGCCGGTCACGACCACCAGCACGATCATGGCCAGCACCGTGGAGACGGTGGCCCCGAGGACGGATCCGCCCAGCAGACGCACGCCCCCGGCGAGCGCGCCGATGGCCGCGCCGACCACGGGAAACCACACCGCCGCGCTGCTCAGCCCGGCGTCGCCAGCGACTGGTACCGGCACGATCGTGAGGAAGGTGATCGCGCTCGCCAGGCCATCCCACGGACGATGCGACCGCCCGACGACGGCCGGAGCGGCAGCAGTCGAGGTCGGCATCGCGGCGGCTGGCGTGGTAGCGCGCGGCCCGTCAGCGCGAGCGTGCAACGCCGGACTCCTCGAACGTGCCCATCCCGCCATACAGCGCGCCGGCGGCTTCGATCAGCGGCAGCGCGAGCAGCGCGCCGGAGGCCTCGCCGAGGCGCAGGCGCAGGTCGAGCAGCGGCTCGAGCCCGAGCTCGGCGAGCAGGATGTCGTGCCCGGGCTCGGCGGAGCGGTGGCCGGCGATCAGCACTTCGCCGGCCGCGAGGTCGAGACGTACAGCGGCGAGCGCGGCGGCGGTGACGGCGTAGCCGTCGAGCAGCACTGGCAGGCGCAGGCGCGCGGCCTCACCGACGGCGCCCGCGAGCGCAGCGAGCTCGAGGCCGCCGACGCAGCGCAGCGCCTCGCGCGCAGGCAGCGGCACGGGCGGGCCATCGTTGGAGGCACGGTGGCGTGCAAGCGCGGCGACGACGGTCGCGCGCTTGCGCTCGAGCCCCGCCGTATCGACGCCGGTGCCGCGCCCGACGGCCAGCTCTGGCGAGGCGCCGGTCAACGCACACGCGAGCGCGGCGGTGGTCGCGGTGTTGCCGATCCCGATCTCGCCGAGCACCAGGCAGTCGACGTCACGACCGATCGAGGATCGGCCGGCAAGCTCGCGAGCGAGCGCGACTCCGGTCTCGAGCGCGGCGTCGAGCTGCGCGTCGGTGAGCGCCGGTCCGACGGTCATGTCGGCGCTGCCGGCGGCGATCTTGGCGTCGCGCACACCGGGCGGCGTGGGCCCCGCGAGACCGACGTCGACGACGAGCAGCTCGTGCGCGCCGTGGCGCGCGAGCACTCCGACGGCGGTCTCGCCGCGCGCGGCGGCGGCGGTTACCTGCGCCGAGACCTCGCTGTCGAACAGGCTCGTCCCGCGCGCGACGTGGCCGTGGTCGGCGGCGCAGACGAGTACTCCCGCGCGGATGCTCGACGGCGGCGGGCGGCCGGTAACCCCGGCCCAGCGCTCGATCAGCGCCTCCAGTGTGCCGAGGCTGCCGATCGGCTTGACCAGCTGATCCAAGCGGTCACGCGCAGCGATGGCCGCCGCGCGGTCGGGTCCGGCGCTCACCACCGCCGCGCCCTCGCTCGGCGCGCCCTCACCCGGCGCCGCGTCCTCGTTCGGCGCCGCCCCCTCACCCACCGCCGCATCCTCGCGCCAGCGCTCGTTCATGACGACGGCGTCGAGCGGCATACGCGATGACCATCCGGCGGCCTCGAGCCCGGGTCGCACGGGACGCTCGTCGGGCCAGCCGAGACAGAGATAGGCGATGGGGTCGACGCGCGGGGGGATGCCGAGCAGCGCGCGCAGGTCCTCGGGCCGGTAGAAGCTGACCCAGCCGACGCCGAGCCCCTCGGCGCGCGCGGCGAGCCAGAGGTTCTGCACGGCGCAGGCGGCGCTGTAGATGTCTGTGTCGGGGATGGTGCCGCGCCCGAGGATCTCGACGCCGGGCTGGCCGTGGTCGCAGCAGACGCAGACGCCGAGCGGCGCCTCGACGACGCCCTCGACCTTCTGGTCGAGGAACTGGCGCTGGCGCTCGTCGAAGTTGCCGGCCTGACGCAGGCGCTCGCGCTGGGCCAACCGGCGCACGGCGACGCGCGTGTCGATGTCGCGGATGACGATCAGCCGCCAGGGCTGCATCAGCCCGACGGACGGGGCGCGGTGTGCAGCCTCGAGCACGCGCCTCAGGACGTCGTCGTCGACGGGGTCCGGGCGAAAGCGCCGCACGTCGCGACGCTCGGCGATGACGCGGTGCACGATCTCGCGCTGGGCGTCGTCGTAGCGCCAGCCGCGCGGGTCGGCGGCGCGCTCTGCCGCGCGCGAGCTGTCGAAGCCGGCGGGCGTGGGCGGTCGCGTGAAGCGCTCGAGGTGCTGGGCGTCGGTCATCGCTGGCAACAGTAGAGACAGCCGGTCAGCCGCGCCGCGTGCCAGCCGGTAGCATCGGCGCGTAAGCGTGGCGGTGCGAGGAACCCGGTGAGAGACCGGGGCGGTCGCGCCACTGTGACCGGGACGGTCGTTCCGGGAGCCAGAGACTCGACCGCCGCGAACCCCTTCCGACGACGGGACGCACGATCCCGAGGAGGCGCGAGATGGACACGACGTCGGACCAGAGCCTCGCCGGACAGGCGTGAGGACGGCGACTATGACCGGCGCGGCACTGCTCGCGGGCTACGCCGCGGACATGGCGTTTGGCGACCCCCGCCGCTGGCATCCGGTGGCGGGCTTCGGGCGTGCGGCGCTGGCGCTGGAGCGCGCGGCTTACGCGCCAACCCGTGTGCGTGGAGCGGCGTTCGCGGCGGTGCTGGTGGCGGCCCCGGCGATCGCGGCGGAGCGCTTGGCGCGCGCGGCGTCGGGTCGTCGCCTCGGGCGCGGCGCGGTGTTGGCGGCGCTGACGTGGGTGGCGCTGGGCGGCCGCTCGCTGCGCGTGGAGGCGCTGAACGTCTCCGACCTGGTGGAGCGCGGAGAGCTCGACGAGGCACGCGGCGCGCTGCGCGCGCTGTGCGGGCGCGACGCGGGAGCGCTGGACGGAGGCGAGCTGTGCCGCGCGGCGGTGGAGTCGGTGGCGGAGAACACGGGCGACGCGGTGGTGGGCGCGCTGCTGTGGGGCGCGGTGGCGGGCCCGGCGGGCGTGGTGGCGTATCGCGCGGCGAACACGCTGGACGCGATGGTGGGGCATCACAGCGAGCGCTATGCGGAGTTCGGCTGGGCGGCGGCGAAGCTGGACGACGCGATGAGCTGGCCGGCGGCGCGCATGGCGGCGGCGCTCGCGTGCGTCGGCGCGCCGCTGGTGGGCGGCTCGCCGCGCACGGCGGCGGCGATCGCGCGCCGCGACGGCGGCGCGCACCCGAGCCCTAACTCGGGGCGCGTGGAGGCGGCGTTCGCGGGAGCGCTGGGCGTGTCGCTGGGCGGCCAGCTGGCGTACAACGGCAGCGTCGAGTCGCGACCGCGACTGGGCGACGGTCGCGCGCCTGGCGTCACGGACGTGCAACGCGCGGCGCGCCTGTCGCTGGCGGTGGGCGCCGCTGCGGCCGCGCTGTGCGCGCTGGCGAGGGCGGCGCGATGAAGGGCGCGCTGCTGATCTGCGGCACGCAGTCGGACGCGGGCAAGTCGGTCGTGACGGCGGGCATCTGCCGCTGGCTGCGCCGCGCGGGCGTGAGCGTGGCGCCGTTCAAGGCGCAGAACATGGCGCTGAACTCGGTGGTGACGCGCGACGGGCGCGAGATCGGGCGCTCGCAGGCGGTGCAGGCGGCGGCGGCGGGCGTGGAGCCGGAGGCGGCGATGAACCCGATCCTGATCAAGCCGTCGGGCGAGCGCCACAGCCAGGTGATGGTGATGGGCAGGCCGTACGCGGACGCGAGCGCGCGCTCCTACCAGCAGCTGAAGCACGAGCTGCGCCCGATCGTGGCGGACGCGCTGGCGGACCTGCGCGGGCGCTTTGACGTGGTGGTGTGCGAGGGCGCGGGCAGCCCGGCGGAGATCAACCTGCGCGAGGCGGACCTGACGAACATGGGCCTGGCGCGCGCGGCGGAGCTGGCGGTGCTGCTTGTGGCGGACATCGACCGCGGCGGCATGTTCGCGTCGCTGTTCGGCACGCTGGCATTGCTGGACGCGGCGGATCAGGCACACGTGGCGGGTTTTGTGGTTAATAAGTTTCGCGGCGATCGGTCGATCCTGGCGCCTGGTCTGGAGCAGTTGCGCGAGCTGACCGGACGCGAGACGCTGGGCGTGCTGCCTCACGTGGAGGATCTGTGGATGGACGTGGAGGACTCGCTGGCGCTCGGCGCGCCACGTCCCGAGGCCCCCGCGGGTGGGCACACGCTCGACGTTGCGGTGATCCGGTTGCGCTGGGTGAGCAACTTCACGGACGTCGACGCGCTGTCGGCTGAGCCGGGAGTGCGCGTGCGCTTCACACGCTCGGTGGCAGACATCGAGCGTGCCGATCTCGTCGTCGTGCCTGGCACGAAGGCGACGGTGGCGGACCTCGCGCGGCTGCGCAGCTCCGGCCTCGCTGACGCGCTTCAGGCCCGTGCCGCCGCCGGGAACCCGATCCTGGGCATCTGCGGCGGCTACCAGCTGCTGGGCAAGCGAATCGTCGATGAGGTCGAGTCCGGCGAGGGCGCCGTGGAAGGACTCGGCCTGCTGCCGGTGACGACAACATTCGCCCAAGACAAGATCCTGCGCCAACGGGCGGGCCACTGCGCGTGGCTGGACACGGAGGTCGGCGGCTACGAGATACGGCATGGGCGCGTCGCACTCACGCCCGGTGCCGATGTTCATGACGCTGCTGGACAGCAAGGTCATCCACAGCGGGGGCCTCACGACAGCCTGTTCATCGCCGACGACGGCGAGCCCGACGGCTGCCACTCGGGCGCTGTGCTCGGGACGTCGTGGCATGGCGTGCTCGAGCACGACGCGTTCCGCCGCGCGTTGCTGGCGCACGTGGCCGCGGTGCGCGGCCGGCGGTTCGTCCCGGGCCCGGGCTCGTTCGCGGCGGCGCGCGAAGCGCGCCTGGACGTCCTGGGCGACCTGATCGAACAGCACCTCGACACGGCACGGCTGGCGGCGCTGATCGACGGCGGCGTGCCGACGGACCTGCCGAGCATCGCGACGGAGGTGCGCCCGTGCGTTTCGTGATCGACCTCGCAACCGGCGTGTCCGCACCTCCGGCCATCATAAGGGAGGTTCATCCGTGCTGCGCTTCGTGACGACCGCCGACACGGAGATCCTTGCGACGGCAAGCGCGGTTGAGCGCCTCCCGGATGACTTCCCGGAGGTTCGCTGCGTGAACCCGGCGGGAGCGGATGCGAAGGCCCTGATCGACGATGTCCTCGCGGGCGCGCGCGTGGTGCTGTGCAGGATCCTGGGTGGCCGTCGCGGCTGGCCGGAGGGGTTTGACCTGCTGCGCGAGCGCTGCCGCGAGCGGGGGGTCGCGCTGCTGGCGCTGGGCGGCGAGGCGGAACCGGATGCGGAGATGACGGGCCTGTCGCTGGCTCCGGCGGGCGCGGTGGCGCAGGCGGGCGAGTACCTGCGCCACGGGGATGTGGAGAACGTCGAGCAGCTGTTGCGGTTCCTGGCGGACACGTTCTTGCTGGAAGGCCACGGGTTCGAGCCGCCGCACGAGGTGGCCGATCTTGGCGTGTACGTGCCGGGGGCCGGCGATGTCGAGCTCGAGCGAGCGCTTGAGGGCGTGGCTGCAGACCGCCCCACTGTCGGGCTTTGCTTCTACCGCTCGCATCGGCTCACCGGCAACACGGCGTTCGTGGATGCCGTGTGCGCGGCTATCGAGGACGCGGGCGCGAACGCGCTGGCGGTGTGGAGCTACACGCTGCGCCGCGACTCGGACGGGCAGGTGCCGGCGCTGGCGCTGCTCGACGGGCATGTGGACGCGCTGATCGTGACGATGCTCGCGACGGGCGGGTCGGGAGCGGCTGATGCGACTGCGGGGGATGGCGAGGGCGTGGGCGAGCAGTGGCAGGAGTGGGACGCGACGGCGCTGGCGGCGCTAGACGTGCCGGTGATCCAGGCGGTGTGCGCCACCGCGTCGCGCGCCTCATGGCTGGCGTCTGACTCGGGCCTGGCGCCGCTGGACGCGGCGACGCAGGTCGCGATCCCGGAGTTCGACGGGCGCATCCTCGGCGGGGTGATCTCGTTCAAGGAGCGCGACGGCGAGGGCTCGCCGGTGGGGGCGCCGGTGCCGCGCTACGTGCCGGACGCCGAGCGCTGCGCGCGCGTGGCGCGCGTGGCGGTGCGCAGCGCGCGCCTGCGCCACGTGCTCGCGGAGCGCCGGCGCGTGGCGATGCTGCTGACGAGCTTCCCGACAAGGCACGCGAAGGTGGGCATGGCGGTCGGCCTCGACACGCCGGCGAGCGCGCTGAGACTGCTGGACGCGCTGCACGCCGACGGCATGACGGTCGAGCGGCCGTTTGCGCACGGCGACGAGCTGATGCACGCGCTGATCGCGAGCGGCGGCCACGACCCGGAGTTCCTGACGGACGAGCAGCTCGCGGACGCGTCGCTGCGACTGCCGGTGGCCGACTACGTCGACTGGTATCGCACGCTGCCGGAGTCGCTGCGCGCGGGCATCGAGGAACGGTGGGGGCCGCCCCCGGGCGACAGGTATCTGGACGGAGAGGACTTCGTGATCGCGGGTCTGGAGCTCGGCAATGTGCTTATAGCGATCCAGCCGCCGCGCGGCTACGGGGAGGATCCGGTTGGCATCTACCACGACCCGGAGCTGCCGCCGACGCACCACTACCTGGCGTGCTACCGCTGGCTGGACGCGGTGTGGGGGGCGGACGCGATCGTGCACCTGGGCAAGCACGGCACGCTGGAGTGGCTGCCGGGCAAGATGCTCGCGCTGTCGCCCGCGTGCGCGCCGGACGCGGCGCTGGGGGACATCCCGCTGATCTACCCATTCGTCGTCAACGACCCGGGCGAGGGCGTGCAGGCGAAGCGCCGCGCGCACGCGGTGATCGTCGACCACCTGGTGCCGCCGATGATGCGCGCTGACACGTACGACGAGCTGGCGGAGCTGGAGGCGCTGCTCGATGAGTATGCGCGCCTGGAGCTGCTCGACCCGCCGAAGCTGCCGGCGCTCGCCGCGCGCATATGGTCGGCGATCGAGCGCGCGAACCTGCACGCCGATCTCGATCTCGACCCCGACAAGCCCGTCGACTCCGGCTCCGTGGAGGACCTGTCAGAGCTGGTGCAGCACATCGACGGCTACCTGTGCGAGGTCAAGGACATCCAGATCAAGGACGGCCTGCACGTGCTCGGCCAGGCGCCCGAGGGCGAGCAGCTGCGCGGCCTGACCGCCGCGATGCTGCGGCTCGGGTCCGGTGACGTGCCGGGACTGCGGCGCGCGGTGGGGGCGGCGTTCGGTCTCGACGAGCCGGCGCTGGTGGCCGCGCCCGGCGCGCCCACGGATGCGCCGGCTGAGCTCATGGAGCTCTTCGGCCGTCCCATTCATCAGCGCGCTCTTGCCGACCGCCCGTCCTTGCCCGCTAGCTCGCCGCTGCCCGTGGGCGGGTCGCCGCTGGACGAGCAGACGACGACTAGCGCCGGCGACGTCGTCGACATGCTCGAGGCCGCGCAGATGGCGCTGCTCGATGCACTCGCCGCAAGCGGCTGGGACGCTGACGCCGTCGGGCGTGTCTGCACCGATGTGCTGGGCCGCGCCGACGCCGGCGTGGAGCGCGCGCTTCGCTTCGCTGCCACTGAGGTCGTGCCGCGTGTTAACCGCACGGGCGAGGAGATCAAGCACGTGCTGGCGGCGCTGCACGGGCGCCACGTCCCCGCGGGGCCGTCGGGCAGCCCGACGCGCGGGCGCCTGGACGTGCTGCCTACTGGGCGCAACTTCTACTCGGTGGACCCGCGGTCGCTGCCGTCGGAGCTGTCGTGGGAAGTGGGGCAGCGCCTGGCGGACGCGCTGCTCGAGCGCCACCGCCGCGAGACGGGCGAGCTGCCGCACATGGTCGGGCTGGTGGCGTGGGGCACGTCGGCGATGCGCACGCAGGGCGATGACATCGCGGAGATCTTCGCGCTGCTTGGCGTGCGCCCGAAGTGGCATCCGGAGTCGCGGCGCGTGACGGGCATCGAGGTGATCGCGCCGGAGGAGCTGGGACGACCGCGCATCGACGTGACGGTGCGCATCTCTGGCTTCTTCCGCGACGCGTTCCCGCACCTGATCGCGCTGCTCGACGACGCGGTCGCGGCGGTCGCTGTGCTGGAGGAGCCCGACGAGTCCAACTTCGTTGCCGCGCACGCGCGCGCGGACGCCGAGCGCCTCGCGGCCGAGCTGGGCGCCGACGGCGCGTGGCGGCGCGCGACCACGCGCGTGTTCGGCTCAAAGCCCGGCACATACGGCGCCGGGTTGCTGCAGCTGCTCGACGGCCACGATTACGCGAGCGGCGACGAAGTGGGCAGGGCGGCAGCGGGCGCGGGCTGGCGCGGCGACGCGGACCTGGCGGCGGTGTACGAGGCGTGGGGCGGCTACGCGTATGGCCGCGGCCTCGACGGCGCGCCCGCGCGCGAGTCGATGCGCGACTGCTTCTCGCGGATCGAGGCGGCGGTCAAGAACGTCGACTCGCGCGAGCACGACATCCTCGACTCGGACGACTACTTCCAGTATCACGGCGGCATGGTCGCGACGGTGCGCGCGCTCACCGGCCGCGAGCCGGCCGCATACCTCGGCGACAGCTCGGACCCCTCGCGCGTGGTCTCGCGCACGCTCGCGGAGGAGACGCGCCGCGTGTTCCGCGCGCGCGTGGCCAACCCGCGCTGGATCGCGTCGATGATCCGCCACGGCTACAAGGGCGCCGCCGAGCTGTCGGCGACGGTCGACTACCTGTTCGGCTACGACGCCACCGCGGGCGTCGCCGAAGACTGGATGTACGAGCAGATCGCCGACCGCTACCTGCTCGACGCGGACGTCGCGGCGTTCATGTCGCGCTCGAACCCGTGGGCCGCGCGCGCGATCGCCGAGCGCCTGCTCGAGGCGGCCGAGCGCGGCATGTGGTCGGCCCCCGACGACGATACGCTCACGCAGATCCGCGATCGCTTCCTCGCGCTTGAGGGCGAGCTGGAGGAGGCCGGCGCATGACCGAGAACGAGCGCACGACCCCGGACGCGCGGGCGCCGCTCGCCGGCCGCGCGCCGTCCGGCGGGCACGCGCCGTCGTCGCCGCGATTCCCCTTGACGGCGATCGTCGGCCAGCAGCCGCTGATCGAGGCGCTGCTCGTCAACGCGGTCTCGCCGGAGGTCGGCGGCGTGCTTGTGCGCGGCGAGCGCGGCACCGCGAAGTCGACGGCCGTGCGCGCGCTCGCGCCGCTGCTGCCGCCGGTGCACGCTGCCGTTGAGGAGACGTTCGCGTTCGGCCCGGGACAGTCGGCGCCCGGCGGCGTGGTGGCCGCCGATGCGCAGGTGCAGTTGCGTCCGGCGCCCCTCGTCGAGCTGCCGCTCGGCGCGACGCTCGACCGGCTCGTCGGCGCGCTCGACCTGCGCCAGGCGCTCGCCGGCGATCACGCGTTCGAGCCGGGAATCCTCGCGCGCGCGCACCAGGGGATCCTGTACGTCGACGAGGTCAACCTGCTGGCCGATCACCTGGTCGACGCGCTGCTCGACGCCGCCGCGTCGGGCGTCGCGCGGGTCGAGCGCGAGGCAGTGTCGGTGGAGCACGACGCGCGCTTCATCCTCGTCGGCACGATGAACGTCGAGGAGGGCGAGCTGCGTCCGCAGCTGCTCGATCGCTTCGGCCTGGGGGTGGATGTGCACGCGCCGCGCGACACGGGCGAGCGCGCCGAGATCGTTCGCCGCCGCCTCGCCTTCGAGCGCGACCCTGCGGCGTTCGTGGCGCAGTACGCCGACCAGGAGCGCGAGCTGGCGGCGCGGATCGCCGCCGCGTGCGAGCGCCTCGACGCGGTGCGCCTGCCAGAGCGCGAGCTGCTGCGGATCGCTGGCGCGTGCGCGCAGCTGGGCGTCGACGGCGTGCGCGGCGATCTCGTCACCGCGCGCGCCGCACGGGCGCTCGCGGCGCTCGACGGCGCCGAGGAGGTCGACGAGACGCACGTCCGCCGCGCGGCCGCGCTGGCGCTCCCCCACCGTCGTCGCCGCGACCCGCTCGACGGCCGCCAGCCCGACCCCGACGACGTGGATCGCGCGCTCGGCGGCGCGCACGGCGATCGCGTACCCGACGACGGCAACGGACCAGACGACGAGCCGCCCGGAGGGGCGAGGGGGCCGCGCGAAGGCGACAGTGCCACGGCGCGCGGCGATAGCAATGGTTATACGGCCGACACCCGAGGTAGCACGGCGGCTGCGCCGAGTGATAGCCATGGTTATACAGCCGGCGAAGGAGAACCATCCAGCGTCGGCGGACACACCGAGGACACAAACGGTGACGCCGGGGACACAGACCCCTCCGCACCCGCACCCCCCCAGCGCCGCGACGCCCCTGCGCCCGCGCGCCTGCCGGCGGCGGCGCTCGAGCTGATCGGCCACGGCACGGGACCGCTCGGCCGCCGGGCGCGCACGAGCGGCCCGCAGGCGGGAGCGATCGACAGCCGCCCCGCGCATGGTGGGCGGGACGCCGATCGACAGGATGTGGCGATCGTGGCGACGCTGCACGCGCGCCTGCTGGGCGCACCTGAAGGCCACGTGCGCGCGCCGATCCGCGCCGGCAGGGAGGGCGCGTTCCTGTGCCTGGTGGTCGACGCGAGCGGTTCGATGGGCGCGCGGCGACGCCTCGCGCGCGTGAAGGGCGCGCTGCTCGAGCTGCTGCGCGACGCGTACGCGCGACGCGACCGCGTCGGGCTGATCGCGTTCCGCGATCGCTCAGCCGAGATCGTGATCGTGCCCGGCGCGCCGCTGGAGCGCGCGGCCGAGGCGATCCGCACGCTCCCCGCCGGCGGGCGCACTCCGCTAGCCGCCGGCCTGAACGCGGCCGAGCGCCTGATCGCGAACGAGGCGCTGCGCGAGCCCGGTCGCCGCGCGATCGCCGTGGTGCTCACCGACGGGCGCGTGCACGACCCCGCCCGCGAGATCCCGCTCGCGGCCGCACGCCTCGGCCGCACCGCGAGCGCGGTCCACGTCGTCGACATCGAGGACGGTCCGGTGCGACTGGGCCTCGCCCGTGCGCTCGCAGCCGCCGCCGGCGCGAGCATCCACCGTCTCCACACCCATCTCCGAGACAGGGCCGCATGCGGCCCTGTCCGAGACCGTGCATGCACGGTCTCGCCGGTCGGCACATGTGCCGACCGGAACCACACAGACGACAAGCGGGCTGCATGAGCGACGACCCCCTCAGCCGCCACAGCGCAAAGGACGTCGACGTCCCGCACCGTCCGGGCGACCGCGGCAGCGCGGAGCCCAAGCGGCGCAAACCGCGCGACAAGCCGCTGCTGATCGTGCTCACTGGCCACGGCAAGGGCAAGAGCACGTCCGCGTTCGGGATGCTGATGCGCGCGTGGGCGCGCGGCTATCGCTGCGGCGTGTTCCAGTTCGTCAAGTCGGGCAAGTGGAAGGTCGGCGAGGCGAAGGCCGCCGCGGCGCTCGCATCGTCCCCGGAGGGCGGCAGCATCGACTGGGAGAAGATGGGCGACGGCTGGTCGTGGCTGTCGCGCGACCTCGACGAGTCCGAGGCGCTCGCGCGCGAGGGCTGGGAGGAGGTCAAGCGCGCGATCGCCGCCGAGCGCTACGAGTTCCTGGTGCTCGATGAGATCACCTACCCGCTGAAGTGGGGCTGGATCGACGTCGACGAGTTCGTGCGCACGATCCGCGAGCGCCCCGGCTTCCAGCACGTGGTCGTCACCGGCCGCGACGCGCCGCCCGAGCTGATCGACGCCGCCGACCTGGTGTCGGAGGTCGTCAAGGTCAAGCATCCGATGGAAGCGGGCATCCGCGCACAGCAGGGGATCGAGTGGTAGACGTGCTCGTGATCCTCGACGGCGCCAGCGAGCCGTTGGGCGACGTGCCGACGAGCCTCGAGCGGGCCCGCACACCCGTGCTCGACCGCCTCGCGTCGGAAGGCACCGTCACGCTCCTACGCACCGTGCCGCCCGGACTGCCACCCGGCTCCGAGAGCGCGATCCCCGCGCTGCTGGGCTGGGTGCCCGACGCGCCGGTCGACCGCGGCGCCGTCGAGGCCGCCGCCCACGACATCGAGGTCGGCGCCGACGAGCACGCGTGGCGCGTGGACCGGCGCGACCGCGCCGATGCGAGCGCGATTGCGCGCGCGCTCGCCGAGTGGCTGCCGCTACATCGCGTGTACCACCTCGCCGGACACCGCATGCTCGTCGTCGGGGCCGGTCGGCCGCCGTCGCTCGGCGGCGAGCTGTTCGCCTGGCCCGCCGGCGCGATCCCGCCGCGCGTGCTCGACGAGGACACCGTCGTCATCGGCGCACGCGGCGCGGCCGTCGGCATCGCGCGCCTGATGGGCGCGCGCACGATCGTTCCGCTCGGCGCCACCGGCCGGCCCGGCACGAACCTCGCCGCCAAGGCCGCAGCGGCACTCGCCGCGATCGGCGGCGGTGACAGCGGCGGCGGGCGCGTTGCCGGTGGCGGCGGTCGTACGCGGATCACAGGTAACGGCGGCGCACGACGCATCGTGGTGCACGTTGGCGCCCCCGACGAGGCCGCGCACGAACGCGACGCCAACGCCAAGGTGGCCGCGCTCGAAGCTGCCGACGCGCTGCTGCTCGCGCCGCTCGCGGACGCCCTGCGCGCGCGCGGCGGCACGCTGCGCGTGTGCCCAGACCACGGCTGCGATCCGGCCACGGGCGAGCACGTCGACGCGCCGGTGCCGTGCCTGGACTGGACCGCCGCAGATGCAACTGTGGAACGGCCGGGCGGGTTGCCGACGGCAAGGCGGCTGACCGAGCGCGCCGCGGCCCGACCGGCGTCGGAGCCTGCGTCGGAGTCGACGTCGGCGCCGGCGGTAACCGCAGCGGGGACGGTGGCGGCGTGATCCCGCGCGTGGTCATCGCCGGCACGAGCTCGGGTGCGGGCAAGACGACGGTCGCGTGCGGGCTGATCGGCGCGCTGCGCGCGTGCGGGCTGCGCGTGCAGGGCTTCAAGGTCGGCCCCGACTACATCGATCCGAGCCACCACGCGCTCGCGTCCGCGCGGCCGGGGCGCAACCTCGACGCGTTCCTCAGCGGCCCGGAGCTGATCGCGCCGCTCGTGCGCCACGGCGCCAAGGGCGCCGACGTCGCCGTGATCGAGGGCGTGATGGGGCTGTTCGACGGCGCCTCCGGGCGCGGCGAGCTGGCGTCCACCTCGCACGTCGCCAAGCTGTTGCACGCGCCCGTCGTGCTCGTGCTGGACGCCAGCGCGATGGCGCGCTCGGCGGCGGCGATCGTCCACGGCTTCCGCGCGTTCGACCCGGACGTGAACGTCGCCGGCGTGATCTTGAACCGCGTCGGCTCAGACCATCACGAGCTGCTGCTGCGCGAAGCCATCGACCCGCTCGGCATCCCCGTCCTCGGCGCCCTGCGCCGCGACGAGCGCATCGTCACCCCCGAGCGCCATCTCGGCCTCGTGCCAGCCGGCGAGCGCGAAGCGGGTGCGCGTGACGCGCTGGGCGCGCTCGCCGAGGCGATGTCGCGGTACGTCGACCTAGACCAGATCGAGCGGCTCGCGCGGGCCGCGCCGGAGCTGTCCGGCGAGACCTGGAGCCCCGAGCCGGCCAGCGATCCCGGTGCGAGAGCCGGTGGTGCCGGTGCGAGAGCCGGTGGTGCCGGTGGCCGGATCACGACTCCCGCCGGGGGCGTGCGCATCGCGCTCGCCGCCGGACCGGCGTTCTCGTTTCACTATCAGGAGAACCTCGAGCTGCTTCGAGCCGCCGGCGCTGAGCTCGCGCCGTTCGACCCGCTCAGCGACGAGGCGCTACCGACAGAATCGGACGCGCTGCTGCTCGCCGGCGGCTTCCCGGAGGTGTACGGCGCCGAGCTCGCAGCCAACGCGCCGCTGCGCGCGCAGGTCGCAGCGTTCGCCGCCTCGGGGCGCCCGGTGCTCGCCGAGTGCGGCGGACTTCTGTATCTCGCACAGGAGCTCGACGGCCACGCCATGTGCGGCGCGCTGCCGCTGCGCGCGCGCATGACCGAGCGCCTGTCGATCGGCTACCGCGACGCGGTCGCCGCGACCGCCACGCCGTGGCTCGACGCCGGCGAGCGCGTGCGCGGGCACGAGTTCCACTACACGCAGGTCGAGCCCACGCAGGCTCGGTCGGCACAGGCGCAGCCATCGCGATCCGCCGAGGACGAGCTTGCCGCGGCGTGGACAGTGTCGGCACGCGGCAGCGAGCGCGCTGAGGGCTACGTCCGCGGCGGCGTGCAGGCGAGCTACCTGCACGTCCACTGGGCCGCGCACCCGCAGCTCGCGCGGCGGTTCGTCGAGGCGGCGCGCACCGTGCGCGTCTCGCGGCCGCCGGGCGGCGCACACGCGACACAGCCAGACGCCGCCGCCTCGGCCAAGCGCCCCGTCGCAGCCGCATGAGCCTCACGCTCGTGATCGGCGGCACCCGCTCGGGCAAGAGCGCGCGCGCCGAGCGCCTTGCGGTGGCGAGCGGGCTGCCAGTCCGCTACGTCGCCACCGCCAACGCCGGCGACCCAACGATGGCCGCGCGGATCGACGCCCACCGCGCGCGCCGGCCCGACGGGTGGGAGACGGTCGACGCGGGAGCGCGGCTCGCCGATGCGCTCGCGAATGCTGCGGGCACTTGCGTGCTCGTCGACGGCCTCGGCGCGTGGATCGCCGGCGCGATGGACCGCGCGGGCGCGTTCGAGACCGACGGCCGTGCCGCCCTGCTGCGCGTCCGCGAGGAGGTGCTCGCAGACGTCGAGGAGCTGCTGCGCGCCGCAGCGGTAGCGACGGCAAGCGGCACCACGGCGCTCGGCGAGATCCCTGAGCTTTCGCTGATCGTCGTCGCGGAGCACGCCGGCGAGGGCGTGCTGCCGGCCGACGCCGGCTCGCGCGCTTGGCTCGATCTGCTCGGCGAGGCAACGCAGCGGCTCGCGGCTCGAGCCGGTCGCGTCGAGCTGGTGGTCGCCGGGCGGGCGCTGATCCTCGGCGGCGAGTCGCGCCCACACGACGAGCCCAACAGCCTTGTCTCCTTGCGGCTGCACGGAGACCGCGCGGTGCGCCCCGGCGACGCGGACCACGCCGTGAACGTGATCGCGGGCGGCCCGCCCGAGTGGCTGCTGGCAGAGCTGCGCGCGGCGCTCGAGCGGGATGCCTGCCGCTATCCGGACGAGCGCGCGACGATGGACGCGCTCGCAGCGCTGCACTGCCGCGACCCCGAGGAGATCGTGCCTACTAACGGCGGCGCGGAGGCGCTGTGGCTGCTTCCGGCGGCGCTGCGCCCGGCGCTCGCGGCGTGCGTGCATCCGGGCTTCACGGAGGCGGAGGCGGCGCTGCGCGCGCACGGCGTGCCGGTCGTGCGCGTGCTGCGCGAGCGCGAGCGCGACTTCGCGCTCGACCCCGACGCCGTGCCGGCGGAGGCCGACCTCGTGATCGTCGGCAACCCGGCGTCGCCGTCGGGCACGCTCGACCCGGCCACGACGCTGCTCGCGCTGCGCCGGCCGGGGCGCGTGCTGGTCGTCGACGAGGCATTCATGGACCTCGTGCCGGGCGAGCCGGCGACGCTCGTGCGCGAGCGCCTGGATGACGTGATCGTGGTGCGCAGCGTGACCAAGGCGCTGTCGATCCCGGGGCTGCGCGCCGGCTATGCGGTCGCGCCCGCGCCGCTCGCCGCGCGACTGCGCGACGTGCGACCGCCGTGGTCCGCAAACACGCTCGCGCTCGCGGCGCTCACGGCGGCCGCGAGCCGCCCGGACGCGCTCGCCGCGATCGCCGAGCGGGCGGCGTTCGAGCGCGGGGATCTCGAACAGCGGCTCGCGCGCGTCGCGGGCGTGCGCACATGGCCGTCGGCCGCGAACTTCTGCCTCGTCGAGGTCGCCGACGGGCCTGCCGTGCTCGCAGATCTGCGCGAACGCCACATCGCCGTCCGCGCCGCCGCCTCGTTCCCGGGGCTCGGGCCCGGCGACCTGCGCGTGACCGCGCGCGCGCCCGACGACAACGAGCGCCTCGTCGCGGCGCTCGCCGAAGTGGTGGACACGGCCGCGGGCGCACGCGACGGCGCGCCGCTGCTGCGGGGCGCGCGATGAACGCCACAGGCACGGCCGGCACCCCCGTGCGGCTGGCGGTAGTCGGCATTGGCGCCGATGGCTGGGCGGGGCTGGGCGAGGCCGCGCGCGGCGCGGTGCTCGCCGCCGCCGAGGTCGTCGGCTCGGCGCGGCAGCTCGCGCTGCTGCCTGCGAACGTGGAGGCCACACAACGGCCGTGGCCCTCGCCGATCGACGCGCTCGTGGAGGAGCTCGTCGAGCGCGCGCTCGGGAGAGACGACGGATCGGTGTGCGTGCTCGCGAGCGGCGACCCGATGCTGCACGGCATCGGCGCGACGCTCGCGCGACGGCTGCCTGCGGACCGGTTCGTCGTCTACCCGCACCCGTCGGCGTTCGCGCTGGCGTGCGCACGCCTCGGCTGGCCCGCTGCTGAGGTCGAACTCGTGAGTGCTGTCGCGCAGCCGCCGGAGGTCGTGGCGCGGCTGCTGCAGCCGCGCCGGCGGCTCGTCGTCTACGCGACCGGCGTGGGCGGCGCGGCCGCGATCGCCGCGCTGCTGCGCGAGCACGGCTTCGGTCCCAGCCGCTTCGTCGTGCTCGAGCAGCTTGGCGGCACCGACGAGCGCATCGTCGAAAGCACCGCCGCGGAGTGGGGCGAGCAGACGGCCGATCCGCTGCACTGCGTCGCCATCGAGTGCAGCGCCGAGCTCGCCGGTGACGCCCACGACCGCAACAACGCCGCGGTGCTCCCGCTCGTCCCGGGCCTGCCGGACGACGCCTACGAGCACGACGGCCAGCTGACCAAGCGCCACGTGCGCGCGATCACGCTCGCAGCTCTCGGCCCCACACCCGGCGCGCTGCTGTGGGACGTCGGTGCCGGCAGCGGCTCGATCGCGATCGAGTGGCTACGCGCGGAGCCCAGCGCCCGCGCGTTCGCCGTCGAGCGCCACGCCGAGCGAGCCGAGCGAGCCCGCGCGAACGCCAGCCGGCTGGGCGTGCCCCGGCTCGAGGTCGTGCTCGGCGCGGCACCCGAGGCGCTGTGTGACCTGCCGGGCCCCGACGCAATCTTTATCGGCGGTGGCCTCACCTCGATGAACGTAGTCCAGCGCTGCTGGTACTCGCTGCGGCCCGGCGGCACGATCGTCGCCAACGCCGTCACGCTGGAGGGCGAACGCGTGCTGATGCTCGCGCGCGAGCACTGCGGCGGCGAGCTCGCTCGCATCGAGATCGCGCACGTGGAGCCGCTCGGCACGTTCCAGGCGTGGCGCCCGCAGTTGCCCGTCGTGCAGTGGAGCGCGCGCAAGGGACCCGTGACGAAGGCGGGGCGCGCGTGACCGCGGCGCGCGGACGCGGAGCGCGCACGTGACGGTCCATTTCATCGGCGCCGGCCCCGGCGCGCCCGACCTGCTGACGCTGCGCGCGCAGCGGCTGATCGCCTCGTGTCCTGTGTGCCTGTACGCGGGCGCACTGGTCCCACGCGGGGTGCTCGAGCACGCGCCGCCGGGCGCGCGCGTGCTCGACACGCAGCACCTCGACCTCGATCAGATCGTCGCCGAGCTGCAGGTGGCGCACGAGCGCGACGAGGACGTCGCACGTTTGCACTCGGGGGACCTTTCAATCTACAGCGCCGCTGCCGAGCAAATGCGCCGGCTCGACGCGCTCGACATCCCCTGGGACGTGACGCCAGGTGTGCCCGCGTTCGCGGCCGCCGCCGCCGCGCTCGGACGCGAGCTCACAATCCCGGAGGTCGCGCAGACGGTGATCCTCACCCGCTACGGCAAGCGCGCCTCAGCGATGCCACCCGGCGAGGAGCTCGCGGGACTCGCCGCGCACGGCGCGACGCTGACGATCCACCTTGGCGCGCAGGCGATCGACGAGATCGCGGCAACGCTCACGCCGCACTACGGGGAGGCGTGCCCGGTGGCGGTCGTCGCGCGCGCGAGCTGGCCCGATGAGCTGGTCTTGCGCGGCACGCTTGCGACGATCGCCGAGCAGGTGCACGAGGCGGGCGTGCGCCGCACAGCCGTTATCCTCGTCGGCCCCGCGCTCGCCGCGGAGGGGTTCCGCGACAGCCACCTTTACTCGCACTCGCGACGCCGGGAGGATCGGCATGGACCTGGCTCATGATAAATCTCACGATCATGAAGACAGCCAAGATCACACGTGGGGGACAGATTTCAATCCCCTCCAGCATTCGCCGCCGATGGAACACTTCGACCCTGGCGCTCGAAGACCTCGGAGATCGGGTCGTGCTCAAACCTGCACCCGACGATCCTATTGCTGCCGCGCGTGGCGCTCTAACTGGAGAGCTATCGATGAGCAGTGGACAATTGCGCAAGGCCGCGCGGGGGGCCGAGGCGGTGGCCGAGCATCATCGACACACGGCCAAGTGAGCATTCTGCTAGCGCCTTTGCGCTGATCGCGCTGCTGGCGGACGAGCCAGCAGCGACCAGGTGGAGGCGCTACTGCGTAAGGCGAGGCAGCGATCACGGCGGTCCCCCTCGCCGAGGCGCTCGATGTGCTCAAACGTATCCAAGTAGCTCTGCGGCACCGTAGCCTTGAGGTCTACCGGGCTCTGCTCTGCCCCCGGCCGCAAAACCCCATATAATCGAACGAGCGGCATTTCCGGGCATCTAGTCGCTGGTAGAATCCTGGGGGAATACGGTGCGACGGCCCGGTTTTGGGTGTCCTGCGCCTTTAGCGACCAGACAGGGGACCGTCATGCCGGAGACGACTAGGCCTGCCAGGCGAACCAGCGTTGGCTGCGATGTGAGGGCGCGGCCCATCGCGGCGCTGATCCTGTGGGCGATGCCAGTCCTAGCTGCCGCCCTAACGATGGCATCCGCCTTGATACCGCCAGTCGCATCAGCCGACCAGCTCCCTGGCCATCTCTACTCGATTGCCGGTAGGGGATCGTTGGAACCTGAAGACGTACCTGCCACCGAAGCAAACCTTGGCCCCTTGTTCGGGATTTCGCCGACCTCCGGCGGAGGGTACCTCCTCACGAGCGATAGCCGTGTCTTTAGGGTTTCGGCGAGTGGCATCGTCTCGGTCGTGGCCGGAAACGGCGAACGCGGCTTCTCGGGTGACGGCGGGCCGGCAACGGACGCGGAGCTTTGCTATCCGGCGGACGCGGTCGAAGAACCTGACGGTGGGGTTCTGATTGCTGACGCCGGAAACAACCGCATTCGTCGCGTCGCACCTAACGGTACGATCACCACCGTTGCCGGCGCAAGCTCATTCAGTGAGCCACCCGAAGTGCCGTGCGCGATCTTCATCGGGTACACGTTCAGCTGCCAGGATGACGTGTCGGCGCTGTCGGTGCCTGCGCCAGGTTTTGTCGTGGATGACCCAGAAGGGGGCTACATTTTCTCGGTCGCGGATAACAGCGGCTGCGGCCCCGGGGCGGTATACCGTGTCGATTCGGAAGGGATCGCACGCCGCGTCGCTGGGGGAGGGACGCAGGAACCGACTAACGGTGCTGATGCGCGCGAAGTCCACCTTGATGCGGTCGAAGGGTTTGGCGGTCGTGCTCCGGCACTGGCTCTCCGGCCCGACGGCAGTGTCCTGATCACCGGAGACGATCGGGTTTTCGAAGTCTCGCCGAATGGGACCATCGACGTGATCGCTGGCACTGGATCGGCCCCAAACGATCTCGACACAGGTGATGGAGGTCCAGCGACCGCCGCCAATCTCGCTGGTCCTGTAGCGCTGGCAGTTGCCCCTTCAGGAGCGGTCTTCGTCGCGGACTACCTAGGGGTTCGGATCCGCCGCATAGACCCTACCGGAATCATCACCACGGTGGCCGGGAATGGAACCTGGGACCCGTACGACGAAAACGCAACTGGAGCCTTGGCGTCGGCATTCCCGATTGACCTACCCGTGGGTGTGGCAGTACTACCCCAAGGAGTTGCATTTACCGGCCCGACCGCCGAGCGCGCACTGCTCATTGCTGGCGCTCCACCATCGGTCTCAATCACCGTTCCTGCATCGGGTGCCGTGTATCCCGAAGGCGCAGTAATCGCCGCTAGCTACGAATGCAAAGAGGGCACCGATGGCCCTGGGCTGGACCCCGAACCGGAAGGCTGCGACGGTACGGTCGCGAACGGGGCCGCAATCAGCACCGTCGGACCCGGTGAACATGATTTCACGGTCAAGGCCAGCAGCAGCAACGGGCTGAAAGAAGAAAAGACGGTGGTCTACACCGTCGTTCCGGCCCCCACCCTAACGAGCATCGAGCCGGGCGCGGGTAAAGCGTCAGGCGGCACGCCGGTGCAGGTCAAAGGAACGAACCTGTCCGGCGTAACCGAAGTCAGGTTCGGCGGGTCGCCGGTCAGGGCGACTTGTATCGACACAGAATGTTCGGCTACGTCCCCGGCGGGGACAGGCACGGTATTGGTCACCGTGGAAACAGCCGGCGGCAACAGCAATTCGGAGTCCTTTGTGTACGTGCCGACCAGTCCACCGCCAACAGTCACCGCCCTATCGCCAAAGACTGGGTCTACAGCCGGGGGGACGCTGGTCACGGTCGCGGGCACCAATTTCACGGGCGCAGAAACAGTCATGTTCGGCTCGACCTCGGGTACCATAAGGACGGTCTCGGCAACGTCGGTGACGGTTGAATCGCCTGGTGGAACCGGGACCGTGTACGTGACCGTGAAGACCCCTAACGGGACCAGCCCGGCAAGCGGCAAGGGCGCCAAGCATGCCAAGTTCAAATTCAAAAAGCCGAAGAGGTAACCGGCGCGCACGAACCTCCCGCTCCAGACCAGATTGCTGCGCCGAACCTAGGTAGCGTGGTCGTCCTAGTCTTTCGCAGCGTAACGGAGCTGCTCTCGCTCGATTGGTGAATGCATGCCGCGGGTCAAGTATCGGCGCTCGCGCGGTTGTAGAGCCCCTGATGTACTCGAAGACCACGACGAGAGTTCTCGTCGTGTTGGCACGGCTCATTATCTGCGACCTGGCTTAGCCTCAGCCGCGTCCCCACCGAGCTCCCCCGTAGTCCGCAAGACCACCCCCCGTTCCTCGGCCTCGATGGGGGTCAACATCGCGTTGGTGCGCTCCAGATCCACCGCCGCCGCGCCCATCGATGACCAATCCACCCCAGCCGCCCACTGCTGTGCCCGCGCCAGCACCCTGATCAGCGCGTTCGGCGACGCCAGCCGCGACATCACGCGCAGCGCCTGCACGTAGTCGTCGCGGTAGACGATCGGGATCATCAGCCGCTGCTGTCCGGCGGCACTCAGCTCGGCGTTTGCGAGCGCTCGCGCCACGCGGCCATTCCCATCCGAGAACGGGTGCACCTCCGAGACCAGGAACATCGCGAACACCGCCCGTGGAAATCCCGGCTCGAGCGCACCGTAGCGCTCATATCCGCGTCGCAGCGTGCCGCGCACGCGCAGCGGCGCGACGAACTCGGTGCCGCCGGCGCGGTTCGCCCGCGTCTTGAAGTGACCGGGGCGCTCCTGCGGGCGCCCGCCCATGATCCGCGCATGGAACAGGCTGAGCAGCGACAGCAGCTCGTCCGCGTTCGCCGGGGTGCTCGCGCGCAGCGCCGGGTCGCTCACCAGGTCGAACGTGCCGAGCACGTCGTGCGCGTCCTGCGGGCGGTCGACCGGCACCACCGCGCGAAACACGATGTCCTCAGCCTCCGCGACCGTGAACTCGGTTCCCTCGATGAAGTTCGAGAAGTACGCCTCGTAGAACGAGAACGTCGGCGTGACGCGCTCCGCCGCGGGACGGCTCACGGGCACGCGTTCGTGCAGCGCCGCGAACAGCACGTCGAACAGCGCGAGCCGCGCCTCGTCCCAGCTTTCACCGGCCTGCGCGGCCCTGCCCAGCGGGCTCGCCAGCCGCGCCTCGCGCGTGCCGAGCAGCGCACCGATCAGCGCGGATAGCTCCGCCAGCTCGTGCTCGCGGTCGAGCTCGCCGGCTAGCCGCGCGGCCTCGTCGCGCAACCTGTTCAGCTCGGCCTCGCCTTGATTTGAGAACAGCCCCTCCAGCTGGACCTCGAGCTCTGCGCGATCGAGCGTCCGCCGGGTACCCGAGCGCGCGCGCGAGCGACGCATGTTGTCGAGGAACCGCCGCGGCCACGAGCTCAGGTACAGATCCTCGCCGAGGAACGGCGTGTCGCCCGACACCGGACCAGCACCTCGGCGGCAGTTCAGGACGAGGCCCGGCAGGCGGACCACGCGGGGGGTCTGTGCGCACAGGAAGACCGAGCCCTCCGGGCCGGCCGGCCGCGGTTCGAAGGCCGTACGGTCGACGATCACCGCGCCCGGGAAGATGCCGGCCGCGACCTCCCACACCCGCCGGCGCAGCACATCCTCCAGCGGCTCGTCGAGGTTCTTTGTGTACAGGCGGCCGCTCACGTGCCGGACACGCCCAGCGCGCAGCAGCTCGCGTACAGCCCGCGAGGTCGCGGTCGACGTGAAGAAGACCTCGTGCTGCTCATCGAGCGAAAAAGGCGTCTTAGCGGGCATCGAAGCGGCCGTCTATGAGAAAAAGTCGTCGTAAGAGACGAGAAATGTCGAAAAACTTTGCGTAAGACTAAGAATCACGTCCCTGCACAGCTTACGAACATTTTTTCGACATATCGGCCCGCTTACGAACAAAGATTCGCCCTGGGGGCATTTTCCCAGCCGCTTACGAACAAAAATCGCCGCTCACACCCCCCCGCCGCAGCAGGTACGCGTCCATGATCCAGCCCTTGCGCTCGCGCGCCTCGCCTCGCCTCCGCACGATCTCATCCGCCACTTCGCGCAGCCGCCCGGACACCAGGATCTCGTCGGTCATCCCCAGATACGCGCCCCAATGGATCTCGATCTCCTCGTCCTCGAGGTGCCTGAACGAGCAATCCGCGTCGAGCATCACCACCACTTCATCGACGCCCGCGGGGAAACCCTCCGCGAGCAATCGCCCGGTCGTGATCTGCACCGCGCGGCCGACGCGGTTCAGCGGGATGCGGTGGCGCGCCGTCAGCGCCTGCACGCTGCTGATCCCCGGCACGACCTCGTGCTCGAACGCCACCGCTCCGCGCGCGAGGATCTGCTCGAGCACCGCCAGCGTGCTGTCGTACAGCGACGGGTCGCCCCACACCAGGAACGCGCCGCAGCCGTCCTCGCCGAGCTCGTCCGCGATCGCACGCTCCCACAGCTCCGCGCGCCGCGCGCGCCAGTCCTCGACCGCCGTCCGATACGCCGGCGTCGTGCGGTCACGCGGCGGATCCGCGATCTCGACGATCCTGTACGTATGCCCGTCGATGTAGCGCTCACAGATCTCCCTGCGCAGGCGCACCAGCTCGTCCGTCTCATGACTCTTCTCGATCACGAAGAACACGTCCACTTCGCCCAGCGCTCGGACCGCCTGCATCGTCACGTGCTCGGGATCGCCCGCGCCGATGCCGATCACGAGTACCCGCCTCATCGCCCGGTCCCGTCGATCGCCGACGCGCCCCGATTCGGCATCCGTGCACGCCGACTCGCCAGTCGCGCACGCCGACTCGCCCGTCGCGCGCGCCGAAGGGGCGCCGCATGATCCTCGTGCTCGGCGGCACCGCCGAGGCGCGCGAGCTTGCCGGCGCGCTCGACGCCGACGGCGTGCACGTGACCTCGTCGCTCGCCGGGCGCGTGTCGCGTCCGCGGCTGCCCGCCGGGACCGTGCGCATCGGCGGCTTCGGCGGCCCGCACGCGCTCGCGCGGTGGCTCACCGAGCACGGCGCCGTCGCCGTCGTCGACGCCACCCATCCGTTCGCCGAGCGCATCTCCGCCTCCGCCGCAACCGCCTGCCTGCGCGCCCGCGTGCCGCTGCTGCGCCTGCAGCGACCCGGCTGGAGCGAGCAGCCCGGCGATCGCTGGCACTGGGTCGATGACCTCGACGCCGCCGCCGCCGCGATCGACTCGCTCGGCGAGCGCGTGCTGCTCACGACCGGCCGTCAAGGCCTGTCCTCGTTCGCCGACGTACGCAACGCGTGGTTCCTCGTTCGCTGCGTCGAGTCTCCCGACCCACCGTTGCCGCCCCGCCATCAGCTGCTGCTCGACCGCGGCCCCTACACGCTCGATGGCGAGCTCGCGCTGATTGACGCACACCGCATCGGCCTCCTTATAACCAAGGACAGCGGCGGCACGCACACCGAGGCCAAGCTCGACGCCGCCCGCCGGCGGGAGCTGCCCGTGATCGTCGTGCGGCGCCCGCCGCGGCCCGACGTCGCAACCGTCGCCACCGTCGCCGACGCGCTCGCCTGGGCGCGCGAGCAGGCTCACGTTGCCTCGCCGGTCGTGCGCGCGGCCGACGCTCATGCCGGGTAGCGCCTGGGCGTGTACACGCGCGGCAGGTGCCCGTCGTGCTCGAGCGTGCGCGTCGTCGAGGAGCCAACGATCAGCAGCGTGCGCATGTCCACCGCGTCGAGGTCCAGCGCGCCGAGCGTCGTCACCGTGACCGACTCGTCCGTGCTGCCGACCGCGCGCGCGACGATCACCGGCGTCGCGTCCGCGCGGTGGCGGCGCAGCACCGCCACCGCGCGCGCGAGCTGCTCGCGGCGCGTGCGCGACGCCGGGTTGTACAGCGCCAACACCAGGTCCGCCGCCCCCGCCGCGTCGACGCGGCGCTCGACGATCTCCCACGGCTTCAGCTGGTCCGACAGCGAGATCACGCAGAAGTCGTGGCCCAGCGGCGCCCCCACCCGCGCCGCCGCCGCCTGCATCGCCGACACGCCCGGCACCACCCGCACCTCCACGTCCGCCAGCGCCGCGTCCCCCTCCAGCGCCTCCAGCACCGCCGCCGCCATCGCGAAGATCCCCGGGTCGCCCGACGACACCACCGCCACGCGCGAGCCCGCCGCCGCCAGCTCCAGCGCGTGACGCGCGCGCTCGCCCTCGACGCGGTTGTCGCTCGCATGCCGGAGCTGCCCGCGCCGCTCCGGCACCCGCGCCAGGTACGTCTCATAGCCCACCAGCTCGTCCGCCGCCGCCAGCTCGCCGCGCGCCTCCGGCGTCAGCCAGTCCGGGCCAGCCGGGCCGAGGCCCACGACCGTCACCGATCCAGGTCCCGATCGTTCCGACTTGTAACGGTCTTGCGTCGGCACCAGCACGAGCGACATGTATGGCACCTCGCCGTCGACCTCGCGCAGCGGCGCGATCCGCTCCTCCTCGGAGCTCGCGCGCTCCACGTAGATGCCGCGCTCGCCCGCGCCGGCCGCCTCGACCGCGCCGCGCACCTTCGCAAACGTGCGCCCCAGCTTCATCACCACCGCCGCGTCCGCCGTGCGCAAGCGTGCCGTCAGCTCCTGCGCCGGCAGCGTGCCCGGCAGCGCCATGAACACGTCGTCGCGCTTCACCAGCGGCGTGCCAGCGGCGGCCGCCGCCGCGCTGAAGCCCGTCACCCCCGGGATCACCGTCGTCTCGAACCGGCCCGCCAGGCGCTCGTGCAGATACATGTACGAGCCGTAGAACAGCGGGTCGCCCTCGCACAGCACCGCCACGTCGCGGCCCGCGTCGAGGTGCTCCGCCAGCGCCCGCGCCGCCTCGTCGTAGAACTCGCCCAGCGCCGCCTCGTAGCCGCCAGGGTGATCTGTCATCTCCGTCGTCACCGGGAACTCAAGCGGCAGCTCGACGTGCTCCGTGCGCAGATGCGCCGCCGCGATCCGCCGCGCCACGCTGCGGCCGTGACGCGCGTTCGGGTACGCGATCACGTGGACCGCCGCGATCACCCGGCACGCCTTGACCGTCATCAGCTCCGGGTCGCCCGGGCCGACGCCAACGCCGAACAGGCGGCCCGGCGTCACTCGGCCTCGCTTGCCAGCGCGTTGACCGCCGCGACCGCGATCGCGCTGCCGCCGCGGCGGCCGTGGACGACCAGGTGCTCGAGCGCCGCCGGATGCTCCGCGAGCGCGACCTTCGACTCCGCCGCGCCGATGAAGCCAACCGGGACGCCGATCACAGCAGCCGGGCGGGCGCCGCCCTCCTCGACCATCTCCAGCAGCCGGAACAGCGCCGTCGGCGCGTTGCCCACGACCACCAGCGCGCCGTCCAGGCGCTCGCGCCACAGCTCCAGCGCCGCCGCCGTGCGCGTCGTCTCCATCCGCGCCGCCAGCTCCGGCACCCGCTGGTCAGACAGCGTGCACAGCACCTCGTTGCCCGCCGGCAGCCGCGAGCGCGTGACGCCCGTCGCGACCATCGACGTGTCGCACAGGATCGGCGCGCCGTCTCGCAGCACCGCCTGCGCCACAGGGCCGAATCCCGGTGAGGCAGCAACGTCGGCGGCGAGGTCGACCATGCCGCACGCGTGAATCATGCGCACCACGACCCGTTCCAGCACCGGCTCCAGGCCATCGAGGTCCGCCTCCGCGCGGATCGTCGCAAACGAGCGTCTGTAGATCTCCGCGCCGTCGCGCTCGTACGCGATCACGCTCCGGCCTCCGCATACTCGGCGCCGGCGACAAAGCGAATGCCCACGTCCGCCGGCTCGCCGCAGCGGCGCTCACAGCCCGACCAGTGCTCCGTCGGCGAGCTCGCGTCGCGCAGCGCCGCGCGTGCCGTCGCCTCCGCGCGCACGTCAACGAGCGCGCGTGCGCAGGCGCCCAGCCCGGCGCACGCCGACAGCCCCGCCCAGCCCGATGCGTCGGACGCCACAAGACCGATCCGCTGCAGCTCGTCGAGCAGGCCCGGCGCCGCGGACGCGGGCACGTCGACGACAGTCAGCGTGCGCCATGGTGATACACGGACTCCAACGTCGTCCACGCCCGTGCGCCCCTCGACACCCGCGCGCCCGGCGAGCTCCACGAGCTCGGCGAGGCGCAGCAGCTGCTCACGCCCGAGCCGCGCCAGCGGCGGCAGCACCGCGACCGCGAGCAGGCCGTCGCGCTGGACGTGAGCTCCGAGGCGCCGAGCGTTGCCGGCGGGCACACGCAAGGCCGCGACGCCATCCAGGACGTCGAGGCCGAGCCGACGTGCAACGCGGAGTGCGCCGCCGCACAGCTCACGCACTCGCCAGGCGCCGTCCTCGTCCTCGCGCCGCGCCGCCAAGAACGCATGTGCTGCGCGCAGCGCCGCGGCGGGAGCATCTGCCGGCGTCACAGCGAGGCCCGTGGCGCGCCCGTCGAGGTACAGCCGGAACGCGCCCTCCGCGCGCCCGGCCCCGCCGCGCTCGGCGACCAGCTCGACGTCGGCGTGCAGCGGCTCAAGCGCTCGCGAGCCGTCATCGACAGCGAACAGGAAGCGACCGGGCAGCTCCGCGAGCGCCGGGTCTGCGCACAGCGCGCGATCGAGCGCGTCGACGATCGGATCGACCTCGGCGAGCGCCGCGGGGCCGCGGCCCGCGAGCGGTGCCGCGAGGATGTTGCGCACGCGGTCGTGCGCCAGCGACGGCAGGAGGCCGCCGCGCGTGAGGAGATCTGCCAGTGCGTGCTCGCCGCCCTCGGGCAGACCACGCACTTGCAGTCCCGCTCTCGAGGTCAGCTCGACGATGTCGCTGCCCAGCGACGCCGCCTCGGCGAGCGCCCCCAGTGCACGCGCGTCGAGCCGGCCTCCTGGAACACGCACGCGCGCGAGTTGCCCGTCGGCGGCAGCATGCAGGCGCAGCACGCCCGGGCAGGCGTCGAGCGTCTCCACGTCGCGTGCTGCACGCGTCGCAGCCATCACGTCCCCCCACGCTGCTCGGCGCTGCGCGCCGCCGCAGCTTCCCAGCGCGCCTCGACCCGTCCGAACCGCCAGATCGTCAGCGCCATCGCCCACACGAGCACGAACAGCCCCACGACCAGATAGCCGGCGGTGTTGAGATTGAAGCTGGCCATGTAGTCGCCGAGCCAGCCGTGCAGGTGCAGCTCGGTGGACAGCAGGCCGACGATCTCGATGCCGCCCACCAGGAACGCCACGCCGATCGACAGCGCCGTGATCGTGATGTTGTAATAGACCTTGCGCACGGGCCGCGCGAACGCCCAGCCGTATGCGAAGTTCATGAACAGCCCGTCGATGCTGTCGCACAGCATCATGCCGCCCGAGAACAGCAGCGGCAGCGTCAGCACCGCGTACCATGGCAGGCCCGCGGTGACGGCGGCGGCGGTGCCCGCCAGCAGCAGCACCTCCGTGGCCGTGTCGAAGCCGATGCCGAACACGAAGCCGACGAAGAACAGCTGCCACGTGTGCTCGATCGAACGCATCATGCGCCCGAAGAAGCGGTACATGAGACCGCGCGCGAGCAGCTGCGCCTCGAGCTCCTGTTCGTCGTAGACGCCGCGACGCATGTCGCGGAAGACCCGCACAATGCCGACGAGCACGGCCAGGTTCAGCGCCGCGATCATCCACAGGAACGTCGCCGACAGCACCGTGCCGGCGACGCCGCCGGCGGTCTCAAAGCCGGAGCTCGGTGTCACGACCGCCTTGAACACCGCCCGCGCGGCGACCGTGACGCCGACGCCCACGACCATGATCACGCTCGAATGGCCCAGGGCGAAGAAGAAGCCCGTGCCCAGCGGCCGCCCGCCATCGGCCATCAGCTTGCGCGTCGTGTTGTCGATCGCCGCGATGTGGTCCGCGTCGAACGCGTGGCGCAGCCCGAGCGTCCACGCGGTGACGGCGACGCCGATGCCGACGCCCAGTCCGTCGTAGCGAAAGTGGTGCGGCAGGATCGCCAGCGCGAAGATCCCCCAGCCCAGGCCATTGACAGCGGCGATCGTCAACAGCATCGCGCCGACGCGGGCGCGCTCGGCGCCCGTCAACGACCGCCACGCCGATCCGATGCGCGCTGCTGTTCCCGTCATGGCCATCCTCCCGTCGCGCCTGGAGGACGAAGGAGCCCCTGCGCCGGCGGCGCACGAACCGCCCTTCATCCGAGGACTGGATTCGTCGACGTCGAGGTAGGCGACCGGGCTCGTCCCCCTGGGGGGCTTCACCGTTGCGGGACAGCGCCGGAGTCTGACCGGACTTCGCTGCGCTCAGCGTCACGCCGGGCTATCCCGACGCGTGCCGATCCTACCAGCGCCTCCGCGCGGATGGGATCGCGCCCACGTAGGACTCGCTGGGACGATTTCGCTATGCACAACTATCGCGGGGATCGGATCTCGGGCGCGCGAAGTTGCCGCATCCGGCGGGCATAGGATGCCCGTATATGAGCGCACTTGGCGCAACGGGGATGCGCGGGGGAAGGCTAGCCGGGAGGCGCATCCTGATCGTCGGAGCCGGCCAGCAGGACTACGGCCTGGAGGACGCCCCGATCGGCAACGGGCGCGCCATGTCGGTGCTGTTCGCGCGCGAAGGCGCGGCGCTCGTGCTCGCCGACGTCGACGCCGCCAGCCTCGGCGTGACCGACGCGATCGTGCGCGGCGAGGGCGCGCAGTGCGTCAGCGTGCTCGCCGACGCCGCCGAGGAGGCCGGCATCCAGGCGATGTTCGAGCAGGGCAGCGCCGCGCTCGGCGGCCTTGACGGACTCGTGATGAACGTCGGCATCGGCGCCGGGCTCGGATTCGCCGGAACCACCGTCGAGGACTGGGACCGGGTGATGGCCGTCAACCTGCGCTCGCACTTCCTCGGCTGCAAGCTGGCGCTCGCGAGCTTCGGCGAAGGCGGCACCGTCTTGCTGATCGGCTCGCTCGCAGGCCGTGAATCGATGCCGATCCCATCGTACGCCGCGTCCAAGGCTGCGCTCGAGGCGGTGTGCCGCAACGCCGCCGTCGAAGGCGCGCCGCACGTGCGCGTCAACGTGCTCGCGCCCGGCCTGATCGACACCTCGCTGGGCAGGCTCGCCACGCGACACAGCCCCGCCCGCGCCGAGGTCCGCATCCCGGCCGGCCGTCAGGGCAGCGCCTGGGAGATCGCGCGCTGCGCGCTGTTCCTGATCGGCGAGGAGTCCTCGTATGTGACCGGCCAGACGCTCGTGGCCGATGGCGGCCTGAGCGTCGCTACGCGGAGCTGACCGCGGGCTGGCTGGGCCGGGGCCGTACTGCCGGCTGGGCGTCGAGCGTTGCCCGGGCGTCGAGCGTTCTGACTACGTAACCACGAGATCGTTACGTTCTGTAATCGTTACATCTTGTAATCATTACAATCTGGAATGATCTCGTAATCGTACACATACAGCGGCCACCTCAGGCGAACGTTGCCTGCTCGAGGTCCGGCTCCTCGCTCGTCTGCGTCTCCTCCTGAACCCCGCGCTGCAGACCGAGCAGCGCGACAACCGCCGCCGCCGCCATGACCGCGGCCATCACGTACAGCACCGAGCGCGTCGCGTAGGCGAAGTCGAGGCGCACGAAGTGCGGGATCGAGGCGACGCTGCCGCTGCCTGACTGGGACTGGGAGAGGCTCGCCGCCTCGGCGTGCGCGCGCACACTGGAGAAGCCTTTGGCGATCAGCGAGCTGGCGACGCGCGAGCGCAACTGCGAGACGAGGATCGTGCCGAGGATCGCCAGGCCGAGGCTGGCGGCGTAGTTGCGCACGGTCTGCGTGATGCCGGTGGCCTCACCGTAGGAGAGCCTGGAAGCGCGGTTGACGGCGTCGGTGTTGGCCGGCCCGAGCATCATGCCCACGCCGGCTCCGGCAACGATGATGTCTATCTGCTGGGAGCCGAAGTCGAGGCCGGTGACCTTCCCCGCCCACAGCCAGAAGCCCACGGCGGCGATGGCGCAGCCGAGCACGACCGGGCGCTTGGCGCCGATGCGGTCGAGCATGCGCCCGCCGATCTGCGCGGCGATGACGAAGCCGATGAAGAAGAACAGGATGTACTCGCCGGCCTCCGAGGGCGTCTTGCCGAGCGCGATCTGCGCGTACTCGCTGGCGAAGAAGAACACCGGTATGAACACCACCATCGAGATGCCGAGCACAACGTTCTCGACGAGGAACGCGCGGATGCGGAAGATACTCACCTGCATCAGCGGCGAGGCGGTGCGCGCCTGGACGAGCGAGAACACGACCAGGATCGCGGCGCCGACGGCGATGCACGCTCCAGTGGCGGGGTCGCCCCATCCCCAGACCGCCGACTGCTGGAAGCCGAACACGCTCAGCGCGACGCCGCCGGCGATCAGGACGAGGCCGCGGTAGTCCATGCGCGCAGCCTTGTGCAAGGTCTTCGGCTTGGAGATCACGATCAGGAGCAGCGCGACGATCGCGACGGGGATGTTCACCCAGAAGATCGCGCGCCACGTCCACTGCGTCAGATAGCCGCCGAGGATCGGGCCGATCGCGGTCAGGCCGCCGGCGATGCCGAAGAAGATCGCAAGCGCTTTGCCGCGTTCGCGCAGCGCGAACGTCTGCACGACGATCGCGAGCGCCGCCGGGAACATGATCGCGCCGCCGGCGCCCTGAACGACTCGGAACGTCACGATCCACGCCTCCGCGAGGCTGCCCTTGGGCGTCAGCCCGCACATCGCCGAGGCCGCCGCGAACACGACCACGCCGAGGGTGACCATGCGGCGGTGCCCGACGGTGTCCGCCAGGCGGCCGCCGAACGCGAACAGCGCCGCCAGCGACAGCAGATACGCGTTGACCGCCCACTGCACGCCGGTGCTCGTCAGGTGCAGCTCCTTCTGCACCTGCGGCGCGGCGATCGACACGATCGTCTGGTCGATGAACGTCATCGCCACCGCGAAGATCATCGCCGCGAGAATCAGGTTGCGCGGCGCGTCGCCGGGGCGGCTGACGTCGGTCGTGGCGGCTGCCGCGCTGCCGTTGGTCGTCACGACGCCTCCGAAGCTGAGCCCGCGGCCTCGGCCGCGAGCGCGTCGAGCAGCGTGGCCATCTGCTCGAGCGTCTGCTCGTGTCCGGAGACGTCATAGACGCTGGCCAGCTCGCGCGGGTCGCTGTGACCGAGCAGCACCTGCTCCCCCTCCCGCCAGATCAGCATCCGCAGCGGCAGCTCGATGCCGATGCGCGGATCCGCCCGCATCAGCGGCGTGCCGCTGCGAGGACTGCCAAACAGCACGACCTCCTCGTCCGCGAGCTCCAAGCCGACCTCGCGCGCACCGGCGGCGTGGTCGATCTGCGCAAACACCGTCAGCCCACGCTGCTCGATCGCCTCGACCAGCGAGCGCATGGTCGCGTGGTAGCTCAGCGAACTCGGCGTGACGATCATCAACGCGAATTTTGCACGATTCTACTGAGACGGGAGGCGCGCCCTCGGGGCGGCACACGGAGGTTTGACATATTCCATCAACTGGACTAACGTTGCCGCCGGATGTCCACGCGCGTGCGGATCCTCGCGCGGCCCGCGCCTCCGCGCGCGGAGGCGCCTGCGGCAGCGCCCGTCTGAGCGGCGGACTCAGCCGAAGGCAGCGCGCGCGGCCCTGCCGCCGACAGCCGACAGCTCCGTGAAGCCGTAGCTCCCCTCGCTGAGCAGCTCGCTCGCGACCTTGACCGCCGCGCCGTAGGCGGCGAACGCGAAGCCGCCGCCGACGGAGATGCGCTTGACGCCCAGGGCGGCCAGCTCCGCCACCGCCGGGGCGCCCGCGCGCGCGAGCACGTTGACGGGCAGCTGCACCGCGGCGAGCAGCTCGCGCAGCTCCTCGGGGCTGTCGAGCACGGGCGCGTACAGCACGTCGGCACCGGCCTCTTCATAGGCCTGCAGCCGCGCGATCGTGTCGTGCAGGTCGGGGTTGCCGCGCAGGTAGTTCTCGGCGCGCGCGGTCAGCACGAGGTGCACGTCACCTCCGTGCGCCGCCTCGGCGGCGACCGCGACGCGCTCTGCCGCCTCGCCGATGTCATACAGCCGCTGCTCGCGCGGGTCCCAGTCCTCGATCGAGCAGCCCGCGAGGCCGGCCTCGAGCGCGAGGCGCACGGTCTCCGCGACGCCGGCGGCGTCGACGACGAAGCACTCCTCGAGGTCCGCCGACACTGGCACGTCGGTCGCGGCGACGAGCGCGGCGGCGTGCGCGAGCGACTCATCGCGGGTGACGCCGTAGTCGAGGCGCCCGAGGCTGGCGGCGTAGCCGCTGCTGGTGGTGGCGAGCGCCTCATAGCCGAGCGCTACGAGCAGCTTTGCCGAGCCCGCATCCCATGCGTTCGCCAACAGCAGCGGTCGCTCGCCGCGGTGGAGCTCGAGAAAGCGGGCGGCCTTGTCAGTTTGCGTGGTCATGCGGCGATCCTCTCTGAGTCGTTTGCGGTGCGGGTGTCGCGCTTGGAGCGCACGGCGGGCAGCGACGCCCACAGATGTTGCACGGCATACGCGCGGTACGGCCGCCAGCGCTCGGCGAGCTTCATCGCGCTCGCGGGCTCGCCACTGTGCCCGAGCTGCTCGAGCGCGTGGCGCACGCCGAGGTCGCTCGGCAGGAACGCGTCGGGGTCGCGCAGCGCGCGCATGGCGATGTATTCGGCCGTCCACGGGCCGATCCCCGGCAGCGTGAGCAAGCGCTCACGCGCCTGCACGCGATCGGCGCCGGCGTCGATCACGAGCTCCTCGTCTGCGAGCGCGCTGACGAGCCCGAGCAGCGCGCGCCTGCGTGCGACGGGCATCGCGAGCGTCGCGGGGTCCGCGTCGGCGAGCGCGGCGGCCGTGGGGAAGACGTGCGTCACGGTGCCTAGCGGTCGCTCGAGCGCCTCGCCGTGCGCGGCCGTCAGACGGCCGGCGAGCGTGCGGGCGCCGCGCACGGAGACCTGCTGACCGAGCACGGCGCGGACGGCGAGCTCGTGGCCGTCCACCGCGCCAAGCACGCGCCGTCCCGGTGCCTCGCGCACGAGCGCTCCGAGCACGCGCTCGCCGCCGAGCACCTCGGCCACGCTGTCCGGATCGGAGTCGAGGTCGAGCAGCGCGCGCGAGCGCTGCATCGCGGCACCGAGGTCGCGCAGGTCGGCGAGCCAGTAGCGCGCGTGCACGTGGCCGTCGGCGGGGCGCAGCTCGACGACGCCCGCGCCGTGTGGCAGGCGCAGGCTGCGGCGGTAGGCGCCGTCGAGCAGCTGCTCGACACCGGCGACGGCGCGCAGCCCGAGGAACGCGATCAGGCCGTCGGCGTCCAGCGGCGCGCGGTAGGGCAGGCGCAGCGACAGTGCGCCGCTGTCCTCCGGGCGCCCGTATCTGCGCGCACGCGTGCGCAGCTCGCTGGGCGTCAGCGCGAACACCTCTTGAATCGTCGCGTTGAACTGGCGCACGCTCTGAAAGCCCGCCGCGAACGTCACATCGGTGATCGCCAGCGACGTCGTCTCGAGCAGAATGCGAGCGGTCTGCGCGCGCTGCGCGCGGGCGAGCGCGAGCGGGCCAGCGCCGACGACCGCGACGAGCTGACGGTGCACGTGGCGCTCGGCGTAGCCGAGCCGGCGCGCGAGGCCGCCGACGCCCTCGCGGTCGACGAGGCCGTCCGCGATCAGCCGCATCGCGCGCCCGACGAGATCCGCGCGCAGGTCCCACTCGGGCGAGCCCGGCGTCGCGTCCGGGCGGCAGCGCTTGCACGCGCGAAAGCCGGCCGCCTGCGCGGCCGCCGCGGACGCGAACAGGCGCACGTTCTCGCGTTTGGGCGTGCGCGCGGGACAGCTCGGACGGCAGTAGATGCCGGTGGTCTTCACGCCACAGAACACCCACCCGTCAAAACGCGGATCGCGCGCCTCGACGGCCTGCCAAACGCGATCCGAGTCGAAGTCCACGCACGCACCCTGACACACCTACACGTGCATATCTAGCGGGAATCGGACCTGTATGAAGAAGGACAGAAGAGGGCCGAAAACCGCGAGCTTCCCACGCGCGGCTCTGCAATCTTCAGGGGCGAGCGCAAGTATCCTCACGGGCCTGCGAGTAGCGATCGTCTCCGATGTGCACGGCAACCTGACCGCGTTCGACGCCGTCGTCGCGGACGTGCAGCGGCGTGCCCCGGATCTCGTGCTGCACGGTGGCGACCTCGCGCTGATGGGCGCGCAGCCGGCGCACGTGATCGACCGCGTGCGCGAGCTCGGCTGGCAGGGCGTCGTCGGCAACACCGACGAGGTGCTGTGGCGGCCCGAGGAGCGCGAGCGTCTGCTGGCGCTCGCTCCCGGGCTGGGGCCGCTGCTGAGGCTGATGTTCGAGCAGTACGCGCCGGCAACCGCCGCGCTGCTCGGCGCCGAGCGGATCCGCTGGCTGCGCGAGCTGCCGGCCGAGCAGCACGTCGCGGATCTCGCGCTCGTGCACGCCGCGCCCGGCGATCTGTGGCGCGCGCCGATGCCAGACGCCGACGAGCAGGAGCTGTCCGACACGTACGCGCCGCTCGACGCAACCACGGCCGTTTACGGACACATCCATCGTCCGTTCGCGCGCACGCTCAGCGAGCTGACGGTCGCCAACAGCGGCAGCATCGGGATACCGCTGGACGGCGATCCACGCGCGTCCTACCTGCTGATCGACGACGGCCGGCCGGAGCTCATCCGCGTCGACTACGACATCGAGCGCGAGGCCGCGCTGCTGCTCGCCAGCGGCTACCCCGACGGACCGCGCCTGGCCGAGATGCGCCGGCTGGGGGCGTTCCTCCCGGTGTCTGTGGAACCTCTCGAGCCATGAACAGACGTCTTACACTCGTTTGTAAGACAGATGCCTAGAGAACGCTCGACTGGCGATCGCCGCACCCATCGGGACGCGCTGCTGGATGCCGCGAAGGCGCTGCTCCGCGAATCCGGGCGCGACGAGATCACCGCACGCGACCTCGTCGCGGCCTCCGGTACGAACCTCGGGTCGATCGGCTACCACTTCGGGGGCAAGGACGCGCTGCTCGACGAGGCCGCGCGGCTGGTGTTCGAGGAGTGGGCCGAGGCCGTCACGACTGCGTTTCGCCACGACCCGGACGTGACGACGGCGGAGAGCGTCACGCGGTCCCTGGAGCGGATCCTCGATGACTTCGACGTGCTGCGCCCGTCCTTCGTCGGCTTCCTGGGAATTGCGGCTCGCAGCTCGCGCTCGCCGGAGGTTCGCGATGAGCTGGCCGCCCACTACGGCAGGCAACGCCAAAGGGTTGGAAGCATGATCGCCGACTGGCTCGGCCCCGATGCCGACCCCGCGTATGCCAGCAGCATCGCCACCTTGTTGATGGCTGTCAGCGACGGCCTGATGCTGCAGCTGATGATCGACCCGGCGAGCGTCCCCTCCAGTCGAGAGCTACCGGTTGCATGCAGCTACGCCGTCTCACGCATGCAGCGGCCGAACAGCGATCGTCGTGCGTGACAGCGCGCAGAGTCGACCGTCGTCGTCGGACATCTCGACGTCCCACACCCATGTGCTGCGACCGGCATGTCGACGCCCGGCCGACGCATGGATGGTGCCGTCGCCGACCGCCCGTATGAAGCTCGCGTTGTTCGACAGGCCGAGCGCCGTGTTACCTTGCGCCGCCACGGAGAGGACTGTAGCGATGGTCGTGATCGACTCGGCCATCGCCATGTAGACCCCGCCGTGCACCAGCCCGAGTGGCTGCCTGTGCTGCGCATCGATCCGAACCCGGGCGCTCACCTCCTCCTCACCGCAGCTCACGAATTCCAGGCCGTAGAGCTGGTCGAAGCCGGTGACCCAGCGATTGAGCTCGGCAGCGTCGATCATCCGACTGGTCTTATACATAAGTGTTATACGTTTGTCTAGATCCGTGTCCAACACGGTCTTCGATCGAACCGCCTCAGGCGCGACTACGACGGAAGGATGCGGGGCAGCAGCGCTGGGACGTCCTTGATCGAGTCCACGATCGCCGTCGGTGTGACGCGCGCTTTGAGGGCGTCCTGGCGGTACTTGCCGGTGCGCACGAGCACGCCCGGCAGGCCGGCCGCCATCGCGCCGCCGACGTCCGCCTCGAGGTCGTCGCCGACCATGATCCCGCGCTCCAGCCCCATGTCGGCCATCGCCGCCAGGAAGAACTCCTGCGCGGGCTTGCCCACGGTCACCGCCTCGTGTCCGCTCGCGTACTCGAGCGCCGCCGCGTACGCGCCGACGTCCAGCGCGATGCCGTCGGCGCGGCGCCAGTAGCGGTTGTGCTGCAGCGCCACCAGCTCCGCTCCGTCCATCATCGCGCGGAAGATCTCGTTGAGCACCTCCGGCGTGAAGCCGTCGCCGAGATCGCCCAGGATCACCGCGTCGACGTGCCCTCCCGGGGTGGCCGTCTCGAGCGCGTCGAGATCCTCGCGCAGGCCGTCGCTGACGTACACCCTGATCGCCTTGTAGCCGCGCTCGCGGCAATGTCGCTGGGCCATCGCCGCCGGCGTCAGCACCTCCTCCAGTGACACGTCGAAGCCGAGCTCGAGCAGGTGCTCGCGGACGACGCGCCGCGAGCGCGACGTCGTGTTCGTCATCAGCCGCACGCCCGCGCTGCACTCGCGCAGCTTCTTGAAGGCCTCGTGCGCGCCCGCGATCGGCTCGTTGCCCACGTACAGCACGCCGTCGACATCCAGCAGCACGCCGATCGGGCCATTCGCACCAGCGGTCATCGTCGAACTGTAGAGCGAGGAGCCAGCGCGGGTGCTTCCGACGCTCACGTCAGCTGCGGCATGACCTCGGCGGCGATCAGCTCGAGCTGGTCGATGTCGTCGAGGTCGATCACCTGCAGGTACGCGCGCTGAGAGCCGGCCTCAGCGAAGCCGGCCAGTCGCTCGAGCACCTCGGCGGGGCTGCCCGCGGCGCCAGCGCTCCTCAGCTCCTGCAGATCCCTGCCGATGCGCTCGGCACGGCGGCGCAGCTCGCTGTCGCTCGTCGCGCAGCAGACAGTGATCGCGTGCGAGTACACCAGCGAGTCCGGGTCGCGCTCGGCCTGCTCGCAGGCGGAGCGCACTCGCTGAAACTGCGTGCGGGTGCGCTCGACGTCGGCAAACGGGACGTTGAACTCGGCCGCGTAGCGCGCGGCCAGGGCCGGCGTGCGCCTTGCGCCCAGGCCCCCAACGATCAGCGGCGGTCCGGAAGGGCTGGCCGGCCTGGGCAGCGCCGGACAGTCGAGCAGCCGGTAGTGCGCGCCCTCGTAGGAGAACCGCTCGCCCGGCGGTGTCGCCCACAGGCCGCTGAGGATCGCGAACTGCTCCTCCAGCCGGTCAAAGCGCTCGCCGAGCGACGGAAACGGAATGCCGTACGCGGCGTGCTCCAGCTCGAACCAGCCGCTCCCCAGCCCCAGCTCCAGCCTGCCACCGCTCATGGCATCGACCTGCGCGACGGCGATCGCCAGCGCGCCCGGCAGCCGAAACGTCGCCGACGTCACCAGCGTCCCCAGGCGAATCGTGCTCGTCTCCCGCGCCAGAGCCCCCAGCGTCACCCACGAGTCGGTCGGCCCCGGCAGCGGATCCCCCGGCCTGATCTTCAGCAGATGATCCGAGCGGAAGAACGCTCCAAAGCCGAGCCGCTCCGCGGCCAGGGCGCTCGCCAGCTGCTGCTCGTAGCTGGCTCCTTCCTGGGGCTCCGCGAAGACTCTCAGCTCCATCGCTGGAACATAGCGCTTGACGTCGGGTGGGCGGTTCGCTCGCGGCGCCGATCGTGCGCCACGGCGAGGAGGGCGCCGCGGCGCGCGCGTCAGCGCTCGCGTCGGGGCATACGATGGTCGGCTGTGAGCCTCGCCAGCGCGGTCATCGCCCGGCGCCTGCGCCTGCCGCGCGCGCAGACCCACGACGTCGTGTGCGAGCGCAACCTGCGCGTCACGATGGACGACGGCGCGGTGCTGCTCGCCGACCGCTACGTCGCGTCCGGGAAGAGCCACGAGCCGCAGCCGACGGTGCTCGTGCGCTCCCCCTACGGACGCCAGCAGCTGTTCGGCCTGATCTTCGGACGGCTGCTCGCCGAGCGCGGCCTGCAGGTCGTCGTCCAGAGCGTGCGGGGCACGTTCGGCTCGCAGGGCACGTTCAGCCCGTTCGACGAGCGCGCCGACGGCCTGGCCACGCTGCGCTGGCTCCGCGCACAGCCCTGGCACGCCGAGCGGATCGGCATGATCGGCCCCAGCTACCTGGGGCTGGTGCAGTGGGCCGTCGCGCCCGACGCCGGCGACGACCTCGCCGCGCTCGCGATCCAGGTCAGCGCCTCGCAGTTCCACGGCCAGACCTACCTCGGCGGCGGCCTCGCGCTGGAGACCGCCGCCTCGTGGCTCGTGCTCGTCGCCGCCCAGGAGCGCCGGCTGGCGCCGCTGGCGATGATCCGCGGCCTGCGCCGGCTGCCGTCGCTGTTCGCGCAGCTGCCGATCGGCGAGCTCGACGCGCGCGCCACCGGCGCCGAGGTCGCGTGGTTCCGCGAGGCGCTGGCCAACCCGCTCCGCGACAGCGTCTACTGGGTCGCCCGCGACTTCGCCGCGGGCGTCGGCAAGGTGGCCGCGCCGGTGCAGCTCGTCGGCGGCTGGCAGGACATCTTCCTGCCGTGGATGCTCGAAGACTTCGCCGCGCTGCACGCCGCCGGACGCTCGCCGCAGCTGATCATCGGGCCGTGGACCCACACCTCACCCGGGATGCTCGCCGCCGGGCTGCACGGTGGCATCGGCTGGCTGCGCGCGCACCTGCTCGGGGACGAGCGGCTGCTGCGGCCGTCCCGCGTGCGGGTGTTCGTCACCGGCGAGCGCGCGGGCGGCGGCTGGCGCGAGCTGCCGAGCTGGCCGCCGCCGGGCACGGTCGAGCGCCGCCTGTGGCTCGCCGCCGGCGCGCGCCTGCAGGACGTCGAGCCGGCCGGGGACGCCGGAGGCGGAGACGAGGACCACGGCGACGGGGACGAGGACGCCGGGGGCGGGGACCGCTACCGCTACGACCCCGCCAACCCCACGCCGTCGCTCGGCGGGCCGGTGCTGCTCACGCGCGAGCCGGTGCTCGACAACCGCGCGCTCGAGGCGCGCGACGACGTGCTCACCTACACCGGCGCGCCGCTGCACGAGATCGTCGAGGCGATCGGCCCGGTGCGCGTGGAGCTGTACGTGCGCGCCAGCTCGCCGTACTTCGACCTGTTCGCGCGCGTGTGCGACGTCGACACGGACGGCGCCTCGTGGAACGTCTGCGACGCGCTCGTCCGCGTCGCGCCCGGGCGCTTCGACGCGGCCGACGACGGCGCCGTGCGCGTCGCGTTCGAGCTGTGGCCGACCGGCCATCGCTTCGGCGCCGGCCACCGCATCCGCCTGCAGGTCTCCTCCGGCGCGCACCCGCGCTACGCGCGCAACCCCGGCACCGGCGAGGAGCTCGCCACCGCGACGGCGCTCGAGCCGGTCGACATCTGCGTGCTGCACGACTCCCAGCATCCGTCGGTGCTGGTGCTGCCGGCCACGCAGCCTCACGCTCAGCAGCCGTGAGCCCGGCCTCACAGGAGAGGCGCCGAGCTCACAGCAGAGGCACCGAGAGTACGATTGGATCTCTGGGTCCGCTGATCCCCGACGACAGTTCGCGCGCTGCCCGAGTGTGGCGTCGCGCGCGCGGCATCACCGTCGAGGTCGTCGTGCTGGCGCTGGTGACGGCGCTCTCGCCCGTGCTGTTGATCGCCGCCGTCGCAGTCGACATGACGCTGTGGCTGGCGCGCCGCAAGCCGTGGATGGCGGTGCGCCTGCTCGCGATGCTGTGGTGGTTCCTCGTGGGCGAGCTGTACGGGCTGCTCGGCCTGTTCGTCATCTGGGTCGCCTCAGGCGGGCGTGACAGCGCGCGTCGACGCGACCGCGTGTTCCGGCTCAAGCGCCGCTGGCTCGGGAGCCACCTGGCGGGCATCCGCGCACTGTTCAACCTGCGCTTCGAGGTCGAGGACCTCGAGCTCGCTGGGCCGGGGCCGGTGCTCGTGCTGATCCGCCACGCGAGCATCATCGACAACGCGTTGCCCGACGTGATCATCGGCGGCGCGCACGGGATCGGCTTTCGCTTCGTGATCAAGCGCGAGCTGCAGATGCTGCCGACGATCGACATCGGCGGGCGCTGGGTGCCGACGCTGTTCGTACGCCGCGCGTCCAGCGACACGCAGGCGGAGATCCAGCGGATGCGCGCGCTGACCGTCAACATGGCCGCGAGCGACGGGTTGCTGATCTACCCCGAGGGCACGCGCTCCACGCCCGCCAAGCTCGCCCGCGCCAAGCAGATCATCGCCGAGCGCCAGCCCGAGATCGCGCCACTTGCCGCGCGCCTGCAGAACCTGCTGCCGCCGCGGCTCGGCGGCACGGTCGAGCTGCTCGAGTCCGCGCGCGGTTCAGACGTCGTGATCTTCGGCCACTACGGCCTCGACGGCTTCGAGTACATCAGCGACATCTGGTCCGGCGGGCTGATCGGGACGACCGTGCGCCTCAAGTTCTGGCGCTTCCCGGCGGCCGACGTGCCGCGCGAGCGCGACAAGCTGATCGTGTGGCTGTACGAGCGCTGGCAGGAGCTCGACGACTGGGTCGGCGAGATGCGCTCGGCCGGCTCGGCCGCGCTGGCAGCTTGACGCGAGCGGGGCCGGGGCCGGGTCAGGCGGTGTCGTACACCTCTGGCTGCCACAGCACGTCCACGGGCGCCAAGCCGAAGGCGACCGCCGCGGCAGTCGTGCCGGCGAGCAGGCCCTGGCGGATCGCGCGGCCCGAGAGCTCGATCTGAGCGACGGCCGGCGTGCCCTGCAGCGGTGCGATCTGGACCAGGGCCGGGTCCTCTGCGGCGATCCGCTCGAGGTGCTCGGCTTCGGCGTTGTAGCGATCCGGTCGCTCCTGCATCAGCGGCGCGAGCGCCGGGTGCGCCGTCCTGCGCGCGAGCTCGATCAGCGCGCGCGGGTAGGGATCCCTGCGGAAGTCGCTCGGACGCGAGCGCAGCACGAGCACATGGGTGGCCTCTTCGGCCAGCGCCGTCGCGTAGGGCAGCGACTCGATCAGGCTGCCGTCGGCCATCGGCTTGCCCCGAAACGACACCGGGGCGTCGGAGAGCAGCGGCAGCGAGCAGCTCACGCGCACCGCGTCGATCAGCTCCTCGACGTCGACGAAGTCGCGGAGCACCTGCGACGTGGAGGTCGCCAGATCGACGCCGAGCGCCCGAAACGACGGGCCCGCGGCCAGGCCCGCGGCGTCATACGGCTTGCGGTTGGAGATCAGCTCGTCGAATAGGAAGTCGAAGTCGAAGACCGCGTGCCCGGTCAACATGCGCAACGGGTTGGCGAACTGCGGATTGGCCGTGTCGAGATAGTTGGTCGAGCCGAGCGCCGCCTGGCCGGCCGCCGTGAACGATCCGTTCAGCGCGCCCGACGAGGTGCCGTAGATGACGTCGACCGCGTCGATCAATCCCGCCTTCTCGAGCAGCAGGCACATCCCCCCGGAGATCACGCCCCGCGACCCACCACCCTCGATCGCGAGGGCGATGATTGCCGAATCCGCCCGCGCTCCGCGGCGGCTGCCGTCGGCCACGCGCGTGAGCATCAGCTCGATCAGCGGGTGCCGGTCCCCGCGCGGGGGCGGGAGGGCGTCGCGAGTGACTGCGCTGCGAAGGCTCACCCGCGCCGCGGAGCGGTGGGCAGGGTGCCGTCGGGTTCCTCGGCGCGGTCGATGTCCACAGGTATAGAGGGTTCCCGGCGACGCGCACTGGCACGCGTCGGTCACTCCGGCGCCCGTGCCGCCCATCCGCTCCAGCGCTCGACGTCAATCGCGAGCACCGAGCCCGCCGGCCGCTGCTGGGGATACCTGCGCGCCAGGAGCTGGACTGCGCTCCTGGCCTCAGACTCATCCAAACACAGCACCCGCGCGGTGCCGTCGGCGCGGGCCCACCACAGCGCGTCCCAGTCGGTGTCGTCGTAGTGGTCTGCGAGGACCGAGACGCGCGGGTTGGCTCTGACGTTCGCCAGGCGGCGCAGCTCGGTCGTGCGCTTCGGCTTGGCGTCGACGACGCTGTAGATCGTCTCGCCGGCGAGGGCGAAGACGATCGGCACGAGGTGGGGCTGGCCGTGCGCATCGACCGTCGCCAGGCGTGCGACGCGCGCTTCGCCGAAGCGGCGTCGCGCGTCCTCGACGGTCACTCGCCGTGGAGCTCGGCGATCGCGTCCTCCCAGCGCTCGAGCGCGCGTTCGACCGGTCCCTGCGTCGCCGAGGGAATCCAGCGCACGACCCGCCGCACGCCGGCCTTCTGCAGCTCCTCGAGCGCCGCCGCCTTCGCCGGCGCGCCCATCACGATCACGTCGATCGGGCGATCCGCGCGCGCCCACAGTTCCCGCGCTCGCGCGAGCAGGTCTTCGCCCGTGTTGTTCGGCAGCCAAGCGTCGCCGAAGCTCAGCACACGGTCGAGCACCGTCGGGCCGTTGCCACCGACGAGCACCGGCGGGTGCGGCCGCTGCGCCGGCTTCGGCCACGACCAGATGCGCTCGAAGTCGACGTGCTTGCCGTGGTAGCTCGCCTCGTCCTGCGTCCAGATCGCCTTCATCGCCTCCACCCGCTCGGCCATGATCGCCATGCGCACGCGCGGGTCGGTGCCGTGGTTTTCCATCTCCTCGCGGTTCCAGCCCGCGCCCACGCCGAACTCCAGGCGCCCGCCCGACAGGTGGTCGACGCTCGCAACCTCCTTCGCCGTCGTGATCGGGTCGCGCTCGATCACCAGGCAGATGCCGCTGCCGATGCGCAGCCTGCTCGTCGCCGCCGCCGCCGCCGTCAGCGCCACGAACAGGTCATAGGAGTGGAAGTATTTTCGCGGGAGGTCGCCACCCGCCGGGTACGGGGTGGCACGGCTCGCCGGGATGTGCGTGTGCTCGGGGAAGAACAGCGACTCGTGGCCGCGCTCCTCGACCAGGCGCGCCAGCGCGCCGGGGCTGATGCCGTCGTGGGTCGGGAAGTAGCCGATGCCGAAGTCCACGGCGTCCAGTCTACGTCGTCAGCCATGCCAGGCCGATGCGCTACCTTCCAAACTGGAGATGCCGCTGGCTACCTTCACGTTCGGCGATGCGCTGCTCTCGATCCTCGAGATCGGCTTCCTGATCCTCTGGATCTGGATCGCCATCACCGTCGTCGCCGACATCTTCCGCAGCCACGACCTCTCCAACTGGGCCAAGACGCTGTGGATCCTGTTCATCATCGTCTTCCCGCTCATCGGCGTCCTCGGCTACCTGCTGATCCGCGGCCACAAGCTGCACGAACACCAGGCTGAAGACCGGTCGCAGTACGAAGCGTTCCGGGCGTTCACGCAGCGGGGCGACGGCGCAGCGGCGAGCGTACAGGCCAGTGGCGGCGCGTCGGGGAGCCATGCCGACGACCTGCAGAAGCTTGCCGATCTCAGGGACCGGGGCGTGCTGACCGACGACGAGTTCGAGCGGGCCAAGGCCAAGGTTCTGGGGTAGGGGCGGCGGGCCCTACGAGGGCTGCGCGCTACCCAGGCGCGTCCTGACGAGACCGGTTTGTCGGGTTTTGTTTGCGAAGGCAGACAGAGCCCGTCGCGGCGAGCGCGCGGCTGCGGCGCGCAGTCCGCCTGTAGTCTGCCGAAGACCGGCGAGCCAAGGCTCGGCACCAAGATCGCAAAGGAGATAGCGAGAGATGACCGGATTGCTGCGGCGGAAGCGATTCAATGCGCGAGGACGCCGGGGGCGCCTGCTGGCAAGCTTGATGACGTTGTCTGTGCTGGCCACGGCGGGCCTGGCCGCGCCGGCTGGCTCCCTGGCGCGCACCAGCGGGGCGAAACCCCTCATAGAGGGCGGCGAAACTCCCGCGGAAGGCACCTACGGCTACGTGGGCCGAGTTATCGGCAACGCACCGGAAGGGGAATTCCTCTGCTCGAGCAGTCTGATCGCTCCCCAATGGGTGCTCACGGCCGGTCACTGCGTCGGTCCGGCTAACGGCGGAGCGGTCTATGCGGCGTCGGACTTCAAAGTCACCCTCGGGGCGGTCAACTGGAAAAAAGGCACCGCCTACGGCGTCAGCGAAGTGTTCCGCAACCCCGGTTACCTGCTCAACTGGAAGCCCGAAGATCTCGTCCGTGACGACTCGGGGCTGCTGCGCCTCAGCACGCCCTCAAGCGTAACACCGATAGCGCTGATCTCGGCCGCCCGCTTCGCGAGCGAAATCAAAGACGGGACGATCGTCAGCGCCGCCGGCTGGGGTCTTACGACGCCGAACGCAGAGGAATTCACGGAAACGCTCAAAGTCGTCCACGGGCTCAAGGTGCTCGAAGAAAACGAGGCCGAAAGCGAAGGCAACAAAGTCCTGATCGGCACGGAAGCCGCGAAGGGTACCTGCCCGGGCGACAGCGGCGGGCCGTTCATCGACTCGCGCGGGGAAGAGATCGCATCCACAAGCGCCGGCCCATCGAACGAGTGCAACCATACCCAGGCGCAGAGCATACCCGCGGTCTACGGCTGGATCAGAGAAACGATCGGCCCTGACGTAACCTCCTCGCCCGCATCGACGGACGCGGCGGTCGGCGACAGCGTCACGTTCACGGTCGCGTGCACCGGAAAACCGGCGCCGATCGTCCAGTGGCAGCTGTCAACGAACGGCGGCACGAGCTTTGCCGAGATCGAAGGGGCGACCGGCCCCTCATATGTCACGCCCGCGGCGACACTCGCCATGAGCGGCTATCAATACCGCGCGGTCTGCAGCGGCTCGCTGGGCGAAGAAGCGAGCGCCGCGGCGACCCTGACCGTCTTCCCCGTCCCCACGGTCACCGCGCTCTCGGTGAAGAAGGGGACCACGGCGGGTGGGACGATCGTGACGGTCACGGGCACGGGGTTCACCGGCGCCACCGCCGTCAAGTTCGGCACCGTCGAGGCCAAAAGCTTCGAAGTCAGCCCGTCGGGAACGACGCTCACAGCCGTATCACCAGAACAGGCGGCGGGCACGGTCGCGATCTACGTGACAACACCGGGCGGAACGAACACCGCCGGCAAGAAGGACAAGTTCAAGGTCAAGACGGCCAAGAAGTAATCGCTTAATGGTGGCCCGTGCGAAGGACACGGGCCACCACCCGGCGGGAGTGCCACGACCTCGTCTACGGTGCCTCGTGTTGCGGAGAAAACTAGCCTCAGATCGCGGAACAGCCGGTGGACGCCAGTCGCGGAATCTAGACTCGCAAACCCGGAATCGAGCCGGGCACGCAGGTGCTCGACCCGATGACGCGCGATGTCTAACATCCTAGATCGAGATGTTCAACGTCCCGATTGCCAGTGCCGAAGCGGGCAGCACCCGGCGCGGATCTGCAAGCAGAAGCTCGCCGCAGTTCGACCCCGTGGTCCGTCCCGGGCATCTGCGGTTTCCGTGTAGGTCTACACTCAGCTCATGGCTGTTCGGCCCTGGCCGACATTGCCCGATGAGGATCGTTGGCTTGCCGGGCGCCCAGCGCGGCGTCCTCGAGCCGAAGCCCACGGGCGCGGCGCGCCGCACGCAGAGCGGCACCGAGCTCGCCTGGGGTTGATGCATCGATTGTCTGCGACATTTCCCGATCGGGACAAAACTAGCATTTGTGGCAGCTTCCGGGCCAAATTGTCCCGAACGGGATTTCCGGCCAGAGGCTAGGTTTCCCTCCGCAGGGCGCAACATCTGCTTTTGTTTGTTTCTTCAAGGATCGCTTCGAGCTGGCCTCCGACACCGAGCAGCGCTACCTCGCGGCGATGGCCAACCTCGGGGACGGGCGTGTGCGGTCAGCTGATGCGGCGCTTCGCGCGGGGTACAAGGATCGGGGCAGCACTTCCGGGCTGCGCGAGAGCCTGCTGCGGAAGGATCTGGTCTACAGCCCGCGGCGCGGGCTCGTGGACTTTACGGTGCCGTTGTTTGCGGGGTATCTGCGGTCGCAGCATCCGCTGGCTAGTTTCACGGACGAGTAGCGACGGGCAGCCTGGGCTTTGTCTGGCTTTGTTTGCAAGCGCAGACAGACTCCTGCGGCGTGGATTGCAAGCAGGAGGTCGCCGGCTCGATCCCGTGATCCGTCGCGGGCATCTGCGGTCCCCGTATCGGGCTACACTCAGCTCATGGACGTTCGGCCCTGGCCCGCATTGCCCGATGAGGATCGCTGGCTTGCCGACACTATGGATCGGCGGCTCCGCGACAGCACGCAGAGCGCGGAGCAGTTGCGTTCGCGAGCGCACGAGTTGCGCGCCGAGGCGGAGCAAAGCGACGTATCGGGGATACGCAACGCAGCTTTGGCGCTCGCAGAGCGCTACGAGCAGACAGCAACCGCCCGGCTGTCGACCTGAGGGGCCGCTACTGGCGTGCTCGACTGACGAGGTCGAGCAACTCAGCGGCAATCTGATTCTGTCTGGCGCGGAGCGCCACGAGCGCCGGAGCAAGCTCTCCGAGCTCGACTTCTAGACGCTCGACGGTGCGTTCGGCTGCCGGCGGGTCCAGCAGCTCTTGCTCAGCCCACTCGCGCTCCAGACCTCGCAATCGGCTGGCCAGCGCCGGCATCCGCTCGAACACCACGGCCGCGGATTCGCGCAGAAGCTTTCGAGTGTGCTCGCCAGCAGCGTCGAGTTCCACAAGCTCACGGTGCAGATCGGCGACATACTCATGGGCAATCCTGGCGGCCGCGAAGTAGCCGTCCAGTTGCCCGAGCGGCCCAGGTCTGTCAATCATCTCGCCAGCGTCGCAGCCACCGCGGTCGAAACGCTCGTTGCCAATGAAGAGAACCGTGACCGCAGCTCAATGCCCTGACCACGGCTAGGCGGGAGATCGCCTCTTGCCTACGGGCCGCACCGTGCGACCGGCGCCGCGCTCTCTTTGGAGATCAGTCGAACAACCTGTCCTCGACGTCGGGCCAGTAGCGGTAGAGCGCCTTGGCTTGGTCGAGGACGAGCTGGGTGTAGTGGTTTAGGTCGTCGGGGCCTCCGCCTGGCTGTTTGCTCGACTTGTAATTGTGCCTGCGCAGCAGCCGCTTGATTTTGACTCTGATGGCGGCCTCGCTCGACTCTCGGTCGGCCCAGTCCACGCTGAGATCAGCGCGGATGCTCTGGACGAGGTCGTGCGCGATCGCGGCGAGCTGGGGGTCCGCATGCTCGGACTCGATTCCGCCGGCGAGCGCGTCGTAGAAAGCAGCCTCATCGACAGTCAACCCGAGCTGCTCGTGGCGTCGCCGGGCGCCACGGAGACTCTTGGCGATCTCTACGAGCCGGGCGACTACCTCTGCGCTTGAGATCTGCCGGGTCTCGTAGCGGCGAAGGACCGCGTCGATCTGCTCGCTGAAGACCCTGGCTTGCGTCTGGCTTGTGCTGCGTCGGCTGCGGATCTCGCCGCGGAGCAGCTTTTCGAGTAGCCGGACCTGGACGTTCGGCTGCTCGACCTTCGCTGCGATGGAGTCGAGAAACTCGTCGGAGAGCACGGAGATCTCTGGATGCTCGCCATCGGCGACATCGAGGATGTCGAAGATCTCACCGGCGGCGAGCCCTTCGGACATGAACTGACGCACTGCCTGCTCAGCGGCCGGGCTCGCCTGGCCGTCCGTGCCCGTGATCTTGCGGACCTCGGCTGCGAGCTTGTTGAAGAACCCGACTTCGTCGCGGAGTTCAATCGCGGCTTGTTGGGTGCGTGCGAGCGCATACCAACTGGCGAGCGCCGCCTGCGCATCGAGAAATTCGCGCGAGCGCTCCTGGCTTCCGAGGAGGTAATTGTAGGCATCGAGGAACAGGCGATCGGGCTCTGCTGCGAGGTTTAGCTCGCCCTGCCGGTAGCCGATTGGGTACAGCATCGCGCACAGCACCTCGTAGCTCTCCGAGAGCCCGCGTACTGCCTTGTGCGCGGGGATCACCGGGTCATCCAGCTCGGTGTCGTCATATGCGCGCAGCGACGCGCGCAAGTCCTCGCCGATGCCGATGTAGTCAACGACGAGGCCGCCGGGCTTATCTCGGAACACGCGGTTGACGCGGGCGATTGCCTGGAGTAGCCCGTGGTCTTTCATCGGCTTGTCGATGTAGAGCGTGTTCAGCACCGGGGCGTCGAACCCGGTCAGCCACATGTCCTTGACCACGACGATGCGCAGGTCGTGGTGCTCGTCGCGGAAGTCGGTTGCGAGCCGTCGCAGCTCAGGCTTGGAGCGCCGAAAGCGCGACACGGCCGGCGGGTCCGTTGCCTGCGCAGAGATCACGCACGTGACCGCGCCCTCCCCGAATCGCTCTTGCAGCAGTGCGGTCAGCTCCGCTGCTACCCGCCGCGAGTACGCCACGACCATCGCCTTGCCATCGAGTACTTCACAACGGGCGGTGAAGTGACTGTGGATGTTGTCGGCGAGCCGCGCCAGCCGGTCGGGTGCCCCGACCACTCGCTCCAGCTTCGCCCAAGCCGTCACGAGCTTGCTCGCGGCGTCCGCCTCCTCACCTTCGAGCACCTCCTCGACGGCCGCAAGCTGCTCCATGTCCGCTTCAAGCGGGATCTGACGAGACTCGTAATAGATCGGGACCGTCGCGTGGTCTTCCTGCGCTTCACGTATCCGGTAGATCGACACGTAGTCCCCGAAGACCACACGCGTGGAGCGGTCGGCGCTCTCCACCGGCGTGCCCGTGAACCCGATCCGGGTCGCGTTCGGCAAGGCGACCGTGATGTTCTCGGCGTAGCTTGCATACTGGGAACGGTGCGCCTCGTCCGCCATCACGACGATGTTCTGCCGCTCGGAGAGAACCGGCATCTCCGGGCCAGCACTCGCCGGAGCGAACTTCTGAATGGTTGTGAACACCACGCCGCCCGCCGGTACGGCGAGCAGTTCGTGCAGGCTCGTTCGGCCGCCGCTGATCTCTTGTGCCTGCACGCATGCCGCAGCCAGGCTGGTGCCGGTGAAGGTGTCGAAGAGCTGGTTGTCGAGGTCGGTGCGATCCGTGACTGCCACAACCGTCGGATTCTGGAAACGCGCATCACGGCGAAGCTTGTTGACGAAGAACACCATCGTGTAGCTCTTGCCGGCCCCCTGCGTATGCCACACCAGCCCACCGCGCTTGCTATCACCCATCGCCGCAGCCACCGACTCGACCGCAGCTTCCACAGCGTGGACCTGGTGATACTTCGCCATCACCTTCCACGTCCGCGCACCATCTGACTCGAACAGAAGGTAGTCGCGGACTAGGTTGAGGAATCGGGCAGCCGCGAATACGCCCTCGATCATCACTTGGAGCTGCGTCTTGCTGCTATCGCTTCCTCCCAGCGTCTTCCATTCGGCGAAGTGCTCGGCGGGAGTTGTAATAGTGCCGACACGCGCGCTGATGAGGTCTGAGATGCCGACGATCTCGACGTATCGATACAGGCCGGGGATCGTGTCGGTGTAGTGTGCCACCTGGTTGACGGCGACCTGCGCCGAGTCATCGGTCCCCGGCGCCTTCAACTCTATTTGCCCGAGCGGTAGGCCGTTGACGAACAGCAAAATGTCGGGGCGTCGGTTCTTCGCTCCCGCGATCACCGTGAATTGGTTGACCGCAAGAAACTCGTTGTTGGCAAGGTCGTCGAAGTCCACCAGCCAGGCGTGCGCGTGCTGCTCGACATGGTCATCATCGACGTAGGAGATCGGAACTCCGGAGAGCAGCAGCTCGTGAAAGCCACGATGGTCCTCGATCAGCGCCGGCGAGGTGCCGGTCATCGCCAGCTCGCAGACACGCTGCACGGCGTCTGGCGGCAGCTTCGGGTTGATGCGCGCCACTGCCTGCCTTAGCCGCTCGATCAGCACGACATCCGACCAGATCTTTCGCTCGCCGCTTGGCGCGTCGGGCGCAAGCTCTGGGCCGTGGACGTGCGTCCAGCCCGCCTGACGCAGCCAGTTGAGCGCTGGCTGCTCGACGAGGACGCCCTCGCTTGTGGCGGACACGGTCAGCGCACCGCCATTGAGACCTCGTCGATGACATTCTCCAAAGCCTCGTCGATGTCGTGCGTTGCGGGCACTCGAAGCTCGCCCGAGATAAGCCTCGGAATCAGAAGGTCTCTCAGATCCGCGAGGGTCTTGGACTGCCTAGCGTTGCGGAGAATCCGCGTGATCAGGGGCGCGAGCGCTCGCTGCGCTGGGGAGAGGATCTCTGCGTTTGGCGGCGGCATCGGCAGCCCCTTCACGGCGTTTGAGTTCAGTCCCGGAATCGCGACGCCTGTACCCCGCCGACGCATTTCGTCGACGAGGCGATTAGATCGTAGCCACATATAGAGCAGATCCTGGGAATACGGCTCCTTGACCCTCATCCGGTAGACGTGCTCGTTGATCGCCGCTCGGTCGAATGGGAACCCCTCGCCAATCATCGAGACGTGCGGTTCGAATTGACCCGGGCGACCGCCGTCCTTGTAAAGCAGCACATCCCGATCCGCGAGTCGGCCACGCCTGAGCTTGTCGTAGTAGTCGTCAGGGATGAATTTGAGCTTCGCGTAGTCAAATGTCCCCGCCGCGACGATGCTCTCGGCCCCGATACTCGGCACACCCGAAGCTATTCCCTTCACGCCGCCCCTTGGCCGGTTGCCGGTCTCCAGAACAGACAGCACATCGCCAAGCGTCGCCTCGCCCATGCTCGGGGACTCGGACGTTGCTAGCGCGCACCGCAGCCTCTCCATTACTCCGTGACACACTTCGTCGAGAGTCCGGCCGGCCCTCTCGTTGCTTGCGATCTTCTCGTCCAGCGAACCGAGCACCTGGGTAATTCTCTTCTGCTCAGAGCTAGGTGGAATGCAGACATGAAACGCCTTCACCTCTGGAAAGTAGATTGTCTGGTGCGTCGTACCGGAGGCAAATCGCACCAGACTCTGCTTCTCCGCCAAAAGTATGTAGAGGAGAATCCTCCACTCGATCTCATCGGAGCAGACCCAGTTGACGAAGTCCTGGCTTGTAGCCATCGGCCGGCCCATTACAACTGTGTAGCCAACGGAGGCGGTTCGCGATAGACACACGGTGTTCGCGGGCAGTATCCGCGCCGACGAGTTGGCAATGCCTAGCGGGCTTGTATGTTGAATCGTGTCATGAAGAATGCGTCCATCGTTTTGGGTTGCGTCCTTGATGCCGATCCACGGAATCGCGCCCCCCCAGTACTCTGGCTTCCGCCGACTTGGGGTGTGTCCTGTCTCTAGCCTTGCAACGTCCGTCAAGCGCACCCATTTCCAGCCGGCGGGGGGGTCGGTGGGCGGTCGGCCGACAGACAGGGCGTACCGTCCGGGGATTACGGCCGTGGTCGCAGCACGGCCGCCGGTGCGCGTAGCCGAGGGGTCAGACGTCATAGCCAATCAAGGAAAGAGCCACCTTCACGTCGCCCGTCAGGCGGTCGCTTTCCTCGAATTCCTCCGCGAGCCTGTCCATCAACGCCGCCATCCGTTCGTCGAGCGCGACGGCGTTCTCCTCTGACTCGGGTGCGCCAACGTAGACGCCCGGTGAGAGCGTAAATCCTGCAGCTGCTATCTCGGCCGTATCGCTCGCCTTGCAAAAGCCAGGTTCGTCGGCGTAATCTGCGCCGGTACTGCCACGCCAGCCGTGGTACGTCGATGCGATGCGCGTAATCTCGGCCTCGGTGAGTTCGATCTGCGTGCGGCTGATCTTGCTGCCGAGCTGACGGGCGTCAATGAACAGCGTCTCCTCGCGGCGGTCCCTCGCGCTTGATGACGTCTTGTTGCGATCGAAGAACCATAGGCACACGGGGATCGGCGTTGTGTAGAAGAGCGCGCCCGGCAGCGCGACGACACAGTCCACGACGTCCGCGTTGACGAGGCCTTCGCGGATCTTGCCTTCGCCACTCGTCATCGTGGTCAGCGAGCCGTTCGCCATCACAAAGCCCGCACGTCCGTTTGGAGCGAGATGGTGGAGGAAGTGCTGCATCCACGCGTAGTTGGCGTTACCTGTGGGCGGCACACCGTTGGCCCACCGGACGTCATCGAGGATCGCGGGGGTGGACCACTCTGACTGGTTGAAGGGTGGGTTGGCCATCACGAAGTCGGCCTTCACGTTGGCGAAGGCGTCATCGAGCAGGGAGCCGCCCTCCGTGTACTTGATCTCGCCGGAGAGGCCGTGGATGGCGAGGTTCATGCGGCCGATCCGCCAGGTGGCCTGGTTGCGCTCCTGTCCGTAGATCGAGATCTTCTCTGTGCGCCCACCGTGTGCCTCGATGAAGCGCGCCGACTGGATGAACAGCCCGCACGACCCGCATGCGGGATCGAGCACTCGACCTTCAAGTGGCTCCAGCATCTCCACGAGCAGCCGCGCGACGGGTGGGGGAGTGAAGTACTCTCCGCCTCGGTGCCCCTCGGCGCGGGCGAACTCCTTAATGAAGTACTCGTAGGTCCTGCCGAGGATGTCTCGCGCTTCCTTTGGGTCCTTGCCAAAGCCGATCTTGGCGATGGTCTCGACGAGTGACCCCATGAGTTCGGCAGACAGAGGCGCACGAGCGTAGACGCGAGGCAGCACGTTGCGGAGGCCGGGATTGTCCTGCTCGATTGCGCTCAGGGCATCGTCGATGCGCCGCGCGATGTCCGGCTGTGACGCAGCGGCGAGGAGCGCCTCCCACCGTGCACCCTCGGGAACCCAAAATACGTTCTCGGCGAGGTACTCGTCGCGGTCCTCGAGGACATCGGTTCGGGCGACCTGATCCTCGATGTAGCCCGGAGATGCCGGATCGGCGGTATCAGCTCGGAGGAACTCGCGGCGCTGCTCGAAGGCGTCGGAGATGTACTTGAGGAAGAGCAGGCCGAGGACGAGGTGCTTGTATTCGGCCGACTCGACAGAGCCGCGTAGCTTGTTCGCGGCCTCGAACAGCGCGGCCGCGTTTGGTGTATCGCCTGATCCTGATGTCGCGACCATGGCCGGAACCGTAGCGGCTAGGCCGTGGCATTGGGTTGCAACCTCTTTGGAGCGCCACGATCCCGTGCCCCGCCTCGATCGGGCCTACGCCCGGCATTCGGGCGGGACGAAGTCGCACGTTGCGTTCTACTCCATCCACACGGTGTCGGAGGATCAACTAGCACTTTTCATGCTATTCTGTCCTTATGCCAGGCGCTGCATTTAACAAGCTTGCCGAGGTCGCCGCCGATCAGTACGGCTTCGTGAGCCAGGATGACGCCCGCCAGCTAGGCGTCCAGCCGATGACGCTCGTACGGATGTCCGAGCGTGGAACGCTCGAGCGCCGGGGCCACGGGCTCTACCGCATGCGCTACTTCCCGGTGTCTTCGCTCGACTCCTACATGGAGGCGACGCTGTGGCCGAGGGGCACACGCGGCGTGCTCTCGCACGAGACGGCGCTCGATCTGTACGAGCTGAGCGACGTCAACCCGAGCAAGATCCACCTCACGGTCCCCCGCGACCATCGGATACGGCGTGAGATCCCTGCGGTTTATCGGATCCACCACGAAACCCTCTCCGATGCGGACGTGACGTACTACGAGGGAATCCCAATCGTGACCCCAACCCATGCGATCCGCCAAAGCCATGCCGCCCACCTCGGCTCAGCGCTGATCGGCCAGGCCATCGACCACGGGGAGAGCAACGGCAGGCTGACCCGCAAGCAGGCCGCTCAGCTGCGGGAGGAGCTCGGCGCGGACGCAGGTTCGGGGATGCGTCGGTGAACGCAGAGTTCAAAGCCCCCAAGCGCCGACCCAGCAGGCATAGTCACCTCGAACGGCTCCTCGGCGACTACTCAAGGACGCACGGTATCGCCCCCGACCGCACGCGCCGGTGGATATCCATGATGACTCTCATCGGCGCGCTCGAAAAAGTTCAAGCCGATGAGCAGCCCCGCTTTCTGATCAAGGGCGGCGTCTCGATGGAGCTACGCCTGGGATTGGGCGCACGCAGCACCAAGGACATCGACATCGTCTTCCGCGGTCGAACTACCGACCTGCTCGACGCGCTCGACGGAGCCTTCGAGCATCCCTACAGCGGCTTTGAGTTTCGTCGCAAGGGCGAGCCACAGCACATTCGCGATACCGGATCGATACGACTCGCTCTCCAGGTGAGCTTCCAGCAGAGAGGCTGGCAGACGCTCACGGTCGAGATCGCGAGGCCAGAGGCCGATGAGAGCGAGATCGTCCCGTCGGCGATCAGCCTCGCCGACTTCAAGCTCGACAGCCCCGAGCGCGTCACGTGCCTGTCGCTGCGCTACCAGATTGCTCAGAAGATCCACGCGGTCACCGAGGAGCCGACCGACGGACGCGCCAACTTGCGCCACTGGGACCTGATCGACCTCATCCTGCTTCGCGACCTTTTCGGAGGTGATCTCTGGCGCGCCCGGCATGCGTGCGTCCAGACCTTCGAGAATCGCGGCACGCACGACTGGCCACCGACGCTCAAAGTGCCGGACGCCTGGAGCGAGCCCTACCGCCTCGACGTGAGCGAGATCGATGCGGATCTTCCCAGCGACGTGCAGGGCGCCGCGGAGGCCGTGAGCCAGTTCATCTCCGCGATCGACACCGCCCAGCCAGGCGCCGACTGACAGCGAGTTCGCTCACCCCACCCCCGCCCGAGCCTCCCGCGTCCGCCGCGGCTTCCACCCTTGCCTTGGCACACAACTAAGCAGCAGCTGCGTATACGGATGCTGCGGGTCCTCAAACAGCGAGTCCGTCGCCCCCCGCTCAACAATCCGCCCGTCCCGCATGACGATCACGTCGTCCGCCACCTGACGCACCACCGCGAGATCGTGCGTCAGCAGCATGTACGACACCGCGGTCTGCTGGCGCAGCTCGGTAAGCAGGTTGAGGATCTGCGCCTGGATCGAAACATCCAGTGCTGAGACGGCCTCGTCGAGGATCACGAGCTGCGGCTCGACCGCCAGCGCCCGCGCAATCGCAGCCCGTTGACGCTCACCCCCCGACAGGCCGCGCGGCAGCGTCTGCCCCCGCCGCTCGTCCAGGCCGACCTGCTCGAGCAGCGTCGCCACGCGATGCTCGCGCTCGGCTTCCGTGAGGTCGAAGTGCAGGCGCAGGACCTGGCGAATCGACTCCGCCACCGGCTGGCGCGGGTCGAACGAGGAGTAGGGATCCTGGAAGACCATCTGCACGAGCCGCGCGCGCCGCTTGCGCGCCTTGGCCCCGCGTCCCAAGCTGCGCGGGTCAACGCCACCGATGGTGTAGTCCCCGGCGCTGGCCTTCTCCAGCCCGACGAGGATCCGCGCGATCGTCGTCTTTCCCGAGCCGGACTCGCCGACGACCCCCAGCGCGCGGCGCTCGCGCAGCTCGAACGACACGCCCGCGAGCGCGGGGTGGCCTGCGCCGCGGCGCAGGCCGTGGCGCGGCGCGAACGTCTTGCTCAGGTCGGCGACCTCGAGCACCGCGTCGGTCACGACGCCTCCCGCGCGCTTGCCAGCGACGGCGCGAGCGTCTCCGCGCGGATGCAGCTCGTGCGCCCGCCGCGCAGCTTGCGCACGACCGGCGCGGACTCGCTGCACTCGGGGATCGCGAGCGCGCAGCGGTTGGCGAACGGGCAGCCCGCGGGCGCCTCGACCGCGGACAGCGGGCGCCCGGGGATTACCTCCAGGTACTCCGGCTGCACCGCCAGGCTCGGCCTGCTCGCGAGCAGCGCCGCGGTGTAGGGGTGAAGCGGCGCGTCGTGCAGCCGCCACGACGCCTGCTCCTCCATGATCCGCCCGCCGTACATCACGAGCGTGCGGTCGCACACCGCCGCTGCCAGCTCGAGGTCGTGGGTGATCAGCATCAGCCCCATCCCGCGCTCGCGCCGCGCCTCGTCGAGGATCGCCATCACGTCCGACTGCGTGGTCACGTCGAGCGCCGTCGTCGGCTCATCCGCGAGGATCAGCATCGGCTCCATCGCCAGCACCGCGGCGATCATCACCCTCTGCAGGAGGCCGCCCGACAGCTCGTGCGGGTACTGGCGCAACCGCGCCTCAGGCCGCGACACGCCGACGTCGTCCAGCAGGCGCACGACGCGCCGGCGCGCGTCCTGCCGGCTCAGCCCGCGCAGCGTCGTCATCGGCTCGGTCAGGAAGTCGCCGACCGACAGCACCGGGTTGATGCTCGCGCGGGGGTCCTGGAAGATCATGCCGATGCCGCCCGTGCGGTACGCGCGCAGCGCGGTCGCGGACATCTCCAGCACAGACTCGCCGTGAAACGAGACCTCGCCGCTCGCGCGCGCGCCCGGTGGCAGCAGGCGTCCGATCGCGCGCGCCGTCATCGACTTGCCCGAGCCCGACTCGCCGACGACCGCCACCGCCTCGCCCTTCCCCACCTCGAACGTGATGTCGCGCAGCACCGGCCGCAGCCTGTCCTCGACCAGCACCTCGACGCCCAGCCCCTCGACCCGGAGCAGCTGGCTCATGCCCGCCCCCTGCCCGCGGTCGGCTCGTCGCCGAGGCGCGCGCTCAGCGCCGTCGCGGCGACGATCGTCAACACGATGAACACGCTCGCGAACAGAGTCTCCCAGGGCGCGTTCTGGAGGATCGAGTTCTGCCCCTCGTTGACGAGCACGCCCCAGTCCGGGGTCGGGGGCTGGACGCCGAGGCCGAGGAAGTTGATCGCGAGCAGGTCCGTCATGCCATAGGTGAACGTCAGCGCCAGCTGCGCCCAGATCGTGCGGGAGATGTTCGGCAGCACGTGGCGGATGCAGATCGCAAGGCCCGAGAACCCCTGCACGCTCGAGGCGGCGATGTAGGGGAGCGAGCGCTCGCGCAGCGCGGCGCTGCGGATGATGCGCGCGACCCACGGCGTGTTGGCGATCGCCAGGGCAACGACCGGCGCGGTCAGCCCCCGCCCGAGGATCGCCACGGCCATCATCGCCAGCAGCAGGCCGGGGAACGCGAACAGGATCTCCATGCTTCGCGACAAGAGCGCGTCTGAGACCCCCCGCTTCCACGCCGCCACGACCCCGATCAGCGTGCCGAGCGCCGTGGCGCCGCCTGCGATCAGGATCGGGCCGAGGATGCTCGGCCGCGCGCCCGCGAGCACGCGCGAGAAGATGTCGCGCCCGGTCGCGTCGGTGCCGAACAGGTGCGCGAGCGAAGGGCCCTGGAGCGCGATTTCGAGGTTGACCGCGCTCGGGCTCTGCGGCGCGATCACCGACCCGAACACGACGAAGATCACCATCGCGCCCAGCACGACGCTGCTCACGGCGAGCACCAGGTCGTTCGGGCGTTTGAACCGCACCCGCCGCCGGTAGCCCCCGTAGGCGCCTACTGCCGACATCTCGCCAAGCCCCTCACTCGAGCGTTATCCGTGGGTCGAGACGTGCGCAGATCACGTCGACGACGAAGCCGACGCCGATGAATGCCGCGACCGCGATCAGCGACACCGCCTGGATCACCGGGAAGTCGTCTTGGGAAATAGCGCTCACCAAGAGCGCGCCGAGACCGTTGAGCGAGAACGCCGTTTCCACCACGGCCGCCCCGACCACCAGGTAGGCGATCACGATTCCCGACGCCGTCGCCACGGGGATCGACGCGTTGCGCAGCACGTGGCGGCGGATCACGCGCCCGCGGGGCAGGCCCCTGACGGTCGCGGTCGTGACGTGCTCCTTCTCGAGCTCGCCCTCGACTGAGGCCTGGGTGAGGCGCCCGATGTAGGCGACCGAGGAGAGCGCGAGCGCGATCGCGGGCAGGGTGAGGTGCCACAGCTCGTCGATGAACCCCGCGCCCGAGCCGTACACAGGGAACCAGCCCAGCTGCACGCTGAAGACGGCGATCAGCAGCAGCGAGGCGACGAACGTCGGGATCCCGAGGCCGATCGCCTCCGCGACGACCATCGCCGTCCCCAGGAACCCGCGCTTCAGCGCCGCGATCGCGCCGGAGAGCGTGCCGGCGACGACGATCACCAGCGAGCACATGCACACGAGGATCAGCGTCGTGTCGATCCGCGGCGCCATCACGGCACTGACGCTCTCGCTCTCGACGTAGGAGGTGCCGAAGTCGCCCCTCACCGCGCGCCCGAGCCAGTCGGCGTACTGCACGACGAACGGCGCGTTCAGGTCATAGCGCTTTTCGAGCAGCTCGCGTGTGTGAGTATTAACGGGGCGGCCCGCGGTCAGCGCCGTGACCGGGCTGCCCGGCGCGAGGAACAGCGAGCCGAAGATCACGACGCTCGCGACGAGCATCGCCACGAGGCCGTGCACGAGGCGGCGGAGGATGAATCTCGTCACTTGCCCCTCACACCGCGCCGCGGTCGCGAGCTACCCGGCCGCGCCCAGTTCGGCGGTCCAGGGATAGTGGAATGCGTACGGCCAGCTGGCGGACGGTCCCGTGACGCGCTTGCCGAGGAACATGCGCTCGGGGGTGTAGAGCAGCGGGATGTAGCGCGCCGACTTCACCACGACCTTGTCGACCGCCACCGTCAGTTCGGCGCGCTTCGTGGCGTCGGTCGTGGCGTTGGCTTCGTTGAACTCCTTCAGCGCTTCCGGCGGAAGCGTCCACTGGCTCAGGTTGGTCGGCCCCGGCAGCGTGTTGACCGCCATCGCCTCCAGCGGGTCGGTCATGTCCGTCCACAGCTGGAAGCTGAGCAGCAGATCGTACTTCTCCCGGGCCGCCGGCGAGAGGTAGAGGTTGGTGACGGCCGCCGGCTGCAGCGGCACCGCCTGCATCGGGATGCCCACGCTTTCGGCCTCCGCGACGATCGCGGTGGCGATCGTCGACTCGGTGGTGATTCCGGCCGTGTACACCATCGTCAGGGGTTGGGTCATCTTCCCGACTTGGGCGACCAGGCGCCGTGCTTCCGCCACGTTCGCCTTGTGTTCCCCGAACTCTTTCTTCAGTTCTTCGTTGTACGCCTCATAGACCGGAGCCGCTTCGGGGTAGTGAATCGGGAACACTGAGGAGGAGAAGATCGGCGAGGCGGCGCCGCTGTAGCCGATCTTCGCGAGCGCCGAACGATCGATCGCGAGCGACAGCGCCGCGAGCAGGTGCGTCTCCTGGGTGGTGTTTCCTCCGATCGCCACGAGTCCGGCGAGATCCGTCGCCGGGCCGACGTACAGGTGGCCGGCGGAGGTGTTGCGAAGCTCGCTGACCGAGCTACCCGGAGCTTCGTAGGTGCCGTCGATTTCGCCGGTCAGCAGGGCATCGGTGAGCGTGCTGGAGTCGGTGACCCACTTGAACGTCACGCTCGCGACCTTCGGCTCCAGGGCCTTGTCCCAGTAGTCCGGGTTGCGCACCATCACCAGCTGCTGTCCGGGCGTCCAGCTCTTGAACTCGAATGGCCCGGTGCACATGACGCCGTGCTGCGCCGTCCCGTAGCTGCCGCCGGCTGCCTTGGTGAACGCTTCCTCGGTCACGACGCCCATGCCCGTCGCCATCATCTCGTTGACGAGGACGTTGGGCACGTGCGTTGTGAGGGTCACCTGCAACGGCCCCGTCTGCTTGACGCTCGCGATCATCACACCCATCGGTTCGAGGTAGACGGAGGCGTCCGCGGGGTCGATCTGGCGCTCGAGGCTGTAGACGACGTCTTTGGCGGTCAGCGGCTTGCCGTCCCAGAACTTCACCCCGGGGCGGATGTTGTAGACCCACGTCAGCGGCGTCGGGTGGCTGTAGGACTCCGCGAGATCGGGGACAATCTGCATCGCGGCGTTGATCCGCAGGAGGCTGTCGCACATCTGCGCGAGCACCTCGTTTTCCGGTGGGTTCCAGTCCTTCGTGGGATCGAGCGGGACCGGTTCCCCGAGCGGGAGATCCCAGACGACGTTTGCCAGTTCGCCCTTGGCGGCGGGCGTGTATGTCGTCAGCGCGAGCGAGCCGCTGGACGCCGAGTTGGTGGCGGTGCTGCCGCAGGCGCTCAGCAGCGCTGCGACGCCGAGCGCGACAGCCAGCAGCCACCTCCTGGGTGTGTCGTTTGAGTACACGGACGATCATCATCCGGGCGCCGCCCCCGCTTGCGTTAGCGACCCGTGGCCAGCATCTAGCTCGCGCGTCTGGCCAGATGCACAAAAATCGGAATCAGCGCCGGAATGGATTCCGTGGAGCGGGATGTTCTCGGCCGGTTCGGCTCCAGTTGGCTAGATCTCGCACGCGTCATCCCGCGAGACGGAAAGACATATGCTCTGCATCCCGCTGACTGGACCTCTGGCCGAACTCTTCTTTTCAACTTTCGACGCGCGTCCGTATCGTGCGCCACAGGCTGGAGCTGAGAATGGGCGCCACCGTGACCGACATGCACCACACGACCGCCGCGCAAGCCGAGCTTTCGCCGCCGATGCTGCTCGAGAAGGGCGAGGTGAACTACACCCTCGCCCCGACCCATCCCCCGACGGCGCATGTCGACCCGGGCGAGCGGCTGCTGGTGGAGACCGAGCTGAACATCGGCGACCACCTCAAAGATCTGGGCGACGAGTTCGACATCTCGATGGCGGTCGCGCCGTTCCTCAACGGCGCGACCGGGCCGATCTACGTTCGCGGCGCAGACGTCGGGCACGCGCTCGTGTGCGACATCGAGGCGATGGAGCTCATACCCCCGGGCTTCACCGCGCTCGCGCCGGGGCTGTGGCCGTTTGCCGAAGCGGGGCCGACTTTCGCCGGCGGCGCCGCGCACCGCGTCGTCGACGTGCGCGACGGCCACGTGATCTGGGACGAGCGCACGCGGATACCGATCAGCCCGATGGTCGGCGTGCTCGGCACGGCTCCGGCGTTGGAGGCGATCTCGACGATGGACTGCGGCCCGCACGGCGGCAACCTCGACGTGCAGGAGCTCGCGCCCGGCACGCGCGTGTTCCTGCCGGTCGCCGTCGAGGGCGCGCTGCTGTACGTGGGCGACTGCCACGCCGTGCAGGGCGACGGCGAGCTGTCGGGGTTCGGCGCGATCGAGATCCGCTCACGGGTGACGATCCGGGTGGACATCGCGCCGCGGCCGGCGAGCATGCGCTGGCCGCGCTTCGAAGACGGCGAGCACATCGGCGTGGTCGCGTGCGCGCGGCCACTCGAGGACGCCTTCCGCCTGGCCGTCAGGGAGCTCGCATCGTGGCTCGCCGAGGACTTCGGCTACTCGCTCGCAGACGCCGTGCTGCTGCTGGGGCAGGTCGCGCAGGCGCGCTGCACGCAGATGGTCAACCCGCACTTCACATATGTGTGCAAGATCGCAAAGCGCTACCTGGAGCTCACATGACGGAGGAGCAGATGCAGCGCATCCCCAAGACCGAGCTGCTGTACACCTACGAGCCGGGCAGGCCCGCGGTGGCGAGCGTGCAGTCCGGCGAGACGATCCTCGTTGAGACGCGCACCGCGTTCGGCGACGCCGAGCTCGTCCAGGGAGTCGAGGTATCGGGCCCGGAGCCCGACCGCGCCGATCCGCTGACTGGCCCCATCTACGTCGAGGGCGCCGAGGTCGGCGACGCGTTGGCGGTGCACATCGAGCGCATCGAGCTGGTCGGCGATCCCGTGATCGGGCCGATCAGGGGCTGCAGCGCGCTCGATTGGGGACCGCTGCCGGTGGACATCCTGGAGGTGCGCGATGGAAAGCTGCTGGTCGGCTCCCTGTCGCTGCCGATCAAGCCGATGGTCGGCTGCATCGCCGTCTCGCCCGCAGCGGGGATCACTCCGAGCACGTCCGTCGGCGACCACGGCGGCAACCTCGACACCAAGCACATCGCCCCCGGCTCGACCGTGATGCTGCCGGTATTCGAGCGCGGCGCGGGGCTCGTGCTGGGCGATTGCCACGCGCTGCAGGGCGACGGCGAGATGACGGGAGCGCCGCCCGAGACGGACGCGGAGGTGACGATCCGGGTGGAGACGATCAAGGGCCTCACGCTCGCCCGCCCGCGCGTGCTCACGGCGGAGCGGTTCATGACGCTCGCCTCCGCCGACACGCTCGAGCGCGCCTGCGCGCTGGCGGTCGCCGACATGGTGCAGGCGCTCGAGTCAGCGACCAGCCTCAGCGCCGACGAGGCCTACGTGCTGCTGACGCTCTGCGGCGATCTGGAAGTGAGCCAGGTCGTGAACGACTGGTCCACGGTGCGGGCGGCCGTCGACCGCACGCTGCTGAACGCGTGATGTCCGGGCCGTCGCTGGCCGCGGAGCTCTGTCTCCTGAGCGCGGGCGAGCTGCTCGAGCTGATGCGCTCGGGCGAGCTGTCGAGCGTTGAGGTCGTCAGCGCCCACCTGGAGCGCATCGCGGAGGTCAACCCGGCGCTGAACGCGATCGTGACGCTCGCGGCCGATGAGGCGATCGAGCAGGCCAAGCTCGCCGACCGCGCGCGCGCCGCCGACGCCGCGAACGTGGGCCTGCTGCACGGGCTGCCGATCGGGATCAAGGATCTGGTCGACACGGCGGGGATGCGCACGACCTACGGATCGCCGATCTTCCGCGAGCACGTGCCGGTGAAGGACGCGGCGATCGTCACGCTGCTGAGGCACGCCGGCGCGATCGTGGTGGGCAAGACCAACACGCCGGAGTTCGGGGCGGGGTCGCACACGTTCAACGCGGTGTTCGGCGTCACTCGCAACCCCTACGACCCGACGCGCTCGGCCGGAGGCAGCAGCGGCGGCGCGGCGAGCGCGCTGGCAAGCGGCATGCTGGCGCTCGCGGACGGCACGGATCTCGGCGGCAGCCTGCGCAATCCCGCCTCGTTCTGCAACGTGGTCGGCCTGCGCCCGTCACCGGGGCGGGTCAGCACGCTCCCCAGCAGCGACCTCTGGGACCCGATGTCGGTGTCCGGGCCGATGGGGCGCTGCGTGGAGGACGTGGCCCTGGCCATGGACGTCGTCGCGGGGACAGACCCGCGCTATCCGCTGACGCTCGGCGATGGGGCCGGCGACGGTGACCCCGGGCGCTCGTTTCGCGACGCGCTCGGGCAGGACGTGAAGGGCTTGCGGGTGGCCTGGAGCACGAACCTGGGCGGGTTGCCCGTCGAGGCGGAGGTCCTGCAGGTGCTGGGGCGCCAACGCGCCGTGTTCGAAGACCTCGGCTGCGTGGTCGAGGATGCCGAGCCGGATCTGTCGGCCGCGGATGAGGCGTTCGACGTGCTGCGCGCGCTCGGCTTCGTGGTCGCACACCACCAGAAGCTGATCGAGCACCGGGAGCTGCTGAAGGACACCGTCGTGTGGAACATCCAGCAGGGCCTGGAGCTGACGCCGCAGCGCATCGCCGCGGCCGTGAGCGCGCGCAGCGCGATCGTCGCGCGGGCGCTGGAGTTCTTCGAGCGCTTCGACGCGCTGGTCCTGCCCGTGTCGCAGGTGCTGCCGTTCCCGGTGGAGGTCGATTGGGTGCGCGAGATCGAAGGCGAGCCGATGGAGCACTACGTTGCGTGGCAGCGCACGTGCAGTCGTATCACCGTGACCGCGCACCCGGCGATCGGGGTGCCCGGCGGCTTCACCGCGGGCGGCCTGCCGGTCGGGCTGCAGATAGTGGGGCGCTACCGCGACGAGCGCAACCTGCTGCGCCTGGCCCAGGCGTTCGAGTCGGCTACCGGCTTCGGGCTGCGCCGCCCGCCCACACCCGTGTCAGCCTGAGGAGGCGAGCGAGTCGGCCACGCGGTCGGCGGCCACGCGGATCTGCTGGCCGAGCGCCGCGAACTCGTCGGGTCGCAGGCGCGAGGTCGGCCCGGACACGCTCAGCGACGCGATCGGCGTGCCGGCGGCGGGCATGATCGGCGCGGCGACGCATCCGGCGCCCAGCTCGTGCTCCTCGAGCTCGCTCGCCCACCCGTGCGCACGCACGCCGGCCAGATCCTGACGCAGGGCCTCGGGGTCGGTGAGGGTGCTCGGAGTGAAGCGCCTGAGGCCCGCGGCGAACAGCGGCTCGAGATAGGCGTCCGGCTGCCACGCGAGCAGAGCCTTGCCGGCGGCGGTCACGTGCGCGTCCATGCGCGAGCCGACCTTCACCTCGACCCTGATCGTGCCGCTGCCGAGCACCTGCTCGATGAAGACCACCTGCGAGCCGTCGAGAATCGTCAGATGCGCGGTCTCGCCGCAGGCGCTCGCGAGCTCGGTCATGTGCGGCAGCGCAGCGGCGCGCAGAGCGGCCAGGCGCTGCTCGGCCGCGGAGACGAGGCCGAGCAGCCGGTGTCCCGGCCCGTATCTGCGGGACTCCTCGTCCTGTCGCACGAAGCCGAGGTCGAGCATCGTGTTGAGCAGGCGATGGGCGGTGCTGGGCGCGAGCGCTGTCGCGCCGGCGAGCTTGGCGAGCGAGAGCTCCTCTCCCTGCGCGATCACGCTGAGCAGCTCGAGCGCGCGCTGGACCGACCTGACGGGGGTTTCCTCGCCGGACACCGTCTCAACCTATATCGCTTCTCGTTCCGGACACATTCTGCGATGCGCAATCTATAGGCTCCGACGTTCCGTCTGATGGTGCAGTTGGATGAAGAACCGCACCGATGATTCGACTTGCGTATGTATCGCAGGCCGGCCTCGAGCGCGGAGAATGGGCACGTGCCCGGCTTTCAGTTCCTGCAGACACCGGGCCCGACGAACGTCCCCGGCCGCGTGCTGCGCGCGATCAGCGCGCCGACGATCGACCATCGCGGCCCGGCCTTCGCGGAGCTGACACACACGATTCAAAAGGGGCTGCGCAGCCTGCTCGCGACGAGCCAGCACGTGGTGATGTTCGCGGGCTCGGGCACGGGCGGCTGGGAGGCCGCCCTGGTCAACACGCTCGCGCCGGGGGCACGGGTGCTCGCGTTCGACACCGGTCACTTCGCGCGTACGTGGTCGGAGGTGGCCACCCGGCTCGGGTTCGACGTGGAGCTGGTGGCCGGCGACTGGGGCCGAGGCGTCGATCCGGCGGTGGTGGAGTCGATCCTGAGCGCCGATCCGTCACACACGTTCGCCGCGACGCTGATCGTGCACGGGGAGACCTCGACCGGCGTGATCGCCGATCTGCCGGCGTGTCGCGCGGCGATCGACGCGGCCGGACACCCGTGCCTGCTGCTCGTCGACATCGTCTCCTCGCTCGGGGCGAGCGGGTACCTGCACGATGAGTGGGGCGTCGACGTCGCCGTCGGCGCGTCGCAGAAGGGACTGCTGCTGCCGCCGGGGCTCGCGTTCAACGCGGTCAGCGAGCGGGCGTTGAAAGCGTCGCGGGAATGCGAGTCGGCGCGCTCCTACTGGGATTGGGGCGCTGTGATCGCAGCCAACGAGGCCGGCATGTTCCCGGCGACGCCGCCGACGAACCTGATGTTCGGCCTGCTCGAGGCGCTGGCGATGCTCGAAGAGGAGAGCATGACGGCGGTGCTCGCGCGGCATCAGCGCCACGCCGCGGCGACGCGCGCGGCGGTCGCCGCGTGGGGGCTTGAGACCGTGTGCACGGCCCCGGACCGGTACCACCCAGGGCTCACCGCGGTGCGGCTGCCCGCCGCTTTCGATGAGCGCGATGTGCGACGCGCGATCCGCGAGCGCTACGGCGTCTCGCTCGGCGGCGGCCTCGGGCCGCTGGCGGGGAGCGTGTTCCGGATCGGGCACCTCGGCGACTTCAACGACGCGATGCTGATCGGGGTGCTGGGGGCGGTGGAGCTGGGGTTGAGGCAGGCGGGGGTGGAGTGCCCGGGGGGCGTGGGCGCGGCGATGGATGCTTTGCGTTAAGCGCGTACTCTGCGACACAAGACTTGACCGCCCCCTACCGGAGACGATCGGAATGGGTTCAATGCGGGGCGGGCGGATCACCGTTGCCCGCCTGAAGCTCACCAATCTCCGTGAGGCGGCGTCCTTCCTGCGGACATACCCAATACGCGACACCGTCCTGCACGTCGGGCGACGCGGGATGTCTGTGGCCCGGGCAGACCGGCCGTGCTAGTCCCCAGGCCAACGCGGTCTCTGAGAGGTGCTCTTGTATACCCTCCGCGACGATGAACATCAGCTCTCCTGACGGTGCCGTACTATCTACTCCGAAGCCGTACATGTCCTCGCCGAGTCGAACGACGACAGTACCGAGCCTCCCATCCTCAGCACATGTGAAATACGACAGAGTAATGGGGAGCGGCTCCCCTACCTGAATGTCGGCGACCACGTACTGCGCTGCGCGAGCGACCGCATCCGGCATAGGCTCTGCCGCCGACATAGCAAAGTCTTTGCGCGCGTCGCCGGCCCCTGTCCGTGCCGTGAAGGATCCCCATGCCGCCGTTCCCTCATGCCGCTCGTCGTCCATGTCCCAACTCTACCACTGGCTCCACGCCGCAAGCTCGGCACCATTCGCCGCGACTAGACATCCCGTCGGCGATCTACGTATCGACTTTGAAGTTTTGCTTCGCAATCTGGACACAATCACCCTCCACGCCATCTTTCAGGCAAAGGTAGCTGAACTTGATCTCTAGCTGATACTCCTGCCCGAGATAGACGTGGATTCTCGAGTGGAAGTAATAGTCCGCCGGCAGGGCTGCATGAAAGTCGCTGCCGAACCTGAACACTTTTTTCGACGGCATCTTGTATGTAGTCGCGATCTCGGTCACGGGGCCGATCGCCTCAGTTTGCACCTCCGGTGACAACACAAACAACCATGACAATTCGGCCGGCGTAATCTTTGGTGTGAACTTTGCTTCGTTTCGCCATTCACCCAGCGGCTTGTTATCCACAGAACTCAGGGCGACTTTCCTATACCTCGCTTTAGCCGGAGTGTAATGGATATAGCCGCTCGGTTCGAGCGGGCCCAAGTCGTCCGGAGCGGATACTCCGGGCGAAAATGCGGGTAGCGTGAGCATCGACGCGTCGCCATGGGCTTCTTCCGGTATGAATTCTTCTTCTGCAGCCAGCCCTTCTCCTTCTTCCGATTCCGACGTTTCGGCGGCTTCTTCTTCACCTCCTTCTTCGCCAAAGAGTTCGTATGGAGCAACCGCATTCGTCGCTTCCGAGTCCACTGCCTCGCTTCTTACCCTTGTGTGTGCGGCGACGACGGCACGCAGCCGGTAGCCCTCATCTCCTGAGGTCACCGCATAGGTTGACCCGGTGGCTCCCGGCACATTGCTGCATTCTCGGGGTGGCGGTTCGGTCAACCATTCTTCTTCCGAAGTGATTTCTTCTTCGGCGGCGCACCGCTGCCACTGATAGGAGAACGATGTAATGCGAGGCACCCGCCAAGTCCCCGTCGTCGCTGCCAACGTTTCGCCTTCTTCGGCGAAACCCTGGACCGTCGGAGGCACGACGTTCCACGCCGGTTCTTTGACTTCCGCCCCTTCTTTCAGCAGAAGGCCGCTAAACGTTTCCCTGACATGCTGCGCTTCAGCCACGCACGCTTCGCTGCTCCACCCATACGGCGGCAGGCCCGGGCATTCTTTTTCCCGCGTGTAGGGTACTTCGAGGAGGCCGTAATTTCGGATGTCGACGTCCCACGCGTCGTGCGGCCACACGGGCGCGTCCCCATCCGCTTCGTGCGGTAGATCCGCAGTGAAGAGCCCGTCATTTTCAAACACAGGACACTGGGTTATGTCTTCGGCCTCCCGCTGGCAGCCTCGTATGAGTGGTTCGAAGCCCTGGGCATTGGCCTGGAAGGTCCCGTAGTTCACAAAGAACGTACCGCTATCTTGCCAAACGTAGATGCCGCCCGTCTCCCATGTGGCTGTCCCTTCGTTGATGAACTCGCCTCCGCCGAACTGGACGTTGCCGGCGTCGAATGACGTCGTCGATCCCGGCTCGGTGACGATCGCGCCGGGTCCCTCCGTGATGGCGTTCCAGCTTGTCCAGTTCAGCGTGTGCAGGATGTCGAGTTCGCCCGCGACCGCTACCTGCTGCACCTGCGGGAACCAATAATCGGGTTCTGCCTGCAGGAACGTCAGCGAGCCTAGTTCGCTGGGCGTCATGCCGGTAAGCGTGAGGATGCTGTGCAATGTCGCGAGGCTTGCGCCGCTGCCCTTGATCGTGCCGGCCGTGACGTTGTCATCAAGATACATGTCGCCGGTGATGGTGGCGGTCGCGCCGAGCGAGTAGCTGACGCCGGTCGAGATGCCGTCCAGTTCGATCTCTGCACCCGGTGCCGCGGTCCATGTGTCGGAGGCGAATTCCGCTGATTCTCCGCCATCGGCGAACTCGAGCGTGCCACTCTCCGCGTCGATCGTGCCATCGTTGTCGATATGGAAGCTGACGAGCGCGGGGGTGCTGCCTTCGGTCTTCTGGACGAGCCCCGTGTTCACCAACGTCGCCTGCCCCAAGAGCCCGTAGTCGTCGCCGACCGGACTGTCGGCGTTGAGGTTCAGGGTCCCGCTGTTCACGATACGCCCGGCGTCGCTTCCATCGATCGAGTCATGCGGTCCGATCGTGAGGGTGCCTGCGTTCTCCAACGTCGCTTCTTCCAGATTCATGATGGCCGATATGCTGGCGCTGTCACCGGACTGGAGTTCGAGCACACCGTCGCCCGCGATCGTCCCATAGTTCTCGCCCACGAAGGAATTGGCGACGTCTAGCGTACCCCCGCCCTTCAGCACCCCACCGTTCAGCGTGAGCGCGTCGAGCGTCGACGTTTCGTCTTTCACTTCGAGGATCCCCTGCTCCCGGTAGGCTTCGCCATTGACTGTGACAGCGGCGGAGGACCCGTGGATCGTCCCAGCCTGCACGGGCCCGTGCGTTATTTCTATCGACCCCGATAGGTTTGCGGACGCGCCCAGCGCGAACGCGTCGGTCGAGTCGAAGAAGATCTTGGCGCCCGCCGCTGCCGACCACGAGCCGACGTGGTGTTCTTGCGAGCTTCCGCCGCCCGTGAGTTCGAGCGTGCCAGCCGTCACGCTCACGAGCCCTTCGTTCTCGATCGTCGAGGATATCGTCGCGGTCCCGGCGCCATTGGTCTTCTCGAGCGTCCCCGTGTTGATGAGCGTCCCCGGGCCGCCGAAGATCGTCGCTTCGTTTTCCACGGTCAGGGTTCCAGCGTTTTCGAGCTCGTGCTCTTCCTCGAGGCCGAGGGACGAAGACACGGTCGCGGTCGCGCCGGGCTCAATCACCGTCTTGCCTGAGCCCTCCAGATAGGCGAAGGTCCCGCCGGTGAAGGATTTCGTCACATCGACTTGCCCGGCCCCGTCGAGGGCTGCGCTGTTGATCAGTTCGGGGGCGCGGGTCCCGATGACGTTCAGGGTGCCGATCGTGGAGATGGCCGGCCCTTCCACGTTCAGGGTCCCGCCTGTGCGTTCGTAGTACGGATCGGCGGTGACGGTCACTTCGGCGTCGGCGCCCGCGATCTGCGGGATGTCGACGCGGGCTCCTTCGGAGATGCGGATCGCTCCGGAGAACGTGCTCGACGCGAGGTGGAATTCTCTGAACCCGCCGAAGACGATCGTCGCGCCACTGGCGGCGGACCAGCTGGCGGAGTGGGCCGCCGGTCCCCCGCCGCCCGTGAATTCGAACGTCCCAGAGCTTGCCGCGACGGCTCCTTCGTTGTCGAAGCCTGCGCTGACGTCTACGTCGCCAGCACCTTCCGCCTTCTGCAGCGTGCCCGTGTTGACGAGTAGGCCCGGGGCTCCCCAACCAGACCCGAGCGCGCCTTCGAGCGTGAGCGTCCCTTCGTTTATGAGTTCGCGGTCCGCGAGCGTCCCGCCTTTGATCGAGGACGTCGTGCCGCGCGCGAGGATCGTCGCGCTCGCGCCTTCCATCGTTCCGCCGGTCCACGTGAGCGATCCGGTGACCTCAAGCACGGCGGGGCCGCCGATGCTGCCGCCGCTCTGGGTCAGAGACGCGACTTCCGACACGGTCGCGGCTTCGGCGAGGTCGAGGCTGCCGCCGCTGATGACGAGTTCGCCGCGGTTGCCGAGCGAGGCCACTTCGTTCGTCCCACCGGCTATGTGCACGGTGGCTCCGCTGGGTATGCAGGCGCGGTCGTGGGCGCCTGGGACGGTGCCCGTGGACCAGTTGCGGGCGCTCTGCCAAGCACCGTCGCCCGCTTCGCCGGTCCAGTCATCGCTGCACCCTGATTCGGATTCTTCTGCGTCGTCGTGGTTGTCGACGCGGGTGCTGATCGGCCTCGTGGTGTAGGTGTTACCCGCGCGGTCGCTGATCACCGCGTGCAGCTGGTAGGAGCCGTCGGTCAGCGCCGTCGTGTCGATCGCGCAGCTGTACGTCGTTTCTTCGCTCGGCATCGTCTCGGCCATGCAGGCGTCGCGCCAGGTGCCGCTCCCCGTGGCCTCGATTTCGAGTTGCCAGCTGGCGACGCCGGAGAGCGCGTCGTGCGCCGAGCCCTTCACTTCGACCAGGCCTTCGACGGTGCGTGGCAGCAACTCGAGGCTGCCGGTCGGCGCGGTGTTGTCGATCGTGACGTTCTGCGTCGTCGTGTCGTAGACGTTGCCCGCGTTGTCGAGCACCTGGGCACGCACGGTGTATTCGCCGTCCGTCAGGCCCGCCGTGTTCGGCTCGCAGCCGTACGTCGAGCCAGAGAGCGGCGTCGTCTGGGGGGAGCAGGCGTTCGTCCACGCGCCGCCACTGGCCGGCATGATCTGCGGCGTCCAGCTCGCGACGCCGGCCAGCGGGGCGCTGGCGGTGCCGCTGAGGCTGACGGTGCCCCGGGCGTATTCGGTTTCGCTCACGCGGTTGAGCGTTCCCGATGGAGGCGTGTTGTCGATGGTCGTGGTGGTGGCGCTCGTGGTGTACTCGTTGCCGGCGTTGTCCGTGATGCTCGCGCGCAGTTCATAGGAGCCGCCGGCATACGCGGTGGTGTTGACGGCGCAGCGGTACGTTGACCCCGACGTCGGTTTCGTCTGAGCCGGGCACGCGTCGCTCCATTCGTCTTTGCCCGAGCGTGAGATCTCGAGCTGCCACGAGGCGACACCCGAGCCGCCGTCTTCGGCCGTTCCCGCGACCGCGGCTTCGGCACCGCGCAGGTAGGTGCTGGCTGCGACGCTTCCCGTCGGCGGCGTGTTGTCGAGGACCACGGTGATGGCTGGCGTCGGCGCGCTAGCGGGAGGCGTTTCGCTGTCGCTGAGCTGCGCGCGCACCTTGTAGTGGCCATCTGGATATGAACCCGAGTTCGTAACCCACGCGCAGCTGTATTCACCCACCAGACTCGGCGTCAGACCAGCGCAGATCGTTTCCCATTCTTCGCCGCCGACGGGCGCCGCTTCGATGGCGGCGCTCGAGAAACCCGATCCGACGCTGCCGCCATAGCCCGCGACGGTCACCGTCTGCGCCGCGTATGGCAGGGCGTAGAGATACCCGCGTGGCGGCCCTGAAACGGGCTTGCGTTCGACGGTCGCACCTGCGATCTGCACGTCGGCGAGGTTGACTTCTTCGCCGATCAAGAAGAGCCCGCCCGTCAACGCGATGCTCGCCCCGCTCGGCGCAGTCCAGACCCCCACCGCGACCGCTTCCGGTATGCCGCCGGCCGCAAGACGCAGCGTGCCGCCGTGCGCTTCCAGCGCGCCCTGGTTCGAGAAGGGAACGGCGATCACAAGCACTCCACCCGTGCCCGCGTTGGCCACGAACGTTCCCGTGTTCACGATGCTCGGCTGCGCGCCACCAGTGCTGTAGATCGTGTACTGATCGCCACCAACCCCATAGCCACAACCATCATCATACGAGTTGTCGTTGAACGTACC